>JAEYKI010000006.1 GCA_023408315.1 Bacillota bacterium
TTTTTATCACTATTATCAAGTAAAAATCAAGTAAAGAATTGGTATTCAAAATGAGTACTTGACTGGCAGTCAAGGGGTCGTCGGTTCGAATCCGACTATCTCCACCACAAAAAACCGCATTCTCATGCGGTTTTTCCTGGTACGCCATCGGGGACTCGAACCCCGGACACCCTGATTAAGAGTCAGGTGCTCTACCAACTGAGCTAATAGCGCATATAAAATTTTGGAGCGGGTGATGGGAATCGAACCCACGTAGTCGGCTTGGGAAGCCGATACTCTGCCATTGAGCTACACCCGCACTTGCAACGGCAATCATTGCCCGGCCTTAGTGGCCGCTGGGGTTTGATTTGGAGCGGGTGATGGGAATCGAACCCACGTGTTCGGCTTGGAAGGCCGATACTCTACCATTGAGATACACCCGCGTAATTTTGTTTTGAAACCCCAGACTGTCCTTGAGACAATCTGGGGTAGATGGAGCGGAAGACGAGATTCGAACTCGCGACATTCGCCTTGGCAAGGCGACGTACTACCACTGTACCACTCCCGCACTTTTTTCGGACTTGGTGCGGGCGAAAGGACTTGAACCTTCACGTCTGAGACACTAGATCCTAAGTCTAGCGCGTCTGCCAATTCCGCCACGCCCGCAAGTCTTTCGTGACGCAAGAATTATTATAATGATTTTTGCCTTGCCTGTCAACAAAAATCCGCTTAATTTGATGAATTCAATGCATATAATAAAGTGCACCGGCCTGGCGCTATTTCCCTGCTCCCGCAGACTTCTTTTTTGCGAGTATTTGGGCAAGCGAATCCGTAAATGGAGGTTTTGCAATTCCATACTCGGTAATAATCGCTGTAATAAACTGCGCGTCCGTCACATCAAACGCCGGATTGAACACCTTGACTCCCTCGGGCGCCATGCGGTCCGTATACCACATCTCTGTCACTTCCTCAGCCGGGCGTTCCTCTATATGTATATCGTTCCCGGTGGGACAATTTGCGTCAATTGTAGATGTGGGCGCGCACACATAAAACGGTATTCCATAGTTCTTGGCGGCCAGCGCCACATAGGACGTGCCAATCTTATTGGCGGCGTCGCCGTTCATGGCCACACGGTCACAACCCACAAATACAGCATTTACCATCCCTTTGCGCATGACCGTGGGCGCCATATTGTCGCAAATCAGCGTTGTGTCCATTCCTGCCGCGCAAAGCTCGTATGCCGTAAGCCTCGCCCCCTGCAGCAAAGGCCGCGTTTCGTCGCAAAAGACTTTAAAATCATACCCCCGCTCCTGCCCCAGATACATCGGAGCGGTCGCAGTGCCGTATTTCACGGTCGCAAGCTGGCCTGCGTTGCAGTGCGTCAAAAGCCCCATACCCAGTTTCAGTAACGAAAGCCCATATTCCCCTATGCTGCGGCACACGTCTATGTCTTCTTCCCGTATTGCAACCGCTTCTTGTTTCAATAGTTCAACAATCTCGGGGACCGTTTTATCTTGGTTGGCCAGCACAACGCAGTCCATCCGGTCAAGCGCCCAAAAAAGATTGACCGCCGTCGGCCGCGATGATGCAAGGTATGCCTTCGCACGGCTAAACTCTTCGTAAAATGCCTCAAAGGTATCCTTTTTAATTGCTTTTGCTGCCAGATATATGCCGATGGCCGCCGCAACACCGATGGCTGGGGCTCCGCGCACCTTTAAAAAATAAATTGCGTCCCAAATATCCTTCTGCTCCGTCAGGCGAAGAAGTTCCGTTTGAAAAGGAAGCTTTGTTTGGTCTATAATCACAAGTTCATCCGTTGCCATATCCAGCGCAACTGTTTCAAAATCAATTCTTTTGCAGCTCATGCCCTCTCCTTATTTGTCATACCCGTTGGGATTTTGTTTCTGCCAGTTGTAGCTGTCCCGGCACATGTCTTCAACCGTGCGCTTTGCCTTCCAGCACAGTTCCCTGTTCGCCTTCTGAACGTCTGCATAACAAGTCGCAACATCCCCAGGGCGTCTGTCTGTTATTTTATAGGGAATTTCCATATTGTTTACCTGTATAAACTTATGCACCAGTTCCAGTACCGAAACGCCGTGCCCGCAGCCCAGGTTGTAAGTATACACACCGGTTTTTTTGAAACCGTCCAGCATTGCCACGTGCCCTTCCGCCAAGTCGCATACATGAATGTAATCCCGCACGCCGCTGCCGTCCGGCGTATCGTAATCGTCGCCGAACACATTGAGCTGGGGCAGCTTGCCCGCCGCCACCTGGGTGATATAAGGCATCAGATTATTGGGAATGCCGCTCGGGTCCTCGCCAATCCGGCCGCTCGGGTGCGCGCCAATGGGATTAAAATACCTCAGCAACGCAATAAACCAGGAATGATCGGAAGCGTACAAATCTTTCAAAATTTCTTCTATCATCAGCTTGGTGCGGCCGTATGGATTGGTTGCGCCCGTCGGCATATCCTCTTTTAAGGGCATCGGATTCCCCGTACCATACACGGTCGCGGATGAGCTGAATACAATTTTTTTAACGCCCGCGTCCTTCATGGCAAACAGCAGGCTCAGAGTCCCGCCAATGTTGTTGCGGTAATATTCCAGCGGCAGGCTGCAGGATTCGCCCACTGCCTTAAGGCCGGCAAAATGTATCACGGCCTCAATATCGCCATGCACTGCAAACACGCCCGCCAGTTCGTCCTGTTTGCATATGTCAATGCAATAAAAGCCTATAGGCCGCCCGGTAAGCTCCTTCACGCGTTCCAAAGATTCCATGCTGCTGTTTACAAGGTTGTCCACCACCACCACGTCGTGACCCTGTTCCAAAAGTGAAAGGCACGTGTGGCTTCCAATGAAACCCGCGCCGCCTGTTACTAGTATTTTCATAAAGAACATCCTTAGTTTTTTATTATTATAACACAGGAAGAGCATATTGAGCAAAAGTTAACGCTTAAGAATCTTCACCTGACTTACAATGCCTAATCTAACAACCAGACTTTTATGAATCCTTAATCGAAATCATTTTAGCTCGTATAAATTCTTAATAAATCTATTTGCATTAATGATTTGCACAATGTAATACCTGCATTTGCTTTGCTAAACGGTCCTGAAATATTCACAGACCTTTGTATCTAAATCGTAGCCGTAACATTTCTTCCCCGATACATATGTAAATTATAGTATGTGGGCTGCGTAAAGTCAAACTGCATAGGCTTCGTATAGAATAAAAAATGGTTTATTTGCGTATTCAATACGTATATAATTATAAATAAAAAGGCGATTTTGCATGCAGCTTCTATTGTGTTCCGCAAGCTCCAAATACATCCATTCTTCCCTTGCCGTGTGGTATCTGGCTGAAAGCGTACGTCAGAACTGTAGCCAGGATATTGTTACAGACGTCCTGGAGTGCACCGTAAATCAACCTATTGAAGAAATTCTGCAAAAAATCGTTGATAAAAGGCCGGATATCCTGGCTTTTTCCTGCTACATCTGGAACATTTCCCTGGTGTATAAATTGCTGCCCCAAATAACAAAGCTACTTCCTAAAACCATCATGGTGCTTGGTGGATCCGAGGTCTCGCATAATCCCAAAGAAGTTTTAAGCAACGCGCCAAAAGCCGATTACATCATCTGCGGCGAAGGAGAATTTCCTTTCCCATTGCTTATAAACCGCCTGCGATCCGGCGGAGACCATTTTGACATCCCAGGTCTTTGTTTCCGCGGAGAAAACGGCATTGTGCAATGCAACCCACCCGCCGCGCCTCTGCCCGAACCGCCGTGTCCCTATTCGGATGCATATTTTCATGCGCTTGCCAGCAGAATTGCCTATCTGGAAACCTCACGCGGCTGCCCTTTCTCCTGTGCGTTCTGCCTATCCGGCATAAGCAGAAACGTACGTTTTTTTGGCCTTGAGCGCGCCAAAAAGGAATTGTTGCTGCTTGCGAATTCTGGAGCGCAGACCGTCAAGCTGGTGGACCGCACATTCAACTGCAACGCCGCAAGAGCGAATGCACTGTTCCGGTTTGTCATAGATAATGCGGGAGCATCCATACCACCGGGCGTATGCTTCCATTTTGAGGTTGCCGCCGACTTATTTGGCGATGAGACGCTTGCATTGCTTGCCTCCGCCCCTCCCGGGCTGATCCAGCTTGAAGCGGGTTTGCAATCATTTAATGCAAAAACACTGGAAACTGCGAACCGCAAAACAGATTTGGATAAACTGCAAAAAAATATTCTCCGCCTGCTTGCGCCTCAGAACATCCACGTGCACATAGACCTGATTGCAGGGCTCCCATACGAGGATTTGAGCTCTTTTGCCGATTCTTTTGACCGTGCATACAGCCTCTCTCCCCACATGCTGCAGCTTGGGTTCTTAAAGATGCTGCACGGTTCCGCTCTGCGCAGCCGCGCGCAGGAGCTTGGATACCAGTATTCCCCCCTGCCGCCCTACGGGATATGGAGCAACCCCTGGCTTTCCGCGGAAGACCTGCAAACCATTGCCTGCGCAGAAGTTGCACTGCAAAAACTATACAACAGCGGCCGCTTCCTGCTCACGCTGCAATACATATTCAACGCAACCGGGCTTCGTCCCTTTGTTTTGTTTGCCGCATTCGGAAAGGAGTTTCAAAAAGCACCCCTGCCGCTTTCTTTGGCCAGCCTCTGCCGCCTTGCGTACGAGCATTTTGCGGAGCATCCTTCCATAGACCCTGCCCGGCTGCGGAACGCTCTTGTGCGCGACCTGATTGCATGCGGTATCAAGATACCGGATTTCTTAAAAATACCGGACATGCATTATAAAGCGGCTTTAAACAAAATAAGGAGCACGCTGCCCAAAGGGAATAAAATAAATGCGGCCCTTTTATATGCGGACGGTGTGCAGGCCGTTTACTCCTGGGGCCCCAAAAGCCCTGTCACGGGCCGCCACCCTTTGCGCTACATTTCTGCCGAATAATGTGCTCAAGAAAACGTCCCGGGCATAAAATATCATGTTATCTGTCTTTTTACTTGCTCTCCCGGTCCCAAGCAGATAAACTATACTTAAAAGGATAAAAAAATGAGCATAAAAAAAGCGCTTTTAACAACAGCCGGCCTCGCCTCCCTGGGGGCGGGCATAGCCGGCATCGTGTTGCCCATACTGCCCACAACCCCGTTCTTGATTCTTGCCGCCTTTTGCTTTTCCGCAAGCAGCAGCCGGTTTTCCAATGTGCTTATGAAAAACAAATATCTGGCCGGATATCTGGAGCATTACCGCAATAAAACGGGCGTACCCTTTAAAACGAAGATGCAGTCCATTTGTTTTCTTTGGGCCGTGTTGCTCATATCCATGTTTGTACTGCAAAAAGACTATCTGTACATACTGCTGCCTTGTGTAGGCGCGGGCGTAACGCTGCATCTTGCGCTTATGAAAACAAAAAAAGAATAGCCGCCCTCCGGCAGCTATTCACCCAACATCCCTTCTATTTTTTCCGCTAAAGCATGCGCCAGACTTTTGTGGCTGTCCCGTCCCATATGGAGCGCATCCGCTGGGCTTGCCTCCGCAAAGTCCGCCGCATCTAAAAATGCGCAACCATACAGTCCGGCCATTTTTTTATAGTAATCCGCCAACTGCAAACCTATTTCTCTGCCACAAAGGTCAATGTATTCTCCAAGCCATGTCTGCTCAATATTCGGCGCTACGTGTACTGGCGATACAACCAGTATTTTGGGCGGCTTGCCTTCAATGCCGTATTCCGGCTTCTGCGCGCGCTGTATAACAAGCTCCAGCCCTTTAGAGGAAGAAAACGCAGTCTGATGCAGATGCTTCTTCAAATCGTTTGTACCAAGCATAATAACCAAAAGATCAATGGGCTTGTGTGTCAGCATACAGCACTCAATATAGGCGGCTCCGTTCCTATAGGGCTCAACCGGGTCGTCAAACGCCGTGGTGCGCGCGTTTAAGCCTTCCTCGCGCACCAAATATCCGTCCCCTAGCAAATCCTGCAAAATCCCGGTGTAACGCCCGCTATATGGTATCCGGCCATCCCGCGATTCCGGGTCAGCTCCCCAGGTGTTAGAATCCCCGTAGCATACGACTGTTTTCATAATACATTCTCCTCCCTATTGTTTTAAAAGCGATCTTTGATACAGCGCAAATACGTCGCTTTTCTCCATTTTTACAGGATTCGCCCGGCCAATGGCCGAGGCAAAACTCATCTCTGTGTATTTTTCCAGTTCCTGGGACGTGTATGTATCTATTTGATTCAGCAGCCCGGCAAGCGTCTGTTTAAAATCCTCAACATCTTTGAGTCCAAGCAAAGAAAGCATGCGCGCAATCTTTTCCCGCCTTGCTGGCAGGCAAAAAGCCACGTATTCGCCAAGCAGGACACCGCAGGCCCGTCCGTGCGGCACATCCCGCTGCGTGGTAAGCGGATATCCCATCGCGTGCACCGCAGCCGTTCCCGTCATACTGATCACCAAACCTGCGGCCATTGCCATAAACAAAAGTTGCTCCCGTACCGGAAGTGTCTTTTTTCCAGCAAGAAGCGCTCCCCTGCAACTTCCAAAAAATGCAAACACTTTTTCCGCAAACAGCTCGCTCATCCAATTGTCCGCCATCAAATATCCTTCCGCCGCGTGGGAAAGAGCGTCCACCGCCGTGTCGCATAAAATGGCCCTGGGCAAATTTTCTATATATGTTGCGTCCAGAAAAGCAATTCCGGGAATCACACAATCGGATTTAAAAGATTTTTTGTTTCCCGCATGGGTGAGCACGGAAACCGCCGTTACTTCACTCCCCGTGCCGCATGTTGTGGGCACTGCGATTACGGGCAACGGCTTTTTTTGAAAAGCGCCGTAAACCCCTTCGGGCGGCATATCGTTTGCAGCCAGCACAGCGGCTGCTTTGGCCGCGTCCATTGCGCTGCCCCCGCCCAGGCCCACAATAAAATCGCAACCGTTTTCGCGCGCCTCACGGCCAAGAGCGCCCACCAGCGGCAGGTCCGGGTTGGGCGTTGTCTGATTGTTCACGCAAAAGGCGACTCCTGCGCTTGCAAGCGCTGCCGTCAGGTCTTCCAGCGAACCGTTCTTCGCGCTGGAAGGCGTTGTGACAATAAGCGTTTTTTTTCCGGTTCCGGCCAGCAAAGCGGCGTTTTTGCGTATGCAATCCTTACCCATAACAATACGTGTGGGAACATAAAAAGAAAACTCCATGGTGCCTCTCTTTTGATACAAATATATATTTTATTCTATCATTTTGCTGTTCCCCTGTCCACCGGCAGGCGATTCGCATGACGCAGTATTTTTACAAACATTTAACATTCGGTTTTTGGGGGTAGAAAAATAGCAGATTTTGAGGTATACTTCTTTTTGGAAAGCCTAAAATAAGGTAACGCAGGCGGGGGATAATCAAAATTTACTCATAACAAGCCTGCAAGTATGCTATAATAGGTATATTATGTATAGAATTTGTATTAAATTTGATAAAAAAACGTTAGAGGTATTATGAAGAAAGCAACAAAAACGTCTATATTCAGATTTGCATATATCGGGGTTACTGTGCTGGTCATTATCCTGATTGGCATGTTTAACTCCAATTTTGAAGATTTAAGCGCGGCCATAGCCCGTATCAACGCACCGTGGCTTCTGGTAGCCATTGGCTGCATGGTAGCCTACTGGCTTACGGACGCCTGGCTTCTGCAGTTTATCACGGGCGCTATCAGCGAGAACCGCCTGAGCTTCTGGAACTCCCTGAAAATAGGAATCATCGGCCTGTATTACGGCGCGCTGACGCCTTCCTCCGTGGGAACCCAGCCCATGCAGATTGTATATATGAGCAGGGAAAAAATTCCTGTCGGCAAATCCACCTGCATTGTGGTGATTAAATTCATCGCGTACTCCCTTACGGTTATTGCGTACTATTTTATCTCGCACGCATTGGTTGGCAACGACTATCTGCAAAATTCCCCCGCCATTTATTGGTTGTCTATTGTGGGGTTGTTCTTGAACATTTTTGCGGTATCGTTCTTTACGCTTTCCATCATTAAGGAAAAAATGGTATTAAGCATAGGGCACGGGGTCATTGGGTTTCTGGCCAAAATTAAAATATTAAAACATCCGGAAAAGCCCACAGCGGAATTTGACAAAACAATTGCCGATTACACCGGCACATCCAAGTATATTCGCGACCATAAAATGCACATGGTGGGCGCATTCTTCATTTCGTTCGTTAACATTGGTTTTATGTTTATGATCACGTATTTTATTTACAGGGCATTTGATCTGAACGCATATACCTACATTGGCGTTATTTCCGTTCAGGCGCTCCTGTACGTTGCAATCCACTACTTCCCCACACCCGGCGGCGCGGGCGCGGCAGAGGGATCGTTTTTCGCCATATTCAGCGTGTTCTTTCCGCAGAACCTGATGTTCATGGCCATGCTCATCTGGCGCATCTTAACTTACTATATCGTGCTTGCCGTGGGCAGCCTGGTGGTGGTGTTCGACGAATTCATCAATATGCGCAGGCAAAACAAAAGGCAGCAGAACCTGGCGGAATAACATACGAATCCTAAAGCTCTTAAATAACTGGCAACAAAAAATCCCCTTTTCGGGGATTTTTTATTTTCTTAATTTTTTAATCTTTTATCACGGATAGATAGCAGGTGATGAAGTTGACCCAGCAGTTGGGAAATATGTAACGGAATTCACAACGCTATTAGCCCCTACAACAATCTTATAATCACCAACGGCGGCAGACCCTGTTACCATAGATCTTACAGAGCTTATCAAAGGCTCGGTTGACTGGCCTTGCGAATAGGTGCCTGCGGACACGCTTCCACCCGATGCTAAAATAAACTGTGCCTGCGCCTGCGCTATACCGTAAATCGTTCTGGCGTTTGCTTTTGCCGTTGCACCTGTTGCGCTGCCCACAAAGCTGCTCATCACAGGTACCAGTATTGCAACCAGCACGCCGATGATGGCAATCACAACAATCAGCTCAATCAGCGTAAACGCCTTTTTGTTCTTTTTCTTTTTTAACATTGCCTTATAAAACATTTTCATCCTCCTTTTTTAATCTTACATCTGCTATGATTACTGATTATCCAAAGTGATAATTCAAGCCATAGTTTATATCGTATGATTCTTTAAATACTTTATTAAAATTCAGGTTAATCCGGCCCCTTTTATGGCCTTTTTTGCTAGTATTCTCAAAATTAAATAAAAAAACCCGTCCGGCAAAACCAAACGGGTCTGCAACAAATTTTATTACAGCATACGGCTGAATTCCTTGGGGTCCACGCAATGCGCCTGCGCTTCCTGCCTGGTGATCAGGCCCTTCCGCATCATATCGGCCAGGCAGCCGTCCATGCTCTGCATGCCAAACTGTTTGCCGGTCTGAATAAAACTGTCTATCTGGTGCGTCTTTCCCTCGCGTATCAGGTTAGAAACCGCGTCTGTGCGCACCAGTATCTCCATGGCGGCCATACGGCCCGGCATGTTTGCCCGGGGCAAAAGCTGTTGCGTAATAACCCCCTGCAGAATATCCGCAAGCTGTATGCGCACCTGCTGCTGCTGGTTTGGGGGGTATACGTCTATAATCCTGTCTATGCTGCTGGCCGCGCCGGAGGTATGCAGGGTGGATAGCACCAGATGCCCCGTCTCCGCCGCCGTAATCGCCGCGGATATCGTATCCAGGTCGCGCATCTCGCCCACCAGTATGATGTCCGGGTCCTCCCGCAGCGCGGCGCGCAGGGCGCTGGCAAAGCCGCAGGTATCGTCTCCCAGTTCCCGCTGGTTTACAATGCAGGTGTTGTGCCTGTGCAGATACTCAATGGGGTCCTCTATGGTAATAATGTTGCAGGAGCGCGCATGGTTGATATGGTTGATCATGGCGGCCAAAGTGGTGGATTTTCCACTGCCCGTGGGGCCGGTTACAAGGAGCAGACCCCTTGGCGTCATGGCAAGCTGCCCGATGATTTCCGGCATTTTAAGCCCTTCCAGCGTGGGCAGCTGCGTCGCCAGAATGCGGAACGCCGCCGCCAGGCTGCCCCGCTGCTTAAACACGTTTACGCGCATCCTGTTGTGGTTGGAAACGAATGCGAAATCCGCGTCCCCCTTGCTTTCCAGGTCCGGCTGCCGGTTCTCGGGCACAATGGGCATCACCATCTCACGCACATCATCCGGCAGCAGTTTCTTATATCCCGGCACAGGCATAATCTTTCCGTCTATGCGCAAAATGGGCGGCAAACCCACCGTAATATGCAGGTCGGACGCATTCTGCTCTATTGCCAGTTTAATTAGCTCGTCAATCGTTTCCATAGCTCCTCCTAAACCGTATACGTTGCATCCAGCAATTCGTCCACGGTAGAATCTCCTGCCAAAACGCGCGCGACCATGTCCTGCTTCAAGGTAACGGTGCCGTGTTGCACCGCGTAGGCCAGAATGGCTTCGCCGCTCTCTTCCCTTGTAATCATGCCGCGCAGGTTATTATCCATAACAATAATCTCATGTATGGCTGTCCTGCCTTTATACCCCGTAAAATTGCAGGCAGAACACCCCTCGCCCTTGTACAGCCGCACGGGCTCGCGAATGCCCAGTATATCCAGTTCCCGCTGCGTTGCCACATACGATTTTTTGCACTCCGGGCATATCCTGCGCACAAGCCGCTGGGCAATCACGCCCGAGACCGCGGAGGAGACAAGATACGGCTTTACACCCATATCAATCAGCCTGTTCACAGAGGTCGCGGCGTCGTTGGTATGCAACGTGGATAAAACGATGTGCCCCGTAATGGCCGCCCGGATAGCGATGGACGCGGTTTCCCCGTCGCGAATCTCGCCGATCATGATCACGTCCGGATCCTGGCGCAAAATGGACCTAAGGCCGCTCGCAAACGTGAGTCCCGCTTTTTCGTTAATCTGCATCTGGTTCGCGCCGTCTATCTTGTACTCCACCGGGTCCTCAATCGTCACAATATTAATCTCCGGCGTCATAATCTCGTTGATCATTGTGTAGAGCGTTGTAGTTTTGCCGCTTCCCGTGGGGCCTGTCACCAAAATAACGCCGTGCGCAATCTGCACCAGCTTATCGAACATGGCAAGGTTGACTTTGCTGAACCCCAGCGCCTCCTTGGTGGCAAGGTTGTTGGTGTAGGAACTGGGCAGCAGGCGGATCACCACTTTTTCCCCATACACGGTGGGAAGCGTGGAAATACGCATATCCAGCATCACGCCCTCTATCTCTGTTTCGCACCTGCCGTCCAGCGGCAGGCGTTTTTCCGCAATGTTCATGGAAGACATGATTTTAAGGCGCGTCACAACGGACGCGTGGGCGTTTGCGCTCAGCTTTAAAACGTCCCGCAGATGCCCGTCCACGCGCATGCGCACCCGCGTATCCTCCCTGTTCGGTTCAATATGGATGTCGCTCGCGCCCAGCTTGGCCGCCTGCAAAATCATGGAGTTCACCAGACGCACCACCGGCGCGTTGTCCACCCGGTCGTCCAGGCTGGTTTCTATATTCACCAGGTCGCTCTCCAGGCTGGTCGTGAATTCCTTGTTCACATCCTTGGCCGCTTCGCTGGTCACCCGGCCCATATAGTATTCGTCTATCGCCCGGTAAATGGAGGAGGGCGGCGATATTACCGGGCGAATATCCATGCCCGTCATAAAATGCAGGTCTTCTATCACATAAAAGTTCATAGGATCGCTCATAGCCACAAACAGGGTCTTGCCCCGCTTTTCAATGGCCAGGAGGCCGTTTGAACGCGCAAAATCTTCCCGGATCAGATGCACCACCGCGGGATTGATTTTTATGTTCGCCAGGTTGATGTAATCCGTTTTCAGGCGCAACGCAAGCGCGCGGGTAAAGTCCGTCTCGCTCACATACCCCTTTTTAACCAGTATGTCCCCTATTTTCTGCCCCGTTTGCTTTTGCAAAAGCAGGGCTTCCTCCAACTGCCGATCCGTTATCAGGTTTTCCCTGAGCAGTATCTGGCCAATCTGCACGTTTCTTTCCGCCATATTACTTCACCTGTTCTTGTCAATCATTTTATATTTTCCTGTTGTAATCAGGCCGCATCATCCAATATAATAAACCTATGTTACCATTCGATGTTTTTTGGCCCTTTGCGCTTGCGCTGGGGATGTGCATAGGCAGTTTTTTAAACGTATGCATCTACCGCATTCCAAACGGCCTGTCCGTTGCCAGGGGCTCTTCCGTATGCCCCCAATGCAGCCACCGCCTGCGCGCGCGGGACCTGGTCCCTGTCTTCAGCTTTCTGTTTTTGCGCGGCCGGTGCCGCTATTGCCGGGAACCCATCAGTCCCGTTTACCCGGTTGTTGAACTGGCCACGGGAGCGCTGTTCCTGCTTTCGTTTTATGTATGGGGCGCAGGGCTTCAAACGCTTGTGGCCTGGATTACAATATCCGTTTTAATCACGGCTTCCATGATAGACATACTCACCATGGAGATACCGGACGGCGTATCCATTGCCCTTGCCATAGCGGGCGCAATCTCTTTCCTTATCCCCGATGCCGCCTGGCATAGCCGCCTTTGGGGCGTAGCCGCCGCGGCAGGCCCCCTGCTGCTGATCCACATTTTCTCCAAGGGCGCCGCAATGGGCTTTGGAGACGTTAAGCTGATGGCCGCCGCCGGACTTATTCTGGGCATACGCCTTTCACTCTTTGCGCTGTTTGCGGCCGTACTCTTTGGCGCGGCGCTAAGCGTTTTTCTGCTGGCGCTCCGGATCAAAAAACGCCGGGACGAAATTCCCTTTGTCCCCATGCTCTCATTCGGAATCATATTCTCCATGTTTTTGGGCGGGCCCGTCATCACATGGTATCTCTCCGCAATCGGCCTGCAGCTCTAGGCGGACGCAACAGGCTCTGTGAGCCATTGGTAGCACAGATAATCAATGCTTCCTCCGCTGTCGGTTACGTTCGCCGTGTTCTGGTTTTGTATGGTGGTGGTCAGCGAACTGGCAATGGTATCATCCGTGGCATACTTGGCTTTTACCGTGATCTGCACCGAATTGCCGGAACTGCTGCACGTCATTTCCACCGTATATCCATTATAATAGTCCGATCCAAAAACGTCGGTTGCGGAGGCTTTGCCGGTATCCCTCATGAGCAGTTTGCCGCCGCTTGCATACAGATACCTGTTGGAATCCCCGGAAACAACGCTGCTTACTATTTTAAGATTTGTCCCAAACCGCGCCTGCGGCTCCACCACCTGCATCACGCCGCTTGCAATCATTTTAGCCTGCGCCTGCTTCTGCATTTTGGCAAACATGTTTCCCGCGGGCGTCATAATGGATACCACCGCCACGCCCAGAATTGCGACCAGCGCGATCACAACCACCATTTCCACCAGCGTAAAGCCCTTTTTGCTCTTCTTCATTCTGCGCACCTTTATGAACCGGACGGCACAAACGCATAAAGCGATATGCCGCTGTTTGCATCCTTGGAGGTATACAGCGTGCCGCCGCAGGTTATGCCGTTGCCAAGGTTGATGGAAGCGGAACTGGGTACGGCATTTGGCGTATCCTGTTCCAGCGCGGCAGCGGCATTGTTCAGCCCAATATTCCTCTTTTCCGCCGCGCTCTGCAGGTTGGCGGCGGGAACCAGAATGCTTAAAAGCATAACGGAAACAATGGCGATGAGCGCAAGGCTTACGATCATTTCCACCAGCGTAAACGCTTTTTTAGTTTTTTTCATACTGCCGCCTCCCTTCTCAATTGCCCACATAGGTGCCTACTGTTTTATCGTATGTCCAGCCGCCCGAGCTGCCGCCCGAACCGCCGCTGCTTATATTTGGAGCCATGTATTTATATGTCATCGTAGTCCATGAATTAAATATAATGCTTGAAGCCGTTATAGCCCCATACAATTTCGGCGTGCCATTATAGGTACCGTTTTCCATGTCCGCAGTTGTGTAATAAGGAGCATAAATAAATCCATACAGCATATATCCGTCATTAAACGTTATTTTTGCATTGGATGAGAGGTTCGCATTCGGTTGAAATGTTGTAACAATATATAAAGTTGGAGTCTCAGTAACATTTTGGTTATTAAAATAATTAATATTTCCAAAAACAGACATGGGCCCATTTCCTGTCGTATTCAGGTTTACGTAATTGTTGTTTCCGTCGTCCAATAAAATATATACATTATGGGTTCCTAATGTAAGAAAATCCACGCCGTTGGTTATATTCACAGTGTTGCTGCCATCAGATGATTTCAGGGTTATATACAAATCCTGATTGCTTTTTGTTGTATCAAATACAACCTTTGAGTCATATGCAAATCCAGATAACATAAGGGTGCAACTTTGATCTACATAATAATAAGCACTCTGCGCAGCCAAGTTTAGGTTCTTTTGATTGGCGGCCATTGTACTTCTTAAAGTACCCGATACCGACCATACGGCTGGGGCAGTTGTATCTATTGTTACTGTTGTTTGCGTTACTTGAGTAGCGGTTCCCGTATATACTGTTCCTCCAAAATACAGCCATGACGGAAAATAAGGAGCCCCGCCGTTTGTATATATATTACCGTTTACTGAACCATTGTTAATGGTAACTTTACCTATAGCATATATGTTGCGGACAGATCCATTATCCATTTGAAAAGTACCGTTTGTATGGACGTCACCGTTAATCACACCGTTTTGATTGTAAATATAACCGTTTGCAGATATCGTTCCGTTAATCGTCCTATTGTCTTTAATCGTTACGCTTCCGGCGGCCTTTATAGAACCCGTAAGCGATGAACCTCCCGAAAAGGTAACATTTCCACCCGAAATAATATCCGCATATACAGCACCGTTATTAATAGTAACATTGCCTGTTGCACGTATCGTGATCGGCTTGGCTGCAGAACCAAGAGAAAAACTGCTAATTAAATTTCCGTCAATATCAATATCACCTGTAACGGTACCGGAACTTAAGGTTATGTCCTTACCGGTATCAATTATCTTCATATCCCCATCTATATAATTAGATACAAAAGAATCGCTGACGGTAGGCGGCAGCCCTGTTGACTGAGCTATCATGCTTAAGGTGCCGGTCTGGTTGATTGTGCCGTGAACCACACTGTACATCTTGGATTCGCTGCCCTGCTTCCACTTTGGATACCAGGCATCCACAGCAATTTTAAAGTCTGTTGTGGAACCCTTATAACTGCTTATAGTATAGATATAAGTCCCAAGTTTTGAATCCGAAAGGGGGCTGGAACTGGTTCCGCCGTTAATGGTTTTAGTAGCGTCGGGCACTATATTCCCTGCTTTTATCTGGGATATTACCGCATCCAGCACAGACTTTGCGGTCAGATCCGCCTGCCTCTGGGATAAATTCACGCTGGTCTGCCCAGAGGAGCTTCCGGCAACGGCAACAACGCCCAGGCCTATAATCATCACAAAGGCCATGAGCATTATGACAAGAACCATGGATGCGCCGCGCCTGGATTTAAACATCTTGATCTACCCCTTTACTGCGCCGGAGCAGACTCGGACGCCGCGGGCGTTGGCGTTGGCGCCGGGGCCGCGGTCATCAAAACGCTCTGGCCCGCCGGAGATGGAAAGCTGTAGCTCTCGGCGCTGCCCGAGAGCAGGGGCGCGCTGTAGAAGCGCACGGTTATGGCAAGGGTTTTTGCGCCCGTTGAGTCGCTGGATATCCCGAACGCATCCACCGTAAGCGCGCGTCCGCTTGCGTATAAGGCGTCCATAAACTTGGATATACCCTCGTAACTGCCCGAAGCGGTAAGCGTAAGCTGTTCGCAATCAAGGCCCGGTTTTTGCGTGGCCTCCGGGCTGGGGCTTGCGTTCAGGGCCTGAGCCGCATTCTGCGGATTGGCCGCGTCCGAAGCCGCAGGTTGGGCGGAAGCTGCCGCGCTATCGGAAGGAGCGGGCGTTTGAATGCCGTTTGCCGCATTCGCCGCTTCCTGCAGTGTAAGTCCCGTCGGTTGCGCGCCCGCCTGCCCCGCAGTTCCCGTTCCATAATCCGGATATGCGGGCGTCAGGTTGGAATAGGAGGTGGATATTTTGGTCAATCCGTTTTGCCCAAGCAGCGTATCCACCCAATATTCAAGCTGCTCGCGGTCTATACTTTGCGCAAAAGGCTTGGAGAGTTCTTCTGATTTTGCTTTGGCCTGGCTGATCTGCGTATCCAGCGAGCTTGTGTTTGCCCCCTGGGCAGCCAGTTGCGCGCTTAAGGTGTCAAGCTGGACCTGCTTGTCCGTATACGACTGGTACTGCGGCAGAATCAGGTACGTAACGCTGAAATATATCAGCGCAACAATGCCCAGTAAAAACAACAGTGTAACTTCACGCCGTGTCAGTTTCATTGCGCCACGCCCCCTTTCAAGTGGCAACCCACAGAATACTGGTATTTACCGGCTGTGCCCGGCGTTTCAGGGGCCATATAGTTGCTTCCGGCATACACTACCGCATCAAAGTAAGCGGATGTTTTAAGGGCGGCTGCAAAGTTGGCCGGAGAATCCGCACCGGCCGCAACGCCGGTCAGCGTAAGCACCCCGTCCTGCATATTTATGCCGCTCACCGTTACATCGGAAGGCATGCATTTGGCTATATCGTTCAGCAGCGCCAGATTCAGCTTGGGAAAAGCCCCCAGCTCTTTCTGAAACCCGGTTAAAGCGGTGTTGTATGCGCCAATGGCAATCAGCTGGTTTTGCTTGTCCCCCGTGTTGCCCGCGCCCGGCTCGCCCGCCTGGAGCATTGCAATGTTTTGCGCCGCAGCATCTATCTGGGAATCCAGAGACGCCTCCGCGTATTTTAAATATCCATAAAAGCCGCCCAGCACCACCGCGCATAGGATCAGCAGCACAAACCCAAAAGAAAAACCTCTGGATGTTTTTTGCGGCGCGCTTTTTTTAATTCCTTCAAAAAGATTGATATCTCTCACCAGGGCCACCTCACAGTCTTACCTGCGCGCCAAGCGCATTGATGAATTCCTTCAGGCTTTCGTCCCGGAATGTGGGGCTCCGCCTGCTCTCTATCAGGTGCACGTCCGCATTCAGATAATCGTGCAGCAACTCCGTCATGCCCGCAAAGTTTGCGGCGCCGCCGCAAATGAACAGCTTGGTTTCTTTTACCCGGAAATCGCTGGAAATCAAAAACTGCAATATGCGCTGTATCTCGTCTCCCACTGCGCCAAGGTAAGCGGTAAAATCCGCGTCCTGTTCAAGCTCGCGTTTCATCTTGTCCTGCAGCGTATCCACATGTTTTTTAACGGCTTCGTCCACTTCTATTTTAACGCAGCGGCTGTAGACCAGTATCTTTTTCTCGAATATGTTAAAGCTGATAAAATTATAGCCAATATCCGCAATCACGTCCATTCGCTGCTCTCCCGACTGTTTGATCAGGTTGCCCCACGAAACCAGCTTGCGGATGACGTTTGGCCCCACGTCCAGCGCCACCGGAACAAGCCCAATCTGCAAAAGCATTTTCCGGTAAGATTCAGATACGCGCGTGGGCAGCCCAAAGGTATACGCCCGGTTCACCCCGTCCTCCTGCGTCTGCAGAAAATACTCCACCTTATAGTTATCGTCCCCCAAAAAAGATTCCACCTCGTTGTACACAATCATGTCTATGTTCTTGGGGTCCGTTTTGGGCAGCTTAATCTCGCGGATCACAATTTCCGGGCTGGTAATCACAACAGACGCCCGTTTTTCCTTCACTTCATATTCTTCCAGCGTATCTCGTATTGCTTCCACCACGCTGTCAAAATCAACCACCAGGCCGTTCGAGACGGCGTTTTCCGGTGTCTCCAGCAATATCTGGCTTTTCAGCGCCACGTTTTTGGGCGAAGGATCGGCATATATTATTTTTATATTCCGGCTTCCTATGTCAATCGTCAGCATTTCATACACCCCTGCTCTAAACTAATCAAATCAAGAATACATGTTCTGGTACATGGTATAAATCGGCAGAATAATCGCAATCACAATAAACCCAATGATCACCGCCATAATAATGATCATCAGCGGTTCCACCATGGAAACCATCCGCTTGATCGCAATGTCGGACTCGTCGTCATAAAAGGCGGCCGTTTTTTCAAGCAGGCTGTCAATTTGGCCTGATTCCTCGCCTATGGCCACCATGGATTTAAACATAGGCGGAAAAACATCAAATTTGCGCAGCGACTGGCTTAAAGAAAGGCCTTTTTTAAGATCCTCGATCATAATGGCAACGCAGTCCGCAACATACCAGTTGCCAATTACACGGGATACCACTTCCAGGGCCACCAGCATGGATATGCCGCTGGATGTAAGCGTAGAAAGCGTATGCGCAAACTTGGCTGTTATAACCACCCGCCGCATCTTGCCTACAATAGGCATATTAAGCAGTCCCTTATCCCAGCCCGACCTGGTGGAAGGCATCCTCTTCAATAAAAATACCAGTGCAGCTACCGCGGCTGCCACCAGCGCTACAACATACCACTGGTTTACCATAAAATCACTGATGGCAATGAGCGCCTGGGTAGGGCCGGGCAGCTGCGTGCCCGAAGTCGCAAACATGGAAACAAACTGCGGAACCACAAAGGTTAGCATTCCAATAACAACAATGATGCAAAGGATGGCCAGAATAATGGGATATGTAAGCGAAGAACGGATACTGGCGGCGGTTTTGTACTGCTTTTCAAAATATTCCGCCATACGGTTCATCACCGCGTCCAGCGTGCCGCTTTCCTCTCCGGACTCCACCGAGCTGATGAGGTAAAACGGAAAAGCGTTTTCTTGGTTGCTCATTGCATGGTGCAGAGAAGAACCCCTGCGCACATCCTGCATCACCCCGTCCAAAACGTTTTTGACATGCTGGTTTGCGGTCTGCTGGCACAATACGTCCAGGCATTTCACAACGCTGATTCCGGCGTTCAGCATGGCGGCAAACTGCCTGCAAATTACGGATAATTCCTTTAAGGGGATTTTTCCGCCAAAAGTTATGGCGGCGGGCGCGGCTTCTTCTTCCAAAGAATAAGACAGGCAAAACAGACCCGCCTGCTTCAACTGGGCCTTAAAGCTTTCCGCCGTTTCTGCTTCTATGGCGCCCTGCATGTTTTTGCCGTCCACGTTTACCGCTTTATACAAATACCTAGCCAAATAAAACCAACCCCCCTTATTTTTATCGGCTTTTTTACCCAAAACTTAAATTGCGCATATGCCGCCACAAAAAAAGGTCATACTGCTATTAGTATAACACGTTTTTATATTTTACAAAATAATTTTACTTTTTAGCAAAACCACTATTTTACAACAAATGCTTATATGTATGAACGAAAACACCCCGTCCGGTTACCCGGTCCGGGGTGTTCCATCAAGCTGAATCAGTTCGCTTCCGCATTCTTCTTTTCCTTGGATTTTTCATTCAGATACATGATTAACATGGGTATTACAGAAACAAACACAATCGCGAGTATCACCAGCGAAAAATTCTCTTTAATAAACGGAATATTGCCAAAAAAGTAACCGGCTGCCGTGCAGGCCGAAACCCAGGAAACGCCGCCAATAATATTGTAAAACATAAACCGCCCGTATGTCATGGTGCCAACGCCCGCCACAAACGGCGCAAAATCACGAACAAAAGGTATAAACCGCGATATGATCACAATTTTTCCGCCAAACTTTTCAAACATGGCATGGGCCTGCATCAAATGCTTTTTATTAAAAAAGCGATTTCCTTCCTTGCTGAATATTTTGGGTCCTATCGCCTTGCCTATGAAGTAATTGGTCATATTCCCCAAAATAGCAGCGGCTATCAGCACCACCACAATGATCCATATAAAGCTTTCGCCTAAAGATACAGTTGCGCCTGCCGCGGCCAGCGCGCCCGTAACAAAAAGCAGTGAATCGCCCGGCAAAAAAGGAAACACAACAATACCCGTTTCAATAAAAACAATCGCAAACAGTATTATATATGTCCATATGCCAAAGGTAGGAATCACATAGTTGCCAAGATAATGGTCCAAATGCAGCACGATATCAATAAAGTTCATTTAACCCTTCCCTGCCCGGCTCATCTTACCGACAGCCCAACATTTCAATAAATTTCGTCGATTAAAACAGATGGTCAACGCCAAAAACTATGGCAAGAATCAGCAAGCCTGCCACAACATTGCCCAACAGGATAACAGGCAGCGCCTTTTTCATCTTCATGTCCATCATGGCGCCTAGCAGAGAGCCCGTCCAAACACCTGTCCCAGGAAGAGGGATAGCAACAAAAACAAACAATGCCCAATATCCGTATTTATCAATTTTCGCACGGTTCTTTTCAACTTTCCCCAGCAGCCAGTTTGAAAAACGGTTAAAGAGCTTGATCCTGCTTCTGGACATTCTGTGAATAATGGCTTTGATAAACAGCAAGATGAACGGAACGGGTATCGCGCAACCCAGTTCGGACAGAAAATAAAGCGTCCACCTTGGGATATCGGTTCCAAAACCAAAAGCAAGAATGGTTCCCTTCAATTCCCAAACCGGCACCATTGCAGTGCCAATAATTTTTAAGTAATCAAACATAGATGCTACAGTTGCAACTTCTGTCATAGTGCCTCCGTTACTTTCTTTTTTTGCGCAACACGCCTATTGTAGCATGCACAAACGAAATTTGCCACCACTTGGGGCAACTGTTCATAAATTAGTCAAAAAGAGGTGTGGACATATAGCGTTCGGCCGCGTCGGGCAGAAGCACCACAATCGTCTTCCCCTGGTTTTCCGGCCGCGCAGCAACCTGCGCCGCTGCGGCCAGCGCCGCGCCGGACGATATGCCTACCGGCAGCCCTTCCAGCCTGGCCGCAAGCCGCGCCTCGTCAAACGATTTCGCGTCGGAAACGGCAATCACTTCGTCCACCACCTCCGCGTCATACACTGCCGGAACAAACCCCGCTCCCAGCCCCTGTATGGCATTGGGACCCGGTTTTCCACCGGAAAGAACATTGGAGCCGCCGGGTTCCACGGCAATAATCCGCACATCCGGATTTTTCTCTTTGAGCGCGCGGCCAACGCCCGCAAGCGTGCCGCCCGTTCCAACACCGGCAATAAATATATCCACTTCTCCGTCCGTATCCCGCCATATCTCCTGCCCGGTCGTCCGGTAATGCGCGTCCGGGTTGGCGGGGTTGTCAAACTGGCCGGGAATATAGGAACCCCTGATCTCTTCCGCCAGTTCTTTTGCCTTGGAGATTGCGCCTTCCATACCCAGTTTCCCGTCCGACAGCACCACCTGCGCGCCCAGGTGCCGGAGCATCTTCTGGCGCTCTATGCTCATGGTGTCCGGCATTACAATAATGGCCCCATAACCGCGCGCGGCGGCGGCAAACGCAAGCGCAATGCCGGTATTGCCGCTGGTAGGCTCTATGATCACCGAGCCTTTTTTCAAAAGCCCCCGCGCCTCCGCGTCTTCAATCATGGCCAGGCCAACCCTGTCCTTTACGGAGAACAATGGGTTCGCGTATTCAAGCTTGGCTATGATCCGCGCTTTTGCACCTTTTTCACGCGCATACCGCCCAAGGTTCAGCATGGGCGTATTTCCGACCAGATCGGTCAGGCTATCTGCAATTTTTTTCATCTTATATCTCCATTCGGTTTGAATGCCTATTGCTGATTATATCAAAAAAACGGATTTTTTAAAACAGGAATTGACAACTTTGGCTATCGCATGTATAGTGTTCTTATAAAGGAACAACGTTTAACAGGATAAAACGCTAAAGGAAGGCCATGGATATCATTGAAATGCTGATTGCCTTTGGCTTAACCAGGCAGGAAGCAAACGTATATATCACACTGCATACGGAAGGCGCCCTCACGGGATATGAGGTATCCAAACTCACCGGCATATCGCGTTCAAACGCCTATACCACTTTGGCTTCCCTGGTGGACAAAGGCGCGGCATGTATTATAGAGGGTTCGGCCACGCGCTATGCCCCGCTTTCCCCAGACGAATTCTGCCGCAACAAAATACGCCAGCTCAGCGATCTTAAACGCCAAATCGTATGCGGCATGCCTTTGCTAAAAGAAGAAACGGAAGGGTATATCACCATCCGTGGAGACAGGCATATTGGCGCAAAGATCCGGAACATGATTGCAGACGCGCAGCTTCGGCTATACCTGTCCCTTTCCTCCCGGCACTTAAAAGCCTTTGAGTCCGAGCTTTCGGAAGCCATAACACGCGGGCTTAAGGTAGTGATTATTACAAACCGGCCCTATACGCTGCCCGGCGCCATTCTGTATTACACGGATGCCTCCGACGGACAGATACGCCTAATTTGCGATTCGCAGATCGTTTTGACCGGCGAGGTTGGCGGCGGGGACGAATCCACCTGCCTGTTTTCCAAGAAGCAAAACCTGGTGGACCTGATCAAGGAATCCATCAAAAACGAGATCAAGCTGATTGAGCTTTCATTATAATCTATAACGGCAAGGAGATGCGCCATTGAAAAAACCGTTTGTAACCCTGGAGCAATTAAATGAAATAATAAAAACGTATCCCACTCCCTTCTATTTGTACGACGAAAAAGGCATACGCGAAAACGCACGGGAACTTATGCGGGCATTCTCCTGGAACAAGGGATACAGGGAGTATTTTGCCGTGAAAGCCACGCCCAATCCGGTGATATTGCAGATATTAAAAGAAGAGGGCTGCGGCGCGGATTGTTCTTCTTATACAGAGCTGCAGCTTAGCCAGGCAGCCGGCTTTTCCGGCCGGGATATTATGTTTTCCTCCAACGCCACCCCCCAGGAGGACTACCAACTGGCTTCAAAACTGAACGCCATCATCAACCTGGACGATATTACGGATATAGACCATCTTAAAAAGCTGGGGCCGCTGCCTAAAACGCTGTGCTTCCGCTTTAACCCCGGCGGCAACTTTACCATACAGAACGATATTATGGATAATCCGGGCGAAGCCAAGTATGGCATGACGCACAAGCAAATCGTCTCCGCCTGCCGGGCCGCCATCCGCGAAGGGGTTACAGAATTTGGCCTGCACGCGTTTTTGGTAAGCAATACCACGCACGAGGATTATTACGCATACCTGGCCCGCATTTTATTCAAGCTGGCCGTGGAACTGAAACAGGCGGGAGCGGACGTGACGTTCGTCAACCTTTCGGGCGGCATCGGCATCCCCTACAAGCCGGACCAAAAGAAAGCGGACATCTTCCACATCAGCGAAGGCGTGCGCCGCGAATACGAAAAGATACTCGTGCCCGAAGGCCTGGGACACGTTTCTCTGTTTACAGAGCTTGGGCGCTACATGCTGGGGCCATACGGGTGCCTTGTTTCCCGCGTGATCCATGAAAAACAGACCTACAGAAACTACCTGGGCCTGGACGCCTGCGCCGCGAACCTGATGCGGCCCGCCATGTATGGCGCGTACCACCACATCACCGTAATGGGCAAGGAAAACGAACCTGCCAAGCATACATACGACGTGACCGGCGGCCTGTGCGAGAACAACGATAAATTCGCTGTAAACCGCAAGCTGCCCAAAACAGGGATTGGCGATCTGCTCCTGATCCACGATACCGGCGCGCACGGATTTGCAATGGGCTATAATTATAATGGCAAATTGCGCTCCTCTGAATTGCTTTTAAAGGAAGACGGCAGCGTGCAGATGATCCGCCGCGCGGAAACCCCTGCGGATTACTTCGCAACGTTTGATTTTATGAATCTTAAATTCTAGCATTTTTGTGGCTGCGCCCCGCGCCCCCGCTTTTTTTCTGAAGAAAAGGCAAAAGACTTCAATGCAAAATGCCATTTACAATGGCATTTTGAGACAGAAATAGAACAAAAAACTATTGTGGCGGTATAAACACAATAAATAAACGGGCAATTAACGGAATCGCCCGTTTTTGTTGTATTCAAAATACATCTAGTCAAGCGTCCGAGAATCGGCGCTTATTTTAGAAATTGACCGTCTTTACATAGGAGGACATGAAAAGAGAAAAGAAAAACAGAATATTATGTTATAGTAATATATAATAAATTTTACCAATGGATGTTAATATAGATGGAGTGGTTAAAACGATTTTCACAGGCAATTGGTTATATCGAGCAAAATCTTGACAGCGAAATCAGCTATGAGGAAGCCGCTAAGATTGCCTGCTGTTCAACAAATTATTTTCACAGAATGTTTTCCTATGTTGTCGGGATTCCTCTTTCGGAGTATATTCGTCAGCGGCGCATGACTCAGGCAGCCTTCGATTTACAAAACAGTAATGAAAAGGTACAGGATATTGGGGCGAAATACGGATATATATCCCCGGCGTCATTTCATCGTGCCTTTCAGGCCGTTCACGGCGTATCTCCTTCGGCGTCAAGATTACCCGGTACCGAACTTAATTCCTATCCACAATTGCATTTCTCGGTATCAGTCGGTGGTACCGGCAGGCTTCGCTATCGTATAGAGGAACGGGAAGCAATGCGGTTTGTAGGAGTTACCTTGCCGTTGCCCAACAATATTTCTCAATACGAAAAACATTACGGTAAGTTTTGGAAAGAGCTGGCCGCTAATGGCATGCTTCGCAAGATAATTGAACTTGACGGTAATATGGATTCGACCGTCTGCGGACTTATAAGTGATGTTGACCCCCGAAATCCATTGTATTACCTAGCAGTTCAAACAGATAAGCCTAAACCACGTAATATGTCCGAGATAGTGATACCGGCCACAAAATGGGCGATATTCACATACTTTGGAAGGCAACTGCTGACTTATGAGGAAGCCAATAAACGATTTTTTACTGAATGGCTGCCATTTACTGATTATGAAACAGCCCAAACTGCTGAGATGAAGGTATACCCTGCTCGCGAGGTATTTACACATCCTTTTGAATACTGTTCAAAATGTGAATTCTGGATAGCTGTAAAAAACGAACAGAAAAGATGAAAGTGGAATATATGGATTTATTTAATATTCCCGAACAACCATAAATATCCTGTGCTGGTGAGCATACCACATAGTGGTACCTTTGTACCAAATGACATACGTTTCAACTATGTTACCTGGAGTGGTTTTGTCCAGCACGGATTGGTTTCTTAAAGAACTGTATGCTTTTTTACCCGACATGGGCACCACGGTCATATCGCCTAATATCAGCCGGTATGTTATAGATCTCAACCGGGTCAAGACCGAAGACATAACAGGTATGGATTTCTGGACAAAACTGGGATGAAACGCTCTTTGTTGCAGCACAGGTTAAACTTCAGGCCGTACTTACCAGGCTGCTCAATGAAGCAGAGGGAAATGATGAATTTTAGTAAAACACAGAAAATTGCCTATATGGCTTTGCTTATTGCATTGCAAGTAATATTGGGGCGTTTTGCAGGTATTATGACGCCCATAGTATCAATCAGTTTCTCTTTTGTGCCACTGGCTATAAATGCAATCGTATTCGGCCCCGTTTGCGCAACTGTCAGTTCGGCAATTGCTGACATTCTCGGCGCGCTTTTGTTTCCGCAAGGATTAGGCATCTATTTTCCGGGTTATACCGTGTCTGCTGCCCTGAACGGATTGGTATACGGCCTCATACTTTACCGTAAACCTAAACAATTATGGCGTATTATTTTAGTTTGTATTGTTCAAGGCGTTTTTATTAGTTTAGGATTGAGTACATATTGGGTGCATATGATGACCGGTGAAGGTTATCTGGCGGTATTACCGGCGCGTATCCTACAAAATGCAATCATGATCCCAGTCAAAGCACTGGTAATTTGGATTCTTGCATACCGCCTTACTCCATATATATGGAAATTAGCTATTCCCGAACTTAATAAGCGTAAAAATGAAAAGGCCGTAGAGCCTTTGGATAAAAATTTGTAATATTACTAAAAAAAGAGAGCTTGCGCTCTCTTCCCTTTATCTTTGACTAAAATGATTCCACTGTTTTGATCAGCAGCTTCTTCACTTTTTCCGCATTCTCGCTCATTCTCTTTAAAACCAGCTCCATGGATACCGATTCCTCGCCTTCCTTCCAGCAGTCGTAATCCGTCACCATGGCAATGGACTGGTACGGGATGCCCAGTTCATTGGCGAGAGAAACTTCCGGCACCGTGGACATATTGATCAGTTCCGCGCCCACCAGTTGGAACATTTTTGATTCCGCCTTGGTGGAAAACCTGGGGCCTTCAATGGTAATCATGGTGCCCTTTGTATGGTGCTTAAATCCAAAATCACTTGCCACAGCAATCAGTTTTTTCCGCAATTCCGCGTCAAACGGCTCAGCCATGGGGGTGTGTACAACTTCGTCCTCAAAAAACGTCAGCGTCCGCAGTTTGGTCCAGTCAATAAACTGATCGATAAAACACAAGTCGCCCGGCTCCATCTCTTCCTTCAGGGAGCCGCAGGCCGTGGTTGCCAGTATATGCGTGCAGCCAGCCTCTTTTAAGGCCCAAATGTTGGCGCGGAAAGGCACCTTGGTGGGCGATATGCTGTGCTGCTTGGAATGCCTTGCCAAAATCACAACTTCTGTGCTGCCAATGGTCCCGCACACCAGCCTGTCCGACGGTTTGCCATAGGGCGTGTCCATTTCAATTTCTTTCGGATTCTTTAAAATATCGGGGTCGTCCAGGCCGCTGCCGCCAATAATACCTATTTTATTCGCCATCGTAGCTCACCAGCCAATGCAGTTTATACTTGGATAATTTTTCTCTTCCGCCCAAAAACGGCAGATCCACAATAAAGCTGATGCCAGCCACTTCGCCTCCCAGACGCTCAACCATTTTAACGGTGGCTTCCAGGGTACCACCGGTTGCCAGCAGGTCGTCAACAATCAACACTTTCTCGCCTTTTGTTATGGTATCCTCGTGCATGCACAGGGTATCCATGCCATATTCTTTTGCGTAGCTTTCCTTAATACATTTATAAGGCAGCTTTCCTTCCTTGCGCACCAGGCTCACGCCGCATCCTATGTTATATGCAATGGGCGTAGCCAGCAGAAACCCGCGGGCGTCAATCGCCACAATTTTGTCTATTTTTGTTTCTTTAAAAGGCTCGGCCATAGCGTCCACCACATACTTTAAAAGCTTCGCGTCCTGCAGCAGGGTGGTGATATCATAAAAAAGAATGCCTTTGATTGGCCAGTCAGGAACTCCCCGGATAAAAGGTTTTAAATCCATAGAACTTTGCTAACCTCCTGTGTGATTTTTGATTATTATAACTGTTCAAGTATATCACGCAGGCAAATGTGTTGCAAGATATTTGCCATTTCTGGCGGTTTCCGGGCATACAAACAACGGGCGCTTCCGCCCGTCTTGTTCTTATCAGATTGTATACTTTTTCAGCGCTTCCTTAAACAGCTCCACATGTACTTCCTCGTCCAGTATGATCCTTTTTAGAAGCGTCTGAATGCCGGGGTCGTCAATCCGGCTGATGTGCTCCCTGTATCTCCGTATGGCTTTGTACTCAGAGTCCAGATCGCTTTGCAGCCGCTCCTCCAGGTTCTTTCCGTAATTTATCGTGTCCGCGCACCAGTATTTCGGATTAAAATAATCCCCCGTTTTATAAATGGGCTTGCCGCCCAGCGCTATAATGGCCGCCGCAAGCACCTCCAGGTGGATCATCTCCACAATCGCCGTTTTTTCCAGCAGATTGGCTAGGCTTTCGTTAAAAGGCTTTATAACAAAGTTATGGTACATATATTGCAGCGTTGCCGTAAGCTCGCTCACATTGCCGCTGTAGTCTTCCAGAAGTAAATCCACCGCCATTTTGCTTTTTTTTGCGGCCTTTATTTCCGGGTAAGGCTCGCGGCTGGCATATCCGCCGGGCATCAACAGCGCGTAATTCTCCGTTGCCATGCCTTTCCCCCCTCCTTCTTTGAGTTCCTACCATATTGTATTAAGGGGTGCAGCAATTGTGACGGCATACGGAACCGGCGCTTGGTTTTACGGTCGCAAAACCGCATACCGGGCCGCTTCCGGGTATAGCTTTTCCGCCAGAAGCCCGCAATCCGCAGTTCTGCCGCGGGGTTCCGTTTGCAGCGAATTAAGCCACGCCTGCCTGTGGTTTTCACCGATGCGGCGCATTTGAATATCCGCGGGCATTTCGGAATCATTATCTAGCCGCGTAATCGCATCGGGTGGAGGCGATCCGCTCACCATCCTGTATAAAAGAGCGCCAACAGCGTATACGTCCGTCCATGGGCCTATATCCCCCCCATCCTTGTATTGCTCCGCCGGCGAATATCCTGGCCGTATCATTACCTTGCAGCCAATCTTCTCCACAGGGTCCGGCTTTAAAAGTAACCCTTGAAGCGTTTTTTTGTGCAGCAAAATTTTCTGCGGGCACATATCCAAATGGCTGATTCCCTTTGCGTGCATGGCCGCCAGGGTTCTGATCACCGGCTCCAGCACGGCCAGCGCTTCTTCAAAAGGCACCCTGCCACCCGCATTTTCAAGCCATTGCTCCAGCGTATAATACGTCCGCCGCCGCCTGGTTGCCGCCAGTATCGCAATTAAAATAGCCGTTGCCGCAATGGCAGCTGCCATTGTAATCCGCATGGTATCCGCCGCCTGCGCAGCGCCTTCTTCCTGTGGCGTCTGTCCCGCTATATAGGGAATATTCAGTTCTTTCAGGATGTCCACCAGTTCGTCCGCGCTGACTGCCGCGTTGATGTTTTGCGCGTTAAGCGCCGCAAACGTATTGATCCCCACCACCTCGCCGTACTCATTCAGCAACGGGCCGCCGGAATTCCCCGGATTCACCGCCGCGTTGATCTGCAGCAGCTTTACGGGGCTGCCCCCTTGGATAATAGAAGCGGATTTCACACTGCTGATGATCCCGTCCGTCACGGTCACATCGTCCGCGTTGGCGGTTATGGTTTGGGAAAAGCTGTCCGCGCTGCCAGGAAACCCAAGCGCATAAATAGAGTCGCCCGTTTTGGCGTCGGAGCGGTCATTAACGTCCAGGGGCTGCATGCCTGCAATCGGAACTTCCAATTTTAAAATGGCCAGGTCCTGCTCCGGCTTTTGCACCTCCACCGTCGCGTTTACAAAAGTCCGGTCTCCGTACCATACGCTCACCGCACCCGTATTCTGGTTGATCACATGGTTGTTGGTAACAATATACTGCACGGGCGAACTTGTCCCCACCGGCCATCCTGTCCCCATAGAAAATTGGCCGTTTCCCACGCTATCCACCACGCGCACAATACTGGAACGCATATCCAGTATTTTTTGCGGCACGCTGCCCGCCGCGTGCGCCGCAGGCGGAGCCGCAAACACCAGCGCCCAAACCAGTATAAGTATCCCGGATGCCCTTTTCATGCCCTTTTCCTCCATTTTTTCACTGGTTTATATATAAATCTATCGGCAACAGATGAAACATATGTTTTCTCTGGCCAAACAAAAAGCCGCTTGCTCAAAGCAAACAGCCCAGCTTGATGATAAAGTTCATAATGATTAAAAATATCCAAAAGCACAATATTCTTACTATACGAAAGGCCGCTGAAAGCCCAAAACATAAGGCATTTCAAGCACTACGACGCAAACGTAGTTTATCCTACGCTGAGGAGTAAGCGGAGAAATAACGCCGTAGTTGGGGCTTGTCGGCAGCCTGAGCCGCCTGCTCAAAGCAAATGGCCATAAGCCTCTTTTTTTAGGGTACCGCCCTCAAGCCGCTCAGAATCTGGAGCTTTTATAAAGTATCCCGCGCCCGTTAAAAACGCCTGCCCAAACTACTGTTATTCCTTCTTATTGGGAAAAATCTTCATAAGAAGTTTTATAATAAAGAAGAACACGGCCAGCACGGCAAAAACACAGCCGACGCCAACGCCCATTAAGTTCAATGCATCCATCAACATTTCATTACCCTCCTGTCAGCTGCCCATCAGCATGGAAATCAAAACCGCGCCCGCAATAACAGATCCAATCTGTCCGGAGACATTAGCGCTGATGGCGGGCATCAGCACAAAGTTGGTCGGGTCTTCTTTCTGCGCCATTTTTTGCACAATGCGCGCAGACATGGGAAACGCGGATATGCCCGCCGCCCCAATCATGGGATTGATCTTCTTTTTAAGGAACAGGTTGATAAACTTGGCAAACAGCACGCCGCCCGCCGTATCAAACACAAACGCCAAAAATCCAATCAAAAGAATCAGCAGCGTTTCCCATTGCAGGAACGTGGAGGCCACCATGGTGGAGCCGATGGTAATGCCCAGCAGCAGCGTCACCAGGTTTGCCAGTTCGTTCTGCGCGCTCTTGGAAAGCCGCTCCAGCACGCCGCACTCGCGGATCAGGTTGCCGAACATAAGCGAGCCCACCAGCGGCACGCCGTCCGGCGCAATAAAGCCGGTAATCAGCGTAACAATAATGGGAAACGCAATCAGCACGGGCTTCTTTACCTGCGCGTCCTTTTCAAGGTCCATCCGGATTCGCCTCTCATGTTTGGTGGTAAGCGCGCGAATAACGGGAGGCTGAATGATGGGCACAAGCGCCATATAGGAGTACGCAGCCACGGATAGGGGGCCGATGTACTTGGGCGCAAAAATGTTTCCAACAAATATGGTGGTGGGGCCGTCCGCCGCGCCAATGATTCCTATGGCCGCGGCTTCTTTCAGCGTAAAGATTCCGGGGATTAAATACTGCGAGCAAAGCACCGCCATAATAAGAGCGGCAAATATGCCAAACTGCGCCGCAGCGCCGTAAAAAATCATCACGGGTTTTTTGAGCAGGGGCGAAAAATCGATCATCGCGCCTATCCCAATGAAAATCAAAAGCGGAAACAGTTCCGTTGCAATGCCAAAGTTTTGCAGAAGCTGCAAAAACTGCGGTTCCCCCATGGTGTTCTGCAACACGGTAGCCAGCGGCAGGTTTACCAGCAGGCACCCAAACCCGATTGGCAGCAGCAGCATGGGTTCATATTTTTTAAGTATGGCAAGCAGGATCAAAACAATTCCAATAAGAATCATCACGCCGCTCTGCCAGTTAAAACTGGAAAAGCCTTTCATCAAAACACTCAGATCCATTCTTTCACCTCTACCGTTTTAGTATCGCCGCTTTATATGTTGGCAAGCGCCTGTTCAATATCTTCCAGAATATCCTCAACGTTTTCTATTCCCACAGAAAAGCGCACCAGGCCGGGCGTTACGCCCGCCGCCACAAGCTGTTCGTCCGTAAGCTGGCGGTGTGTTGCGCTGGCCGGATGCAGTACGCAGGTGCGTGCGTCCGCCACATGCACCACAATGGCGGCCAGCTTCAGGCTGTCCGAAAACCGCACCGCGGCCTCCCTTCCGCCCTTCACGGTAAACGAGATTACGCCGCTGCATCCTTTGGGCAGATATTTCTGCACAAGCGCATAATACGGATTCCCGGGCAGCCCGGGATAATTGACCGATTCTATTTTGCCGAAACCCTGCAAATATTCCGCCACGCGCAATGCGTTTTGGGAATGCCGCTCTATGCGCAGGGCCAGGGTTTCCAGCCCCAGGTTCAGTAAAAAAGCCGCCGTTGCGGGCGGGTATACGCCCATATCACGTACCAATTGCACACGTGCCTTTGTTATATAGGCGGCTTTTCCAAAAGCCTCCACATACACAAGGCCGTGGTAAGATTCATCCGGTTCTGTCAAATCCGGGAATTTGCCGTTTGTCCAGTCGAAATTCCCGCTGTCCACAATTACGCCGCCTATCTGCACCGCGTGTCCGTCCATATATTTTGTGGTGGAATGCACCACAATATCCGCCCCAAACTCAAACGGCCTGCAAAGCACGGGTGTTGCGAACGTGTTGTCCACAATCAAGGGAACGCCGTTTTTGTGCGCTATCTCTGCCATTTTTTCAATATCCAGAACCGTGAGCGCCGGGTTGGCGATGGTCTCGCTGAAAACCGCCTTGGTGTTTTCCCTAAAGGCCCTCTGTATGGTTTGCTCATCCGCGTCCTGATTTACAAAGGTAACCTCTATGCCCATGCGCTTAAGCGTTACGGCAAACAGGTTAATCGTTCCGCCATAAATACTGGCCGTACTCACAAAATGGTCGCCGGACCTGCAAATGTTTAGAATGCTCAGCATGGAGGCGGCTTGTCCAGATGTGGTGCAAACCGCGCCAACACCGCCCTCCAGCGCCGCGATCTTTTTTTCCACCGCTTCCACCGTGGGGTTGGATATGCGCGAATACATATGCCCCTCTACAGAAAGATCAAACAGCTTCCCCACATGCTCGGTGGAATCGTATTTATAGGTAGTACTCTGAAAAATGGGCAAAACCCTTGGCTGACCATTCCCCGGCTTGTACCCTTCCTGAACGCATTTTGTCTCAATTCGCATGAACAGACCTCCCAGTTTAATAGAAATGTATTCATATAAATATATACAAAGGCGCCGGAAAACCACGCAGTTGTTTGCAGCTCCCGCGGCCTGCGCTATTGCACTACGGTATAACCGCCGCCCACCAGGGCCTCAATCGCTTTCTCCAGCTTTGTTTCCTTTACCAGTATATAGTCCGTATCAAATGTGGATACGGCAAACACGGAGATACGCGCACGGGCCAGCGTATCCGTAATGCTGGCCAGAATGCCAATCAGCGAAAGGTCCAGCGGGCCCAGCACCTCAAACGCACAGTAACCGCTCTCACAGCGCACCGTATTTTGGGGGATGCGCGCCGTCTCGCAAACCAGCGATATCTCCCTGCCGGTGCAGGTAAGGCTGAAAAAGCCTCCCACATCCGCACCGGGCGGCGCAGCCAGCTTGCATACGGAAAGGGAAAGGCCGGTAAGCCGCAGAGTAAGGTTTAAAGCCATTTATTTGCTCCTTTAATTTTGCCTGTTATCCTTAATGCGTTTCGTTTTCTTCTCACTCCGTGGAAGAGTTCCCAACGCAAAGGCCTTTACCTTGATGCGCACGCCAATGGCGCGGCGCACCTGCTCGAATACAATTTCCTCAATGGAGGCCATATCAACGCCGCCATCCACTTCCATGGAGAGTTCTATTTCGTCCTTGCCGCCCCAGTGGTTGACCTCAATCAGATACTCGCTGGAAACCCCGTCTATTTTCTTTAAAATGCCGTCCATCTGGGAGGGGTATATATTCACGCCCTTCACCTTCACCATGTCGTCCGTGCGCCCCTGGATGCGGTCGTGCCGCGGGTATTTGCTTCCGCAGGCGCATTCTCCGGGAATCAGGCGCGTCAGGTCGTGCGTGCGGTAGCGGATCAGCGGCCCGCCTTCCTTCTGCAGGGTGGTAATTACCAGCTCGCCCAGCTCGCCTTCGGGCAGCACTTTGCCGGTGTCCGCGTCTATCACTTCAAAATACAGGAAATCGTCCCAATAGTGCAGGCCATTGTGCTCCGCGCAGTCTATGGAGATTCCCGGGCCATACACTTCGGTCAGTCCGTATATGTCGTATACGTCTATCCCCAGCCCTTCGCAAATGCGGCGGCGCATTTTGTCGCCCCAGTGTTCGGAGCCAATCACGCCTTTTTTCAGGTAAATCTTATCGCTAAGGCCCCTCTGCTGCACTGTTTCCGCCAGCAAAAGCGCGTAGGAAGAGGTAGCCGTAATGGCGGTTGTTTTCAGGTCCATCATCATCTGCAATTGCTTGTCCGTATTGCCGGGGCCCATGGGAACAGCCATTGCGCCCAACAGCTCGCACCCCGCCTGAAAGCCGATTCCCGCCGTCCACAGGCCGTATCCGGGGGTAATCTGTATGCGGTCCAGATTCGTGAGGCCGGCAAACTGATAGCAGCGCTTCATCATTTCCGCCCAGTCGTCTACGTCCTTTTGGGTATAGGGAATAATGACAGGCATGCCCGTGGTTCCGGAGGAAGAATGGATGCGCACCACATCCGCGTCGGGCGCCGCCTGTATTCCCAGGGGGTACGCTTCGCGCAGATCGCTTTTATCCGTAAACGGGATCTTCTGGATATCCTCCGGCGTTTTGATGTCCTGGGGCTCAAGGCCCCAATCCGCAAACCTTTTCTTAAAAAACGGACTCTTGCTGGTCCGCTCCAGCTGTTTTTTAAACTGCTTGAATGTTTCCTCTCTCAATTCCTCTACCTCTACCTCACAAAAGATTTATACCAGCGTCAAACGCCTTTAAATTAATTTCAACCGTTTTTTCGGGCAGAAGTTTTGCCATGGCCTCCCGCAGAGCCTGCGCGTCAAACGGAAGGACGCCCAGTTTGGCCGCGGCCGCCAGCATCACCACATTCAAAGTCTTAATGCTGCCGCAATTCTCCGCCGCCGCGCTCGCGTCCACAAACACCGCCTTGGAGTTCTGCTCAATATATTCCCGAATCTTTATTTCGTTGTAGGAATCCTGCAAAATGGAGCTCGCAACAGGCGGGATGGGCCTTGTGTTCACCAGGCATTTTCCGTCCCTTTTCAGGCGGCACAGGTTGCGCGCGGCCTCCGCGGGCTCAAACGCAATGAGAACGTCCGCACGCCCAAGAGGCACAATGGGGCTTTTGTCCTCGCTGCCCAGCCGCACGTGGCTCACAACGCTGCCGCCCCTTTGCGCCATGCCAATGGTCTCGCCGGTGCGCGCAAAAACGCCGCTTGCTATTGCCGCTTCGGCCAGTATCCTGGATGCGAGCACCGTTCCCTGGCCTCCCACGCCCGCTATCAATATGTCGAAAATCATGGCCGCACCTCCAATTGGATCGCGTCCTGCGGGCAAACCTGCCTGCACAGGCCGCAGCCCATGCACAACGATTTTTCTATGGCAACCCCGCCCCCCAGGCCGGATATGGCCGGGCAGCCTATTTCCCGCATACAGCGCTTGCACTGCGTGCATTTTTCATTGATAAAAGCAACCGATTTTGCCTTTTGCGTAGCCGCGCAGGCTGAATCGAATATTACCACGGCAGGGCCTTTCATTGCCACCGCCTCACGCACCGACTCCACCGCGGCATCCAGTCGGAAGGGCGAAAGCCTTTTGACATACAGGGTTCCACAGGCCTGGGCCAGCTTTTCCAGGTCCACAGACTGCGCGGGTTCGCGCATCATGGTTGGCCCCGCGCCCGGATGGGGCTGGTGCCCCGTCATGGCTGTGGTCGTGTTGTTCAGTATAACAACCGTGATATCCGTGTTATTATATACCGCGTTCACAAGCCCCGTTATGCCCGAATGAAAAAACGTGGAATCCCCAATAAACGCGATGTGCTTTGCATTGTTTCCGGCGCACTGCATGCCCTGCGCCACCGTGACCCCCGCGCCCATGCACAGGCAAGTGTCTACCATGGAGAGCGGCGCGGCGTTGCCCAGCGTATAACAGCCAATGTCTCCCGTAAAAACGGCGTCCTGCCCCTTCATTGCTTTCTTTACCGCATAAAACGCCGCCCTGTGCGAACATCCCGCGCACAGCACCGGCGGCCTGGCAGGCAGCGCGGCGCAGGCCGCGGCGGCTTCCGCCTGGTACTCTATTCCTAAAAAGTCTGCAAGCGCCTGCTTTGCAATCTCGTAGCTGAACTCACCCGCACAGGGCGTATTCTTTGTGCGCTTGCCCAGTATTTCTACATTAATATAATATTTACCCGCCGTCTCCAGCAGTTTCTGTTCAATCACGTCGTCCAGCTCTTCCAGAACAAGCACCCGCTCCAGTCCGTCCATAAACCGGGCCGCAAGCTGGTCCGGAAAGGGATATACCGCTCCCAGCTTTAAAAATCGCGCCTTCGCCCCCAGGTCGGCATAAGCCTCCTTGGCATAGGAATATGCCATTCCGCCCGCCGCAATGCCAACTTTTCCGTCACCCGTTATGCTGTTGAACGGGGATTCGCAAAACAACGCGCTTATCCGCCCCTGTTTTTCCTCCAGCGAAATATGGTTCCTGTAGGAAAGGCTGGGGAATATTACCCACTTGGGGTCTTTTTCAAACCCGATTGGGTTTATATCCACGGCCCGCTTTTCTTCCTCCAGCGCGGCGGAAGAATGGCATACCCTGGTGGTGGGCCGCAGAATCACAGGCAAATGAAACTGCTCGGAGAGTTCAAACGCGTATTTCATCATCGCGTACGCTTCGTGCGGGGTGGCCGGGTCCAATACCGGCAGGTTTGCAAATTCCGCAAACCGCCGGGTATCCTGCTCGGTCTGGGATGATATGGGGCCCGGGTCGTCCGCAACCAGCACCACCATGCCGCCGCGCACGCCCACATAGGCAAGGCACATCAGCGGATCAGAGGCAACGTTTAGGCCCACCTGCTTCATGGTCACCAGGGCGCGCGCGCCGCTGTAGCTTGCGCCCGCCGCCACTTCCATTGCCACCTTTTCGTTCACGGACCACTGCACGTGTATGTTGCCGGGATTCCGGGACGCCACCGTTTCCAGCACCTCGGAGGACGGCGTTCCAGGATAGCCGGAAACCACCTGCACACCCGCCTCAATCGCACCCATTGCCATCATTTGATTCCCTATATACAGCTGTCCGCTCATCCATTTTCCAACCTTTGAAATTAACAAATTTAAAAACCGCCCGGCCGTATGCGTACAGCTTCGGGCGGATTCAGATTTTTGAATTTACCTATCTTACTAATTCTACCCACCGCGCAACTTTTTGTCAAACAGTATTTAAATGCGGTTAATGCGAAAGCGCTGGCTAATACCAAGCTTTTATTTTACAATATTTTCTTTTTTTGTTATAATAACACAAAACTCAATTTCAAAGAATACCCGCGCAAAATCAATGATAAGAATGGAGCAGATACTATGGCAAATGTTCTTGATCCAATGAATATAATTATACACTTTGTCAATATTGGTTTGATAATTTTAGGTTTTGCAGCCTTGATCCTTATTATTATAACCTGCGCAAAGGTTATCCGTTACCTGAATAAAAAAGAAAAACAGAACCGCACGCCCTGATGCGCTGCAACAACAGGGTCAAGAGGCTGCCCGCGTTACCTGTGGCGCAAGCCATTTTTTGATGTATTTAAAACACAGTTTTCTTTACTGAAAACAGCAATATTTCAGAGGAAACGGGAGAAATCAGGACCATTCCAACTGTAATCCAAAATAAGATTGCCTCATACCAGCTATACACCATTTAACATAAACTTTTAAATTGATTTATTGACATTCCGGGCGTTTTGATATAGTCTTTATGTTGTATTATTGTGAGAAAGGTCGTGAAGATAGGGTTGGCAAAAAAGCTGGAACTGTATGGCTTTAACAACCTCACAAAAACACTTAGTTTCAACATCTACGATGTGTGCTATGCTAAAAGTGAGCGCGAGCAAAAAGATTACATTGAATATATAGACGAGCAATACAACTCGGAAAGACTGACCAAGATATTATGCGAAGTTACGGAAATGATTGAAGCGCACATTTTAAATATATCCAAGCAGGATTACGATCCCCAGGGCGCCAGCGTTACCATACTGATTGCCGAGGAACTGATGAAAATAAAAAAAGCGGAAGACCCGGCCAAAGATGTGCTTCAGCAGCGGGACACCATTCTTGCCCATCTGGACAAAAGCCACGTATCGGTGCATACCTACCCGGAATACCACCCGGATAATTCCATCGCCACCTTCCGCGTGGATATAGACGTATCCACCTGCGGGCAGATATCGCCCTTAAAGGCTCTCGATTACATGATCGGCAGCTTTGATTCGGATATTATGACAATAGATTACCGCGTGCGCGGTTTCACCCGCGACAAGGACGGCAAAAAGCTGTTTATGGATCAAAAAATCACGTCTATACAGGACTACATTAAAAAGGAGACCTTAAGGAAATACGACGCGATCGACGTAAACGTATATCAGGAAAACATGTTCCACACCAAGATGCTCATTAAAGAGATTGAACTGCAGAACTACCTGTTTAACCTGGACGTATACGAGCTCCCACCCAAACAGCGCCTGACCATTACGGACAGCCTGCGCAAGGAGATGATCGAGATTTTCAGCGGCAGTAATATTTTCGGCTAGAGAAGGAGGACAATATGGCAACTCTTTCCCAGTCGGACGCGCCCCTCTATGAAGCGCTGCTCCAATATAAAAAGAAACGCATCGTGCCCTTCGACGTGCCGGGCCACAAGCAGGGCCGCGGCAACCCGGAACTAACCGGTTTTCTGGGACGCGAAACCATGAGCGTAGACGTAAATTCATCAAAGCCTCTTGACAACCTGTGCCATCCCGTGGGCGTGATTGCCGACGCGGCGCAGCTTGCAGCGGAGGCTTTTTGCGCGTCGTCCGCTTTTTTTATGGTAAACGGCACTTCTTCCGCCGTGCAGGCAATGATCCTTTCCTGTTGCGGGCAGGGAGATAAAATCATACTCCCCCGCAACGTGCATAAAAGCGTGATTGGCGCGCTTATTCTTTCGGGCGCGCAGCCCGTGTACGTCAACCCGGGCCTGAACAAGCGTTTGGGCATTCCCCTTGGCATGTCTGCTGCGGATATACAAAGAGCCATAGAGCAAAACCCGGATGCAAAAGCAGTTCTGGTAAATAACCCCACGTATTACGGCATCTGTTCCAACATCGCGGAGATTGTGCGTATCGCGCATGCGGCGGGCGTGAAAGTTTTGGCGGACGAGGCGCACGGCACACATTTCTATTTTGGAGAAAACCTGCCCATAGCCGCCATGCGCGCGGGCTGCGACATGGCTGCGGTAAGCATGCACAAAACGGGCGGTTCGCTTACGCAGAGTTCGCTGCTGCTGCTTGGGCCAAACATAAACCCTCACCATGTGCGGCAGGTAATCAACCTGACGCAGACCACCAGCGGGTCCTACCTGCTGCTTTCTTCCCTGGACCTCTCCCGCCGCAACCTGGCTCTGCACGGAAAACAGATTTTTGCCCGCGTTGCCGAAATCTCGGAATACGCGCGCGCGGAGATTGGCAAAATAGGCGGGTATTACGCGTTCTCCCGCGAGCTTGCCAACGGGGACACAATTTACGATTTTGATTTGACCAAGCTCTCCGTGCACACACTGGAGATAGGGCTTGCGGGCATAGAAGTATACGATATTTTAAGAGACGATTACGGCATACAAATTGAGTTTGGAGATTTGGGCAATTTCCTTGCCATCATCTCGGTTGGAGACCGAAGCCTAGAGATCGAGCGGCTGGTTTCCTCCCTTTCCGAAATCAAACGGCTGTATGCAAAAGACCCGGCCGGCATGTTTGACCATGAGTACATAGAGCCCCAGGTGGTGCTGCCACCCAAACAGGCATTTTATGCCGCGCAAAAATCCGTGCCCCTGACCGAAGCGCGGGGCGGCATTTGCGGCGAATTCGTGATGGCCTACCCGCCCGGCATTCCCATCTTGGCGCCCGGCGAGCGCATAACATCCGAGATTCTTTCCTATATTATATATGCGAAGGAAAAAGGCTGCTTTTTGACGGGAACGGAAGACCTTAAAATAGAGCATATCAAAATTCTGGAGGCATAAGGCCATGGAATTGTGGTTTACGGAGGAGCATACGCCAAACGTGCGTTTCTCTATAAAAGTAAAACAGCATCTTTATACAACCGAAAGCGATTACCAGAAAATAGACGTGTTCGATTCCTTTGAGTTTGGCCGGTTTTTAACCCTGGACGGGCTGATGATGCTTACGGAGAAGGACGAGTTCATCTACCACGAGATGATCGCACATGTTCCAATGGCGGTTAACCCGCAGATCAGGGACGTGTGCGTGATTGGGGGCGGAGACGGCGGCGTCGCCCGTGAGCTCACCAAATACCCAGGCATCCGGCACATTAATCTGGTGGAGATAGACAAAGCCGTTGTGGACGTATGCAGGGAATACCTGCCTTCCGTCTCCTGCAGGCTGGACGATCCGCGCGTGCACATTCATTACGAGGACGGACTGCGGTATATACGCCGCAAAGCGGATTCGTTCGACCTTATCATTGTGGATTCCACCGATCCGTTCGGCCCGGGCGAAGGCCTGTTTACGCGGGAATTCTTCGGCAACTGCCAGAAGGCCCTGCGCGAGGACGGCATATTGGTAAACCAGCACGAAAGCCCCTATTACGATACATACGCCGCCTCCATGAAGCAGACGCACCGCACCATTCGCGAATTCTATCCCATCTGCAAGGTTTTCCAGGCGCATATCCCCACCTATCCCTCCGGGCACTGGCTGTTTGGGTTCGCGTCCAAAAAGTACCATCCCACCAAAAACCTGCGGGCAGATGCATGGAACGCGCTTGATATCAAAACCCGGTATTACAACACAAACCTGCACCTTGGCTGCTTCTACATCCCCACCTACGTTCTTGACATTTTAGAGAAAGACAACGGATAATATTCAGGCGTAATCCCGCCTCCCTCTGATAATGAGGTGCTGCCGTCAGGCGGCGGAGGGAGAGAAGATGTTTAAAAATAAATATTAATATATCTCTCCCTCAGTCGGCTTCGCTTCCATCTCCCCCATCAGAGGTAGCCAAGTTTAAAGGAGCTTACCATGAACAAAGAAGAATTTATCAAACGGGTTTCCAATTATATTAATGAATCACCGGAGAATATCATCCAAAAGGAATACGCCATCAGCCAGGACCTGGTTGGCATGCGCATGTTCGGCGAGCCGCTGATTGCGTTTGGCTTAGCGGAAGACCCGCTGTTTGAGGAATTAAAAGCCCCGGAAGCAATGGGCCCCCACCACCTCATGCCTGCGGAATGGCTGCCGGGCGCAAAAACCGTTATTTCTGTCTTTCTCCCGTTTACAAGCGAAGTGAAAAAAAGCAACCGAACAGACGCAAAGCTGCCCTCCGCTCCCTGGCTGCACGCCCGCATTGAGGGCCACAAGTTCATCAACAATATAACGCTGTATATCAAAGAGCTTCTGGAAAAATCCGGCGACCAGGCCGTTGTGCCGCTGCTGGATAAGCGATTCTGGGCAAAAGCTGGAAAAGTGACAGCCAACTACCCCCACACGCCCGAGACGGACGCAAACTTTATCAGCAACTGGTCGGAGCGGCACGTTGGCTTTATCTGCGGCCATGGTACGTTTGGCCTCTCCCGCGGGCTCATCACGCAAAAAGGCGTTGCGGGCCGTATGGGCAGCGTGATTACGGACGCGCATTTTGAGCCGACCAAAAGAGCGTACACAGGCCTGTACGAATACTGCAGCAAATGCGGCGCATGCATACGCCGCTGCCCGGCAAGCGCCATCTCCCTGGAAAAAGGCAAGGAACACCCGCCCTGTTCGGATTACCTGGATGAGATGCTGGAGCTTTACCGCCCGCGCTACGCCTGCGGCAAGTGCCAGGCGGGCGTGCCCTGTGAGAGCGGCATACCTCAAAATAAATATTAGGATTATTTGGGAGCCCCGCCCCAAAAAGGAGAAAAAAGGCCATGAACAAGATCATCAAAGCACTGGTTTCCATAGGCAGCATAGGCACAATCGGGTTTGGCGTATGGCACTTCTCCGTACCCGGTCAATGGGGCTGGTACTCCTACATTGTACCAGAAGCAACGGAGCTTGTTCTTGCCATAGGCGTTGTGAACATGTTCTTCTCGCTCTGCCTAGTGTTGATAGGCTCCGTCAACATACTATTTGTGTACTTTTCAAAGGATCGCTTTGCGCTTATCGTCATGCTTGCGGTCTCTAATATCTTATGGGCGGCGCGCTGCATCCTGCAGGTTTTATATCCCCAGGGTTCCATGAACCCGGCGCTGCAGTACGGCATGCTGGCCGCATTCCTGATTATTTTCGCCTTATTTTTTATTTCATTGCTGCTTGTGCTGTTTCAAAAAACACCCGGCGCCAAAACCGGCAGGGACTGACGTCTCCCTGAAAAAGGCAAGAGCGGCAAAAAAGTATATGGAGGCTTCCCGCCTCCATTTTTGTTATCCAAGAATATACGGCAAACTGTTATCCTGCATTAAAAAAGAATAGAAAAAGAATGAAAATTAATATATAATGTACAAATACGTATACATTGCGTATAAAAAGATTCCTCTAATCTTTTGGAATAAGCCGCCCTCGCTACGGGCGGTTTATTTCTTTCCGTAAAAATCAAAAAAACAGCTTCTTTTCCTTGGCCTGGCGGTACAGCACAAATTTACGGCCCAGCACAGATACGCCGTGCGATCCCGTCAGGGTGCACAACTTGTCGCAGGCTTCCCTTGCGTCCATCGTGCTGTTCTGCTGCACGGAGCACTTAATAAGTTCCCGCGCTTCCAGCGCGCCTTCAACCTGCGTAACCACATTATCCGTAATGCCTTCCTTGCCAATGTATACAACAGGGTCAATGGTCTGCGCGATCGCGCGCAGCGCCGCCCTTTGTTTGCTGTTCATTTCAGACATATCAAATCACTCCGTTATTCTACAAAATCAAACTCTTCACCGGCCATGCGCACCGTATCACCGTCCTGCGCGCCCTTTCGCCTGAGTTCGCGTATCACACCAAAATCGTCCATCAGCTTATGGAAATGACGCATGGATTCCGGGTCGTTCGGGTCTATGCGTGAGAGTATCTCGTCTATCAGTGTCCCGGATACATTCAGCACGCCTTCCTCGTCCCGGTTCACTTCCATCGTCAGCTCGTCTTCCTTCATGGCCCATTCTTCAATCACGCCTTCCTCTTCAAACGTCTCCACGCGGGGCAGCGTTTGCAGCACCTGGGTGATGGCATATTTAAGCTCCGGAATTCCTTCGCCCGTGGCCGCGGAGATTGGGTACACCTTTTTATCCGGCAGTTCCTCCGCAAAAAACGCAAGCCATTCCTGCGCGCCGGTCACATCCGTTTTGTTGGCCGCAATGATCTCGGGCAGGGACGCGAGCGTGCGGCTGTATTCCGCCAACTCCTGGCGTATCTTTTGGTAATCGTCAATGGGGCTCCTGTCCTCGCTGCCAGAAACGTCCAGCACATGCACAATCATCCGCGTGCGCTCAATGTGCCTAAGAAAATCGTGCCCCAGGCCCGCGCCCGTATGCGCGCCTTCAATGAGCCCCGGAATATCCGCCAGCACAAAATCATAGTCGTCCGTCCGCGCCACGCCAAGGTTGGGCGCAAGGGTGGTGAAATGATAATTGTCTATCTTGGGCCGCGCAGACGTCAGGCAGGACAAAAGCGTGGATTTGCCCACATTGGGAAATCCCACCAGCCCCACGTCCGCTATAGACTTAAGCTCCAGCCAAACCGTATGCGTCCTGGTTTTGCGCCCGGGTGTTGCAAACCTGGGAGCCTGCCGCACGGCGTTTGCAAACCGCGCGTTTCCCATGCCGCCCTTACCGCCGCGCAGAATGCCTTTTTTAACGCCGGGACGTATGTCCGCCGCAACCCTTCCTGTTTCCGCATCTATCACAACCGTGCCCGGCGGCACGTGTACCTCCAGGTCTTCTCCGTTCTTGCCGGTCATGTTCCGCCTGCCGCCGTTCTCGCCGCGTCCTGCGGCAAACTTGGTTTTAAAGCGGAAATCCATCAGGGTGCGCATATTGTCGTCCGCAACAAATAAAACGTCTCCTCCCCGTCCGCCGTCGCCGCCGTCCGGGCCGCCGTTGGGCACATATTTCTCCCGGTAAAAGGATACAGCCCCGTTTCCGCCGTCGCCGGCCTTTATGGTGATTTTAACCTTGTCTACAATCATTGCTTATTCTTTTTCTCCAATATTCTAAATGCGCTTGGGCACAAATCCTGAACAGGGCAAGCGCCGCACGCGGGATTCTGCGAGTGGCACACTTCCCTGCCGTGCCAGATCATCCAGTGGTGCGCGTCCCCCCATTGTTCCCTTGGGATAAGCGCGCATAGCTGTTGTTCTATTTTAACAGGATTTGGGGAATTTGCAAGCCCCATGCGGTTCGCCACCCGGCCCACATGCGTATCCACCGGCATGGCGGGTATGCCAAACGCAAACGCCAGCACCACGCTGGCCGTTTTGCGCCCCACGCCAGCGAGAGTAACCAGGTCTTCCATTTTGGCGGGCACCTGGCCACCGTAAACGTCCGCCAGCCGGTTGGCGCAGGCCAGCAGATTTTTTGCCTTGGACTGGTACAGCCCGCACGTTTTAATAAGAGCCTCCACCTCGGGCAGAGTACCCCGGCTAAGGTGCGCGGCGTCCGGATATTTTGCAAAAAGCGCGGGCGTAACCATGTTCACACGCTTGTCCGTGCACTGCGCGGCCAGAATCGTGGCCACCAGCAGCTCGTACGGGTTTTCAAACTCCAGCGCCGTTGCTCTGTCTGCATACTTTTTCCCAAGCCGTTTTAAAATTTCTTCACTGTTTCCCATGATGTTTTCCCCTGCGGGCAGGGCTTTATTCCGCCTTGTCCTCTTTCCTTCTGTACTTATACAATAAATATACCGCAACCGTGGCTACAACTGCAACCAAAACGGCCGCAACAACGCGCCAGATTACGGGCAATTTCCAATACACGCCGGAAGACGCCGCAATATAACTCTTAAACGGCACTTCCTCCGTATACTGCATGCCGTTTTGATCCTCGTATGATACAATAAACCGTCCGCTCACATCCCCCGGCCCTCCCGAGGCACGCGCGACGATGGAAGCCGTTTTATGCACGCCCGATTCCATGTTTCCAAGGAAGGTATCCGTATTGCTTATAAACCCGTCCGAGGCGAGCGAAACGCTAACATCGTACAGTGTGTCCATGCCGGAGTTGCTGATCAGCAGAGCGGCCAGCAGGTCGCTCCCCGAAACCGCCTGCGCAGGAACGCTCGGCTGCCCGTACTGCAGCCGCACCGGCTGGCGGACCATCACCGGCACTTCAAAGGACGCGGTTGCCGCCACGCCATTTTCATCCGTGTACGCAAGGTTCAAAAAGAGACGGTGCATGCCCGTTTTTGCGGTATTCAGCGCGTCCATTTCAATATGGCATATCTGGGCCCCGCCTTTTTCTATGCTGGAAACAAATAATGTACCGGTGCTGCCCCGCAGCCGTATGTCCTCCGTTTCGCTGTTGTATGTTACCATAATATCCGAGGAGGCTCCACTTTCGCTTGTATTCTGCATGGTAAAATCAACGGAAAATGCAGTCCCCGCCTGCACCACCGCAGGGCTTACCTCGTAATCCGCAAGCACAATCTGGGAGGATACGCTCCCTTTCGTATTTTGTACCCTTTCCATCCCATCCGTTACGGTCACATCAACGGTAAATGATTGCTGAATAGAGAGGCCCTCTCCGTTCAGATAACTGATATGCAGGTCCACAGGGTATGTCCCGTTGGCCCGCGCAGCCTGCAGGGGCAGGTATAAAACAATATAATATGCCTGCTGCACGGCCCGTGCACTCTGCTCATCCTGTACGGTATACTCCCTTACAGATACGGTCTGGCTGAAATCCCCCGTTATAAACGGAGATTTTTGCGGGTCCCCCAGATTGGGCGAAACCATAATCGCGCCGCCCTGAACGGTTCCCTGATAAATTTCGGAAACAATCAGAGGCATGCGGATAACCGCTTCCTCTGCGCTCACCTGCGGGGCGTATCCCTGCCCGTATGTTTTGTCCATGCCCGCATACAAATGGCCGGTATCAATTACCAGCAACTGATCCGCCGCATATGCCTGCGCGGGCGTCAAAACGGTCAGAAGCAGCAAAGCCGCTGCAAATGCCGCAATACATCTTTTTTTCAAATACAAATCCTTTCAAAGCCTAAAAAATTTCTTTGCTTGTCCTCATCCGCCCAAAAGAGCTGCCCCGCTTTATATTGCGGCAGCCCTCCGCTTAGTATCCGAACGAATTAATTACAGATTGTTTACCATGCTGAGTATGTTTCTCCTTTGTTGCTCGGTCAGATTCGTACCCAGCATATCCAGGAGCTGGCGCAGCGACTGGTCATTCAATGAACCGCTCTGTTTTGCCTTGCGCAATTCGTTCATCATGTCGTCCCGGCTCATGCCCTGCGCTTGCCGCAACTGGTTTTCAATATCTCCCATGCCCGGCATATTGCCCATGTTCACGTTGCCCATATTGGGCATACCGCCCGTATTTTGACCCGCCTGCTGTTGGCCCGTCTGCTGCTGGCCCGGTCCCTGCTGTTTTCCGGATACATACTCTTTAAAATTCATTTTTGCTCACCTCATGATATAGTATTTCCAACTCAGCCTTTTAGTGAACACAAAGTTGATAAGCGGCATAAATTAATCCATAGAGGTGGAGCAGATGATGTATAGAAGCTATAAAATGCGTCCTAAAATCAGCCACAGCCAGCCGCAAAACGCGCCGGGCGAAAATCCGGCGGATCGGCAGACCGGCGCGCAATCCCGCAAAAAAAGAACATACCCTTACAATTACAACGCGCGCGGTCCTTCGCGTCCCTCCGGGTCAGGGGGCGCACGGCAGGCCAACCGCGGCGCGCCCAACCGCAACCAAAACCAGGGATTCAATCCGTTCGGTATGTTCGGCGGTAATCCGTTTGGTTTTGGATCGCAGGGCGGAGGCTATAACCAGGGCTACGGTCAGAGCAACCAGCAATATGGCCAGCAACCAAACTGGAACTCCCAGGGAGCGCAGAGCGGAAGCAACTGGTCTGACCCTGCACGCGAAAGCGTGGGTGCGGATTACTGGGATAATCCTGGCGGAAACACATACGAAGCAGATGGCAATTCCTCCTACGGAGGACAGACAGACAACACCCAGTACGGTAGCGGCGACTGGCAGCAAAGCAGCGGCCCCTCCTATGGCCAGGGGAGCAGCGGATACGGCCAGAATGCGGGCGGACAGTACGGCAATCCAATGGGAAACGGCAATTCCAGCACACCTTTTGGGAACATGGGCAACATGGGCAACCTTTTTAACATGATGGGAGGTAACCCTCTGTTTTCAATGTTCTCCGGCATGGGCGGAGGAAATCCGTTGGGCAATATGATGGGCGGCATGGGCGGTATGGGCAATCCTATGGGTGGCATGGGCGGAGGCATGGGTAACATGAACCTCATGAATATGCTTAGCATGATGATGGGCAGAAGATAATACCCGTTCTGCACAGTATTTCGTACGGCAATGGTCTCATTTATACGTTTTAAGCAAGGCTGCGCTACGGACGGTGTGTTTTTTGACGCCCAAGATAAAAAAGGTTCGGGCGCCGTCCATACCCCTTTTTGAATCATAAAACCGGCTGCCCGGGTCTAGGATCAACTGATATATCGGGCCGCCGTATGCTGCGGCCATGTTTAAAAAAGCCCCGGAATGCTTTTGTGTTCCGGGGTTATATCTTCAGTCTTGCCTCAGCGCCCGGACGGGTTCCGGGCTCTTTTTTTAATTTATGCAAAAACACATGCATCGCAAACGCCGCGGTGGGAAAAACAGCCGCAACAATAATTCCAAACCGCATTGCTCCCTGGTCTGCGGTTTCCCCCAGCGCCTGCGCAAAAGCCTGCACAAAAGGCAAACCCGCCACATTATCCATTACAAGGCCTGTGATCCAGGGGCCCACTGCCCCTCCAAGGTTGCCGAACGCGGCAAGTATGCCAAACATCCACGCGCCAGCCATAGGAAACCGCTCATGCGATACCACCAGCGTGCCCGGCCACAACAGGCTTACGGCAAATCCGCCAACCATGCACGCGGCAATATTAAGCGCCGGCACATTCGCCAGCGCCAGTATCAAGTAACAGGCCGCGGCCAGCCCAGCGCCGCCAATGAGCAGCCTGTTCATATTTGTCTTTTTACCATACAGGCCGTTCATCATTCGTCCCAGGCCGGCCATGGCCGCGAATCCGCACATGCCCAATATGTCCCCCGCCAATTTGGGAAGCATCAGCCCCCGTTCCATAAACGCGGAAACCCATTGGTTCATCACCACTTCAGAGGCACAGCCAAAAAACATGGCCATAAGGGCAAACAGGTAAAATGGTTTAAAAAAGATATCCCGCATAGTAAGGCGATGCTTTTCCGGGATCAGTTCCGGAAATTTTGCGCCAAAGAACATAAAAAAGTTGAGCATGGGAAACGCGGCCCATATGGCTACAATCAGCTGCCATTTGTTCTGCCCCGCAAAATATAGCAAAAGCGTGGTGCAGACGATCACCGCCACCTGGCCCCACGCGTAAAAAGAGTGCATCAGGCTGATGGCCGGGCCATTTTTGGTTGGAATAGCATTAATGACCGGGCTTAATACCACCTCGTACATACCGGCGGAAAAAGAAAAAATCAAAGTCGCCACAGCCATGCCCAAAAACACGTTTGGCGCAAAAAGAGCGGGAGCGGCCGCAAAAAGAAGCATGCCGCAAAAAGCCAGCAAGGTTGCCGGAAGCACAAGCTTGCGATACCCAAGCCGGTCTACAAAACGGCTGAACACAACATTGGATACAACCTGCGTGCCAAAGTTTATGCCCACCAGCAGCCCCAGGTCCGTATAGCTGAACCTGTACAGGTTCATAAGAGGCACAAACAGAATAGGCGTGATATTCAATAAAACAGCCTGCACAAATATCCCGGTAAAGCAGGAAAACGTTGTTCGCCTGAACGGATTGACTTTATTCAAACTCATATTAAACCTCACGGCTATTATATATGGAATACTCTTGATATGCAAACATGGGCCAGAGTTCATTGGCAAGTTTAAGGTATATTTACCACGCTATAACCGATTCCTCCATATTATATGGTTCCAGCAACAAGCCACATTTTATAAAAATCCTTTTCGGTATAAAAAAGGCCACACAGCCATAGCTGTGCGGCCTACATAAATTTTGGTCAGATGGGCTTCGCATGAGCCAGCAGGTATTTTTCCGCCTCGCCGTTCCACATGCCGTTATGTTTTTTCACCAGTTTGTCCAGTTCCGCAAACATGGGGTCCGTTTTTCCCTTTTCTGCAAAATCGTCCAGCGCCACCAGAGGCAGGGATATCTGCACATACATCAGCTTTTTGCCGCCCGGAATCTTGGGCAGGTTCAGGGTCGTCTCCACAACACTGTCCAACCCGCCAATGTGCGTAATCATAGCGGAAGGATTCACCTTGCCGCCCGTCATCATATACAGGGCTTCCTTCAGGTCGTCCGTATTGCCGCCCGTGTTTCCGGCAATGTGCGTCTGGGCGTAATGCGCGTTATAAAAATTAAACTCCGCCTTAAACTCCGGGTTTGTGGGGCCGGAGAAGAAGTTCAAGCATCCGTCTATGCCAAGCATCCTGTCTGCCATTTCCACAAGGGCTTTCACCGGCGCAAACACATATACGTCGTTGTAGCCGCCCGCACCCGCCAGATCCTTCAGGTACTGCTCATCATGCTCGCTCATATTTATATAACGCAGATCGACGCCAATAGACCGCGCATATTCCTCCGAATATACCTCGTTGGCTCGCGCAAGCCTTGCCGCGTCAATATCCGTAATCACCAGGAGCGAAGGCCTTCTGCCGCAGTGCAGCGCATAGTCGATGGCACCCAGGCCCATGGGGCCCGCACCCGCAAGAATAGCCATTTTACCGCCCTCCACAATGCCCATCTCATGCTTGTAGGAACCCATTTTTGAATGGTAGTTCACATGAAACCCGCCCACAATGCAGCTCATGGATTCGGACAGGGAACCAAAATAGAACGAATCAGATTCATATTTTAAAAAGTTGTTGGTTTCAAATACTTCAGAAGGAAGGATCATGTACGTCGCGTCCCCGCCAAAAAATTCGTAGGAATACCCCGGCGCGTCCAAAGACCCCTTATAAAACAGCGCTGGCTGAATGGTAAACTTATCTCCGGGCTTGGCAAGGTGCTTTAAATTCTCCGCGACTTCAACCACTTCCCCACAGAACTCATGCCCTATGATAATCGGATGTTCGGCAATGTTCCGGGGCACGCGCTTGTGATCCTCTCCCTGTATGGCCGCCTTGTACGTGGACATGCAAATGCTGTCCGAAATAACTTTAACAAGTATTTCATTTGTCTTAATGGGCGGCAGTTCGAACTCTTCCAGCCTTAAGTCGTTTTTACCATACAGCCTGACTGCCTTTGTTTTCATACTTTACCTCCAAAATTTATATTACCGTAACATTCCTGCGTTTTGCCTCGCCTAAAACTTCCTCGCCGATCTCGCCATCTGTTACAAGTACGTCTATATCTTCCATATACGCATACGTAAACGGCATTATTTTATTAACCTTTGCGGAGTCCATTAAAACAATTGTTTTGCGCGCCCGGCTCACAACCTCTTTTTTTATCTCGCATTCCGTGTAGGTGCCGCTGGTAAAACCGCTTTCAATAGAAAAGCCGCTGGTTGCCATAAAGGCAATGTCAATATTCACTTCGCGTATGAAACTGGCTGAATTGATTCCGGAAACAGAGATGGTCCCACGGTTCACCTGCCCGCCGATAAGCGTTACGCTGGGCTTGTGTTTTTTTATAAGTTCCATGCCGATATTCAGGCCGCTCGTCATTACGGAGAGATACTCGTCCTCCATCTCCCGGGCAAAAAGCATCATCGTGGTACCCGCATCCACATAAATGGAACGGCCGCGTTCAATAAATTGGAGCGCTTTTTTGGCGATGATATACTTTTGCGCAACGTTTTCAAGCGCCCGCTGCGAATAAATATCTTCCGCCGCAATAGACAGCCTGCTCATAGCCACCGCGCCTCCGCGCGTCCGTTTGATAAATCCGTTGTCCTCCAAAAACTTGAGGTCTCTGCGGAGCGTCATACTGGAACAATCGTGGAACATATCTTCCAGATCCTTTAGCTTCACTTCGCCGCGTTTTCTTAAAATATCTTTTATTTCTTCGCGCCTCTCCGTATTCATGAGTCAAACCACCCCAATTATTCTATTTTTATCAATAATATCACACTATTCACCCATTAACAAGCGCATTTATAACATAATTTTGATTGTTTTTTTCATTTATGCTCTGCATATATGAAATTTTATCAGGACACACATACTAAAATACAAATAAATATCGAATGAGTCTTTTTCGATATTTGTTGACACAAGGCCCATATTTTGATAAACTTTATACGCTGACTTTTCAAGCGGTTCCAGGGTCGGCAATGCGGAGAGATGTCCGAGTGGCTTATGGAGCTGGTCTTGAAAACCAGTGACTCCGCAAGGGGCCGGGGGTTCAAATCCCTCTCTCTCCGCCAAAAGAATATAAGTTGTGAAATTCGGCATGGAGAAATACCCAAGTTTGGCCGAAGGGGCGCCCCTGCTAAGGGTGTAGGTCGGGGTAACCGGCGCGAGGGTTCGAATCCCTCTTTCTCCGCCACCTGAAACAGTAGTTGCAATCTGAACCCCTTAGGGTTGAACAGCAGCTACTGTTTTTCTATTTTCCCTTATTTCAATGGGATTTTAGGCGTTTTTGTTTCAGTCCGAAATTAGATATAATTCCAAAAAAATCTTAAAACCCCATAGAAAAGATCAAAAAAGTTAACTTTCGAACCCCTATTGTACAATTAAAATCACTCGGCAACCTTTTGTTTAAGACAGAAATCAGATTCTGCTTGTTCCGGTGTCTTGTATTTAAGTTTTTGCTGAGGCCGTTTTGCGTTGTAAAATTCCATATAGCTGTCGATGGCTTTACGAAACTCGCTTTCCGAACGGTACTTTGTACGATACAGTTCTTCGCGTTTCATAGAAGAAAAAAACGATTCCGCTACTGAGTTATCATACGGCACATACGCTCTTGAGAATGACTGTTGTACTTGGAGTGATTTAAGGTAATCATAGAATGTTTTAGAGCGATAGTTTGAACCACGATCAGTGTGAAAAACCAACTTTTTATCAGGGCGACGATTTTCGTACGCTTGTTTGAATGTGGATTTTACTAATTGAGTGCTATTGACCAACCCAACTCGGTATCCGACGACTTTCCGGGAAAACAAATCTATGATGACACAAATGCAATAGGATTTTTCATTATATCTATAATAAGTAACGTCACTGACCCATACCTGATTTGGTTTGTCTGTGTGAAATTCCTGATTTAAATGATTCTTAAATTTTCTACTGTCTTTTATATATTGAGACTTAGCAGTTTGCCGGATACTTACCAATCCCATATCTCGCATCAGTTCCAATACCATTTCCTGACTTACACGATAACCGTTATTTCTCAAAACCGCCGTAATTTTACCGGCACCAAAAATCTGGTTACTATCATCATAGACTTCCTGAATTTTCATCCGCAACTCTTCTCGTCGTTTCGCATAGTAGGAATTGTCCCTTTTGTTCCGAAGAATATGATTGTAAAAAGTGCCACGCGAAACATCCATAGCCTCACATAACATATGAACATTGTACTGACCATAGAGATTTTCTAAAGCTATAAGTTTTTCCTCCAACGGAGCAGTTGGTGAACATTCGACTGTTTTTAGGATCTCAATTATGCCTTCTAATCGCTTAACCTTGTTTTCCAATAAACGAAAGTTTGTCAAGTTAACGGCCTTTTGTTTGCCGCTTTGTTGTTTGTTTCTGAATATCTTAATCCATGAGTACAATGTGCTTCTTGGAATAGCAGATTCTTCAAGAATTGATAAAACAGATTCACCAGATAAGTACCGTTCAATAAGACTTTGCTGCTCAGCTTCTGTGTATTTACAATTCATGCTATAAATCTCCTTTCGAGGTATTATAACATGAAATTTTGGCAATTAACGTGCTTTGGGGCAGCGTTTTAGTTTTATAGTAGCATCTAAATGAAAATTTTTCGTCTATTTTCTACATATTTCTTCACAAAATTTCCAAATGGTGCTAAGATATATTTATATAATTGTATCTTTTCCATGTAGAGAAACTTGAATTGAGGAAATATTATGAACTTAGCAACCGTGTTGAATTCATATAGCGATGAATACTGGGATTTTAAAGATGCAAAAAATGATGGCATACATAGCATTGCAAACTATCCGGCTCCAATGGTTGCCCCAATGCAACATGAGTTGTTAAACATCTTGCTAAAAGAAAATCCTGCTTATCGGAAAATATTGGATCCGTTTCATGGCTCTGGAGTAACATTAGTTGAGGGACAATCTTTAGGACTTGAAGTTTTTGGGATAGATATTAATCCATATGCGCACATTATTACACTTGCAAAACTTGAAAAATATGATCCCGAAATCATCGAGATTGCAAATCGCGGAATAATGCAGCGAATAGATAATCTGCGAAAAAACAACATCGTAGTTCTCCATTCTTTTGATAATATTCAAAAATGGTTTCGTAACGATATCATAAATGATCTTCGTGTTATTCGCACAGCAATAAATATGGAGCCTAATTCAAAAACCCGCAGATACTTTTGGCTTTGTTTCGGAGAAACAGTAAAACGATACAGTAATACGCGAACCTCAACTTTTAAATTACATGTTAAAGAAGCTGAGAAAATTCTTGAAATGGAAAACAATGTTATAAGTGATTTTTCGAAAAAAATAATGGATACATACAAGCTAATTGGTTATCCAAGACAAGGAACTTTCCACTTGGCTTGTGGTGATTCTATAGAAATAATGCAAACTTATGAACAAGGTTCTTTTGACATAATTTGTACATCACCTCCTTATGGAGATAATGCAACTACTGTTACCTATGGTCAATTTTCTACATTGCAGTTACTTTGGATTGACAGCAATGATTTTCAATATGATTCAAGTTGTGTTGACAATTATTCTAAAATCGATTCAATGAGCTTGGGTGGCGCACATTCAACAAATAATGCATTTTTCTATTCGCCGATTATTTCGTCATACATTGATCGACTATCCCTTCATAAACGAACCAAAATTAAGCGCTTTTACGCTGATTATGAAAACTCTTTTCGGCTAATGTCTCGTCTTCTAAAGCCAAAAGGAAGCATGGTATTAACTCTTGGAAATAGAATGGTGGATCGCTTAGAATTTCCTTTCATTAATATTAATAAAGAAATCGCACAATATTACGGATTAGAATTGGTACATGTTATTAATCGAAATATCATAAAAAAAAGAATGCCTGTTCGTGTTTCAAGATTATCAGATGGTAAACCAGTAGATTCAATGTCAAAAGAGACTGTACTATTGTTTAGGAAGGGAGATTGATGAAATGCCAGAAGTCCAGGCAAATATTCAAGCAGGGAAATATGAAGATGTTCTAGCTGCAGTGCAAAGCCCTATAATTGCGTTGACAGAGTTAGTTAAAAACGCTTCTGATTCCTGCCTTAATAAGGATGACCCAATAATAATTAACATCAACACCAAAAACAGAGTAGTTACAATTACCGATTCTGGAGAAGGTCTGACAAAAGATGAATTAGAGCATTTGGGGGAAGCTGGTTATTCATCTAAAATGGTTGGTGATAAAACCTTGTCTCCTATTAATAACCCCTTGTCAGGAAGTAAGGGGTTAGGCCTTCTTACAGCCTTTTTTATTGCAGATACTCTTGAAATTGAAACGTACTCTATTTTAGATAGAAGATCATACTATCTTGTTTGGAAAAAAGGCGAGCAAAAATATACGTATAATGAAGCAAAGAGTGAATTTCAAGGAACTGCCATTACTTTGAAAAATATTGAATCTGCCAAACTCCAAATGATTCTTTTACCAGAAGAAAAAGTTAAACTCTTTATGGCTTCAATCAGATTCTTCACGGATAGTGAAAGTCTACCTCGTGTTAAACTTATTGTTGACGGAATGGAAGAATCTTATTATCCAGCGGAAACCTTGGAGAGCTATTATAACAGAAATAAGCGCGACAATAGCGGATTTATTGCAAAAGCTAGTTTTAGCTATGAGAATAATCAGATTACCTTATCGTATGAAGATAACATATCAAACTTTTATACTTTCAATAAAAAGAGCATTGACCTCAGAGATAAACACACTGTTGATAGCTTTATCAGCGATATACGTGCTCCAGAATATGGTGTAGCACCTATTAAAAGCGTCTGCGAATCAGAGGCTTTTAATGAGCAATATTTGCCTATCGAATTACCTGCTTTTTGTGGTGTCTTATATACATGGCGACATCGGAAAAATGATGACCTAGAACAATGGCCGGTAGGCGTCAGAATATACATCAATAACTATAGCTTATATAGGTATCTTGATAAAGAAAATGATTGGCTCACTCTTTCAGAAGTAAGCCAGAATGTTAAAGCGACAAACTATAAATTAAAAAATACATATGGGTATTTAGACATAACTAATTATAACGAGCATAATGAGGAACTAAAGATATCCAAGGAACGAAATGATTTCGTGGATTCAATGGCTCAAAGAAAGTTTATCCATATTATGCGCGATGTTATTGTTGGTATTTTTGCTCGAATTGATATAGCAGTTAAGAATCCTCCCATCCAATCAGTGAATTTAAGATATAATAATGTTGCTGTGAAGGTAGGAGAATCCTTTAATTTAGCAAATGCAATAATATGTAATAACATCGGATTGGATGATATAGATTTAGATTATGATGAATCTCAATTCTCTATAAGCGACGATTGGATTGTTTCAACTGATCGAGCTGGCTCCTATGAGATTAAGTTGCATTTTGATAATAAGTCATACACATTTACAATCCACTATAAAAACGTTATTCCAGAATTTGAATTACAAAAAAACATGATCACTATCTATAAAGGTAACTCAGTAAACCTAAGAGATTTTATCGTAGTGTCAAGCTGTAAGGATGTCACCCCTGAAAGTATAACTATCCTGTCTCAAAGCAAAGATACAGTTATAAAAAACGATGTATTCGACAAAAACAATTCTGTCGGCCAACATATTATTTTTTATCGCTATGATGAATTCCAGCGTACTCTATCAATTACTGTTAAAGAAATTGAGCGTCAACCAGGTGCTGGCGCAAAATCTCCTCGGATAGATATTTTGTTTTCAAAACTTGATGAGTTACGTGAGCATTCATTTAAATTGCCTGAGTTGGTCGATGCCATATCATCTTATTATGTACAGGCACCTACCCTTTGCATGGCAGCGATTCGCATACTGATTGAATCGTCCGCTAGGGAATTCTTTGAACACCTTGTCGATGAAGAAGCGACTGATAAATTTCCAAGCTTGGTCAATAGGGTAATGAACATACGTGATTGTTATCCTAAAAATCCAGATTATATAAAATATATTAGTGTGCAAGATCCAAAGTACATTACCGAATTTCATCGTATATCCGCCGAATATCAAATATCCCTGTCAAAAGATGTAAAAACAAACATCAACGTTCATCTCAAAGAAATAGCTCTTAATAATTTTGTACATAATCCGGCAATTGTTGCAACTGATACAACTGTATATAGGTCTATGCAAATATTTGCGCCCTTATTAAATTATATTTTTGATGTTTTACTGCTCTAAGTGGGACATTTGGCCAGCTTGGTCCGATGTTACTAAATAAGCAATGCTTGATAAGTACCTCGTGTTGCATTAATGCCAGTTAAGCCTCGCTCAATTACAAGCTAATGTATCTGCAATTAAGAAACAAATAGCATTTTGTGCTCTTATTTAATAATTATTAAGATGATTATTGAGGTATAAATTATGCCGCCCTATAAAAACCAGCATAAAATTTCTGAAACTTATATTAGAAGTTGGTCGCACGACGGAAACTCAGTAAAAACGCAATTAAAATCCTCGGGTAAGATAATAGATCACGATCCAATAAGCAGTATGTTTTCAGAAAACTATAAGTATTCATACTCATTAGATAGTTTTTGGAGTTTGCCGGAAGCCGAGGAGGAAATATATTCTTTTCTACAAAATTTGAAAATAATACATCATGGAAATCAAATAAATAATGCCCAAGAACTGCATAGATTGTGGACTAGTTTTGACGAATGGGAAATATACGATAAGTGTGGCAACAGACAAGACAATAAAGATATCAAGGATAAAATTTCATCAATTAAATCTTATTTTATTGAAAATCAATGGAATTTAATATTTGAAAACAAATGGAATCAGTCCATTGATGTATTTTTAGAATCAGTGGAGAATTTCGCAAAAGTAAGAAACCAAAAAAATGTAGATATTTGTTATAGCTTAATAAAACCAATACTTGAGTTTGCGGTAATGTTATATTATAGATCCGAAATAAATGATACACCGATTGATATAGTCTTTCAGTATATGAGCGAGTTATTTCCTGATATCATGCCCTTTTTTGATACTGAAGAATTACGGAAAAGTCAATATTATAAATTTACAAAAAAAGAAGAAGCAAGTATCTATTTACTAGTCGAAATGTTCTACCAACATTCTTCTTATTGCATTTGCAAGGCTCCCCCCGGTGAAGCTTTTCATACTAGTGATAATCCTTGCTTCAAAATAAAATGCAATAAGATTATGAATTATTGTTTTCCAATCTCGCCAAATTATTGTTTGTTAATTAGTCCCGATGATATTGGATCATTATCTGTAGAACAAATTTCTAGTGAAGAATTTACTAGAATAAATAATGTAATTAATTCCAATGCAAAGATAAAGATTGTTTTACCATGTTAAGGTAAATCCATGCATTTGACATAAATTTTATAATCCATTTTTATTAGATGTCCGTGGATGGGTATTTCCTGATTCTAAATATTGCTCAGACATGATTAGACAAATTTTATGTTTCGGATACATATAACCCGGATAACTGAGAAATGGCAAGTATTTCCGGATAAACTTCGGATCATTCTTTAAATCTTCGATTTTCTGTCTGTTTTCACAAATTGTATATGCGGGAAAAAAAATTAAGGTCTCTTTCTCCGCTTGGAATCAGAGATTTGAAGCCGTTACTTCTGCTATCTAAGACGTAGGATCTGCTAATGTTCTCCATCGTCAACATCCAATGCCTTTGAGAAAACATCCGGAAATACTAAAATATCAGTTTCTTTTAAAAAGATACCATCTGGTATTCGAATAGGCGTGCCGGGCAGATTGCGTACTTTGCTTATAAGACCGTTAATATGCGGAACTAGCTCTTTTAGATAGCTTTCGGACAAAGCACGAACTAACTCAGACAGAATACCAGGTACACGCATCTTGAGTTCAACTTGATTTGAACTCAACCAACGAGAAAAAGGATGTGAATAATTGCATGAATGGTTTCGACGGAACGATGAATCGCACAATAGCTTATCATTGTGCTCTTCAGGGTATCTCATAAACAGAGCCGGTGGGAATGCCGTCAGAGACCTGTAGAAACTTTCATTATCATTTTCAGATACTCTTATGGTGTTTTTTTCTGCGAAATCAATACAACAAGAAAAATAACGTTGGAGAACAACAAAGAACAAACACTCGAGCATGGCATCCTTATCGCTACTACTAAATAATCTATTGCCAAAATCTCTTGTTACCTCCAATTTGGCTATTACAGATTTTTTCTGCCTTAATTCATTTGAAATTTCATTAACCGTCAAAAACCCTAGATTTGTAGGAATTTTTAGGGTATCTCGTACTTCGGGGTCATCATGCAAGGCATCTAACCACTCTGAGAGTGATGCTGTTGTATGATCAAAATACTTTCTTTTACTTATTGACTCCTCATAGTGGATGCCACTGAGCAGAATCTTTTGTGTTAGTAATAACCAAGTCATTGTAAAGTTAATGGGGAGGCTACGAATTTCCTCACGTGATACATCCATTGTCGGGCAAAACTTGTCCTTAATCATAACCAAAGTCCAAAGCGACGTAAGACCACTGTGGTAATTTTTTTCTGAAATAATACCGTTATGAGCAATAATCATTCCGCTATTATGACAGTATTCTAATACTTTTGACCAACTATCTTTTATATTGTAATTCAAAGTAAACTTAAGTGAAGGGCATGGATCTTTATAAAAAACTCCCTTAGATATTTTAAGTGAGTTTTGTAATTCGTTAATTTTAGCTGACAATTGCTCCGAAGTAATTCTATGCTTTTGTTGTATGTAGCTTTCAAACCCTTCTATTTTGAAAAGTCCACATTTCACTGCCATAAAAACTTCATCATCCCAAGTTTCAAATTGTTCGGACCAAGTTGGCCGTAACCAATATGGTTCAACACCTTCTGACATATTTCCAAATAGTCTCCCCAGAGGGTCACTAATAATGTCGACGTCGATCATCAGAAATATTTTTTGATTTTCGTACTTTAGTTCTATTTTCGGAGTTACATCTTTTTTCAAATCTACACTTTCGTAAGATGTCTCCAAACTGTGGGGGTTCACCATATTTTGTCTAGTTCTGCTGTTAATTCTGACCGCTCCTTCATACTCATGTTCTACCCACATTGAAATTGTGCCACCCGAAAGATAGGGGTTTTTACAGTAACCGTCGAATGCAATGCACTGAACAACTACCTTAGGGGGCGTAATCCATTTCACACCGGGGGTGCAAATTTTAAGCATTTCAATTTGTTGTGGGGATAAGAAGTACTCAAAGCGGCCTGTAATAGAGGTGTTAGATGGTGCATGCAGCATCTTCATAATATCTTCCTCTGTGCAAAAATCACACTCGCCATCTGGACCTGAGTAGTGAACAGGCACCGGTGCACAAGTTAGGTACTTTTCAACAAGTTCTTTAAAGCCTTTGTAAACACCGTACTTATACAGGTTCGTACGAACAGCAATAATTGTGCCGGCATAGTTAAGATATGGTTCACGTTCTATGTCAGTTTGGCCCACCATGGGACCTGGAACATGTCCTAAATCTCGGTTTGCAAGATAGTAATAACCTTCTAATCCATACATTCGAAGCCGAAGTGCTGGTTGCGTCGTACCGCCTTGATGGTAGCGCTTTGTGCTAACCTCAATTTTATCACCGCCAATGAAACAGGACAATATGCCGATGCCAAAGCGGCTAATTGGGGTATACGATGGATCGATTTCTGCAAGCAATTTCTCCTGATAGAAGTCATCAGAGCTATAATAAGATCGACCAATCTTCAAAAAATATTCGCGGATAATTGGTTCACTCATACCAATTCCATTGTCCTCGATCCGGAACCAGTGAAAACCTTCTGCATCCATCCATGTACGGATTTGAATCTGTGGTTTCCAACCATTGGGAAGTTGCTTATCCAACTTCTCACGGGTTCTTACAGCATCAATCGCATTTTGCAATAATTCACGAACAAACACCGCGGGGTCACCATACATATTTTCTCCAGCCAGTAGTTTCAACAATTGATCATGATCCAATGTCAAATGATACTCACCAGAGACATAGCCCACAGATTCGATGTGCTTATCAATTTTCGCAGGCAACACCAAAGCCTTCCATCTTCCATCATAACGGTGCAGTATCTCTGCACATGCAATCAGTTCTCGATCCACCCAGTCTAAGAACTCACGTACGATATGCTCTATCTGCATGCTTTTACAAGTAGCAGAGTAAGGCAACCGGTAGGGATGACGACGATCCACAAGGTTAAAGTTAAAACCTGAGGAAGCTAGATGTTTTTGCCACTCGCTGTAACTGACTGATTGAGGCTTGTAATCAATATTCTCATAGTCATATAATGGCTTAGGAGCCCGAGTGATGTCGAAATCCAGAATGTCAGCTAGTCGTAGAAGTACAGCACACATACGTAGGTCGACAGATGGCGGCCCATTTAAATCGTCCAATGCACTGTTATTTTGGCAGTGACTTTGGCACACACGGATCAGATGATCCCTATCTACCCGGCCACGCAGCGATGTGGGCCATTCAAATGCTACCAGAAGCTCACTCACACGCTCGTGGTGAATGGCGCGAAAATAGTCTTGAATAATCTCTTCGGTCATAGTTGGATGCTGCAGATCATTAGAATAAGCGATAATAAATGCGCTTGGATTTGCATCTAAGTATGCGTTGAGCCGGTCATGATCCTTAAGAATGCGCTCCCTATCTTCTTTGCTGTAACTCATGCCTATATCATGGTAGCAGGCGGCTAATACGAGCATAGCGCATTCCTCGGGTGTAAGCTGCTCCCTTTCTTTACCTAGCAGATTATCCATCAAACGCAGCACATTACAAATATGCGTTTCATCGTGCAATGTGAAGTTAGGAAATGTGTCACGAATTGTCAAATCGCGCTTAATCGCAAAATCACACATTTCTTCAATGCTGTCAATGAATTTACGATCACCAGTTGATTTTTCCTCAAGTATCTTCCAAAGATTCTCTTCTTGGTATCCCATACATACAATCCTTACGTAACCATTGATTTGACGCAACATCCATAAAAAATAATTTTATAATAAGCTCAAGTTCATTACTTATTATCTATTGTTGGAATATGTAAAAATTAATTATGTAATCTATACTAAGTAATTTGTTATTACATTATAGGCATACCAACAACTTGAATTATAAAGCTAATATAATAATATTATACTATTAAACCTCAATTTTATCAACATAGTTTACCATTTATGTAATTGAATGTAGGTATAATATTTATAAATACCTAATAATTAAAAGAGAGAACTTTAATTGTTCTTTTTTTTATAGCGGTTATCTGTAGCGCTGCGTTGATTTTAAACATTGCTCAGGCATGATTGGACAAATTTTACTGTTTCGGATACATATAACCCGGATAGTTGAGAAATGGCAGATATTTCCGGATAAATTTCGGATCATTCTTTAAATCTTCGATTTTCTTCCTGTTTTCACAGATTGTATATGCGGGATAAAAATTAAGGTCTCTTTCTCCGCCACATAGAAAGTCGCTAATCATGCATGGTTAGCGGCTTTTTTATATGTATTGCATGCCACAAATACCCCATGCCTTTTACAGGGCGTGGCATTTTTTTCGCCTAACTTCGGATAATTCTCTACTCATAATGGGAGGCTCATTTTTATCTATTATTATAGTGAAGTCTATGGATAACCGGAAGTTTTGAAGTATTTTATTTCTTAAATAAATCCTCAAGCTCTTTTAGTCCGTGAGGAAATCTAGTCCTTCAATAATCGGTCGATCTCATCAGGTTTAAATTCCTTTGCCTTTGCCACTACTCCCATGCCATCATAAGCTGCAATAGGCTAAATTACATATTTCACAAGTGTCTTAATTGTATTTTTTATACTTTCCACGCCTTCTTGTGGATCATCAATATCAATGACTGATCGCTCGATGGGACAAATTCCATTTTTATCTCTGTTTGAGATTACATCAACACATCGTCCATATCGCGTTTCAACAACATGTGATTTTAGATAATTTTCCGCTGCGACGCTCATGGTTCGTCCGTACACTTTGCGGACTCCGCTTATAACCATAATCATCGCTGCTGCCTTGCCGACGATTTTATCTACAACAAAAGCATTCTTTAACTTTTCCGGATCATCGTCATAAAGCTCCAACAGCGGGGTTACGCCCCGCCCATCTGCAGTATGGACAATGGTATTGTTTTGAATAACGACGCAGCTTATACTCCCACTACCAATCAACCGGAGTGCCTCTTCGAGCATATCATCTGTACCTACCCTTAGCCGGGCCTTGTAGTTTTTATGTGCGGGCCAGTTCCCATACCTTCTCAACATATACATAATGACAGGTACTAAAACAATCTGGATTACAATCCCGGGGAATCCCTGCATGAGGGCTGCGCTCAAGGACAATGCCTGAATATCACCATTCCCTGAGAACATAAGGGCAGTGTACATCAAGCCATATAGCAGCCAGCCGGAAAGCATGGAAATAAGAAGAGAAAAGTAAATGCGCAATTTGATTTTTTGATATAGGAGCCCGCTCATGAGACCCATTGCAAACAATTGAACAATCATAATCGGTAACATTGGATACGCGGCCGGCATGCCTGTCAATAGGCTGGACATTGCTGGAACAACGACGCCACAAACAGCGCCATACCTGGGCCCGCAAATGAGTCCGCATAGCAGCACAGGTATGTGCATGGGAAGCAGTATTGTTCCTGGGATGCCAAAGGCATGTGCAGTAAAGAATGGTAAGATCAAGCCAATGGCAGTAAAAAGCCCGGCCATGACCATACGATGAGACTCACTTTTCAGCATGTAGATTTCCTCCTTCATTCACATTTGCTTTGCCCTGCCAATAAAAATTGAATGCGGCATGGGAAAGTATAAATGCGCGTTCAATGATATAACCGTAATGAAAAGCTGTGAGAAAAATGTGAGAAAAAAAGCAAATTTGTATGAAGGTTATTTGGTTAACGATTAACTTACTGAATTCCGAAAAAGCTAATCAAAAAATAAAAAAATAGGCGTTACAACTTCGCCTACTTGTTAAAAGGCAACTGGTGTTAAGGGATCAATTTTCGCTCACATCGTTTGGATATTCGAACCAGAAGATAGTCAATCCATCCTTGCAATCCACGCCATAAAGCATATTGTGTGCTTTTAAAAAAGTGCTGACGATGGAAAGTCCGATGCCGGTTCCTTCTTTTCGTCCACCGTGATGTTGGCTGCGCTGATATCTTTCCCAAATGATTTCGCGGTCTTCTTCCGGAATAGGGTCTCCCGAATTAATGACGGATACCCGTATTTTATTGTTTATTTCTTCAATCACTACGGAAATGGTTCCTCCGTCCACGGTGTGATTAATTGCATTATTCAGTAAATTTCGCATTACTTGGCATATTTTTAGCGCATCAATGTTGACTGGAATATTGTTCAGAGTGCTTTGCAGCCGGATGGTTATTCCATATTCGGCGGCGCTCTGCTCACAATGAGTTATCTCAGACTCTACGATCTCATACAGATTGTACCGGCCCTTTTTAAGCTGGATATATCCGGCTTGAAGTTGGGAATAATCCATGATATCATTTACCATCTCACTCATTCGGCCAGCTTCCTGAATAATCAGGCTTAGATCCTCATTCCGTTTTACATCATCTTTCCAGCTTATATCCCGCACCATTTCGGCATAGCCCCTGATAAGGGCCAGAGGAGAGCGCAGTTCATGGGACACATTGGCAATTACCTCTTTACGTAAAACATCCACACGTTGCAGCGCCTGACCAAGTTCTTCCACCGAACGGGACAATTGGCCGAGCTCGTCATGCAAAAAAAGTCCGGGAGTCGCGGTTAGTTCGCCTTTTGCAATACTGTCTACTGTGTCCTTAAGTATGCGAATCGGCTTTACAAAATGGCGTGACAACAATGCCGCTACCACGGCGGCGATCAATGTGAGGATTATACTCAGCATCACAAGTTGATTACGGTTGATCTGAAGCGCAGTATGCAACTGATCCATTGTTTGATATAAAACAACCGAAGCCTGCCGGCCCTCGTATAACGCCGGAATGCCAACCTCTAACTCTAACGATGTGGGGCTGGCACCATTACATATGATTTTAGTGTATGAATTTCCCTGGGCAATCCCTTGATATTCTTTAGTCAGCACTAAAATATACTGTATATACAAAGATGCCGATGCCTCTGATTGCGTATCCAGTTTATGTCCCGCATTGTAAAGGGCAACCAAATTTCCGTCACTGTCAATTATCATCATCTTTCCATTGGTTACTTTGCTTAGCGAGAGTATCAACTGTTCATTACCAGAGAGATCATTTGTTTTCAATTCTTCCATAATAGGTTGCAGCCGCTCTTGCACCTCGGTAACAGTAGATTTCACAAAATTCCGTTCGAACAGAAATATTTGAACAATCCACATAAAGCCAACTCCAAGGAGCACTAAAATCAACATGATTAGCCATAAACGCACTGCTATCTTGGAGCGCAAGGGCGACCTTTTACTAATTTTGCATATATTCAAATTTATACCCAACTCCCCATGCTGTTTGAATGACTTTTCGGTAATCGCCTAAATGCTCCCGCAAAGATTTGATATGCGTATCTACCGTACGGGAATCACCGTAATAGTGATATCCCCAGACCTTATTTAACAATTGCTCCCGGCTAAGAACAAGTCGTTCATTTTGTGCGAGATATAATAATAAATCAAATTCTTTAGGCGGTAAAATAAACGCATTTTCACCCGCAGTCACTGTTCTAGCTCCGGGAGTAATACAAAGCTCTCCAAATATAAGCTTATCACTCGACTTGCTGCCGCTACGCTTAAGCACAGCCCCGATACGGGCCACCAGTTCCTTTGGACTGAATGGTTTGGACACATAATCGTCTGCTCCCAGGTTAAAGCCCAACAGTTTATCGTATTCCTCGCTGCGGGAGGTCAGCATAATAACCGGAATCTGGCTCTCCTTACGTATTTCTGCAAGAGTTTCAAAGCCATCAAGCCCTGGCATCATAACATCCAGCACCATGATATCAAACTGCGTGCGATTTACAATGTCAATTGCTTTCTGGCCGTTTTCGGCTTCCTCACACAGAAATCCTTCCAATTCGGCATATGTAAGCACTAGCTTCCGGAGGTGTATATCGTCATCGACAATGAGTAATTTCGGCATCACGATCCCTTCTTTCTTAGAATAAGTATAGCATTTCACTAAGCAATAATAAACCAGGATAACTTTACAATCCGTAAGTTCTTTTCGTTTAATGGCTGTTTATAGGACGTCCCCGTAATATACCCTAAGGCCACCAGGAGCTCCATAATCTTTGGCTCCGAAACCGCATCCAGTTCTCATATGAGCTAGATTATGTATAGGACCATAGGCACTCACAAAATGTTTTAGTAACGCAGCACCGGTGGGAGTACAAAACTCCCCCTGAATATCTCCGCTATAAAAAGGGATACTTTGCAGGAGATATTCTGTTGCCGGAGCCGGTATATGCAACTTGCTTCCTTTGCAACAAATCAGCCCATATCCAGCATGAACGGGGGTAGCCAAGATCTGCTCGGGATTCAGCTCATCTATCAGCATACAACATCCCAGCACATCGATAACAGCATCCATTGTACCAAGGCTGCTGTTATGAATATCTTTCATTTTTATCCCATGGACATGACTCTCCGCCTTAAAGATCAAGCGCAAAACGGCAAGTGTGTTCTTTATAATATTTCGCGACAGTGGCCGCGAAATCAAAAAATGTTCGATTTTTGTAAAACTACCAAACTTCTTTTTAACACCTTCGGCTGATGGATATTCTCCCGTACAAATATCATCATCCTGTTCCTCCACGCCGTTCCACAGGACCCTAATATGCGTTCCTGTTATTCCACATCGAACCAACTTTTCAGCAGTTACAAAAACTCCCGGGAAGCCGAGAGCATTGATCTTATTCATAAATTTCATGGGATGAAGCGAAATTTCCATCAATGCCGACATAAGCATATCGCCGGCTACCCCCATACTGCAATCAAAATAAATAGTCATATTGTGCTCCAGTACGATACTTTTAAGTTCATTTCAACATTCAAATTTGAATTTTTAATTAAGTACCCACATTTTTTTAAAAGAGCAGATTGATTATAACGCCTGTAATAATGGCAAATACTATTGTAAACAACAGATAAATTATAAAACGCCTTATACCAAGTACAATCTTCAGTGCCCCAAGATTTGTAATTTTCGTTGTCGGCCCGGTTATCATAAACGCAGCCGCCGCTCCCAGGCTCATGCCGCTGTTCAGCCATTCAATTAGTAATGGAATTGTTCCTCCGCCGCATACATATAAAGGTACGCCAATCGTTGCCGCCAATAAAACTCCGAATCCCTGTTGGTTTCCAAAAAGGTTTGCAAACGCATCAGAAGGGACATAACGCTGAAAAAGAACTGAAAGAGCTATACCAATCAAAAAATATGGGCCTGTTGCCCTGATGTTTCTCCAGATGTTTTTCAAAAGACGTAACAGCATGTTGGGGTCGGTATCACGGCTGGAGTCTTCTTCAAAGTTTGAAAAATTGAAGAAACTTTTATTACGATAAAAAAAGCGGACGCAAAGCCCGGCTGTTATACCGCAAAGGGTACAGGATATTATGCGGATCATAAATGCAGTATTTCCAAGCGCAACACTGTAAATCAGGAGCTGCGGATTTAACAAAATAGAACTCATCATAAAAGCGGCAAGCCAATCGTCCCTCATGCCATTTTTAGAGAATGAAGCGACAATAGGAATCGTTCCGTACATACAGAGGGGTGAGGCGATCCCAAGCAGGCTTGCCGGGACCACCCCAAACGCTCCGAGCTTTTTATTTTGTATGAACATAAAAAGCTTGTGTATTCTATCTTTTCCAAATACTGAAATAACAGATCCGATCAAAATGCCGGCCACCCAATACGGAGCTATCTGCCATACAAGCACATCGGAGTAAAACCATAAATAGATAAATTCCCTTTTGAGTACCTGCACTAGCATATCAGCCATCAATACTTACCAAACGATATTCACGGTTGCCAAAGTTAATTTCCTGAGCATGCTCCAAAATATGCGTCCCTTCTCTGGATTCAATGCGCCGAATCACGGAGGCGCCATCTGATGCAGCGTAAATTAAATCTACGCAAGCCTGATCCAAAGCAACTGGATCAAGGGAAGCCAGTATACCGATATCATGCATATCCGGTTCGGCGGGATTTGGAACACAGTCGCAGTCAACCGAAATATTATTCATTACGTTAATATAGAGCATTTTATTTCCGTGATCGAGATAGTCGTATACGGATTTTGCGGCTTCAGCCATGCATTCAGTAAAGATTTCTGGAGGCACATCCATACCAAATCCCGTCGTTTCAGCACCTGCAGTGTGGATTAAAGACTTGCCTTGAGAAGAAGCAATGCCGATTGACATATTTTTTAGTGCCCCTCCAAAGCCGCCTATTGAATGACCTTTGAAGTGCGAAAGTATGATAAAGAAATCGTAATTCATAAAGTGTGAACCTACCAAATCCGTTTTCAAATGTGTGCCGCCAACAACAGGTATTTCGACGCTGCCATCGGCATCCATAATGTCAACAGGAGCTATGGCGGTAAACCCGCGATCCTCCGCGACCTGCATATGCAGCGCGGTGCTGGAACGGGAACCTCTGTAAGCGGTGTTACACTCAACGATTGTACCGTTTACAGATTGAACCAAATCTTTAATTAATTTAGGTCTAAGATAATAACCGTTTACGCCTTCACCTGTATGCAATTTGACTGCTACTTTACCGGTGGCGGTTCGCTCCAAAGCTTTATATACTGCCATTAAGCCTGCAGCGCTAATATCGGTGGTCATATAGACAACAGGGGCATCTTTCGTGTCAGTTTGATGCTCCAGTGATCCCCATGTTACTTTGCCCACACTGCTTCCTGGGTTTACAACCGATGTCGATGCCGATGCAGAAGGGCTTGAATCTGCAACGCTTGGTAATGAGCTTTCAGATGGGCCGACAGATAAAGAACCTTTGTTACTGGAACCCTTACTGCAACCGGCCAACAGGGTCAGTGCAAATACCACGGTCAAAAAAATTGACAGAAATCGTTTCATAAGGCACCTCCATTTTTCATGTATCTTTGATAAAAACTAAAGGTTAATTGTGAGAAAACTGTGAGGAAAAAATGAGGAAAAAATAAAATTTAATGAAACCTTCTCTTTGTACAGATAGGTTGCTTAGTAAAAGATGTAAAGTCTTTAGTGTAATGTAGATGGCATACCTCTCTTTTTATAGTCAGCCTGTAATTTTCTTGGAAAATTATTATCACTTAATAGGAGGTTCAATATCAAGACAAAATTCATGGTGAACAGCTTCTGTTCCGGCTTCAATTGCAGTCCAGCATTTGCGGTTGATTAGATTAAGAGTCTTTTAAACTCTAGGTGCGCTCACCACGCAAACATAATTCATGTTGATTGGGAAAATAATTTCATCCGGAATTACATATGGGAAGACCAAAGACAGAAGAATACATCATATTCCACAAAAGAAAATCGAAAAATAATAAATAAAAAGGGGTATAAATACCCCAAAAAATACCCCTTTCTTTTATAAAACAGCAATATTAAAAACCACCTTAAAGGGTACAGTATCAAAAAGATTAAAACATATCATTGAGGTTTACACAATTTTCGGGACAGACTCGGTAGAACCGTTTAATATGTCCTTTTGGCTTACATCATAGTTCTTAAACTTTTCAGTTTTTTCATCACACTGTTTTGATTGCGCCCAAAATAATCATGAATTTTTATATATTCCGTAAATAACTGATCATATATTTTAACCGCAACTTCATCAGGATAATAAACAGCTTCGTTTAATTTCCCTATTCTTTCAGCTGCCTCATATATATTGTCATAACCACCATTCTGTTTTCCGGCAGCCACAGCTCCAAAAATTGCTGCTCCAAGCGCCGGTCCCTGCGCACTACCTGAAATATGAACCGGTTTTTTTATTACATCCGCATAAATCTGCATCATAAACGGGCTCTTCTCTGCAATTCCACCTGCTGCATAAAATTCACTTACTGGTAAGCCATTGTTTTCAAAATTTTCAATAATAGACCGCGTTCCAAAAGCTGTAGCCTCCACCAATGCCCTATATATTTCCTCCGGCTTTGTCTGCAAAGTCATGCCCAGAATCATACCCGTCAAATCTGCATCCACAAGAACAGAACGGTTACCATTCCACCAATCCAATGCCAAAAGCCCATTTTGCCCCGGCTTTAACTGGCCAGCCAATTCCTGCATATAGGCATGTATACTAAGGTTTCGTTCTTTTGCATTTTCTGTATATGCATGGGGCACGTAATTCTTTACGAACCATTCAAAATGATCGCCTACACAGGCCTGGCCGGCCTCATATCCAATAAATCCTGGCAAAATGCCGTCCTCTACATACCCGCAAATACCGGGAACCAATTTCTCTTGATCACCCAAAAGCATATGGCAGGTCGAAGTTCCCATGATTGCCAGCATTTTTGCTGCTTTTGATATTTTTACGGCAGGCATGCAAACATGTGCGTCAATTACGCCTACAGCAACAGAGGTCCCCTCCGCTAATCCGGTTAACTCCGCCATCTTTCTGGTAATACATCCCGCACACGAACCAAGCGGCACAACATCTGCCGAAAGTTTTTCTTCCACTACGTTTTTAAGCCTTCTGTCCAAAGCCGCAAAAAATTTTTTTGAGGGATACCCGTCTTTCTTATGCCACAGGGCTTTATATCCTGCCGTACACGCATTTCTTTTTTGGACTCCTGTTAACTGCCAAACAACCCAATCTGCCGCCTCAATAAAATAATCCATTTCATTATATATCTCGGGAGACTCGTCTAATATTTGCCACAGTTTTGCATACAACCACTCTGATGAGGTTTTGCCGCCATAACGCGCCAGCCATTTTTCTCCTCTTTTCTCTGCAATTTCGTTAATTTTATTAGCCTTATCCTGCGCAGCATGATGCTTCCATAGCTTCACATAGGCGTTAGGATCATTTTCATATTGTTTAAGGCAACAAAGCGGCGTGCCGTCTTTTTTTACAGGTAATACAGTACAAGCGGTAAAGTCAATACCAATACCCACTATATCTCTCGAATCAACCCCACTAATTTTTAAAACATCCGGTATGATGTGTTCCAAAGTTTTAATATAATCCGCCGGATGTTGAAGCGCCCAGTCTTTTCCGAGCTTTTTACCACCTGGCAATTCTTCCGTCATAACAGCATGCGGATATTCAAATGTACTTAATGCAATTTCCTCTCCAGTGTTTACATCAACAAGAAGTGCCCTTCCCGATAACGTACCGTAATCGATTCCTAAGGAATATTTACTCAAATCTATCTCTCCATTTATCATTTTATATTGTATGGCATAAAGCACCGTCCAAAAATGATGTACTTTATGCCACAGTCAAGTACTTGATCTCTGCCGCAATAGTTCCTGAACATCTTGAGGCATATCGTGTGTTAAGATGCAAAAGGAAAGCTTTCACATTTTATTTTGGGTGTGCCAGCAACCGATTGCGATTTTTGGCACATCACTATGAACTTATTTTCCCGGAGGATTGTCCAACATGTTAAACAACTTATTAGCGTGTTTGGACATAGCCCCATGTTCAGGCTTACAGTGCTTATCATAGAGTGGTTTGTAGATTTCCTTATCATGAATAGGGCATCCTACCGGGCAGCCAGTTGAAGCCGCTGCACCTATCATATCGACGCAACGGTTACATGCGATGCAGGTCTTCTTTTCCACCAGCCCTCCATACTTCAGTATATCGTTGGCAAAATCAGGATATGCCCACGGCAGGCGTCCGAAGCCGGGGAGATCATAATTTCCCGCTTCAATTCCACCCGCGGCAAAATATGGTTGAAAATGTTTAGGCCATGCGAATGTACCCGTCATCACGACAGCATCGGGAATTGCCTTTTTTGCTTTTTTCGCAAAGCTCTGATAAAGAGCCATCGCCTTCAATTGGTGCTCCTGTGGATAAGTCATGCCACGGTTGTACGGCATCTGTATATGTGTTGCGTGATTTTTCCCTGCACTTACATTGAGGAGGCGGACGCCGCGTTCTAGCAGCAGCTTGAATAGTTTCAATGGTTCTTCAAGGTCAGGAGTCATGGAACCGTCTTTCTTCATACCCCAGCCGTACGGATATGGTATTAAGTCACATGCGTTTATGCGGATTGCCTGAGAGATGCCAACTTCCGTCTTCACCCTGTCTACTGTTTCCAATAAAAAGCGCGTACGATTTTCAAATGATTCGCCACCGTAAATGCTATTTTTCCTTGTGAATGAACTCAGTATATCGGAGATCAGATAGCCATGGCAAGACTTAATATCCACACAATCAAATCCGGCTTCCTTAAAAAGCATTGCTCCTTTTACAAACTCATCCTGAACAAGTTTCAGCTGGTCGTCGGTAATTATGGTCTCGTTCTTTTTTACGATATAAGGATTTTCCGCTGGAACATACTGCGGTATGCTTTCAATAAGCGGATACGTACCATCGCCATCCAAGCGTGAATTCCGGCCGGTATTTACGAGTTGAACGATCAGATAAGGAGGTATGCCGTCGCTCGCACTATCGCGGATCTCTTTTACCAGCCGTTTGAACACTGGCATGTTTTTCTCAGTAATATGCATCTGCCAGCGACTTGTTTGCGCCCAATGCGAAACCGAACATGCTTCAAACCAAAGTAATCCACATCCTCCTGCGGAAAACCTTCGGTAACGGCGAAATGTCAGGTCTGAGGGCGTACCATCCCGGTCCGCATCAAAACCTTCCAGCGGCTGTATGGATAAACGGTTTTTCAATTGTACTCCATTTACTTCGATCGGCTTTGTGAATACGCTAAAATTCTCACTAAGCGGCAGATCAACCCCCAGTTCCTCAATGTCTTTCCGTATTTCGTCTAACGACTTATAATTGAAAAGCTGCCAATTTAACATGATTTTTTCCCCTTTCTTCGCCAGAAGCATTGAATATAATAGGTATTTTAACTGTACTTAAAATACGTTTTTTAAATTTCTTGCATCTTTGTGATATGTAATCACGCGATTATTTACGTCATCGTCTGCATCTTCGGGCCGAGATATCAGCAAGAACGTGTACAACACGGTTAGGCATTGTCATTTTTCCAATTTAAATTGGAGAAAAAATATGTTTGAGCCATTTTTTACTCCTTACATTAATTATTTCTTGAAAGTTCAAGTATAGTTTAAATATATATTTTTAAACGTATGGCAACAATGTCAAAACCAATGGAATTTCTATCCTTTTTGGCTGATTAAAATAAGCTGTTTAAATACATGCATCAAATATACATGCATTTCTATATTCCAAAGGAGCCATATGTACAAACTGTTCAAATAGCCTATAAAAGTAGGACATATTGCTAAAATTACAATATGCCGCAATACTCTCCACGCTCGATCCGGTAGTTATCAGCATACGCTGCACCTCTGAAATTTTCAACCGGAGTATGTAAGACTTAACACTTATATGCATTGCTTCTTTAAAAATATGGCGAAAACGCGAGACACTCAAATGTGCATTGGCAGCAACATCTTCAGTCTTGAGGTTGTCAAGAAAATGATTATTTATATAGGCAATTGCCTCATTTATTAATACGGAATTTGAGTGTTTTGGCAAAAGCCCAGCCGGATATGTCTGCAAAAAATAGCTGCGCAATTTTGAAACAATGAACTTTATTAATGCATCTATTTCCAGTTCGTATCCAAGTTTTTGCTCATTATATATTACCTTCAATTTTTCCGCCAGTTCTCCGACTTCCGCAGCTACAGGAATAGTATGATTGATAACTTTATCAACCTTATCCGGATCATAACGAAACGGTTGCAAATATTGATATTGGTAAGTGTCGCTGCCCTTAGGCGCCACAAAATCCTCTGAAAGTTCGATCATAATAAAGGCGCTCCCGTTATGATCGGCCGCCATGCATTTATGCTGCTCCAAGCTGTAAATTAAAATAATATCGCCTTTACTGATAGAATATTCATTCCTGCCAACCGTATAGATTCCCATACCATTTGTACAAATTGAAATCTGTTGATGCGGATGGCAATGAAGCAACGTGCCGTCACTTTGCAACAGCGTTTCCCGGACATTCATCTTTTTCCCGCCTAAAAAATCAGCATTCTTGTAATCCACCATAGCGCCACACACATTTGTTTTCTTTATTCTCCTACCATCTTTCCAAGCAAGGCAGATTTTTGAATCCGTCTGTCATAGTTATCCAATTCAGCGACAATGCTGCCATGCTTTATAACCAGCACCCGATCGGCAAGGTTCATAATCTCTTCCAGCTCATCGGAAATAAACAAAATCGCCATTCCTTTTTTGGCCAATTCATTTACTAAATTGTAAATTTCTTCTTTTGCACCAATATCCACGCCTCTTGTAGGCTGATCCATTATAAGGACAACCGGTTCAACGGAAAGCCATTTGCCAATTACTACTTTTTGTTGATTTCCTCCGCTCAGGGAAATAGCGTCTTGATACATGGAAGAACACTTGATTTTTAATTTGTCTATTAAATACTGTGCATTCCGTCTTAATTTTGTATGTTGGATAAGTCCATTTTTTTTCATTTTATCAAGCGCAATAATGCCCATATTATCCATGATTGATCTTGAGGTGAGCAAACCATCTGATTTTCTATTTTCGGGAATATAGCCAACTCTTAACTTTGCAGATTTCTCCGGATTGTTTTTATTGACATTGACTGCTTTCCCCTCAATAATAATCTGCCCTCTCGCCTTCTTCTCAATTCCAAAAATGATTTGAGCGGTCTCCGTTCTCCCGGATCCCATTGCGCCCGCCAAACCCAGAACCTCTCCCTTTCTGATCTGAAAAGATACATCTTTTACAATCCCTTTTGATTGCATAAGATTTTTCGCCTCAAAAACGACCTCATCTTTCGGCTTGTCGCGTAAAAACTGAATTTCTCCTACGTTTTTATGCCCCACCATCCACTCTACTATTTGCTGCTGCGTACATTCAGATATCTCTGTAGTGATAATTTTTTGCCCGTTCCTCAATACTGTTGCACGGTCGGCTATTCTAAAGACTTCCTCCAAATAGTGGGATATGTAAATAATGCTTATTCCCCTGGCTTTTAAATCTTTAATCAGCACGAATAAATTGTCAATCTCTGAAATGGATAGTGAAGAAGTTGGCTCGTCCATTATGATCACATCCGGATTCAAGGCAATTGAACGCGCTATAAGCACCAATTGCTGCTTTGCGGTTGACAGATTTGAAACCAGTTCATCAGCCTGAATATTTATTGACAGACGGTCTAGTAATTCCTGGGCATTTTTTCTCATCTGTTTATGATTAATAAAATTTTTTCCATTGTTTTCATAGCCCAAATACATATTGCTGCATACGTCCAGGTTCGGCACCAATTCCAGCTCCTGATGGATCATGGCAATTCCCTTTAATGATGCATCATGGGGATCAGTAAGATGAATCGTATTGCCATTTAATTTAATCTGGCCATCGTACGAGACAAAAATGCCATTCAGTATTTTCATTAAGGTAGACTTTCCAGCCCCGTTTGCACCCAGCAAAGCATGAATCTCACCTTTTTTCAATTCAAAATCAACAGTATCCAATACTTTGTTGGCGTTAAATTTCTTCGTTATTTGATTCATTTCCAATATAATATTTTCCGACACAACGCACACCCTCTAATCACGCTTTAATTTTGAGATGTTGGACGCAGCAACCGCCGCGATTATAATAGCCCCAGTTATAAGATTCTGATAGTAGCTCGAGACTCCTGAAAGTTGTAGAATATTCAAAACAAGGCCCAGGATGATAACGCCAAAAATAGAATTTACAACATCTCCCTTGCCGCCGTCCAGGGAAATGCCGCCTACGATGCAAGCGGCGATTACCTTCAATTCATATCCAGTTCCGGCATCCACGGCAGCCATATTTGTACGGCTTAACAAGACGATTCCTCCGCCAGCAGCAAAAAGGCCGGTCAGCAAGAAGGTAAACAGTCTGTTTTTATCAATGTCAATTCCCGAAAACCAGGCTGCACGTTCATTTCCGCCCATTGCATAGACATATTGTCCATATTTTGTGTACTTTAAAATAAGCTGCATGATTATTGCTAGTGCAATCCAGATGATCATGGATATAGGAATCGCACCTATCTTTCCCATGCCTATCACGCCAAAATCTGTTGGAATGCCTGTAATAGGACGTCCCCCGGTAATAATGAGAACTAAGCCGTTGATCATGGTCATTGTTCCTAAAGTTGCAATAAAGAAATTTACTTTCAGTTTAGTCAGCAATAAGCCATTAACGGTCCCAACAATAACCCCAACCAATAATCCGACCAATATAGTGAGCAAATAGTTGTGGGTTGACAGCAGGGTTTGGCCTGCCACTACTCCTGTCAGGGCCACATTCGCGCCTGCCGAAAGGTCCAATGCTCCGCTTATCAACAGGTATGCCATACCTACAGCCATAATTCCAAACACTGCATTTTGCTGCAATAAGTTTAAAATATTATCTGCTGTAAGAAAAACAGGAGAAATTATGCTGCATACAACAATCATTCCAATCATAACAAAAAGCATATTGTAATTTTTAATTAAATTGCTTCCGTACTTTATAGTTAAAGTTTTATCCTTCATAAAAAAACCGCTTTCTAAATTTAAAATAGCTCTAAAACTTTGGCTATCCGGCTCAATAGGATCGAGCCGGATAACCAACTGAATAAAAATGTTCTTATCAATTACCAAGTAGCAGGATATTGATCAAGATTATCTTTTGTAACAATGGGCAGGGGCGTTTTCCACCAGGCATCCACTTTCTGATTTGTTAAAGCCGCATAAACTGCTTGTGTTGAAAGGTATGCCTGTTCCATAGGATCCTGACGGACCGTACCATATATTGTCCCATTTTTTATTCCGTCAATAACTTCTTTGGGCAGGTCTCCGCAAACAACTTTCCCTGCCAGTTCTGTCCTGCTTGCAGCAGTAATTACATCATTAAATGCAACCGCGCCATAGGGGTCCATACTGATTACGCCGTCAAATTCTCCTTTGGGATATCTCGTAATCCAGGACTGCATAATGACGATATCATCTGCTTTCTGCCATTTGCCATCCTGCTGGTCAATAATCTTCCAGGCAACATTTTTTTCTTTCATATACTGGTTGATACCATCCAGACGGCTTTGAACAATGCTATCTGTTACCGGGCCTGTAATCATGCAAATACTGGCGCTAACCGTATCACCGCCTAACATCTTGCTGCATGAAGCGGCAATCTGATAGCCGTATTGGGTATTATCACCCAGAACATTAGATGCAACTGTTACTCCTTCATAATCCAGTTTACGGTTTACTCCAACCAGAGGGATTTTCGCATCGCTGGCTTCCTTTAATACCTGGCCCAAAGTACCAGGCGTGTTTTCCATAACAATAATGGCGTCTTTTTTCTGGGTAATCATATTCTGAATGGTTGAAATCTGGGTATTTGTATCCCACTGCCCATCCTGGATATCCAGCGTAACGCCATACTTTGCCGCCGCCTCATTAAACCCCTGAACCATTGCAGAGCAGAAAGGAACATTCAGGCCGGCCATCGCGACTCCAACATTGAACTTTTTCCCATCCACCACTTTTACATCGCCGGTTTGTACACCTGCCGGCGATACAGCAGTTGCAACTGGCGCCGCAGACGGTGCAGCAGCCGTAGACTGAGCTGCGGATGGGGATGCAGAACTTGCGGGCGACTGAGCTGTACAAGCCGTAAAAGAGAAGCACAGTACAACTGCAAGCGCTACATATAAGATCGCTTTTGTTCTTTTCATTTTTTCTTTCCTCCTTGTTTTTTATAAAAGGAATGATGAATCATTCCAAAGGTATACAATGAATCAATAATCGTTCAATCTATTATTTTTTAATAAGTATCCGTGCAGGCAATATGCTATCGGTCAAAAATTTTCATTGCTTCCTTATATATAGCTCTCGCCAATTTATCATGATTTTTTGCATCCAGGTGAACCGCATCAAGCGTGCTTGCTTCAACAAAATTTGCTGCATCAATAAAGCGGCAGTTATTTCTATCCGCAACTTGTTGATAATAATTTTTGAGAGATATATCTTTCTCGAGGCAACCCTTTCCAAACACTTCTCCCGTCCATGTGCTGTAAATATTTTTTCGCAGGTTTGCAGGAGATACAATTAAGATTTCGGGGCATTTTCCACTTGGCCCATATCCTCCTTGTTTTATTTTTAAAATCAGCTGTTCCAAGCCGCAGCTTATATGATAGGCGTCTACGCCAAAATACTCCTTTGTATCATTTGTACCAAGCATTAAAATTACCAAATCAACAGGCATTTTGGTCAGCAGGCAACAGTCTAAATAACGCAGCCCATTTAACCGTTCATCAAAAGGATCGTTAAAAGCCGTAGCGCGGCCGCTTAGTCCCTCTTCCTCCACCCGGAAACCACTTCCCAATAATTTCTGTAAAATGCCTGTCCATCTAACGTTCCAGGCAAAACGGACGGTTTCTATCGCAGGCCTGGCTGGCTCCGGCTTAAACCCCCACGTATTGGAATCCCCATAGCATACAATTGTCTTCATATAATCAGCCTCTTTTACGCGCCAACTCTTCCATCATAGAATAAGACTCCGCAATTTCTATAACAACATCTTCCGCATCCATGTTTAAAAACCGATCATAAGTGGGGAAGAGCGGTTCAAGCAGCATTGGCCCTGTATACCCTCTGTCTCTAAACATCCGGTAAGGCGTTAACGAGTCAATCACGCCAGTTGTCATGGGCATAGCTCTGGTCATATCCAATTGTTCTTTCCTTAACTTACCCGTAACCCCATCGTTTAAATGAAAACATACCATACGGTCTACATTTTGTGCAGCCGCATATAAATCGTCAATGTCATCACTGCTGCAAAACCAATGGAATGTATCAAATAAGAATCCCACGCTTTTGTCAACCGCGTCTGCAACAGCAAGCGCACCGCTTATTGTATGAATAAAAGGATACTTAAAAGAATTCCTGAGATCATGTGGGCCTAGAAATTCCAAACCATACTGTATCCCATGATCGCGCATAATTTTATTGATTTGCCTGATCCTTTTAACGTGCCAATCAAAATTCTCGTCATATTGCCTTTCATTATCGCCGGGAAAAACGTGATTATATGCGTAATGCACTCCCATTTTCTCCCCTGTTTCTGCCCATATCCTTAATGTTTTAAGGGCTTCATCAAAAAGCGCATCTGTCGTATCAGGCGCGAAGAAATCAACCGGAGTGGGCAGAAGGCTCCATTTAAGGCCGCTATCAAAAACGCATTTCGCTGCCTCTCTTGCTTTTTTGTTGTCAGTTAACAACGAAGCCGGCGGATTGATCCCGTCAATACCATGCTTTACGAGCAGCGGCGCCAATTCCTGGACACTTTTTTTAACCTTATAAAAAACTTCACTTGCATCAAAAACGGAATACATAATTGTTTCTCCTTATCATTTGATTTGAGTATTGGTTTTTATTGTCCCAACGCTTGAAACAATGCCACCTTTTTCATAATGTAATCTACACAGAATGGAATATCTTTTTCCTGCTTTATCCCGTGCAGTATAAATCCGTTATTGTAGCCAATATTTTCAAGCTCAGAAAAGAAGTAATCAAAATCGATTATTCCTTTTCCGGCTCCAGTAAATTCGATGCCCGGAGTTTCCAGAAGGTCTTTGCCATGTGCCAATACGACGTCATCTCCTAAAAGATCAAATGCTTCTTTTATTACAGGGCGCACAAGCTCTTTTTTGGCCATGCCAGCCCTGAACAAATTCGCGCAATCCAGAATCACTTTTAAACGGGATGATCCCATCTCCTCAATTAATCTTCTTGCCTTTGCAGGAGTATTTACAATATTTGAGGCTTCGGTTTCTAATCCAAGAGTAACATCATATCTTTCAGCAATTTCAAGCGCTTGTTCCATGATCAAAACCATATCTCTCCAGGCCTCTATTGTTTCGTTATCCTGATGGGGCGCCCACATATTCGTTCTGTTTCTTGAACCGGTGCATAAAGTAATTAATTCGCAGGATAACCTACTGGATGCCGCTATAATAGTTTCAAGCCTCTTCAAGCCATTGATACGTATATCTATGTCAGGATGCGCCATATTGAAAGTGCCGTTTACAGCAACTATATCTACATTGTTTTTAGCGGCACAAATACGTATGGGTTCAATCAAAGAATCCGGGATCTCTTCGGGCATTTCCTCATGGCAAACCGATAAAAAGTCAAACTGAACCTCGGAAAAACCGTAACCTTGAATTTTTTCAAACAATTCAGGAATATTTTCCGCATTCACTTCCGGGCTAAAAATTCCTAGTTTCATTTTTTAATTTTTTCTCCTTTCAAATTATACTGGCATCGAATAAAAGGGTATAAAAAATACGCCTGCGCAAAAAAGCATTAGTATCGTTTTTTACTATCAAAACAAGCTGTGCGAATTAAAAGATAACTGTTACTCAATACCAAACATTCACTCTATTCTCTAAGCCATACGAATGATTACACGCTAAGTATATGTTTTGTAATATAATTTCTCAATATCAAAAGCGGCAGAAATTATACTATTTTCGGCTATCTAAAAAACAAGCAACCGAAACAGACAATACACTGGATTTGAATTATCTAATTAAAATTATAATATGAAATGATCTACTTTATCTTCTCCACTATAGGCAATACTTATATTCCGGTACTCGGAAGGTGTTACTTTTGCATGCTCTCTAAACAATTTATAAAAATGCGTTATGTTGCCAAATCCACAAGTAAACGCAATATTGTCAATTGTCATATCGGTTTTGGCCAGCAGCTTTTGAGCTTCCGCGATTCTTAACAGCGTGATATATGATTTTACATTAATATGCATTATTTCTTTGAAAATATGTCTGAAACGTGATTCACTTACATTTAAAAGCTTGGCTATTTCTTCAATTTTTACATTTTCCATATAGTGATTGTTTAAATAATTAAGAGCTTCATTCATTCCAACAGAACTCGTATGTTTAGAAAACTGTTCATCCGGATAGCTCTTCAAATAATAGCTTCTTATCTTAGCCATTATCATCTTCATCAAGGCATCCATTTCATGTTCGTATCCAGATCCTTGAACATCGTATATGGTTTTTAGTTCCTCAACAAGCCGCCGGACATCTTTTGCAACTGATTCCTCCTTGCCAATAAGTGGCTCTACTCTTTGAGAATCATATCGGAAAGGCTGCAAATATTGATACTGAAATTCACTGCTACCTTGAGGAGCAATGAAATCTTCTGTAAATTCAAAGAAAATAAATATAGTTCCTTCTTCATTAGGAAGACATCTATGATTCTCAAGGCGATTTAATAAAACAACATCTCCCTCACTGATTTCATAGCTTTTTTTACCAATGCTATATACTCCAGACCCGCTCAGGCAAACTGAAATCTGCAGATGAGTATGGCAATGTAATAGTAAACCATCCTGCTGAACAGGACATTTACGCATACGAATTTTTTTTAATCCTAATAAATCAGTTTTTTCGTAATCCTTCATTTCAGCTTATATCTCCCCGGAAATTTTTGTTCTTATGTTATCACTGCATAGGATTATTTACAATCAAATTCTTGTGGCCGGAGCGGATTTTATTGAAGTATCCGTACACATAGAGCTTACGCAGGTCGCGTGGGTCATAAGGCGGCCGCCCGGTTTCGCAGGGCTCCGCCCGTTCAAAGCCTGCTTCTTTCAAATCCAGTCCATTTAAGAATGCATCGATCACCCGCGCAGAATTGTCTTCTCCTATGCAATCCTCGATATAGTCCGGCAGCAGCGTGACTTGCCTGCGGTCCTGACCCTCTATGTATTTCATACCCCTAACCGGTCCTTGTTTTTATACTTTTATTATATCATACGCCGGTTTTCGGACAATCTGGCCGGCTTATACTGCAAAAACTCGATTATTTGGGTTTTTGTTTTTTGCACTGTTCTAATTCCTCTTTCTCCATCAAAATAGGATGAACCATTTTTATGGATCATCCTTTTTAATGTAAAAGCAGGTACTGTGCCCGTTCCTTCCTCAAATAGGGAGGGATGAGCGTTTCAATCAGATAAATTTTAACCCTTTATCTTCTTTCTGTGGATCACAATAATCACTACAACAACCACACATCCGGCCAAAATTACCAGCAGCCAAATAAGCCAAATGCCTTGTCCGCTTTGCGTCAAGACCGCCGGACTGCCTGAAACTTCCGCTTCCGCCGCCACAGCGGCGGGCGATGCCAAAGCGGATGCAGAAGGAGCGAGAATGGCCGCTGCACTCTCCGTTTCCGTAGGGGCCATAGTTGGAGCAGGCGTTTCTGTGGAGGGCTCTGCCGGCGTTGCCGTGGGCGTGGCAGTGGGCCGCGCCCCTATGGTCAGCAATACATTTGCGTCCGCCCAACCAACGGTATAGTGCAGCATAGCCTTTCCGCTGCCAAGAGCGGTCACCGTATAGCTGCCATCCGCATTTTGCTTAATTTCCACCTTATTCGCATCATAGTACCATGTGCCGCCCGCCCGCCCCGGTGTCCAGGTGACATGTCCGCCTGCATACATTGTGCAGCTGTCCGGAAGGCCGGGTATGCCCGGATTTTCGGCCGCAGGGCCGGCGGATGTTGGTTCTGGTGTCGGCGTTGGCATTGGCCCGGCCGCATCCAGCTGCGCCACGGCATAATAACTGAAATGATTCGCCTCAAACACAAGGTAACCGTTCTCCACCGCCGCGTGCATGTCGGCCAGCGTCCCGGTGGCGGAGTCGTACCAGTACACGTGCAGGTCGCCGCTCATGCCATCCGGGATCTTGATCTTCACCTTAATGGTGCCTCCAGTGGGCTCAGTTGTATTTCCGCCCTGATCCAGCAGCTTCAGGTCATATAGAACAAGTCCCTGATTTTCTCCAACCATCCCTTGCACCGCCATATAACTGCCGCTGCCCGGTGAAACGGTATCGCTTCCCACCGAGACGTTGGTGACGTTGGCGGGCAGATCTACGTTTGTAAGGTTAAACTCCACGGTGCCCGGAACGTTCTTAATAATATCCGGGAGCGCGACCGTGATACGCAGCGCCTGCGTGCCGCTGCCGGCCGGGTTGGATGCCTTCACGGTAAAGTCAAATGTTCCAGCCGCTGTAGGCGTGCCTGAAACCGTGCCTCCCGTTAGGTTCAGACCGTCCGGAAGGCTGCCGTTGTCTATGCTCCATGTGATGGGCGCATCGCCGGTGGCCGCAAGGAACCGGTTATAAGCCGTACCAACCGTACCACCCGGCAGACTGGTTGTGGTGATGGCCGGAGCAGCCGGAAGGGCCGCCTTAGATACAACGACGGTTTTTGGTGAACCAGAGATTATATAGCCTGCCGGCACCGATACGGATACCGATATATCCCCCTGCCTTGTTACAGAGGCCAGGGCGATGGACCAGCTTGCCCCGCTGCCCGTAAGGGCTCCTTTGACTGCTTCGCCGGTTCCATTGGTAATGGTGATATCTTCCGCCGTAAGCCCTGCAATGGACGCATTGAAGATAAGGTCGATCCTGGTTGATGTGGTTGTATTGGCCGTGCCGTCCGCTGTTGCGGACTGCAAAGTGACTGTCGTCCAGGCCCCGGTGGTAAAGCCATGGCCGCTGTCGGCATCCATCGTATTGCCCGCAATGTCCTTAAAGCCGGATAAGCCAACTGAGTATCCCGTGCCGTTTGCAAGCCCGGAATATGCAACGGTATAGACAATTTGGCTGCCCGACCAGCTTCCGCCCGTTAGCGATGCGCCGTTAAGCGATACCGTTCCTGCCGACGCGTCCATCGCCTCGCTGAACGTAATCACGACATTGCCGCTGACAGATGCGCCCGCGCCGTTTGGCATTACGGAGACGACCGTGGGCTTTGCTGTATCCGCGCTGTCGCTTACTGTGACCATAAGGTTCTGCGGATCGCCCGCGCTGAAGTTGAATGTCAGCGTCGCTGCGCCGGTTGCCAGCGTTGCCAGATAGGTTTTGTTGATTGTCACCATTGCGCCCGTAACCGTATAATCGGAGTTTTCGTTTAGTTTCAGCGTTCCGTTCCAGATACTGCTCAGTGTATTTCCGTTCAGCGCCATACTTACCCGCACATCCGCCTGCGCCGATGGGTTTTTATCAAAATTGGCGCTTGCGGGGCTGATCGTACTGTTGCCCAGCACCGCCAGCGAAAAAGTCTTGGAATCTGTCAGCGTACCGTCTGTTACGCCCACCGTAACATTGTAAGGCGAAGCTGCATAGGAGCCCGCGACAGGCGTACCGCTGATCAGTCCGGCAGCAGTATGAATCGATAATCCATCCGGCAACCCGGTTGCGCTGTATGTAAGCGTGCCGCCTCCCGTATAATTCACTGTAACCGCCTGGCCGTATGTTATCCCTGCCGTTGCGGCCGGAAGTGTGGCCGTAGTGATAGAAAGCGCCGCAGGGTTTACTGTCAGGGTGGCCGCATTCGAGTTGGTATTTGCAGTCGTTCCGTTCTTGGTATTGGTAACCACGCATCTGTATTTGTTTCCGTTGTTTGCAACGGTAAGCGCAGACGTTGTATAGCTTGTATTTGTAGCCAAATTAATGTTGCTCCAAATTGTGCCGCTATATTTTTGCCATTGATAGCTTAATATCCCGCCATCGGCGGCTGTGGCCACAACGGTGAAGGTTGCTGTCTGCCCAATGTTCCGGGTGACATTCCCCGGCTGCGTATTTATGCTGGGCGCTACCGCCGCGGGGTTTACGGTCAGGGTGGCCGCATTGGAATTGGTATCTGCAGACGTTCCATTCTTGGTGTTTGTAACTACGCATCTGTATTTGTTTCCATTGTTTGCAGCGGTAAGCGCAGAAGTCGTGTAGCTTGCGCTGGTCGTTCCAGTTCCGGTGGCGCTGCTCCAGCTTATCCCTCCGTTTGTGGATTTCTGCCACTGGTAAGTAAGCGATCCGCTATCCGGAGCTGTTGCATCTACCGTGAAGGCCGCCTTGTCACCTATATTTTTAGCGACATCCGCCGGCTGTGTATTTATGATGGGCGCTACCGCCGCGGCTTTGACCACCAGCGAAAAGCTCTTGGAATCTGTCAGTGCGCCGTCTGTAACCGCAACCGTTACGCTGTACGGCGAGGCTGTATCCGAACCGTTGGCAGGCGTACCGCTGATAATTCCGGTGCCTGCGTTTATTGAAAGCCCGACCGGAAGCCCGGTCGCGCTGTATGTAAGCGTGCCGCCTCCCGTATAATTCACTGTAACCGCCTGGCTGTATGCCGTGCCCGTTGTTGCAGAGGAAAGCGTGGCACCGGTGATCGTCAAACTGACATGAAACTTGGCTCGCACAGTGGAGGAACCGTGGCTGTATATGAGGTAATCCTCATATGGCACCGTGCCGCGAACGCCGTCACCGGGGAATTTTTCATTCGAATCCAATATAATATAAATAGATGCAGTTATGATACCGTCAATAGTGATCGTACCGCCATCAGCATATGCGCCGTAGCTGATCTCGCCGTTTGTAGCGGCATTTGCACTGACGTTGCCGCCGACTGTAACGGTTGCGCCAGACGAGGCTCTTGTGCCGCAGCTATAATCACCGGTTGCACCGATGTTGCCATTTACCGAGGCCACACCTCCGTCAGTGGCGCCTACGCCGTAACTGCCTTCGCCGGTTGACGTGATGTCTCCGCTGACGTCTGCTGTTCCGCCGAGCGCAGCGGATATGCCGCAGCTATAATTGCCGCTGACGCTCACGCTTCCGTCTATCGTGACCTTGCCACTGTCCATCGCCATTGCGCCAATGCTTTCTTCACCAATTGCCTGGACAATATGCCCAACTTCAATGGAGCCGCCTGTACCGGAGGCAAAAGCTCCGTAGCTGCGGGCCCCCTCTGCCGTGACGTTGCCGCCGATTATAACTGTTCCCCCGGCGGCATAAACGCCGTAAGTACCCCCGCTCCCGTAATCTCCTTCTGCCGTGGCATCCCCGGTGACAGTGACCGTTCCGCCTAACGCATACACACCATAGCAATCCAAACCGTTTGCCGTGGTGTTGCCGCCGATGGTAATCATTCCTGCCCCAGGTGCTGAATACGCTCCTTTGCACTCATCTCCGGTTGCGGCAGCGCTTCCTGTCACATCAATGCGGCCTAACAAGTCGGCATACACGCCATCGCATCTAACACCGTTCGCCGTGGCGTCGCGCAGCGTAATCGTTCCGCTGTTTACAGCGGTTGCGCCCCGGCTGTACATACCTGTTGCGCCGGCAGTTTGTTCAATCTCAACAGAGCTGCCGTCTCCGTCGGCATATGCCCCAGTGCTTTGGTCGTTCCCGGCTGTGGCGCTGCCAGCTTTTATATAGCTGGTCATACCATTATTATTATAGGCATATGCGCCAACACTGCCCGCGCCGTCCGCTTTGGCATTACCGCCTACCGTGACCGTGCCTCCGTTATAAACTTGAGCGCCGTGGCTTACGTAGCCGCTTCCTATTGCGTTACTGCCTACCGTGACCGTACCGCCATATTCGGCATATACACCAGAACTGTATAAGCCTTGCGCTTCAGCGGTTTGCACGACTTCAACGGAGCTATCTGCGCCGTTGGCGTATGCACCGTAGCCAAAATCGGCTTCTGATGCAGCGTTGGTTACCTGCGCTTTACCGCCGTCATAAGCAAACACGCCATATCCAACCTGTTTGCCATCAACGTTCAACTCGCCTCCGCCCTCTAAAAGCTGTACGCTTCCATTATTAAAGACGCTTAGAGCCGTAGAGTAGTCGCCTGTGACGTTCAAATTAAAATTGTTTAAGTCGAAAGTGACGTTGCTTCCATCGATGGATATGGAATATGGGTAATCAATCGTATTTATCAGCTTGATGGCGGCGGAGTCTCCGGTGTATATACTGCTCAGCGCGCCCGACAACTCATCCGCGGTGCCTACCTCATATACTGTGCCGTCTGCCCGTGCAGCCGCAGGCAGAAATGAAACCGGCAGCGCGGCTGCCAGTATGATGGCCAATAGCCTCCGAACTTTCAGCATTTTTTGTCCTCCTTCTGTCAACCGCCACTTGTGCTCTAAGGAATAAATCAAATGCAAGATTGAGATAATAATTTCTCTTATATTCTACAATTTTTGACTGAACCCCCACTGAACGGATGCAAAAAAGCACCTAAAGTGAAAATTTTTCAGGTGCTTTTTATGTGGTTTATTTTTTATGTCTTACATTTTATCTCAAAAGTTTTTTGAATGCTTCGTCTGGTTCCGTTCTCAGCTTTTTTAAAAGGCCGCTCCGGTAGAGGCCGTAATATTTCATAGCCTGCATATGCTCATTGGAAAGCAGAAGGGTTTCAATCAGCCGGTAGTTCAGCTCCCGGTGGAGCGGCGCATGTTTAAGGCCCGCCTTCAGCCATTTGACCGCCTTCTGATAGTCTTCCGTCTCTTTGTAATACCGCGCTGTCCCAAGCAGCAGTTCCATGAACTGTTCCTCCAGCAGCAGCCGTTTTTCCCCCGCCCAACCATAGTCCCAGCCGGAAAGGTATTCCCCGGAATACAGGGACGCAGTTTTTTCATATTCCAGGATGTTTTTTGCATCAAATTCCCAGGCGTTTTCTTTAAAGCTGCAAAATTGCAGATAGTCGCAGGCCATGCCCCCCGTTTCAAGCCTGTAATGGCCCCGGTCGTAGAGGATAGAGATATGGATGCCGTAGGGAAGCAGGGCTTTTTTAACATTGTGTAGGGTCGTGTTAAAATTGACGACGGCCCGGTCGCCTTCGAAATCTTCCCACAGGCTGTCTAAAATTTTACTCCGGCTGACAAACTCCCCTCTGCAACCAATCAGAAAGGCAAGCAGCTCCTCCGCCTTTTCTGTGCGGAACTTTATTTCTTCCGCGTGGGCTTTCACGCAAAATTTGCCGAAGCACCGGACGGTTACCGGCCCGGAATGAACGGGAATGCCTTTTTCATCGATGATCCGGCAAAGCGTCTCACGAAGCCTGTCCGCCGACACAGGCTTTAAAATATAATCCAGAGCGTTCAGGTGAAAGGCCTCCACCGCATACTGGTTATAGGCTGTCACAAAAATGACCGCTATGTTCCCCTGCAGGTCCAAGATACGGCTTGCGAGCTCCATGCCGTCCATATCCGGCATCTCGATATCCAGAAATACGGCGTCCGCCTTGTTTTTATCCAGGAACGAAAGCGCTTCCAGCGGGTCCGTAAACGCGCCTTCCACCTGCGCCATCCCGCTTGCCCCCAGTTGTTTTTTCAGCCTCAACAGGGACGGCGGTTCGTCGTCCACAATCAAAACCCTGATCAATTCTGCTCACCTCCCAAAGGGATGCTGTAAGTTACTTTGGTTCCCTGCCCGGGCTTGCTCTCTATGTGGATCCCCCTGCCGTATATTTTTTTCAGCCTCCGGTCTATGTTCCACAATCCTATGCCGCGGCCCGCTTCGTTTGTAAGCAGGCTGGCAAGCCTCTCCCGCTCAATGCCCTGACCGTCGTCCTGTACGGAAACCTGAACCTCTTCCGTAAGCCGCTTTACAGAAACGGTAACCGTTCCTCTTCCGCCTTTTTTCCGCAATCCGTGGCTGATCGCATTTTCAACCAGCGGCTGGATGGACAGCAGAGGTATCTCTACGTCGGCCGCGCCGTCAACATCAAACTCTACCCGCAGCTGATCCCCAAATCTCGCCTTTTCAATTTCAATATAGGCCCGGACGAGATGCAGTTCATTTTCGAGTGCAACGGAAGATTCAAAGCTCTTAAAGTCAAAGCAACGGCGCAGATAGTTGGAAAAATCATCGATCAGTTTCTGCGCGCGCTCCGGCTCATCATCGCAGAAGCTGGCTATGGCGTTTAAGGTATTGAACAGGAAATGCGGCTTTATCTGCGCCTGCAAAAATGCAAACTCCGCTGTCCTGGCCTGATCCGCAGCGGATTTCAGACCTGAAAGCGTCCTGACCCTGGCGAGAAGTTCCTCCGGCTCATACGGCTTGGGCAGATAATCGTTGGCGCCGGCCTCCAGGCCCAGGACGATATCCCCCGTCGCCGCTCTGGCGGTAAGCATCAGCACTGGCAGGTCCAGATATGTTTTGCTCTCACGGATTTTGCGGCACACATCATAACCGGACAACTCCGGCATCATCACATCGAGTATGACCAAAGAATAATCATTCCGTTTTTCCAGTTCTTTAAGCGCGGCTCTGCCGCTGCATGCGACCGTTACGCTATAACTCTCCAGCTTGAGTATGGACGCAGCCGCCTGCAGGTTCACCGCGTCGTCGTCCACCAGCAAGATCTTGAGAGCTCCCGGCGTATCCATACCTTCGGCCAGTTCTTCAAAGAAAGCCGCCCGCCCCGCCATGATGTCCGGCCCGCTTTCCCGGGGGATTGCATCCGGAATCCCGTCCGGCGCGCCGCCGGCTGCGGGAAGCGTAAAGTAAAACCGCGAGCCCTCTCCCAATTTTGATTCCACCCAAACGGCGCCGCCCATAAGCCGGGCGAGCTGCCTGGTGATCGGAAGCCCCAGGCCTGTGCCGCCGTTCCTGCGCGTCAAGGAGGTGTCAACCTGCTCGAAGGATTGGAAAATGTCCGTGAGTTTGTCCTTCGGGATACCCTCCCCGGTATCGCTCACGCAGACCTCCACCATGTTGCCAGACTTTTTGGCGGTGGCCTTTACAGTGCCCCTGACCGTAAACTTTACGGCGTTGCCCACCAGGTTATACAAAATCTGCACCACCCGGTTCTCATCCGCCAGCACGAGCGGCAGACTTTTGGAAACTTCGCAGAGGATTTCAACATCCTTTGACCGGTTCAGCTGTACAAAGACGTTCACGACGGTATGAATAAGGCCCGCTACGTGCACCGGCCTTACATCCAGCAGAATGTCCCCGTTTTTCAGCCTGGAATAGTCCAGAATATCGCCCACCAGATTGGCGAGCCGCCGGCTGCTTCCCACAACCACTGAAAGGTCATTCTTCTGTTTTTCGTTCAGTTCGCCGCCGCTTCCCCGGAGCATGGCCTCCGTGATACCCATAATGCCGCTCAAAGGCGCGCGTAGCTCGTGGGAGGTGTTGGCAAGAAATTCATCCTTGAGCTTGTCCAGCTTAAGGAGTTTTTGTGAAAGTGCATGGACACTTTTAAAAGATTCCGAAAACCGCCTGGCAAGAACGATTGGCTGTATAAACAGAATGATAAAGTAGCCTATCTGGCTCGCGTTGTTCTGAAACAGGATATCGCCCACCGTACATACAATAAGCGCCAGTACAACCAACAGCAAAATGAGAGCGTCTTTTTTTCTTTCAAAGAACGCTTTGGTCAGAATAAAGACGGCATAAACGCCAATCAGAAGCTGAGCCGCTTCAATGATACAGAGCAATTGCGAATAAAAGGGAACCGGGGTCAGCAGGATCAGCAGCGTCATAACCGCGGCATATGCAAGAGCCGCCCCTAAAAACTTCCTTGAATTTTCTTCCGGGAAAAACTCCCCGACGATGAGGGCGGCACAGACAGAAAACCAGCTCAGGGTGATATAATCAATCGCCATCATGGCGCCAAAACCGATGGAAGGGATCATGTAATAGATCAGCGTATCGCCGGTTACAGCCGTCCTGCCTGCAAGCAAAAGGCACATCAGGACAAAATACAGGCCGCTTTTATCCTCCCGCCGCGTCAGGAAAACAGCCATATAGTAGAAAACCATAATGGCGAGAGCCCCAAGTAAAAACGAATCCAAAGCCGCGGCAGCTTCGTCCATTTCTCCAATAGCCTCCGGCGTGCCCATGCTGACCGGATAAAGAATGCCGCCCTGGATGTACGCATAATTGGAAGCCAGCACAATAATCTCAAAGCTCTGCCTGGGCGGCGTAAATTCCACTGTCTGCGGCCTGCTTTGGGGTGAGAAGTGCTCTGGGTCAGCGCCAACTTTTCCACTGGAGGCAAGCAGCCTGCCGTCTACATACAGCTCATAGGCTGTGGAAACCGTGGGGATGCGCAACGCAAGTGTCTCACCCGGCTGAGCGTTTACGACCCTGAGCGCATAGGTGCCATAGCCGAAGCCGGGCAGATTTTTTCCGTCTATTGTATAGCTGTTCCAGGCCTGGGGCACATCCCCCATTACATCCGGCGTTGCCGCCGCAATTTCCTGCGCCGTCAAAAAGCGGTTCCAGTAAAAGCCCCATTCTCCGTTGAGGCTCAAAGCGCCGTCCTGTTTGAAAACCCGGTTTTCAAGATCAAGCACGCCGTTTTCCGCTTGAATTTGGCCGGAATTCCTCCCGGTAAAAATAAATATACAGGCAGCGGCGGCAATAGAGAGAAGCACGGCCAAAACCAGCCCCAGTAAACGCTTTTTATTGATGGGGTTCCCGAAATATTGACTACTTTTTGGGGTATGCCTGGCCGATTCTTTCATCACATCAGTACCCTTTAGCTCCTTAAACCAGGTATCGCCACCCGGCTTCTCATACTGTTATATTGTTTTTTCTACGATTGAACAGTCCTGTTATGTATTATTTACTCCCTCATCATAATACTACAATTTTCGGCATCTTTCAAAACAGAACATAGAAAGAAAATAAGTATGGCAGCTTAGCATATAATATACTTTGGTGAACAGGGCGCCAGTGGCCGGTGGACTCTCCTATGAACCAAATCACAAATTACTCTCTTTTCATAACGGTTATCCAAAGCATTGCCCTGATTTGAATACTGCTCCGCATGAATGGGCAAATTTAATTGCTATTGATACATATAATCCGGATAATTTAGATACGGCAAGTATTTTCGGATAAACTCCGGATTATCTCTTAATTCTTCGATTTTCATGGATTGTATATGCGGGATAAAAATTCAAGTCTCTTTCTCCGCCACATAAAAAGCCGTCTATTGTTCATTAATAGCGGCTTTTGTCAATCTTATTTTGAGCGCCATAATCACCGTACCTGAATTTAGACTATTGCAGACAAATGGATGCGCTACTGAAAAGCAACGATACCTATGGACGAATCTATGGTCAGATAGCATTACAGGTGTTCTGACCTGCTTTTCTCATGTTCAACAAGATCGTGCGTCCATTCCGCCATCATGGGATACAACTGGGCATATTTATTTACGTAATATTTGTATTCCTCATGCCTTTCCCTGTCCGGCTCAATTCTGTCAATAATCTTTACCATATGGTCGGAAGCAGAAACCAGGTCTCTGTACGCTCCGCCAACCACCGCACTCATAATTGCGGAACCCAGGGCGGGCGCTTCACTGACTCTTGGAATGTTAACAGGCACATTGCTTACATCCGCATGTGCCTGCATCCAAAAACGGCTTTTCACCGCGCCGCCGCAGGCATACACTTCTGCAGGCCTCATGCCGTTCTTCTCGAAATTGCCGAATATCACTTCGGTTCCATAGCATATACTTTCAACCAAAGCCCGATATATATGGTAAGGCGAATGCATTAATGTAAGTCCGCCAATCATTCCCCGTACCTGCCCGTCTGTATACGGAGTCCGGTTTCCCTGGAAATAATCCAGGCAAATAAGGCCTTCCGATCCAATTGGAAGCTTTTCCGCTTCCCGGTTTAAAATGTCGTATACCTTTAACCCTTCTTTTTCGGCCTGCTCCCCAACCATGCCGCACAGCTTGTTTTTATACCAGTTAACAACAGACCCGGTAGAGGATTGGCCTGCCTCCACCATTTCCAGGCCGGGTATAACGGCGTTGGGAAAGCTTCCAAATAGTCCGCTCGAATGGATGGGCGATTCGGACTGGAACAAAAACAAATGAGAAGAACCCGTAACAAGAGCGACTTTACCGGGCCGCACTGCACCAAGCGCAAGCATGGCCACAAAAGCGTCTCCGCCTCCTACGGCAACAGGCGTTCCTTCTTTAAGCCCCATTGCAAGCGCAGCTTCTTTTATAAGAAGTCCCAGCAAGTCTCCCATGGGGAGTACCTCTTGCGGAATCTTTTCCATAACATCTCCAAGCCCTGTCGCCTCAAAAAAATCCGCCTGCCATCCGCCATTATTGCTGTCATAATACCACCTTGCCGCCGCGTCGTTCAGATTTTTTACAATCCGTCCCGTCAGCTTGTATCCAAGCCAATCCACGCAGGACAGGATGTGGCTGGATTTCCGGTATATATCGGGCAGATTTTCCTTTACCCAAAGGGTTTTGCAGGGCATCCATTCGGGAGAGACATTGCCGAATCCGTTAAAACGCAAAACCGGGTGTCCGCATCCTGCAATACGTTTTGCCTGGTCCGCCGCACGTACATCCATCCACATAATTGCGTTGTACAGAGGATCCATCTCTTTATCTAAAAACATCATGGTGCAGGTAGTCATATCTGTGCCAATGCCAATGATGTCACCAGGGTTAATCCCACTGTCACGCACGGCTGCATTGGAAGCCAGGCAAAGCGTTGCCCACCAGTCTTGCGGGCGCTGTTCCGCATACCCAGGTTTTGGCGTGATCAGTTCGAAAGGTTCATCCCTGAAAATAACTTCGTTTCCCTCCAGGTCAAAAATGCCTATGCGTACGCCGCCTGTTCCAAAATCAATTCCCATCACATATTGCTTTTTCATGGAGATTCCCGCCTTTGCAAATGAATTTAGTTTTTAATTCTGCCGTCTTATCCACATTGCCTAATTTTTCGTACCACTGCAGCCATGTCTTGGCTTTCAAACAGGGCAGACCCGGATATCAAAACGTCCGCACCTGCGGCAATGGCTATTTCTGCCGTTTGCTCGCTAATCCCGCCGTCAACCTGAATCTCGTATCCATATCCGTATTCCAACTTTATCTTTTTTAGTTCGGATATTTTTTGATTCACCACGGTTTGGTAGTTCTGGTTTGGGAATCCAGCATTTACCGCAAGCTGGTCGACGATATCCACTTCAGGCAGCAAATACCGGATAGTATCCAGGCTGGTAGAAGGCAGCAGGGCCACTCCGGCAAGCATGTTGTGTTTTTTAATCTGCTCTATCATACTAAAATGATGCGGATAAGCCTCGGGATGAAAAATCAGGGCGTTCATCCCGGCGTCAGCAAAAGCCTCAATAAAATTCTGGGGCTTTCTAACCGCAAGGTGGGCGTCCAGCCGCAGCGGAGTTCCCACGGGCAGCCACTTTGCTACGCAAAGACCTATTGCAAGATTGTCAACAAAATGTCCGTCCAGCACATCCACATGTATCGAGTCGCACCCGGCCTCCTCGGCTCTCTTCAGTTCATCACCCAATTTTAAAAAATTAGCCGATAAAATGGAGGCGCTTATTCTGATTGCCATTTTCTGTCCTCTCAATCTCTTAATAAAATGCTTACTTTTTTGGTAAATGGATGCATTTTCCCGTCGCATCCGCAGCCGCCTCCATCATCGCTTCAGAATACGTTGGATGTGCATGTATAACTCCCGCCAGTTCCTCGTCCGTCACTTCCATGCTCATGAGCAGAGAAGCCTCGTTGGCCATCTCCGCCGCGCCGGGTCCTATGATATGTACGCCCAGTATTTCTCCGTATTTCTTCTCGCTGATTACTTTGATGAATCCCGTGCCCTCGCCCGAGGCAAGCGCCCGGCCGTTTGCCGCAAACGGAAATATTCCCACCTTGATATCGTATCTGTTCCTGGCTTCCGTTTCAGTCAGCCCAATAGCGCCAACCTCCGGCGCTGTATAAATGCAGGCAGGTACATGGCAGGGCGCATATCCGGCGTTCTTGCCCATGGCGTTTTCCGCAGCCACTTCGCCCATCTTAAACGCTGCATGGGCCAGCATGCATTTGCCGTTTACGTCTCCCGGCGCATACACATCCGGCACACTGGTTTCCATGCGCTCGTTTACAACAACGCGCCCGCGCTCCATTTGAACACCCAGTTTTTCTATACCAAAGCAGTCCGGCTTCCTGCCAATTGAAAGCAGGGCACGGTCCGCTTCCACCGTTTTTCCGTCATCCAAAACCAGCCGCACTCCTTCAGCCGTTTCCACAATTTCCCTCAGCCGCACCGAATTGAGAATCTCCATTCCCTTCCTGGTTAATTCCTTTTTCAGAAGCGCTGAAACCTCGCCGTCCATATTGGGCACAATGGAGTCCATCATCTCTACCACCGTTACCCGGCTGCCAAAAACAGCGAACGCGGAGCCCAATTCTATGCCCACCACGCCGCCGCCAATCACCGCCAGCCGTTTGGGCACCTCATCCAACTCAAGAAGTTCGTCGCTGTTTAAAACATATTTGGAATCAATTCCGGGAATACCAATTTTCCCCGGCACGCTTCCCCCCGCGAATATAATGCTCCGGCATGCAAATTGCCTGCCTCCGGCTTCCACCAAGTGCGCCGACTGCGCGACGCCTGTGCCCCGAACCACCTCCACCCCGTTGCTTTTTAGCAGGGATGCTACGCCGCCCGTCAGTTTTTTTACCACTTCCTTTTTGTTTTGAAGCGCTTCCTTCATTTCAAACCGTACATTCTTACTGTCCGCATGAATTCCGCGGTATGACGAGTGCAGCGCATGTTCCAAAATTTCCGCGGTTTTTAAATAAGTCTTTGTGGGAATACAGCCCCGGTTCAGGCATGTGCCGCCCACCGTGTCTTTTTCTATAAGCGCAATCTTTCCTCCAAGCTGCGCCGCCCTGATGGCGGCCACATACCCCGCGGGGCCTCCCCCTATCACAACCACATCATATTCCCCAGGCTGTTCGGCGAACGCCGGTTCTTCCTGCTGCGGCTGCGTTTTTTCCTCCGGCTTTTCACCCGGCATCCCAATATACCCGATGGTTTGTATCACCGGAACGGTCTGCCCTTCCTGCGCCAGTATCTCCAGAAGAACGCCGGAGGCGGGCGCCTCTATTTCCATGGTTGTTTTATCTGTTTCAATTTCCAGAATGGGGTCCCCTTGCTCGATGCTGTCCCCCGGATGTACAAGCCATTTGACGACCGTGCCTTCTTCCATGGACATGCCTGCCTTGGGCATAATAATCGGTGTTGCCACAGCTACCTTTCCCCCTTTCCGCTATACGATTCCAGGAACTCCACAATCTTTTTCAAAAATAAAGCCGCAGAGGCGCCGTCATGCACCCGGTGGTCAAACGTAAGGGAAAGCCCCATTGTATCCCTGTTCCCAAGGTTTCCGCCCGGCAGTGCCCCAAACACTTTTTCCACAGCGCAAACGCCAAGAATCATGCTTTCGGGCAGATTGATGATGGGAGTGAAGGCCGTAATCCCGTACATTCCAAGATTACTCACGGTAAACGTACCGCCCGAGTAATCGTCCGGGCTTAGCTTGCCGCTCCTTGCGCTGTCCGCCAATTCCTGTATGGTCTTGGAAATGCCGGCAAGGGTCATTCTGTCTGCGTCACGAACCACGGGAACGATCAGCCCCTCTTCCAGCGCAACCGCGCATCCTATATTAATATGTTTGCGGATCACTATCCCGTCCCCGTCAAAACTGCTGTTCATTTGCGGCATTGCCGCCAGCGCCCGCGCGCACGCATACAGGACATAGTCATTAATGGATATCTTGCCGCCTCCCCGCGCATTCACAGTCTGCCGTTCCCGCAACATGCCGGTTACGTCCGCCTTGGTATTCAGCGTAACCGGCGGAACCTCCAGATGGCTTTGCAGCATCCGCTGTGCGATTGTTTTGCGCATGCCGGAAAGCGGAATCTTCACATCGCCCTCGCCCTGCGTTCCGGGTTTGGCCGCACCGCCCTCCATCAACGCCCGCACCTGTGCGCCGTATATCCGGCCGCCATCCGTTTCAGCCTTATCCAAAGGGATACCTTCCGTTTGCGCAATCTTGCGCGCAAGCGGCGTAACTTTTCTTTTTTCCGCCGCCAGTACATCCCTGGCTTTTATCTCCCCCTGCATACCGCTGGAAGAAATATTGCCCAGCTCCAAACGCCGTTCGCGGGCAAGCGTTTTGGCCAGCGGCGTTGCGGGTATTCTGCGGCCCTCCCGCAGCGGAGCCGCTTTCTTTGCTTCCGGCGGCTGCTCCGCCTGCTTCTCCGGCTTGGTTTGACTGGCTTCTTCGGAAACCGCCACATCCGGGATCGCATCTCCCGGTTCCCCGATATATCCAACCGGCCGCGTCACCGGAACCGTATCTCCCTCCCGCGCAAGTATCTTTAAAACGGTCCCGGAAGCGTTTGCTTCCACCTCCATGCTCGTTTTATCCGTTTCTATCTCCAGTATGGTATCCCCCGCTTTTACGGCATCCCCTTCTCGGACGAGCCATTTAATAATTGTACCTTCTTCCATAGACATGCCGGCTTTGGGCATAATAATTGTATTCAATACGGCCACCTACCTTGCAAGCCCGCGCAGCGCTTTTGTAATAGTTTCAACGGTGGGTACCACATTTTTCTCCAGCTCCGGGCAATAGGGTATGGGCACATCCAGGCCGCACAACCTGCGGATAGGGGCATCCAGATAAAAAAACGCCTCACTGTCCGCAATTATTGCCGCAATTTCTCCGCCAAATCCCCCCGTCTGGCAGGCTTCATGCACAATCAGCACCCTGCCGGTTTTTTTTGCGGACTTTATAATGGTCTCGCGGTCCAGAGGCACAAGGGTTCGCGGGTCCACCACTTCCACGCTAACCCCTTCCTTGGCCAGGTTTTCGGCAGCCTCCAGGCAAACGGGCACCATTCTTCCATAAACCACAATGGTAATATCGCTCCCCTCCCGTTTGATGTCCGCTTTTCCAAGGGGAACAATGTATTCTTCTTGGGGCACATGGCCTTTTTTGCGGTACAGCAGTTTCTGCTCAAAAAACATCACCGGATTGTCATCCCGGATAGCCGCTTTTAAAAGGCCCTTGGCATCGTACGGCGTGGAAGGCACCACTACCTTCAGCCCGGGCACATGGCAAAACCACGCCTCCAGGCTCTGGCTGTGCTGCGCCGCGGCGCCGGTGCCCGAACCTCCGGGCGTTCTCAAAACCATGGGCACCTTTGCTTTTCCACCAAACATATACCGCATTTTCGCTGCCTGATTCACCAGTTGGTCCATCGCAATGGTGTTAAAATCGCTGAACATAATTTCTGCAATGGGGCGCATGCCCGTTACCGCCGCACCCGCCGCGGCGCCGGCAATTGCCGCTTCAGAAATAGGCGTATCCCTGATACGCTCCTCTCCAAACTCTTCAATCATCCCCACCGAAATGCCAAAGGCGCCGCCATAAACGCCCACGTCTTCTCCCATTAAGAACACGTTTTCATCCCCGCGCATTTCCTCACACATTGCCTCTTTTATTGCATTTGCATACGTAATTTCTCTTGATTCCATTTTAATCTTCCCCTTTCAAGCCTTCACACCGTTCCATCCGCCGTTATGCATACACGTCTTCCAGAATGGTGTCCAGCGAAGGATACTTGCTTTCCTGCCCAAAGTTTACCGCATCCTCAATATCCTGCGCGGCCTTTTCCTCTATCTCTCTAAGCTCCTGCTCGGTAAATATCCGGCTTGCGGCCAGATATTCCTTAAACCGCTTGATCGGGTCCCTTTGTTTCCATTCGTTTATTTCTTCCTTTGTCCTGTATTTATTTGCGTCGCTCTTGGAATGCCCAAGCTGGCGGTATGTCTCGCACACCAGCAGCATGGGCCCGTTTTGCCTTACATATTCCCGCGCCGCAAGCGTTTCCTCATACACCTTTAAAACATCGTTGCCGTCCACCGTCTTTCCCGGCATGCCATAAGATGAAGCGCGTACTGAAAGATCACTTATATTCATGGACCGTTGCTGAGACATGGACATACCGTATTTGTTGTTTTCGCATACAAATAAAACCGGCAGCTTCCATATGGAAGCAAGATTCAGCGCCTCATGAAAGCTTCCCTCGTTTGCAGCCCCGTCCCCAAAAAAGCACACGACGATCCTGTCAATTTTTTTCATTTGTGTTGTAAGAGCCGCGCCAACGGCAATGCAGTGCCCGCCGCCCACAACGCCGTTTGCGCCAAGATTTCCGTTATCCAGGTCTGCAATATGCATGGAACCGCCCTTGCCCTTGCAGTAGCCTGTTTCTTTTCCCAGAAGTTCGGCCATCATTTTGTTTAAATCGATTCCCTTACTGATGCAATGGCCGTGTCCCCTGTGTGTGCTCGTCATCAAGTCCTGCTTCTCCAGCGCCGAGCATACGCCTGTCGCGGCCGCTTCTTCCCCTACATATAAATGCGTGGTGCCATGCACCATCCCCACAGAAAAAAAATAGGCCACCTTTTCCTCAAACTTTCTTGTTTGCAGCATTTTGAGCAGCATTTCCTGCATCTTTTCCCTTCCGGGTTTGATACTCATGATCACTCATCTCTCCTTCAAATGATAAAATTGGGTAAACAAAATAAAGCGATAATTCTTTATTTTATCACTGTAGCTTTTTATACGGATAAATCCGTGCGCTGCGCTCCGGCTTTACCCCTGCATAAAATCTATAATGTTGTCCGCGGTGTTTTCGTCTGTAATCAGTTCGCTCAAATAACCGCCCCTTGTGGCTCCTATGATGGGTTTAACCTTATTTGCCCCCACGGCAAATGCAATTCTTTTTTTAATTTTTTTAATCTCGTCCAGTTCTACGGCTATGATCCGTTCCGAAACAGAAGTACGCACAGGCTTACCATTAAGATCATATGCGCGGGATAAAATATCTCCCACCGCGCCTGCCTCCTTCAGCTCATTCAATTCCAAGTCACTGAACGATCCTGTTAAATATAATGAAGAAGACTTTGACAGATCCCCCAGCCCAAGCATGCAAACTGTACAGCTTTTTGTCTTTTCAAAAACCTGCGCAATCTTTTCGTCATTCATCAATACTTCTCTGGCCTGCCTAGAGCTTACAATCGCGGGAACGTTCAGCCAATGCCCCTGCGCGCGCAATCTGCGGGCGATCATTTTTACAACTTCCTCCGGGTTAATATTTTCACCGGATGTAAGCCCGCCCATCAATTGTATCACCTGTATCTGTTTTTCACCCCTGCCTTTTACAGGCTCAAGGTTTTTAGCCACACTGTAAATAGAATGTCCCCATGCAACGCCCACCACATCCTCTGCAGTCAATATCTGGTTCATGCGTTTCGCGCCCGCTATCCCTAGCCCGTTTTCCGTATCCGTATGTGTTCTGATGGACGGAATAACGGTCACATCGCTTATCTCCAATAATTCCTTCAGCTTTTCTTCCTTTTCAAAACAAAATCCTGAATCCATGGATACAGAGATCTTAACAATCCCCATTTCTTTTGCTTTCATAAGGTATCTGGTCACCTTTGTTCTGGAAAGGTTCATTTGATCGGCGATTTCCTGTTGTGTACAATCGTTTACATAATATAGCCAGGCAATTTTAGTGAACACCGCTTTTTGTTCATCCATTGAAATAATCCTTTCCATATAGATTTCTGCCGCTGCTATTTTTATCTTTCCGAATCAGCGGCTTAATACTAAAAAAGGTTTTACGCAACTCAGGCTTTCTGCACATTTGTTCTTTGCGTAACCATTTTTTCAAGATAATTGTATTTTTAATATCCCCTTTTGTCAACTAAATTTTTTTTATTTTTTAGCTATTGACATTTATACGTTTAGTGAATACAATAAAAATTACATTGAATTTTTGTTTATAAATTGAACAAATGTGCAAATATAAATGATAATTTTTGAATATATTGTATATTGTTTCAGTTAAATTTAAACATTAGAGCAGGTAGAAATGCATAATGCAATTTTAAATTTAATAAACATTAATTATTTTATAGTAAAATTGTAAATATATTCTAATCGCTGTGCTATGTTTTAATACTGCTGTATAGCTTGTATAAGAGTGATAGAAAAATTAGTTTATATGATTGACATTACTAAATATATGTGTTATTTTTAGCTAAACATTATTTATTTTTTTACTAAACGCTTTGATTTCCAATGTATTCTAGGTTTCGCCTAAAGCGAAAATATAAATATCCAGGAGGAAAAATAATGAAAAAAGTAATTGTTACTATTTTAGCGGTCGTTATGGTATTTACTTTAGTGGCATGCTCTTCCACTTCCAGCCAAGCCTCTTCGGCTGCCGCTTCTTCAGAAGCAACTGCGGCTGCCTCTTCGGCTGCGCCGGCATCCGCCGAAGCGTCCAAGGCATCGGAAAGCAAAGATTTCACGATTGCTACCGTTCCCAAAACAACCGGCATTGCATGGTTCCAGAGAATGGAAACAGGCGTTAAGAAATTCGCCGCAGACACAGGCGTAGACGCCTATATGATTGGGCCTGCAACTGCCGATGCAGCCTTGCAGGCACAGACAATTGAAGATCTGATTGCTCAGAAGGTTGACGCCATCTGCGTAGTTCCCTTCTCCACAGAGGCTCTTGAGCCTGTTCTGAAAAAAGCGCGCGAAGCCGGCATTCTTGTTATCTCACACGAAGCCGAGGGTATGACCAATATTGATTACGACATTGAAGCTTTTGACAATGCGGCTTACGGCGAACACCTGATGAAAAAATTAGGAGAAGTTACAGGCGGCAAAGGCGACTACGTAGTTGAAGTGGGCGCGCTGACTTCAAAATCCCATAACCAGTGGGTTGACGCAGCGATTGCTTATCAGAAAGCCAATTTCCCCGATATGAAACAGTACGGCGATAAACTTGAGTCTGCCGACGATCAGAACCAGTCCTATGAAAAAGTAAAAGAAGTGCTTAAAGCCGATCCGTCGCTTGCCGGTTTCCAGGGCAGCGGCATGGGCGATGTTGCGGGAGCCGCGCTTGCGGTAAGCGAAGCCGGATTGTCCGGTAAAGTTAAATTGGTTGGTACATCCCTGGTTTCCGTATCGGGCAAATTCATTAAAGACGGAACCATTGATATGATCTCTTTCTGGGATCCTGCGGATGCGGGCTATGCCATGAACGCGCTGGCACTCAAACTTCTGAGTGGCGAAAAAGTAGCGGATGGGCTTGACCTGGGTGTAAGCGGATACAACAAGCTGACACTGAGCGGCAACACATTCAAAGGCCAGGCCTGGATAGACGTTGACAAATCAAAAGTTGACGATCCGGCATACAATTTTTAATTAAAAACCAATTTAAATAGTAATTACGGTAAGCTCTCCATTCTATTTTGGGGAGCTTACCCATTTAAAAAATTTAAATTCAATATTTTGTAAAGGGGGAACACGTATGTCGGGTGTTTTTTTAGAACTCAAAGGCATTAAAAAGGCGTTTGGCGGCGTCCATGCTTTAAAAGGCGTAGACCTGACCATCAAAAAAGGCGAAATACATTGCCTTGCGGGTGAAAACGGCTGCGGTAAATCCACATTAATAAAAGTGATTTCAGGCGCGCATCCAGCTGATGCGGGTGAAATTTTAATAGAAGGCAAAAAATTTACCAGACTAACACCTATAGAATCCATTCAGAATGGTATTCAAGTTATATACCAGGATTTTTCTGTATTTCCCAATCTGACTGTAGCGGAAAACATCGCCCTCAATCAGGAGTTAGAAACAAACCAGAAATTTGTAAATTGGAAAGATGTTAAAAGAATCGCCACAGAAGCCATGGACAAAATAGGCGCGCGGATCGACCTGGATGTGCTTGTCGAACGCTTGTCCATCGCAAACAAACAGATGGTCGCCATATGCAGAGCACTTTTGAATGACGCAAAATTGATCATAATGGATGAGCCTACAACAGCCCTGACCTCCAAAGAGGTCGCGAGGCTGTTTGAAATAATAAATAAGCTTCAGGCACAGGGGATTGCGGTTTTAATCGTAAACCACAAGCTGGACGAGGTTTATGACATTGCGCAAACCCTTACGATATTAAGAAACGGTGAAAACGTAGCCTGCGGAAACATTAAGGAATTTGACAGGCAGCGGTTTATCAAGGCAATGACGGGCAGGGATATTGAAGACGTACTCTACCGGCCCGAGCAATCAGGCGAGGAAATTCTGCGTGTAGAGGGCCTCACCAAAGAAGGTTCTATTTCAGACGTCAGCTTTATATTGAATAAAAATGACGTGCTTGGCATCACCGGCCTGCTCGGATCGGGCCGCGGCGAAATCGGAGACGCGCTTTTTGGCATTGCGCCCGCAACAAACGGAAAAATTTATTTGCGCGGAAAAAAAATACAAATCAGAAACGTTCAGGACGCTGTAAAAAACAATATTGCCTATGTACCGGAAGACCGCCTTACCCAGGGACTCTTTTTGGAAAAATCAATCGGCCTTAACATAGTAGTAGCCGCGTTAAAAAAATATCTTAAAAAAAGCAAACTGGATTATAAAGAAATAAGCGCCGCTATGGATGCATGGATTAAGCAGCTAAACGTTGCCGCGCCTTCAGCCAAACCGCCTATTAAAACACTGTCGGGCGGAAACCAGCAGAAAGTCGTTATTGCAAAATGGCTGAATACAGATCCCAAGCTTTTAATATTAAACGGACCCACAGTGGGCGTAGATATCGGCTCAAAAAGCGACATCCATTCCATACTCCACCGGCTTGCCCAGGAGGGCGTAGGCATTATCATAATATCGGACGACCTGCCCGAGCTGATCCATAACTGCAATAAAATAATCATTATGAACGGCGGCAAACTTGTAGCATCGCTTAACGCAAGTGATATTTCCGAATCCCAGTTGTCGTCTCTTTTAAGCCAACAAATATAAAGGAGGTACGCACTGTGAATAACAATTCCATTGCAAAAAAACTAATCTCAAGCAATGAAATGATTGTTGTGTTCATTATCATTGGTTTGTCCATTTTAATCGGATGTGTCAACTCTGCTTTTTTCAGCGCCGCCACAGTCATAGATACCGGGCGTTCAATGCTTGTAATGTTGATATTTGCGCTCTGCGAAATGATCGTGATCATTTCGGGCGGCATAGACGTGTCCTTCCCCGCATTCGCGTCATTTACAATGTATTTCACCACAAAATTTATGCTGGATCACGGTCTGGACAGCGCCCTTCTGGCGTTTGCAATGGCCGCCGGTATTGGAACGTTGCTCGGGCTGATTAATGCAGTGCTCATCGGCACGTTCAAAATCCCGACTTTAATCGCCACCCTTGGTACAAGCAGCCTGATTAACGGCGGTCTTCTGGCCTTTGTGGGCGTCAACGAAATCACCAACCTGCCCACAAACATGGACGCGCTTGCAAAAATCTTTCTGTTCTCGGTAAAAAACAGCCAGGGCGTTGCTTCAGCCATGTCCATCATGATCATGATTCCCATCGCATTGTGCGTTATTATTTATTTCCTGCTCAAATATACAATGCTCGGGCGCTCCATCAAGGCAATCGGCGGAGATATAAACGCCGCGCAGCGCGTTGGTTTTAACGTTGTACGCACGCAATACTTCATCTATATGTTTGTGGGCGCAATTGTTGGAATTGCCGGAATCACCTACACCATATTGATGAGAAACTCCAATCCCGTTAACCTGATGGGCAGTGAAATGATGGTTATTGCCGCCGTAGTCATCGGCGGCGCCCGGATAACAGGCGGGCACGGCACCGTTGCGGGAACCATTTTGGGCGTACTCCTTATAAACCTGGTTACAAATAACCTCATCATGCTGGGGGTTCCCACTTATTGGCAGGCATTTGTAGTAGGCATGCTTATCATTGTGGGCACCTGCATCACTTCCCTGCGTGCTAAAAAAATAGAGCTGAGCCCAAAAATATAAGAAAGGGGGATATTCATATGGAAAAAAATTTAAACCAGCAAAGAACTATATTTGATTTCAAAAATATAGATAAAAATAATTTGTGGCTGCTTGTTATTGTCGCGGGCGTATTTGCGTTTGGCGCGTTTGTGGAACCGGCTAAATTCCTTAAGGCCAACAACTTTCAGTCCATGGCTTACCAATTTCCAGAATTCGGCATCATGTCCCTGGGCATGATGATCTGTATGATCGCGGGAGGGATAGATCTTTCAATTGTTGGCGTATCCAACCTTTCGGGCATTGTCGCGGCTCTTGTCATCACAAGTACAAAAGACCCTTCGCCGGGCACCATTGTGATTGCCATTGCGGCAGCGCTGGTAACTGGAGCGGCCTGCGGATTGTTTAACGGCTTTTTAATAGGATTTCTGCGAATACCCGCCATGCTGGTCACACTATGCGGCCTTGAGGTCTATGCCGGCTTGGGCCTTGCGATCACGAAAGGGCCGGCTATTACGGGAATACCGGATTCTTTTCAAAAAATCGGCAACGGGCTGATTTTTGATGCTGTCCCCATTTCCCTGATTGTTTTTGTGTGCATTACACTGCTGATTTGGTATATTATGAAATACACAAAATTTGGGCAGCAGGTGTTTATGCTGGGCGCTAACCCCACCGCTTCCAAATATTCCGGCATCAATAATCTTGCCGTTACTATTAAGGTCTATATTTTTTCCAGCATTTTGGCTGCCGTCAGCGGCATTGTCATCTGCTCTCACTACGGATCGGCCAAATCAGACTACGGTTCCTCCTATACGCTTCTTACTCTGCTCATCGTTATTCTGGGGGGAGTAAATCCAAATGGCGGAAACGGCAAAATATCAGGGGTTGTGTTGGCCGTTATTATACTGCAGATCATATCGAGTACCTTCAGTATTTTAAGATTCAACTCTTTTGTAAAGACATTTGTTTTTGGCCTGGTAATTATCATTGTTATGATCATTCAATACTGGAGCATCAGCCGCGCCGGACGACAGATTAAAGGTGTAAAAATTAAAGGAGAATAAAGCATGAAAAAAATAATCAACAAACCGGAAAATTTTATTAATGAGGTGCTGGAGGGAATTTATACAGCCAATAAAAATTATGTCACCTATGCGGCAAACGATCTGCACTGTCTCATTACAGCCAATAAAATCCAGGGCAAAGTGGGCCTGGCAACCGGCGGCGGCTCCGGGCATCTTCCCCTATTTTTGGGCTATGTTGGCCTTGGAATGCTGGATGGCTGTTCGGTAGGAGACGTATTCCAGTCCCCCAGCGCAGAACAGATGCTGGAGGTCACCAAAGCAATCGATTCGGGCGCAGGCGTTTTATATATCTATGGAAACTACAACGGCGATATATTCAATTTTGATATGGCGGCCGAGATGGCGGATTTTGAAGAAAACATCAGGGTGGAAAGCGTTGTTGCAGGAGAGGACGTAGCCTCCCCCGGCCCTGCCTCTCCGGGAGAAAAAAACACCCGCCGGGGTGTAGCCGGTATCTTTTTTGTTTATAAGTGCGCGGGGGCAGCGGCATCTGAAATGATGAATCTGGAAGATGTAAAACGCGTTGCCGAAAAGGCTTGCGCAAACGTCCGCACAATGGGCGTGGCTTTATCGCCTTGCATTGTTCCGCGCGTAGGCAAGCCGGGATTTGAGATTGCCGATGACGAGATGGAAATTGGCATGGGTATTCATGGAGAAACAGGAATACGCCGCGGAAAAATATTGTCGGCGGACGAAATTGTGGAAGAAATGATGCAGCCGATTTTAAAGGATATCCCCTATGTTTCCGGGGATGAAGTTGCGGTTCTGGTAAACGGCCTTGGGGCAACGCCGCTTGAGGAACAATATGTAGTGGTTCGCAAAATCAGCAGATTACTTGACGAAAAAGGCATTCATGTTTATAAATATTTCGTAGGCGAGTATGCCACCTCGCTCGAAATGGCCGGGCTATCCATTTCTCTCCTCAAGCTGGACGACGAGCTTAAAAGGCTGGTTGACGCGCCTGCGGACACGCCTTTCTTTAAGCAGTTTTAACGGAGGGGCGCAGCATGGATAACCAATACATTGTAAAACTGCTTGCCTGCATCAAAGATGTTATGGCTAAGAACCGGGACTATTTAATAAAGCTGGATAGCGTTGTGGGCGATGGAGACCTGGGCCTTACAATGGGAGACGGCTTTTCGGCGGCCTACCAGGCCGTGGAAAATGCGGAGGAGACGGATATAGGCAAGATATTATATACTGCCGGAAAGGCAATGTCGTCCGCAGTTCCCTCCACAATGGGTACGCTAATGGCATCCGGGCTCATGAACGCGGGAAAAGTGCTCAAGGGCGCGACCAAGATTGATCTTTCCGGCATTGCCCTTCTCTTCTCCGCTTACATGGAGGGCGTGTCAGCGCGGGGAAAGGCTAAAGTGGGCGAAAAAACCTTTCTGGACGGTATCTATCCCGCTGTTTCCTCCCTTGAAAACTCACAGAAAAACGGCGCCGGAATGGTTCAGGCGGCCGAAGACGCTTACAGAGCGGCCAAAACCGGATTTGAAGCCACAAAAACCATGCTGGCTGTGCACGGCCGGGCGGCAACACGCGGAGAAGCCTCCAAAACCCTGGAAGATCCCGGCGCCGCAGTAGCGGTGTTAATAATGGAAGGTCTTGTTCTGAGTTTAAAATAGTACGGGCATGCAAAACAAAAGGCCAGCGCATACCGGCGTATGCGCTGGCCTTATACAAACAAATACATATTGTTTATCTGTTTCCCTGCGCCCCGGTGCTGCTGCGCACAATCAGTTCTGCGCCTATCTGAATTTTTACATCATTGCTTTCATAATCCTGCATACGGGTGCAAAGCCGCTGAACAGCCATTGTACCGATTTTTCCCTTGGGAATGCGCATCGTGGTAAGCGCGGGGGTTACCATGGTGCAGTACGGGATATCGTCAAACCCTATAATGGAAATATCCCCTGGAATCAGGTAGCCCCTTTCCTGCAGCGCCTTTATAACGCCTATGGCCATGGTGTCGTTATCGGCAAAACCGGCAGCAGGAAATACCGCCCCGGCGTCAATAATCTTCAGCATAGATTGATAGGACCCGTTCAGTGTGGGGTCAACAGCATATGTGTATTGGTCTGAAAATTTTAAACCAAGCTGATTGCAAAAATGATAGAAGGCGTCCCGCCGTTCATCAAAATTGGATATCCGGACTTTACTGTGAAAATAAGCCACCTCACGGTGTCCAAGGTCATACAAATGCTTTAAGGCAAAATAAACGGTTTCACGGTTGTTCATTACAACGCAGTCGCAATGCTCAAAATACATAATATTATCAACCACCACAAACGGAATCCGGATAGCGTCCAGCAGGCTGTAATACCTTGGATTAAGCTCCGTCCCCAGAATAATCAATCCGTCCGAGGTTTCAGAGGAAATGGCCTCCAAGGCCTTTTCAAAATTCCCTTCGGCTGTCGTGATGCTCAGATTATACCCGTAATTGCGGCATTCACTTTCAATTGAGTCTATGATAGCCGAAACAAATCCTTCGTTGCCGTCAACAATCAGGCCATGTTCCTTATATTTAAGGAACCGGATATTTTTAAGCGGAACTTTGGATTTTACAGGAACAGAATAATTATACTGCTTCAAAAGGCTTTGAACCCGTTTTCTGGTTTTCTCGCCAACGCCTTTTTTATTATTCAGGACAATTGATACCGTTGCCGGGGAAACATTAGCTAATTTTGCTATTTCTTGTATTGTCATTGCACTCAACTTTATCATTAAATTTTTTATATGGTAAAAGCATATCAAATACTGGTAAGAAATGCAACATTATATATTAAATATTTAATAAATAATTACTAAACAAAAAGGAGAAAACTTATGAACAGTTTTATTGCAACCATTCCAGAAAGAATCGTTTTTGGAGCGGGCTCTCTCAACCATCTTTCCCAACATGCAGCAGGCCTGGGCAAAAAAGCCCTGATTGTAACGGGCAAAAGCATCCGGCCGGAAAAAACAGCATTACTTGACAGAATAAAATGCCAGCTTACAACAGCAGGAATAGACAGCGTTGTTTTTGCAGAAGTAGAGGAGAATCCAACCACAACAACCTGTGACCGCGGCAGCGTTTTTGCCAGGGAAAACGGCTGTGATGTTGTTATTGGCGTAGGCGGGGGCAGCGCAATGGATACGGCAAAAATAATCGCCATGCTCTGTGTAAACGAAGGCAAAAACGCGGACTATCTTCCCGGCGGCAAATATTCCGGAAAACCGGACAGTGAGCTTAAATGCCTGCCCATCATACTTATTACAACAACATCCGGTACCGGCAGCGAGACTACCCCTTTTGCCGTTGTAACCAATCCCCAAAACGGCCATAAGCCTGGCACAGGCCATAATTTCTGGTACGCAAACGTATCTATCGTAGATCCGGAGCTGATGCTTTCCATGCCTAAAAACGTTACCATCCATACGGGCCTAGACGCATTTTTTCATGCTTACGAGGCATATGTTTCCAAGTCGGCCAATGAGTTTGCAGATATTTTTGCACGGCGCGCTATGGAGCTGGTTATACAAAATCTTAAGAAATGCGTTGATACGCCAAGCGACCTGGAAGCTAGAAGCGCGCTTGCGCTCGCCAATTCCCTGGCAGGAACTGCCATATCCATCAGCGGCACCTATGCCATACATGGCCTTGGTCATTCGGTCAGCGGCCATTATAACACCGCCCATGGAACTGCATTATGCGCTATTGCCCCGGCCTGCACAGCATTTGCCTGCACAGGAAACGTGCAAAAATTTGCGGAAGTTTCTTTGCTTTTGGGCGGCGATCCTGTAAAATCTGCCAAAGCCCTTGCTCAGGAATGTGCGTCACTCATTGCGGCGTTTTTGGATATGTTCGGTATGAAGATCAAGCTCTCTTCCCTGGGAGTTAAAAAGGATAAAATTGCCGTTCTTGCGCAAGACGCTTTTATTGCAATGGAAGGCGCAATGGAAAATACACCTGTACCCATCACAATAGACGATGCAAAAAGAATATTTGAGCAATCCCTATAACTTTTAAGCAAAGGAATCTCTCTACCCGATAAGCTTTGCTCCTGAAGAAACGGATATACTCCACCGCAATATAACTACAATTCATTTGCTGAGCTGTAGTTATATTGCGGTTTCTTTGGATTTGAGTGACCCCCAAAAAGGCTCTGCGACCGGATTGACACTCTATGCCCTGATTGTTTGAAGGTAATATCACAAATATGCTTTGAATTTTACTTATAATTAAAACCAAATAGAAAGTTTCACATGTGCTTTGCAATCATACGCAATACTCTTGGGCGAAACGTTTAGCGTCATCTCCTTTGGCTATTGTCGCCCAGTATGCTCATCTGCACAGGCACGGGATACCACCGTATACCAGCCATTTGGGAATACGAATAATAAACTCCCTGGTTTTCAACGCAGAGCATATCCGCATTTTCCAAATACAGCGCAGCAGCCGCAACCACCCTGGCCCAATTGAACGGGTTTGGGGGATCCATTCTTTCAAAAGCAGTATGAGCGTAGGGTAAAAAAGGCTGAATGCTCACCCTTGAAACAGATAAGTCTTTCAGCGCCTCTATTCCCTTCAGCATATCTTCCCTCTGCTGTCCAAATCCATATATAAACCCACTCCAAAGCTTTATCCCCATCTCATGCGCCCATTTCAGCGTGTTGATGCGGTCCGTGAGGGAATCTCCACCTGGCCGAAACCGGCGGAACACATCTTCGTTAATACTTTCAAGCCCGCACTGGTAACCGTCCATGCCCGCCTGTTTGAGCGAAATAAGCGACTCCCGGTCTATGGCTCCAAAAAGCCCGGCCACCTCAATATCAAAACGGCTTTTAACGGCGCGCACATATTCAAAATAAATATTGGGAAGATTGTACCCCATCCATCCGGAAGGCATCACGAGCCTGCACGCTCCTTTTTGCACCTGCCCCTCGGCATTTCTGAGCACGTCGTCCAACGCAACCATATGTTCCAGCATTTGCTTTTGGGTCTTAAAACATTCCCATTTACAATGGAAACACCGTGGCTGCGTCGTGCACCTGGAATTAATGATCACGCGGCCCCAGAACCTGGTTTCAAGCAGATTTGTCTTTTCTCTGGCCAAGCCAAACAGTTTCTCATCTTCCAGTTCAAACAATTGCTGCAGAGTATATCGCAAAATTCATGCCTCCTTTACCTAATAAACGGAATAGCCCAGCATTATACCGGCTGCTTCCAAAAGCTGTCCACCAGGCACGCCATACGCCCCACTTCTTCCACAAATACCAGATGAAGCTGGGTGTTGTAAATCTTTTTTAATGTGCCCTCCGTAAGAATATCCAAAGGCGCCCCCACCGCCAAGTGTCCTTCACGGTCCAGTATCCCAACTTTTCCTTCCATCAGCATGGCATGATCGGGCATGTGCGTCGTCATAATGATCGTCATTCCTGCGGCAGACAATTCGGATATAAGACGGAGTATTTTAAACTGGTTTCCATAGTCCAGATGGTTGGTGGGCTCGTCCATCAGCACGATCTCAGACTCCTGTACCAACACACGCGCAATCTGCGCCTGCTGCCTCTCGCCCCCGCTGATTTCTGAAAATGCCTTGTTCGCAAGGTGCCCTATCTCCAGCTTTTCCAAAACAGCATCCACCTTTTCATATTCAGCCCTGCCGGGAACGGCAAGCGTATGCATATGCGGCGCGCGGCCCATTACAAGATAATCCCGCACCGAATAGGAGAAATCCGGGCCGGACATTTGGGGTACGTATCCAAGCAAAAGCGAAAGCCCGGTAATAGTAATATCCGCCAGATTCCTCCCTTTAAACAGTATCTCTCCCTTGTCCGGAGCCAGCAGGCCGCACAGGCAATTGAATAAAGTGGATTTTCCCGCGCCGTTTGCTCCCAGTATAGAGAGCACATCCCCTTTGTGCAAAGTAAAGCCGACATCAGAGAGTATCTCGCGGCCGGGCTTGTACGAAAATGTGAGCCCTCGCACCTCCACCATTGTTTCCTTCATTCGTTTATCCTCGTTCTTTGCCGGGCCAGCAGCCACAGGAACAAAGGCGCTCCCATTAACCCTGTAATAATGCTCAGGGGGATCTCGCTGCCCGTTAAATTTCTGGCGACCGTATCAACAATCACCATAAACACCGCTCCCAGCGCAGCCGAAGCGGGCAGGAGGTACCGGTTGTCCTGGCCTACAAGCAGCCGCCCCAAATGCGGTATAATCAAACCAACCCATCCAATGGTCCCGCACAAACATACGGCGCAGGCGGTCAGCACGGTGGAGCAAAGGATGGCGAGGCCCCGCACTTTTCTCACATCCACGCCCAGTAATTTCGCCTCGTTTTCTCCCAGAGAGAGCAAATTGATTTTCCAGCGCATCAGCAGCAGTATCACCATAGCCGTTAGCATCCCCGGCAGAACCAGAAAAATATCGTTTGGCTTAACGGAAGACAAGCTGCCCATAGTCCAATACACAATGGATGCAAGCTGGGACTCCGGGTCTGCCACATATTTGATGATGCCCTGTATGGAACCCATAAATCCGGCCACTATGATGCCTGCCAGCACCAGCATAAAATTGGAATGCCTTTTAAACAGCTTAGGGATCAGGGTGGTCAAAACAACTGTAAACAACCCCATTGCCAATGCCGCCAGCTGTGTTTCCATGGAACCCCTGTTTAAAAGGATCATGACGGACGCGCCTACGCAGGCGCCGCTGGAGACTCCCAGTATGTCGGGAGAAACCAGCGGGTTTTTAAATAACCCCTGATACGTAGCGCCTGAGAGAGAAAGCGCGCATCCCACCAGCACCGCGCCAAACAGCCGCGGCAGCCGGACATCCATGATAACGCTCTGCATTTGATCCGTCCAGGTCACGTCCGGCAGCGCCAAGTGGAAAACACTTTTAAGCAGTATCCCAGCGGCAGAAATAACCGGCACCTCAAACCTGCCCAAGCCCAGACAAATAAAGAACGCCGCCGCCACTGCCACAGAGATTAGAAGAATAACCGTATGCGCCGCATTAAAAGATATCCGCGCTTTTAAAGAAACCACCTCCTAATGAAAGCAAACGCCGTCAGGCAGGGGGCAGCCGGTCAATGATCCTCTGCGCGTTTTCCGCACTCAGATCGTAATTGTAGAAGGTAGAATAATACTGTTGAATCTCTGAAACCATGTCCAAATCCTCAAACAATTCAGGATGCAGTGTTTTTGCAAGAAATAAAAGGTTCAGGACACGCTCAGAACTGTTGTCCCACATAAACACGCCGTTTGGAACAAGGTAAATCTGCCCGTTTTTCACAGCGTTTATGCTGTCCCATTGGCTGTTCTTGGTGATCAGGTCGGTAGAATCCACCCTGCCAAGGAAGATAACATCCGGATTCCATTTAATTACCTGCTCCATGGTCACGGTGCCGTAATTATTCTTTCCTTCCGCATCTTTGGTCACAAAATCGCCGCCCGCAATTTCAACCAAACCGTGCGGAGTGGAGTCGTTCAAAAACGCCTCAAGGCCGTCGCTCGCGGAGCTTCGGATGTAATACACTTTTTTTATCTGGTCTTTAGTAAGTTTTGAAGTTCTTGATAATACATACTTCACTTTTTCATCAAAATACTGTACCCACTTTTCCGCCTTTGCCTGTGCGTCAGACCCCAACGCGTCGCCGTACAGTTGAATATCTTTTTTGGAGATCTCCACAAACTCGTCTATGGAAGACCATTTTGCTTCAAACGAATTCATGGAAAGCGCTGGAATTCCCAGATCGCTCATTTTTTTAATTTGTTCAGGCGTCTGCCAGAAGAACACCAGGTCTACGCCCAGGGAGGCGAGCTCTTCCACATTGGGTTCCTGGGGATTCTCCACTGTCTTAAGATTCTTGGCCGCCGGATACACTTCCTGGGCCCATTTGCCCAGTTTCATGGAGACTGCAACGCGGTCTGCCTGGCCCAACACCAAAGTCTTCTCAAACGAAGGCCCAACAAGCGCCGCTATTTTGTTGGCATGCGCGGGAATGGTAACAACATTGCCGGAAAAATCAGTAAACTGTACGGTTTGTGCATCAGACTCCTTGGTCTCCTCTGATGCCGTTTGCGATACTGAGGGTGATGCCTGCTCTGATGACGCCGCTTGCGAGGACGACTCGGCCGGTTTGGCCGGAGACGCGCAGGCAGTCAGAAGCAGCGCCAATACCAATATAAAAGCCAGTAGGATGTTTAATTTTTTCACAGATTGTACTCCTTATCATATATTAAAATTTGTGTTGTGCGCCCCTTTTTTATATTCCTCCTTCTCCAGAAGCGTACTGTTGGCAATAATAAAAACGCAATGATCAAAACATGCTCTTTCATCATCTTCTTTGATTTTTAGTTTTTAAACTTTTACGGTTACTAACTCAATACACCAAATATGCTATTAATCGCATTTTCTCGTTATATTTTTTAAAGTATAACGCTTTATAGAGACTCCGTCAATCATTTGTTTTGAAATTTTTACAATTAATTATTTGATTTTCTATCCGATATTCAATTCAAGTATTTGTTAAAATTTATTGGGAAAGGCCCTGAAAAACATTTTTCAGGGCCTTTCTGATTTAAGGAGAGAATAGCAGCCTTAGATTCCAGCTAATCCAAGAATGCCGTTATCCATTCCTATGGATACAAATTGATCTGCGTCCGTATTCTTAATTTACTCATTAAAAAACCCAGGCCGCAAAAGGCAATTCACAAAAAACCCTGCTAATTGAATGCTTACGCACCTATAAGCAGCAGTTTCTGTATACTGCCTCTTGTAGCCTGGGGCAATTTACGGTCGCCTGGTCGAAACGCTCAAACCATATCAATGAGCTTATACAAGAGCAAACGCATACCCGGAATCTATCTTCGAATACGCATCTTAATATTTTATTTACGAATATATACTATCAAGCTTTTTTTCTTTTGTCAAGGCTACGGAAGCTAAACTGATTTACTCATCTTAACCCCCATATCCACCGGCTTTGCAGAAAACATGCTTGTAGTCACAATCCCGTCTATCCCGGTCTTGGCAAAGCCGCATGCGTTCTGCGCATGAATACCCCCGGCAGCCAGGATCACAGCAGACGGCTTCATTTCCCTTAAAAGTTTGACCGCATCCGCAAGCTCCAAAACATTCAGTTTGTCAAATTGAATGCCATCCGCTCCTGCCTGGCAGAAAGCCGCTCCCTCTTCCGGTGTTTCCGCTTCCACAATCACCTTTTTTTCGCAAAGTTTCTTCCGGATGGATGGCAAAGCGCCAATCAGCCCCTGAACGCCACCCAAAAACTCCATATGCTGGCGGAATATAAGAACCGTTTCAGACAATCCAAGCCTGTGCGGAACAGCGCCCCCAACCATAACGGCCTTTGTAACCAGGGGCTTGGTGCCCGGAAAACTCTTTCTGGTCGTTAATATGGAGATGTCGGGATTCACCTGCCTGACCTCATCCAGCAAAGCGCGGGTCGCTGTCGCAATGCCGGAACAATGGTCCAGAATATTCTGGCAGACCTTCCAGGCCATATGCAGATCACGCACAAAGCCTTCCGCGCAAAGGAACACCTCGCCCGGCGCTAATACCGTGCCCGAGGGCATAGATTCCTTTACCTCTATCCCAAGCTTTTGCATGATGCGCGCGGCTTCCTCACTGCCACACAGCACAATTTTCTCTCTTGTAAAGTACTCCATGCACCCTCTCTGCTCCCCAATTCCAAGCGCCCAGGTAGTCAGGTCTATGTAAGGCACATCCTCCTGCAACAGGTTTTCAAGCATCCGGTCGGAAACGTATGGCAAAACTTGCCGCCCCCTTTATATAAAATTGCTTGTTCTCATCATATCATATTTCGTTGCACTTCTTATAAAGGCAAAAAATTTTTTTATTGGCTAAAAACTTCTTCCTTGCATATTAATAACGTTAAATTTCAAATCATTGCGGCCCAAAGACTATTTCAAAAAGATATTATTGTTTTGGATACAGCCATACCTTAAGTTTATCCTGATATTCTTCCGTTCTATACTCCAGCTCCAGAATGGGCAATTCCTCCTCAAGCCATTTTGGTACATGCCCGCATAAAACTTCCAGTTGGCTGAATTTTCTTTCCTTTAAAAAAGGCAAAAGAGTCTCCCGCGAATTAAGCGCAGTCTTATGCGCCATTACTTCCGTGAGGTCGATAGAGTATTTTCCAGGTTCGTTTTCAACCGGCCCGGCTGCAACATCCGTGGTCTTCGCCGCCACGCTGTTCTGCCGCGCGCAAACGTCTATATAGTCTAAAATTTCGTACGGGCTGCCGTCTGCCTCCCACATGTCCAGCCCGAGCGCTTCAAACGTAATGCGGTAAAACCCGATGAATTGCTCCGCAACAAGCACCCGGCATCCGTCCATCCATTCGGCAATTTGCTTTAAATACTCCCGCAGCTGGCCCATTGTTCCAAAGCTGGCCGAAGTATTGATCCATTGCCTAACAATAGTCCACTGATTGTTCCTTTTTTCAAATACACAAATAACGGCGCCGTTATAAAAGCGCGTCACCCGGCCTTCGGCGTCCATAAGCACAGCAATCGCCATTCGTTTCTCCTTACCTGTATCCGGCATTATATGCATCCGGTGCATCCGTCGCAATTGCCGTCGCACATAAGCCCGGACATATCAAAATCGGTGCTGACCGTAAACCTGTTTTTATTGATTGCAAAGCTTGCAGCCTTTGCGCCGTTGTCTATCAAGACCGTATCCCCGTTAAAAAACAAATCGATCGGGACTTTTAAAACCGTGTCGTCCATCAGCCCAAGCTTCTGCCTGGATGAAAACACCGTTTCGGTCCCGTCCGCGCCCAGCACAACAATGTCGCCGGAAGTTACAAGATGGGCGACCCCGCCCTGCCTGTCAAACTGCACCGAATTCACGCTGGCGTCTATTGCCAGCGCCGCCGTATCAAACGTCTTCACCGGCCCGATAGGCGTTTCGACAATAACCGGGCTGGCCGGTTCAAAAGACTCCAGGCTGCCGTTCTCATACAGCTTGAATCCTATGCGCGCCGGATATTCCCCCAGCGGCGTTTTTATCCGTATTTCCTCTCCGGGCCAAAGGGTCAGGCTTTTTAATTTGCCGCTTGCATAAAATCGCAGCCCGATGATTTTAGCGGAAAACTTTGCAAACGGAAAATCAAAATTATATTTCCCGGCAAGCGCGGCTTCCTCCGCCTCGGACCAGCCGAATCCAATCTGCCCGTTCAGCGGAAATACGCTGTCCAGCGAACCATCTTCATAAAAAGTTACCAGCTCCGCCGGAAAAACGCCCAGAGGCGTTTGCACATCTGTCTGGTCTTCCAGGCATATGCTCCTTATATTGCCGCTTCTGTAAAAAGAAAGGGATTTTAGTTCCTTTTTTCTGAATCCCTGGATCGTATATTGCGGAATAAACTCCCCGTATCTGGTGTGGATCACATTGCGCTCATTCAGCCTGCATTCCTGCATTTCGCCGCTGGTATATAAAGTATGGCTCGCAATTCCCTGTAGTTTTTGCTTTTCGGACAGCAGCACGATAAATACTCCCTTCAAAACTTGATTATTCAGCCCCAGGCCGGAACAACTGGTCCGGTTCCGCGGCGTTTTCTTTTGCAGTCATATGCTCGGGTATAACTTTATACACGGAAACAGCGTTCCCGTCCATGCCAGACCTGTATTTCTCTATCTGCGCGCCGCCCATAGGGTGCTTATAATAACCCGGCATCAGCTTTTCTGCCAGCTTTTGCAGCGCCCCGGCGGCTTCCTGAAAATCAGTTACTTTATGCGCCTGACCAAAGATCACCACGCTGAAATAAGATGTGTCCGCGTGGCACGGAAAAGGCGCGGTTACCGTGCCTTTTTCCTCAAACACCGTAAAACAAACGGAGGGCTCCCTCTTCAATATGTCTTCCTTTTTGCCCGAGCCCATCCCGTGAAAATACACGCATCCATTATACCACACAAAATTAACGGGCACTACATACGGCCCGGGCGCTCCATCCATCCCCATAACGCCCACCCGGGCGTCTGCTAGAAACGCCTCAATCTTTTTGCTATCGCTGCATATTCTTTTTGTATACCGTATCTCCATTCAAACAGTCCTCCCTGCATCCATTGCCTCAAGCCTGGATAAAAACATCCGCATCCATTCGTTGTCCCGCTCTATGTTTTCGGCAGCTTCAAGTATCTGCCCTGGCGTCTGCACGTATACATCGGGTATCATTTCCTCCCCGCAATTTTCTATCAGGCTCTGTATGATCTCTTGGTTGTTCTCCAGGTGAAATTGAAAGCCAAACACCCTGCTTCCGTACATAAATGCCTGGTTCCGGCAGGCGTCGTTTTCCGCAATCAACGCGGCTCCCGAAGGGATGCCGAACGTGTCTCCATGCCATTCAAAAACAACCGGCTCCGGCGGAAAGAAAGAAAACAGCGGAAATTCCCTTGCCTCGCAGCTCAGCCGGACGGGAAACCATCCGATTTCCTTATATACATTTTTGGTAACCTTCCCTCCCAGGACGTCGGCAATCAGTTGAGCGCCCAGGCACAGCCCAATCACGATTTTGCCGCATTCAATGCTTTCCAGAATAAACTTTTTTTCCCGGACCAGCCAGGGGTGTTCGTCTTCCTGGTAAATATTCATGGGGCCGCCCATAACCACAAGCCAGTCAAAATCATCCTGCGCGGGCAGCTCTTCCTCCCGGTACAGATGTGTTGAGGTTACCGTATGCCCGCATTGATAAGCCCATTCCAGAATACTTCCCGGATTTTCAAAGGGCACATGCTGCAGATAATGAAGACGCATAGTCTCTCCTTCCCCCCTACCCATTTAGGCTTTGCCTTGTCTTGGCAGGAAAATTCCCTCCGGCATAATTCCGTATTTCCTCTTCAACCGTGCCACCGGACACGCGTACGTCTATTTGATTCTCTTTCAGAATGTCCGCCGCGTGCTCGCCGATTTTCACGCACAGCACGCAATCGCAGTCGCGTATACTCTTGATCAGTTTATATACGCGCCCTTCGCTTTTATCCGGTGCGGGGCCGCCGCAATACGTATCCGCCTTCCTCGTTTCAACAAACACGGTTTTCCCGTTTGCATACTCATAAATATAAAACTCGCCCGTGTTTCCAAAATGCAGATCAACCGTGCGCCCCCCGCCGGAGCAAACGGCAAACCGGATTACGCTTCCCGCCTTTTCCGGGCGGGTCGGGGCGCACTGGCTTCCGGACGAAAACAGGCCGGAATCCTGGCCCAGCGTTCCCACCGCATCAGACCTGCATTGTTTGCAATGGTACATCTGCGGCAGTATCTGCGCGCATTCTTTCCTGATTTGGTTAATCTCCGCATTGCCCGCCACATCCAACTTTTCAAAAGCGCTGCCCTCAACGGGGATCATCTGCATAATATTGGTGGTAACACAACCCGAATCCTTTGCCAGCGCGGCAATCCGCTCGATCTCGTGCGCGTTCATGCCCTTAATATAAACGATATTCACCTTTAGCACCAGGCCTCTGGAGCAAAGATACCGTATGCCCGCAAGCTGGTTTTGCAGCAGTATGGAAGCGGCTTCTTCTCCAATATATTTTTTGTCCAGGTACTCTATATGCCTGTAAATTTTTGCGCCTGTTCCGGGCGTTGCCGCATTCATCGTAACCGTGACGTGCGTTACTCCCAGCGCAATCAGCTGGTTTGCATAGTGAGGCAGCATAAGCCCGTTGGTGGAAAGGCAGAACGTTACGTCCTCATCCTGCTCGCGTATCAATTCCAGCGTTCTTTTTACCTGGTCAAAATTCGCAAGCGCGTCCCCCGGCCCCGCAATCCCCACAACCGCAAGGTTGGGTATCTTGCCTTTGGCTTCAAAATACCGCTCTGCGGCCTGCTCGGGCGAAAGCACGGCGCTTGTTACGCCCGGACGCGATTCGTTTACGCAATCAAATTTCCGCACGCAATAATTGCACTGGATATTGCATTTGGGGGCAATGGGCAGATGGATCCTTGCGTTTCCGGATGCGCCGCAGTGAAAACACGGATGCCCGAGCGTTTTATTTGTAACCGAACGAACGCCTGTAGAAACGGGTTTAAACATTCTCTCACCGCCTAAAAATTCTTTTAGCGAATTCAGTTTACAGTCCGCCGGTTCTGTAAACCGGCGGACTTACTTTACAGCGGGCGCCATGCGCTTACCAGACGTTCAATACCCATTCTTTATTCTTCTTGTATTCCATATCCGTAAATATGGTGTTTGCCATTTGCTCGGCCAGCCAGATCGCGCCTTCATATCCCACCACTGGGTGGCGGTACATGCCCGCGCGGTCGTACACCGGAAATCCCACGCGCACCATGGGAATATTGTAATCGATGGATATAAAACGCCCCTTGGAGTGGCCAAGGATCAAATCCAGCTCCAGCCCTTTGTTTTTTATTCGGTCTTCCATTTCCCAGAAATCGGCGTTTGTAACGATTTCCATGTCAAAATATACGTTTTCCTTCAGTTCCAGGATGCGCGGGTCGTCCTTGTAATTCGTGTTGTCGTCTCCCAGCAGCAAAAGCACAGGCTTCATTTCAAGGTCCAGGCAGAACTGCGCAAGCCCGATCACCAGATCCGCGTTCCCGTAGATCGCCACCTTTTTCTCGGCCAAAAACATATGCACCAGGTCGGTCAACGCGTCCAGCGCAATTCCTCTTTCCCACACAAGGGATTCCGGAATCGGTTTACCTGTCATTTCGCTCAGGCGTTTTAAGAACGTATCCGTGTTGCGTATACCTATGGGCGTGGGCCCTATCACCGCAGGAACGCCAAATTCCTCTTCCAGAAATTCCACCGCCTTGCCGCCTTCGTACCGGTTCAGGGCAATACTCCCCATGGCGTTGGCAGTCCCCTGCATATCTTCCACGGTGGTATCACCATGGGAAACAAAATTTCCATGGGGCATCAGCGGCGAATCGAAGTTTTCCGTTTCAAACAGAACCGTCGCCTCTATATCCATTGCTTTCAATAAATGCTTGATCGCCTTTACGTCCCCCGGATTCACCCAGCCGGTGAAAAGGTTGATCTTGCCGTTGGGTTCCCCCTTTCTGGCAAAATAGCTTACAAAATCCCGCGCAGCCACATCATAACCGCTCACCATACTCCCCACAAAGCTGGGCGTATGGATGGGGATCAGATGCACCTCCCGGTCCGGAAACTTCTCTTTTAAAAGGCCGTTGTTCAGTTTCCTTACCACGCCGTCTATATCGTCGCCAATAACCTCTGTGCTGCAGGTGGATATAATGGGCACAACCTTTACATGCGGGTAGCGCATCAATAAAACGTCCACCGCTTCCTCCACACGGTTCAGCGCCCCAAATACAGCGCCGTCCTCGTGCACGGAAGAAGAGGCAAGTTCAAAACTTTCTTTAAAGTGCTGCGAGAAAAGCAGCCGGACAAACATGACGCATCCCTGGCCTCCGTGCACAATCCCGATGCAGTCCTTTATACCTATGCTGACGTATTGCGCGCCACAAGGCTGGCAGGTAAATATGGGATTGATGATTCCGGCGCGTTCTCTTTCCATTAATTCGCACGACATTTAACTCTCCTCCTGTTTCAATAATGGGGGTCGGAAAGCTCCAGGTTTAAAGACCCTGTTACCGTCAAAAAATCCATTCGCTCCTTCAGCCCTTGCATAAGCTCCTTTTTATCTGCAACATTCATTTCATCCAACCAGGCATACCGGGCTTTAAATGCGTCGGCCAGCCAAACGGCGTCGACCCAATAGCATCTCTCCAACGGGTCCCCGGTATCCACCGGTTCGCCGCATAAAATCTGCATTGTTTTTTTTAAAATATTTTCATTTTGCCGCTCCCTGTCCCAGGCCCTTGAATGAAACTGCCACAGGCACTTTTTCATGATGCAGTCCACAAGCTGCTCAATTTTATCTTTCATTTCCACGTACCGCACCTCTCCTATACCACAGAAGTCAGCTTTTCAGCCGCAGAAAATTCCGGATAGGTTTTGCCGCGTAATTGCGCGAGACAATCGTATTTTCCGGTGTATTCGCGCATCTCGGTGGAATTGCGCACCTCTTCGTTCAGGTTCGCGTCCGAAAGCATCCGCTTTGTAACAAACCCTTTATCCGCAGGTATCTCGTCCTTGCTGATATCCAGAGACGCAAGCGCATGAATGGGAGAATAGATCGCGTTATAAATATCGCGCGCAAAGCGCACCCAGCCTTCGTATCCTTTCCACGGGCCATTGTGGTATGCGTGCGCGTTCAGGTAGGGCACGCGAATCTTTTTCGCCACCTCGCCGGGGCGCTTGCCGGTAAAAATAATGTCCGGCTTGAGCATTTCCATCGCTTCCAGGCCTTCCAGTTCGTTGGGGTCGTCTATGGCCAACGCGCCTTCCTCGCACCTGGAAATACCTTTTTCCATATCTCCCTGATGCCCGAACTTTGTGTAAACCGACACAACTTCCACGCCCATCTCCTCATGTATAACATTCGCCCAATGCCAGAGTTTGGAGCCACCGGGCCACAGGCACACTTTCTTGCCGCGGAGCCGTTCTTTGTACCAGTTAAGCTCCGGTTGCCACCGGGCTTTTTCTTCCGCAATAATCGCGTCTGCCCTGTCTTCTATGCCAAAGAACAAGCCGACTTTTTTAAGCGATGCGGACAGGGGCTCAAACCCAAATCCGTCTATATCCAGGCGGGGCGTTCCGTACCGCACCCTAAGCTCGTTGCAGATATACTCTGCGGAGCGCGCGCATTCCAGCACATTCAAGTGCGCCTTGTGCATGGCCCGCAGGTCGTCGTAAGACCCGTTGCCCGTAAAGGTGGATAATACCTGAATACCCATCCGCTTAAAGAAATCCATCATCACTTCCTGGTCGCCCTGAATGTTGTATTCACCCACATAGTTGATCACATAGTCGCTGGTGATCTCCGGCTCCACGGTGCCCACCTTCTGGTTGATCCAGGCAATGTTGATTTTATGGTGCCCGCCCGACTGGCTGGGCCCGCCGAATCCCGGAGAGTTGCAGACGAATATATCCACATCCGGCATCTCCTCCATCACTTCGTTTGCAACGGCGTTGATATCGTCCCCAATCAAGGCGGAGGCGCACGTCTGGTAAACCGTCATTCTTTTTATGTTCGGAAACGCTTTAAACGCCTCCACTATATTTTTTTTCAGCATTCCCTCGGCGCCAAACACAATATGCTTTTCCTTCATGTCTGAGGCAAAGGTATACTTGATCTGAAAATTATCATTATCGCTGATATACCGCTTTGTCTGCCATGTATCGTAGGTACACCCCATGGGCCCGTGGCTCAAATGGATCACGTCCTTCATGGGCGTTCCTATCACGTGCTTTGCGCCGCAGTACGCGCACCCACGTTCCGAAATGGTTCCGGGGATGGTATTGAGATATCCGAGCGGGAGCGCCATAGACAGGTCTTCTCCCGGTCCTTTTATAACGGCGTGCTTTTCCCTCTCGGGAATGCATTCGCTGCATTTAAATAAATGATACGGCATAGGTTTCTCCTTTCAACTAGATAACAGCGTCTTCTCCCGTTTCATTGGTGCGGACGCGAAGCACTTCTTCTATGGGGCACACGAATATTTTCCCGTCTCCAATCTGCCCGGTTTGGTTCACTTTGGTTATGGTCTCCACCACCAGATCCGCGTGAACATCTTTTACCACTATGGAAATCTGACGTTTGGGTATATACTTCATGCCGCCGTTTTTTACCTGATCCAAAATTCCGGGCCGAAAGTCCACATTTACCTCGCCCACAAGGCCCCGCTGCCTGCCGCGGCCAAGAACAGGGATGGCCGTCACGCTGGGGAAACCCAAAGTTTCCAGCGCATCTTTTGTTTTACCGACCATTTTGGGACGGATAATAGCCACTATTTCCTTCAAACCGCCCACCTCACAATCCTTGCTCGCCCGTACGCACCGTAACGGCCTTTTCAACGGGGGAGACAAAAATCTTGCCATCGCCAAAGTTCCCGGTGTACGCTTTGTACCTGATCATCTTCAGTACTTCGTCCACGTCCTTATCCTCCACAACCATCATGATGATGGTTTTTGGAAGCTCGTCGTAATGCACGGGACCTACTTTAATTCCTTTTTGCTTTCCCCGCCCAAACGCGTTGATTTTTGTCATGGAATAGAATCCGGCGTCGGCAAGAACGTCTGATATGCCGTCCGCCGCTTCGGGCCGGACTACCGCTTTAATCATTTTCATAGGGCTACTCCTTTGATTTTAATCAGTCTGCTATGCCGTACTTAACAACCATTTTCTCCAGTTCATCCATGCTCAGGGGCTGCGGAATCACAAAATTCTTGTTTTCAATTATTTTACGGGCCAGCTCTCCGTATTCCTTGGCCTGGTTTTCCGTATTGTCGTATTCCACCACGGTTTTCTTATTGAATTCCGCTTTCTGAACAATGTTGTCGCGCGGTACAAAATGAATCATCTGCGTGCCGATGGCTGCGGTGAACTCCTCCAGGAACTCCTTCTCCCGGTCCACCTTCCTGCTGTTGCATACAATACCGCCCAGGCGGACCCCGCTTTGCTTCGCGTATTTTAAAAGACCCTTGCAAATGTTGTTGGCCGCATAGATCGCCATCATCTCGCCCGATGCGACAATGTATACCTCCTGCGCCTTTCCGTCGCGTATTGGCATTGCGAATCCCCCGCACACAACGTCGCCCAACACGTCAAAAAACACAAAATCCAGGTCGCTTGTATATGCGCCGTTGTTCTCCATTAAATCGATGGCGGTAATAACGCCGCGGCCGGCACAGCCGACTCCCGGCTCCGGCCCGCCCGATTCCACGCACCGGATGCCTTTAAAACCGGTTTTGATGACTTTGTCGTTTGTCACTTTTTCCGCGCCTTCCTGCCGCAACACATCCATCAGGGTCTCCTGGGGCTTTCCGCCCAGTATCAGCCTTGTTGAATCCGCTTTGGGGTCGCACCCGTGAATGAATATTTTCTGGTCGTAAAAATGAGCCATGGCCGCGGCCGTGTTCTGCTGGGTGGTAGATTTCCCAATTCCTCCTTTTCCGTAAAAGGCAACTTTTCTTGGCATTTTTCAATCCTCCTGAAAATTTTATTTAACAAAAAAGGGTTCTTTATTGCCCGTCCGGGCAATAGAGGAACCCCTTTGTCAGTTCAAAAAACGGTTGGTATTGGGAATAGTTTCCCTTTACGCAATGATTCAGTTTTATTTAAACGCTGTCTTACAACATTTCTTTCTCCTCTACTGTTTTTATTATTCTATAGCACCAAATTAAACTTGTCAATACTAAATAAACAAAAATAAATTAAATGGACGATTACGAATACACATTCGTCGCTTATAGTTTAATTCCGTTTATCCGGTTTAAACAACTGCTTATTATTTCTTGTCACGCAAATCACCGAAAGCTGCTTTTTAAACAAAACAATACAAAAAGCCCTGAACGCACAGGCAATCAGGGCTGTCGGTTTAACTTTTTATTCAGCCGGCTGCTTTTATGTTTCCGCTATGATATTTCCAATGCCAATCAAATCATATTCTCCCATACCTTCGAGCGCCATTCTGAATTCATTGGAACGCACGGTATCCAAAGTGGCCCGGTAAGCGCGCTTATTGATATCTTCTTTTTTGATCACCAAATCATAGCTCTCCTGCTGCAGGGGAATATACTCCAGCCCGGCAAGCAATTTAACGCTCGAACGGGTTCCCAGGCCAAAATCAGCCCCTCCCCTTGCAACCACGCCGGCAACAGCCAGGTGAGAGAAGCACTCCCTCCTGTAACCGGGCAGACCGGCGGGATCAATGTCCATCAGGCGCAGCCTTTCATCCAGCAGCACGCGCGTGCCGCTCCCCTTCTCCCGGTTCACAAAGGTGAGGCCCTGGCGTTTCAAATCTTCCCAGGAACTGATTTTCTGCGGATTTCCGCTTTGCACATAAAAGCCCTGCGTACGTTTGAACAGATGTATCACCACCGCGGAAACCCCCGGCAGCATCCGTTCCACATAGGGTATATTGTACGTATCTGTCTTGCCGTCCCACAGATGCGCGGAAGCAATGTTTACCTGTTCCTGATACAGCATATAAAGCCCGTTGTAGCTTCCCACATACGAACGCAATGGGCTTATGGCTTCAACAGACAGGCTCTGCAATTGATTGGCCAGCGTATCCAGCGCGGAATCCTGTCCGCATATAATAAAACCGTTGGTTCGCTGCACAGGTTCGTCTATCAGTACGGGAGGCGTTTGTTCCTGCTCAGAAAAGCTTTGGCTGGCCAGTATATGCTGTTCCGTATTTACATTCAACGCGCGCTTCTTATAGCTCTCCACTTCCAAATCGCTGATGCGTACCTGGTGCCCAATGCGGTATGCGGCAATCTCGCCGCGTTTAATCATATTATAAACCGTGCTTTTTTTAATCTTCAGAATATCCGCAACGTCCTGTGCAGAATATACAATTTCGTTTTTCACAACAATAAAACCAACTTTAAACCTATTTAATCTACTTTTGTTTATTCTTATTGATTCTATTATACAATTTTATCTTCGGCGGTTCAAGAATATTTTATATAACGCCTTAATATAACGTGGCTCATTAAATTACAAGAGCCACAGGTATACGCCGGGCTACCTATTTTGGAACACAACCTGCCATTAGCATGCGACGATTTCTTTGATCAGGAACTCACGCCCCCCGAGCAATTCCCACTCGCGTCCGCCGCAGTCCGGGCAGACTTGCCGGTTTTGAAGCAAATTAAAAACCTTTCCACACCGGCAGCGCCCGTTACCCGGCAGTACCTCTATTTTAAGCCTTGAGTTTTCTAGCATTGTTCCGTATACAGCAGCCGGGTAACACTGCTCTACATAATAAGGCAATACGCTGGACAGCTCGCCGATCTGCAGCACAATTGTATCTATTTTTTTGAGTTGTTGCCTGCGGGCTATATCTTCCACTATGCGCGCAACTTCCGCAACAATGCCCAGTTCATGCATGAGGCTCCTCTTTCCCAAACGCCCTGCTTATGTTTTTAAGTTTAATTTTAACTTTACGCTTTATTACATGAGGCACTATCGCCTTCTTCATGTCCAGCAGAGACACGCCTTCTCCGTCGTAACAACGCTTAAGCGATATCGCCTCAAATTTGCATTTCGTTGTGCACTGGCCGCAGCCCACGCAAAGAAATTCATCCACAACTGCCGCGCCGCACCCCAGGCAGCGTTCCGTCTCTTTCTTTAACTGCTCCTCCGTAAATATGCCCCGCCCGTCCAAAAAACCGTCAGACGGTGTATTTCGCGGCTTCTGGCGCGGCATCCGGTCATAGCTGTCAAGCCGGAGCGTTTCCTTATCCATCGCCTTGTATTCCCTGCGGTCGCGTCCGAGCACAAGGCTTTGTCCAGGCTGCACAAAACGGTGTATGGAGATTGCGCCCTGCTTGCCCGCCGCTATGGCGTCTATCGCAAATTTGGGGCCGGTAAAAACGTCGCCGCCTGCGAATATATCCGGCTCCGCCGTCTGATATGTGAACGGATCGGCTTTTATTGTTCCGTTCGATTCCAGTTCCACCTTTGTGCCGGACAGCAAAGCACCCCATTCTATCGACTGGCCTATGGAAAGAAGCACCCAGTCCGTCTCCACGGTTTTCGTTTCCCCGCAGTCATAAACAGGCGCGAACCGGCCGTTTTCGTCAAACACAGATGTGCATCGCCTGAATTCCACGCCCCAAGCGCGCCCATCTTTAACTAACAATTTTGCCGGGCCCCAACCGTTGCATATGTGTATGCCTTCCTGATCAGCCTCTTCTACCTCGTCTTTTGAAGCGGGCATCTCCGCCTCGCACTCAAGGCAGTACATAGAAACATCCGCCGCGTCCAAGCGGGCTGCGGTTCGCGCAACGTCTACCGCAACGTTCCCACCCCCAATAACAAGTACCTTTCCGGGAAGCTTAACCTTCTCGCCAAGATTCACGCGCCGAATAAGGTCTATTCCAGAAAGCACACCCTGCGCATCCTCCCCCTCAACGCTAAGTTTACGGCCTCCCTGGGCCCCTACAGCTATATAGAAAGCGTCAAACCCTTGTGCGCGAAGTTCGCTGATGGTAATGTCCTTGCCCACTTCAACGCTGTTTTGAAACTTAACGCCCAACTCGCGCAGTATGTTTATTTCCGCCTCCACTACATTTTTCTCAAGGCGGAACGACGGTATCCCAAAAACGAGCATACCGCCCGGTTTTTGCTGCTTTTCAAATACCGTAACACGGTAACCGTCAATCGCAAGGTAATACGCGCAGGAAAGCCCTGCGGGGCCCGCGCCTATTACGGCTATTTTTTTGCCGTATTCATGGCGTTTCAAGGGCACAAACCGCCGCGCCTCATTGAGGTCCTGATCCGCTATAAACTTCTTTATATCGTCTATTGCGATGGGCTCGTCAACATCTCCTCGCGTGCACGCCGATTCGCACCGGCGGTTGCATATACGCCCGCAGACCGCCGGGAACGGATTCTCCGCTTTGATCAGCTCCAGCGCATCGGTATACCGCCCCTCGGCGGCAAGCTTTATGTATCCCTGAATGGCTATATGTGCAGGGCATTCGGTTTTGCAGGGCGCGGTTCCCGTGTCCACTACATTTTTGCGGTTTGTACGGTACTCGGTATTCCAGTGCCGGGGCGTCCATTCGGTATCACGCGGCGTTTCTGCGCGAACGATCTTTTCTGCTACCGGCTTGGCAGAGCAAACATTCTGCCCAAGCTGCAGCGCGTTGACCGGGCAGTTTTCCACGCACTGCCCGCAGGCCACGCATTTTTCGCGGTCCACTTGCGAAACATAGTTGGAGCGAACCATGTCTGCGTTTATAAACATTTCCGCCGTGCGCATAGAGAAGCATCCGCAGCCGCAGCAGTTGCATATCGCGTGCGTCTTGCCATCCCCATCCAGATTCGGTATCTCGTGCATCAGGCCGTTTTCCTCCGCCCTGCGCAGTATCGCGTAAACCTCTTCCTTGTTTACCTGCCTGCCGCGCCCGGTTCGTATGTAGTATTCGGCGGCATGCCCCATTTGTATGCACATATCCTCCTTAAGGTGGCCGCAGCCTTCGCCCATAATCTCGCGCGCCGTACGGCAGGAGCAATTGGAAACCGAGAATACATCGTGCTCTTCTATATGCTTGGAGAGTTCCTCGTAAGAGGCGCGGCGGCTCTCGGCGCTGATTGCCTTTTCTATTGGAATTACGCGCATAAGCCCTATGCCCACCGGCGTCATTCCCGCGGTTTTAGCGCCCCGTATACGCCCGTAAGCCTCAAAGGCCTCGGCAATCTGCGGATATTTTCGGGGGTTGGCGGGATGGTTCGTCATCATCTCCATAATGCCGGGAACCCACGTATCATACCAAAAAGTGTCTTTGCCATCTATCGTATTTACAAAGCACACACCCGCGTCCGCAAGCTCCAGCAGCAAACGGTGGCACTCCTCCACAGTTTTTCCCGTACGAACGCTTGCCATTTCAGCGGTAACCTTCTCACGTATCGCCATCGTCATGCACACCTCGGCCATGTCGTCCGAAACGACCGGCTCCAGTATCAGGTATTCGGGCGCGCCGTAATCGTAAGCATCCTTGGCTCCCGGCTTTTTGCGCCCTATATGGTTAGCCAGCGCGAGTATCTTGGGTTTCCCTTCATATTTCTTTTCTCCGCCTTTTGCCTGTTCGTTTATAGCAGCCATAACAGCATGTTCTCCTTTACATCAAATCTGGCAGTTTTAAGTCGGTTTTTCCCCGCCACCCTCCGCTACCTGCTCTGCCACGCAAGCACTTCCCCACGAAGCCATGCAGCCCATTCGTCCAGCCCTTCGCCCGTTCTGGCGCTTACCGGCATCACCTTTGCTTTCGGGTTGAGTTTCCCCACCCGCTCGCGCACAGCGCCCAAGTCAAAATCAAAATACGGCAGCACGTCTGTTTTATTAACAAGCACAACGTCGCATACAGTAAACATGAGCGGGTATTTAAGCGGTTTGTCATCTCCCTCCGGCACAGAGAGTATCATGGCGTTTTTAGCCGCTCCGGTATCAAACTCCGCAGGGCATACCAGGTTGCCGACATTCTCCAGCACAGCAAGATCGATTCCCTCCAGGCCTAGGGCGCCAAGCCCTTGACGCGTCATGCCAGCGTCCAGATGACACATGCCTCCGGTGTGAAGCTGTATTACCTTTGCGCCAGTGCCCTGAATGGTACGCGCGTCCACATCAGAGTCAATGTCCGCTTCCATAACGCCTATGGAAAATTCGTCCCGAAGCCGTGCAATTGTACCTTTCAGCGTTGTTGTTTTGCCCGCTCCCGGAGAAGACATCAGATTGAGCAAAAACACGCCTTTTTCTTTCAGCTCGCCGCGAAGCTTTTCCGCCTCGCGGTCGTTGTTTTCAAACACGCTTTGTTTAATCTCAAGCACCCGGAATTCATTCATATCAAACAGTCTCTTTCATTAATTATGTTTCCGCCCAGTTCAGCCGGCAAGCCCTCTGATTTTGCGGTATTCGGCATGGTCGGTATAAAGTTCTCCCTTGTATGGGTTGCGGCGCGTTTTGCGCACTTTGTAAATCATGTAGATCAATACGGCCACATTTAATGCAAGCGCAAGAAAGCTGACGGTGAAATAGACAGCCGGATTGTAGGTTGAATCCACGCGGAACATGCCCGCATCCTGAAACATGGGGAATGTTTGGGCAAACATGCACCAGAGCGCCAGCGTCTGGGCCCTGTGCTGGAGCCATGCACCCTTTCCTACGGTAAACGCGCACAGTGTGGGGGCAAGCAGGAGCGCGAAGCCGCAGTACCAGGAATGGTTTGGCAGGCAGTTATAGGTATAGGCAAAGTTCCACACGTCATAAGCTATGATCCAGAACCAAAGCATATCGGGCCAGAGCATATCGCGGCTTCCGTCCTTTTTCGTCGCTTTACGGATACATATGCCAAACCAGCCTGTAATTGTGATTATATTCAGCAGCCCGGCGATTGCGTTCATGTAATTCCAGGAACCGCCCATAAGCATTACAGAAGAATCCGCTGTTTTATCCAGCCCGGCAACCGCATAGGTGAACCCCACCTCAATATCGCGCGCGCATGCCTCCAGTATGTTTATAGCAAGTATTAAAGGCGGAAAGCAGAGCGCAATCTTATTTTCTGCAAGGCGCCACTCCGTACCGTCCTTCCTTTTGCCGTGCAAATGGCGTATGCACCAGAATCCTATGCAGCCCGCGGTTGACGAATATACCTTTGCAAGGTGGAACCAGTCCGTATAGGTAGTGTCTTTTAGCACCGTGAACCAGAGAACCGTAAGAACGGAAGGCAAAATTACAAAAAACGAGAATCCTGCCCATTTAAAACGGCGCGAAATCTCATTGAGCGCAAAAAGCGCTGAAAAAACGCAAAGCCATATCAGCAGTGACGAAACAACAGTTGCTCCTTCTGCGTAATTAAAAGTAAACATAATAATTCCTCCTATTTATGATAACGCGGTTTGTGGTTGTACCAGATACATGATGTTTGTTAATATTTTATCATTCATGTTTATTCATGTCAACAAAGCAACGCAAAAGCCCTTAAATATTGCGCTGTTTTTCTAACATGCCTGCTTGCTTTTTAAGCAAATTATCGCTATAATAATTTGTGGTATCTGGTTGTACCAGTATCAGTCTTATCAATTTTAATTTGGAGGCAATGAAATGGAATTCTCCAAGCTCAGCGCGCCGACGCTTAAAGAATTATTTGTAAAGGAACTAGAATCGATGATCCTTTCGGGACGCCTTCCTGTGGGAACGCAGCTTCCTCCCGAGCGGGAACTGGCGGCTTCCATGCAGGTGAGCCGGGCAGTTGTCAACACGGGCATCAAGGAGCTGATGCGCAAGGGATTCATTGTGGTTCGCCCCCGCATTGGCGCGTTTGTGGCAGATTACCGGCGCGACGGCACCATAGAGACATTTCTATCCATTGTATCTTATAACGGCGGAAATCTCCGCCTGGAAGAGATCCGTTCTATATTGGAATTGCGCATCGCGCTGGACACGCTTGCCGTTGAGCTTTGCGCCGCTCGTATAACAGACAGAGAACTCTCCCAACTGCGCGAGGAAACCGAGCAAATCGGCAGCGCCGATACTGCTGAAGACGCGGTACAGCATGCGTTTCATTTCCAGCATCAGCTTGCTTTATTCTCAGGCAATGCGCTGCTGCCGGTTATTTTTACCTCTTTTAAATCCATAACGCGCACGCTTTGGCTGCGTTTTTGTTCCCTGTATGGCACTTCAGCATTGTACGAAAATACGGACGCGCTTTGCACAAAACTGGAACAGCGCGATTTTGAAGGCGCGGTGAACTGCCTAACCGCTTCCGTGCAAAACACCATACAGGGAGACAAGAAAATCTACTATTAGGCAGCCCGGCAACCAAGCGCCGGAAACCAAAACCTGCGATTTTGCGCTCACCGTTATGCCGCAATTGCGCAAATTTATCACTCCTCACAATGCGCTTTTAAATTATCCAGCTTAATATTCGTAATTTTTTATACACAAAACATAAAACTCACAAAACGTATGTATGCAGGTAGGATTATAGCTTATTTATCCAATGATGTAATCTTATATCCAAGGTAAGTCTGAAAAGCCTCCAATACCGCTTCCTTATGATGGCCTCCGGAAAGGCTTACATGGTGCCTGTATCCGTTTTTTGCGATCAAGTACAGCTTTTTCTGCAAATCATTTGTTTCAAACACACCACCCGTTCCAAAGAAGCCTTCTTCAATTGTATCTCCGGTAATGCTGCCTTGCGTTGCAAACGCATGCAGCAGGCCGTCTTCCGTTTTTAAACTGGAGAGCGTTACGCTGCCCGGGCTGATAACACCCTGATACACGCCCCAGCTAATATTCTCTCCCATTGTTTTTTTAAACATTTTATGCTCCGCTATTTCTCCCCGGCCCTTCATCAGGGACTTGGGAACAGGCCCGCAGTGGAACAATATGCATTTATTGCGGTCATCCCCATAATTGTTGTTGAAGTCAAGGCATGTTGCCGCCTGCATGGATGCTGCCGAGAGTGCTTTCATGGATATAGCGTTTGCAATATCCAGTTCGCAGGCAGCCACTGTCCCCCTGTCGTTCAACTCACTGATCAATGTGCAGACAGAAATCTTCATTTCCCGCTGAAATTCATTCCAACAGCGGATGGTCAAACAATCAGTGCCGTACTCTTTGGCAATCATATCGGCGGCAAGGCTTGCGCGCACCATGTTTTCCAATGCCTGGTCAGGCACTTTGGAAGCATCTCCGTATTCCCTATAGAATGAAAGGCGCTGCAAAAAAGGCTCCGCACCGTTATCAATTTCTTTCATACGCAGAAAAAAGTCGGATAAATCAAGGGTTTCCACCGTGATACCGTATCTCTGGGCGGTCAGTTCGTCAAAACGCATGGATTTAAACGCAGAAGTTCTGGCTCCCACGGCCACTACTATAAGGTTGGACAATGCACGTACAATTCTGCATACAGCCGCAAATTTTTTTAGCTCCTCAAAAAATTCTCCGCTGCCGGGGTGCACAACATGAGACCGCGTCAGAGAGAAGGGTACGCCGTACTGGTGAAAAATATCGGTTATGGCCATTTTACCGCAAAACGCATCCCGCCTGTGCGCGAAATCCATTTGGCTTATTTCATCCGGGTAAGCCTGAATTAAAACAGGCGTGCCGCACTCTTTCAGCGCTTCCACAGCACTGGCTTCATCACCAAAATTGGGCAGGCAAACAATTACACCGTCGTATTCTCGCCTGTTTTTCCGGAGAAATTCAGCATACAGCTTCGCCTCTTCCGCGCAATCCACGCCTCCAAATTTTGTCCGTTCCGCTGGCAGTTCAATGCATTCAAATCCTGCGTCACGTATGGCGGCGGGCATTTGCCTGCGCGCTTCCAAAACCACCTCTCCGGGCATAAAGCCCCGGTTTCCATAAAAAACTGCAAATTTTGTCATTGGTAGCCCCCCTTTTTTATTCAATAGCCAGCCGTTTCCGCACACGCTGCATTGCCATATAATTTTCTACCTTTACATCCGAATGCACACTGTTGGAAGAGGCGATAATAAACCTGCCGCCCCGCCCCACTGTTTCTATCACTCGTTGCGTTTCAGCCTCCAGTGCTTCCACGCTGTATTCGCACAACGGTTCATAGCAGTTTATTCCGCCCATTACCACAACATTTGGATATTTTAGTTTAGTCTCCAATATATCCATGCCGGCGGAAGGGTCCAGAGGATGCAACACATCTATACCTGTTTGCACAATATCGTCCAGTATCGCGTTGATGTTTCCGCAGCAATGTTTAAAACAGAATGCTCCCGTTTCCCGAACAGCCGATACCACCTTCTGCAATCCCGGGAGAAAAAATTCCCTGAACTTTTCCGGAGAAACCAGAAGCTGGTTGCCGCCGCCGTAATCATCGCCAAGCAAAATAAAATCAGCGCCCAACGCAACCGCTTTACGGGCAAGCGAAATATTATGTTCAACCGAGATATCCACAAGCTTGCGTACGGCCTCCGGCTCATCAAACATCCCCACAAAAAGCGCCTCCATACCTGCCAAATAATACGGGTAGTTAAAGGCGTCGTGAATATGCATTCCCACCAGCTTTTTGTTTTTGAACCGTTTGATAAGGCTGCGCAGGTAAGCAAACCGGTATTCGTCGTTTGGATCAGGCGCGGTATATTTAAAAGCTTCTCTTATATCCCCAATGGGGTAACCAATGATAGCGGAAACCACCTCAGAACCCTGCTGCCGTATGGTACCCCATTCATTTTTAAATACGCCTTTCTGCTCATTTATCATTTGTTTTCTGTACAGGCTGGAGGGTGTGCCGGTGATCACCGCATCCAGCTCCGCAAATTCGCAAAAATCCATATAATCCCGGTGTCCCGTCTGCGCCATTATCTTTTCGTCTATCATAATCTCCATGGAAGGCGTATAGTCGGCCATTTCACCCGAGAGGGTCAGCATCGTGCGTTCATATCCGTTCATACAGGCTCCTTTTGAGTTTCTACCGTTCCTCAAGCAGCGTTTTTGTATCCCTGATGCACAAAAATTTTTCAATGATCCAACACGTTTTTTCATAAACCGCCTGCCGGGCAAAAGATACGTCGTTTCTTGCAGCCATGGCCTGTTCATATGCCTGGCGTATCTCAGTTCCAACGTTGATCTTTGCTATGCCCGCTTTAACAGCCCGCCGGATATACTCCTGATGAATGCCCGATCCGCCATGCAAAACCAGCGGTACGCCCGCCGCTTCTTTTAGTGCAATAATGTGCTCAATATCCAGCCTGGCTTCCGGCTTTTTTTGATGCCGGGTGGCCTGGGCTACCGCGCCATGGATACTGCCGGCTGCAACCGAAAGCCAGTCGCATCCGCTTTTTTGTACAAATTCCTTTGCCTGGGCAATATCAGTAAAACCTTTTTTGGTGCGAAATATTTCTTCATAAGGCGGCAACTCCCCGCTTTCGTGGCCCATAACGGCACCCAGTTCCGCTTCACATGGAATACCAGCCTGATGCGCCACTTGGGCCGCCTCATAAGTTGCGGCAATGTTGCCCGCCAAATCCAGCCTGGAAGCATCTATCATGACAGACTGGTATCCCGCCGCAATAGCCCTCTTGATATAGCTGATGGAATCAACTTGCTTTAAGTCCTCATCAATGACCGGTATATGGTCCAAATGAAGCAGGGTATGCGCCTCGTTCTTGTACTTCTTATACTCCCCGGCAACAGCCTCCAGGCTCTCGGAAGAGAACTTTTCCCATTCCACCCTGGCTACCTGTATCATTGCAACAGAGTTTTTATCCACAACAGCCTGCACAATCGGTTTTACCATAGGAAGATACGGTATATTATAGGCCGGAATAACTACGCCTTTTTTTTTCGCGGCTAATACTGCATTTTTCGCATTCATTTAAAACTCTCCTTCGCCCATTCGTACATCTTTTTGTACTGGGCGTAATTTTTTTCGTACATTTTTGCATTTTCGGCTGCAGGCTTAAATAGTTTGCTTGTATGCACCAAACGGATTTGGGCCTGCTCAACAGAATCAAAAATTCCTGTACTGGCATAACAAAACATGGCGCTTCCAAGTGTTCCCGCCTCCCGGTAAGCAGGAATCTCAACAGGCTTGTTAAAAATATCCGCCCTTATTTGCATCCAGATATCGGAGTGTGATCCGCCGCCAACCGTAATAACCCGGGATACCTCTATGCCTGCTTTTTTCATGCAATCAATATTGGTCTTCATTTCGTAAGTCTCCCCCTCCATAAACGCGCGGAAGAGTTCTCCACGGCTGGTGCTGTACCGCAATCCCGCGATTACAGCCGGCGTATGCGCATCCATAGTAGGCGTACCCGCCCCGGCCAGGTATGGAAGCATCAGGATGCCAGTGGGCTCTTGGGGCGTTTCCTTGTCCAGCAGGTCGTAGGCGTCTTCGTTCAAATCTTTTGCCATTACATTGCGGAACCACTTCAAAACGCACCCGCCGGACATGTTAAACGCATACGTTACGTATTGTCCTTCTTTTATATACGGCACAACCGGAAAATTATATGCCAGGAATTCTTGCGAGTTTTGCTGCCCGCCAAATACAGTGGTCATACAGTCCACCGTTCCAACACCATTCACCATATCCCCGTTCAGATGGGCTCCTCCGCCCACTGCCGCCACAATCTGGTCGTGCCCGCCTATAATCAGCTTAACCCGCATATGTAGTCCCAGAAGCCTGCAAGCGGCTTTACTGAGCGTTCCCACAACGCTGCCGCTGGGAACGGCATTTGGAAAAGCCGCAGGGTCCAGCTCCGAAAACGCAACTCCCTCGTTCCACCATTTCTTTTTGCCGATATCAAACATTGCGCTACGGGCAGCCAGGGAATAATCGCATAAATGATCCGCGCCAAGCGAATATGTCAGGTAATCTGCAATAAAGCAAATGCGCTTTACTTTACCCATTACCTGCCTGCGGTGTTTTTGCATCCATTTGATCTTATACAAGGCGAACATAGGGTCCAAATACTGGCCGCACACACTAAAAACGCGGTCCTCTCCCAGCAGAGACTTAAATTCCCCGCATTCTTCCGTACCGCGTTTATCCATATAAATCATGGTATTGCAAAGCACATGGTCCTGCGCATCCAGGCAAACAAACGATTCCCCAAAGGAAGTGACGCATATGGCCCGCACCTCATGGCGGTTTACATTTTTTAAAGATAAAGCCAGAACCCTGAAAGCCGCGTCCCGCAAAACAACAGGGTTCAGTTCAAACAGGCCAGGTCCTTCGCAAATAATCTCGTATTCCTCGTATGAATGGCTAACAATTGCAGCATTTTCATCAAACACCGTACTTTTTACGCCCGAAGTTCCTATATCCAGTCCTATTACTAACATATTTCACCTGCGTCAGTCTGTTGCCCCGGGGTATTCGTTTCCCATTAAATAAAGCGGCGCCTCGTCTTCTTCTATTTCCGGAAAGCGGCCTACTTTTTCATAAAAACAGTTATCAACCATATCGTCATTTACCCGGGATACCTCACCCACCAAAGTTTTTGAGCCTTCCGCCCAAAAGCTGTGGTATTGCCCTGTGGGCAGCGTGATGCTCTCGCCCGTTTTTACGCGTATTTCCTGCCCCGCGGGAACTTCAAACGCACGGCCGTCCATATAAATTGTAACCGGCGTATCCATCATTTCCTGGTCGGGCCCTGAATTATAGCATTTTATTACCAAAGTGCCTCCACCCCGATTTATGATATCCTCCATTTTTTTCCAGTGAAAGTGATAGGGCGTAATCTGGCCTTCTTCGCTTATCAGTAGTTTCTCCGCATAAGTTTTTGTGTATTTAGGGTTCTTTAAATTACCGTTACGAATGGTAAACATCAAGAGCCCGCACTTTTTAAAATCACCTTTCCCAAAATCCGTAATATCCCATCCCAGCATATTATCCCGAATCTCATCATACTCGCGCCCCTTGGTTTTCCAATCCTCCGGCGTCCAGCGGGCAAAACCCGGCAGAGCAAACTGATACTGCGCCGCAAATGCAAGGCCTTCCTTCATCGCTCTGTTAATTTCTGATCTTTTCATTTTTATCCCTCCAAAATTTCGGCGGTGCTTTAGTGCACCGCCGGTAGATTTCTTTATCAGGCTGCCACTTCTTTCAATCTTTGCGCTTTAATAAACTGATCAAACGCTACCGCAAATATAAGAACAAGGCCTTTTACAAACTGCTGCACAAATTCGTTTATGGAAAGCATGGTCATACCATTTGTGAGAATACCCATAATAAGAACACCAATAATCACCATGCCAAGCTTGCCTTGTCCTCCTACAATACTCACGCCGCCCAGCACCACAGCGGTAATCACATCCATCTCATAGCCCGTGCCTGCATTCGGCTGCCCGCTGTTTATCCTTGCAAGCAGCACAACGCCCGCCAGGGCGGACATGAAACCGCCGACCGCATACACAAGATATTTGATTTTTTTAACATTAACACCAGAGAGCCGGGAAGCTTCTTCATTGCCACCTACTCCGTAAATATAACGTCCGCTCCGTGTCCTACTCAAAAAAATGATGCCAAATATAAATACCGCCGCCATGATTAAAACCGGTATGGGTATAATACTGATGTACCCCTGGCCCAGAATGGTAAAATCCGGATCAAATCCAAATACCGGCAAACCGCCCGTAATAATGTACGCAATGCCGCGGATGGAAGTCATCATTCCAAGCGTTGCAATCAGCGGCGGCACGCTCAATTGCGCAATAAAAAATCCGTTGGCCAAGCCGAAGCCTACGCCCACCAGGCACATGATCAGGCATGCCACAAAGGGGTGGACGCTCATTTTGGTCATTAAAATAGCCGCCCCAACGCAAGCAAAACCGGCTACAGATCCAACCGATAAGTCAATGCCGCCCGTAAGCAGAATAAACGTCATTCCCACCGAAATGATCCCAACTATGGATACCTGCCGCAAAACATTAAAAATATTGTCCGCCATCAAAAACCGGTTGGATGCAATTGAAAACCAGGCAATCAACGCGATCAGCACAAAGATTATGCCATAATTTCCAAGCGCGCCTTTTATTTTCTTTGTATTCATTTTGTACCTCCTATTAAGCCGGAAGCATATTCCAATATACGCTCCTGCGAAAACTCATTTCTCTTCAGCTCGCCTACGATGGACCCATACCGCATGATCAGTATCCTGTCGGACATTCCGATCAATTCAGGCATTTCGGACGAAACCATAATGATGCTTTTTCCTTCTTCGTCCGCAAGCGCACGCATCAGTTGATAGATCTCCTGTTTTGCGCCTACATCAATTCCTCTTGTTGGTTCGTCAAAGATCAGCACGTCACAGTCAGTCGCAAGCATCTTTGCCAGTACAACCTTTTGCTGGTTGCCGCCGGATAAGTTCTTTAAAAGCTGCCTTACCGTAGGCGTTTTGATGCGCAGTTTTTCCCTGTATTCATTACTTAGGGCAGCATCTTTTTTATTATCTATAAATAATCCGGACAGCACTTTTTGAATGGAACTGAATGATATATTCTCCTGCACGCTAAGGCCCAAAAGAACCCCCTGGTTTTTTCTGTCCTCCGGTATAAGGCCGATCCCGTGGCTGAGCGCATCCTTGGGCGATTTTATTTTAATCGTTTTATTATTCAGAATTACAGAACCGGTCTGTACTTCGTCCGCTCCGTATATGGCCTGCATCACTTCTGTCCGGCCCGCGCCCACCAGGCCGCCAAAGCCAAGAATCTCGCCTTTTCTTAGCTGAAAGCTTATATCCTTGATCTTCCGGTTTGACAAATTTTTGGCCTCCAGAACAACCGCGCCCTTTTCTTTTTCGCTTTCCGGAAACTTTTCACCCAACTCACGCCCGACCATATAGGATATCAACTGCCGCCTGTCTATTTCACCAATATTTTTGGTGATTATATGCTTTCCGTCACGCATCACGGTCACTCTGTCACAAATCTCAAATATTTCTTCCATCCTGTGGGAAATATATATGATAGTAACTTTGTCTTTTTTTAGCTTTTGAATAATTTTAAATAATACCTTTGTTTCCTTATTGGTTAAAGGAGCCGTAGGCTCATCCATAATCAATATTTTGGATTTTGCAGATACGGCCTTTACAATCTCAATAATCTGCTGATAGGCCACCCCTAAATCACATACCCTTGATTTTGGATTTAAGTCTATTTCCATTTCTTCCAAATATTTTTTTACTTCCGCATTCATTGCGTTTATATCAATAAACGCGCCTTTTTTTAATTCTTTTCCGTAAAAAACATTTTCCGTAACAGTTAGGTAGGGTACCAGGTTAAATTCCTGATAAATAGTTGAAATTCCTTTTTCAATAGCCTCTATTGGATTAAATCTTAATATTTTTTCACCGCGTAAGATTATATCTCCGCTTGTAGGTTCCAAAGCTCCCGTAAGCATTTTAATGAGCGTTGATTTTCCAGCGCCGTTTTCCCCACACAAGGCGTGAATCTCGCCTTCCACAAAACCCAGGGACACGTCGTCCAACGCTCTTACGCCGGCAAAGTATTTGCATAGGTTTTTAATTTCTACAATGTATTCCTGCATACTGTTCCCTCCATTAGCGAACGCCAGGGCCATTTTAATCCGTTGTGCCGCTTAAAGCGGCACAACGGAAATGTTAAAACAGTAATTGATTGATATTAACCCTTAGGAACAAATTTGCCGCTCACCACATCGTCCTGCCATACAGGAGTCATGTTAAAGAGGTTAACGGGAGCTTTTTCGGGAATACCGTTTTTAAGCATGTCTTCAATTGAGGAAACGCAGTCAACACCCGTTGTATAAGGCTCAAGGTCTACCGTCGCTCTATAAACGCTGTCTTTTTCTTTCATCTTCTCAATGGCTTCAGGCGTTGCATCGCCGCCGCCGATATAAAAATCAGCGGTGTTTTTGCCCATGGCTTTTATAGCCTCATAAGCGCCAAGCGGGCCAGCGTCGTTGTTTCCCGTGATTACTTTTACATCCGGGTACTGCTGAAGCACGTCTTCTGCAATCTTCATGCCTTTTTCAGGATTATCTCCAGCCTGGCGGGCAACAACCTTGGAATCGGGGCATAGTTTCTCAATGGTGTCCTGGATGCCGTTGCCTCTTTGTACAACCGCTTCCACGTTATCCTGCGATATAATCAGAACCTGCGCTTTGCCTCCAAGCTTGTCATTGATCCATTGCGCTGCGTTTGTCCCAATCACAACGCCATATTTATATTCATCCAGAGTGAAGATTGAATTGGCATTTTCGATTACCTGTGCAAAAGAAACTACGATAATGCCCTGTTGTTTCAGCTTATCCACAACGGGAACCAGTGCATTTGAGTCAATCGGGCATGCGATTACGGCGTTGACGCCCTGATTTGCAAAGTTCTCAAAATCCGAAACCTGTTTTGCAACATCATATTTTGCATCAACCGGAATAAGCTCGTAACCAAGCTCATCACATTTTGCCTGAACTCCGTTCATAACGGATACGAAATAAGGATTTGCAAGCTGCGGTATAGACATGCCAATCTTTATCTTGCCACCTGCAGCCGGAGCTGCGCTTGCCGCTGCAGAAGAAGCCGGAGCCGCCGCAGAGGCAGCCACTTCCGAAGAAGCCGGAGCCGCGGACGCACCTGGAAGCGAAGGTGTTGCGCACGCTGTCAGCATAAATGCAACTACGCACACAAGTACAATCAAGAGTGATAGAATTTTGCCAGTTTTCATAAATTTCCTCCCAATTATTATTATTTTCTATACGCCTAGGCGTGTATAGACAACACAGATTCCCGGATTTTGAGCTCAGTATTTAGATAAATTATTCTATTGTCCGTCTCACATCCGTTTATTTTATCAATTAATATATCAATCGTTTTTTTACAGATAGGCCCAATTGGCTGCGCCACTGTTGATATAGGCGTTTGGGCTAGTGAAGAAAACATCATATCGTCATATCCCACTACAGAGATGTCTTCCGGCACCCGCACGCCCCTCTCCTGCATCCTTTTCATAACTCCCATTGCCATAATATCGTTTATAACAACGATCACATCCGGACGCTGGTTGATGATGTCGTCCGTAACGCCATAAGCCGCATCAAAACTAAACTCTTTTACAGCAAACATCAGCGAATTGTTAATTGGTATCTCCGCTTCATCCATTGCGCGCTTGAATCCCAAATACCGGAGCCTCACGAATAAATAGGACAAACTGGAAGACAAAAAGGCGATCCTTTTCATGCCGCAGGAAATCAGGTATTTTACAATGTCATATTCTCCTTTTTCAAGGTCGGTCATTACACAGGTTTCATTGTACCCGGCATAGATATCTGTGCAAAAAACAATCGGAATTCTTGCTTGTTTCAGTTTTAGCAAATGGCTTGTATCCGGATTTTCCACAATAGAGGGTACCACTATAACGCCCTGCGCGTTTCTTCCTAAAAACAGATCTATATACTCTTTTTCACGCTTCATATTATTGTTTGTTATGCCAAGCAGCACGCTGTATCCCGCTTTTTCCGCTTCTATGTTTATCCTGTCCACCACTGCGGCAAAAAACGGATTGATAACAAGAGGAACAGTAAGCCCAATGCAATAGCTGTTTTTGGTTACAAGGCTCCTTGCTGAAAGATTAGGCGTATAATTCAACATTCTGGCAATTTCCAGAATTCTTTTTTTGGTATCTTCATTTATTCCCTGTTTATTATTCAAAGCCATTGATACTGTTCCGGTTGAAACCTCGGCTTTTTTGGCAATGTCCTTAATTGTAGCCTTCATAGTATCCTTTCTGTGAAAATTATTAATTTTAAACGTTTTAAATAGCACGCAAAAAAAAACTAATTTTTTTAATAGTTTCATTTACATGTTGTCTTTTAGCGTTTTATTTTGATTTGAAGCGTTTAAATTACTTTTTATACAAAACAGGTTATCATTTATATTGATTATACTGCACACATATGGCATAATAATAGCAAATAAATACCCTTTATTAGCATAATTGTACCTTTTGAGGTGTAACTATGGGTATACAAATCGATGCGGATCAACTCATGCCCCTATTAAAGAATTTTCATACTATCACCGGGGTGAGAGCCGCTCTTTTCAGCAATTCATATGAGGAAATTGCTCATTATCCGCTTGTGCAAAGTGATTTTTGTTCCAGAATCCGCTGCACCACTGACGGCTTGTCCCGCTGCATATCTTGTGACAGAATCGCCTTCGAGGAAAATGCCAAAACAGAGAGCGCTTATACGTATTTCTGCCATGCGGGCTTAATGGAATCTTCTGTCTCCATTCGGGACAATAACAAAAAAATCATTGCTTATTTGATGATAGGCCAATTTTTACCGGATATGTATCCTGCCCAGGAAATGTGGCAAAAAACAAGCCAGGCCTGCAGCGCGTACGCCTCAATTGAGGACCTCAAAAAATGGTATTTTAATCTTCCGGTGCTTTCAGCCGTGCAGATTGAGGCCAGCACGCAAATTATGCGCGTTTGTGCTTCCTACATATGGCTTAACCAGTATATCCATCTCTCGGATACGGAACTGTTTAATGCCATTGCAAACCACATAGCGCAGAATCTCACGGAAGAGATTACCGCTGATACGATAAGCAAAACACTTTTTATCCCCCGGAACAAGGTTTTTGCGTCCGTAAAACATTCAACCGGCATGAGTCTTGGGAAATACATAACCACCGCACGCCTTGCATACGCAAAAAAGCTTCTTGAAAGCTCCTCTAATACCATTTCAGAAATAGCTTTTTTATGCGGAATAAACGATTTTAATTATTTTGCCCGCCTTTTTAAACTGACCTTTGGGGAGTCGCCGCGGGACTATAGAAAAAGGTTTTCCAAATAAGCGTTCTAAAAGAAAACGATATACGGAAGGCGGACTGCAATATCAAGTCCGCCCACTCCGTACGAAAATAAAAAAAGTTCAAATGGCCTAAAGCTCTGCCCTGCGTATTTTTAATTCGTCTTACATGCCAGATAAAGCCAGCCCGCAAACATGGCTATCATGCTTTGACCGCCGCCAGCATATCCCCTATATCGCTAAGATTATCCGTGGCTTTATAATAAACTTTCATCAATTGATCGTAAATTTCAACATTCTCTTTTATAGGATAAACTGTTTCTTCAATCATGTGCAACGAGTCGATCCGATCAAAGTTACTCCAAATTCCCGTACCCACAGCTGCGCAGGCCGCCGCGCCCAAGGCTGCGGCTTGCTGGTCTATATTCGATTTTAAAACGGTAATATGATAAACATCCGCATATATCTGTCGCCATAGAGGGCTCTTGCTTCCGCCTCCCACCAGCAGCATCTCTTCATTAATGGTGGTTATGCTTCTGAGTTTGTCAAGACAGGCGCGCAAGCTCATAGAAATGCCCTCCATAGTCGCCCGAATAATATCCGCTCTTGTATGGAGCAAATCGAGCCCTATATACGCGCCGCGGAGGTTATAACTTTTATCCATGGGCATTCCGCCGCCCAGGCTTGGATTAAACAGCAGCTTATGCGCCCCTACCGGTGCGTTGCGGGCTTCCTTTCCCATGAGATCATATTCATCCCCTCCGGTTTTTGCAGCCTCATCCATAAATTCTCTTCCCATCTGGTCCCTGAACCACCTGAAGCTGGATCCGCCCGAAGCAACACAAAGCGCGGATGCAAACATACCGGGTACAACGTGTGAAAACACATATGGCCTTGCATTTTTTTCAAGAACCGGTTTACAAGAAGAAACCGCAATCCAGGAAGACGAACCAAGCGAATTATAAACCCTGCCCTCTTTAAAGGCTTTTGCGCCCAGCGCCATGCAGGAATTATCAACGCCGCCCGCAACCACATATACATTGGTGGCAAGCCCCATTTCCCCGGCTGCCTGCTTTGTTATTTTCCCAATCACTTCGGTGGAGGGGACTACTTCCGGAAATATCTCCGGCCTCAAACCCATAGCGGCAATCAGTTCAAGAGAATACTCCCATTTCACAAGATCCCATACACCCGATCCCGACGCATAGGACGGATCTGTGCAAATCCTTCCTGTCAGTTTAAAATTAACATAATCCTTCGTTCCTATTACTTTATGGATATTGTTGAAAACTTCAGGTTCGTTATTCCTATACCACAGTATTTTAAATGCGGAGTAAAACGCTGGAGTAAAACCGTTTCCCGTGGTCATATACCATTTTTCTTCTTCATAATTTTCAAACACGCCATAAACTTCTTTTGTCGCCCTGCCGTCCGACCAGATAGGCGTGCTTTTCCGAAGCAGCCTGCCGTCTTTATCAATTGGAACAGCGCCCAGGCTATGTCCGGAAATACCGCAACAGGTTATTTCATGAATATCCACGTTGGTTTGGCTGAGCAGCAGTTTTGTACTATCCACAACCGCTTTCCACCAATCCTCCGGCTTTTGTTCATGCCACGCATGAGCAGGATAAGTCGTATTATAAGGTACAAATACGGCCTTTATACATCTTCCGTCGGCATCATAAAGAGAAGCCTTGTTACCACCGGTCCCCAAGTCCCAGGCAATGATTTTTCTATTCATTTTTCCCGCTCCTTTATTTAGATTTGCTTTTCAATATGTCGTTCAGCATCTCATTTGCACGGTTCAACGCTGTTCTGGCGTCTATTTGATTGGTAATGGTATTATAGACCGCTTCACCCAGTATCTTTTCAAACTCATGCTCGGACATATGGGTGCCGTCCTGTTTTTTTGGAATCCGGCGAAATTTGGACGAGCTTTTGACTTCCACATTTTTCTTAAGCCAAGGATAAATGCTGGAAACCTCCACGTCGTTTATGGCCGTATGGCACGGAACACTGCCGCCAAGTATGGTATTCATAACCGACATTTCCTGGGAGCAAGCCCATTCAATGAACCGAAAAGCGCTTTCTTTATTTTTACTGCATGCGTTTACCGCCATGCTCCATCCGCCAAGGGTTCCCTTACCGCCGGGAATATCCTCGTATCCTACTTTTCCGTGGACCTTGGATTTGCTGCGCACAGTTACATCCGAAATTTGATCGGAAAACAGAACCATCATGGCCACATCGCCCTTGCTGAATTCTATAACCTGTTCATCCCACCAATTGTCGCAGGAATTCTCGCTTGCATATTGAAAGCTCTCCTTGTAATTTTCCAGAGCCAAGACCGCTTTTTCACTGTTGAGAGTAAACTGGGACTTTTCAAAAACACAGGCGTCGAATCCCCAAAGCCGCGGCAGGAACTCGCATACAGCTCCGGAATGCATTCTTGCTCCAAGCGTTGTTCCATATGCAGTTGGCGATTCGCTGTTATACTTTCTGGTAAAAAAACGCGCGACTTCGTTAAATTCTTTCCAGTTCTCCGGCGGAGCCAGTTCTTTTTTGGTATTTTCAAAAAACAGCCTTTGGTTGTTAATATTCGCAAACAAGTCCTTTCTATAAAACAACTGCTGCGCGCAAATCATATACGGAATAGCAAATACAGACCCTTCCGCCAGTGAAAAATCATTGAATATTTCTACAGGAACGTCGTTTTGATAATTAAACTTCTCAACAAATTCATCCAGATTCTCAATAACGCCCTTTTGCGCCAATTCGGGCAGCCAGGGAATATCTATTCCAAATACGTCGTAGGTATCCTTGTACCATGCGTTTTTTAAAGTTTCATAATTGTTATGATAAGCGCAAACATCAATTTCAACCTTTATGCCGGTAAGCCTTTCAAATTCTGGAAGCAGCGTTTTTGTAGCCGCCGCCGCCTGATTATCGGACAGCAAGACGCGGATACTCTCCTTGGGTACCACAAAAATCTGCTTCCGCTCTTCCAGCAGTTCGTCAACATCGGGCGCCTTTACTTTGATAAACGTATTTTTATATCCAACAATAGAGGTATTGATATCCTCCATTAAAATGCTGTAAGCCAGTTCGGCAACTTTTACATAAGGCAGGGTAATATAAATCACGCCTTGCCTTTTTGTAAGCGACCAGGAATAAGGAACCAACGCAAACAAAACGGGTCTGGAGGCTTCCGGAATATTGAGCAATTCCATTGCCTTGATGATTGGATTGATCATGATATGGCAGGTGGCAATAACTGCCTTGGGCAGTTCTTTTTGGGTAAATATTCTGAAGGCTTCTTTTAAAATAGCCTGCCTGTCGTAACTGGCGGTACCGCAGAAACATTCCTGAACCGGCCTTTTTGCAGAAATATGCGCTTCAATATATCCTGTTAAAGACAGCACTTCAAAAGTATATTCAGTGGGGCCGGTAAGTATCGCAATATCCCGGTACCCTTTGCCCAAAAGATAACTTGTTATTTTAACAACCGCATTCTTAACATCCAGTCCAACAAAATTATGGTCAATCTCGCTTAGCTGCGATCCAATAAAGACGATCTTTAAACCGTTCAGCATAAGGTTCTCAAACAAAGCCGTATTATTGGGCTGGCAGGTCATCAATATTACGCCGTCTTTGTTATACATAAGCGCCTGGTTTAAAAACTTTGTTTCAAGCTCCGGGTCTTCGTTTGTGATCTGTAAATTAACCGAGTATTTGTTTTCTGCAGCAAATAGCGTCAGGTTCTCGTAAACCTGAATCATTGAGGAATCAACAATATTGGGAACAATCAGATCAAACTGCATCGTTTTGTTTAATTTTAAGTTTCTCGCGACGGCATTAGGCTTATAGCCCAGCTTGATCATGGCTTTTTGAACGCGCTTAACCTTCTCCAGGCTGACTCCTTTTGCGCCGTTCAGTACATTCGATACTGTTCCGTGTGAAACTCCGGCAAGCTTTGCAACATCCTTCATCGTTGCCATATGCTACATACTTCCCCCAATACGGTTAAACAATAAACAATTCACCCTTCCGTTCGCGTTCACGGGCATCTTCCAGTATCGTTTTAGACGCGCGCGTACCTATGCGGCTTGTTCCCGTCGCAATGATAGCAAGAACCATGTCCAGATCCTTTATGCCGCCTGCCGCCTTTACTTTCATACCATCCGCATTGGCAACCATAAGCTTAAGGTCTTCCAATTTCGCGCCACCAGGTGCATACCCTGTGGACGTTTTTACAAAATCCACTTCCGCACTTTTACAAATTTTGCAGCAATGCACAATTTGTTCGCCTGTAAGATAATAATTTTCAAATATTACTTTTAAAAGCGCTCCCCTGCTATGGGCCGCATCGGCCGCCTTGCCAATTTCATCCTCTACATAATTAAATTCGCCGGATAAAAACCTGGCATAATTCATAACCAAATCCACTTCCACAGCGCCTTTATCCACAGCGTCGATGGTTTCAAATACTTTGGCTTCGGTTGTTGCTGTTCCGTGCGGAAATGCGGCTACTGTTGTAGCCAACACTTTTGACCCCTTTAATTCCCGCGCAACGATAGGCATGTCCGAGGGACGCGCGCATACCGATATGCAATTATACTCTTTTGCCAAGGCACAGCCTTCAATCAATTCCCTTACGGTAATATCCGGTCTGAGCAAAGAATGATCCAATACATCCGCTATCTGGCTCAATGCTATTTTTGCTTTATTCATTTTATTGTTATCCTTACTATTTAATCTAGGCCTGTTTTTACTCCTATGCCTATAACGATCTCTGAAAGAATATAATAAGCATAGGAGGCAAAAACCTAATTTACATTTTTAGAACAAAACTTAATAGAATCACAATCCCATTGCCAGCAAAAATGAATTTTCACAAAACCAGCATATGCGCCATTGCATTGCCGTGCACTGATTACCTAAGTTTTAAGTATAGCACGGTGTCAAATGCGCTGCAATATTATTATATTTCTGGCAATTCATATAAATTGATATCTCATGCAATTGTAAAGCCGCCGTCCACCACCAGATTTTCACCATTGATCATAGACGCAGCATCGCTTGCCAGGAACACAGCGCACGCCGCGATTTCCTGCGGGTATGCAAACCGCCCCGACGGAACACGTTTTTTAAATGCTTCTCCCGCCGGATTGTTCCAATGATACTCGCCTAAAGGGGTCAGCACAACAGTTGGCGAGATTGCATTGGCGCGGATGTTGTATTTGGCCCACTCCAGCGCCAAAACCCTGGTTAAATTAATCAGGCCGGCTTTGGAGGCGCCGTATGCAATATGTTTATCCATAGCAACCACTCCGGCTTGGGAAGCGATATTAATAATCACACCGCCGCCGCTTGCTATCATTGTTCGCCCAACCACCTGTGACATCAGAAAAGGGCCCTTTAAATTAATTCCAAGCGTTTTGTCCCAAGCGTCTTCGCTTAGGTCCTCCGCGTTGTCAACTATTCCTATGCCCGCGCAGTTAACCAGAATATCAATCTTTCCAAATTTTAAAACGGCGGAATCAGCCATCGCTTGCAAGGCGTTTTTATCGGTTACGTTCCCCGTAAACTTTATGAAGCTTCGCCCCAATCCCTGCACGTATTCCTCCAGCTCTTTTGATTCGGATAAATCAAAAGCAATGATATCCGCTCCTTTTCGCGCAAACATCTTTGATATCTCCAGCCCAATTCCGCTTGAAGCGCCCGTTACCACCGCGTGTTTGCCAGCCAGAGAAAAATCCTCGTTAAATTCTTTAAAAGGCACTAAAATTCCCCCTTATGAAACAGATAATAAAGTCTTTAAAATTACGCAGTTTCTTCTGTTGCGTTTTTTTCAAGGGTATATTCCATAATCTTAACCTGATCCGCTTCATCATGGTTCAAAATAACCCTTAATTCTCCGTGATGCATAATCATGATCCTGTCGCACATGGAAAGCACTTCGGGCAGTTCGGAAGAAAGCAGTATGATTGAAACGCCCTCCTTGGACAGGTCGTCTATAATTCTGTAAATTTCCGATTTGGCTCCTACGTCTATGCCATGTGTTGGTTCATCCATAAACAGAATGGCTGGTTGGTTCATAAGCCATCTTGCGACGATTACCTTCTGCTGATTGCCGCCGCTTAAGTTATTTACATATTGTCCCAGGCTGGGCGTTTTGATGTTCAGCTTATCAACGTATTCGGTGGCAACTTCGTTCACCTTGGATTTATTAATCAAGTTCATTGCATTGCACAATTTCTTCAGATAAACGGACATCATATTATCCTTTACGGACATTTTCAAAAACAATCCCTGAACCTTGCGGCCCTCTGGAATCAGGCCTATTCCATGATTGATCGCATCTATCGTACCGCTGATGCGAACGGCCTCTCCGTTTATTTTTATGGTTCCGGATTTAGCTTTATTTGCTCCAAATATGGTTTGAAGCAGTTCAGTCCTGCCCGCCCCGACGAGGCCGGTCAGTCCAAGCACCTCGCCCTTATAAAGCTTGAAGCTTATATCCTTTACTTTGCCGGAAAAATCGCTGAGATGCTCCACTTCCAGCACAGGCGTTTTATCTGAATAATCCCGAATAAATTCCCTGTGGGCAGTCTGGTCAAAGTCTCTGCCTACCATCATGGATATCATTGTTTTAATATCTATATCCTGTTTGTCTTTTGTATCAATGTACTGCCCGTCGCGAAGCACCGTTATCCTGTTTGCAATCTCCATAATTTCTTCCAGTTTATGCGAGATATACAATATGGAAACGCCTTCGCTTTGCAGCTTGCGGATGATTGTGGTTAAAAAAACAATTTCCGCATTCGTCAAAGAAGACGTAGGCTCATCCATAATCAGCATTTTTGAATGCAGGGATATGGCTTTTGCAATTTCCAGAAGCTGCATTTCAGAAACGCTCAAATCTTTAACCAACGACTTTGGATTGATATGCCCCACGCCCAAGTTATTCAAATACTTTTTGCACTCTTCAATCATTACCTTGCGGTCTATTAAACCCAGCTTGTTCTTGATCATTCTGCCTTCAAAAACATTTTCATAGGCTGTCATATGCGGTGAAAGAGACAATTCCTGGTGAATCATGGCAACACCCGCATCCTGCGCTTCCTTGGGTTCCTTAAACCGCACCGCCTTGCCTTCAAATTCCACCGTGCCTTCATCCGGCCCATAAACCCCGGACAGTATATTCATCAAGGTCGATTTGCCCGCGCCATTTTCACCGACAATCGCATGGACTTCGCCTTTTCTTATATCAAAATTAATATCATTAAGAGCAACAACACCTGGGAAGCGTTTTATGATATGATTTATTTTGCAAATCACATTGTCAGCCATTTAATAACCCTCCTGTCATTTTTTTGGAGCGGGGCCGCAAAATTGCGGCCCCGCTCCAATAGTGATATTATCAGAATAATTCAGGGAAAAGATCTTTCACTGTATCGGGCGTAGCCATAACGCCTTCGTACCAATTAATTTCTTTTTCAGGAGCTTTTCCGGTTACCAGCATATTGAACGCGTCAATGCAGGGCTGATATCCCTGGTTGAACGGATCCTGATCCAGACAAGCCTTAATTGTGCCATCGGCAACGTAAGGAGCAGACTCTGCCAGTACATCGTGGCAAACCAGCATAATGTCATTCTGTTTTCCAGCATCTTCAAGAGCTTTTGCAGCGCCGCTCGGGCCGCCGGCTGTTACATAGATGCCTTTCAGTTTCGGGTTTGCAAGCATTGCATTTGTAGCAATGTTGTAAGCTTCTTCGGCTTTGTCGTTGTTCTCAAATTCGCCGACGAGCTTCAGTTTGGAATTGGCATCCAGAACAGAACGGGCGCCTTTTCTTCTCAGCTCATGGCCCAGAACACCAAAGTCTCCGGTGATGATAATGTATTCGCCTTCTCCGCCCATTAATTCTTCAAGCTTTTTGCCGCACTGCTGGCCGCCAAAATCGCCGTCCTGGCCATAGAATGCGGTTCTCTCGGAATCCAGTCCAGGCTCGGTGTTAAACGCCATAACAATAATGCCTGCGTCAACCGCTTTGTTTACAACCGGCGTCAGCGCTTCGGACAAGCCGAGCAGGCAGATCGCGTCGTATTTTGCGGCGATACAGTTTTCAACAACACTTGACCACTTCTGCGCATCAAAGTCTTCCACGGAAATGGAATCAACAACGGCGTTGCGGCCTTTCAGCACTTCATTGGCAAATTGGCTGCCCTGAAGCACAGCGACTCCGAACGGATTGTTCTGAACCATAATGGAAGCAATTTTCAAAGGCTTTTCGGCAGCCTGGTCAACAGGCAGGGAAAGCAATTTTTTACCCTGAGGGGGTGCAAGCTCCGCAGCCGGTGTAAAAGCCGCAGATGCAGCAGCTTCAGAAGATGCAGGAGCAGCGGATGCTTCTGCCGACGCACTTGATGCGGCCGGAGCCGACGAAGCGGTTTCCGGTGCGGGTGTTGAACAAGATGTCACAAGCAGTACGCACACAAGAATCGCAACGAGAGTTACTAAACTTTTTTTCATAATTTTTCCTCCCAGTATATTATATTTAGCCAGTTTTTCAGGCTAAATTGTATTCAACTTTATTTCAGTCCTAGCGGGCAGCGCGTTTTTTACGGATACTGTCTATCGCAACAGCGCCAATAATAACGCAGCCGATAATAATGGTCTGCCAATAGCCGGATACCGCCAGCAAAACAAACATATTTTTTAGTACGCCCATCAGCGCGGCTCCTATCACCACACCCAAAACATTGCCTTCGCCGCCCGACATACTAATGCCGCCTATAACCGCCGCCGCAATAACGTCCAACTCATATCCGCTGCCGAACGAAGGATCAGCACTGTTCATTTGGCCAACCAATATCAGCCCGCACAAGCCGGACAAGAATCCAGTAATCCCATACACCAGTATGGTTACCCTGTCCACCGGTATGCCGGACAGTTTGGCGGCCCTTGGGCTGTTGCCCACCGCATATACATTTCTTCCGGTTTGCGTATTGTTCGCAAATATAAATCCAACAACTACAACAACCACCATCACAATAACGGTTACAGGCACAACTCCTATATATCCGCCGCCAAATACAGATATCCATGTTTTGGGATAGCTGATAGGCGAACCGTTTGTAATCAAAAGCGCGCCTCCTTTGGCAATGCTCATCATGCCCAGGGTCGCAATGAACGCCGGTATGCCAACTTTTGCCACAAACAGGCCGTTTACCATTCCGCACAGTACGCCCATGCCCAATATCAGCAACAAAACGATAATGGGGTCTGCACCTGTCTGTTTATAGATAAAGGCGCCAAACGTTGCCGATAATGCAATAACCGATCCGACGGAAAGGTCGATGCCGGTTGTAATAATAATCATTCCCATACCAACCGCCAAAATGGCAATCAAGGAAAACTGTCTTAGAATGTTAAATATATTCAGTACTGTTGGAAATGTATCCGGCCTGGCAATAGCCATTAAGACACATAAAACAATCAATGCCAAAAGAACCGTCATTTCAGGTTTTGCCATCAGCATTCCGAATTTGGAGTCTCTTTTCAATTCATTCAATCTAGCCTGGGTATTCATCGTGTTCCTCCTTAATTATTCAATAATATCACTAATTAATAATGGCGCGTTCCATTATCAAACCGTACACTTTGTTATTGCATAATCATAAAAAATAAATAATTATCTGTTGTTATAGTCGTTTATTGCTTTAAAAATTGAGAGAATGTTTCCAACGGGCGTGCCGAACTGGATGTTGTGGATCGTATTGAATACGAATCCTCCTCCCGGAGCAAAAATCTCCAGCCGTTCCGTTACTTCCCGGTATACTTCTTCCGGCGTACCAAAAGGCAGGGTTTTCTGCGTATCCACGCCTCCCCCCCAGAACACGAATTGATCGCCGTATTTTTCTTTAAGCATCTTTGGATTCATACCCTCCGCGGAGCATTGCACGGGATTCAATATGTCCACTCCCGCCTCAGCAAGATCGTCCAAAAGATTTACAATTGAACCGCACGTATGGTACATGGTTTTCCAACTGGTATTTTCATGTACCCATGCATTTAATTTTTGATGATACGGCTTATAAAACTTTCTATACATGGAGGGCGAGATAAATTCCGTACGCTGCGTACCAAAATCCGTTCCGCTGATTTGTACAACCTGAGGCATATCCCCAAGGGCGTCTTTGAGTTTTTTCAAGGTGCAAACGGCGTTTTCAAACTGCAGATCGTAAACATCCAGAATATACTGGGGATTGGTATAATGCGCCACCAACCAGTCTTCTACACTTCTTATACCTTTTGTTATCTTTTGGCCTGGACCCGGCAGCGCCGCCACATCCCCCAGGCCGCACAAAAAGTTCCCTAAATTAATCCCGTATTCTGTGTTGTTATAATAATACTCGGCCCTTTTTTTGATATCCAATACTACAGAATCGGGCATCACCGAAAAATCATTTTTAAAATCTTCCTTCGCATCCAGGTCCTCTTCTTCTATGCTTCCCTGCCGCACAATATTATCAAAATAATATCCGTTCGCAGGTATTTTCGCGCTTGGCGGTACACTTGTATCTCCCATTGGATACACGTACGTATCGCCATGCTCGTCTGTTGTTGTTGAGAATCCTTCCCCAACCAAAAATTGATGTGCGCCCGGGCCGGTCCAAAGCTTCCACGCGTCGTTTTTGTAGCCGTAAACCGTATAGGGCGTGCCAACCCCAACTACATCTATTCCAAGCGCAATCCGGACGTCTTCTTCCACATCTCCCAGCACCTGCATGGGTTCATAAACTTTTACGGGCCGCTTTTCCAAGCCCAGAGCGTCTCTAAGCTCCAGAAGGGCAGCCGCAGAAATACCGCTAACCAACGAACTTCCCAGTTCGACAACAACTTTTTCCGGTTCAACATGGTTAAGCGTTTGAATCAATCTTTCTCTTGAATTCATAATAACCAGTCCCTATTATTAAATTTGCGTTAATTGTGGTTAAAAAATAAATTTATAAAATGTTTAATTGGCACGTTCCAATTGTAACATATAAAAAAATAATGTCAATACCATTTTTTGTTGTCCATCACCATGCCGTATATGCCCCATCCACAGGTATTGCCGCGCCTGTAGTAAATGTGGACGCATCGCTTGCCAGATAAAGAACCACTCCATCCAATTCTTCGGGCAGGCCGGGTCTTTTCATGGGCGAAAACTCCATCCATCGGTCAACCCAATTCCCGCCTTTTTCAAAAAACGACTTGGTCATATCTGTTTTCATATATCCCGGGCATATTGCATTCACACGGATGTGATAGGGCGCCCACTCGCAAGCCAGGCTTTTTGTAAGATGGATCACGCCCGCTTTGGAAGCATTATAAGACGTCTGCGGCTGCGGCGTATTGACGATTAAACCAGACATAGAAGCAATATTGATAATATTTCCATAACCCTGCATAATCATTGCGCGCCCGGCGGCCTGGGCGCAGTAAAAAACCCCGTTCAAGTTAACATTGATTACCGCAAGCCAGTCTTCCGCGCTTACATCCTCCGCATTAACATGTTTAACAATTCCAGCGTTATTCACCAAAACATCAACTTTACCAAAAGCCTCCACAGTTTTCGCAATTAGTTCCTGGGCGTCAGCAGGCTTAGTAACATCGCATTTCATTGCCATTGCCCTAACGCCGAAACCAGATGCAATTTCATCCGCCGTTTTTTTTGCCAAATCAGTGTTGATTTCTGCAATCACAATGTTTGAGCCCGCCCCTGCAAGAGCCCTTGCCATTGATTGGCCAAGACCCTGCGCGCCTCCCGTAATAACAGAAACTTTGCCCTCCATAGTAAATTTGTCCAAGCTCCTCATATTAAAACCTCCTCATATTCATTAGCTTTAGACTTTTATAGAATTTAAATGTTTTTGGGCATATAATAAAAATTTAAATAGGCTGGATAGATAAATCATTTGAACGATTCAATTGTAATGCTATCATAATATTTTAAATAGCGCAATATAATTACAAAAAATTATTGGTACGTTAAAATTTTAATTGACAAAAAAATTATGCGCAATTAATATAAGTAGGTATCCAAGCCAATTCATTTTATAAAACCTATTATCAGAGGGCAAAAATTATGAAAGAAAAAAAAGTTGCTATTGTTACAGGCGGCACGCGCGGGATGGGTGCAGATATCAGTCTTGACCTGGCTGAAAACGGATATAGTATACTTGCGGTATACAAATCAAACCAGCAATCCGCTCTTTCATTCAGGGAAAAACTAAAAGACGCATCGCAGGAATCAGACATTTTTCAGGGCGACGTAAGCAAACAAAGGGATGTTGACGCAGTTGTGAATCAGGCGGTAGAAAAATATGGCCGCATTGACGTACTCATTAATAATGCCGGGATATTTGATTTTGTATTCATTGAAGATATGACCGAAGACTACCTTGACCATATCCTGAGCGTCAATTTTAAAAGCCAGTTTTTAATGACAAAGGCCTGCATTCCCCATATGAAAAAAAATAATTACGGCCGCATTATAAACGCTTCATCCATATCGGGCACCATTGCCGACGTGGGGCTGACAGGATACGGCGCAAGCAAGGCATGCGTAAATATGTTTACGGTAATAGCCTCCGGAGAACTGGCGCCCTATAATATAACCGTAAACGCATATGCGCCAAGCATTATCCATACAGATCTGACCGATGAAATGATTCGCGAAAGAGGCGACGATCAGCGCAAACAGATTCCCCTGTACCGTTTTGGCGAGGGGCGGGAAGTAGCTGCTTTAACCACTTTTTTGGCTTCCCCACAGGCAAGCTACATCACGGGCGAAATTATAGGCGTTGGCGGCGGATTCTTTAAGGTTCAAAACCCCTATCGCGCACACGAATATGTTATGGGAAAAGGCCAGTCAAAATAAGCCAAAAGACATTGGGGAAGAAATAACTATGAGAATGCAGAACGATTTCCTTCCCTGCCTTTAAAAGGAAAACCGATATTTTTCCTTTTAAAGGCAAAATGCGGGTGGTATCAAACAGGCTGGGCGCAAACCTGAATGATTATGTTTTTAAGTATGGCGGCACTGTTGCCGGCGCACGGTAATTTTGCGTATATCCATTTCAAAAATACTTCTTTTGTTTAATTTTTATGATACAAAAAAAGCGGCAAAAACAGCCGCTGTCATTTAGGTGCGCTATTCCGCTTTTCGCAGGTCTATTCCATCCGTATGGGCAATTGCGTCTTGCATGATGGAAATTGCGGAAGCAAGCCCGATTCCAAACCGGACTGTACCCATTTTATACATGCGTATCAAGGTATCAAGGGAACGCACTCCACCGGCAACTTTTAATTTAATCCTGTCGCCCACCGTATTCTTCATAAGCTCCACATGATGCAGCGTGGTGGGCTCCGTGCAGAAACCCGTGCCGCTCTTCACATAATCCGCGCCTCCGTCCAAAACACATTTACAGGCGTCAACAATCTGCTCGTCAGAAAGCATCATCGCCTCAATAATCACTTTAAGCGGTATTGCCCCACAGGCTTTTTTCACGCTCCGTATATCAGCTGTCACCTCGTTAAACCTTTTCGATTTCAGCCACCCGAGGTTCATTACCATGTCCACTTCGCTTACGCCCAGTCCCAGAAAGTATTCCGTCTGCACAACCTTAATAGCGGTTGGCTCCTGCCCGGAAGGGTATGATACGGCGCCCCCAAATCCTGTTCCGGCCCCCCTCAGCTTTTCCCCAATCAACTGCGTATATGCCGGCCAGGTAAATGCACAGACAAAATTGTACTTCTTGCAGGCTTCTGCCAAATCGTCCACGTCCTGATAGGTCGCGTCTCTCAACAAGACAGAAGCGTCTATCATGTTGCTTACATCCTGTGCGAATAGTATATCTTTTTGATTTTTCTGCATTCCGTATTTCCCATCCTTTTGGTTGCTTTTCTATCCACAACCGATTATAACATTATAATGTTTGTGCGTCAATATGATGTTTCTATTGACTTTATGTATATTTTTATTATAATAATTATAATGTTTTATGAAAGGGTTTTCTATCATGTCTTCTGATAAAACACCTGTCTATTTAAAAATATACCGTTTGCTAAAGAGTGATATCCAAAACAACCGCAAGGTGGGAGACCTTCTCCCCGCGGAGCCAATGCTGGAGAAAAAATTCGGGGTCAGCCGGATTACAATCCGCAAAGCCATTCAATTGCTATCAGACCAGGGCTTCGTATCCGTAAAACAGGGATATGGAACAACCGTCGCCAGCCCAAGGGCCGTCCACCGCCTGAACCATATCAATTCGGTAACCGAAACTTTGCGCAAGGCGGGATTCCAGGTTTACTCCAAAAACATAAGCGTTGATTCTTGCATACCGGATAAAGATATCCTGCATCTGATGGGGGCTCCTGATGGAACAGAATTCACCAGAATGCAGCGCATCATTATAGCAAACAATCAGCCTATTTCAATTGTCACAAATTATATGCTTCCAAATCTGGCGCCGGATTTATCGCAAAGTTTAGAAAATTTTGATTCCCTGTACGCTTTGTTGGAAAAAAAATACGCAATCTGTTTTGATTACGCGACCGATTATATCACTGCCCGTTCCGTAAATTATCTGCAGGCGCAGGTTCTGCAGGTTCCGGACAAAACAGCGCTTATATCCATAAGGCGTGTTTTATATACAAAAAACACGCCTGTCATGTGCGACGATTTATTGATTGAATCCTCCAGATACCAGTTTTCGGTCAATTTGTCGGGCAGGCCTCCCAAAGAATAAATCTGTATGCAAAACAGGTGCATCCAGATACATATGCGCTCAGATTTTTAGCCGCACATTCCCGGTAAAAGGCTAAATAAAAGCCTTGCGGAAAATTCTGCGGCGCAGTGAGTCAAACAGCAGGCCCGCTGCATTTTTCAATTTAGTCTGATACTTTTTGCCGCCCAAATACAGGCCAAGCACACCAATGTCTTTGATTTTTTCCGGCTCCACCGTCAGCGGGTTCGCGGACAGCAGGACGAAGTCCGCAATTTTGCCCACTGTAAGGCTGCCGCGGTTTGCTTCGTCAAACGACAGATACGCAGGGTTATACGTGCGCATCATCAGCGCGTCCAGCGGCGAAATCCGCTCAGCCGGATTCGGATGGTTTACCGCGCAATGCATGCCATATAGCGGGTCGGGATAAGTTGCCGGCGCGTCCGATCCGTCTCCCAGCATAATTCCGCGGTCCAGCATACTTTTGAGCGGGCTGATCCTTTTGGCGCGTTCATCACCCAGTATTCCGCGCAGATACTCTGTGGGCTCCTGCGGCCAAATGATGGTGGGCGCCTGCAACGCAATGGAGACATACAGCGCGGCCAGCCGGTCAAGCTGCTGCGGCGTGCACAGGCTGCAATGTATCAAAACATGCCGGTGGTCTTCCCGCGGATTATCTGCCAGCGCGGTTTCAAAGGCTGTTACCGCCTGCTCCACAGCTTCGTCGCCAATGGCGTGCATCGCAATCTGCAGCCCCGCGCGGTTTGCGCTGACGCAAAAATCATTCACTTGCTCCTGCGTATAAAAAAGCTTGCCCCTGTTATCCGGGTTACCGGTATACGGCTCGCTCAACGCCGCGTCCTGCGACCCAAAACAGCCGTCCAGCGCCAGCTTGAAGCACCCCCCCACGCGCGTAAGCTTGCGTTTTTGCACCGCCTTTATATCCATGGTCTGAAAGAACATCCTGTACGCGTTGGGAAGCCCAGGTGAAAAAATGCGCATCATATCTACGTCTATGTCTTTTGGAAAGCCAACGCCCTCCACGCAATGCACAAGGCCAATACCCGCTCTGGCAAGGCTGTCCGCTCCTTTTGAAAGACCGGCAACAATCGTCATGGTGGGTATCATGGCGGTTACTTCGTTCACGCCGTTAAAAAATGCGTTCTGGTACAGCCACCCCGTTTCTTTAACGCAACCGGGGTCGCTTGTTACCTCTTTTGAAAGCAGCGCCATCAGCGCGGTATTGCAAACCGCCGCGTGCCCGTCGTACTTCACTATAATAAGAGGCCGGCCGGTCCACTTGTCCAAATCACTTTTTGTGGGCAGACGCTTTTCTGCCACCGGGTGCGCGCTGCATCCAAACCCAAACACCACCTTCTCCTTGGTATGCATCTTGGCATACGCGCTCACAATTTGCCCGGCTTCATCCAGCGAGGCCGCGTTCATGACGAAAAAGGAATTGGCAAACATGCTGAAAGATTCAAAATGTATATGCGTGTCGCCAAATGCGGGCGTTACAACCGCGCCGTCAAGATCCACTGTGGGAACGTTGCGGTATGCCTCCGGCGCCTCGCCGCCAATCCAGGCTATACGTCCTTTGTCCACAGCCATTGCGTCATACGTCTGGTTCATACCCGGCTCACAGGTAATAAAATTTGCGTTCTTAAAAAGAATCATATGAAATGCGTCACCTCTAATCATATAATCTGCCATTAAGTTTATTATAATGACAAAAGCTGGCAGAATCAACAATGAATCGCTGCTAATGTATAGGCATAAAAGTACGCTTGATTGACCTGGCAAACTGATTGCGTCCGTAAGATTGGGCGTAAATTTTTATATCAATTTCATTCGTACAGGACTATTTACTGTAGGCAAGGCGCAACACGTCTTCCCTGAAATGGGCGCCTTCCATGGGCCCTTTTTTGCTTACGCTCAGCGCGCCTGCCGCCGCGGCAATCCGCGCCGCTTCCACAATGCCCATTCCTTCTGCCAGGCAGGCCAAAAAAGCGCCGTCAAAACAATCTCCCGCACCTGTCGGGTCCACTTCCTGCGTGGAAAACGCGTCTATATGGCTGTTTTTTTTGCCTGTAATTACATCCACACCCCGCGCGCCGTCTTTAAGAATAACGTCCAAAACGCCCTCCCCACGCAACGCACGCAGCGTTTCCTCTGTACCCGCAAGCCCCAGGAGCGCCAGTATTTCATTTTTGCCAGATATGAGTATATCCGTCATGCCTATCATCTCGCCAAACACAATTCTCACTCTTTCGTTTTCCAGCAGTTCCGGCCTTAAATTTGGATCAAACGATATTTTTGCGCCCATCTCTTTTGCCTTGCGCGCCGCCAGCAGCACCGCCTCCCGCATGCTTACCGTTGCAGAGAGGGAGCAGCCCATCACATGAAAATATTTGCACCCTGCAAGATAATCCATGCAAATGTCTCCCGGCTCCACATGTCCGGCTGCCGAATGCTTAAAATGATATATAAAATGCCTTGACCCTTCTTCAAAATACGTCACAAACGCGGTCCCGGTAGTATATTCGGACGATATTTTGATTTGGGAGACGTCAACGCCGTCGTTTTTGAGCCGGTTTATGTTCATGCGCCCAAAATCGTCGTCCCCCACTTTGGAGATAATGCCGCAACAAGCGCCCATCCGGGCAGCCTGATCCACGCATATGGCGGGCGCGCCGCTCGCAAAAGGGCCTGCCAGGTTCCCCGCTTCTAAAAAACTCTGCCCAATCTTTTGCGTCATTACTTCAACCAAAATCTCACCAACCGTTATGATATCCGGCATAAATCACTCCGCCTTTTTCAAGAGTACCCTGCTACAGTTCAAACCAGTTGAATTCCTTACTGTTCACCGCTTCACACAGGTTTGCATATTGATACCCACCCCCGGCATACACCACGTATTGGTTCATCATTTTCTCGTCCAGGGCCTTTACCGCATATTTAGAAAATGCAGCCGCGTGCAGTCTATCCAGAGCCGTTGGCGTGCCGCCCCGCTGCTGGTATCCAAGCATGTTGCATTTTACGGTGCAGCCCAGCTTTTCATGGATATATTTTGCCGTGTCAAACATCCGGTACGTTCCTTCCGCCAGCGTTACCACCGCAAAGCCATGCGCCGCAAGCGCCCTCTTCACTTCATGTGCAACCTCATCGTCTGTCATAGGGCGCTCCACCAGCACGCCCAGATCCGCTATGCCCATGTGCACAGAGCTCATTGCCAGATATCCATCCCACGCGCCCAGCGTTTCCACCAAAAACACGCGGCCCGGCATGGAAGAGGCGGTATCCATAATATCATCTATATAGGCCATCTGTTTATTAAGAGCGGTATCAAACCCCAGCGTATATTCGCTTTTGTAAATGTTGTTGTCTATGGTGGCAGGTACGCCCACATAGTTGATCGCCTCATCCTGCCGGGAGAGCGCCTCCGCGCCCCTGAACGATCCATCCCCGCCAAGCACGGCCAAGCCCCCAATGCCGTTTTGCTTCAGGTTGGCAATCAGTTCTTTTTGAACGCATACATCCTTTAATTGGGGCAGGCGGCTTGTTTTTAAGATGGTGCCGCCCATTTTATATATGCCCTGCACTTCTTTTGCACAAAGCCGCCTGATTTTGTTCTGCAAAATCCCCGTATAGCCATACTCAAACCCAAACACCTCATGCCCCAGCTTTTCGGCGTTCTTCACTATGCCGGCAATGCATGGATTCATTCCGGGCGCATCGCCGCCGCTTGTAATCACTCCTATTTTCATACGAACTCATACACCCTGTTTGCGCTTCCAAATATTTCTATTTTCTCCTGCACCACCGCGCTGCACCTTTCCTTTACAAGTCCCATAAATTTTCGCGGGTCAATCCTGCCCATCAGGCCCATCAGGCCGTCGCTCACCGCGTGCGTATAGGTGGCTTTGAGCTCCGTGCCCACGTTGATCTTGCTCATGCCCAGCCGCACCGCTTTTTTAAGGTCTTCCGCCGGAACGCCCGTGCCGCCGTGCAGCACCAGAGGCACTTTGGTGATTTGGGCAATTACTTCCAGCCGCGTAAAGTCCAGCTTGGGCTCGCTCTTATAAAACCCGTGGGCGGTTCCAATGGCAATTGCCAAGGCGTCCAGGCCTGTTTCCCGCACAAAACGAGGCACATCGTCCGGATTTGTTAACGCGGCCTCCCTTTCGCCCACCAGTATTTGTTCTTCCTTGCCGCCCACACGGCCCAGTTCCGCTTCCACAGAACACCCGAATCTGGCCGCAAACTCCGTAATCTCCGCCGTCTCGCGGATATTCTCCGCATAACTCTTTCTGGAGGCGTCTATCATAACGGACGTGAATCCCATTTGTATGCATTCCTTAATAAAATCCAGGTCTTCCGCGTGATCCAGATGCAGGCATATGGGTATTTCCACAGATTCCGCCATTGCCTTGGCCATATACACCGTTTGCCTCATGCCAATATATTGCACCGTGCCCACACTGGCCATCAGGATTACCGGGGAATTTTTGGCAACAGCCCCATCCACAATGCCCTGCGCGTCCTCATAATCGTTAAAATTGAATCCGCCCACGGCATATCCGCTTTCCCTTGTGCCCCTCAATATCTCCTTTAACGTTACCAGCGACATTTTAAAAACCTCTTTCTATAAAATCTTTAATCAGGATATACGCGCCATGCAGCACAACGGCGTCGCACAGCCTGGAATATGCTATGTGGCGCTCCTCCACGCGAACGATCGAGCGGCCTTTTACCGTCTCCATCAGTGAATCACGGTAAAAGCGGCTGCTTTTTGAAACGCCTCCTCCAATCACAACAATATCCGGGTCAAACATGCTGAATACGTTTGCAATCCCAAGGCCCAGCATCCGCCCAACCCGGCCGTACAGGTCCAGTGCGTATGGGTCCCGCCTTTCCGCCGCGGCAGAAAGCAGCCGGCCGTCCAATTTTTCCGGGTCGCCCCGGCAAAGGTCAAACACAAGGCTCCGCGCGTTCTTTTGATAATCTTCCCTAAGGATTCGCTTGATCGCCGTGCCCGAGCAATACAGCTCCAGGCAGCCGTGATTGCCGCAGGGGCAAAGCATTCCCTCCACGTCAATGGAAATATGTCCAAACTCGCCGGCGCTGTCCGTTCGGCCCCGGTAAATACGCCCGCCAATCATGATGCCTGCGCCCACGCCCGTGCTGACCGTAATATAGATTACATTCTCCAATCCTTTCGCCAGGCCGATGCGCTGCTCCGCCAAAGCGCCCAGGTTGCAATCCTTATCCATTGCGACTGGTTTGCCAAAATCGGCTCGTAGTCTCTCCGCCAGGGGAAAGTTTTTCCATCCCATCAGCGGCGCGTTGACGATCACGCCTTTTTTGGTATCCAGCGGCCCAGGGCAGCCCACGCCAATCCCCAGCACATCCGCGAAATTGATATTAAATTTTTGAATAACATGTTCAAGCGCCTTTTTGGAATTCTCGTATACGGCGTCTTCGCCGCAGTATGTCTTGGATTCCCCCAGATAAATATACTTGTCAACAATGGCGCCGTCTTCCTTAAAAAGAGCGGAGGACGTCTTTGTGCCGCCAATGTCCATGGCCAGATAATACTTCATAGCAACCCCTGCATATCATTTTCCGCCTCTTCATATCTACTCCGCTTTTCCCAAAAGATGCGTCCCGTTTTAAAAGAATTCAATAGGGTTTCCCCTATTGAATCCTTTCTATTCATATTTATTCGGCTACATAAAACCACTGGCTCACATTGGGGTCGTTTGCCGTTTCCGTTGTGGCAACGGCATTGTCTATCATGGTGTCTTTAATCTTATCTTTCTCCCCATTGAAGTAGTAGGTTGCCATTTCCACAGCCGTTTTTCCAATCACTGCGGGTTTCTGGCAAACGGTCGCACGGATCAGACCGGATTTTAATGCCTCCACCACAGCCGGACCGGCATCGTAAGCAAAAATGGGAACATGCTTGATGCCCGCAGAATCAAGGCCCTGCGCGCAGCCCTGTGCCGCATACAGGTTTACGCCAAACACGCCCGCCAGATTTGGGTATTTCAGCGCTGCCGCCTGAATGATGGAAGCGGCTTTTGAGGCGGAGTCTTCGCAGTATTCATCCGAAACGATCTTGATATCGGGATATTTGGCTGCAATCTCGTCTTTAAAGCCCTTTGCCCTGGCTTCTGTTGTTGTTACGCCCACATTCGTATTCATAACCGCAACTTCGCCTTTGTTGCCCATCATTTGTGCAAGCGAATCCGCAGCAATGGAGCCGCCCTGCAGATTATCGGATGTGATATTGCACAGGTAGAGGGACTTGTCGTTGATGTTTGTGTCCACCGTAATAATGGGCACGCCTGCGTCATGCAATTTTTTCAACGGAGTAATCATGGAATCGGAATGGTTGGGGGCAATAAACACCATGCTGATGCTGGAAGCTTTTGCAACCAGGGATTCCACAATAGGCGTCTGCAGGGTATAATCCCATTTGGGAGCGCCCAGAGTCTCCAACTCGTATCCGGCGGCGTCACACGCTTCCTTAATGCCTTTTTCCATTGTGATGTAGAATTCGTCGCCGGTTACGCCCTGAATAAACACAATATGTTTTTTGCCTTCGGAAGCAGCCGGAGCAGCCGACGCGGGAGCTGCCTGCGAGACTGCGGGCGCGGCAGAGGACGCAGACGGCGAAGCCGCGGGCGTTGAACAGCCAACCAATGCAATTACCAGAACAACCGCCAATAAGAGTACTATCGTTTTCTTCATTTTCTTCCCTCCAATGATTATTTATTTTTGGTTTCTCTACCAAAATATTTTTAGGATCAGGCGGAAAGATCCCGTTTGTGCCTGAGCTGATCCGTATATACTGCCAATATAATAATAATGCCGGTCGCCACCTGCTGCCAGTAGGTCTGTATGCCCAGCATAACAAGGCCTGTTACCAGAATGGATATAATCAGGGAGCCAATCAGTGTTCCCAGCATTTTTCCCCGCCCGCCCATCACAGACGTACCGCCAATTACGCAAGCCGCAACCGCATACAGCGTGACGTTCTGGCCCGCCAGCGGCGAGCCCGTATTGAACCGGAACACCAGTGTCATTCCTGCCAGGGCGGCCAGCGCGGAGCATAATATATATATTTTAAACAGCAGCCTGTTGGTGTTGATGCCAACCCTTTTTGTACTCTCCGCATTGCTGCCGTACGCATATACGTGTACGCCAAATCTGGTAAAATGCAATATCAGTCCAAACACCACGCACATTACCAATGCGATTACCGTGGTGGAGGACAGGAACCCTAATACCTGGTAATTTCCAAAGTTGACCATGTCTCTGGGCAGCCCCACAACTTCCAGGCCGTTGCTCCATACATACCCAAGGCCCGTCAAAATAACAGACATCCCCAGAGTCGCGATAAAAGGCGCCAGCTTCATTTTGGAGATCACAAAAGCGTTAACGGCGCCTATCACCGCGCCCATTCCGATGGCGGCAGCCACGCCAATGACAATTGCGCAGGGTATGCCCGCAACGGGAACCAGAGCTTTAATGATAAGAGCGGCGGCAACGCCAACGCAGCCTTCCACCGGCCCGATGGAAAGGTCTATGCCGCCCGTTAAAACAACAAACATTACGCCCACGGACAAAATCAGAATCTCCGTCATATAGTTCAGGGTAGACGTCCAAAAAGGCGCGGTAAGGCACCGGGGCTCCAGAATGGCAAAAACAGCGTATATAATTCCAAAAACCAGAACAATCCATAAATCACTTACAAATTTGCGCACGCCTTTATTCTTTATGGTAACGGGTACCACTGCTTCTTGGTTTTTCATAGCATCCTACCTCCCATTCCCGTAGCTTTCCATCAGTACTTTTGATCCGGTTATATATTGCACAACCTCTTCGTAAGTTGTTTGCGCGGTATTAAGATGGGCCACGGATTCACCCAGCCTCAGCACATGGATGGTATCCGTAACATCCAACACATGCGGAATGGTATGGCTGATTAGTATAACGGCTATGCCGTGCTGCCGGACTTCCTTGATCAGGTCCAGAACCTGCCGTGATTCCTTAACGCCCAAAGCCGCGGTCGGCTCATCCATAATCACAAGGTCCCGGCCCCACGCCAGCGCCCGGGTGATTGCCACCGCCTGCCTCTGCCCTCCCGAGAGGGTACCCACTTCCTGATCCACATGGTTCAGTTTGGATTTAAGCCGGTTGATCCTCTCCTCCGCGTGTTTGCGCATCTCCGCCCTGTCCACAACGCCAAGCTTTCCCAACAGGCCTTTTCTCACTACTTCTCTTCCCAAATACATATTGGCGTATATAGGCAGGTAAGGGGCAAGCGCAAGGTCCTGGTACACGGTCTCTATCCCCGCGTCTATCGCTTCCTTGGGCTCCTTAAAATCAACATGCTCGCCCCGAAAGACAATATCCCCCGAATCTTTTGCGTATACGCCCGAGAGAATCTTGATCAGTGTTGATTTTCCCGCCCCGTTGTCGCCCACCAGGCCCATAATCTCCCCGGCCACCAGCTGAAATGAAACGCCGTTCAGGGCAACAACGCTGCCAAAGCTTTTCTTTATGTCGGTGACAGTCAATATCGGTTCCACCATTTCTTTACCTCCACAGTGGTCTATACGGATAATCCATTTATCCAAGCCCTATAAGACCTCATTCCGGTCTGATTTTATAAATAAAAGAAGGCGTGGCTGCAATAAGCCCGACTGCATGCGAACAATAAGCCGAATATTCTGAATATTTAACCGAGCAAAAGTTGATATTAAATGAATCTAAAAAACGTTTATTTCGGTTAGCCTTGTACTGTGCGCCTTTTAATATAAAATTCCCGGTACGGCCTGCCTATTTATGATCTGGCACCAGCGGATAAAGCATCGGCTCGTCTTCGTCTATATCGCCAAAGCGGGGCAGGTTTTCGTAAAAGCGGTTGTCCGTGTTGTCGTCATTCACGGAGGATACTTCCCCCGCAATCAGTTCGCCGCATCCTTCCAACGCGCCAAAATTGTGATACATATACGGCGTTAACGTGATACTGTTACCGGGATATACTCTCACAGCCTCTCCCGGCCCAACAACATGGCGGATGCCATCCATATATACAGATACACTGTTTTTCTTGTCCATTTCACCATCCGGCAGCGCATTGTACAATTTCAGGTCCATAACGCCGCCGCCGCGGTTAATAATGTCTTCCGTCTTGCAGTAATGAAAATGGGTGGGCAACCGCTGGCTTTCCTTGAAAAGAAGCACTTTTTCCGCATATGGCACGCCAATGCCGGGGTTTTTCTGGTCGCCGTTGCGAATTGTAAACAACACGCCTCCGGTTTTTTCAAACTGGCCCAGATTATAATCGGTCACGTCCCAGCCCAGCATGACCTTTTTTATAATTTCGGTTTTATCCTTGTTTTTAATCCAGTCTTCTTTTTTCCAATAAGCGAAGTCCGGAAGGAAGAAATTGTTCTTTTTAAGCAAATCAATCGCCCATAAAATACTGGCATTTATCTGGCTGCGTTTCATACCAAATTCCTTCTTTCTCAGGTATTTTTAAAAAGGGACTGAAGCACAATGGCCACCGCTCCAAGCGCGCAACTGTCCGGGCCGGAGGTGGAACGCCTGATTTCTATATCCGAATCCAAAAGCGGATACGTGCGTTCCCGTGCCTTTTTCACCGTCTCGTCAAACAGCAGGGTGCTGCCGTCAATAAACTCCCCGCCCATATATATTACATCGGGCGCCAGAACGGAGATCAGGCTGGACACTGCAATGCCTATATAATACGCGCACTTTCCAATTGCACGCGCGCAGGCCGCGTCGCCATTTTCCGCAAACGCAATCACGTCCTTCAGGGCCGCGTCCCCAGGAAAAGGGATTCGGGTGGGAACGCCGTCCGCAACATTCTTTTTAAAATATTCCAGAGCCGCGTTGCCGTCCGCCATTCTCTCCAGGCATCCGCGTTTTCCGCAGGCGCAAAGCGGTCCTTCAGGCTGTACCGTCATGTGCCCAATTTCAAGCCCCGCATTGTTATGCCCGTGCAATATTGCTTTATCCAGCGTCAGGCCGCCGCCAATGCCTATGGAAAAAACGTCCACGCACAGTATCCTTTTGTATTGATTCTGCCTGTCGTTCCAGGCCTCGTTGAGCGCGAACGATGCTGTGTCCTTCTCCAGATATGCCTTGATTCCTGTTTTGCTCTCAAAGAGCTCCCTGATTTTAAAATTTTGCCATTTGGGAAAATTAGGCGTACTCGCAATAACGCCTTCTATATGGTCGCACGGTCCCACGGTAGCGAATCCCGCGCCCATTACGCTTTCCCTGGATATGTTGTTTTCCCCCAGCATTTCTTCCACAACGCTTACAATCCGGCTCATCAATATCTCCTGCTCAATATCGCTGTTGATGGCCATACGCTTCCTGTCCAGAATGCCCCCCTTAAAATCGGTCAGTATAATAACCGCCGCCTTTGCATTTACCTCTATGCCGACTGCATAGCCTGCTTGCTTGTTCAATTGTATAAATTTTGGTTTGCGCCCGCCCTGGGAAGAACCTGTTCCCGTCTCTATGATATACCCTTCCTGTATGCCAAAATTCACAAGGTTGGTGATGCTGGCGGACGTTAGTCCAACCATCAAAACCAGGTCTTTGCGGGAAATCTGCCCTTTTCCCCGTATGGCATTGATTACCAGATTAAAGTTGGAAGCGCGCATTTTGATATTGTTTAAATTTTTATTTTCTGACGTTTTCATAAAAGACTCGCTTAAATGTTTAACATTTTTAAACACTTTAATTAAGCAAAAGAAAAACTGTTTAATTGAATTATATAATCAATTTGCTTAGAATCTTGTCGACGGTTTGGTAGTATCAAAATAAATATTTAAAAAATTTATCTGATTTGCGCGAATATACTGTATTTATCCGAATTAAAAATAAACATAAAAAAACCCTTCCCGGTGATTGGTTGTTCACCCGGAAGGGCTGTGTTTACCCGAGTATTGTTTATGCGTTATCAAATTTGGAAGCGTTCCATTCCGCGCAGCCCAGGTAACCGCCGTCTATGATAAGCGACGTCGCCGTAATGCCGGACGAATCCTCGCAGGAGAAAAACAGGCAGGTTTTCGCAATATCCTCGGGTGTCAGGGACCTGTTCAGGGGAACGCGGGTCAGCCTCTTCTTAAAGTGCGCCTCCGGGTCTTTTTCCGTATCCAGGTGCTTGTGCAGCATGGGCGTATCCGTAATGCCCGGGCAAACGCAGTTGCAGCGGATGCCATACCTTGCGTAATCCAGGCCGATGGATTTGGATAGATTCAAAACAGCGCCTTTAGAGGTTGTGTATACCGGCGTGCAGTCCTGCCCCACAAAACTGGAGATGGACCCCAGGTTTACCACGTAGCTCATTTCATGGCTGCTTAAATACGGAAAAGCATATTTAAAGGCAAGAAAGATGGAACGCACGTTCAGGTCCATTACCCAGTCCCATTCCTCTATGGTGTATTCGTGCAGCATCTTAACGTCCACAATTCCTGCGTTGTTGATAAGAATGTCTATCGTGCCGTATTTGGCTGCGGTTTTTTCTATGGATTCCTTAATCTGCTCGTCTTTTGTAATGTCGCAGGTAATAAAAAACGCCTCGCCGCCCGTATTGCAAATCTCTTCCGCAATTTTTTCGCCCTCCGCGGTGGTCCGGCCAATCATGGCCACCTTTGCGCCTTCCCTGGCAAAAAGCCTTGCGACCCCTTCCCCTATTCCCTTATTGGCGCCGCTGACCCACGCGACCTTTCCGTCCAGTTTTCCCATGCTATACTCCTCCGTTTTCCGCTTTCCTCATCCATTCTTTGAGTCTGATGCTTTCCGAAACATTGTCCGTCCGGTTGCAGCCTTCCCAGTCCATCCATATATACTCAATCCCAATAAATCCGGCATATCCCGTTTTGATCATTTGCCGCACTATGCGCTTGTAGTCTATGGTGTTCTCTGGCAGCACCGTCTGCAAGGCGCCTTCTTTTGCCCCGCGCGCATGGAAATGGGACGCGTATGGAATCAACGGCTCCACCTGGCTGTCCGGGATGCCGATCTTGGTAAAATGTGTATAATCCAGCGTGATGGTAATGCCGGGAAGTTCACCAATCAGCTGCATGGCTTTTTTAGGAGAATCTACAATGCCGCCCAAATGCGGCTCTATGCCAAACACAAGGCCCGCTTTTTTGGCTTGCTCCACCCGCCAGTTCAACTCTTCCAGCGCGCGGCCATAGGAGATTTCCGGGCTTTCAGCCTTATACAATACGCCGGGCAGGCAAGTGATGTGGCGCGCTCCGGCTGCCCGCGCATACTCGGCCATTTTTAAAAAATAATCCCGCACTTCGTCCCGCACGCTTTTTTCCGGATGATTGATCGCCCTGGGCCAAAAATCCACGTCGCACTGCAAAAATACGTCTGCCGCTTTAAGGCCTGCGTCGGCAATTTTTCTTCCAAGCAGCTTTCCGCTCTTTTCCGGCTGGCGCAATACGGCTGACGGCTGCAGGTGCGAGCGGTTTTCAAACAGGCCGATGTCCACCCCCTCAAACCCGAGTAATGCAATCAGACTGATTACCTTATCGTGTTCCAGCAGGGGAAAAGTGAAATCCGCACAGGCATACTGAAATCCCATACTGTATCCCTCCCTATCCAATATACATGCCGCCGTTCACATCCAGGGTGACGCCGGTGATGAATGACGCTTCTTTGGAGCACAGAAAGCAGACCGCGTTTGCAACGTCCTCAACACTTCCAAGGCGACCAAGGGGAATTCTGCCTTCCAGTTCGTTTATTTTTTCTTGTGTAAAACTGTTTAAAATGCCGGTACGCGTTGTGCCGGGGCAGATGGCGTTTACATTGACGCCGTATTTAGCGAGCCGCGCGGCGAGCCCTTTTGTAAGGCCTATGACCCCTGCCTTTGTTGCGGAATACGCCAGCCCGTTGGCAAATCCGCCGTTCCGGCCCGCAAGGGAGGACATGTTTACAATCTTCCCGTATCCGGCCTTTTTGAAATAAGGAATAACCGCCTGGCAAGCAAAAAATACGGCTTTCAGGTTGACATCTGAGAGGGAGTCCCATTCTTCTTCCGTAATGTCCTCTATCTCCGTTGCATGCAGCAGGCCAGCGTTGTTCACCAATATATGCACCCCGCCGAACGTGTCCGCGGCAAACCGCGCCATGGCACGTATATCCGCAACGTTCCTAAGGTTCGCCCGGCACGGCCTTGCGCTGCCGCCCGCCTCTTTAATCTGCCTGGCTGTTTCCGCCGCGTTTTCCATATCAATATCCGCCGCAACAACATTTGCCCCCAGCAAAGCGAGCATTTGGCAGCAAGCCCGGCCAATGCCGTTTGCACCGCCGGTCACAATCGCCGTTTGGCCTTTAAAATCCATATAGACCACCTCTTTAAATATGAATCGCTTCTCCCAAGGCCAGGTGAGCGGCCTCCAGTATGGCCTCGCTCACGGTGGGGTGCGGGTGGATCACACGGGCCATCTCTTCTATTGTCATTTCAACGCCAAGATACCCTGCAATGCCCCAGATCATCTCGGTAACGTGTGCGCCCGCAAGATGCGCTCCCAGCAGTTGGCCGTCTTTTTTATTGTATACAAGCTTGGCGAATCCGGCATCCTCGCCATAAGAAATTGCCTTTCCATTGGCGGAGAACGGAAAAACCGCGGTACCAATATCAAACCCCGCCGCTCTGGCGGCCTGCTCGGTCAGGCCCACGCTCGCGCATTCGGGAGAAGAATACGTACATTTGGGGATATTGTCTTTGTTGACCATATGCGTTTCCCGCCCGGCAATTGCCTCCGCAGCCAATATTCCCTGCGCGCTTGCCGCGTGCGCCAACGCGCATATGCCTGTTATATCGCCAATTGCATACACGCCGGGCACATTTGTCTGCATTTTATGATCTACGGGTATATAGCCTTTTTCGTTCACCCGGCAGCCCGTTTTATCCAGTGCCAGCCCCTCTGTGTTGGGCCGGACACCCGTCGCCGCGAGTATATATTCCGCTTCAATTGCAAACTGCTTACCGTCCTTTTCAAGAGCAACCGCGGCCATTTTACGGTCGTTCTCCACGCCCAGCACTTTTGTGCCCACATCAAGGCCAAGCCCGTTTTTGCTAAATTCCTTATATGCAAACGCGGAAACAGTTTCGTCCTCATTTGGCAAAATACGGGGCAGCATTTCCACAATGTGCACCTTGGCGCCGTATGCGTGGAATATGGTTGCAAACTCCATGCCAATGGCCCCCGCGCCAATAATCAGGATGCTTTTGGGAACGGTTTTGAGTTGCAGCGCTTTCTTGGAATCCAGCACGTTTTCCTTGCTGTAATCCAGAAAAGGCAGACGGAATGGAACGGACCCCGCCGCGATAATTACGCTTTGTGCTTTTATCCTGCTCTTGCTTTTCTCCAGTTCAGCTTCCCTGGAGCCCACAAACCTTGCCCTGTCTTTATACACGGCTATTTTGTTTTTCTTCATTAAAAATTCAATGCCTGATACAAGCCTGGCGCTCACAGCCCGGCTGCGCCCCTGCGCTGCCGCATAATCTGCAGAATACCCGTTTATTTGTATACCAAAGTCTGCAGCACGGGCAACATTGCTCAGTATTTCCGCGTTTCTAAGCAATGATTTGGTGGGGATGCATCCCCAGTTCAGGCACACGCCTCCCAGGTTTTCTTTTTCCACCAGCGCGGTTTTTTTGCCCATTTGCGCGGATCTGATGGCGGCCACATAGCCGCCCGGCCCGCCGCCAATCACCAATACGTCAAAATTCTCTGTTGCCATACGCGCCTCCCTTAAATCAGCAGGGCGGGCATTTCCACCAGTTCCTTGATTTCATGCAAAAATTTTGCCGCCGGCGCGCCGTCCACAATTCTGTGATCAAACACCAGCGTCATTTGGAATCGGCTTTGCACCACGGGCAGGCCGTCCTCATCCGGTATGAGCATTCTTTGAATGGCCCCTACCGAAAGGATGCAGCACTCCGGCGGATTGATAACGGGGGTGAACTGCTCAATCCCAAACATGCCCAGATTGGTGATTGTGAAGGTGCCGCCCGCCATATCATCCGCCCCCAGGCGGGATTCTTTTGCGGCTGCGGCCTTTTCTTCCAGGTTTGCAGCTATCACGGCCAGGGGTTTTTGATCAGTATTCTTGATTACCGCAACCGCGAGGCCTTTGGGGGTATCCACGGCTATGCCAATGTTGATATCCCGTTTCACAAAAATATTCTCCCCATCCAGCACGGTGTTGATGTTGCGGTGCTTTGTTAGGGAATGGGCAACAATTTTTGCCAGCAGCGCGTCAAACGGAATGCGGACGCCCTTTGCCTTGTATTTTCCCCGCAAAGCCAGCAACGCCTCCGCATTGGCCGATAAAGTCAGCGCGGCGCAGGGTTTGGTGAGGTTGCTCTCATTCATGCGCGCGGCAATGGTTTTACGCATAAGAGTGAGCGGGATGACTTCCATATTTTCTCCGGCGGAGACTGTCGTCTGGACTGCTGGCGCCGCATATCTGCCCGCATATGCGACCACGTCCGCCTTGACGATCCTTGCACCCGGTTTTGCCGGCTGCACCTGCCGGATGTCTATGTGCATATCCTTAGCCACTTTTTTGGCAAGAGGCGAGACGCGTTTTCCCTGTGTTTTAAAAGGAACCGTTGCGGGAGAAATGTTTTTTTGTACCGGAACTTCTGCTTTATTTTGCGGCGCGGGCTTTTCGGCCTTTTCCTCCACCCCATTTTCCGCGTCCAGCAGCAGGATATCCTGGTAACACTGCACGGTATCCCCTTCTTCCGCCAGCAGCCTGGACACAACGCCGGATTCTGTCGCGTATATTTCCTGCGTTGATTTATCCGTTTCCGCTTCCAGTACGGGATCACCTTCCTGAATGCGGTCCCCCGGTTTAATAAGCCATTTTGCGATCATGGCTTCCGTCATATTCACGCCTATTTTAGGCAAGGCCATTTTCTTTGACATAGCAGCCACCTCAATCATTACTCAGAACCGCATACACCGCTTCTTTAATCTTCTGTTCGCCGGGTATGCAGAGTTCTTCCAGGCCTTTGTTATACGGCATGGGTACATTAAGCGCGCCCACCCGCCTGGGTGGCGCATCCAGCAGGTCGAATCCCCTGTCTATGATCTCAGCCACAATATCGCCAGCCAGGCCCCCCCGCAGGTTGGCTTCCTGGCACACCACCACGCGGCCCGTTTTGGCAATGGATTTCATCACTGTTTCATAATCCAGGGGCAGCAGGGATATGAGGTCTATCACCTCGCAGGAGACGCCTTCGCGTTCAAGCTCCGCTGCCGCGTTCTTGGCGCGCACCGCCATCATGGAATAGGCAACAATGGTTACGTCTGTGCCCTGCCGGCGCACAGCCGCCTTGCCGAAGGGGACCGTGTAAGTCTCGCCTTCCTCCCCGTCCGGCACCTCGCCTTTCAGGCCGTAGCTGCGTTTATGCTCAAAAAATATCACCGGGTTGTCGTCCCGCAGGGCTGTTTTCATCATGCCTTTCACGTCGTATGGCTCAATGGGGGCCACCACCTTAAATCCTGGAACATGATTGAACCACGCCTCAAACGATTGGGAATGCTGCGCCGCAATGCCGCCTCCCGCGCCAAAGGGCGCGCGCACCACCAGGGGCATATGCACCTTGCCGCCGAACATATAGCGCATTTTGGCGGCCATGTTCACAAGCTGGTCCATGCCCAATGTGATCCAGTCCGAATACAGCACTTCTATCACCGGCCGCAGGCCTGTTGCCGCCGCGCCCACGCCAGCGCCCACAAAGGAGGATTCGGAAATGGGCGTGTCAATCACCCTATCCGCCCCGTACAGCTTCTGCAAATCCAGGGTGATCCCAAACGGGCCCCCGCGCACGCCTATATCGCAACCCATCACGATCACCGTGGGGTCTATCTTCATTTCTTCTTTCAAGGCGTCGTTCAACGCCTGCCTGACTGTGATTTCTGCCATTTTGAGTTTCCCTCCAATACCTAGTAGATGATCTCGCCGTTTGCGTAAATATCGTCGTACAATATCTCCGCAGGCGGTTCGGTACACTCGTTTTGCGCATAGTAAATTGCATCCGCAACTTCCGCAATCGCGTCCGCCTGTATGGCATCCACTTCTTCCGCCGAAAGCAAGTTATTACCAACAAAATATTCACGCATGCGCTTGATGGGGCAAACCTCCCAGAACAGGTTTGCTTCCTCCACATCCCGGTACCACTGGTCGTCCGCCACAAAATGGCCAAGTATGCGCATAAAACGCGCTTCTATCAATGTGGGGCCTTCGCCCGCGCGCGCTTTATCCACGGCTTTCTTAACGGTTTTATATACCTCAAACACATTAAAGCCGTCCACCTGCACGCCTTCTATGCCGTACCCCGCCGCTCGTTTGTACAGTTGGTCGTCCCCGCACACCCAGCAGGCTTTGGTTGCAATGGCGTGCTGATTGTTTTCAATCAAAAATACCGCAGGCAGTTTCCAGGCCGCTGCCATGTTGATGGATTCGTGCCACACACCCTGGTTGGTTCCGCCGTCCCCGTGGAAGCAGATTGTTACCTTGTTATTCTTAAGCACCCTGGCGGAGAGTGCCGAGCCGATTGCAATCGGCATGCCGCTGCCAACAATGCCCGTAGCGCCCAGCATGCCGATGTCCACATCCGCAATGTGCATGCTGCCGCCCTTGCCGCGGTTCAGGCCTTCATATTTGCCATGCAGCTCCGCCATCATGGCCCGCACGTTTGCGCCCTTGGCTATGGTGTGGCCGTGGCCCCTGTGCGTAGACGTGATCCAGTCGCCTTTGTTCAGGGCCGTGCACGCGCCCACCGCAATGGCTTCCGCCGCCACATAGGAATGCGCAAGGCCGTATATATCGTTCTTCATCCACAGCGTGCGCACCTGCGTGTCAAACTCCCGGATCACGCACATCTGCCGAAACATATGCTTCTGCTTCTCCAGGTCAAGCTCTGCCGGAGCCTTCAGCTCTGTCAGGCAGGGGATCGCTTCCCGGATGATCTTATTTGTTTTGCTGTCCATTTTGAAACCTCTTTCTATTGGAGGCTACTCGCCTCCCGCCTTCACCCCAAAATCAAAGATTTTGGGGACCCCGTCCACTCGCCAAAGGGCCGTTAGACCTTTGGAATCCCATTTGTCCGCAATACCGCTACCGGTATTGCGGTAAACACAAAGGCTAGCTTGCCTCTGGTATACGTTATTTTCATAAACTGCTTGCTCCAAAACGATGCGAAGCGTCGTTTTGACATGAAAGTCTTTTGCTTCTTTTCTATAGAAAAGAAGTGGGGCGTGGGGTGAAACCCCACAAAAAGACGTTACTATTTCTTTCTGACTTCAATACCGGCCAGCTGCTCAAAATACTCCACCAGCCCGCTGTGGTCGTTCTTCTGTTTGCCTGCAACCTTGAGCGCCTGCATGATCTCCATGACCTCCGCGGTCAGGGGCAAGGGCGATCCCACCGTATGCGCGGCGTCCAGCGCGTTCTGCAGGTCTTTGATATGCAGCTCCATGCGGAATCCGGGCTTAAAGTTGCCCGCCAGCACCATGGGCATCTTGGCGTCCAGCACCGTGGAACCCGCCAGGCCTCCGCGTATGGCGCTGTACACCCTCTCCGGGTCCACGCCGCTTTTGGCGGCAAGCACCATCGCCTCGCTCATGGCCGCAATGTTAAGGGCCACAATGATCTGGTTTGCCAGCTTGGTCACGTTGCCGCTGCCGCTGCCGCCCACCAGAACGGCGGAGGCTCCCATCTTAAGCAACATATCCTTCACTTGATAAAACGCTTCTTCATCTCCGCCCACCATGATGGCCAGCGTTCCGTCCGTTGCCTTTGGCTCGCCGCCAGATACCGGCGCATCCAGGTAAACAACGCCTTTTTCTGCGCACGCCTTTTCTATCTCCTGCGCCACAATAGGGGAAATAGAGCTCATATCCACTATAATCGCGCCTTTTTTTGCATTCTCCAGAATACCGCCCGCGCCAAGCACAACTTCCCGCACATGGGGCGAGTTGGGCAGCATGGTCACAATCACGTCTGCCACACAGGCCACTTCCGCAATACTTCCAGCCTTCTTTGCGCCCTCCGCCTCCAGTTCCGCAACCGTTTCGGGGACTATATCGTATACAATCAGTTCATACGCTGCTTTCAATAAGTTCTTGGCCATGGGTTTTCCCATGATCCCAAGGCCAATAAATCCTATTTTTCCCATTTTTCTTTCCTCCTTATTTCTTCTGCGGCGGATACACAAACGTTTCGCCCGGATCCATGATGACCGGAATAGGCGACCCTGTTCCGTTCTTGTCCCGCATCAGGTTTAATATATTTTCAAATTCAGCCACATCCTTGTTGTTTTTGTCCGTATAATGGCAGGCGACGGCGTATTCCAATCCCAGCCACTGGCTGGCAAGAGCAGCCTCGTAGGGCGTCATTTCGCCTGTCAGGAACTCGGGCAAAAAATCGAAACAGTTCTCTATAGTCACGTTCATCAAGCCTACCTGCGGGCGGTGCAGCTCCCCGATAAGCTTCATATCACTGAACAGGGCCGTATCGCTAGCGTTGTACACCCTTGTGCCGTCCGGCAGATAGATAATAAATCCCAGTGCAAACCCGTCCATGGCAACGCCCGTTGAGAGCACCACCGAAGACCTGTGCATGCTGACCACCGGCCGCACAACAATGCCGCACTGCTCCACCGCAAGGCCCCATACCGTGTTTTTGATCAGTCCCTTGGGAACGCCTTGATCCATCAGTAAGTTCATCGTTTCACCACCGCAGATAATTTTGCTGCCGTCCCGCATGGCAATTTTTCCGGTGTCTTTCATATGGTCAAATGCGCCATGGCTGGCCAGAATTAAATCGATCTTTGGCAAATCGGCCGTTTTCATAGGCGCTTTCGGGTTATCGTCTATGTATGGATCGATCAGAATATTGAGTCCGTTATCCGTTGTAATCAGAAATGTGGAAAATCCAAAGAATTGAAATTTATTCATACACGCACCCCTTGTTTAGTTTATCGTTAAACCAATTGTATAACCAAAATCATTCCATGTCAATAGAATGATTCTGGTTTCTGTCCGAGTAACTGAAGTTCTTTAAAACCGAAGATTCCGGCACCCCTCCAAGCGGAACGCCGGATCATAAATATTATTTTACAGGGTCCCGTTGCACAGCTTTTCCATTTGGTCCATATAGTAGAGAAAATTTTCGTAACTCACATCCGGCGGCACCGAGTGGTCAAGCCAGGGAATGTATCCGCCCTGCTCCACCAGCGGAGCTACGCGCCGCAGTTCGTTGTCTATATCTTTTCCGCCAGTGATTAAAACGCGTTTATCTATGCCGCCAATCAAAAGCAGGTCTTTGCCGTATTGTTTGCGGAACGCATTTACGTCCATGCCGCACTGCACTTCAAAAGGCAGTATACCGTTTACGCCCGCCTCCAGCCAGAGCGGTACCAGTTTTGTCACGTCGCCGTCGCTGTCCACAAATATAATGTCTATTCCCTTGGAGCGCAGATGGTCTGTTACTTTTTTGTAGCGCGGCACCAGGTATTTCTTAAATAACTCGGGTGAAAGCAGCGGGCCTGTTTTAAAGCACATATCTTCCCAGAAAATAAAGTAATCAAAATCAATATCCTGCATAATACGGTCTATGATGCGGATCATGCATTCCACCTTCTGGTCCAGTACTTCCTCAATCAGCTCAATATCGTCATAAAACATATAGGAAAGGCCTTCTATGCCAAACAGGTTGCGCAGCGGCCCAAAGAATCCGCCTTCCCTGTCCGCCCACATGCGCAGGGGCACCTGGCGGTGTTTCCACAGTTTGCATTTATCAAGCCAGTTTTCGGGGAAGCGCGACTCAAAATTTAATTCCCAGCGGTACAGGTTATCGTGAAAATCCTGCGCAGTCTTGATGGGAAAATCCAGCCAGTGGGGCATAGACGTTTCGCGTCCTTCCTTGTATTCCTGCATAACAATGCCTTCATGATTCCGGTATGTAATGGTCTTGTCATCTTCCGAAATCACCTTGTATTCAAATCCAGGCGAGAAGCCATAATAAATGCCCACTTCGTCCTGCCGGTCGCAGCCAAAATAATCCCAGAAGTTCAGGTTCCCGGCTCCGCCGTGCTCCCCCACCAACTGGGTGGCCATGCTTGTATGGCCCTCCTGTTCCCAGCGCTTCCATGTAGTGGCCCATACGTCCAGCGGCGGCCATTTAACCGCCCGGTCTACGGGCTTGTATCTGAATGTGTTTAAAAAACGTTCCCTTTCGTTCATATCTGTTTACAACCTTGCATTCCCACTTAAAATAGGTATGCGCTCCTTCCTTCTTGTTCATTTATTGTTGATTTATTGTTGCAGGATCATCTGGCAAAAACAAGGCACGCGCTCGTTCTGCCGCTTTGCGTGCGAAACATTGCCGCTTTTACGCCTGCAGCAGAGGATAAAGCGCTTTAAACACTTCCCCGGCAAGCAAAGCATGGCCCGCTGAATTCAAATGAAGCCCGTCTTCTATGGTGATATCCGCAGGGTTGTACCTAGTGTATATGCCGCGCATATCAACCAGAATGCAGTTGTTTTGTTTAGCCGTTTTGGCGATTACGCGGTCATATTTCCCCAGGTCTTCTTGCCTGTAGAGTATCTTCCAGTCCGGCAGCGCAGGCGTCATTTTTGCCATGCAAAAGGGCGGCAGCGTGCAAAGAATCACCCGGCATCCGCTTCCCGTGAGTTTTTTTACCACATAGGCCAGATCCCGTTCGTATTCCCGCAGGCTCGTATGATTCAGGCCGTATTCATCGTCTGTGATGCGCATATCGTTCGTGCCTATCATTAAAACCGCAATATCGGGCGCAAAATTGCCGATACCGGGATAATACGCCGTCAAAATGTCGCTTACCTTCCAGCCGGATATGGAAATATCCCGCATCTCTATATTCTTGTACGGGCTTAATATCGCCTGCATAATCCGCTGGTGGCTGGTCCGGTCGCTGGTGATGGAATCCCCCATGTAGGCAATCTTATACTGGGTTTGCGTATTTATATAGATATCTGGATAATCCGCAAGTATGGCCCGGGCATTCTTTTGGTTCTCAGCCGCAAAGCCCGCAAGTATACCGCCAATTTCATCAGGAGCAATGCCGTAAGCGTGCGCCAGGCGAACCGTGTCCGCATCGCTGACCCCTATATCCACATATGCCTTATGCAGATTAAATTTTAAATTAAAAGCATTTTCAAACATAATTATTCACTTCTTTTAAAGCCCAATAACTCTCCGGGCCATCTTCACCCATTCGGCAATACGGCCCGCATCACCGGCAATGTCGTATACGTCCCGCACAATAAACTCCACAACCTTATCGCGGGTGCAATTCCACGTGCGCCGGATATCCTCCTCCGCGCCCTCCCAATTTGGCTCTGCGCCACTGATAAAGGTGGGATTGGGCTTGCGGCAGTACACATACTCTTTGCCCAGCGATTCCGCAACCTGCTCAAAATTATTCCACCCGGAGACAGATACGGTGCGCAGACCCGGAATCGCCTTCTTGATGTATTCAATCCGGTCGTCCACCGGTTCGCAGCAGCCATAGGAAACCAGGCCAAACTGGTTTGCGTATTTCGCAAGGTACGGCAAAAACCATTCGTCAAACATCTGCGGGGAGAACAGGTTGGTTTCCTGGGACTCGCACCAGGTCCAGCAGTCTTTTGAATCCACATCCATTTGGCCCTGCGCATCAGGCAGTTCTGAAACATAGCCGTAGCCGGAAGGCCCCGCGAACTGGTTATCCGTATTGGGGGCCAGAATTTTCTCTTCCTTCAGCCATTTTAAAAAACGCATCCGGTCCGCCGTTAAAAACTCCAGCAGTTCTGTTAACGCCTCGGGATAATCATACGGCCAGAACAGCATATTCTCGTTGCCCACCAGTTTGAACAAATCCATGGTAAGCACGGGCGCGTTGTTGCCCACAAACGGGTTGAATCCTATATCCGGAAAAAAGTTGTCATAATTGCCAACACGAACAGGCAGCAGATCGCCAAAAATATCTATTAGGGTATATTTCAATCCAAGCGTCCGCTCCCGGTCCACATAAAAGGCGCGCTCTTTTAATTTGCCAAGGTCGTCCGGTGTGGCAATCGGGAAGTTGGACATATAGCCCATGGAATTTTCCGCATGATGCTCCTCAATCTTAACGCCGTAATCGGAGCGGATTATGCGCCATGCAAGCTGAAAATATTTCTCCAGAACAATATCGTCCCCCACTTCCCCATACTGTTTGAGGCCATACAGAAGCGACTTCTCCACATTCCTCAGGTAAGGGTGCAGGCATCTGAGTTCACTTTCGGGCAGAAAATCCGCTACGGAAAAAGTCTCGAATAAAATCATGGGCCGTTCCGGTTTTAAGTCCCTGAGCGCCTTCCATTGTCGTTTGCGCACAGCCATTTCACCGCTGTGCGCAATCTCCGCAAACCGCCCGGCCAGCGCGCGCAGCCGTTCCCGTTCTTCCCGGGTGGGATTGATCTGCACAGCGCCCCAGTCTTCCGCGGACTGCTGGTTTGTGTAAACCTGGTATTTTTCAGCCATAGGGTGCCTCCTTAGTACCGGCCGTGTTCAAAAATTGTTTCTATCATTGCCTTGTAGTTTTCCAGAGGTATATCGTTCATAATACTGTGATTGGAACTGCAGATATACCTGCCGCCCGGCATCAGTTTTTCCAGATGCTCGCGCACATCTTTTTTAACGTCTTCAGGCGATCCAAACGCCAGGGGGCCCGCGATGTCTATATTTCCGCTGATGGAAATTTTGTCTCCAAACCTCTTCTTTATATCGTAAATATCCATGGAATAGGGCTCAATGGGGTTTACGCCGTCCACACCCAGTTCCATGATTACGTCTTCAAATATCTCGGTTATATTGCCGCAGCTGTGGAACAGCACGGGCACGCCCGCCTGCTTGGCCAGGTTCACCATCTTTTTGTACCTGGGCAGCCACATCTCTTTGAATTTAACCGGATTCATAAAAACGCCAGAGCCAAACGCTACGTCGTCCCCCAAAAACAAGAAAGAAATGTTGCTGTCCAGCGCAATTTCTATCACCTTCATGTAATAATCCAGGCACAGGTCCATCATATGCTCTATAAATTCTATATCCGTATATGCCAGAGCAAAAAAGTCTTCAAACCCCACCAAAAACTGATAACACGTCTGGAATATTGTGCCAGTAAGTATGAACGTACCAATATTTGTGCCCTTTAAAGCCTGGTTGTATATGTCAAAATATTTCTTGCGGGGTTCAAAGTCCAGCTTCCAATCCGGAAGGATTATTTTCTCAAGCTCCTCAAAGCTCTTGATCCTGCCGTCCGATACGATGTGTATGTCTCCTTTTTCGTCTTTGTATTTAAACGGAGCCCAGAGTGCTTCAAAGCCAATCACGTCCTGCCCGTTAAAGTTTACAATCTCAATATAATCCTTGGGGTTCATGGGCGGCGTTACAAACGTTTCGTCCGAGGCCCCTCTGGATGCGGCAAGCGTTGATCCAACCTCCCGCCCTAAGATCGCCTTGCATACTTTGTCTTCTATGGCAACTTCAAAGTGCGGCACCCTGTCTGTTGGCTGGCCCAGTAAAGCCGCGACCGTTCTTTCTTTGTTTGGTTTTCTGATGGATTCTGGAATCATCATTTATTCCCCCTTTAGTTTAGGATCTGATTTTTTGCTTGATTCAATTGGATGTAACGTCCGTAAGCTTTTAAATAAAAAACGGCATTTAAATAAACTCTCTGAATAAATACCGTTATTGTAAAAGGTCCATTTACTTTCATACGCATCATCCAAAACAGTATGTTGAATACGCGGGAAGCCCGTATAGGGCTTCCCGCCCTGTTTTTATATCAGGAGTTATTGCTTTTTGAGCGATCCACTGCGGACTACGTCCAGCAATACGGCGAGTATTAGTACCGCGCCTGTTACGGATAGCTGTACCTGGGATTGAATCTGGTTCAGGTCCAGGCCATTGCTTATTATTGTTAATATCAATATGCCAAGCATGGTGCCTGTCATGGAACCTTTGCCTCCGGATAGTGAAAGCCCGCCCAGTACAACGGCCGCTATAGTGAGCATTTCCGTTCCTGCTCCCGACTGGGGAAGCGCCGCGCCTACCTGGCACGCAAGAAGGAAGCCGGCGTAAGAAGCGGTTACAGAACTGAAGAGATACGCAATAAATTTTACTCTTGAAGCGTTGATGCCCGATAAAAAGCTGGCGTTCTCGTTTCCTCCCACCATGTATATCTTCCTGCCGTAAGACGTGTATTTAAGGAGCCAATAGATGAATATGAATATTGCTATGGCTATAATAACCGAATACGGTATGCCCGGAAAAGTAACGTCTCCCGTTGCGTCTTTAATTGTAAGTATTCTTTCGCGGCCCATTGCAATCAGCGTGGGATCCGCTATCATCATGGTTTTGCCGTTAATGAGCCAGGCAAATCCGCGGTAGATCATCATTGTTCCAAGAGTAGTTATAATGGGGTTTATTTTTATATGCGCAATCAAAAACGCGTTTAAAGAGCCAAGGGCGAATCCAAGGCCGATGGACAACAGTATGCACAGCCAAGCCGGGAATATTTCCGCATTGTTCAGCGCAAGCGTTGCGATCAAAATACCAGAAAACGCGCCCACAGAATTTTGAGAAATATCCATACCGCCGGTAAGCATGGCCACCGTGGCGCCGGATGCCCTGATGATCAAAACGGCTGCCGATAACAATAACGTCATCCAGTTGTCCCATGTCCAGAAGAACTTGTTGGTAAACCCCAGTATTATGCATAGCGCCACAATGGCAATCAGCAAACTGAGGTTATTACCCATTCCTTTAATTCTTTCCTGCATTGTGCGACTATTTTGAATAGTCATTTTTGCTTCAGCTTTATTCGTACTCATATCAATTCACTCCTACGGCAATTTGTAATATATCTTTTTGCGTAAATTCACTCCGCATGAATTCGCCTCTGATTGTTCCGTCTTTAAATACAAGTATCCGGTCCGCTATTCCTATGGTCTCGGGCAATTCGGATGACACCATAATAACGGCAATCCCCTTTTTGCAAAGGTCTTCCATAAGCCTGTATATTTCAACCTTTGCGCCAACGTCTATGCCTCTGGTGGGTTCGTTCAAAATCAATACCTTGGGATTGATCAGCAACCATTTGGCAATAACCACTTTTTGCTGGTTTCCGCCCGATAACGAATCCATTTGGACCTGAAGATTGGGCGTTTTTACGTTCAGCTTTGCAACCCATTCGTTAACAAGCTCCGCTTCTTTTTTCTTATCGATCACAAACCCGCGCACCAGGTCGTCTATCACCGTTACACTGGTGTTATCCAGCACGCTGTGTATCAATACCAGGCCTTCTTTTTTCCTGTCGTTCGACACATAGGCTATCCCGAGCTTTTTGGCCGCAATGGGATCATCTATCTTTACCTGTTTGCCTTCCAGGTACACAGATCCCTGGCACATATGGCGTTTGCCAATCAACCCCTCAACCGTTTCGGTGCGTCCCGAACCCAAAAGGCCGAACAACCCCAATATTTCACCGCGCCGCACTGTGAAGCTGATATCTTTTGCAATCTGGCAAGAAAGGTTTTTCACTTCAAGTACTGTCTCGCCAATTTCAACAACTTCCTTGGGATACATATCTTCAATTTCCCGGCCCACCATAAATTCAACTAGTTTTTCTTTTGTTACTTCTTTAATACTTTGGTATGTAACCCTTTGGCCGTCTCTCATTACCTGCACGTTGTCCGAAATCTCAAAGACTTCGTCAAGCTTATGCGAAATATAAAGTATGGAGACGCCTTTTGAAGCAATTTCCCTGATCAATGTATACAACCGGACAATTTCAGTTTCTGAAAGAGCCGACGTTGGTTCATCCATTACAAGTACTTTTAAATCCTTGGAAACCGCTCTTAATATCTCAACCATTTGCTTTTCAGCAACTGTTAAACTTCCAACCAATGAAAAAGGATCGTACGGCAGGTCAAATTTTGTTAGCAGTTCTTTAGCGTTTTGCCACAGTTTTTTGTAATCAACCGTTTTAATGAGTTTGCCTTTGAGCGGAAGGTTTCCCATAAACAAATTTTCCGCTATTGTCATTTCATCCAGATAATTAAGCTCTTGATATATAATGGCAATTCCCATGTCCATTCTTTCTTTAGGAGTCTTCTCGGGCGGAACAAGAACTCCATCCAAATAAATTTCGCCTTTTTCTACAGCAAGTGCTCCGGACAAAATTTTCATCAATGTTGATTTTCCCGCGCCGTTCTCTCCGATAACCGAAAGAATCTCGCCTTTTTTAACCTCTAAATCAACATTGCTCAATGCCAGAACGCCGGGGAATTGCTTGGTAATATTCTTCATTTGAAGTCTGTATTCACTACTCATAGTTTCTCCTTATAAGCTGTTATGAGCTTATTGAAAAAGTTGCCGCCGCTTAGGGCAGCGGCAACTTTACTTCAAAATACCTTAGGCTTTATTTTGTGAACTGAGCTTTATACTCTTCTACCTGTTTTTCGTATTCAGGTATCATATCCTGCGTTATGAACTGATGCGTCATAACATACTCTTTGCTGGGATCTGCGTTCTTGCCCTGTGCAATCTCAATCGCCATGGGGATCAGATACTCACCGTATTTCTCAGGATAATACGCAACGGAGCCAACCCAGCATTTAGCCGAAGGATCTTTTTTCAACGCCAGGTTTACAAACTGGGCAGACACGTTATGGGAAGCGAGTATGCAATCGTCTGTCCTGTTGGCTGTCTGAGCAGCCGCAAAGATACCCTGCGTTGTTTCGTCGTTCACAGCTACTGTGGCTATGCTGTGCATATCCGGATGAGCCGTCAGGAAGGCTGCAAATTTGTCCTTGCCCTGAATGGTTGTATCCGAACCGCCGCCGCCCATATCAATCCAGAATATCTGGTCTTCAGTCAGCTTGATTCCTGCTTTTTCAAGGCCCTGAATTGCGCCGCCCATTCTCTTTTTAACCAGATCGCCGTTTTCGGAGTTAAAGAAAAGCACTAAAGCGTCAATTTTTCCATCTTTATTTTCTTTTGCATATTTGGCAATCGCCTCGCCGCAAAGTTCGCCGGCCTGTTGGTTGTTGGCGCCCATGAACCATGCGCGGTCTGTTTTATTGGCGGAGAAATATTCCACATCTATACCAATAACGCCTTTGCCGCCCTTCTGTTTAACAACGTCCACGATGTTTCCACCAACTTCGTTATTAACGTTAAAGTCGATAATAACATTCGCGCCCTGCATCATAAGGGAATCAACGTTAGGCATAATCTTCTGCGGATCGAAACCCGATACCGTGTACAACAATTTTACGCCGTATTTGGCAGCTTCAAATTTTAAGCTATTGTACACGTTTGTAAAGAATTCGATCGAATCTGAACCTGCATTATAACCCACAACCACATCTTCATTTCCGGTTGTAGCCACCTGCGGCGGCGTCGTTACAATACTGCTGGTGCTGCTGTCAGCCGAAGCCGGCGCTGCAGACGATGCCTCAGCTGCAGATGATGCGGGAGCTGCCGACGACGCAGGTGCTGCCGACGATGCAGCGGCTTCCGACGATGCAGCGGGCGTTGCTGTGCATGCGGCCAGTACCATTAGTACCACCACAACAATCGCTATCACTACTGATAACTTTTTCATTTCTACTCCTCCTTGATTCTTTTCATTGGATTATTTTTTATTTGTCTGCATATCCATACAGAACAAAATAGCTGCTTTTCTTAATACTTTTAATTTACCGATTAATTAATTTGCAGAATGTATTTTTCTTTTTTGGCTTAATAATAATTTTTCTTATAGAAATTATAGGTTTATCGTTAAACCCATTGTGGCACTCTTTATTTTATTTGTCAATAGTTTTTTAATTTTCAATCCGTCAGCAGTTTGCCTTCCAATTGCTGATTCAGGTCGAATATTTTTTCGCACATCACCGGGTCCGCCGCGAACCACGGGCAAACCGTAATATCCCACTTTTTACATGCATCCGTTGACCTTAATTTGGAATTGCATTCCTGGTGCGACGTATCATCCGGGCATTCCAGATAAATAATCGACTGGTTTTTATAGTAAAACAAAGCCTCTTTTGTATACCCCGCATCCCGGATGGCTTCCAGCATTTCGCGCCACGGATTTAAGTGGATAGCAATATACTCTTTTTCAAATTCGGGCTTAATTTCTATTACACATAAATACTTTTTCATCTTTCAGCCTCTTTTGAGTTGTACTTTTGATTCGTATTCCTTCACTTTTGCAATCCAGTCAAAACCGCCGGGCATATTTTCAGTTTCCAGGTAATAATCCCAAACAGCTCCAAACGGCATTGTTTTAAGTTCCTCCGTCATTGCCAGCCTGGATGAAAAATCATTGCCAAACTCAATGTTTTTCAATTGATCCACAGGCATCAAAAGCGCTTCCAGCAGTGCTTTTTGCGCGTTGCGCACGCCTACCACCCAAGCTACGATCCTGTTGATGGAAGCGTCAAAATAATCAGTTGCAACATATACTCTTGAGAGCGCATTGCATTTTATAATTTCACGCATTAATGCGCGGGTCTCGTCGTCAAAAGCGGTCACATGGTCGCTATCCCAGCGCTCAGGCCGGGATACATGCAGAAGCAGGCCTTCAATAAACGGCAGGAGCGCGGATATTTTTCCAGACACCTTTTCCGTAGGATGGTAATGTCCTGTATCCATGGTTAAAATCACATCGTCCCGCTGTGCCACATAGGCCAGATAGAAGTCGTGGCTCCCCACAACATAGCACTCGCTTCCAATGCCAAACAGTTTGCTTTCCAGCGCATCTATATGGTATGTGTGATCCATTTTTTCAGAGAGGACCTGATCCAGTGAGTCTTTCAATCTCATGCGGGGTGAAAGAGTATCTACAGGTATTTCTTTTTCACCGTCGTGCACCCAGATGTCGTGCACACATATTTGCTCCAGTTTTCTGCCAATATAATTTGAAATCTGCCTGCAGCGTTTATGGTGCTCAATCCAAAATGAGCGAATCGCGTCATCTTTATGTGAAAGCGTAAATCCGTCCGCGCCTTTGGGATGTGAGAAAGAAGTGGAATTAAAATCCAGTCCAACGTTGTTCTGTCTGGCCCAGGCGATCCAATTGTCAAAATGCTCAGGCAATATACCGTCACGATCAACTTTTTTGCCGCCTGCCTCCAGGTAAGACGCATGAATGTTTATTTTTTTTGTGCCGGGAATCAGAGAAAGCATCAATTCAATGTCTGCACGCAGTTCCTGAGCGTTCCTGGCCTTTCCCGGGTAATTTCCCGTTGTTTGAATCCCTCCGGATAGCCCTTCCTGTATGTTTTCAAAGCCGGCAACATCGTCTCCCTGCCAGCAATGTATAGATATTGGAGTCGCTTTTAAAATTTGCAACGCCTTGTCTACATCTACCCCTATTCCTGCATATTTTTCCTTTGCATATTCGTAGCCGCGCGTATTGTTTGCCATATCCGTTCTCCCACTTGAAAGGTTTCAATTTTTTGAAATAAAAAATTTACTTCGTATGCATTTTTTGTTCAATCTTTGGATTTTTTCAATGTAAATGGTATTTTGAAGGATTAATGAAAAGTCCCATTTTTTTGAAACCTTTCATATGCATTGTAACTCATACTTTTTTAAATTGCAATACTATTTTTAATTTTTGTTGTTCCTCTTACAATCAATTTTTGAGCAAGTAATATCCGCTTATCTGTTTTAAGACTTCCATTAATCATTTTTTGCGCAACAGACCATCCAATTTCGCCCATCTTTTGAACATCCTGTTCAATGGTGGTAAGCGGAGGAGACAAATACTCGCATATCACGGAATTATCAAACCCCGTAATGCCTATGTCCTCGGGGATACGCAGCCCGCATTCATGGATTGCATCCATCATACCCACCGCAACATAGTCTGAAGTAACAATAAAGACGTCCGGCAATTCTTCAAGGGTCCTGGTTTTCAGCAAATGTTTCATTGCCAGATACGCATTTGTTTTTTTGTTCATTTGCAGGGAATCGGATATAAAAATATAATCGCTGTTTAATCGGGCCCGTATGTCCGCAATTCCCCGTACATATCCACGGTAACGGTCTTCCAGGTTGGTCATGCAGATGGTCTCAGAAAAAAAGCCTATTTTTTTATGCCCGCTCATTTTAAGCAGGCCAACCAGATTCCGTACAGTGGAAGCATTGTCAAATTCCACAGATGGAATTCCGGAATTGTCTATATGCCGGTCCAGCAATAAAAGCTTTGTCCCCTTATCGTTCAGGTCACAGAGATATTCCTCGTCAAAATTTCCCCCAATAACAACAATTACTTCCGCCCTTTTCTGGAGCAGCAGGTCAATCAGGTCCCGCTCCCGTTCCTTTGAATAACCACAGCCCGAATACAAAACAGTATAACCGCTTTGATAAGCGTACTCCACGAAATGTTTGGCCACGCTGTTATAAAATTCGTTAATATCGGGAGCCAGAAAGCCAACCAGCCTGGTTTTGGTAAAACGAAGGCTGCGCGCCATATCGTTGGGCCTAAAATTCAAGGCTTCAATAGCTTCGTGCACTTTTTGCTGCGTTGTGTGCGAAACCTTTGCGGTTCCGTTAAGTACATTCGAAACAGTCCCAACCGATACCCCGGACAGTTTTGCTACATCTATAATGGTTGCCATTTTTTTATCTGTATTGCTCATCTTTCCCTCTGCAAATTTGAAACCTTTCATTAAAATTGTATCAATTCGCTTCAGACTTGTCAACATTTGCAGGCCTTTTCGGCCGCACGGCCCAAAAAGCTCAGGTGGATTGCCTTAACACAAGCTCCGGCTTTATGACCATATTGATATGCAGGTCCGGATTTGCCATTATCTTTTCTATCAGCTTTTCCGCTCCCAGTTGGCCTATTTTATAGGTTGGCTGCCGCACAGTGGTAAGGGGTATGCGCAGATGCGCGGCAAATTCAATGTCATCGTAGGATGCCAGGCGAATGTCTCCCGGAATCCGAATGTTTTCCTCCAGAATGCGTTCCATAACGCCAATTGCTATCGTATCGCACCCGCAGAATATTGCCCGGATATTCTCTTTTCCCTGGCTTGTAAGCAAGCGGCTTGCGGCATGATAGCCCTCTTCATATGTTGGCTTTATGTTGTATACAATATTGCCGTCAAATTTTACTCCATTTGCGGCAAGTGCTTCCTGATAGCCCTGCAGCCTCTCCCGGTACGTTGTAATAGTATCTGAAATATTGATAAAATAGATTTTTTTGCTGCCTGTTTTAAGAAGGTAATCAATGATCTGGAATGTACCCTCCACATTGTCATTTACAACATAATCGCCTTCGTCATAGTCGCATTTTCTCACCATAAACAAATACGGCACTTCAAACGAATCCAAAAATTCTTTATCTTTTTTGGACGTCAAAAGGGATGCAGCCAATAGCAAGCCGTCTATCCTCTTGTTGACAAGAGTCCGGACCGCGTCTTTTTCCTTTTCCGCACTGCCGTGCGCATTGCAGAGAATGATGCTATAGCCCAGGTCGTGCGCCGTTTTTTCAATGCCGTCAATCAATGCCGCAAACAGGGAAAACGTACTGTCCGAAATCACCACGCCCAGGGTTTTGGTCCGTCTCGTCCGTAAACTGGAGGCAATGGAATTGGGCTGGTAATTCAGTTCTTCAGCCATCTGTTTGATTTTGGAAGTGAGTTCCTTGCTGATGCTTCCTTCTCCGCGCAGCGCCTTTGAGACCGCCGTTGCAGAGATATGGAGCTCATCTGCTATGGTTTTTAAGGTAACGTTTTTTTTCATTTGGCAAGACTCCACTTACATTGAGCTGCTTTTTATGTTATAAAACTTTAGTAATGATTCCATAAGAAAGGATAAATCTTCTTTGCATGTACGTCTAGCTACTTCAAAGGGAACCGCCGCGCGGTTTGTGGAAAATATAGCCGTTATGCCAGTCTGGTAGAGCTTTTCATAGCCCCGGCCAACGTCTCCAACCAGGGCGACAACCGGCACACTGGCTGCCGCGGCATGCCTGGCAACGCCTGCCAGAACCTTGCCCTGCACGCTTTGCCCGTCCACTTTGCCTTCTCCTGTAATCACAAAATCAGCGCCTTTTAGTTTGGAATCAAAGCCCGCCACATCCAGAATCAGTTCTATTCCGGATTCTATCCCCGCGTTTAAAAACGCCAGCAGAGAAAGGGCAATGCCGCCCGCGGCGCCCGTTCCGGGAACATCCTTTCTGTCCGCCCCCGTGTGCCTCGTCAAAACCGAATTGTAATGCGCAAGTCCTGCGTCTATGCGTTCCACCTGCTCGGGTGTAGCGCCTTTTTGCGGACTGTATACAAATGCCGCGCCGTTTTTCCCCATAAGCGGGTTGGTCACGTCGCAGGCAATCCGTATCTGTATATTTCTGGCCTTGGGATGCAGCCCCCCGGCATCAATTGTATGAATTTCCAAAAGTCCTTTTGCATTGGGCGGCACGTCCGCTCCGTTGGCGTCCAGAAACCGCACGCCAAGTGCAGACAGCGCTCCTATGCCGCCGTCGCTTACGGCGCTGCCACCAATCCCCAGTATAATGCTGCCGCATCCGTTTTCAACGGCATCCAGAATCATCTGGCCTGTGCCAAACGAGGATGCTTCAAGAGCTTTCAGTTCCCCTTTTACCAGGGTCAGGCCGGAAGCCGCAGCCATTTCTATTACCGCTGTGCCGTCTTTCAGAATGCCATACTTTGCGTCTACCATATCGCCCAGCGGCCCGGCCACGCGCACAGTCCTGCTTTGCCCGCCAAGCCCTCCCAGGTATGCGTCTACTGTTCCTTCTCCGCCGTCGGCAACAGGAATTTTTACAATTTGCGTTTCTGGCGAAAATTTTTTAAAAGCATCTTCAATGATCAAACAAATTTCCAGGGCAGACATGGTACCTTTAAAAGAATCCGGAGCAACTAGAACCTTTTTAATCACAAAAACATCTCCAATGTTATTTTAATTTTAGTTTATCGTTAATCCAGCCTCCTGTCAACCAAATTTTGCCACAGGTTCCCCGATATTATTTTAACATTGGAAAACAAAGCATTACCGCCGTGTTATTTTAAGGTACCGTTCGTATTGTTCGTCCCACTCGGATGCATTCTGCGGCGCAAAACTTTGCACGTCAAACGAATTGCGAATCACCTGCAGCATTTCTTTCTGGCCCTTTATGTCGCCCGCCGCTTCCATCTGCACCAGCAGATTTCCAATTGCGGTGGCTTCTGCAGGCCCCGCTATCACTTCCCGGTTAATGGCGTTGGCCGTAAATTGGTTGAGCAAACTGTTTTTTGATCCGCCACCCACAATATGAAGCACGTCTATGCGCCCTCCTCTCAATTCCTCCAGCCCAATAAACGTCTGCCGGTAGCTCATGGCCAGGCTTTCATATACAACCCGGGTGATCTCCCCCCTGGTCTGGGGCACTTGCTGCCCTGTTTGTTTGCAGTAGCTTTGTATTTTTTGCGGCATACTGTCACCGTCAAAGAACGCATGCGCGTTTACATCAATAAAGGAGCGGTAGGCCGGCGCCTGCTCCGCCACGCGCACTAAATCGTCCCAACTGCAAACCTGTTCCCTGTCCCACTGGCGTTTGCAGTTCTGAATGATCCAAAGCCCCATGATATTTTTTAAAGGACGGTACGCGCCCGATATCGTCCCTTCGTTGGAAAACCGCTCGCCGTAAGCTTTGTCGTTGATAATGGCAGCGCCGGACACAATGCCCATCAGGGACCACGTGCCGGAAGATATGAACGCGAACCGGTCTGTTTCCGCAGGCACAGAGGCGACCGCGGAGGCGGTATCGTGCGATCCTACGCAATATAATTTCGGCTTGGTTTTAAGGCCTGTTTCCTGCTGGATATAGGACAGCAGTTCCCCCTTCGCTTCCCCGCTCATCTGAATTGCGGTAAAAAGCGAACCGGGCAGCCCCAGCATTTCCAGAATCTCTCCGGACCAGTTGCCTGTACGGTTATCCAGCATTTGCGTTGTGGTTGCGTTTGTATACTCGGTGGAAACTTCACCGCTCAGCATATACTCCAGCAGATCCGGTATCAGCAGCAGCTTGTCTGCTATTTCCAGCTCCGGCGCGCCGGTCTGCACCATATCGTACAACTGGTAGATGGAATTTAACTCCATATTGGCAATGCCCGTAATATCAAAAGCTGCCCTTTCTCCATATTTATTATGGAACGCCTGCTGGCCTCGCGCGCCTCTGGGGTCACGGTACGAATACGGATTGCCAACCAGCCTTCCCTTCCGGTCCAGCAGCCCAAAATCCACTCCCCAGGTGTCTATTCCTATGCCAGCTATTTCGCCGTCGTGTTTTTTGGCATATTGAACAAGCCCCTCTTTTATACTGGAAAAAAGGCGCAATATATCCCAATAATACGCGTCCCCTACGCGTATGTAATTATTCTCAAAACGGTTCAATTCCCCCAGTGAGAGGCTGCTGCCGTCAAAGCTGCCCAGTATGGTGCGCCCGTTGCTCGCTCCTAAATCCACCGCTATATATTCCTTCATAACTTCCTCCTTCCAGGTAGACAAATACGCTGCGAATCCGCTTATTTGGCAAGCTTGGAACGGTACTTTTCGCTCTCCCAATTGTTTATGAAGTACGCGCTGCCCTCGTCCATCTGCCTGAGCGTAAGGCCCGCCTTTTCTATTGAATTCGCTACATAAACAACGCCCAGCAGGGTTTCTTCCATTGTCTGCGCTTCCTTTTCGCCCCCCTTGTAAAGCACCCTGCCCAAGAGCGGGTCCACCTCAATAGAAGTTCCAAATTTCCCCCCCAGGTACACCAGTTGGTCCGGGTATAATTGCAGCGTGTTAAAATACGCTTCGCCAATGCCTTTTTTTTGCACAAACTGCATTAAATAATCCGTATCGCTTACATAGCCGCCTTCTACTTTTTTAATCCGGGGCTGCGGAAAGTTTTCCAGGTTCAAATATTCCCGAATTTTTCCGTTCACTGCCTCGTGTATCCGGATGGCTGTCTGCGCGTCGTCATTATGGACAATTAACCCATGATTATCCAAAAAAATAGCGTCCGGCGCATTGCCACATCTGGCGGCAAATGCATCCACGGCCTGTTTAATCCCAAGCGTAAGCCTGAACCCCGGGTCTATATACGGCATAAACAGATAGCTGCCGCCGGGCCCAAATATATTCCCCGCTATACTTCTTCCTTCTTCCGAACAGCATAATACGTTTGCATACACGGAATGCGTGTGGATCACGCACCTGGATAAAAAGGAATGGAAACCCACCTCAACGGAAGGGCGTTTTTCTTCCATGCCGTCCAGCAGCCGGATGCTGGATAAATTAACGGCCAGGCTTTCTTTCTCAAAATCTTTGTCCGCAGCCGTATCAACCAAATTGTAATACTCCCTGATGGTTGGATAATCTACTGTTACATAACCCTTCTCCGTCGTGATTTCTGCCAGAGTATATCCCGAGGCTTTAATTGCCATCAGTTGTCCGTCAAACTTTACGGACGTATTTCCACCCCCACCCTGCACATAATCCGGCTTGTTGCCCGCATACGAGGATATGGTTTTCATTTCTTCCTTTTGGATCAGATCATTCATTTTTAGTCTCCTTCTAAAATGTATTACAAATCAAAAATTAAATTGGGTATCCCAACTGTTTAGTTTTTTCAGTCAACACCCAGATAACAGAATCCTGAAACGTTTCAATAATCTTGAATAAGAATAGCCTTTTGATGAAATACAAAAGACTTTGCAACAAAATAAAATTCAGTTTATCAATAATATAAGCCATTTTATTTTGTATGTCTACCCGTTTTTGGCAGAAATCTGATTTTGTTTTGTTCTATTAAAAAGTCACATCCCGTAAAATTCGGCCTTTTGCGCTATCCGGTAGAACACAACGGAAAGCAAAAATAATGAAAGCGCGCCAAACGCAGCCATGGCGTAATAGCAGACGTCCATGGTTTTGCTGCCCGAAGCAATTTGAACAATTACGAATATCACCTGGTTTGCAAAGCCCACTGCTGATGCCAGTACGGAAACCCACGCAAAGGCGGCGGGTATTTTTTTGCTCTTGCTATTGCCCTGATACGCAAATGAAACCAAAAAAGCGGCGAATATAAGTTGCGGGATAATAGAAAACAAGATATACAGCGTTTGCTGCACATTAATGGTGCTGTGATATTCCGCCACATTGTAGAAGTATGTTAATTTGGGCATTACATAATAAAACACAAGTATGAGCAGAACCCAAAACATATTTTTAAAAAACAAATCTTTATTTTGCTTCCTGCCCAAAAGCCCGGAATAAAAAACCAAAGAGGCAATTACCACCAATCCAAACTGGTCAGCTATACTGCTTAAAATGCCAAGCACGATAGACTTTGCGTCGTACGCATTCGTTACCGTCTGGTAGAAAAAAACCGACAGCAATACCGTAGCGGCAACAAACAAACATCCCGCCGCAATACCGGCGATATACCAGTTTTTCATACGCACTTCTTTTTTCTGCCCAATAAGCTCTTCCATAACGTATCTCCTTTTTTGTTATTGTTTTTGAAAATCAAAATAATTTGCCTGTTCAAAACGGCAATCAAAACTTGGTACTAATAAAATAACAGAGTGATACAAACAGGATTCATTATAACACAATCAAGTTCATATTGTTCAAACATTTTATCAATTTACGCAATAAAGCAAGATACGGAGCCGCATCCTGTTTTTTTGGGGCAAAAACCTGCACCGCCGTACTGCACTGCAATTGCAATCGCAAGCACCTATTCTTCTATCCCAAATAATTCTTTTAACGCCTGGGCATATTCCTGGCGGTTCCTGGGTATAAAACGGGAAACGCTGCCGTCCGGCATTGTGGAACGGAATTCGCGCACTTTAATTGCGGCAACCGGATCAAAAATATCCGCAATTGTGTTCCGCCCGTTTTTCGTAGGCAGATGCACCATTGTATTTTTCAAAAAAATAGAATCCGGATGCGTGGTGCACCAGTAATGCGCATAATAAAAATCAATGGGCAGCGCGCGCTCCTCTGTAAACGAAAAAAAGTTTTCCCAGTCTTTGTCTTTAAAAGCCCTCTGCACCAGGTATCCAAGAACATCGTCCTGTATAATCCTGAAAGAGATTCCGCATTGCTCCTGCACAAGCCCAACCTCAAAAACAAGAGGCCGCACATAAGTAGGCACTCCCACGCCCACATCGCATATATAAGAGATTCCGCCAATCTTTACTTTGGATATCCTGTGCCTTTTCAGCGGCGCTTTCAGCGGTTCGTTCCACATCCAGCGGCCAAAATACTCCACCGGCCCAAATCCCAGTTGGCTTAAAAGCCAGGAAAATAGTCCGTTTACCTCAAAACAATATCCGCCCCTCCTGCGCACAACAATCTTGTTGTATACTGACTCCACATCCAGCGTAAGCGGCTTCCCGTCCATTATTTCCAGATTTTCATATGGAACAGCGTACGAATGCGCTTCATGCACCCCATATAATCCTGCCTCGTCCAATTTTACCAAACTTCCATAACCGATCCGCTCAAGATAATTGTCCACAGATAATTCACGTTTAAATAACTCGTTTTTCATATTGTTTCTCCATACAGCCAGATTTTTACCCCTGTTTATACAAAGATGGCAGACCCGCAGCCCGCCATCTTTGCTTTTCTGTTTCAAAATTTTTGCGGTTTATACGACACAAAAACAATTATCTGTTCATTCTCTCACGTACATAGGCAATCAGCATCAGCAGAAGGATAATGCCGTATCCTACCCATTTTCCGGCGTCTCCCCAGCCAAACGCCACAAACAGGTTCGTGAGCGTCTGCAATACAACGGCGCCCAATATTACGCCAATGTAATTGCCTTCGCCGCCATTGAGAGACATCCCGCCAATAACAACCGCCGCAATGCTGGGCATTACGTACATGGAAGCCATGTCTTTGAACGCCTGGCCCTGATTGCCTATCAAAAGCAATCCCACCAGGCCCGCTATCACGCCGCTGACCATGAACGCCGTGGTCCTCACCCGCTTTACATTGATGCCGCTTAAATAAGCTGTTACAGGATTGGAACCAACCCCCTTGATCTTAACCCCGATTTTGGTTCGGTACATGATAAACATTACCACAAACGCCACCGCAATCAATACCCACAAAATATTGGGCCACATGCCGGACATTTTGGCGGACAACTGAACCAAAACGGGCGAAGGTTGGCCGGTTATGCTGGTGCCTGCAGAATACACATTTACGACGCCCTGCACAATATTTGCCATGGCCATTGTGACAACCAGGGAAGGCAGCTTTACATACGCCGTCAAAAGGCCGTTTCCAAGCCCCACAAGGCAACCCACGCCAATGGCGATCAATATCGCGAGCCACAATGTTTCATTTTGGCCGTCCATCGCCCGCGCAGTCAACACGGCAACCAGAGTAGCCGTATAACCTACAGACAGGTCTATATCTCCCCCCGCACAAATCACAAGCATCTGGCACAACCCAAACAAGGCAATGAAGGTAGCAAATTTAAAGGTAAGCAGTACCTGGGAAAGCGAAAGAAACGATCCGGTTACAATCTGGCCCACAATATACAGAACCACAATCAAAACAACAGCAATAATCATTTTCCTGTATCTTTGAAAAGAATTGTACGCCGTTATTCTGTTTCCTTTAAGTCCGATCATATTTTTTTCCATGCGCTAGTTGCCTCCCTTCAGAACGGATTTTTCATTGATGGTTGCGTAAATTGCGGAAGAAGCAATCGCGACGATAATAATCACCCCGCTTACCAGCGTCTGGTATGCGTCCGGCAGGTTGGCAAAAAATATGATCTTATTTACCAGGCTTAATATGATCGCGCCCAATATTGCAAAAAATATGTTGCCTTTTCCGCCGTTCAGCGCTATGCCGCCAATCACCGCGGCGGCGATTGCCTGCAGTGTGAGCGGGTCGCCAATTCTGGCGCTCCCAGCCTGGTTTTGCGCCACAAAATACAGCGCGCATAAAAACAAAAAGAAAGAATTCAAAATATACGCCGTCGTCTGTATTTTAGCGGTATTGATGCCGCTTTGGTAAGCCGTAATACGGTTGGAGCCAACCGCAAAAATATATCTGCCCGTTTTTGTCCTGCTGACAAAATACCATAAAATACAGGCGCCAATCACCAGTAAAACGGAAGTCGGGATAACCGCCCCAAAACTCTTAAAGAAGTCCGGCATGTCTGTTACCGCTTTAAAATCAAAAAACGCCCGCATCCAGTTAACGGCCTGGCCTCCGGGCGTGGGCATAACAAACAGCGCAATTCCATACCAGATATAAGAAGTGGCAAAGGTGGCAATGATGGGAGGCAATTTTAAATACCCCACCGCAAAGCCGTTTAAAAGCCCAATCCCCAGCATAACGCCCGCTGTAATCACAAGCGCCCAAACGCCGGAAACCGGGTCTTTTGCGTCCATGGTTCTGGCCAAAACGCACAACATAAGCGCCATGGACGTTCCGCAGGAAAGGTCCAGCCCGCCGGAAACAAGAACAATCGCCTGCCCCATCGCCATCAAAATCAGCGGTGCAAAAGAATTAATACTATTTTTTAATGAAGAAGGCTGAAAAAAGTTGTTCTGCAATATGGCGACAATAACGATCATCGCAATAAAAATGATCACCGGTGCAGAATCCTGCCGGGAGAACCATTTTACTACGGTATTGCGCTTGGAATTAGCAATGGAATTCATCAGGCTCCCTCCTTGTTCTGTGTGTTTACCTGCATGGACATAGAAATGATTGATTCCTCGTTGATCTTGTTGCCTTCTATTTCGCCCACTATTTTTCCTTCGTACATAACAAGCACCCTGTCGCAATAGCTGATGAGCTCTTCATTGTCGCTCGCATACAGTATTACGCTCATATTTTTTTCTTCAATCAGTTTCATAATAAACTGGTACATGTCGCGTTTGGCTCCAACGTCAACGCCTTTTGCAGGGTCTGCCAGAAGCAGAACGTTTGTGTCAAAATTAAGCCATTTCCCCACAACCACCTTTTGCTGGTTGCCGCCCGAGAGATTGTCCACGGTCTTATCTATGCCATCCGTTACGATGGAAAGTTTCTTTACAACTTCCCTGCACTCTTCCCTGTACCTTTTAATGGGCGTGAGCAGAGGCTGTTTTTTAAACGCCAGTTTAGGGTAAATAAGGTTCGTATAAATGGAGTCCTTCAGCATCAGCCCTTCCACCTGGCGGTCACCGGGAACCAAAAATATACCGTTCCTAATGGCATTAACCGGTTTGGTAAGGGCAACCTTTTTGTTTTTCACTTCAACGTTTGCCCGGGTCTCACTGTAATTCCCCGCGAGAGCCAGCATCAATTCGTTCTGCCCCTGCCCCTGCAATCCCCCGACGCCGAGCACTTCCCCTTTTTTTAAGTTAAAAGAAATATTTTTAAGATATTTTCCGTAGTTCATATTTTCAACGTTCAGCATTATTTCATCGGAAACTTTCTTATATTCTTTCTCCTGATTGAATGTTTCCGTTTCGCCCGTAATCATTTTAATGATTTCGTTGCAGTCTTTTTCGCAAGTGCTAAAATCCAGTTCGCCCACATTCTTGCCGTTTCTGAAAACAACAACATCGTCGCAGATCTCAAGAATCTCCCATAACCTGTGCGATGTAAAAATCATGGATACGCCTTTTGCCGCCAAATCACGCATATACTTAAAAAGAGCAGCCACCTGCGTTTGCTCCAATGCAGCCGTAGGTTCGTCCAGAATCAAAAGCTGCGGGTCTTCGGAAATCGCTTTTGCAATTTCAACCAACTGCTTTTCACCCGGGTCAAGCTGATTCACAGTTCTGGATATATCAAAGCCAGGCAAAAACCTGTCTAAAATATTCTTCGATAATTCCTTTGCGTGTGTATTGTTGAGAAAAAGCCTGTCTTTTTTCTCAAAACTCAGCACAATATTCTGCCAAACGGTTAAATGGGGAAGCAGGCTCAAATTCTGGAACGCCATGGATATTCCGGCGCGTTTGGCGTCAATTGGATTTTTAAAACAAATTTTTTCACCGTTATAGGTAATCGTTCCCTTGTCGGCAAGGTATACGCCCGTTATAATTTTTGAAAGCGTGCTTTTCCCGGATCCATTGGCGCCCAGTAAACCGGTTATCTTTCCCTTTTTGCAGGTAATGTTTCCGTTGGACAAAGCTGCCACGCCGCCAAAACGCTTTTCAATATTCTTTGCTTCCAATAAGATCATACAAATATCACTTCCCTTATGTAAATAATATATTGCAGAAGCAGAATTAATTCTGCTTCTGCAATACTGTTTAATGGTTGTTATCGATCTAGATGTATGGCTTATTTGAACAATGCATCCGCATCGGCCTGTGTGATCACTTCAGACAGAAGGTAATCATCCGGCTGGTCTTTCAAAAGCTTCCAGCCTTCGTCAAAGTTCTCATCTGTAAAGAATGTGCTTACCTTGTAATAATAGACATTGTCTTTCAGCACGCCGTCTTTGAAATCTTTACCCTGAGCCAGGCTGATTGCCAGGCGGAACGCTGTGCCGCCGATTCCCGGAGGATTGGGCTGTGCGCAGGCCTTAAAGTCGGCTTTTTCCTGGCGGAGTTTATCCCATTCTTTGAAGAACGCGGTGCCCGGATCGCCAAACATCACTTTGGGCAATTTGCCTGCATCCTGGAATGCAGAGAGGCAACCAAACGCCATACCGTCCTGTGTGATAACGCCGTCAATCTGCTGGCCGGCGCCGATCATCTGAGCGGCAACCTGCTTGGCCTTGGTCTGATCCCATCCGCCGGACTGCGTCTGGAGAAGTTTGATGTCAGGATATTTGGCAAGAACGTCTTTAACCGCCTGCTCACGGGCCACGTTGGCAGGATGTCCTTCCAGGCCCATAACGTCGATCAGGTTGCCCTTCTGCAGCGTGCTGGCAATGAACTCAACATTCTTGGTCATCCATGCATAGTGGTCCAGGGTTACCTGCAGGGTTCCCGGAGCTTCCGCGGAAGCGTCGAATACAACTACCAGTTTGCCTGCCTTTTGGGCCTCTGCAATGGGTTCTGATAAAGCTGTGTTGTCGTTGGGGTTTAAAAGAATTACGTTTACAGCCGGGTCGTCCACAAAGTTGCGGATGATCTGCGCCTGTTCGTTGGCGTCGCCGTTTGTGGTATTATTAACAAGTTTGTAATCCTTAATAACGCCCGCGGCTTTGTATTCGTCTCCAACCGCTTTCAGGTCACGGATCATAATATCGCGCCAGGATGTACCCGAAGATCCGGTCGAAATTCCTACAACAATGTCGCCTTTGGGAACAATTTTCGTCAGTGTTCCGGAAGCGGCCGAAGCTGCCTCGGAGGGCGCCGCGGAAGACGCCGCCTCAGACGGGGCGCTTGTAGCAGCAGCGGCCGACGATGCGGGTGCAACCGACGATGCAGCCGGTGTGGTATTGGAGCATCCCACTAACATGGCGGCAATTATTGCTAAGCATACGATAACAATGGTTAGCTTTTTCATTTCTTTCCTCCTGTATATTTTTTTATTTATTGCACTCTTTGGTACAATAAAACTATATTGCGAAACATTTGGCTAAAAAGGCCTAAGAATTAATAACACTTTGTATCTTTTTAAGTTCAGTATGAATAATTAATCAATAATTTGTATTGTTTGTCTAATTTGTATGTTTTGTATCGATTATAGCATCCGGTTTCCCCAAATGCAATACAAAACAAAAATTTTTTATATTTCTATTTTTCTGTATTTTTATGGGTTTTATAAAAAATAGTTCGTTTGGCCCAAATTTCTATACTTGCATTTTTGTTTTTTTTTTATTATCATACAAATAATACAAATCATTCAACACAAACAAGTATTTGATTTTGCGGACCGGGGATTGATGATTGGATTATCAGCAACACAAATTTATCTTTTCGTTTAAAAAAATAAAATTTGGGAGGCTCAGAAAAAATGAAGCTAGGATTTGTAAGCGCAATACTGCCCGAGTATACATTTGAAGAATTGATCAAATACACAGGGCGCATTCAAATGGACTGTGTGGAAGTGGCTTGTTGGCCCGCGGGAAAAGCGGAAAGGCGTTACGCGGGCGTTACCCATATCGACGTAACATCACTGAACCCGCAAAAAATTGAAGAAATCCAAAAATGCCTGACGGAAAACAGTGTCCGGATCTCCGCCATCGGCTATTACCCCAATCCCCTGGATGCGGACATGGCGCAGCGCGAGGTTTTTGTGGCCCACATTAAAAAATGCATCGAGGCCGCATCTAAGCTGCAGGTAAACCTTATGAACACCTTTATCGGCAAGAACCCTGCTGCTTCCATAGCCGAAAACATGCAGGAATTCAAGAAAGTGTGGCCGGACATCATTAAATTTGCGGAAGGCCACGGGGTACGAATCGGTATTGAAAACTGCCCTATGTATTTCTCTTTGGACGAATGGCCGGGCGGCAAAAATCTGGCGTCCACTCCTAAGATATGGGAAGATATGTTCTCCGTTATAGACAGCAAAAGCTTCGGGCTCAATTACGACCCCTCCCACCTTGTGTGGCAGCAGATGGATTACATCCGCCCCATTTATGATTTTGCAGAAAAAATATTCCATTTTCATATCAAGGATGTCGCTTTTTACAAGGATAAGTATAACAAAGTGGGCCCCATGGCTACGCCGCTTGAATACCACACGCCCAAACTCCCTGGCCTGGGGGACATCAACTGGGGCCGGACAATTTCTGCGCTGTACGATATCAAATTCGACGGCTGCGCCGTTATAGAGGTTGAAGACCGCGCGTTTGAAGGCAGCCTGGAACTTAAATTAAAATCTATAGAGCTCTCCAAGCGTTATATCAATCATTTTATTTGTCAGGGGTAAGATATGAGCGCTAAAAAACATTTAGCTGAGAAAATAAACAATGGGCTGCGCGATGTGCCGTCTCTCATCGGTCTCGACGGATTCGTGGACGAGATCATTCATGTGGTGGACAAGCGCCAGGATGCGAACCATTACACCCGCATCCAGACAATGGCCGAATACTCCGCCCGCATCATGGGGGGCTCCGGCCTGAGCATGAATATAGAGATCGTTCCGGTTCAGGTAAAACTGGGCGGAAACGGCCCCATATTCGCAAACGCGCTCAAAAAACTGGGTACGGCGGTCACCTATATGGGCGCAGTCGGGGAAAACGCACCCCATCCCATATTCAGTGAACTATCGGAAGATTCCGTAATGATCGGCTTGTCTGATCCCGCCCAGACCGAAGCCTATGAATTCAACGACGGCAAGATCATCGTTTCCAAGCTCAATTCATTCAACCGCATCACCTGGGACAGGATCACAAGCGTTATAGGCACGGAAAAGCTGATACAAATGATGCAGGATTCGGACCTGATCGGTTTTGAAAACTGGACGATGGTCCCGCACATGAGCGATATCTGGTCCAACGTCATCCGGCACGTGCTGCCTGCTGTTACCGGCACGGCAAATAAAACAATTTTCTTCGATTTAGCCGATCCAGAGAAGCGCAACCTGGAAGACATCAGAGAGGCTGTGTGTATTATCGGCGAATTCACCAAAAAAGGTTTCCGCACGGTTCTTGGCCTCAATAAAAAAGAGGCGTGCGAGCTGGCGGAGATATACCTGGGCAAAATTGAAGATTATCACGCCCACCCCCTGCAGGAACTTTGCCACAGCCTGAAAGAACATCTGCCGGTCACCTGCCTTATTGTACACCCGGTAGATTGCGCCTGCTGCGTTTTGCAGGACGAATACTTTGTTGTGCAAGGGCCTTATTGCAGCAACCCCGTTTTGACGACCGGAGCGGGCGATAATTTTAACGCCGGATTCATAACCGGCTGGATGAATGGTTTCACACCGGAAGAAAGCCTGCTTTGCGGCGTATCCACGTCCGGTTTTTACGTCCGCCGCGGCAGGAGCCCTTCCGCCGCCGAACTTGCCGAGTTTTTAATTCAATGGGATAACGAAAGGATATAAGTATGGAAAAAATCAAAGTTGGTATCATTGGCACCGGTTTTATCGGGCCCGCACATGTGGAAGCCATGCGGAGGCTTGGCTATATCGAAATCGCCGCGCTTTCAGATATCGATGAAGCAACGGCGCGCTCCAAGGCGGATTCCCTGCAGATTCCGCAGAGCTTTGGAGACTACAAGGAGATGCTGAAAGATCCCTCAATCCGGGCGGTGCATATCTGCACCCCCAACAGCTATCATTATCGGATGACCAAGGACGCTCTGCTGGCGGGAAAACACGTGCTGTGCGAGAAGCCCCTGACCATGAACAGCAGCGAGGCTAAAGAGCTGATTGCGCTGGCGGCAGAGAAAAAGCTTGCGAACGCCGTGCATTTCAACATCCGCTTTTACCCCATCATCCACCAGGCGCGTGCCATGATCCAGAGGGGCGAGCTGGGGCAGATTTTTGCGGTGAACGGTTCCTACCAGCAGGACTGGCTGTTTAAAGAGACGGATTACAGCTGGCGTTTGGAACCTAAATTCAGCGGGGATTCACGCGCAGTGGCGGACATCGGCTCCCACTGGCTGGATTCAGTGGAATTTATGACGGGCATCAAGGTTTCGGGCGTGTGCGCGGATTTCGCGACATTCTATCCCACGCGCAAAAAGCCCCTGAAGCCCGTGGAGACATACTCCGGTAAAATGCTGACGCCGGAGGATTATGCGGATGTGCCCATTAATACGGAAGATTACGCGTCCATCCTGCTCCGCTTTGGCAACGGCGCCCACGGGTCCCTCACGGTCAACCAGGTTGCGGCGGGGCGCAAGAACCGTATCTGGTTTGAGATCTACGGCAGCAAAAAAGCTATCGCGATCGATACTGAGAGGCCCAACGAAATGTGGATCGGCAACCGGGACGAGGCAAACCAGCTTCTGCTGCGCGATCCCTCCCTCAGTTACCCGGATGCGGCCAAAATCATCGCCTATCCCGGCGGGCATAACGAAGGATTCCCGGATACCATCAAACAGCTTATGTCCAAATTCTACGGCTATATCAAAAACGAAGGGTTTAAAACCTCCGCCAAACCGGAGTTCCCCACGTTTACAGACGGCCTGCGCGAGCTGGAACTGTGCGAGAACATTGTGCAGTCCGCCCGCGAAGAGAAATGGATCAAATTCTAACACAACAAAATTTAAACAAAAAGGCCGCAGTTGCAATCTGCGGCCTTTTTGTTGAGACTAACCTTTGCGGGGTTTCACCCCGCCCCCACTTCTTTTCTTAAAAAAGAAAAGAAGCAAAAGAATTTCATGTCAAAACACCGTTGCACGGCGTTTTGGGAATAAATAAAAACAAGCAGTTTATCAAAAATACATATGTTAGGGGCAGGCTGGCCTATAATCCAAAAATGCCGCGTAAGCGGCATTTTTCACAGATGGGTTCTAAGGGTCAATCGACCCTTAGCGGGAGTTTGAGGGCAGCGCCCTCAAAATAAAATCCGGGCTTATTACCCGTTAATGATCTGTACAGACTTACTGGAGCCAAAGCGGTTGGCGCCGGCGGCCATGAGCTCGCGGACGGTTTTGGCGTCGGAGATGCCGCCGTCTATCTTGATGCCTATTTTATCGCCCAGGATACCGCGCACAAACTTCACATCCTCTACGGTCGCTTTTTTGCCGGAGAGCGCGTTGGAAATCTTCACATACTCCGCGCCGGAATACTTGGCTATCTCCAAAGCCTTTACTTTTTCATCGTCCGTATACAGGCACTGCTCGTATATGGCTTTCACAACCGCGCGGCCACGCGCAACGTCTATCACCGCTTCAAGATCGCGCCTGGCTTCGTCCAGATCGCCGTTCTTGATAGCCAGGATGTTCATGGCAACATCCAGCTCTTCCGCGCCGTTCTTGATCGCTTCTTTTGCCTCGGCAACCTTTGCGGCGGTGGTAGCCGCGCCGTGCGGGAACCCGACCGCGGTGCATACCTTAATACCGCTGCCGCGCAAATATTCCACTGCCAGCGGAACATAGTATGGGGACACGCAAATATTTGCCATGCGCCCTTCCTTGGCTTCCTTGCAGCCAATTAAAATTTTGTCCTTGGTTGTATCCGGGTTCATAACGCTGTGTTCAATGGTGCCAGCAATGTCCGCACCGCCTCCTGCCGCGCAGCCGCAAGCCATGCCCGGCTCCATTTTTGCCAGCACAACCCGGGTGACGTCCGCCACAATTTTCTCAATATCCAAAAGCCTTCATCCTTTCTAAAGGAGCAAGAGAGTATCTTATTTAGAGAACATCAAAATGATCCACAAAACCGCAGATGGTGCAGTCCACCACCGCTTGTTTATCGTCAATAATCATCTGGGAAGCGCCGCCGTCCACATTCACCAGCACAAGATCGCCAATGCCCGCGTGCGCCGCGTCCATAACGATCTGCCGGGAGCCGTACGGTTTTCCTTTCAGATCAATATACTCCACAATCATCAGCTTGTGCCCTATATGCGAGGGCATCTTGATGGTGGATACCAGATTGCCTACTACTCTTGCCAGCAACATATTCTTTCCGCCTTATTTCCCGGGCAGGATACCTTCCACATCTTCATGCGGCCGGGGAATCACATGCACGGAGAACAGCTCGCCCACGCGCTTTGCAGCGGCAGCGCCCGCATCCACAGCGGCTTTCACCGCGCCTACGTCGCCCCTTACCATAACGGTAACAAGGCCCGATCCGATCTTTTCCTTGCCAATCAATGTTACGTTGGCAGCCTTAACCATTGCGTCAGCCGCTTCAATCGCGCCCACCAAACCTTTTGTCTCGACCATGCCCAATGCCTGTTTTTCCATTGACAAAATCCCCTTTCAGATTATATGTCTTCGTTCAAACGGTCTATAAATCCAACGATGGATGAATCCACTGGTATCATTTTGAGTTCCGGGAAAGGAAGGCACGCTTCCTTGCTGCCGATCAGGTATACCCAGTCGCCAACGCCCGCCTGCCTTGTTCCGTCCGCAGAAACGATCACATCTTTCGGTTTGCCGTTTTCTATACGCTGCACAAGAAGAAGCTTGACGCCTTTCAGGTTCTCGTCCTTGATCGTGCTAACCACGGAACCGACTACCCTTCCCTGGTACATGTTACGCCTTCTTTGCCGCAGCAGGCTTGGGTGCAAATCCCGGCAGAATGCCTTCCACGTCCTCATGCGGGCTGGGGATCACATGCACGCTCACCAGTTCGCCAACGCGTTTGGCAGCAGCAGCGCCCGCGTCCACAGAAGCTTTTACCGCGCCAACATCTCCGCGCACCATAACGGTCACCAGCCCGGAGCCGATCTGCTCCTTGCCGATCAATTTTACGTTTGCAGCCTTTACCATTGCGTCCGCCGCTTCAATAGCGCCCACAAGGCCTCTTGTTTCCACCATACCCAATGCCTGTTTCTCCATGATTCAATTAACTCCTTTTGATTTGTCTTTTATCTAGAATATCGCTTTTACTATGTCCGGATGGGGCGAAGGGATCACAACGGTTCTGGATACCATACCCGCAACCTCTTCCAGGCCCTTTGCAGTCTCCACCGCAAACCGCACCGCGGCAACATCCCCCGTCAGCGTGATGAACGATTTTCCGCCTAAACCGCGTCCCAGCCGCACTTCAATCAGCGTAATATCCGCCGCCTTTACAGCCGTATCCGCGCACAAAATGGCGGAAACCAGCGAGAATGTCTCTATGATGCCCAATGCCTCATAATGATCCAATTCGGTGCAGGCGGATATCGCCCTAATCACCTGTGGGTCCACACTCGGGATCACCACGCTGTCCACCAGCGTTTCCTGGGCAACTTCTGCGCCCGCCTCAACGGACGCCTTTACCGCGGCAACATCCCCGGATACAAGCACAATATACTTGCCCGCGCAGGCTGTCTGCGCGGCTGCCAATGTTACATCCGCGGCTTTCAGCATGGCGTCGCCCGCCTCTATGCCCTTTGGTATGCAATTTGTTTCCAACATTCCAATCGCGTAGCTCATTTATGCTTCCTCAATCGCTATTTCATTGTCCAAGACCCGCACGCGCCCGGCGATGCTTGCGTGGATGTTCGCTCCAACGCCTTCCCGCACCTCCGCGATCATCTGCCCTGCCGCAACCGTATCGCCAGTCGCCACAATTGGCTTGGCAGGCGCGCCGATGTGCATTTTCAGTGGCAGGCGTACGCTTTGCACATGCAGTTCCTCCCCCGGCGGCAGCTCACAATCGTATTTCTGTATATCCAGCCGGGCAAGCATCCGCTTCACCGGCACCTTGATATCGGCAAGGTTGTCGCTTACAGGAAAAGCGACCTTTTTAACGGGCTTTACGCCTTCCTTCATCAGTTCCTGCTTCACCCGCTGCATCATCCTGGAGGGCGCGAGCCCGAAATTGCAGGCGTACAGCGAGCATATGCCGCAGTCGCAGCAAGAGAATATCCCGTTTGCGTCCCCAAAATCCGGCGCGTTCAGCGCAAGCGCGCGCATCACCTTGTGCGGTTCCACTTTTAATCCAAGCGCGTTCCTGGGACACAACTGCGTGCAAAAATTGCACTGGCAGCATACGCTTTTTGCCAGCCGCAGATCGTTCTGCATGGAGCCCGTTTTCTTTTGTATCAACGGATGTTCACTGGGAAATACCAGTATTCCGCCCGTTGTTTTGGTAACCGGCTCATCCGGGTCATCCGTTATCCGCCCCATTGCCGGGCCGCCGATGATGATGCTGTAGTTGGATAGGTTGCCCGGCCCGCCCGCCGCTTCGATGAGTTTGCGTACAGGCGTACCCACCGGAACCTTGAACACCGCGGGGTTGGCCACCTCGCCGTTCACCGTGACATATTTATACGTAACAGGATTACCTTCCAGCGCATTTGCAATGTCCGCCAGTGTGGCTACGTTCTGCACCACAGCCCCCACGTCCAGGGGCAAGCCGCCGGTTGGCACCACCTGGCCCGTCGCCAGGTATACGATCTGCTGCTCGTCTCCCGCCGGATAAAAGCTGTCCATCAGTAAAAATTCTATCCCGGAGCCGCCAATGGCAGTCTGCAGGGCATCAATGGCTTTGGTGTATTTTTTCTTTAAAGCGATCACGCCGCGGGATGCCCCGGCAGCGGTCATGGACGCTTTAAGCCCCTCTATCACCTTAGGCGCTTCGTTCTCCATGATATACCGGTCTGTTCGAAGCAGCGGTTCGCACTCAGCGCCGTTCGCGATCACCACGTCCGCCTTGCAGTTCAGCTTGATGTGCGAAGGAAACCCCGCGCCACCCGCGCCGACTACACCGGCTTCCTTAATTTTTTGCAGTATCTCTTCCCTGTTCATGGCCTTCCTCAAACAATCCTGAAGTTGCCGTACAGTACGCAGCGGCGAAGGCGCGTAAAGCTACGCGCACTGGTCAGTCCTTCACCCGTGGGCGTTGCGATGGTCAGCGTGGTGTAACCCTCGCCGTTAAATCCAAGCCCTGCGTAGGACGGCGCGTTCTTTACGAATATGGTGGTATTGAGCGCTCTTGCCGCCATGGACAGGTGCGTGATGTTCTGCGAATGCATCAGGGCCGTATGGTGGTACCCATGCTCGGCATGAATGGCCTTAGCAATCGCTTCCTTTATATTATGTTCTATCTTCACAATGCCCAGAAGAGGCATCAGCATTTCCACAGTTACAAACGGGTGGTCTTCGCCCACTTCCGCAATTACAAGCCGCGGATTCCCCGTGAACGCAATGCCGCTGTCCCGCAGGATCACTGCCGCGTCCCGGCCCACATACTTGCGGTTGACCAAATAATCCCCATCTTTATGGATCAAAACGGTATTGACGATCTTTTGGATGTCGTCGCTGTACACCCGGTGGGCGCCATGCTTCTGCATTTCCGCCATCAGCTGCTCGCCGACTTCCCTGTAAACGAACACTTCCTTCTCTGCGATGCAAAGCACGTTGTTGTCAAAGCTTGCGCCGTCCACAATATCCTTTGCGGCCTGGGGTATCAGGGCTGTATCGTCCACAATCACAGGCGGATTGCCCGGCCCTGCGGCTATAACCTTTTTGCCGGTCTTCATGGCCACATGCACAACCGCCTCGCCGCCCGTGATGGCCAGCAGGGGTATGTCCTTGTGCTCCATGATGGTTTTTCCGGATTCAAGCGTGGGCTCCTTTACGGTGCAGATGAGCGCTCCCGGCCCTCCCGCCGAAATGATGGCCTCGTTCAGTATCCGCATGGCCTCGGTGGAAGCCTTCTTGGCTGCGGGATGCGGGTTGAACACAACTGCATTCCCGGCGGCGATCATGCTGATGGAATTGTTGATGACGGTCGCGGTCGGATTTGTGGAAGGCGTTATCGCGCCAATCACCCCGAAGGGCGCCCGTTCCACCAGAGTGAGCCCAAAATCCCCGGACATTGCGTCCGAAGTCAGGTCCTCTATACCCGGCGTCTTTTCGATCGCCAGCTTGTTTTTAAGAATTTTATCTTCCACCCTGCCGTAGCCGGTTTCCTGGTTGGCCAGCTCGGATAGATACCGCACATTTTCCATGGCGGCGCGCCGCATCGCGTCGATCAGTTTTCCGCGCTTTTCCAGCGTCATTTCCATCAGCTGGGCCTGCGACGCTTTTGCGGCCTCAATGGCCTCCTGTGCGGTATTGCACAGCCAGCATCTGCACTTTGCCACCAAATTCTGAACCGTCGCTTCCACTATGGAACGGACCTCGGATTCGGTCAAACTCATAACTTAACCTCGCTTTTCAGGCCACTGACAAACCCCAACTACTTCGTTATTTTTCCGCTTTCTCCTCAGCGTAGCGCTGCTACGCTTGCGTCGCAATGCTCAAAATGCCTTGTATTTGGTGCTTTCAGCGGCCTTCATAAATGTATTTCTAATTTTTTTATACACTGAGCCCAACTATTATTCCGGTTTGTTTTCTTCAAATTTCCTGAAAATAATATTGCTGTTCAATTCAATCGAGTCTATAATCGCAACAATCGCCATGTCCGACGGTTTGTTTTCCGTAAGCGCCGTCTGCCGGGAAGAGCTTCCGCTGCACAGCATTACGACCTCCCCAACTCCCGCTCCCACCGTATCTATTGCCACAATTGGCGTGCCTTTTTCTTCAAAGGTGGACAGGTCTATGGGCATGACGATGAGCAGCTTTAATCCAAGCAGTTTCTCTGTTTTATTGGTGCTTACAACATTGCCTCGAACTCTGGCTATCTGCATGTTTGTTCCCCTATCCGGCTCGCTGACAAACCCCTACTACTTCGTTATTTTTCCGCTTGTTCCTCAGCGTAGAAAAACCTACGCTTGCGTCACAATGCTCAAAATGCCTCGTATTAGGGCTTTTCAGCAACCCTTTAAGTATTATGAGTATTCTATGGTTACGCCCAGCTCTTTGGCGGTATCCTGCGCAAGCTGCGTTACGATCGCGCCGTCTTTGATCCAGACGCTTTTCTTTTCACTTTTTGCCGCGTCCTTGATGTCCTGTTCGGTCACAAGGTCTTTGGGCTCATCCGGCCCGCTGGCTTTTTGGGCAAGGGATACGATTTTTACGCCCGTTTTTTCAAGGCTGTCCAGCGCGTCCGCCAGTTTTGCAAATATCTCGCTGCGCCGGAATTTCGGTGCTTCAAAATCCAGCAGAAGCGTGACCGTACGGCCCCATAAAAGCGGCCTTATTGCCAGCATTGTTTCAAAAACCGCGTCGTCCCCCTGCGCAAGCGTATGAATCAGGCTCAGGGAAGGCGTTACAAGCACAATCTCATCATATTCCGGGAGGGATGCAACAAGATTCTGCCTGTCTTCCGGGGTTTTAATCTGCATTTGGCGCAAAGGTGAAGCCGGCAGCTGCGCGCCTTCAAACAAAGCCGTATCCGCCTCAAATCCCTGTAAATAAGCCGCAACCCCCGCGGAGTCAAAAACAAACCCCGGCAGAATTCCAAGAACCTTTTTTTTCGGAGGTTCAAGGCTCATCCTGCGCAATACTTCTTCCGCTACGCTGGCCACTATTTTTTTGATCTGATCCTGGTTAAAATTCATTACACGCTACCGTCTATTTGATCAATTCCAACACTTCGCCGCACCGCATGCCGGAGGCATTCGCTTCGTCAAAATCAATGTGCGCTTCCAGCGAATGCCCGTCTCCCGCGCGCACGACTACGTTGCAAAATACCAGCGGGCGTTCTCCGCCTTTTTTGATACTCACCGCGTCTCCGGTTTTCAGGCCGAACCATCCGGCTTCTTCGCTGGAGAGATGCAGGTGCCGCGCCGCAACAATCACGCCCTGCGCAAGAGTCACGCTCCCCCCAGGCCCGATGAGCGTTCCGCCGGGCGCTCCCGCAAGGTCGCCGGACATGCGCACAACAGGCGCGATCCCCAGCCGGAAGCTGTCCGACTGCAATATTTCCACCTGTGTTTCACTCCGCGCAGGCCCAAGAATACGCATCTTATCAATACTGCCCTTGGGGCCTCTCAGCATAACAACTTCTTCGCAGGCATACTGGCCAGGCTGGTTTAGATCGCGCAGTTTTTTAAGCGCATAGCCCTTGCCAAAGAGGGCGTCCACATGGGCGGTGGAGAGATGTACGTGCCGGTTCGAAACCGCTACCGGTACGTAATACTCCCCCGTTCGCGCCATTTGCCTGGTTAAGTTGATCTCAACAATTCGCCTTACAACCGCCGCGTCCATGTCTTACATCCTTTTCAATCAATATCCGGCTGTGAGTTCCTGAACGGAATCCGGAATCTTCAATGTGCCTTCGCGCTCACGCTGCCGTGCATCTTCCACAATCTTCTTTGTGGCTGTGCAGCCAAAACGTACGCCGCCAACCGCGCGCACTGCCAGCGCGCCATCCAGTGTGCGGACGCCGCCTGCTGCCTTTACCCGTACTTTGTCCGAGCAAGTCTTGCGCATCAGTTTGAGGTCGTGGATGGTTGCGCCGCCCTTTGCATAGCCGGTGGACGTCTTCACAAAATCCGCGCCCGCGTGTTCGCATATCTCGCAGGCCTTTACTTTTTCTTCGTCTGTCAAATAAGCGTTTTCAAGAATAACTTTTACAATAACATTCTTTCTGTGCGCAAAATCGCATACGGTCCGGATGTCGCTCTCCACGTAGTTGTAGTCTCCGGATTTCAGCCGGCCAATGTTCATAACCAGGTCCAGTTCTTCGCATCCCTGGGCGATCGCGATATCCGCTTCCATTACTTTAACGGGAGTCAGATGATGGCCGTGTGGGAAGCCGATTACCGTCGTTACCAACACGTCAGAGCCTTTCAGCGCTTCTTTTGCAATCTCAACGTCGCACGGTTTAACGCATACGGTCGCGCAGTCGTATTGTTTTGCCAAAAGGCAGCCTTCCAGCACTTCCTGCCGCGTCATTTCCGGCTTTAGGAGGGAGTGGTCTATCATCTTGGCAATTTCCTTTGCCGTGACCCTGGTGCCCGCCGGAACGATCATGCCTTCAGAAGGCGCGCTGTAGCCGGATGCGTTCAGCCTTGCGCATACTTCCCTTGTGATTTGCTCAACTAATTTCTCCATGTCCATACTCATTCACCTGTCCTCTTTTCCAATTCACAAATTAAAAATTTTATATTAACCGCCTTTGATTATTTAGGCAGTATGCCTTCTACATCGTCGTGGGGACGGGGAATCACATGGACGCTCACCAGTTCGCCTACCCGTTTGGCAGCGCTCGCGCCTGCGTCAACCGATGCCTTTACCGCTCCAACGTCTCCTCTTACCATAACCGTTACCAGTCCGGAACCGATCTGCTCTTTGCCAATCAGCTTTACGTTCGCCGCTTTTACCATGGCATCCGCCGCCTCAATCGCTCCAACCAGCCCTTTTGTTTCCACCATGCCCAATGCCTGTTTTTCCATTTTATTTCTCCTCTTTTTAAAAATGTAATTTTACCCGGTATTTTACCTGCAGGCAAAATACCGGGATTTTATTTTAAATATACTTTTAATTATCAGCGCATCATTAATTCAACGTCATACGGAAGATCGCTTGAGAGCGTGTTGTTCGCGTTCATAAATACACCTTCGTCCAGCATATACGCGATGTCCGTGCCTTCCGTCATTGCTGCGCGCACGTTGCGGACCTCTTTGGAATCGCCGATGTTCGCCACCATAATGCCCTCGGCCAGCAATTCCTCAAACAATTTCTTGTCGGACTCGGTTTCGCCGAATATCACGGTGTCGCACTCCAACTCATATTTGTTGAACTTGCTGTCCATCAGAACCACGCTGCCTTTTTTAATCTCCAGCAATGTGGTTTGCAGGCGAATGTCCACCGGGATCTTGATGGGCTGGCCTTCCAGGCCGCCGCCGTTGCCGCCTGCAAAGCGTTTTTTCATTGTTTCCCTGTGCACTGCTTCAATGGCCGGGGCAAAATCCTTGTCCTGTGCCACATAGATCACTTCTTTGCCGCGCATTGCAAGGGCTTCAGCCGTATCGGACGCGCCGTAATGGTTGCCGTATATAACAACCTTCTGCCCTGCGTGCACGGGCTTTTTCTTGCCTTCCTTGGGCCAGTATTCGCAGTTGATCTTTCCGCACACCAGCACGTCCTCAAACTTTACGCCAAGTTCTTTGCCCGGAATCTCGGGAACAACGGTTTTTGCGCCTGTTGCGCACAAAACAACGTCAAATCCTTTCAGGGTTTCCTTTGTGGCTTCTGCGTTCAGCTCAACTTTAACGTTCAGCTTCTTGACCTGCTGGCGCAGCCAATCCATATACCATTTCATTTTGGACTTGGGCGGAACCGTGCAGCACAGGCGGACAGCGCCGCCCAGCTCGTTTTCTTTTTCAAATATGGTCACATTGTGCCCACGCAGGGTAGCAATCCTGGCCGCCTCCATACCGGCGATGCCGCCGCCCACAATGCCAACCTTCATCTTTTTGCTCGCTGGTTTTATGTTCAGGAAGCGCATATCACCCATTTCCGGGTTGATGGCGCAACGCATCTCGTGTTTGATCATCAAAGATTCGGACCAGCAGCCAACCAGGCAGCTGATGCATCTGCGGATCTCTTCCACTTTTCCGGCTTTGGCCTTGTTGCCCCAGTAGGGATCGGCAATCAGCTGGCGGGACATGCCCACCATATCCGTCTTGCCCTCCGCAATGATCTTGTCGCAGTATTCCGGGTTGCGCAGCGTATGGCTTGTGATAACGGGGATACTTACAGCCTTCTTGATCGCTTCGGCGGAATAGGTGTTCCAACCTTCCGTGTAATAGCTCGGGTCCATAACGGTCTCGGCCAGGTCGAATATGCCTGCGGAGATATCAAGAGCTGCAACGCCCGCCTTCTCCAGTTCAACAGCTATGCGGACGGACTCTTCCAGTTTCCTGCCGTCTTCCCGCCACTCATCGCCGCAATACCGAACCAGGATCGGGAAGTCTTCGCCGCATTTGAATTTGATACGGTCTATGATTTCAAGAATAAAGCGCATGCGGTTCTCAAATTTCCCGCCAAAACGGTCGTTTCTGGTGTTTGTGGCCGGGCTTAGAAACTGCGCGATCATGTAACCGTGGGCTGCATGCAGCTGCACGCAGTCGAATCCGGCTTCTTTTACGCGCCATGCAGCTTCCGCAAATTTTTCAATCAGATCGTATACTTCTTCAACGCTCATCTCGCGGGCAATTTTGCCGTGCGCATGGTCGCCTGCATAAACAACCTCGTGTCCTGCGCTGCCCGGCTGGTCGGAAACGATATCAGAGCAGGAGATCTGCCCATACCTGGGATACGCCGCCTGCCTGCCCGGATGCTGGATCTGCACCGCGCATTTGGCTCCATGTTTCTGCATTGCGGAGGCAAGCATATGCAAACCGGGGATGTAATAATCGGCGTCTGCGCTGAGACAGGTCACCGTGGGCCGGCCTGTTTTCGAGTCCGGCGTGGTTGCGCCTACAATGATCAAGCCGGTACCGCCCTTGGCGAGCTCCTCGTGGTAACTGATGATGCGTTCGTTGGTTCCCCCGTCCGGATTGCCCGAGCTGGTATCAGTCGGAACGTGTACAATCCTGTTGGGAACAACCATATTTCTGATTTTTATTGGTTTAAAAATATTATCAAAAGCCATTTTTCTTACCTCCAGTTTTTTTTGATAATTATTAAAATTGTTTTTTTACAGGCTTAAGTCCTCCTTTATGGGAGGGGCGGTGAATGCCACAGAGCGGTTAAGCCTCTTGCGATTCTACTTTTTAATGCAAACAAATTGCTGGAATGGACTCATTTAAATTCAAGGTTGTCTTAATTATTATATAATTTGTCACTCTTGTCTCATTTGTTATATTTGTATCTATTGTATCAGCAGAAATTCAGAAATGCAAGGGGTGTTTTTTAAATATATATATTATTTTTTATTAAACGTATGAAAAAAGCGTTTTTTTTAACACTTATTGGTAAATAATAATATTTATTCATAAAAATTGCAAATTGCGCCTTGATATTTTAAGTCGAATTCTGTATATTCTTTATAATAATATTAATTTATATTTACAAATAAAGTAATATTGTTGTATGATCTGTAATACGAATGATACATTAAAAGCGGCGGCTTTGCCTGAAAGGGGTACAGTCAAGCCGTAAAAACCTCTGTGGTACTCTAGAAACTGGAAGTGATGGCGTGGACAGGACAGCAGAAAAAATAAATGCGGCATTGGATATTGTCTCCCGCTTTCTTGCAAAGCGCGATATTCCCGAACTGACTGCCTATGAACTGAATCAACATACCGGATATACCTGCGTGGACGCGCTTCTGGCATATGGCTGCGATTTAACTGAAGTACCGGAACTGGCCGCAAAGGCTTTTCACAAAAACCTTTGCAAAAGAATTGTATTCAGCGGCGGCACAGGGCACGGCACGGAAGGGCTGCGCAAAAACGCATATACCAAATACAAAATGGAATGCGCGGATATCTCTGAAGCAGAGATTATGGCGGAAATAGCCGTTCGTTTTCTGCGCGTTCCCAATGAGAATGTTTTGATAGAAAAATGTTCTACAAACTCGGGCGAAAACGCTCGGTTTTCCATGAATCTGCTCCGGCAAAAAGGCGTGGAGCCAAAAAGCATATTGCTGCTCCAAGACCCTATGATGCAGCTAAGAAGCCATCTTTCCACCCTTAAGGTTATTCCTTCCGGCTGTATTCTATTGAGCTATGCCCCGTTCATACCCCTGTCCGGGCAAAAACGGCCCTGGCCGGACGAGCGTTTTTATGACCTTGTATTACGCGAAATCCCAAGAATCAACGATGATGAAAACGGATACGGGCCCAGGGGGCTCAACTTTATTGAGCATTGCGATATTCCGGAGGATGTTATGCAGAGCTACCGGTACATCAAAGAGGCAACCGGATTATAAAAAAATTAATACTGGATATATTTGATTTATTATAAGTATAAATTATTTAGATACAGATATGAGGTGTAACCATGCAAGCGGAACCCAATTTATCCATTTTGGATAATAAAATTCAATATGATTTAAATCTGCCCCTTTATTCGCAAATCATGTCCATGATAAAACGCGGGATATCAAACGGAGTGCTGCGGCCAGGAGATTTACTTCCCACAGAGGAGCAATTCTGCAAACGTTTCGACGTAAGCCGCACAACTATCCGGCAGGCCTTTTCCGCATTGGTAAAGGAAGGGTCAATCGTGCGCGTGCAGGGCAAAGGCACATTTATTGCCGAGCAGCCCAAGCTTGACCGTAAAATGAACAATGTATACAGTTTTACGCACGAGATGGAAAGTATGGGATTAAAACCTACCTCCAAAATAATAAAATTTGAGACCATATTGCCCGCGGAGGATTTAAGGCATCTCTTTGCAATAGACCCCAACGACCTGGTATACCATATCGTCCGTTTAAGGCTTGCGGCGGACCAACCGCTGCTTCTTGAAACCACGTTCCTGCCCGTAAGCATTGTGAAATACCTGGACAGCAGGATTCTGGAAAGCACATCCTTGTATGATTACTTAAAAACAATGGAAATAGAACCCTACCGGGCAGAAGAAACGTATGAAAGCGTTATGATTGTAGGGGAGGAATCGCACCTGCTGCAGTGCAAAAACAATACCACCGGCTTTTTTGTGGAACGTACCGCATGGCTGGAAAACGGGAAAATATTCGAATTTACGCAATCCATCATGCGCGGCGACCGTTCCAAAATTGTGGTGAATCTTCAGAAAAACGCCTGCACCGTAAACCGCAGTGTGGAGTAACCGCTGAATATTGCCCTCGTTTTTTTGTTGCTATTTTTTTATATATTCCGGGGCGCATCTGGCGCCCTTTTTTGTGGTTTATCCGTAATCCAGTACAGGATAAAAAAACAGTTTTACCCGCATGCCTCCAATTGATCTGTCAGCTTTTGCTTTAAGGCGCCGTCCAAAAGCCCGCAAAAAGAAAAAGCCCATAAAACAGCCCCCAAGACCGGCCTTGCCGCCAGCGGTATAAACCGAACGTTGGGATACTGTATGGCGATCATATCTTGCATGGCCGCAATATGCGTATCCGAGGCCGCCTTTAAAAATCCTGAACCAATCAAAACAATCTCAATCATGTCTTCCTCATAGAGCCGCAAATCCTCAATAACCGCCAGGCAATACTCCGCCATTTTTTCACCGGTTTCTTTTAAAAACCGGCTGGCAGCGCCATCGCCTTGTGCGGCGGCTTCGTACATCAAATGCGCCAGGTGCTTAATTTCAATTGTCTTCTCGCCCACGCTGCGAACAAGCTTGTCCATCAGCTCCTCCCTGCCGCAAGCCCCAATTTCATTCATAAGAAGCTTTGTCAAAATTGTTTTCCGGCCTCCTAAAAACAGTTCCCTGTGAACCAGTGAAATAATGCTGCGGCCGATGCTATACCCTCCGGCAACATCGTCCAGAATAACAGACTGTCCCCCTATCTGCAGCATATCCCCGGCTGCATTAATCCCCTCAAAACTGCAGCCGGTCCCGTTGATCACATTAACGCCTCTTCCCCTGCTGGTTCCTGCTTTGATGCCCAGGTAACCGTCGTTGCATGTGATGCAACCCAAAAGCCCGTTTTGCTGCACAATCTGGGATAGCTTTTTTTGCTGCCAGGCTGTGTCCACCCCGGCCATGCCAAACACGCCCGCGCGAATCTGTCCGGGTGCAATGCCGTTTCTTTCAAAAAGCGCATGCAGCATCCCTCTCATTTCCCGCTCGCAGGCTTCATACGAGCCATCCAAAAACTCATGGGATGTAGCGCCCCATTGCATACAGTCTGTCAATTGCCCGTCCAGGTCAAAAAGCACACAGTCTGTTTTTGTTCCGCCACCGTCCACGCCAATGATATATTGTTTCATTGCTTCTGCTCCCATCAGAACAGTTCCATCGCATCCAGCGGCAGATCGTCAATCAGCGCCCCGTTGGCATTCTTCATCAAGTGATCCGGGCTCAATTGCAGAACAAACTGCGCGCCTTCCTTAATAGCGGCGTGCAGGTTCCGCGGGCTCTTTGCATCTCCAATGGTGACAACGGGCGTTCCCGAAGCCTCAAGCTGATCGAACACCGCGGACATTCCGGTATTCGGTTTTGTGTAGCATGTCACCACATCGTCCGCGGGTATTGTTGTAATGTTCATGCTCTTATCAATGACCTTAACCTCATTTCCACCGATGCTGTACAGCCTTGCGCTCTCAAACACCTTAACCGGATACTTGTACGGTTTGGAAGAAAGTGCTTCCGCGTCCCCCTGCGCCATGCGTTTTCTTAAAACATACATATGGATCACTTCCACACTGGAGCCAAATTCCTTTTGATCGGTAACCACTGTCACGTCCTTGCCAATGGCGCCCAGGTATGCCACCAGGTCCGCGGCACCATAGTGGTCGCCCCACACAACAACCTTCTCACCCAGCTTTACCGGGCGGCGGCCGCTCTCCTTGGGGTAGAATTCGCAGGTTACCTTGGGGCAGGCAAACGCATGCTCCAGCGGTACCACTTTATCCGCCAGGCCATTCACTTCGGGCACATAGCTAACCGCGCCCGTGGCGTTCAGCACAATGTCGTATTCTTTGAGTTCCTCAAACGCGGGCTCATGGCCCATCCGCACATCAACACCCAGGTCGCGCACTTCGTTTCGCATCCAGTCCGCGTGCCATTTCATCTTGTCTTTTCCGGGTACCAGGCAACACCCCAGAATCGCCCCTCCAAGTTCCGCTTCCCTCTCAAAAATTGTGGGTATATGCCCCTTCATCACAGCCCAGCGCGCCGCTTCCATGCCGCCCGGTCCGCCGCCCACAATGCCAATTTTCAGAGATTTTTTGGCCCTGCTTTTATCCATTTTATAAAATTCCAAATCCCCACAGATGGGGTTGATGGCGCATGCAATGTTCTTTTTTGCCATCATGCTTTCCTGCCAGCACCCGGTCAGGCAGGAAATGCATTTGCGAATCTTTTCCTCCCTGCCCATCTGCACCTTAAGCGGCCAGTACGGGTCTGCCAGCGCCTGGCGGCATTGGCCCACCATATCCGCCTTTCCCTCCGCTATCACGCTCTCCATAAACGCCGGCGTCCTAAGGGCATGGCTGATCATTACGGGTATTTTCACCAGCGGCTTTACCGCCTCGGCGGAATAGATGGTCCAGCCTTCGTCATACTGCATGGGGTCAAACCCCGCGCCCGGCGTTTCCTGGATGCACTGGCTCAGATCCAGCGCGTCCGCGCCGCCCCGCTCCAGCGCCACGGCAATGCGCTGGGCTTCTTGCGTATCAATACCCCCCGGCACCCACTCGTTGGCAGAGTAGCGGACAATCACGGGGAAATCCTTTCCGCATTTATTTTTAATCTCCTTGATTACGGACAGGGGATACAGCATACGGTTCTCAAAACTTCCGCCAAACCGGTCTATGCGCCGGTTTAAATACGGGCTCATAAAAGCGGACATCAGGTAGCCGTGGGCTGCGTGCAGGCATACGCCGTCGAACCCGGCCTGCTGGCACCGCCAGGCCGCAAGGGACCATAACTCAATATTATCCAGAATCTCAGATGTGGACATGGCCTTGATCTCCTTGCCCTTCTCCTCCGCGTTCGCGAATACAATCTCGTGGCCCGCTGACCAGGGCAGCCTGATCACCATGTCATTGGTGGACATATAGCTTCCCTTGGGCATGGGGCATTGCCTGCCCGGATGCTGAATCTGCGGGATTGCGAGAGCTCCGTATTTATGGATGCTGTTTGCCAGCAGCGACATGCCGGGAATCATGTTGTCTTCGTCCGCAATAATCCCGGTTACCGTCACCCGGCCCGTTTTGGAATCCGGCGTGCAGCCCCCAATGTTGATCATGGCATAGCCGCCTTTTGCAAGCTCAGAATAAACGGCTATGTCAAGCTCGCTCACAGAACCGTCTGCGTTTGAGCAGCTGATTGCGGTTGGCTCAAAGTTAATCCTGTTTTTTGCCACCATGCTTCCAATTCGAAGCGGTTTAAATAAATTAGGATACTTTTCGTTCGTCATAAAAATCAACTCCTTTTAAGCTTATCTCCTCTTTTACGTTTTTTATATCTCTGCGCACTCACCTGTTTTGGCATATTTTTACGTCTTTCCGCTGCTCCGGCCTCGAATCACCAGTCTATAAATTCAACGGCGCAGGTTTATGAAAAAACGCCCAAAGGCGTTAAAACGTTTGCTGTTGCCCCGGTGCCGCTATTACCGCTTTTAAGCGGCAAAAAATCGATTTAGTTTATTTGATACAGAACAAATAATACAAATTTAGATTGATTCAACAGTAACACATAAAATTTTAAAAGTCAATTTTGAAATTAATAATATACTTATTTTTTTATTCCGCCTTGCTAGCGCGAAAACAAGAAAGAAGCAAAAAACGGTGGACTCCCCTTAACCGTTTCCGCAGCCTCGTTCCCTTACACGCGCAAACAAAAAAGGCTTGTGAATAACCGCAAGCCCTTTCTTTGTGCAAAGCCTTTTATATCATTTCCCGGTGCTGATATCGCCCCGCTCAATCAGGTCGGAGACAATTTTGTCATAAAAATTCTTATCAATTTTATATTTGAAGCGGTATACAATATATCCGGCCACTATGCAGATTAGCGGCAAAATAAACATGGAAAGCTTCATGGTCAGCAGCCCCTCCGGCGTTACGTCTGCCGGGGTGGCCGCGCTGTTTATCCCGGAAACAATCAGCGTTACGGTCACAACGCCGGTTGCAATCGCGCCGCCAATCTTGTTGATGAGCGGCTGCACAGAAAGTGTTACCGCCTGGTTGCGCTTGCCGGACCTCCATTGGCCGTATTCGATGGTATCCGCCAAAAACATCAGCATCAAAAGCTGAATAAATCCTTCGCCAATAAAAATCAATACGCCCGCAATGCCAATGGGCAGCATATTCATGGGGGAGAAGAAAAACAGCGCGTATCCCGCCAACACCATCATAGTGGCTCCAAAATAGAGCTGCTTTCTGGTAAAGCGTTTGCTGAACAAGGGGAATATCATCAGCGCAACAAACTGGGTTACGCCCAGGATAGCCGCAAATACGGAATACATTCCCTCGTTTCCGTACGCATATTTAAAAAAGTAAGTGCCAAAACTGGTGGTCGTCATATAACCGATCATAAACAGGGCCATGGAAATCACCGTGAATAAAAGCTGGTCGTTTTTAAAAATCGCTTTGGCCATACCCTTCAGCGTTGTTTTTTCCTCCTGCTTAAATTCACTCCGGTATTCCTTCACGCCAAACAGAGTAAAAAACTGGAATCCAACCATCAAAATAGAAATGGCCACCGCCACAAGCAGCCATGCCTGCTTCAGGCTGCCCACCGCGGCGCCCAGCGCATCCGTTACGGGAAGAATAGCCACTACCGTCACAAAAAGGCCTATGTTTGCGCATATCCTTGCAAAGGCGCCAATTTTCTCGCGTTCCTTCTGATCCAGGCTGAGCGCGGGCAGCATGGACCAATAGGCAATATCATTCAGGCCATATGTGATATCCCATGCCACATAGCAGATCACAAAGAGCGCCAGATACATGCCTGCCGAAAGCCCAAAGTCACTGAATAAAAGCACCATGCATACGGCGCTCACCAAAGCGCCGGACAAAATCCAGGGTTTAAATTTCCCCCAGCGCGTGTTTGTGTTGTCCACAATCAAGCCCATAATGGGATCATTCAACGCGTCGAATATCCGAAGGCCGGTTAAAATGCCGCCGGTCCAGGCCAGCATTGCGTCCGAAAGATTCAAAACCTCGGTCAAAAACCAAATGAAATACATGCTGATGATTGTGTAAAACATATCGCGCCCAATGGTACCCAGACCAAAGAAATACTTATTGCGCGTATTCTGGCTGCTCATTTTCTCAATCCCCCTTTTGTTTTTATTTTTATTCAGCGGTTTGTTTTGTAAGATGACCGGCAGTATTCTTCCTCCATCTCCTTGGTAACGCCGCCTGCCTCAATTATTTTTTTATAGAAAATTCCGCTTTTTTTCACTGTCCGCTCCTGCGTGGAATAATCCACATGCACCAGGCCAAACCTTGCAGAATATCCTTCCAGCCATTCAAAATTATCCGTAAAGCACCAGTGGTAATACCGCTCCACCGGAAGGCCGCTTTCGCTCAAAACCTTCAAATGGTCGTACAGGTACCTGGCCCGGAATCCGTCGCTGTTGTCGCAGGTTCCGTTTTCGGTAATATAAACCGGCAGCTTTGCCAATTTGTATAATTCCCGCGTGTTCTTTGCAATACCCGGCGGATAGATCTCCCATCCCAGGTCATTTACGGATACACTTTCCAAAACGCCGTCCGCAAGCCCTGTGACAGCCGTGCGGCTGTAATAATTGATGGCGTGAAAATCACAATACAGCCCCTTTGATACTCCTGCAACCCGGCCCATGGGCCAGACTGGCTTGCCGGTTAAAAATTCCCTTGAGATACAGGACTGAAAAAAGCGGTGCAGCACAGGAGTACAGATAATATGCCATGGGTTCCACCATTTTTTTGGCGTATAAGACCGCATATGGTGCGCGTAACTCACGCGGGTGCCGCCGTAGCCTTTCTCCTTCCGCAGCTTATGAATCAGCCCGTACGCCTTAATATGGCAGGCGCACATATTCCGCATCACCAGAAAGGCTGTATCCATGGATTTTTTTCCCGGCGGCCATTCTCCCAGAAAAAAACCGCTTGCCGCGTACACATTAGGTTCGTTGATGGTGATGTATTCGGATACCAGGCCGCCCAGTTCCTCAATTACTTTCCGCACAAACGCAAGGAAAATATCCACGCACTCCGGGTGTTCAAAAGACCCCATGCGCTCAAACCACATTGGGTTGGTAAAATGGTGAAGGGTCAGCAGAACTTCTATCCCCAATTCATGCAGGAGTTCTATCTCCCGCCGGTAATGCGCAAACGCTTCCTGGTCAAAAACGCCCCGCTCGGGTTCCAGCCTAGCCCATTCAATGCCCATGCGGTAATCCTTTATGCCAAGCTCCTGCATCAGCCGCGCGTCCTGGACATACAGTTCATAATGCTTGCAGGCCACGGAAGGGTTCGCACCATCCTTGATGTGCCCTTTTGTAAACCAATCGTACCAACTGTTTTCTCTGTTTCCGCCATCAATCTGCGTGGCCGCGGCCGCAACGCCCAAGCGCATACCCTTTGGCAGTATAAAAGCCATAAAAATCACCCCGTACCCATTGTATTTTATTTATAGTTTCACAATACTAATATGGAATGGAATATATACACTTAAACGCCGCCGGATTGCTTTGTGATTACATACAAATTCGAACCAAAGTCTCCCAGCAGGCGCGTTTTATTGTTGTAATAGCTGCCGATGAACTGGTTGTTCAGGCGCAGCCCCGCGTTCAGCAGATCGCCCTGGCATTGATAAGTTTCCACGCAGTCGGGCAGCCGGTAAAACCGGTTCAGCATACGCAGCAAAAAGCCGTCCGGATTGAGTTCAAAGGGCATAATGTGCCGTGCCAGACCGCCAAACTGCTTAATAAAAAGGCTCTGTGGCCGTGTGCTTACGCTGTAGCGGCCCGCAGGGTCAAACCCGGCGAGGGGCAAAAAATCGTAACCTTCCGCCGCGTCCGCCTTCGTTTGAAAAAAGCCTGCGACAGCCTCGCTGCCGTCCGGGGCCGTTACCTGCCAGTGCGCCTTGTTGGCTTTCTGCGCGGAAAACCGGCAAAATCTGCCGTATTGGAATGTCCGCCGGTGCGCCTTGTAGAACGCGATCTGCTCTTTAATCTCCTTTTTCTCGGCCCAGCTTAAATATTTCAAGCCCATCTCGTACCCCAGGCAGCCGAATGCGGATACATTAAAACGCGTATTCAAGGGCGTCTGCCGCAGCGTCTGCTGATGCGGCGCTTCGGATACGTGCGCGCCCATGGCGGAGAGCGGGTACAGGCAAGTGAGGCCCCCCTGTATCCGCAGGCGCTCTATAGGGTCTGTGTCGTCCGATGCCCAGACCTGCGGCGAGAAGCACAGCATCCCCAGGTCAAACCGGTTTCCCCCGCTGGCGCAGCTTTCCAGCAATATGTGGGGCCGCGGCCCAAAGATGCGCTCCAGCACATCATACAGCCCCATGATATACCGGTGGAAAAATTCACCCTGGTTTTTAAGGCAGGGCGAAAACGCGTCGCTGATGTGGCGGTTCATGTCCCACTTCACATAGGAAATATCCGCTTCATCCAGAATTTTTGATACGGACGAAACAATATAATCCCGCACTTGTGGGTTACATAGGTCCAGAACAAGCTGGTTGCGGCCCAAAGCGGGCCTTTTGCCGGGTGTTGTAACCGCGTATTCGGGATGCGTGCGAAACAATTCGCTGTTTTCATTCACCATTTCCGGCTCAAACCAAAGCCCAAAGGCCATGCCCGTTTTGCGTACCTTTTCCGCGAAGCGCCCAAGGCCGTGCGGCAGTTTTTTACGGCTCACCACATAATCTCCCAGGCCTTGGGTATCGCTGTTTCTTATTCCAAACCACCCGTCGTCCAGCACAAACAGCTCTATGCCCAGTTTGCGGGCGCGGCGCGCCAGGCGCAGCAGCTTTCCTTCGTTGAATTTAAAGAAATGGGCTTCCCAGTTGTTGATGAGCACAGGACGCTCTCTGTCCCTCCACTCGCCCCGGACGATATGCGTATTCACAAAATCGTGAAAATGAGAAGATATCCCATTGAATCCCCAGCCGCTGAACGTCATCACGGATTCGGGGGTTTCAAATCGTTCTCCCTGCTTCAGGGTCCATTCAAAGCAATGGGGATTAAGGCCAATCTGCACGCGCAAAAGCTGCTGGTTAGAGAGCTCCACAGCTCCGTAATGGTTGCCGCTGTACACCAGGTTAAACCCGTATACCCGCCCGTGTTCTTCCGTTGCGCCCGCCTCCGCAAGCAAAAAGCCCGGATTGTGGCGGTTGCTGCTGGCGCCCGTTGTGGAGCTGCTTATATATATGCCGTACTCAATAGGCCGCTCGTGCCGGTGCGCTTCCTTGATCCATCCCCCGTCAAACGTCACCATATGAAAACCGCGGTTTGGGATATCCACCGTCATGCTCATCAGCCGACGGACCACCAGCGGTTTTTCGTTGTGATTGACCAGTACGGCCCTGCGGCAGATGATATCCGTTGCTTCGTATACCGTGTAATACAAAAGCAATTCTACGCAATTGGATTCGTCCTCCAGCGTGATTTCAAGCGTATCGCAGTCTCCTTCTTCCCCATAAGACTGCGGCAGGGTCTGCATGTGAGCTGTTCCGGCAAAGACGCGGTGGGATTTATAGATAAAATCGCTGCAAAAGCTGCCGTCCGGCATTTTAAGTTCCGCGGGTGTTTGGCGGTAATCCCCCCGCCCAATACCGGACCATTCCAGGCACATGTTATCCAGGCAATAATATGGGTCTTTCGGGTCGTACACCACACTGCTTCCCACAAGCGCGGTCCGCTTCAGTGCCAGCCCTTCGGTGTCCTGGCTTGCCAGCCGCTCGCCGTAATGAATGTGCTCCAGGTGGCCAAAGGCCGTCACGCGGAACCAGTAACTTGTTTCGTTCGTTGTCAGGCGGAACAATTCGTTTTCTTCCGCAATCATTACGCCCCACTCCTGTCCAGCACCACAGCCTCCCAGGGCTTCAGTATGCCGTCGTATTCTGTTCGCCCGCAGTTTGATACCACAACGTTTCCGCCGCAGGACTCTTTTTGCGCCGTTTTTCCAAAGTTCAGCAGAATACGGTAAATCTGGCCCTTGTATTTCCGTTCATAAATAAACAAATGTCCCACTGCTTTAATCAGCGTAAAATCACCATATTTCAGCGTTTCGCTTCCAGCGCGCAGGGCAATCATCCGCTTATAAAAATTCAGTATAGATTTGGGATCACGCTGTTGCGCGGCATAGTTGATGCGCATGTAATTATGGTTAATGCCAAGCCAGGGCTTGCCGGCTGTGAAGCCCGCGTTTTTCCCCGCCGTCCACTGCATGGGCGTGCGCGCGTTGTCCCGCGACGATCTTTTAATCATCCGCCACCGGGCAGAAGCCGGAAAATGCAGCTTATTCGCAAACCTGTATATGTTGTGGGATTCCACATCCTGAATCTGGCCCATGCCTGTAAAGTCAAAATTCGTCATGCCGATCTCCTGGCCCTGGTAAATAAACGGCGTTCCGCGCAGCGTCAGGAGCATCAGGCACAGCAGCTTGGCGGACTCTTCCCAATATTCCGCGTCGTCCCCAAAACGGGAGACGCTCCGCGGCTGGTCATGATTTTCCAGATAGTTGGCGTTCCACTCCAGGGCGTTCTGCCATTTTGCAACTGTGCGGCCAAAGCGGCCGGCGTCGAATTTCCGTTTAAACCACTTCACCAGAAACTGATCCGTCTCCATGTGCTCAAAAGAAAAAATCATGTCCAGTTCGCCGCGGCTTTCATCGCACAGTTCCTTGCCCATCTGCGGGGTCACAAAAACGGTCTCGCCCACGGTAAAGCAATCGTACCTGCTCAAAACCTCCCGCCGCAGGGTTCTTAAAATCTCGTGCGCGCCCGGCTGCGATACATAATATTCCATTCCCTTCAGCAGAAGCTTATTACTGTTTTCAAGAGAAGATTTATAAATAATATTGATCACGTCGCACCTGAAACCGGAGATGCCGCGCTCCAGCCAGAAGCGCATAATCTTCTTGATTTCTTCAATAACTTTGGGGTTATGGTAATTTAAATCGGGCTGCTTTTTGGCAAACAAATGCAGGTAGTATTCGCCGCTTTCATCATCCAACTCCCAGCAGCCGCCTCCAAAAAGGCTGATCCAGTTGTTGGGCGGCCCGCCGTCTTTTCCCGGCCTCCATATATAATAGTCCCTGTATGGGCTGCTTTTATCCCGGCTCCGCCTGAACCATTCATGTTCGTCCGATGTGTGGTTGATTACCAGATCCATCACCAAGCGGATATCCCGGGCCGCCGCCTCGCGAATCAGCCAGTCCATATCCTCCATTGTGCCGTATCTTGGGTCCACATTTCGGTAGTCGCTGATATCGTAGCCATTGTCCGCGTCAGGGGAACAGTATAAAGGCCCCAGCCATATAATGCCTATCCCAAGAGCGCAAAGGTCGTCCAGGCGGGCGATAATGCCGCGAATATCGCCCACACCGTCTCCGTTGGAATCTGCAAAGCTGCGGGGGTATATTTGATACACCGCGCGATCCTGCCACCATTTTGCCATGGAGGTGTTCTCCTTATAAAACTGACTATTTGAATTTTAAAAATATGGAAATGTATTTATTTTAATTTTAGTATAATCTTCCTGATTTAGCAATATAAAAATATCTTACTGCTGAATTTTGACGCATTTATTTTAAACCGGCGGATAACAGTTGAAAAAAGAGAGCCGTCCGCCGGACGGCTCTCTTTTAAATGGCAGATAGCACGCTTTAAAAACAATGATTACCTGTTTTTTGTACCCACGTTGCTTACAAACACCGCGCCTACAATAATCGCGCCAAGCACAATGTACTGGTAGAAAGATTCAACGCCAAGCAGATTAAGGGAGTTGGAAATCACGCCAATCAGCACTGTGCCCAAAAAAGCGCCCCATATGCTTCCTCTGCCGCCCGACAGGGATACCCCGCCTATAACGGCAGCGGCAATCGCCTGCATCAGCAGGGAATCGCCCATCACAGAGTTGCCCGAGTTGATGCGGGACAACAGTATCATAGCCGCAATGCCCAGAAGCCCGCCGTTGAGCATGTATATATACATCTTGTTCCGCCTGATCTTGATGCCGGATAAATAGGCGGCTTCCGTATTGTTGCCAATCGCGTACGCCCTTCGGCCGAATTTGGTAAACTTAAGAACCAGGAACATCACCACAAAAACGGTAATCAGGAACAAAACCGGAATGGGTATAAATTCAAACAGTTTGTCTCTGCCAAATGTAAATCCCTCGGAGGCAGGCAGGTTGTTGCCGTGGGTTACCAGCAGCGTTAAGCCCTGATAAACACTCATCATGCCCAGCGTAATAATAAACGGTTCCGCCTTGCTCAGCACCACCAATGCGCCGTTCAGCGCGCCGCAGCCAAGAGCAAGCAAAAGCCCGAACAATACGGACATTTCCACACTGAACCCCATGCCCATCAAAGCCGCCGCAGAGCAGCCGGAGAACGATACAACGGTACCCAGCGTAAGGTCTATGCCTCCCGAGATCATAACGATCGCGGCGCCTGCCGCAGCGATTCCAAGCGCCGTGATCTGCGTCAGTATGTTCATTATATTCTTTGTCTGGTAAAAGCGGTCCGTAGCGACACACATGATTATAATAATTACAGCCAGAGCAATCCCCAGCAGCAATATCTGCGATTTGGACTTATTTCTTAATATACTTTGAAAGCCCTTTGATATTCCAGCGCATTCATTCATGATCTCATCCTCCTATTGATACTGCGAGTATCGTTTCCTCGTTTATTTCATCGCCGTTCAGTTCGGCTACCATTTTTTTATCCTTCATTACCGCAACCCTGTCGCTCATGGCAATGAGTTCGGGCATATCGGACGATATCATGATGATAAACTTTCCTTCGCGCGCAAGCTCCAGCATCAGTTTATAAACATCTTCTTTTGCGCCAATATCTATTCCCTTTGTAGGTTCGTCAAAAATAACAACCTCCGCATCCGCATACAACCATTTGGCCAGTACAACTTTTTGCTGGTTGCCGCCCGAAAGATATTTAATTTCCTGATCGGGCCCCTGTGTTTTGATCTGAATCTTCTTAATATAATCTTTTAAAACTTTGTTTTCTTTCTGCTGGTGCAACAGCATGCCTTTTCTTTTATTAATGGCGGCGGAAACAAAATTCCAGCCGACGCTGTGGTCCAGAAAAAGTCCGGTCTGCTGGCGGTCTTCGGTAATCAGGCATATACCGTTCCTGATTGCGGAATACGGATCCTTGGCCGTCACATCCCTGCCGTCTATCAGCACCTGCCCGCAGTCCGGCTTTACGGCCCCAAACAGCACGTTGGCAAGTTCGGACCGGCCCGAACCCACCATGCCGCCCACACCCAAAATCTCGCCGCGTTTCATAATAAAAGACGTCTTTTGAAGATAATCTTTTTTAAACAGGTCGCGCACTTCCAGAAGGCCCGTGCCTTTGTCCACCTCTTCCCGGTTGTAAAACATGCTCATATCACGGCCGACCATGTCCCGGATGAGCGATTGCTCTGTAATTTCTTCCCGGGTATAGCACGATATTTTTTTGCCGTCCCTAAGCACGGTCACGCGGTCCGCCAGCTCAAACACCTCATCCAGGTGGTGGGAGATATAAATCACGCCAATGCTCCGGGCCGCCACTCTTTTCACAAGCTCCATCAGCGTTGTTTTTTCCTGTTTACCATACGACGCAGTAGGCTCGTCCAGAATCAGCACCTTTGCCTCCTGCGCCAGCGCCCTTGCAATCTGTACCGCCTGGCGCTCCGTAATGTCCAGATCGCCCAGCCGCTTGGCGGGGTCTATTTTCATTCCGGTTTCCGCCAGCTTCTCCGCCGCTTTTTTAATCAGTTTTTTGTAATTCATAAATCCGCTTTTATTGGTAACATAGTCCCCCATAAAAACGTTTTCCGCAACCGTAAGGTCCGGCATTAAAAACTGGTTCTGGTAGATGGTCTGGACGCCAAGTTTTTTCAGGGCTTCCGGATCAAAATTCTTCACTTCGCATCCGTCAATCCAAACCCTGCCCGAATCCGGCACGTATGCGCCCGATAGAATTTTGATAAATGTTGATTTACCCGCACCGTTCTCGCCGCAGAGGCAATGTATTTCGCCTTCCAACAAGTCAAAGGAGACATTGTCAAAAACCGTTATGCCCGAAAAACATTTGCTGCAATCTTCAACATGAACGACGACACGGGGTCTGGCTTTGCTCATCATTCAAACCCTCATTCCTTTTCTTTTTATAGATTATACATTTGAGTAAAAGTAGGGCCTTAAACCCGGACTCAATTATTACATAACGCACCGGAAATGTCGTTTATGGCAGTATACTTTTATACGTATTTGTTTGCTAAAACGAGAAATTCAGATTCCCTTTGTTTTTCTGAATTCTTTGGGCGTCATATCCGTATATTTTTTAAACAGCACGGAGAAGTACTGAGAATTGGGAATGCCGACGTCGCTTGCTATTTCCGATATTTTTTTATTTTTCTCCGCAAGCATACCCTTGCTTTTTTCTATCCTTTGCTTATAGATGTACTCCATAATGGACGTGCTCATATGGTTTTTAAAAAGCATCATTAAATAACCGGGCGATATATGCACGGCGTCCGCCACATTTTTGGGCGTAAGCGCTTCATCCAGGTTTTCGTTAATATACCGGATGGCTGATTCCAGATAATCCAGTATGTTCTTATTGTTTTCGGCCACGGCGGAAAGCTTGAAGAAAGTGGATTTATCCTCGTCGTCTTTTGTCAGGTTCAGGCAAATTGCTATCGTTTCGTCATATCCCACCATTTCCCGTATCATGGCTTGCGTGTTGAATGACTTCCGTTCCTCCACGCATACCCTTTTGCCTTCCCGCAATACGGTGATGCGGTCAGAAATCTTCAGTGCGTCCTCAATCATATGCGTAAAATACACAATGCCTATGCCCGAAGCAGACATATCCTTTAGTAATTCAAACAGTTTCTGTTTCTGGCCGTTTGTAAAGCTGGACGCAATATTGTCCGCCAGTACAATTTTTGCGTTGTTTGCGTACACCCGCGCAATCTGCACAATCTGTTTCTCAAATTCGGAAAGATTTACCGGGAGCGTATCCGGGTCTATAATTACGCCCATTTGCTTAAATATTTCCTCCGCTTTTTTGCGGAGCTTCTTATAATTTAAAAATCCCACCCGGTTCGCAATGTATTCGCCCATAAATATATTTTCGGAAACAGTCAGGTCCTGCATCAGGTAATGGCTTTCATACAGTGGCTGCGCGCCGATTTCACGCGCCATGCAGGGCGTAATCCTGCGGTGCCGCTTCCCAAAAAACTCAAGATATCCCGAATCAGCCGGAACAGCGCCAGAAAATATACGCATCATGGTAGACTTGCCCGCGCCCTTCAAGCCCAGAACAGCGTGAATCTCTCCTGCGTTTAGAGAAAAATTAATATTGGACAAAGCAATGGTGCCCAGGTATTCCTTGGATATGCCAATCGCTTTTAATAAGATATTGTTGCATACAGACATGTTTACCACCTCAAAATATTTTTTATGCCGCGGCAACTATTCAATTTTAGTTATCTGGAATTAAAACAATTTTCTAAATTATATAAAATAATTAAACAAAATTCTAATAGGACAATCATATGTTAATCAAATATGTTTGTCAAAGTGAAATGTTTGCCAAGGCCATATGACTCTGATGCACTTTTTTACAAATATAAACAAAATTTTTAAATAAAATAATTCAAAATATCCCATATAAAAACACAGAAAAATGGAACCTTTTTGAGGTTCCATTTTTCCGGTGGATATAAACATGAAAGACCGGTTGTTTATTTGTCGTCGTATGTACCTGCAAAATATGCGTCCACACGGGCAACCGCCCATTTCTTGTCCCATGTAACCAGGTCCGCATTATTCACGTTGCTGGAATCGATAATAAACGTGGGGGAATTGTACAATTCCGGAACAGTCTGCTTATCAAAGTATTTCAATATCTGTACAACCACATCTCCGCCGACATAAGAAGGAGGATTTGCAGCTGTTGCAAGCACTTCACCGGCTTTTATCATTTCAATACCGGGGTCGGAGCCATTCTGCGTAATCACTTTTACTTTGTCCAGCATATTATTCTCTTTCAGTACGCTTACAACGCCCGCGCACATATCTTCATTGTGAACAAAAATTGCGTTAAAATCAAGGCCGGCGGATATCTCGTCTTCAGTGATTTTAATGGCGTCGTCGCGCTTCCAGTTGGCTGTTTTCTGGAATACGATTTTAATATCGCTCCTTGCTTTGATTCCATCGGCAAAGCCTCTGGATATCTCTTCCGCAATCCCCTGTCCAAGCTGGCCCTGTATCTCAAGAACATTTTGTGCGCCAGTCATATTTTTAGCCATCCAGTCGCCATCCAGCTTACCCATGTCGTAGAAAGAGTTGCCGATAACGCTGGTGGGTTTGCCCGCGCCTTCCGAGGCCGTGGAACTCATCAGGAACAGCGGAACATTTGCTTCGTTGCATTTCTGTGCGTCAAGCTGGGCTGTATCGCTGTTTACCGCAAAGCATGCAATGGCGTCAACACCCTTGGAAATCATGTCTTCAACATTTGCAATTTCCGTCTGTGAACTGTACTGGGATAGCGCGGTGGTAACCGTCATGCCTGCGTATTCGGCTGCATTCTTTACGTCGTCCGCATACTGCTGGTAGTAAAATTCCGGGCCGGGCTGGATGATACCCAGTTTATACTTGTATCCACCCTTGCCCTTTGTGGAAGCTTCTGTGGAAGCCGAAGCGGCAGCAGACGATGCAGGCGCTACGGATGCGGCGGCAGACGATGCAGGCGCAGACGATGCAGGCTCGGACGATGCCGCCGGTTGCGTTGTTGAGCAAGCGGTAAACAGGACCAATGCCATAGCTGCTATAACAATGATCGCAATACCTTTTTTCATTTTCATACTATTTCCTCCTGGTTTATTATTCATGCCCGGATACCGGGCAAATAATTTGAAAATACAAGAAAAAGGAATCATGAAGTTTTAAATCCATTATAACTGTTTCAAATAATTAGTCTTTCAGGGAAATGAAATAAACGCAAAAAACGTTTGCCGCGCAAACATTTTTTTATACCGGGAAAAATGTTGTTTTGTAGAGGAGGAACATTTTTATAAAAAATGTTTGTTCAAAAAACATCTTGTTTTTCTTCGTTTGCTTTTTTAAATATTTTCAGTATCATTAAACTAAATTCTCTTACTTATAATACAAATTTAAAATTAAATAGTATGGAGGTATGGCTATGTCAAATGTGCAAGAACAGTATACCGCACGCCTAAAAAGAGTAACGGACGCAACAAAACTCATTGAACCGGACAGAGTGCCCCTTGTTCCGGTGTTTCAGGCATTCCCGATCTATTATGCCGGAACCTGCACCATTCAGGACGCAATGGAAGATTTCAGCCGCGCGGAGCAAGCCTATGATATTTTTTACAATGATTTCAAGCCCGACCTGGGGTGGGACCCCATCCTGTTCTTCCCCACAAACTATATGGAAACATCGGGCATCACCTGGTTCCGCTGGCCGGGCAAGCATATAGAAGACCCCAACACCATGTACCAGTATATTGAAGGCGAGTACATGAAGGGCGACGAATACCACGAGGCCACCATGGACATCACAAAGTTCATGATGAATAAATGGATTCCCAGAAGCTTTTCCAACCTGCAGGGCCTCTCCAAGATTGATTTCCGCAATTCCATGTGGTTTGGCCATATGGGCGAATTTGCGGCCTTCTCCGACCCGGAAGTAATCGCTTCCCTGGATACTCTGGTAAAAACGGGCAAGCAGTTGATGGACTGGTTCATCAAGCTGGGCAACTACCAGGAAAAGATGAAAACAAAATTCGGAATACCTCTTTTATACGCAGGCTTTGCCTATGCGCCCTTTGATATGATCGGCGACAGCATGCGTGGCACAGTGGAAATACTGATGGATATGTACGACCGCCCGGACGAGCTCCTGGCTTTGATCGACGTTGTTACGGAATTCGCAATCAAAGACACAATTGCCGGATGTTCGGGCAAGCAGACGCCGTATGTTTGGTACTGGCTGCACAAGGGCGTGGACGCGTTCATGAGCGACGAACAGTTTAAAACGTTCTACTGGCCTTCGCTCTTAAAACACATTACCGCCGTTGCAGACGCAGGCCTTGTGCCTGTGATCTACGTGGAAGGCGCGTATAACAACCGCCTGGAATACTTAAAGGAAGTACCCCCGGGGAAATGCATCTTCTCTTTTGAATATACGGATATGCAAAAAGCCAAAAAAGCCCTGGGCGGCCACAGCTGCATCATGGGCGACGTACCCGCGGTAATGCTGACCTACGGAGAAAAACAGGAAGTTGTGGATTACTGCAAAATGCTGATAGATACCTGCGCGCCGGGCGGCGGATTTATTATGGACAGCGGCACCATGATAGACGACGCCAAAGTGGAAAACATTGAAGCCATGTTTGAAACAACTTTTACTTATGGCAAAAGGTAACGAAATACTGAATTTTTCAGACATAAAAAGGCGGGCAAAATTGCCTGCCTTTTGTGTGCCGTCACTTATAAAAAAGCCAGGGGCTTTTTTTCAGCGAATCATTGCATATATTTCTCAGCATATTACTTTAAACATAATATAGTCTTCATACCCTGTTGTTATTTTATAATAGCCGCACATGGTTTTATTGATTTCCTCGTCCCCCGTATCCACATACAGGCTTGTGCCCATCAGAGAGAGCATTTTGTCCCTGGATGCCACAATCATGATGTTCTCTTTGCCCACGCGGCGGATCACATTCGCGCTGATCTGCTGGTTGCCGCGTCCGAACACATACCCCTGCCCGCCGATCACGGTAACAATGATCCTTGCGTTCGAATATTTATCCAGCGCAAAGAGGATGTCCCCTTCGGTCGCGTCATTCTCCAGAAGCCCGCTGTTATAAACCAGATCGACCCCCAGCAGGGTGTTTTTAAGCCCGAGCTTTTCCATAATGCCGCGGGTGGTGGACCCCGGCCCAATAATGTACAGCGTGTCCGGTTCCATGGTGTCCGCCATGTATTGCGCCATCTGCGCCGCAAGAACGTGTTCGCTCGCTCCCCTGCCGCTCTTCATGTTCTGCACCAGTGCGCGCTCCGCCGGTATTCTAAGGTATCCGTACAGCCGCGCCTGCACAATATCCTGACGGAACAGGTCCTCGTCTATGTCCATTACTTCTGCATCGCGGTATTCCTTTATGACGCCGCAAACATATTTTACAACCAGTTCGCCCGCCCGTTTGGGGTTAAGCGCATACACCGCAGAATGTATCTTGCAGCCCGCAGGTATGCCCAGCACGGGAATGCTTGTGCCTATTGCGTCCAGTATGTTGCGCGCCGTGCCGTCTCCACCCGCAAATAAAACGATCTCCGCCCCAGCCTCCGCCAGGTCACGCGCTGCCTGCGCCGTATTCGCAGGGGTCGTTTCTCCCGCGCGTATAGCGCCGAATACCTCGCAGTTGAGCCTGCAGGCTTTTGCCGCGTCTTCCCCCATCTCGCCCGGGTAAGTCAGAATCTCTACTTCCTCCCGTACAGGCAACAGTTCTTCCAGCATGGTCTTCGCCTTATTGTTGCTCTCCGGTTTTGCGCCCAGGCAAAGCGCGCGCCGCTGCGTCTCCGCCCCGTCGCTGCCTTTGAGGCCCACCTTGCCGCCAATGCCCGCCACCGGGTTTATGATCAGTCCTATTTTGTGCATGAATTTCTCCTGTTTTTAATGGAGGCTCCGCCTCCAAACCTCCGCCAAAGGGTCACTCGACCCTTTGGAATCCCACTTGTTTAAAATGCCGCTCTCGCGGCATTTTTATAAATTACAGAGGCCAGCCTGCCCTTTACAATGCGTAATTCTGATAAACTGCTTGTTTTTCTTAAAACGCCGCGTAAGCGGCGTTTTGCAATAAAAGTCTTTTGGTTCTTTTCTTCAGAAAAGAACCAGGGGCATGGGGGCGAGGAGCCCCCATACAAACCTGTTTACTTGTTTCCGTGTTTGCGCACGTAAGCCTTCCAGGTCAATGCCCACTTGTTCTCGTCGTCAAACTCTTCCTCGCCCACGCGTTTGTGGATAACCGAGTTGTACGGCGCGTTCCTGACAAACTCGGGGTCCCTGTAGGCGTCTTCCGCGCACAGGCGCACCACTTCGCAATACTCTTCAATGTCTTCCTTGCTGTATGTTTCGCAGGGCTCCAGTGTCATGGGTTCCGGAATCACCCACGGATGATGGCTGGACCAGAACCACGGGATGCCAAAGTCCAGCATGCGGCGGTTCATGTCCTCACTGCCGATGTCCACGTCCTTACGCAGTTGTTCAAAGCTGTACCGGATCTGCTCCTGGCGGACGATGCCGTTGCCCTGGTACGCGCTGGTTACACCCGGAATCTGCTCCATAATCTTCTGCATGTAATTGTTGTTGATTACGGAAACATCCGCGCACTCGCGCAGCCATTTCGGGCCCATCATGGCAGTCCACGCATACGCGCGCAGCACTACACCCGCGGTACCCATGTAATCGCGCACCTTGCCGATGCTCTTTGGCTTGTTGGTATCCAGATAATATTTCTTGCCGTCAAACGCGGCAACGGGCACGGGCAAAAAATCGCCCAGTTCGTCCGTGCAACAGAACGCGCCGGTTGCAGGGCCGCTGCAGCCGTGCGGCGTGCCGAACGTCTTGTGCACGTTGAAGTGGCACATATCAAATCCGGCCTCGCGCGCGCGGGCAACGCCCAAAAATGCGTTCGCGTTTGCCTGGTCGTAGAAGCAGAGCGCGCCAACATCGTGCAGTATTTTGGTGATCTCGGCGGCGTAAGGGTTGTAGATGCCCACATCCTCCGGGTTGGTCATGAATATCGCAGCTGTGCGTTTGGATGCTGCGGCGCGGATGGCTTCCAGATCGGGGATGCCCTGCTCGTTCGGCCAGATGGTGATTATTTTGTATCCGGCTGTGGCGGGGGTAGCAGCGTCGCAGGGATGCGAGAATATGGTTGTGATCACCTCGTCCCTCTGGTCCGCTTCGCCCTTTGCCTCAAAATACGCGCGCACAACGGACGCCGCGGTGTACACCGCGTGGTTGCCGCCGCCCGGCTGCAGGGTCACATGGTCCATGCCGCTGATTTCCTTGCATACGTTCTGAAACTTGTAGAAAATCTCCAGAATGCCCTGCGCGGTGTCCGGGTCCTGGTCCGGGTGCAGCTCCGCAAATCCGGGATTACCACTCAGCGCTTCGTTAATGCGCGGGTTATACTTCATTGTGCAGGTGCCTTCGCTGATATCGTTTGATATATTGGAGCCCATCGTCTCCTGTGAGAGATGCACCCAGTGCTGCAGCACGTGCTTTTGCGCCACTTCGGGCAGACCGGGAGCCGTTTTGCGGCGGATGCCTGCGGGCAGTTTGGATGCCACGTCGCCCGCCGCGGACACAATCTCTTCGTCCGCTTCGGGCGGGATAATGCCCCGCACGCCGGGAGTGGACATCTCGAATATAATAGGTTCATCCCAGCTTGCCTGGTGGAAATTCTTCCTTACTTTCATTTTTGCCATTCGATTCACCTTCCTCCCCGTTATTTGCAGACGGCTGCGAGCGCCGCTACAAGCCGGTCTATGTCTTCTTTTTCGTGCACTTCCGTAATGCTGTAAAGCGCGCTCTCGCCCACCGCAAAGTCTTTGGATACGTCCCTGCCGCCGATGATCTTATAATCCGGCAGGGCTTTTGATATATCCGCCGCCTTTTTGCCAGTGCCATCAAAGTTCAGCATAAAGTCGCAGTAGGAAATGCCTTCGTACGGGATTTCGATTCCGGGGATTTTTTTAATCTGCTCCTTAGCATACGCAACCCTCTGCAGAATGCCTTCGCCCAGTTCGGCGAAGCCCTGCGGGCCCATCAATGCCATATATACGCCCGCAACAATGCCGTGCAGGGCCGCGTTTGTGCCAATGAAGTCCTTGCCTTTTTCACGCGATGCATATGATGTGCGCTCGTAGAACACTTCGCCGAATCCGTATTCGCCCTCTTTGGATGTTTCGCAAATGCCAAACAGCAGGGAAGGATATTCCCCCACGAATTCTTTCTTGTCGTGCGTGCAGATGAATCCCGCCAGGCCGCCGCCGTAGCTCATGTGCAGGCCCAACGGCTGCAGATCGCCCACCGCGTAGTCCGCGCCATAGTTTGCAGGCGCTTCCAGCACACCCAGGGAGGTGGGGTCAACGCCCACGATCACCAACGCGCCCGCAGCTTTTGCAACCTTGCAAATCTCCGCCGCGCCCGTCTCAATCACACCCAGGTACGCGGGGTTTTCAAAATATACGGCAGCCGTTTTGTCCGATACGTTTGCTTTCAGGTCCGCTATGTCCAGCAGGCCGGTCGCGGGATCAAAGCCAACTTCACGGACGGCAATGTCCGGCTTTAAATAGTTTTTCACAACAGACTTTCTGCCAGGGCCCATGTTGGCCGAAATCAGGATTTCTTTTTTACCGCTCGTGCGGCTGGCCATACGGCAGGCAATAGCGATGGCGTTCGCCCAGTCGTAGGTGGGCGTGTTGCAGGCCTCAAAGCCAGTCAGTTCGCCCAGCATGGAGCTTGTCTCAAACAGCGCCTGGAACTTGCCATGGTCGGAATACGCCTCGCCTACATAGGCGGTCAGGAATTCGTCCCTGCCTATGATGGTGTCGCATACCGCGGGAACATGGTGCTGCCACGTGCCGCCGCCCAGGAAGCAAAGATTATCCTTGCAGTTCCAGTTCTTTTTCAGCAGGCCTTCCACGTGCCTCTGCAGCTTGTATTCGGACATAATGGGCTCGGGTATGTTCATTGTACCCTTGAAGCGGAGAGCGTCCGGAATTTCTTTGTAAATGTCTTCCGAGCTCTGCATTCCCAAATAATCCAGCATCTCTTTTTTAACGTGCGGTTCCGAATTGGGAATATACGGATGAGAAGTATATTTCTCGGCCATATTGCATCCTCCTGTTTAATTTTTTTTAAAAAAAGCCAAATGAATCAAAAGTTCCGGAAAGAAAGCTCCATCGCATCCTGATTCGTTTTGGTTCGTTTTTCTTAATTCTGCATACGCTGTATTCGCAGACGCGGGTGAATTATTTATATTTTTTTATTTTTTATTTGCTTATTTTTATTATATTCTATTTTTATTTCCGTTTTCCTTTATTATTTCAGAATTTTTTATTTTTGAGGCTTGTATCTCAGCACCGGCTCCCTTGCCGCCCTGCTTTCGTCCAGCCTTCCTACAACGGTTGTTTTTGGCGCCTCTTTAAACGCCTCCGGGCATTCCCTGGCCTCACGCGCAATCTGGCGCATCGCTTCTATAAACGCGTCCAGTGATTCCTTGCTTTCCGTCTCGGTAGGCTCTATCATCAGCGCCTCGCTCACAATGAGCGGGAAGTAGATGGTCGGCGGATGATACCCAAAATCCAGCAGCCGCTTGGCAATATCGAGAGCAGATACCCCGTTCTTCTTTTGCCGTGATGCCGAGAACACCACCTCGTGCATGCAGTCCGCGTCGTAGGGCAGGTCAAAATCTTCCTGCAGGCTGTGCAGGATGTAATTTACGTTCAGCACCGCGTTTTTCGCCACCTCTGGCAGGCCTTCCGCGCCCAAACGCTTAAGGTAAGTATACGCGCGCACAACAACGCCAAAGTTCCCGTAGAAGGAACGCACGCGCCCGATGGAAAGCGGCCTGTCATAATCCAGAACAAACTTTCCGCCCTTCTTCTCTATCATGGGATGCGGAAGATAGGGCACAAGCTTTTTTTTAACGCCCACCGGGCCGCTGCCCGGTCCGCCGCCGCCGTGCGGGGTGCTGAAGGATTTGTGCAGGTTAAGATGCACTACATCGAATCCCATGTCTCCCGGCCGGGCGATTCCCAGAATGGCGTTTGCGTTGGCCCCGTCGTAATACAGCAGGCCGCCCGCCGCATGCACCATATCCGCAATTTTTTGGATGTTGCTGTCAAACAGACCCAGCGTGTTGGGATTGGTGAGCATCAGTCCCGCGTTCTCATGATCCAGCACTTTGGCCAGTTCTTCCAGGTCCACCATGCCGTTTGCATCGGATGGCACGCTGACTACCTCAAACCCCGCAACCGCCGCGGAAGCCGGGTTGGTACCGTGCGCGGAATCCGGGATAATGATCTTTTTGCGGTGGCCTTCCATGTTGCGTTCGTGATAAGCCTTAATGATCATAAGGCCGGTCATCTCGCCGTGCGCGCCGGCGGCGGGCTGCATTGTGAAACGCTCCATGCCCGTGACCGCGGAGAGCATACGGTCCATCTCAAAAATCAGTTCCAGACACCCCTGCACGGTTTCCTGCGGCTGCAGCGGGTGTACGAGCGCAAAGCCCGGCAGGCGGGCCATTTCCTCGTTTATTTTGGGGTTGTACTTCATTGTACAGGAGCCAAGCGGGTAAGCGCCCGAATCCACGCCAAAGTTGCGTCGGGAAAGAGCCGTAAAATGCCGGACCAAGTCGGGCTCGCTCACCTCGGGCAGCGCAGGCGCTTCCGTGCGCAAAAGGTTCGCGGGTACAAGGCCGTCCCACTGCGGAACGTCGCACGCGGGTAAGTGATCCGTTCCCCGGCCCGGACGGCTAAGTTCAAAAATTAAAGCTTCCGTTTTGCTCATGCTTCCACCGCCCTTCTCACCAACATGTCTATTTCTTCCTTGGTACGTTTCTCCGTCACGGCAACCAGCCAGCCGTTTTTCAGTTCCGGGTAAGCGGATTCCAGTTCATACCCGCCCAGGATGTTATGGGCTAGCAAATGTTTATTCAGCTTGCCCGTGTTTCCCTTATAGGCAAGCGCAAACTCGCCAAAGAACGGCGCATTCCAGAGAGGCTTGAATTTTCCTGTTTCAATCAGCCGGTCGTAGGCATATTTTGCTTTCTGCAGGCTTAAGGTTGCGGCCTGTACAAGCCCGTCTTTGCCCAGCGCTGTCAGGTAAATGGTTGCCGCCAGCGCGCACAGAGCCTCGTTGGAGCAGATGTTGGAGGTCGCCTTTTCCCTGCGGATATGCTGCTCGCGCGTCTGCACGGTCAGAACAAACCCGCGCGTACCTTCCGCGTCCGCGGTCTGGCCCACAATCCTGCCCGGCATTTTGCGCAGCAGTTTTTCTTTTGCCGCTATAAAACCCAGGTACGGGCCGCCGAAGCTGAGCGTGTTGCCCATGCCCTGGCCCTCGCCCACCGCGATGTCCGCACCGGCTTCGCCGGGGGATTTCAGGAGTGCAAGGGAGATTGGCTCGCAGGATACAACCAGCAGGGAACCGTTCGCGCGCGCCGCTTCCGCTATCTTCTCCAAATCTTCAATGCAGCCCAGAAAATTGGGGTTCTGCACGATCACGCACGCAATGTCCGGCGTCAGCGCAGCCTTAAGACCGTCCATATCCACGACGCCGTTTTTCCAGCCAAACTCGGAGACGGCGATTCCCTGGAACCGCGCATACGTGCGCAGAACTTCCCTGCCCTGCGGGTGCACGGCGCGGGATACCGCCACGCCCTTCCTGCCTGTTTCCTTGCAGGAGAGGATCATGGCCTCGGCCAGCGCGGAAGCCCCGTCGTACAGTGACGCGTTTGATACGTCCAGGCCCGTCAACGCGCAGATCATGCTCTGGTACTCAAATATTGCCTGTAGCGTGCCCTGGCTGATCTCCGGCTGGTAGGGCGTATAGGCCGTATAGAATTCCTGCCGCAGCAGCAGTTGATCCACCACAGCCGGAATATACCGGTCATACGCGCCCGCGCCCAAAAAGCAAATCAGGTTATCCGTGCTTTTATTGCTGCTCGCAAGGGCTTTTACCTTCCCGGCAGCTTCCATCTCGGACTGCGCAGATGGGATATGCAGCGGCGTTTTTAACCTCAATTCCTGCGGAATGGCGGCAAACAGGTCTTCCACGCAGCTTTTGCCAATTTCCTGCAGCATGGCCTGCCTGTCCGCGCCGGTGTTTGGAATATACGAACGCATATTATTCCTCCGTCCGGCAGTACGCCTTGTATGCGGCGGCATCCAAAAGGCCATCCGGCTGCCCCTGTAGCTTTATTACGGCGATCCAGCTTCCAAAAGCGTCCGCGTTCAGTTGCTCGGGAGAATCCTCCAGCCCGGTGTTCACCCGCAGAACCTCCCCCGCCACCGGCGAAAAAATATCGGACGCGGATTTAACGGATTCCACCACGCCCAGCGCGCCGCCCGCGGCAATCTGTGCGCCCAACTTGGGAAGCTCCACAAAAACAATGTCTCCCAGGTGTTTCTGCGCGAAATCCGTAATGCCTATTTTTGCTTCTTCTCCTATGATCTCCACCCACTCGTGTTCTTTTGTATAAAGCAATTTTTCCGGTATACTCATATCCATCTCCTTATATCCAAATTATTTTTTATAACGCTTGGGCAAAAAAGGTTTTTTAACGGTGCGCGCGGCAACGGGCTTTTCGCGGATCACCACGGCAAATTCCGTGCCTTCCGCGGCGTATTCCGCTTCCACCAACGCCATCCCCATGTTTTTCTCCAGGCTGGGCGCGCGCGTGCCGGACGTTACATGGCCAATCGCCCGTCCGTCCGCCACAATTTCCTGGTGGCTGCGCGGTATGCCGGGGCCAGCCATTTCGAAGCCAACCACACGGCGTTTAAGCCCTGCCGCTTTCTGCCCTGCCAGGGCTTCTTTGCCAATAAAGTTTTCTTTATCCAGTTTCACAAACATGCCAAGGCCCGCTTCCAGCGGCGTAATCTCCTGGGAAAGCTCGTTTCCGTACAGGGGCAGTGCTGCTTCAAACCGCAGTGTGTCCCTGGCGCCCAGGCCGGCGGGCACAAGGCCGTCCTCCGCCCCGGCTAAGAGCAGCGCGTCCCACAGCGCGGGCGCGTCACCTGCCGCTACGTATAGCTCAAACCCGTCTTCACCCGTGTATCCGGTGCGGGATACAATCGCATCCACGCCGGCTACTTTTTCTCCTTCGGCAAAATGGTAGAATGCGATCTCAGATAACGGCTTATCCGTCAGTTTCTGCAAAATGCCTTCCGCCGCCGGGCCCTGAATGGCGATCTGCCCCCATTCGTCGGATACGTTGCGCACAGCCACGTCTCCGTGCAGGTTATCCACAATCCAGGCAAAATCCTTATCCGTGTTGGCGGCGTTCACCACCAGCAAATAATCCCCGTCCCGCAGTTTGTATACCAGCAGGTCGTCCACCACGCCTCCATTTGGGTAACACATGGGCGAATACACAACCTGTCCGGCCCCCATGCCTGCAATGCTGTTTGTCACCAGGTTCTGGATAAACGCCTCGGCCTCCGGCCCTTTCACCGTGACCTCGCCCATATGGGAAACGTCAAAGAGCCCTGCCGCCTGCCGCGTTTGTTTATGTTCCTTCAAAATGCCCTCATATTCCACAGGCATGGCCCATCCGCCAAAGTCTATGATCCTGCCATTAAGTCCAACGTGTTTTTCGTAAAGCGGTGTTTTTTTCATACTTCCTCCCCTAAAAAGAGTAAAAAAAGAGAAAACAGCCCGTGCCGCCGTTTTCCCCTGTTATATGACCCGAGAGATTCTACCGGTTTTTGTGCCGGTATTGCACCTTAGGTGCCGCTTTGTGCGGCTTTCCAGAGTTCCGTCCAGATGCAGTCCTGTTACCTGAAAGTTTCACTGCAGCCCCGGCGGGTGTGCAGCTTACATCGTCGGTGGCTTTTCGCCTCTCCCGCATCCTTCATCCGGATTTCCTATTTAAGTTCTATGCGGAATCAGTACTCCGAAGGCAGATGGAGCTTATCCGAATCCTTCACTTCAACGGTTTTCAGGTCCACCACGCCGCCCGGCAGTTTCATGGCTTCCTCCACAATGGAGATGGAGCTTGCAAGGCCGATGCCAAACCGGTTTGCGCCGATTTTATACATCATCATCATGGTCTCAAGGTCCCGTACGCCGCCCGCCACTTTCAGCTTGATGTTCTCGCCAATAGTCTTTTTCATCAGGGCAACATGGTGCAGGGTTGTGGGCGCAGCGGAGAATCCCGTGCCGCTTTTTACGTAGTCCGCGCCGCCGTCCATCACGCATTTACACGCGCTTGTAATCTGGTCGTCGTCGCACAGCATAGCTTCGATGATCACCTTGAGGGATGTTTTGCCGCATGCTTTTTTAACGGCTGCAATGTCCTCGGTCACTTCCTTGTACTTCTTGGATTTCAGCCAGCCAACGTTCATAACCATGTCCACTTCGTCCGCGCCCAGGCTTACAAAGTAATCCGCCTGCGCCACCTTGATATGCGTGGGTTCCTGCCCGGAGGGAAAGGAAAGCGATGTGCCGAACGCTGTGTTGGTTCCTTTCAGCGCCTCGCCCATCATCTTGGAATAGGCCGGCCACGCGAACGCGCATCCGAAGTCGTACTTTTTGGATGCGTCGATCAGCGCGTATACGTTCTCGTACGATGTGTCGATCTTGAGCGTGGACGCGTCGATCAGGTACGCGACATCTCCTACCGTCAAAACTTCTTTTCTGAATTCCTGCATGAAAAATTCCTTCTTTCTGATTTACAATATAAAACTTTCGTTTATAAACTTCTTTTTATGAGGGCTCCGCCCTCATGCTCCCGCTCAAGGGACGATTGTTCCTTGAGAATCCCATTGTTACAAAACGCCGCTTCACGGCATTTGGAAACACAATAGGGGCCAGCCTGCCAATAGCACAGGTATTTTTGATAACCTGCTTGTTTGAATTTGTTTCCAAAATACCGCGCAGCGGTATTTTGGTGCAAATTCTTTTGCTTCTTTTCTTTTTTAAGAAAAGAAGCGGAGGTATGGAGGCGGAGCCTCCGCAAATTATGTATGCATCTCTTTAACCTTGCCCAAACGCCCACGAACGTTCTTGAATATCTCTGTATAGCGCTTGTTATAGGTGGAGCAGCCAATGTATTCCTGCCTAATCATGAGTTCCAGGCAGTTGAGGCAAAGCGTACAGTATTTGATCTCGCCATCCCTGCCTTCCATCAGTTTCAGGGGGGTTAGCGGGTCCGCAAAGGACTGCCGCCCAAGCCCGATCATATCCATTGCGCCCTCGCGGATACACTGTGCGCCCATGGCAACCATGGAGGATTTCTCCGGCTCCACGGCCAGTAAATTGTTTTTCTTGCCGCGGAAGGAAGAGAAGTGCGAACCTATGATAACCGTCTCGGGTTTAAGCGCTTTTCTCATCTCATTTGCAAAAAACATATGCAGGTAAGAAAGGTACGGATGATCCTTGCCCGCCTCCACAAAGCTGATGGAGGAATGCACGTTGCCGATGGTCTCCACAAAATACTGCGCGCCGCGTTCCTCCAGGCCTTTTAAGAAATCAAGCGGCTCGGTCAGGTCCATCACAGGCGAATCCGGCCCGGCGGAGCCAAAACCCCCGGGAAACCCTTCCCACAGGGAAACCTTGGAACCAATCAAAAAGTTTTTATCGTTTACCGCCGTATTGATGCGCTCGTACAGGTCGTAGGCAAACCGGGAACGGTTTTCCCAACTGCCGCCATACTTCCATTTGCGGTCGTTATACGGCCTCAAAATCTGGGAACCCAGGTACCCGTGGCAAAATTTCATGTCTATGCCGTCCGCGCCGCAGTCGTGCGTGATCTGGCTTGCCAGCACAAACTGATCGAAAATATGCTCAAGTTCCTCTTCGGAGAGTAGGTCGCCCTCCATGCCGGGCACGTTCTTAACCGTAACTCTGCGGGAAAATTCGGGATTGGAAAGCTCGCCCGCGTGGGTAAGCTGGAACACGATGAGCGCCTTGGGGTTCACTTCCTTCAGTTTCTTGATGAAGTTGGTCAAAGCCTTTACGTTGTGGGGCATAATCTCCAGTTGGTTCAGCCTGGCCCTGCACTCGCCCGTAATGGTGATAGCCTCCAGGTCAATCAGGCCAAAGTGCCCTTTAAACAGATTCCCGTACCTCTCGCACGTCAGTTCGGAAGGGTTCCCGTCCTTGTCTGCGTCCGAGCATTCCATAGACTGCGCAAAAAAGCGGTTTTCGCATGTGCGCGTCCCTATTTTTATCGGACTTAAAAGCAATTCTTTATCGCCCATTTTTTCATATCTCCTTTGATGCAAAGTTGCCATTTCAGCAGCCGCCTGTGGCCAGTGTCATAATTTTTTCTTCCTCCAGCTGGTCCCAGTTCAACGCGCCCATAATCTTCCCTTCGTGCATCACCACCACCCGGTCGGACATGGCGATCACCTCGGGAAGCTCGGAGGATATCATAATAATGCTTACCCCCTCCTGCACCAGGCGGTCCATCAGGCTGTATATTTCATACTTCGCGCCCACGTCTATGCCGCGGGTTGGTTCGTCCAGAATCAAAATTTCGCTCTGGGTTGCCAGCCACTTGGCCAGCACAACCTTTTGCTGGTTTCCGCCGCTGAGGTTCTTGCACCTCTGCGAGGGGCCGGTAGCCGCTATTTTTAGTTCGGAAATATACCGTTTGGTGATGCCCGATTCTTCCGACCCGTTGATAAACCCGTTGCGTTTGATCTTAGGCCATACGGCTGCGCAAACATTGGTCCTAATATCCAGGTTCAAAAACAAGCCCTGCGTTTTGCGGTCTTCGGTCGCAAATCCTATACGCGCATCCACCGCGCTGCTGGGATGGCGGTGCCGCCCCTTCTTCCTGCCCTGTTGCACTACCGTGCCGCCGCGCACCGGGTCCGCGCCGAATATAGCGCGCATCACTTCCGTACGGCCCGAGCCCACCAACCCCGCAAACCCCAATATCTCGCCTTTTTTCACCTCAAAGTTCACGTCGGAGAATTTATCGGAGCACAGGTTTTCCACCTTAAGAACCGTCTCATCCGTAAACGCACGGTTGCGGGGGGGAAAGGTGTGCGAAAGATCACGGCCAATCATCTGCCTGATCAGCCAGTTTTTATCAACATTTCCCGTATCTTCATCCGCAATGTATTTGCCGTCCCGCAGCACCGTCACACGGTCGCACACCTTGAATATTTCTTCCAACCTGTGCGAGATGTAGATTACCGTAATGCCGTCCGCCTTTAATTTAGCTATGATTTCAAACAAAATGGCGATTTCACAATCCGTCAGCGCGTCCGTGGGTTCGTCCATCACAATGATCTGCGCCCTGTAAGAAAGCGCCTTTGCAATATCCACCATCTGCTGCATGGCCACGCTGTAATTTTTAACGGGAGCCTTATAATTCTGCAAAACGCCACGGCTGGCGTAGTCCAGCCATTTTGTGGCTTCCGCGTATTCTTCTTTTTTATTAATAAATTTAAACCTATGCTTCTCATGCCCCAGCATTACGTTCTGGATGGCGTTCAAGTGAGGCACCAGGTTCAGCTCCTGGTATATGATGGATATGCCGCTGTTGATGGCGTGCTGTGGATCGCTTAAGCAAACGGGCTTGCCGTCTATTTTAATCTCGCCTGCGTCCGGCTTGTATACGCCTGCCAGCACCTTCATCAGGGTGGATTTTCCCGCGCCGTTTTCGCCAATCAGCGCGTGCACCTCGCCTTTTTTTATTTTTAGCGTTACATGATCCAGTGCGTGGACACCCGGAAAATTTTTGCTGATATCATTCATCTCCAAAAAATACTCGCTCATGAATGCTCCTTTCTGCTTTTCCCTTTCAAAATCCGGATGCCGCCTATTTGTTCTTCCTCTGAATGAGCACTGCAACCAGCACAATCAATCCCTTGATGACCATCTGGAAATATGGGTCCGCGCCCATAATATTAAGCATGTTGTTCATAACCGCCATAATCAGAACGCCCGCAAGGGTACCCAGCAGGTTGCCCGTGCCGCCCGACATGGCCGTTCCGCCAATAACAACCGCCGCAATGGAATCCAGGTCATACCCCGTGCTGCCGTTGGGTTCGCCCACGCGCACGCGCGCCGCCAGCATAATGCCCGCAATGGCTGCCGTGAGGCCGCACAGCATATACGCAATAATCTTGTTTTTGTCAACCTTAATGCCCGAAAGCCTAGCCGCTTCGCGGTTGCTGCCGATGGCGTATAAATGCCTGCCAAATATGGTTTTGTGCAGCAGGATAACAAATATCACCATCAAACCGGCAAACAGAATGATTGGGTAGGGAATCGCGCCAAACAGGGATTCGGAACCAAACGCCTTCCAGAAGGGAGTTACGGTGCCGCCCGGCGCGCCCTTTGTGTAAATATAGTTGATGCCCTTTAAAACCTGCGCCATACCAAGCGTAATAATAAATGGTTCCACGTTGCGGAACACGATCATAATACCGTTTATCAGCCCAATGCCAAGGCCAATGCCCAAAATCATGAGCACAACCCACCAGACTGCGTCCGGGTTGCCGGATTTCATCAGCGAATCGCTCATGCGCGCCAGCACGCAGGCGGATATGGCCATTGTGCCCGTAACCGAAAGGTCTATGCCGCCAATCAGAAGCACTACTGTCATGCCTATGCTGACCACGCCCACAATGGAAAGCTGCCTAAGCAGGTTTGCCACGTTTGTAAATGTGGGGAATATGCTGGGCGAAGCAATGGATGCAATCACGCACAGCGCAATCAGGGCCAAATATGGGCCTACAATTGGATTATCAAAAAAATTCCGGGCAGATAAGCTGCGATTCCTTAAAGATTTTTCCACTTGTGTATCTCCTTTTTCAATTTGCCCGCCCGGGGGAAAATCTGCTTTTGCCTTCGGGCGCATAGGCTTATTTTACTTGTACAAAACAATCCGTTCTTTAATAGAAGGGCTTACCAGCACCTTCACGAGTTTCTGGTTTTTGCGAATCTCGTTTAAGGCCTGCTCAAGTTCCTCCAGCGGGACGATCATGGAAATAAGAGGCGTGGGGTCAATCATATTATAACGCAAAAGGGTGATTGCGTCCCCCCAGTCGTACCCTATTCCGGCGCAGCTTCCGCTGATCTTCTTCTCCTCCAGCACAAATTTTGCGGGCGGCAGGGAAGCATAATCATCGTCCGCGCATATGCCAAAGGCTTCCAGCTTTCCGCCCCGGCGCAGCATCCTGAACGCCTGTTCGTAGGTTTTGGAACTTCCGACTGCTTCCAGTACGTAATCGGCTCCAATTCCGTTGGTAAGTTTCATAACTTCGGCTATCGCGTCGGGGGTTTTGGTGATATCAATCACAAAATCTGCCGCGCCCATTTTTAAAGCCATTTCCAGACGTTCAGCATTATCGCCCACCACAATCACAGGCGCAGCGCCCCTGATCTTCGCCAGCTTTGCATGGATAATTCCCAGGCCGCAGCCAATCACCACAACGCTTCTTGCAATGTGGCAGTCCATTTTTTTGGATGCGTTCAGGCAGGCGGTCAGCGGTTCTATAAACGCAGCTTTCTGGTCGCTCACTTCATCCGGGATGACGTAGAGATTCTTCCAGGGTACTTTTACATATTCCGCATAGGCGCCGTTTACATGGATTCCTATCTGCGTAAAATCAGAGCATAAAAGCGGCTCGCCAATACGGCAATGGTAGCAGGTTCCGCAGGGTACGCAGATGTCCGCCGCAACGCGGTCGCCAACCTTGAGGCCCTTTGCATTTTTGCCCAGTTCTTCAATCACGCCGCAAAATTCATGGCCGGTTGTAAGAGGAAGTAATTTAACCTCGTCCGCATATTTTCCTGTATAAGAACCCCAGTCCGAACCGCAGATGCCGCAATAAGTTACCTTCACCAATGCGTCGTTGTCCGTAATCTCCGGAACCGGGACTTCCTTTAATGCAAAATGGTACGGTTTTTCAAGTACCTGCGCTCTCATGGTTTTCATTGTATTTGCCCCCTTTTTATTTGGTAAACAGTTTGTCGCTTCTGCCCTCGTAGGGCGCCTCTATCATCAGCGGCTTTAAAAACGATATCGTCTTTTTTACGCCGTCCATGCGGCTCATCAGAACGTCTTCGTGTTCATAGTTGAACACGTAATCGTACCCAACCAGGTACAGTTCGGAGATCAGCTTCTTCCAGTCCACACTGCCCCAGCCGGGGATGCGGAACCTGAACGAGCGGTCCAGCCTGCCCCAGCCGTCCGCCATATACATGTTATAGCCGCCCTTTGGCATGTTGTGCTCCACAATTTCGCAATCCTTTGCGTGCACCAGAATAATGCGGCCGCGGAGCTCGTCAATAAATGTTTGCAGGTTAATGCCTGCAAACAGGATGTTTGCCGGGTCCAGGTTAATGCCCAGCGCAGGGTGGTGATCCGTTATTTCTAAAATCCGCAATGCGGACTGCGTGTCGTATATTATGTTGTTGGGATGCGGCTCAAATGCAATTTTTACGCCGTATTCCCTGTATTTGTCCAAAATGGGCACATACTTTTCTATAAATTGTTCTTCTTCGTGCTTCCAGCCGTCCGGGTATGGCCAGTCGTTGATGTGGCCGAAATTTTCGATGCCGGAGAACGCCACAACCGCAGGCACCTCCAGCGCGTTTGCCATCTGTGCGGATAAAATCATGCTCTTTGTGCCGAATGCAACTTTTTCTTCCTTTGTTCCTGGGCATATGCTGTCCGTATCCTGGCCATATGGCCCCATAACCAGCAGCGAATCCGCGTGGTTGCTCACAGAAGAGATGAACAGGCCGCGGTCCTCCACCATCTTTTTCAGTTTTTTTGCGTTATCCCCTTTAAGTACTTCTTCCGCGTCCACCTGGCCGTTTCCGGTATAGGCGGGAATCTCCACGCATTCGTATCCGTATCTGGCGGCAAGCTCAACCACTTCTTCCAGTGGTTTTTCAGAATAATTTACCGCGCAAAATCCAACTTTCACTCTTTGTGCCCCCTTCTCCCAGGAAATGAAAACTAATTATAACAGAAAGGCTTTTTTATGGCCGCCCAGGTCCTAATGGACCGGGGCGGCCAAAACAGTAGTACTTAGCTCATTGCTTGCTTAGAACGTCCAGTCGTAATCGTCTCCATCCGGAATCAGGTACTGGTCCACATTGTCCTTGGTTACAACAACAGAATCCATGATAACAGATTTGCCGGCCGGAGGATTGCCCTGCAGGCATGCAATAGCCTGGTGCAGCGCGTCCACGCTTGCAGCACAGGGGAACTGTGTCAGGCCAACGGCTTTGCCTTCTTTAATAAGTTTGCATACGCCGTTGATACCGTCCGCGTTTACAATCAGGATGCCTTCATCCTGCCTGCCTGCTTCTGTAATGGCATCCCATGCGCCCAGCGTTACGCCGCCGTCCTGGGAAAGTATGCCGTCTAGCTGTCCCTTGCCGTATTTGGTCAGGCAGTCTTCCATAAATGCCTTGCCCTTGCTTACTTCAAAGTCTGTGTATTGGCGGGCAACAATTTTGATATCCGGGTATTTGGAAAGTACGGAATCCCAGCCTTTTTTGTTCAGGTTGTCCGTGCTGGAACCGGCCATGGAGTCAAGCGCAATCAGGTTGCCCTTGGCAGAGCCGTTTTTGGCCGTTAAAGCGTCCACCATCATCTGGGCCATCAATTCCGCGTTATGTTCGTCCGAATAGCCTACAAATGTTGTGTACTGTTCTGTGGTTGCATGGCGGTCAAAGATGATTACCGGAATACCGGCTTCGTATGCCTTTTCAATGCCGGGGTTCACAGCGTCTTCCACGCAGGGCGTAATCAGGATCGCGTCCAGATTCTGCTGCAGCATCATTTCAATGTTGCTGTTCTGTGTATTTGCGTCGTCGTGTGCGTCCGTCTCAACAATGGTTACGTTCAGCTTCTTTGCTTCGTCCATCAGCATCTGCCGCATCTTAACGCGCCAGCTGTTGGATACGGACGCATTTGCAAAGCCAATCCTGTATTCCTTGTCGGGCGTAGACCATTTGATCGGGCCTTCCGCTGCAGCAGCGGAAGCGGGTGCGGCTTCGGAAGAAGCAGGCGCAGCGCTGGTTGCAGCAGCTTCGGAAGAAGCGGGGGCAACGCTGGTCGCAGCTGCCGAGCTGGCCGCGGGCGTACCGCTGCATGCCGTAAATGCGAACACAGCCGCAACTGCAATGCAGAGCACTAGAAAGGTCATTTTTTTCATGGTTTTTTCCTCCATTTTTTTGAATCATTTATGGTCAGGTTTTTAAAAAAAGGCGTGTTGCTTTTTGAGCCCGGGCGCAAACAAACACCAGCAGCGCGGCGCCTTTGCCGCCAGCATCCGGATACGACATCTTTGGTTTTTCCTATGCTTTTTTCTCTTGGGTTCTCTTTTGATATTTATATAAATTTATTTTTATTTATTATTTTTTTTATTTTTTTATTATTCTAATTCTTAAAACAAAAAAATGCAAGATTTATTTATAGATTTATTTGATTTTTTTTTAAGGTTTTGGTAGTATAAGGATAATAAAACTGGGAAATGCGGAAAAAGTACATGTTTAAGGCAGAACGTTTGCAAAAAATAAAGGAAATCATATACGACCGAAAACAGGTGGACGTACTGACACTGAGTGAAATACTGGGCGTTTCGGACGTTACTGTCCGCAGCGACCTGGAACAATTGGAACAGACCGGCTTTATCACCCGCATGCACGGCGGAGCCGTATTGAACGAATCCTCCACCCGCCAGACAGTCGTGAACGAGGCACTCTCCTGCCAGAACGTTGAGTATGATAAAACCAAAGAAGAAATAGGAAAAATTGCCGCCAGCCTTATACAGGAACGCGAATGGGTGTTCCTGGGGCCGGGCACCACTTGTTATTATATTGCAAAAGAACTTCTGCAGCGCAAGAGCATCAATATTCTTACCAATAACTTTTATGTGGTCAACGTTCTGTTTGCCAATCCGTCCGTCAACGTAATCGTAGCCGGGGGCCAGATAAACCACGATACCGGCTCCACCTACGGGGACATCTTTTCCCGCAGCATAGAAAACATTTTTTTCAGCAAAGCCTTTTTTTCTGTGGGCGGCGTGGATGCAAACGCCGGGTACACGGTTTCCTCTGCGGGCGAGATGGAACTGATACGCGCTGTTTCCGCCAAAACACAGGAACTCATATACGCCATAGACCACACAAAGTTCGGCAGTATATCGTTCATGCAGATAGGTGGCCTGGATATGGCCAAAACCGTAATCTCCAACGATAAAATGCCCACAAGCTTTAAAAAATATTATTTTGAAAACGGTATCCGCGTGTATACGTCATACGACCTGGCGCCTCTTGCCTTATAGGCAGCGCCCATCCGGACAGAGGGACCCTACTATGCAGCCTGCACTGTTGGAAATTCAGAATATATCCAAAAATTTCGGCAGCCTATCCGTGCTGAACGGCCTTTCCCTGTCCGCCAGCCGGGGAGAAATCCACGGCCTGGTGGGAGGCAACGCGGAGGGCAAGAGCACGCTTTGCAGAATACTGGCAGGCCTGGAGCAGCCCGACGAAGGGCGCATTCTTTTGGATGGAAAACCGGCGCGTATCCGCAGCCGCAGCGTGTCCGAGGCTCTGGGCGTCAGCATCTGCCTGCACGAAATAGAGCTCTTTGGGGATCTGACCATTTTTGAAAATATTATTCTGGGCAAAGAAAACCGGCTGTATGGCCGCCACATCTTCATGCCCCGCAAACATACGCTTTTGGATTCCGCCCTGCAGATTATGGGAGAGCTTGGGCTTGGTATTGATCCTCACGCCAAAGCGGCAAACCTTTCGGAGGGCGAATACCAGCTGATTCAGATCGCTAAGGCGCTGGCGGGCAATTCCCGCCTGATCATACTGGATGAGGCCACTTCCCTTTTAACCAAGTCCGAGACCGAAACCGTTTTCCGCGTTTTGCACAGGCTGGCGGCAGAAGGCAAATGCATCCTCTTTATATCCCACCAGATCGATTTCATTTTAAACCACTGCAACCGCGTCTCCATCATCCGGCAAGGCAGCATATTGGACACCTTCCCCGTAGAAACGGCGCGCACGCTGCCGCTGACAGAGCTGATGACCGGATACTCCTTTGAGTTCCGTTATCCCAAATTCCCTCTGCAGCCGGGCGGCCCTGTGCTGCGCGTGGACGATATTTCGGCAGGCATCTTAAAGAACATCTCCTTCACCCTGTACCAGGGTGAAATCGTGGGCATAGCGGGCCTGGTTGGCTCGGGCCGCTCCACCCTGATGAAGGCCATCACCGGCTACCGCAAGCTGGACAGCGGCAAAATAGAACTCACAGGCCACCAGACCGGGCGCAGGATACACCAGTATTTCGGCATTGTGCCGGACGATTACAACGTATCAGCCATGTTCAATAAATTATCCATTGCGCGTAATATCACGGTTTCCAACCTGCGCCGCGTGGCAAAGGATTTCATGGTCTCCACCCAGCGCGAAAACATATACGCGCGCGATATGGTGGAACGCCTGGGGATTGCCAATGCGGACGTGGGCCGCGCGCCCGTGCACCTGAGCGCCGGCAACAAGCAAAAGGTTGTTATCTCCCGCTCCATCTTTCTGAATTCGGATATTTTCCTGTTCGATGAGCCTACGCAGAATTTAAGCTCGGTATGCAAGCTGGAAATATACAATATATTGAACGCGCTGGCCCGCAAAGGCGCTGCCATTATTATGATCTCTTCGGATTTTTCCGAGCTGCTGGGGATGTGCAACCGTATTATTATGCTCAAAAATGGACGGCAGGTAGGCATTCGAAACAGCCAGGACATCGATTTTGAATACCTGTACGGCCAAACAAACCAGTAAAATAACATTTTAGGGAGGCAACCATGGCAAAAATAATAGCATACGATTTAGGGACGGGAGGCATCAAAGCCTCCCTGTTTGACGAAAACGGGGAATCGCTGTCCGACGCTTTTATCCCGTACCCTACCTTTTACCCACACGATAAATGGTGCGAGCAGCGCCCAATGGACTGGTGGCGGGGCGTTTGCGATTCCACACAAATGCTGTTGCAAAAAACAGGAGCAAATCCGCAGGAGATTGCGGCAGCCGCGCTCTCCGGCCACAGCATTGTAACCGCGCCGCTGGACGCGCAGGGCAACCTTTTACTGGATCAGGTACCCATCTGGTGCGACATGCGTCCGGATACCCAGGCAGACGAATTTTTTACAGACCTATCTTACGACGGCTGGTACAGCACAACCGGCAACGGTGATCCGCCGGAATGCTATTCCATCCTTAAAATGATGTGGATGAAGCAAAACCAGCCGGATATATACGCTAAAACAGACGTCGTTCTTGGCAGCAAGGATTTTGTAAACTATATGTTCACGGGCAACAAGTGCACGGACCCCAGCTACGCGTCCGGGTTTGGCGTGTTCAACCTTTTGAAATGGGAGTACGAGGATGCCTTCTTCAAGGCGGCGGGCGTGGACCGCAGCAAATTCCCGGACATTATCCCCTCGGACGCGCAAATGGGCGTGGTTACGCCGGAAGCTTCCCGCCAGACCGGGCTTCCCGCCGGAATACCCGTTGCATGCGGCGGCGTGGACAACACCTGCATGGCTCTTGGCGCTTTGGGCATGGGCGAAGGCCGTGCATATACGTCCCTCGGCTCTTCCAGCTGGATCGCCGTTACCAGCCAAAAACCCATTCTGGATACCGCCACCCATCCCTTTGTGTTTGCACACGCCCAGAAAGGCTATTATACCTCCGCCGTATCCATTTTTTCGGCGGGCAATTCCTTCCGCTGGCTGCGGGACATTTTGATGAACGATACTCCGGAAGAAGAAAAATACGACCGCATGAACCGGATGGCGGCAACCGTTCCCCCGGGCAGCAACGGCGTGCTCTTTAACCCCACCCTGGCCGGGGGCAGTGCGCAGGAAGCAAGCCCCAACCTTCGCGGCGGATTCATGGGGCTCACCCTGGGCACTACGCGGGAAGACCTGGTGCGCGCCGCAATGGAGGGCATCGCCATGTCACTCAGATGCACGCTGGATATTTTAAAGATGCACACAAACGTGGCGGACGAAATGCTCATCTGCGGCGGCGGCAGCAAAAGCCCACTGTGGCGGCAGATATTTGCGGATATATTTAATCTGGATATTATAAAAACCAACATAGACCAAAACGCCGCGGCCTTGGGCGCAGCCAGCCTGGCCGCCAATTCCTGCGGCTTGTGGAAAGGCTATGACATTATAAAATCCCTCCACAAGATTGAGGATATAAAAAAGCCAAACAAAAAAAGCAATACAAAATACGAAGAATTGCTGGGCATATACCAGAATTGGTCGCATGCTCTTGCCAACCTGAGCGGCCAACTGCAGAATACGCTTAAATAAAACCTATTATAACTTCTGCTCAAACAAAAAACCGCATTTTGCATTGCACAATACGGTTTTTTTAATGCGCGCAATGTAAGGCTTGCGTTCCAAACTCATTTTATCTGTTTTACCGTATTGTAAAAATTGAAACATATGAAGCCAGGGAATACCTGCGGCTAATTTTAAGGAAAAAGTATAAAAGCAAGCAGTTCTCACTAGAAATTCAATACAATTACAGCATAATTTATTAATAAATATTTGCGCCCTTGTTTGTTTTATATATTTCACTTATAAATCCGCTTCCTATGCTAATGGTTTCCATTTAAAGTTTTCTTTCGCAAAATCATGCCGCCCTCGGAACGGCTATTTATTGTTTGCAAAAAAAATGGTATAATAATCAAAGCCCAGGACAAGAGTCAGGGAACTCCAAGGGTGGGCGGATGGGTTAGCAGCCTTGAATTTAAATAAAAAAACTTGGAGAAACGATTCAATGGCAATTAATCCGTTTATGCTTGCAATTCTTAAAATACTTTCCTACAGCAACACCGGTACAAAGTTGAATTACCGGATAGACCGTATTATCCACAACATCCTGCACTCCTCTTTTAAACTGCGATATAAACTTTGGGACCACAAAGTTACGGTGGACGGCCACCAACTGCCGGTTCGCCTTTTTACGCCCAAACAACCACGCAAGCAAGAAGTCATTCTGTTTTTTCACGGCGGCGGATGGGTGTCCGGGAATATTGAAAGCTATACCAAAACCTGCGCAGACCTGGCTGAACAGACGGGACGCCGGGTGCTCTCTGTGGATTACCGCCGCGCTCCCGAACACCCATTCCCTTGTGCGGCTGAGGACTGCTACCAAATCGCGCGGGAGCTGTTCCTGCACGGCATGCCGCAGGAGCCGTGCGCGGACGGAATCGTACTGATGGGGGACAGCGCCGGAGGGAATCTTGCCGCAGTGGTAAGCCTGATGGCGGCCGACCGCGGAGAATTCCGGGTACAACGGCAAATACTCATCTACCCTTCCACATACAACGACCATAGCGGAACATCCCCTTTTCCCTCTGTTATTGAAAACGGCAAAAACTTTTTGCTTACGTCCAAAAAAATATGCAATTACCAGGATCTTTATATCCAGAACAAACAAGACCTATCAAGCCCATATTTTGCGCCGCTTCTGTCAAATCATCTGGAAAGCCAGCCGGATACCCTGGTCATCACAGCGGAATATGATCCCCTGCGGGATGAAGGCGAAGAATATGGTAGAAAATTAAGACGATTCGGCAACAATAGTACCATACGCCGCATGAAGGGAGCGCTGCACGGCTTTTTCTCGCTGCCTTTGGCCTTCTCCCAGGTTAAGCAGTGTTACCAGTGGATAAACGAATTTTTAGATAGGATATAGACAAATGAGCAATGATTGGAACAGTCTTGATAACGCGGCCATTATTTTTCCGGCCGCCGCAGGCAGAGCTGATACGCAGGTCTTTAGAATATCCTGCGAACTGAACGACAGGGTGGATCCGGAGATTCTGCAATACGCGCTGGACGAAACAATGCAGGTTTTCCGTGTATACCAGTCCGTATTGCGGCGCGGGCTTTTCTGGTATTACCTGGAAAGCTCCGATCTTTCGCCCATAGTGCATCTGGAAAACTCGCAGCCCTGCGGGCCCATTTATAATCCTAACCGCAAAAAGTTGCTTTTTGATGTAAGCTATTATAAAAGCAGGATCAATCTGGAGGTTTACCATGTTCTATCGGACGGTACGGGCGCGCTGAATTTTTTAAAAACACTGCTCATCAAATACCTGTCCATGGCCCATCATGTGGACGAGCCTCCCTTGCCCTTTGACGCTTCGGCCGTACAGATGAACGACGACAGCTTTCGCAGATATTATACCGGCACGCTGGACGTAAAGCGCAAACTGCCCGGCTCGGCCTGCCAGTTGCACGGCCCCAGATATCCGGAAGACCGGATTAAAATTATCACCGGCACAGTCGGCCTGGGGCCGCTTAAGGAGGCTGCGCACAAACACAATGCCACCCTGACTGTTTTCCTCTGCGCCTGCCTTCTGGAAGCCATCAGCGCGTCGGTATCCGCACAGCAGAAAAAAGATCCCATTGTTCTGGCCGTGCCGGTGGACCTGCGGCAGCATTTCCCTTCCGCATCGGTGCGGAACTTTTTCAGCATCCTTTTGGTAGGTTACGATTACACAAATCATAGCGGTTCTTTTGAAGATGTTATAAAAAAAGTCAGCGACGATTTTAAGGATGGTTTGTCGCAGGAAAACCTGTCCAAATGGATAGACAGCAATTCTGCCATAGAGCACCTTATGGTTACCCGGGCAACGCCCCTGTTTTTAAAAAATCTGGCGCTGCGGGCCGCATACAAGTATACCATGGGCAAAGATACCGCCGGGTTCTCCAATATTGGAATCATTTCCATGGCGCCGGAGCTTACGCCTTTTATCCGCTCTTTTGATTTTTATTCCGGCACAAACAAAATGCAGGTCTGCATGTGCTCGTTTAAAGACAAGCTCAGTATCAGCTTCACGTCGCCTTTTGTCAGTTCGGAAATACAAAGAAGGTTTTTCAGAATATTGACGGGCCTGAACGCGGATGTGGAAATTACTACAAATCACGCCGGAGACGGCAAAGGAGAAATATGAAACACTGCACAAAATGCAGGGTAAAAGTCCGCGGCAATGAGACTATTTGCCCTTTATGCCAAAACAGGCTTGCCGGAGCCGCCCAGGAAACGGTCTATCCGGAAGTGCCCACCATTTATAAACAGTTCAACATGTTTTTTAAGCTGCTGATTCTGTATACCATTGCGGGGGTGGTTAGCTGCATTGCCATCAACCTCATACTGCCGCGCAGCGGATACTGGTCCATATTTGTGCTGCTGGGTGCTTTTTGTTTTTGGATCGCTCTTGCATACGCGGTAAAAAAACGGGGCAACATTGCAAAAGACATTACCGTATGGGTTTTCATCATATCCGTTTTAAGCGTTGTATGGGACTGGTCCACCGGATGGCGCGGTTGGTCGCTAAACTATGCGTTCCCCATAGCAAGCAGTATTTCCATGGTAGCGCTGGCCGTTATCGCCAGGGTAATGAATCTGCAACGGGAAGACTTTATCACAGATCTTATTGTGGATATCGTGTTTGGGGCTGTGCCGTTTATATTCTATATCACCGGGCTGGTCAGCATAATCATTCCAACCGCTGTCTGCATTTCACTGAGTATTGTTTCCATTTCCGCGCTGATCCTGTTTGAAGGTCAAAATATTCTGGATGAAATTCAAAAAAAGCTTCATCTTTAACTGATAAAATACAAAAAGCGCACCTGGTGCGCTTCATACTGTTAACAAAGTTTCCCACGGGGCTTTGCCTCGCACCCCACATCCTTTCTTAAAAGAAGGAAACTAAAAAATTTATTTTTATTGCCTATCGCTTTTCTTTTGGGCTCCACCTTTTTCTTTTCCGCTAAAAGAAAAAGGTGGAATAGAAATAATTTGGAGGCGGCAGCCTACAATATTTAATGCCTGGAATAAGACCGGGCTCTTCCAAACGGCCTGTTTCCCCGCCGGGGCGGCGTATGAAAACCGCCGCTGCGGTTGGAGGGCTGCTGGGGCGTAGCCGCAGCCGCAGCCGAAGGATATGGATGCTCTTCCACCACCGGGATGCGCTTGCTGCACAGTTTTTCAATGCCCAAAAGCGATTTTTTTTCTTCAAAGTCGCAGAACGATATGGATATGCCGCTGTGCCCCGCCCGGCCCGTACGCCCGATTCGGTGTATATATGTTTCCGGAACATCCGGCAGATCAAAGTTAATCACATGCGAAAGCTCGTCTATATCCAGCCCTCTTGCCGCAATATCTGTGGCGACCAGCACACGGGTTATTTTGTTTTTAAAATCTTTCAGCGCCCTTTGGCGGGCGCCCTGCGATTTATCCCCATGGATGGCCTGTGCGTTAATCTTTCCCTTTGCCAGTTCGCGCGCCACGCGTTCCGCCCCGTGCTTGGTGCGCGTAAACACCAGGGCCGAGGTAATGGAAGGGTCTTTCAGCAAATACAGCAACAGGTTTCGTTTGTTGGTTTTATCAACAAAATACACAGACTGTTCTATGGCGTCCACCGTAGGGGACTGGGGCGTAATGGAAACCCGTACCGGGTCCGCCAGCATGGATTCCGTCAGGGCAATGATCTCGGGCGGCATGGTCGCAGAGAAAAACAGCGTCTGCTTTTTGGCGGGCGTTCTGGCAATAATCTTCTTTACGTCGTGAATAAATCCCATGTCCAGCATACGGTCCGCTTCGTCCAGCGTTAAAATCTCCACATACTGCAAATCCACCAGTTTCTGCTGCATCAGGTCGGCCAGTCTGCCTGGCGTCGCAATCAAAATATCCACGCCGCGGCGGAGCGCCTGTTCTTGTGGCTTTTGGGATACGCCGCCGTATACAACGCAAGTGCGCAGGCCGGTATACCGCCCATATGCACAAAAACTCTCATAAATCTGAATGGCAAGCTCCCTTGTGGGCGTTAACACAAGCGACCGGATCTTTTTGGGCCCGGCAGGCGTCCCATTTAAAAGCTGCAGGGTGGGCACGGCAAACGCCGCCGTTTTTCCCGTTCCCGTTTGCGCGCAGCCCAGCAAGTCGCGTTTTGACAGTATAGGCGGTATCGCCTGTTCCTGTATGGGGGTAGGTATTGTATAGTTCTCATTCTCCAGCGCTTTTAGGATGGACGGAATGATACCCAGTTCTTTAAATGTCATTTTAACTCCTTCGTTATTTCGTTGTTCTGCCCGCGGGCAGCAGGGTGCGCAAATATTTCCTGAAAAATCAGAAAAGGAGCCTATTGCTCCAATGATACGTGGAAAATATTTTCTTAGTACTCATTTTTACACCCATACACAATACAATATCACAAATCCAGCCAAATAGCTACTGCTCCGCTGTTTTATTTTTGTTAAAAAATGTGGGGCCGGAAATTTTTCCGGCCCTGCGGTGTCCTCATATGATGCTATAGCTTTATTTATTGTTGTGCCGCGTACCTATACGCTGCGCGGTTTCTCCTTGCGCTTCTTCCACATTACCCAAAGCGGCCCGGCGATGCATATGGTGGAATAGCAGCCGCTCACCGCGCCAATGGCCATTGGCAGCGCAAAATCCTGAATGGAGTCTATGCCGTGCCCAAAAGCCAGTATATATACGCAGCTCACACTGATCAGCACGGCCAGGTTTGTATTGACGGACCTGGTGAACGACTGGTTGACAGACAAATCTGTCACCTGGTCTACCGGCAGCTTTTTATAAATACGCGTGTTCTCGCGGATGCGGTCATAAATCACAATGGTATCGTTTATGGAATAACCGATAATTGTAAGCGCAACCGCTATAAACGAATCGCCTATGGGGATTTCCAGCAGCACGCACGCAAAAAACACAACCAGAATATCATGCAGCAGCGCAATTAGCGCCATAACCCCGGCCGACAAGCCGCCCATTCTATGAAAACGTATCCAGACATAAATAACCACCAGCACAGAAGAGATAATCAGAGCCAGAATACCGTTCTGCAAGAATTTCTGCCCAAAAAACGGCTGCACTACCGAGGATTCGGCAAGCTGTATATCCATGCCCGGAAACTGCCCGTTCAACGCGTCGTCCAGCTTGTGCTGGTCCGCGGCGTCCAGGCCCTGATCGTCCGCAATATTTACCACCAGGCGCTTGTCGCCGGAAATCAAATCGCTTGTGAGCTGCGTGGTTACCGGGCGGCCCAGCAGGTTGGAAACAACGCCCGCCGCCTTCTCCGTATTCATTTCACCCACATACGAATATTTCAGCAGCGCGCCCCCCTTAAACTGTATATCCAGATGCACGCCGTTGATAAACACGCCAATGATCCCCACAATCATGATAACCAGGGAAACGGCAAAAAAGATCCAGCGTTTTTTATAAAACGGAAATATCTTACTGTTACTCATAATGTAACCCTCCTGGAATAGCAGGTGTAGAGCGCAGGCTTGTTAAGCGCATTGTACGCAGACAAAGACCGTATCATCATCCGGGAAGCAGTGACGCCCGCAATAAAATTAAACGCAATGCCAATCACCAGTGTATAGGCAAAAGACAACAGCGAGCCTGAGCCCAGGGCTATCAAAACGAACGATACGATCAGCACGGTTATATTTCCGTCAAACACAGAGGAAAAAGCTCCTTTGAATCCCGATGCAATGGCCACGCGCGTAGACTTGCCGGATTTAATCTCGTCGCTGATGCGCTCTGATATGATCACGTTTGCGTCCACCCCCATTCCAATGGAGAGAATGATTCCGGCAATACCGGTAAGGGTCAGCGTGATCTGGGACGTGGACAGTATGAGTATCTGCCCCGCTATCTGCATCAAAAGCGCAATGCTGGCCACAACCCCGCATACCCGGTAGTAATAAATCAGCAGGATACAGATGATGCAAAACGCAACCATTCCTGCGTTTACCATTACTTCCAGTGCACTGCTCCCCAAAATGGGCGTTATAATGGAGTTGTTCTTGGTAGCCATGGAAAAGGGCAGCGCACCCGCGTTGATCTTGTCGGACAGCGCCTTCGCCTCCTCCGGACCGCTCATACCCTCTATCTGCGCGTTGCCGTTTGGTATGTAACTGAGAACCCTTGCGCTTTGTATCAGGGTGCTGTCCATATATATGTTGATGGGCTGCCCAATCAAACGCTGCGTGGCGTCCGCAAATGTCTTGGTTCCTTCTTCGTCAAAATGCAGGCTTACAACATATTCTCCAAGCTGCTGGTCGTATACCGGGACGCTTTTTTCAACATGCTTGCCTTCCAGTATCACATTGTCCTGCGCGTCCCGGAAGGTAAGCAGCGCGGTTTCTCCCAGTTCGGCCAACGCCTGCTGGGGGTCAAAGTTTGTTTCGTTTGCTTTCCACGGAAAGCGGACAATCACAGACCCGCTTCCGGTGTCCACCGTCACTTCGCGGTCCAGAATATTGTTTTTATCCAGGCGGGTCTCTATAATGGAACGCGCTGCTTCCAACTCATCCGCCGTTGGCGCCCGGTCCAATCCCACCGGCTGGTATACGGCGTCCACACCGCCCCGTATGTCTATACCAAACCGTATATCCGCTGCGCTGGGAAAATGAAAAATATATATTCCAAATGGAATTGTAAGTCCAATAAAAGCGCAATACGCCAGCAGAAGCGTAAACGCCAGGATTATAAAGAAAACCGGTTTTTTATTCTTCATGGTTTCAATCCTTTCAACCTTTTCTTTGCAAATAGGCGCGTAAAATATACGCGCAACCATAAACGCGGCGCCAAGAACAAAGCCATGAAATAACATTAGCCAAGAAAGACAAAACGGGCTGTTGTTAAATGAAACAAAAAGAATGGTCTGCCCTGCCTGCTATACGTATTTCAGCACGCTTTGCTTGCCGCGTATTCAGAAGGGCTAAAAGGAGGCGCATTCCCGCCAATGGGAATAGCAATAATGGGCAGGGGTTTATGAGTTTTTCTGTTGAACTGGTGATAAGCAAAAACGGAAATCCAGGTAAAACATAAAATATACGGAATCAAAATAACGGTATTGATTGCGTGCCTCAGGCCCCCAAAAAATTTAAAAACCGTATTTCCTGCCTGCGCGCACTGCTTTGCAAAGGTTTCCATTGAATTCACCAGAATCATGTCCGGTTGAACCGTTTGCTGCGAGTTCATAGCGCTGTTTGGAGCTTGCGTGCCCGGCAAGGCGCTGCCGCTCCCATTACCCGGAAATGAAACCAGGGCCAGGATCATCATGGAAACAATCACAAACAAAACAACGGTAACCAATTTTCTTCTGGTATTCAGTCCGCCGGTTTCCAATAGCCTGTCCCCTTCCCTGATAGTATCTGTAATTTGTAGGATACAGTACCAAATCGTTTTTGTCAATCAGAGCCCGCCGGTTGCTTTTACCGCCAATTTTTTAAACAATAAACCGGAAGCATGTATGATTCAATTCTTGGCGTCATAGATAAACGGTAAGGAGTGTTGCTTATGCAAAGAACATATACCATATGTTATTGCAGCCTGATGGTTACGCTTGCGGTTGTATTTCAGTCCGCGCCTGTATTGCTGCCTGTTGCGGGGCTTGCAATCAGCCCGCTTGCAACCCTGCCCATCGCATTGGCGGCCATTCAATCCAAACCGTATGGCGTTGTATCCTGGCTGGCAGCGGCCTTCATTTTGTTCATCATATTCCCCCAGGAGTCCGCCATTTTTGCGTGTTCAACCGGCCTTTTAGGCCTGTTTCTTGGCATGCGGTATTCCAAAAAAATTTATATATCCGTCATACCCGCGTCGTTTGCCCTTTTTGTGGGAATCCTTGCGCTTGTATACGTGTTTCAAATCAACCTGTTTGGAGACCTTACCCCTCAATCCTTGTCACTGGCTACTGCGCTTGCATTTCTTGCCTTTTCCATGCTGTATGCATGCATATGCGCGTGGGCGCTCAGGCTTGCAGTAGCTTTCCTTATTAAAATCAAGGTGTTAAAACCAAACCGCCGCGCGGGATGAATCACAAAGGCTTCTGAAACTTTACAGAATATAAATATGTTGTATACGTATATTCGCTTTTTTCCCGCCCCGCTTCGCACAACTGTTTGATAAACGCCTTTTCTTCCTCTGTTGGCACGGAGAACCAATGGAAAATGTACGGATTGATATAGCCGCACTTCAAAAACAACTGCATAATATCATCGCCTGTAAAAAAAGTCCTGTTGGCTGTATTCACCGTATTTTGGGATGCATACAACCAGTTTCCGCCCAAAATGGAGCGCATCACGCCGTAATGCGCCAGATTTTGAACAGTGCCTATGATATACCCTCCGGGTTTTAAATAATCCTTTGCTTGTGCCAGAAACGCTTCCGGGTTCTCCACTGTTTCAAGCCTGTTGCCAATCAAAATAAAATCAAAGGATTCCCTTTCAAAACAGTCCGGAAATTCCCCATTTTTCTGAACAGCAACAGATGCAACCCTCCCCGCTATTTTGGCCATGTTTTCATTCTGCTCCGCGCCAAATAAAACCGCGCCCGGGTAATCGTGTTTCATTTTGAGCAGGGTAACGCCAATTCCACAGCCCAGCTCCAGCACATGCATTTTTTTATATTTGTCCGGTTCGTTTATGATGCGTAGCGAGGCGTATTTTATGTCGTCAAACGCAAATGTATCAAACCCCCATTTGCTTTTAAAATATTCCCTGTTGGCGTACAGTACCGGATAAAACCTGGATAAATCCTTTCTAAAACCGGAACCCAGGTAATGGTGTATAAAACAGTCGTGGCAGAGCATCAGCCGGTATCCCGCCGCTGCAATGCGCAGGCCCAGGTCGTTGTCTTCCACATAGCCGGGGGAATACCTCTCGTCCAGCAGACCGATTTGATTCAGAACTTCTCTTTTGATCAGGATGCAAAACCCGATCAGGAATATTTTTTCTTCCCACCTGCCGCTGTCCGAAACATTGTTTTTTTCCGCAAACGCTTTCATCTGATCCAGATCATTGTAATAAAATCCGATTCCCTGCAGGTTTTCGTTGTGGTTGCATACCGCTCCCGCCGCGCCGATGGCATCGCTGCTATACAGGCAGGCTTGCAGGTTGGCAAGCCACCCGGGCGTTACAATGGTGTCGTTATTCAAAAGCAGGATGTCGCAGTCCTCCCCCGCCATTGCTATGCCCATGTTGCAGCCTTTGGGGAACCCCTCGTTCTTTTCGTTCATCTTAAGGCGGATATCCGTCTGTTCAAGCAGCCATTCCCTTGTGCCGTCCGTTGACTGGTTATCCACAACAAGAATCTCATAGGTTCCTTTTTCGGTATTCTCCCGGATGCTCTCCAGGCACTGTTTGCTGTATTCAATGTTATTATAAGTCAGTATCACAATCGCAACTTTTCTTGCATTCTGCATAGTGCGCCTCCAAAACATATTCATCCATTACAGTATATTCATATGCGGCTCCGGAGGATTTTTAAATGGCTGCAAAATTCGCCAAATGTCGGAAATGTTCCTATTAAAACGGGTTTTGTCACAAATAGTTGCGTTCTGAATATGAATATCTATAGATGCAATTCTTTTCATTGTAATTAAAAGGTTGGTGAACAATTATGAGCAATATAGCGCTTAATATTGAAAGATCCGCATCGGGAACATTGGCGATTGGCGGAACAGTGCTGTTTGATTCAATCCTTTTTTCAGCGGGGAACATCGGGTATAGCCCGGGGACTGGAACGGTTACCCTGTTTGAAGCCGGCAGATACGTGGTGACCTGGTGGGTGGCTACGCAAACAACCATTTCTACAAGCGGCGCAGTCGTGCTTTCGCTTTCTTCCTCTCAGGGAGATTTAATCAAAGGCAACTCTCCCTTATCCGCGGGCGAAGTATACGGGCAGGGAATTATTGAAGTGGGCGCACCGCCCGTCACATTCAGGCTCATCAGTTCGGGAACGACCGGGGTAAGCTATGCAACAGCAGTGCCTATAAAAGCGTCTCTAATGGTTATAGAAGATAACAGCAGCGCGTCAGGCCCAACGGGCCCGACAGGCTATACAGGTCCAATAGGTCCCACCGGTTTTACCGGCCCCGCAGGCACCGGCTCTACCGGCTCTACCGGGCCAACGGGTTATACAGGGCCGACAGGGCCCGCAGGCGCAACTGGTGAAGATGGAGCAACTGGGCCAACTGGGCCAACTGGTTTCACAGGGCCCACTGGCTTTACCGGGCCTGCGGGTGATACCGGCGACATCGGTCCCACTGGACCTACCGGCGCGGCTGGTGAAGATGGAGCAACTGGGTCAACTGGGCCTACAGGCGCAACTGGCGAAGATGGAGCAACTGGGCCAACTGGTTTCACAGGGCCTACGGGTGATACCGGCGACACAGGCCCCACTGGTCCTACCGGCGCAACTGGCGCAGACGGAGCAACTGGGCCCACTGGTTTTACAGGACCTACAGGTTTCACGGGGCCTACGGGCGCAACTGGTGAAGACGGACCAACTGGGCCAACTGGCTTTACCGGGCCTACGGGTGATACCGGCGACATCGGTCCCACTGGATCTACCGGCGCAACTGGCGAAGATGGAGCAACTGGGCCAACTGGTTTTACAGGGCCTACGGGTGATACCGGCCCCATTGGTGCAACCGGCCCAACGGGGTATACGGGACCTACAGGCCCATCAGAAGTCATCCAGGCATTCGCCAACGCGCCTGCTGTTGAGCAAACAATTAACGATCAGGGTTACGTGGTATACCGAAATGTCACGACTGCGGTAGGCATAGTATTTGATGGCACGTCCACATTTACGCTACAGCGAGACGGCTTGTATATTTTGAGTGCAGTCATCAATCTTGAACCGGACACTAGCGCCAACTCTCAATTTGGATTCGAGATAAATGGTGCCGCACCATCTGCAGTAAATTCAAACTCTGCAACTGTAGGCAATAGTACCTTATTCTATGCCGCTTTTTTAAATGCTAACACGACAATCCGTGTAATGAATGTTTCTGGATTCTCAGTAACCACACAGCAGGTGTTCATCGGGTCTGCCGCACATCTTATCATTGCCCGTATTGCAGATATTGCGGGGTAATAGACCTAAGACAGCCCTACGATCCCACAACGACGCTTTCTCAATATAACAGCGGCGCTTCCATCAGCGACCAGAGATAATCCGCAAATTCCAAAGGCCTCCCATTAAACGGGCGGCCTTTTTATTTCAATCAAGGTGTCAAGCAAAACCGTCGGAACATATATTTATTATGAATTAAAAACGCCGCAAATCCGACATTTAAAGGAGCAGGTGAATGAACCGGTATAAAGTCTGCGTATACGCCATATGCAAGAACGAAGAGAAATTTGTAGACCGTTGGATGGACGCCGTAGGCGAAGCGGACCTGGTTGTTGTTGCGGATACGGGTTCAACCGATGATACGGTTGAGAAACTCAAACAGAGGGGCGCGCTTGTATATCAGGAAAAAATTGAGCCCTGGCGTTTTGACGCGGCGCGCAACCGTGCAATGGACCATATCCCGGATGACGTTGACATCTGCGTTTCCAACGACCTGGACGAAATATTCCAGCCCGGCTGGAGAGTGTTGCTGGAAGCCGCCTGGCGGCCCTCCGCCACAAGGGCGCGATACCTGTTTACATGGAGCTACAATGCGGACGGCTCGCCAAACAAACAGTTCGCAATGGAAAAAATCCACCGCAGGCGCCATTTCCGTTGGGTGCACCCGGTGCACGAGGTTCTGGAAGATACGGGAGAAGGCCCGGAGGACGTCGTATGGGTCAACGGCATGGTTTTAAACCACTACCCCGATGTCTCCAAGCCCAGGTCCCAGTATCTGCCCCTGCTTGAACTTTCAGCACAGGAAAATCCCAATGACGACCGCATATCATTCTGGCTGGGGCGGGAATATATGTACAACGGAATGAACGACCGTTCCATAACAGAGCTTAAACGGCACTTAAGCCTTCCCTCCGCCACCTGGGACGAAGAGCGTTCGGCCTCCATGCGCTATATTGCAAAATGCTGCCAGTCAAAAGGCGACCTGCCGCAGTCAAAGCAATGGCTTTTACGCGCGGTTGCCGAATGCCCCGGCGTGCGCGAGCCGTATCTTGCGCTTGCGCGTCTGGGTTACCTCCAGGAGGATTGGCCGCTTGTATACCTGATGGTGGACCGGTTACTCAAAATCACCCAAAAATCGGGCAGCTACCTGATGGAGCCGGAATGCTGGAGCGCGGCCCCGTACGATCTGGGCGCCATTTGCACATACAGGCTTGGCCTTTTCACAGAATCGCTGGACTTTGCGCAAAAAGCCTGCGCGCTGGAGCCTGCCGATGAACGCTTAAAAAAGAATCTTGAATTGATACAAATAAAACTGAACGAAATATCCGCCAAAAAAGGAAGCGCTTTATGAACCTATATAAAGTTTGTGTGTATGCCATCTGTAAAAACGAAGAAAAATTTGTGGACCGCTGGATGGATTCCATGGGCGAAGCGGACCTGGTGGTGGTCACAGACACCGGGTCGCAGGACGGCACCGTGGAAAAGCTTGAAAGCAGAGGCGCTGTTGTGCATCAGGAACAAATTCAACCCTGGCGTTTCGATGCCGCGCGCAACCTTTCTCTTGAACATGTGCCGCAGGATGCGGACATATGCGTCTGCACAGACCTGGACGAAGTGTTTGAACCGGGTTGGCGGCAACGCCTGGAGCAGGGCTGGGCAGCGGAAACAACCCAGGCCAAATACCTGTATAACTGGAGCCTGAAACCGGACGGTTCCCCGGATGTGCAGTTTGTTATTTCAAAAATACACGCAAGAAACGGCTTTAAATGGAATCATCCGGTGCACGAATGGGTCAGCCATACCGGAGACGGGCCGCAATCCACTGTTTTTATTGAAAGTATGGTGCTGAACCATTATCCGGACAGCGGCAAATCAAGGGGAAACTATCTGTCTCTTCTGGAGCTTGGCGTAAAGGAATATCCGGAAAGCGACCGCCTGGCGTACTACCTTGGCCGGGAATACATGTACCGGGGCGAATGGAATAAATGCATCGCAACCTTAAAAAAACATCTCTCCCTCCCCACCGCCGTCTGGATGGAAGAGCGCTCCGCGTCCATGCGTTGGATCGCGTACAGTTACGGCAAGCTGGGCAATACGCAGGAGGCGTATGCCTGGTATTTCAGAGCCATTGCGGAATGGCCCCACATGCGGGACCCCTATGTGGAATGCGCAAAACTGGCATATCTGCAAAACGACTGGCCAATGGTTTTCTGCATGGTGGAACATGCGCTCCATATCACAGAAAAATCAAGGACTTATGTCAACATGGGATATTCCTGGGACTACACGCCGGACGACCTGGCCGCCATTGCCTGTTTCTGGCTTGGAATGTACGCCCGCTCGCTTGAGCATGCAAAAGCCGCGCTGCTCTTCTCACCCGGCGACCAGCGGCTCCTTGGAAACCTGCGGATCATAGAAGAAAAGCTGGCGGAAACGGCAACCCAAATATAAATCAGCCGCCGCCAGGTGCCGGTTTGTTAACGTATCCTAACGCATCGCTCACCTCGCGGATGGCCTGTAGGTACCCAAGCCCGTATTCTTTATCCGGCTCCAGGTAAGCCCCCTCCGCCCATTCGTTCCATGCATTGATAAAAATAAACCGGTTTCCTTCCTCATTGCATTTTTGTGTCAGCCGGCCCAAATACTCCTTAAATTTTTCCGGCGAAGCTCCTGTACACACGCTGGCACGCAACCCAACTCTTGAGGAATTATCCCAGTCCACAAATGCGCCGCAAAATTTTTCCCGGCTGCCGTAACTGTTTTTGCGCTCCAGAATGTTGTTCCAAACCGTTTCATACTCAAATTGATGCAGCGTATTCAGTATAAACCGGTGGGCGCGCCGGGACGTATAACCCCCAAACAATGTTAGCGTGGGTTCAAATTCAATGCAGGCGTCGGATGTTTCTAACCGCGGGGCGTTCTGATTGCGCTTAGAGTTCAGCGTCTCCGCAATATACAGGCCTGCAAGCCCGCTTTCACGCGCAAGCCGGCGCCAGCAGTTCGTCATCTCTTCGCACCGTTCAATTGCGGCAGAGGCGTACAATATAAACAGGGGCTTGCCGTCAACCTTTATATACCGTTCGTCTAAAAAGAAAGGCAAAAGATACGCAAAGTGTCTTTTCCAGTCCTCCTCATCCCCGTAGCTCTGGGGCATCAGCACCGCATACTCCCATCCGTCCCAGTTTCTTGTCCATGGCTCGTTCGCCCACGAAAAACAAAAGCGCGTGTCAATTTCCCTGTGCCCCAGCAACAGTTCGGCGGGTTTTTCCAAAAGCAACTTTCCATTAAACCAATAATGATAATAACACAGCCCGTACACATTGTATTGCTTCATAAGCGCAGACTGCCACTTATGCGCGCTTATATCCCTCAGGTCGTAATAATAATCGTTCAGCGGTTCCCGCGGCTGCCTGTGGCCGCAAAACAAAGGAACCGCTTTTTTTGTGTTTGTCCATTCCGTAAATCCATCCCCCCACCATTCGTTGTTTTCCTTAATGGGATGGAATTGGGGCAGATAAAACGCGATATAACGGGCTGACGATTCATTTTTCTTCAAAATTAACCTCTCCGGGGCGGATATTCTATTATTTTATTGGCAGGTTCTATATTTTGTTCCTGCATATACTCCGTCTTTTTTAACTCAAATATAAACTGGAAAACGTGCCCATATTTGCGAAATAAAATGCTGTCCGGGTATTTTTCAGCTCCCGGCGGCAGATATTCCAAATAAATAGCGTCTTCCTCCACCGGCGTATACCCTGCGTCCAGACATAATTGTTTCAGTGAGGAGTACGTATAAAATTTAAGATGCGTCTTATCCAATATACCCACCTCCGTATATTCAAACTTGTTGTCCAGCAAATCAAAAACCACGGAATTATGCGCCACGTTAGGCATAGACAGCAAAACAGAGCCTTCCTCCTTCAGCAACCCGCCCGTCTTTTGCAGTACGCTTTCAGGTTTCCTGAGGTGCTCCAGAACATCCGCACACAGAATATAATCAAACTTAATAGAAGCAAAAAAATCTGCCCAGGCCAGGGAATCCAGGTCTCCCAGCCAGAAGCCTTCAGCGTACAGCCGGGCGATCTGTATGGATGCTTCGTCAATCTCGCAAATATATACTTTGCAGTTCAAATTGTTTTTTAAATAATTGGTCATGATCCCAGTAGACGGGCCCAGTTCCAGAACAACACTCCCCGGCTTTACCTTCCCCAGTATCAGGGTATGCGATCTTCTCTCCCGCATGTCCAGATAAAAATCGTATTTCATCTTCACACCTTCAAATCAGATTTGATTCTATACATATCAAAGGCCCGCGGGACTTTGTTGCTATATATTATTTTATTCGCGCTGTTTTGGATAACAAATAATTTAAGAACAATGCGGCTAACGGTCGAATTATGTATCACAGAATGCCTGATACACATATGATATAGAAACAATTTACATAGAGGAGGCTTCATTAACATGCTGAAAATCAGATTTGTTAACGGCGAGAAGATTGTGTATACAAATAACGCCCATTCTTACAGGGAACCTGAAAATGCAGAATATGATTGGGGTTCTTCCGATGAACCCGGTTTATATGATCTGGATGATATAGAATACGGCAAAAAAGGCCAAAACGAAGGCGGCTGCGGCAAACATCGCAGAGGTCCCACCGGCCCGACTGGTCCCACTGGTGCAACCGGGCCGACTGGCCCCACCGGTTATACCGGCCCGACTGGTCCCACTGGTGCAACCGGGCCGACTGGCCCCACCGGTTATACCGGCCCAACTGGTCCCACTGGTGCAACCGGGCCGACTGGCCCCACCGGTTATACCGGCCCAACTGGTCCCACCGGTTATACCGGGCCGACCGGTTCTACTGGTTCCGCGGGCGCTACCGGTCCCACCGGTTATACCGGGCCGACCGGTTCTACTGGCTTAGCGGGCGCTACCGGACCCACCGGTTATACCGGGCCGACCGGTTCTACTGGCTCCGCGGGCGCTACCGGACCCACCGGTTATACCGGGCCGACCGGTTCTACTGGTTCCGCGGGCGCTACCGGTCCCACCGGTTATACCGGGCCGACTGGTTCTACTGGTTCCGCGGGCGCTACCGGACCCACCGGTTATACCGGGCCAACTGGCGCAACCGGCCCAACCGGCCCTGTGGCCCAGTCCAACCAATTAAGGGGCATCCAGGTGCAATTGGTCGGTCGCGGCAGCGATGCTGTTGACGACGGCGAGAATGTGGTGTTTGACACTATACGGAATCTTCAGAGTTCGGATATAAATTATAATACGCAAACAGGCGAATTTACCATCACGCGTTCGGGAAATTATTCGGTAACGTGGTGGGTTTCTACAGACGGCACGGGCGCTCTTAACGCAATCTATTTTTCGTTAAGAATCAACGGCGATGGTGATATAACAAGCTCGTCCCCTGTCGTTACGGGGCAGATTTCCGGGAGCGCGTTGATTACAATCGAAAACACGCCTTCAACCGTAACCCTTGTAAACACAAGCAACGACCTGGTAATATACGCCGGATTATCAGTTCAGGCAAACCTGGTTATAACGGAAACAGCGTAGGTTTGCCGGAAAGAGATACCGCATTAGTATTTTAGAATAGGAGTAAAGTTATGAGCAATATAGCATTAAACGTTGCAAGAACGGCATCGGGAATCGTTGTCGTTGGAGGTAATGTTATATTTGAAACAATCATTTTTTCCGCAGGAAATATCAGCTATAATCCGGCTACCGGTGTGGTCACCTTCAACAGTGCCGGCCGGTATTCGCTTACCTGGTGGGTTGCTACCCAAACAACTCCATCAACAAACGGAGTCGTATTCGCCCTTGTTTCTTCGCAGGGAGATCTCATTAAAGGCGATTCGCCCGCAAAAACCGGGGAAGTTTACGGCCAGGGCATTATAGATACCAGCATCCCGGACGTCACCCTAAGCCTTGTAAACGCAAGCACGGCAAACGTGGCATATTCAACTATTGTACCCATCAAGGCGTCTCTTATGATACTTGAGGAAACTGCAGTCGGCCCGACAGGCGCCACCGGACCCATCGGCCCAACAGGCTATACGGGACCCACGGGACCGACTGGGTATACCGGCCCAACAGGCTATACGGGGCCAACAGCAACAGGACCCACAGGTCCAACAGGCTATACGGGACCAATCGGACCCACAGGCTATACAGGTCCCGCCGGACCAACAGGCTATACGGGCTTCACCGGACCTACGGGCTATACGGGACCAATCGGACCAACAGGCTATACAGGCCCCACAGGACCAACAGGCTATACAGGTCCCGCCGGGCCAACAGGTTTTACAGGCTCCACCGGGGCGACAGGCCCAACAGGCTTTACAGGACCTACCGGACCGTCTGGCGGCGCAGGCTCCACCGGGCCGACAGGCGCGACAGGACCCACCGGCCCTACGGGCTTTACGGGGCCAATTGGACCAACAGGCTTTACGGGACCAACCGGATCGTCAGGGTCTACAGGACCCACCGGCCCAACCGGATTCACAGGTCCAACAGGGTCCACGGGACCTACGGGGCCCACAGGGTTTACAGGCTCAACAGGGCCAACGGGGCCTACCGGCTTTACAGGACCCACGGGCCCGGCGGTTGCATCGCAATTGGTAGGTATTCAGGCACAACTGGTCAACAGTGCCGGAGCAGCAATAGCAGACGGAGCAAACGTGGCGTTTGATACCGTTTTAGTCAATCAAACGGCCAATATCACGTACAGCGGCGGCATTTTCACCATCACTGGTCTGGGCCATTATCTGATCACCTGGTGGGTGGCCATAGACGGCGCAACAACCGTCGCAACCACCACCTTTGAACTCAGGATAGATAATGCAAACGGTATAAAAGGCTCCCTGCCCGCTATTACAGGCCAGGTAAACGGAAGCGCTATCGTAACATTGTCAAGCGATCCCGCTGCAATTACGCTTGTAAATGCCTCCAATGATACAATGAACTTTGCATTTACACCCGTTCAGGCAAATATCGTGATTGCGGAAGTTACTCTTTAAGGGCCGGAATTCCCGCTCTGCAGAAGTTTAATGGATCAATCATGCGCAAAAAGCAGCTTGCAGCTCAATAAAGAGCCAAAATGTATTTGAGCTGCAAGCTTTTTAAATTTTTAGGAGGACAATGATGAGTAATATAGCATTAAACGTCGCAAAAACAACATCAGGAATTGTTGCCGTGGGAGGAAATGTGCTGTTTGACGCAATTATTTTTTCATCCGGAAATATCAGCTATGACAACAGCACAGGCATAATAACGTTTAATGAAGCCGGGAGGTATATCGTTCATTGGTGGGTGGCAACGCAGGCCACCGCTTCATCCACTGGAGTTGTATTTACGCTCGCCTCTTCTCAGGGAGACCTTATAACAGGCGACTCGCCTATAAAAACCGGTGAAGTTTACGGACAGGGAATCATAGAAACAGGTGCTCCTTTCATCACGTTAAGCCTTATAAATGCAAGCGCGGCAAATGTGGCTTATTCAACCATTGTGCCCATCAAGGCTTCGCTTATGGTGTTTGATGAAACGATTCTCCCCGGGCCAACAGGGCCGACCGGTTTCACAGGACCCACCGGCTTCACAGGGCCGCTTGGCGCAACGGGGCCTACGGGCTATACGGGTTACACCGGGCCTGTTGGTGATACAGGACCGACCGGTTTCACAGGACCTCTTGGCGCGACCGGGCCTACGGGCTTTACCGGTTACACCGGGCCTGTTGGTGATACAGGGCCGACCGGTTTCACAGGACCCACCGGCTTCACAGGGCCGCTTGGCGCAACCGGGCCTACGGGCTTTACGGGACCTACAGGGTTTACCGGGCCTCTTGGCGCAACCGGGCCCACAGGGTTTACAGGACCAACAGGCTTCACCGGGCCGACCGGCTTTACCGGGCCGACTGGCTTTACCGGGCCTCTTGTAACGGCGGAAGGTTTTTCGGCATTCAAGGATGCTTTAACCGTTAGCGGATCAACGCAAATAACGGCTTGGTCTGTAGCTTCTCCGTATTTTGACAGCGCAACTTTTAACGAAACAACAGGAAATTATACGGTTCCGGCAACAGGCGTTTACTCAATAGATGCTACAATCAATTATTCAACAACAGCGGCAATAAGCATATCGCTGGGAGCGGGCGTCAATCCGTCGTTTGTTGTTCAAAGAACATCCCCGGTTGTAACAGATTTAATCAGCGGTCTTTTCCCGTTGTTGAACGTAAACGTGATTGCGGTCTTAACCCTTAGAGCCATATTGGGAAACGGCACGGTTACTCTGGCGGGCGAAGTCAGCTTAACGGCCGGAGACGTCATCGGACTGTTCTATGTGGCGGACGGCCTGACCATCTCGCTGGATTTGGGAGGAACAGGAGCGCCGGGTATTGTGTGGTCCATCAACCGGATATCCTGATGTAAAATTTTAAACAAAAAAGCGCGTCAAAGCGCTTTTTTGTTGCTCTTTATACGTAAATCCGGCGGTATCACTCGTCCAGTATCGTTTGTACCCTGTTTTGGATCAGCCCGGCCGCGTCCTGCGCGCTCTTCTGTCCGGAAAAGAACGAGGGAAGCTCCTCATTCAGAATATTCACAATATTCTGGTCCGGCGCAGAAAGTTTGTTCAGTTTGCCAAAATCGGCGGTAATGGCCGCATACTCCTGAACACTCAGGGGCTTTACCTCAACCACCTTATCGTTGGTTTTAAGGGACATGCTTATGGTCTGTTTTGGGTCGGTCAACTGGTCTATTGCCTTTTGCACCGCGGCCTTGCTTACAGAGATGCCGTTCATCTGCAGCATACCTCCCTGTATTTCGGGTGTAAGCAGGCTTTTAACAAACTCCCACGCCATCTCCTTATTGGGGGAAGAAGCGTTAATACCGTACAGCCCGGACGCCTGGAAGCTGAAGGAAGACGGCTCCATAGAGGGCATGTGCATAAATTGTATGTCTTCCCCCGCAAGCGCCCGGATCGCCGCCATATCCTGCAATCCCTTTAGAGACATGCTTGTAAACGCCAATATGCCGTCCCCCACCTGCTCGTACGGCATCTGGTCTTCTTCGCTCTTGCCACCCATCCTGGAATCTGCAAGCGCCTTAAATTTTTCCAGCAGGCTGATGAACTCCTGGCTTCCAAATTTTGCCGTCTTGGCATTCTGGTCCACAAAATAACTGTAGTTTTGTCTCATAAACTCTTCAAATGCCAGCGTTGCGTCTCCTTTGGGCAGCGCCGCAAGTCCCGCGGGCAGGGCATTTGCCATATTAAAAAAATCATCCACAGAAGGCGCTTCGTTTGCGGGCATATTTGCCGCTTTGCCCACCAGCATATTATAGCCAAACTGGGTGGGGAGCGTGTACAGTTTGCCGTTTACCCGGCAGGCGTCAAATATGTTGCTATAATACTGGGTCATATCCATGTTGTCCGCGGCCATCATCTCGCCCAAATCGGCCAAAATGCCTTTACTGATATACTTGTAATAGGGCAGATCATCCAAAATATAAATATCCGCCGTGTTGCCGGAAATAATATCCGTATTAAATTGCTGAATCAAAGAAGTCATGTCCAACTGATTTGATCCCTTTGCGCCCACAATCTGGTTGCTGTAAGTTTTCAGGTTCACCTGGTAATCCGGGTGCGCCTTCTGGAACGCTTCAATTGCCGCTTTAACCGCGCTGTTGTCCGCAAGACCCGCAACGGTAAGCGTCTTTTTCTGCGGAATGGTGGATGCGTCCACCAGTGCCAGCCTGCTGATATGGTCCGCCTTTGCTCCAGGCATTGAAACGGACACACCATTTCTGCTGCCGGATTTCATGGACACACCAAATCCAACGGAAGAATTGCCCTCGGCCCATGCGATATACACGGTCGCTTCGTTGTCTACCGCAAAACCCGTAAAGGAATGGGTTGTGCTTCCAAGCGAAAAATGAGTGAGGGTAATCATGGCGTCGCCAATGCTCCCGTCCGGCTTCACCGGATAAACGCCGTCCCCGTTCATAAAAAGCATCCGTTTGTCGTGCCGGTCGTAAAACATAAACATGGGGTTGCTAAGCGTCGCTTCCAGTTTGGATATTTGCGACCCGCTTTGCGTATCGTAAGCTGTAATCCCGGAATTCTCCCCGCTGGAATAAACCATCAGCTGTTCGTTTTCATTCATGCAGATCAGGTTGATGCCGCTTCCTCCATAACTGCGCACCTGTTTGCCGGATGTGTCCACCTGCACCACGCCCGCTCCAAGCATGGAAAGAAATATACTCCCGTCCGAGGAGGCCGCAAACCCGTTGATCATCCTGGTGTTCATCTGAACCAATGTGTTCTGTTCCGGATTTTGCGCAGGCTGATTCTGGCCGGAAGATTCTAAACCCTGTGTTTCAGGCGCTGTTGCCGCATTCGCCCCACCCGTTGCCTGTGATTGCTTTTCCATAGCGGCCTGATTGGTCACCGATTCGCTTGCCGACTGCGTCACCCCTGGGCTTGCCTTGGATAAAATGCCTCCCATTGGAATCGTGGAAACCGTTTTGCCTTGGGGATCAAGCACATAAACATTTTCATCCGTCAAAATATATGCGTTGTCCTTTGCGTCCAGCGTAAATCTGGCCGCGGTTTGGGTTATCTGGGTTGTACTGTCCGAAACCTTGTTTCCGGATGCGTCGTAGGTGGTCAGCACAACCGGCGCTCCCTCCGTCTGGGACGCGGCTACCAGCTGCCCTTTTGAATTGATTACAGGAGCAAGAATGCCTTGCCCGGAGCCACCCGCAAATTCCTGCAGGTTATAGGCCTTTCCGGCTGTGTTTGCCTGCTGGGCACAGGACGAGAACACGCCCGCCGCCATTGCGAGGGCCGCAATCATCGCTATCAATCTTTTTTTCATCTTTTCAACCTCTTTTTCCATTATTCTTTTTATTTAAAAGCCGCCGGCAAAAAACCGGTAATCTCTTCTCTGCAAAACGCCCACAGCGCCCACGCGGCAAGCCCGACGCACAGCAGGGCCGCGTTTCCCCACGGAAACCGTACAGGAATTCCCATTGCAAGGCATACGCCGCACGCAGCGCCAATGGACGCGCCCAGGAATATCCAGACCAAGCACGTGTCCGCAAGACGCTGCTTCAAGCTTCCCCCGCACGGCTGCATTTCCCGCGCGTCATTCAGCAGCGCCAGCCCCGCGCCGTATACGGCCAGCCCCGCAAAAGCGGTTATGTTCATATACCCCGCTATCTGCATGGCCGCGTCACGGGCCAGACGCCAGGATTGCGGGATATATTTAAGGGCGTTCAATTTTTCCTGCGTCTGCGATTCCAGCAGATTTTTATAAAAATCCATGTCTATCAAGGAGGCCGGTATAAATCTCCCCGGAAGATAAAACGGAAAATCGGCAAGCAGCCACGCGCCCCATACCGCTCCCACGGCCCCGGCGCATACCAGCGCCATCTGCGCCACGCGCCAAAGAACAGCCCGCCAGGATTCGAAAAGATATTTATCCTCCAGGTACGCGCGCAGCGACCGGATCATTCTGTTTACCGTAGCCTTTGCCCACAAAAATGCTAGCACCGTCAAAATGCATGCCAGCAGGGCCTGCGGCAGCGCCGCGGATTCCGCGTCCAACCGGGCGTATTCTGTTACATCCTCAAAAAGAAAACCGGATACGTCCTTGCCTTGCATGCGGAAAGCGTCCTGCACTATCCCCAGGCTTTTGCCCGGCAAGGCTTTCTCCAGTTCAGCCTCCAGGCCCCAAACAGGCGCGGTGGAATTTCCGTACGCAATGTATGCAACAGGCGTTTTGTCCCTGGATAAAAGTGCCGGCAGAGATGTGTCCGTCTCACAAACGCCTGTTACGGTATATTGGACGTCCTCTATCATAACCTTCATGCCCACCGCGTTTTCCGTGCCAAACAGCTCCCACGCCAAATTGCGGTCCAGCACCAAGGAGCGGCCGTCTCCTCCGATGCGGGATAAAAAATTGCCGTGCAGCATTTTAATTGCGTGGAAATCCGCAAACGGCCCGCCCACCGCAAATACGTTCGCCGCACTCTGGCGGTTTTCCGAGCAAAGAGATTCCTTTTGGACAGACCACCATGCGGCAGGAGAGCGCATTGCGTCCGATATATCCCGCACATCGTCTCCCGTAAGATGCGCGGTAGGCGCCGATGCGCTTTGGGAGGCGGTTATGGCAATCCTGTCCCGGCCAGCAAAGCCGTTCGGCAAAGCAGCGGAAGCAAGCGAACCGCCCACAATCAGCCCGGCGGTTAAAAGCAGCACCCCCCAAAAAACAGTCAGCCGCCTTGTTGAAATTTTCATCATGCAACCCTCCGGCCCATCAGGGCCCAACCAGCACAGCGTCCCCGTCCGCAACCGGTTTGTCGCTGCCCGTAATCACCTGGTCGTTCGGCCCCACAGGCCCGCTGATTGCCGTGCGGAATTCATCCGAATCAACTACGGATACGTCCATCCTTCGCAATACGGCCTGTTTTCCAAGGGGCGTATCCTTTTCCTGCATCACCAGAACAAAATACCCCGTGGAATCCTGGCGCACCGCGCTGTTGGGAACCGTTTGATCGTAGTTTTTGGTAAGCTGCGCATACCGTATTTCCGCCGCCGCGCCCGGTTGTACGTTCATATTCACAATATCCTGCACACCCGCATGCAAAACAAGCGTTACCATTTCTCCGGGCTGTTTGGCGCTGTCCTTCTTTTCCAGTAACGCAGCCCGCAGGGAATGCACGCCGTCCTTTAATTGAATATCCATCTGCGCGCCAACGGGAATAATATCAGCATCGTCAATGGAAACATCCGCCGTAAACTCCAGCCCCCGGGAATAATCAGTAACGCTGGCGGCGGGTGAGGCGGGTGAAACCGTTCCACCCGCCTGCGCATTCACCTGCTGCACAATACCGTCTATGGGAGATATTATCTTGCCCCCGCTGTCCGCATAAGCCTGCAGCGCATCCACCTTCTTTTGCTGCGCCGCAATGTCTATATCCGCATTGGCAAGGTCCAGCTTGCTTGCCTGGCTGCCCTTGGAGTTCTGCTGTTTTGCCAGCTCAAGCTGTTTTTGCTTAACCACCACATCGTCCTGCGCAAACTTAAGGGCCAGTTTTGCAGCATCCAGTTCCCGTTGCGTTCCAGTGCCCGAAGAAACGTTGCCCTGCACATAATCCACGTCTTTTTGCGCCTGCTCCGCCCGAAGCTGTGATTCTTCCAGCGCAATCTGCAATTGCGTCAGGTCCTGTGGGGTATAGCTGCCAACCATTTTTTTGCGGTTGTTTTTCATCTTGGTAAGCGCATCCTGCTCCGTTTTAAGCTGTTCCAAAAGCGATTTTGAGTCCAGGGTAAAAAGCGTATCCCCTGCTTTTACCGCTTCGCCCGCGGCGGCGAAAACCTCGTTTACCTTGCAAGTAAAGTCCATATCAACCGTTTTACTGCTTTTGGGTGCAAACGATCCGCTTCCAACCACCACTTTTTGCAGAGCCGCGGACGACGGCGGGCTTACGCTTACGCGCGGTTTTGAAATATTATTTATGGTGGAAGAAAAGAACGTAAGCAGCGCCATTGCCACAAAAAAGCCAATCAGCAGGCGTATCCATATTCGCTTTCCGTTTTCACTTGCATTGTTTGTTTCCATATAAATTCTCCCCTTAGAATGAATCCTTAAAATTGGTGAGCTGTATGCCTTTTACCAGGTAATTCTCTCCGGCCAGAAAAATAAACAGTATGGGAAGCATATACAGCGCGGAGGCCGCAAAAGCCACCCCCAGCGACCCTGTGTTGATTCTGGAAAGGTAGAGGGAAAGCGGCTGCAAATTTGCATTCTTTAAAAACACAAGCGGTTGCTCCACCATGCCCCAGTTGTCTATAAAAGAGAGGATTACCAAGGACGCAAGTGCCGGTTTGCAGTTTGGAAGCACAATCTTAAAAAATATGCGCATATGTCCTGCGCCGTCCATCCGCGCAGCTTCCATGGTATCCCGCGGAATATGGATCATAAATTGCCGCAGCAAAAACACGCCAAACGTTGCGAAAACGCCCGGAAAAATTATGGACGCGTATTGCCCCAGTATCCCCAGCGCCTTGGCCATCAGATAATTAGGCACCAGCGTCACCTGGAATGGCATCATCATGGTAATCAGGTACACGGCAAAAAGCACGTTCCTGCCCCTGAATTGAAACATGGAAAAAGCGTACGCCGCCAGGCAGCCAATGGCCACCTGTCCCGCAATAACCGGCGCCGTTAACAACACAGAATTCCAAAACATCATCAGGTAGCCCGTGTTGCCAATCAAAATAGAGTAATACTGCTCCGGCGAAACTATTTCCGGTATCAGGCTCACCTCCGCATAATTCCGGCCCGCCTGCGCGCCTGCAATGTCCGTCTGGTAGTGCCTGGCAATCTCCGCCTCGCTCATAAACGAATCGGCAAATGTCATTGCAACCGGAAAAATAAACAGCAGGGCAAGCGCCCAAAGCGCCACAGTAAGCGCTATCCCGCGCTTTGGCCCCAGACCGGCCGGGTTTATATCTGTTTGGGATTTTGATTTTAAACGCATAGTTGGCCTCCTTAAGCTGTTTTCTTTTTACGGCGCTTTTTTACCGCAATAAATCCGCCCGCAATCAGCGTGACCGCAACCGCCATAATAAAGGCCGCTGTGGTAAGCTTCTGGTAATCAAGCGAGGTAAACATGTTGTTCATAAAGTGCTGCAGCGTATAAATACTGTCATGCGGATAGCTTCCGGCCAACAGGTACACCTCCCGGAACACCTTGAACGAATTGATAACGGACATCACCAGCACAAAAAAAGTGGTGGGCAGCAGCGAAGGCCATACAATATGGCGGAATTTCTGCAAACCGTTTGCCCCGTCCATCTCCGCAGCCTCCAGGCAGGATTGCGGAACCGTTCCCAACCCTGCCAAAAACAGCACCATGTTGTAGCCCATGTTTTTCCATAAATACAGCAGCATCACAATCATGCGCGCGGTATCCGATTTCAGCCAGTTTACCTGGGATGCTCCCATGGATGCCAGCCAGCCGTTCAGCGCGCCGTTGTCGCCCAAAAAAACCTGGAATACCAGCACCACAGATGCCACCGGAATCACCATGGGGCTTAAAAAAAGCGTGCGCAGCGCCTTTTGACCAAATACCGGTTTTCTAAGCGCCATGGCCAGCAGCAGGGACAGCAGAGTGAGCAGCGGCGCGCCTGTGCCCGTAAAAACCGCCGTGTTGAATGCGGCTTTTAAAAAAGACTGGTTAGAAAAAAGCGCAGCATAATTTTGAAGCCACACAAAATGGCCGTTTACCGGGCTGGAAAACAACGACATGCCAAACGATTCCGCAAACGGCACGCCATAAAACAACATAAAACCAGCTAGGCTTGGGAGCAGGAACCAAAGCGCTGTAAGCGCGTCGGTGTGTTTTTTGTTTTTACCTTTCAATGTAATTGCGCGTTGCATGATCCATCCCCGTTTTCCTCAGATTCGGAACTTTCAAGAGCCATTTTCCCATGTGAATCTTGAAACTCCCTTTAAAAATTCAGAGTTTTTTAAGATTTGGGTGATATACTCATAACTGTGAGGTGGTTAAGGATGCGCATATTGCTGATAGAAGACGATAAATGGCTGGTAAACGCGCTTATTTTCCAGTTAAAAAAAGAAAACTATGCCGTTGACGCCGCGCTGGACGGGGAACTCGGCTGCGAACTGGCGTTGATCAACGATTACGATCTGATCTTGCTGGACAGGATGCTGCCCAAGCTGGACGGCGTCTCTGTATTAAAAAAAGTACGGGATGCAGGAAAACACTGCCCGGTATTGTTTATTACAGCCAGGGACGCGATTGAAGACCGCATTTCCGGCCTGGACGCCGGAGCGGACGATTACCTGGTGAAGCCATTTGACAAAGACGAAATGCTGGCGCGCATCCGCGCCCTGTGCCGCAGGCCCCGCAACTTAATGGAAAATGAAGCAATCTCCATAGAAGGCCTTACGCTCAACCCCCGGTCGGGTACGCTTAATTATGTGGACCAAAGCATAGGTCTTACGCCCCACGAGACGCATCTGCTGGAGCTACTGATGAACAACCACGGGCAGGTGCTGCCCCGTGAAACGATTCTGGACAGGGTCTGGGGGCCGCTCGGCTGCGTGGAACCGGGCAATATAGACAGTTACATACATTTTCTAAGAAAAAAAATAAACGGGCTGGGCGCTCCGTTTATCATTAAAACGTTCCGTGGCCTAGGTTACCGGCTGGAAAAGGAGTAATCCATGTTCAAAAAATTAAAAACCAGGCTGATGCTGTTAAATCTTGCGGTGGCGGGAATCATTCTGGTCTCCATATCCGCAATGGCTTTTATTCTGATATCGGGCAATGTGGAAGAACAATCCCGCCAGACCTTTCAAATGCTTTTAAGCAATATCGTGACACAGCAAAACACCACAGCTCCGCCCGTATTATCCGTGGCAATAAAAGAAAAAAACGGCGTGCTTATGCCCGTTTATCCTTACTATCTCATTCAACTGAACGCAAACGAAGGGGCTCTGGCTTCAGAAGGATCTATGACTACAAACAGTTCTCTTCTGCCACAAGAAGCCATAAGCCAGATTATCCAATCCGTGCTGCAGAACCAAAGCCAGACTCCAAACACGGTAAGCCTGTCAACCGGCAGCGGTGATACTATAAAAATGTTTTCTTATGCGAGCAGCGAAAATACCCTGCAGGTAGGCGGCAATTCCTTCCGCTACGGAGCTGTCTACAGCAATTCCGGCATTATTCAAATTGCCATTCAGGATCTAAACTCAGATAACGAACTTTTAGGAAATATAAGAATTATTTTGATTATCTGCGTTGCGGGCGGCCTTGTGCTTCTGGCACTGGGCGGCCGTTACCTGGCGGAGCGTTCCATTCGGCCCATCCGGGAATCCTGGCAAAAACAGCGTGAATTTGTGGCGGATGCCTCCCACGAACTGCGCACCCCCCTAGCGGCGATTGTAAGCAATATAGACGTGGTGCTGGACGATCCGGCGGCAACGGTGCAGGATAAGCAAATGTACTGCCAGGGAATTGCAGAGGAATCCAGGCGCATGACGCAGTTGGTGGACGGGCTTTTGCTTCTTGCCAGGGCGGATTCGGATGCGCTTGCACTCCGGCGCGAAGCTGTAGACGCGGCGGAACTGGCCCAAAACGCGGCGGCATTTATGCGGCCCGCCGCGCAACTAAAAAAATTAACAGTAAACGTTTGCGCAAACGGCAAGCCTACCGTTTACGGCGATCCGGACCGCTTAAAGCAGGTGCTGATACAACTTCTGGACAACGCAATCAAATACACTCCGGAGGGCGGCCGCATAGAGGTTATTGTAGACCTCGCTAAGGACAGGGCCGTATTGCAGGTGCGTGACAACGGCATCGGTATTTCAAAAGAACATACCGGCAAAATATTTGAGCGTTTTTACCGGGTGGATGCATCCCGCGAAAGCCAGGTGGGCGGCCACGGGTTGGGGCTCTCCATCGCCCGCTTTATTGTGGAACAACACGGCGGAACCATCGGCGTGTCGAGCGAAGAAGGCAGCGGAAGCGAATTTACCGTTTTGCTGCCTAAAAAATAAATACAGTAAGGAGAAAAAACATGTCCAGCGTAACGCTAAGCAATATATCCAAAACATATCCCGGAGGCGTTCAGGCAATACGCGGCCTGTCCCTTGAAATCCGTGACGGGGAGTTTCTTGTGCTTGTAGGGCCTTCAGGGTGTGGAAAAACCACCACCCTGCGTATTGTTGCAGGGCTGGAAAGCCTGGCGGACGGCGAGCTTTTTATAGGCGAACGGAGGGTGAACGATGTTCCAGCCAAAAACCGCAACCTGGCAATGGTTTTTCAAAACTACGCGCTCTATCCGCATATGACGGTTTTTGAAAATATGGCGTTCAGCCTGGAAATACGGCGCACGCCCAAGCCGCAGATCAAACGCCGCATACTCGAAGCGGCGGCTCTGCTGGGCATAGAAGATTTGCTCATGCGCAGGCCGGGCGAGCTTTCGGGCGGGCAGATGCAGCGCGTAGCTCTGGGCCGCGCCATTGTGCGGGAGCCGCAGGTTTTTTTGATGGACGAACCCCTTTCCAATCTGGATGCAAAGCTGCGTTCCCAGATGCGGGCGGAAATTATACGCCTTCACAAAAGCCTTGGAACAACCTTTATATATGTGACGCACGACCAGACCGAGGCCATGACCATGGGAACCCGCATTGCCGTTATGAACGGCGGTTTGCTCCAGCAGGCGGATACGCCGGAGAGCCTGTACGACCATCCCGCAAATCAGTTTGTGGCCGGATTCATCGGCACGCCGCAGATGAACTTCTTTCCCGCTTGCCTGGAATCATCTGCCGGGAGGCTGCAATGCAAGGCAGGCGAAACCGGTATTCCGCTCAGCGATATCTTGCGCAAACGGATTGAAGCAAGCGGGTTTTGCGGCCGGGATGTCGTGCTGGGTATTCGGCCGGAAGACATCCACCTGAACGAGCATTTTATAGAGGAGCACCCGCAAAACACAACGCGGGCAAAGATAGAAATGAAAGAAATGATGGGAGCGGAAACATTTGTGCATCTTGATCTGTTCGGCAAAAACGCAGTTGCGCGCGCGGGCCGGTTTGGGGCGCAGAGCGGGGAGACCGTACAGGCGGCAATAGACGCAGACAACATCCACCTGTTTGATCCGGCGACGCAAAAATCCATTTTCTGGGGCAAGGACTGCCAACCTGTGTCCAGATCAATGGAACAATAAAAAAGTCAAACAGCAATCTATTGCAAATTGCGCGTGGCCACGACATTCGCGCCTGTGCCGCAGACATTTTCCGCAACCACCTGGCCCAGGCGCACGGGCGGCTTTAGTACAATACCCCGCAGGCTGCGGGCAACATCCAACACCATCCCCTTGGGGATAGGCCGGTCTGTTTTCACAGGGCAGCGCCGGTGCGTTTCAGAGGCTACGCGCATGGTGGTGGTAAGAGTGCGTATGGGATTTTTTAGTTCTTCACGTCCATACGTCTCGCCCCGCGCGCAAAAATTGCCTGTCACCTTGTACCCGTTGGCTTCATCCACCTTAAGGTGGCAGCCCCTGGGGCAAACGATGCAAATCATTTCCTTCATAAAACGGCCTCCTTTGCGCAAACCGTGAGCGCGCCCGCAGTGATGTTCACAAGAAACTCAGGCGGAATAGATATCCGCTGCATCTCTCCCGGCGCCATAGGCCCGCGCGGATAGCGCCGGAGCAGCTTGTCGCCGTCCCGCAGTTCGGCTGCGCCGTTTTTAAAGACCTGGTTCACCCGGAAAAACAGCTCTGTGTTCTGCGAATTTGGAATCCGAATTTTCTGAGGCACGGTATACACAACGCCTTCGCCGTTTTTTGTGCGCAGTGCGCGCTGCTGCAAAATGTCCCCTTCCAGCACATAGCGGGCCGCGGCCTTTCCTGCACGCATGCTTTCCACCGTAACATAATCCGCCAAATCGTGCACATGCAGCACGTTTCCGCACGCGAACACACCGGAAAGGGACGTCTCCATGTTTTCAAAAACCTCCGCGCCGCGGGTGCGGTTATCCAGAAGAATCCCCGCGTTCTGCGTCAGCTCGTTTTCCGGAATGAGCCCCACAGAGAGCAGCAGCGTGTCGCATTCAAACTGCATCTCCGTGCCGGAAATTGGATTAAAGCAGTCGTCCACCCGGCATACGGTCACGCCTGCAAGCCGCCTGTCTCCCCTGATTTCCGTAACCATGTGGGATAAATAAAGCGGAATGTTGTAGTCCTTCAGGCACTGGACGATGTTGCGGTTCAGGCCGCCGGAATATGGCATGATCTCCACGCAGGCAAGCACCTGCGCGCCCTCCAGCGTCAAGCGCCGCGCCATAATGAGGCCAATGTCTCCCGAGCCCAGAATCACCACCCGTTTGCCAATGTTGTACCCCAGAATATTCACATATTTCTGTGCCGCGCCTGCGGTCAAAACGCCGGAAGGCCTTGTGCCGGGCAGTTGAATCGAGCCCCGCGTGCGCTCGCGGCAGCCCATAGCCAGTATAACGGTTTTGGATTCGTATATTTTATAACCTTCCGGGCTCAGGGTATGCACACTGCCCTGCGTAACTTTCAGCGCAAGAGTCTCCAGCTTCACTTCTATGCCCGTATCTTTGAGCAATTGTATAAACCGGTCCGCGTACTCCGGCCCTGTCAGCTCCTCCTTAAAATACTGCAGGCCAAACCCGTTGTGAATGCACTGGTTCAATATTCCTCCCAGCTCCGTATCCCGCTCTATGATGAGGATGCTTTTTAGCCCGCCTTCGCGCGCGCCAAGCGCGGCTGCCAGCCCGGCGGGTCCGCCGCCTATTACAATGCAATCAAACATTTGCCGCTTCCTTTCTGTTGTCCCCGGTCACAATGAAAGAGCCGTCCCTGTCCAGCCAAATTTCCCCGGGCGGAATACCAAGCTCCCGCGCGAGTATCTCCAGCACGCGCGGCCCGCAGAACCCCCCCTGGCAGCGCCCAAGCCCTGTGCCGCACCTGCGCTTTACCCCGTCCAGAGACCGCGGCGGAATAGGGCTTGCGAGCGCGTCCAGTATTTCTCCCTCCGTCACCGTCTCGCAGCGGCATACCACCCGGCCATACGCCGGATTCCCCGCTATCAGCGCGTTCTGCTCCTGCATCGAAAGCTCGTTTATTCTAATCTTTTTACGGCGGTTAATAAAATTGTCCTTTGGCTCCAGCCTTATCCCGGCATTCTTTAGCAGCGCCACAGCCCTTTTGGCAATGGCGGGTGCTGCGGACAGGCCCGGCGATTTAATGCCCGCCAGGTTGATGAACCGTTTTGCCGTTTTGCTTTCCGCAATCACAAAATCCCCGGTATCCGCCACCGCGCGCAGGCCCGAGAAATTGCGTATGGATTTGCCCACATCCACGCAAGGAACGGACAGACTCGCCTTTGCAGCCACAAACCGCAGCCCCTCCGCGGTATTTTGCAGGTCTTCCCTGCCGGGGATGTCCTCCGCATTGGGCCCTACCAGCAGTACTCCGTGCACCGTGGGGGAAACCAGAACGCCCTTTCCCTCGCGCGTTGGGCACTGGAATATAACGCGGGAAACGCGGTTTCCCTCCGATTTATCCAGAATAAAATATTCGCCCCGGTTTGCATGGATGGTAAATTCCTTGTCCCCCGCCATTTCATGCACCCGGTCCGCGTATATCCCCGCCGCGTTTATAATTGCCTTTGCGGCAAATTCTCCCCTGGGAGTTACCAGCGTATAAAAGTCCCCTGCGCGCCGTATATCGGTAACACCGCAACCAAGATAAAGCTGCGCGCCGTTTCGCACCGCCGTTTCGGCCAGCGCCAGCGCGTATTCCCAGGGATTCACTACCGCTGCGGCAGGCGCATGCAGCGCGCCCAAAACGGTATGGCTCAGGCCCGGCTCCATTTGCCGCGCCTCCGCGCCGTCCAGCAGCGCCAGGCCGGAAACGCCGTTTTGTATCCCTCGTCCGTAAAGTTCCCGCAGCAAGGGAACCTGTTCATCCTCAAATGCAACCACCATGGAACCGGTCTGCCTGTAGGGAACATCCAGGTCCCGGCAAATCTCCGCTGCCAGCCGCGAACCCTCCACGTTGCACGCTGCCATCAGCGTGCCCGGCTCCGCGTCATACCCCGCGTGAAGTATAGCGCTGTTTGCTTTTGTGGTTCCAATGGAAACATCGTTCTCGCGCTCAAATACGCCCAGCGAAAGCCTGTATTTGGAAAGCTCGTACGCCGCGGCCGCGCCTGTGATACCGCAGCCAATAATTGCAACATCCAGCATAAGTTCTTCCTTTCTTTCCGCATAAAACAAAAAAAGCGGCTCCCTAATAAGGGCAGTCACTTTACTCTAAAACTCAAATCGTTTCTGCTATGTTTATTATAAAAACGGGCCGGTCAAAAGTCAATCTTTAATTTCTACAGCGCCCAACTTCCCCGGTTGGTGGAAGAAATGGCAACCGCTCCCGCTTCCAGCGCGTTAATAATATCCTCCTTGTCCCGGATCAGGCCCCCGGCAATAATCGGCTTGCCTGTGGTTTCCGCCAGTTGGCGGATGATCTTGGGCATAACCCCCGGAAGAATCTCTATCAAATCCGCATTTTCCAGCGGAAGCTGTTTTTCCACATTGGAGAGCGATATGGAATCCAGCACAAAAAACCGCTGTACCGTATAAAGTCCGTGCTTCTTTGCGCGCCGCGTCAGGTTTGCCTTGGTGGTAATGATCCCGTCCGCGTTTGTTTTTTTAGCAATAAAATCAATGGCCACCTCCTTGGGAGAAAGCCCGTCTATCAAATCCACATGCACCATTGCGATCTTGCCGGAAGATTTAACGCGGTCCACAAGCCCACAGATTCCAACCACATCGCCAAAGAGTATAAATACCACCCTGCATTCACTGGCAAGGCATTTCTCCAGCCCTTCCGCATCTTTAACCGCCGCTATAATGGGCGAATCGGCCAGCGCGCTTATAAGCCTGTTTTGCTCCATTTGCATACCTCCGGCAGATTTACGCCGCCGCATTTCATTGCGTTTTGCTCCGCCTCTAATATATTACCAGATATATGCCGATAAAACTATTGACTTGCCGCAAAAAGGGTTTAAAAATAATACCAAAGGGAGGATGTTTTATGAAGTATATTTTGGCGTTCGACCAGGGTACAACCAGCTCTCGTACCATCGTTTTTAACGAACAGATGAAGATTGTTTCCATTGCGCAGCGGGAATTCCGGCAAATTTACCCGCAACCGGGCTGGGTGGAGCACGATCCCTTTGATATACTCGGAACCCAGCTTGAAACCATGCGGGAAGCCGTGGCAAAAGCAGGCGTTAATAGCGGGGATATTGTTGCGGCCGCCATTGCCAACCAGCGCGAAACCGTGGTGGTGTGGGATAAAAAAACAGGGCGCCCCGTGTATAACGCCATTGTGTGGCAATGCAGGCGCTCTGCGGATTTCTGTTCCCGGCTCCGCGCAGAAGGCGTGGAGGGCGAAATCGTCCGCCGCACCGGCCTGCTTGCAGACGCGTATTTCTCGGGCACCAAAATCAAATGGATACTGGATAACGTACCCGGCGCCAGAAGCCAGGCGGAGGCCGGCAACCTGCTGTTCGGCACCATAGACGCCTGGCTGGTCTGGAATCTTACAGCGCACAACAACCATCTTACCGACGTTACAAACGCCTCTCGAACCATGCTTTTCAACATTCACAATATGAAATGGGATGATGAAATGCTGCGCATTTTGGGCGTGCCAGGCTCCATGCTGCCGGACGTGCTGCCCTGCACGGCAGATTTCGGGCGTTTGCGCCGGGACATACTGGGCCGGGAGATTCCCATCCGCGGCATGGCAGGAGACCAGCAGGCCGCGCTGTTCGGGCAGGCGTGCCATCGCCAGGGCGAAGCGAAAAACACATACGGCACCGGCTGTTTTCTGCTGATGAACACCGGTGGAAAACCGGCCTCCTCCAAAAGCAGGCTGCTCACAACGGTAGCGTGGGATGCGGGAGACGGCCCCGTCTATGCCCTGGAGGGTTCTGTATTCACAGGGGGCGCCGCGGTGCAATGGCTGCGGGACGGCCTGTGCCTCATTCGTACGGCTGCCGAAACCGAAGAATTGGCGCTTTCCGTTCCCAGCTCGGACGGCGTTTATCTGGTGCCCGCTTTTTCAGGGCTCGGCGCCCCATGGTGGGACATGTACGCGCGCGGAACCATTGTGGGAATTACGCGGGGTACGGGCCGGGAGCATATTGTGCGCGCCGCGCTGGAGGCAATCGCCTACCAGAGTGCGGACATGCTGCAGGCAATGGAAGCGGACGCTGGCATACGCCTCAGCGCGCTCAAGGTGGACGGGGGCGCTTCAGCCAACAATTTCCTGATGCAGTTTCAGTCCGACCTGTTGGGCAGGCCGGTCGTAAGGCCCTCCTGCCTGGAGACAACGGCCATGGGCGTAGCCTGCTTTGCGGGCCTGGGTACAGGCCTGCTTGCAGACCTGAGCGCAATTGCAAAGCTGTGCCACGCAGAAAAAGAATTCCAGCCCTCGCCCCAGGCGGGCCTTGCGCAGGCTTCTTTTGCGGGCTGGCATAAAGCGGTGGGCCGGGCAAAAAACTGGATAGAACACGAATAGCCAAACCGCAGGGCAGGCGCTTTTTACGCCCGTTCCGCCAGTCTGCTGTTGCCCGGCCTCATTTGACAAACCCGCCTAAATGATATATTTTAAAATAGGTTTAATATAATAAAAAGGAGATATTCTGTAACAATTATTAAATACCATCTTAGTTATGCTTTATGATATAATAAGACATACATCAATATGTTTTATAACGCAGCATTGCGTTTATAAGTTTAATAAATTGAATGGAAACGACGAAAGCAATGACAAACGGAAAAACAACTTCAAAACCAAACAGGGGCGGCAACCGGGCGCTGTTTATCGTATTGATATGCCTGATCGTTGCTGCCGCAACAGTCGCCGCAGTTATTATTATCAATAATGTGATTGCAAACGCGCCCGACAGGGCGGCAAAAGGCGTTACAATATCCGGCGTTGATGTATCCAGCATGACAAAGGACGAGGTGCTTGCCGCTACTTCCCAGATACCAGAGGATATGCTGGCAAACGCGGAGGTATCCGTCAGCTTTAACGGCGAAACATCAAAATTTACGGCGGAGGATCTGGGCCTTGCAACGGATTACGATTCCATTGTGGAGCAGGCCATGGCATACGGCCATACGGATACGGACGCCACGGCAAGCCTCCAGCCTTCGGTTACCGGCGGCCCTGGTTTTACTGTGCATATTGTAACGGATACAGCCAAAATCAAATCCGTGGTGAATCCTGTTGCGCAGAAATATATCAAACAGCCGGTGGACGCAACCGCCCAGTTTATGCCGTGGGGCTACCTGTCCAACGGAACGGCTTACACGCCGGATAAGCAGGAGATCATAGAGGCATGCGCGGACAGCAAGGCGATCAGCCAGCCGTCCGATCTGGTTCGGCTTTCCGCGGACCAAATGCCAAACAAGCTGCGGTACGAATACTGGCAGAACAGCAAATATATTAAAGATTATATCCCGGATGATGCAAACGTTTCCCGTTTCCTCTACACAGAGGGTGAAGACGGCCAAACCGTGGACGTGGACGCTCTGGTGACCCAGGTGGAAACCCAGCTGAAAAGCGGAGATATCGCCACCATTGAAGCGCCGGTAAAGCCAGTGGAGCCCAAAGTCAAACTGGATGATCTTAAAAAGAGCACCCAGTTGGTTGCATCCTGGACGTCCAGCTATTCCAACCATTTAAGTTATAACCGCAACTGGAATGTGGCAAAACTCTCCGGCATTATAAACGGCGTCACCATCCAGCCGGGAGAAACATGGTCCATCAACAAGGAAGCGGGCAACAGAACGCTGTCCTCCGGTTGGCTGGAAGCCGCCGGTATTGAGCTTGGCGGGTATACCCAGCAGGCGGGAGGCGGCGTTTGCCAGATCTCCAGCACGCTGTTCAACGCAGCTATACGTTCCAATCTGAGCGTTCCCGATTCGTCCCACCATTCCATCTCGTCCGATTATATCCCACTGGGCCTGGATGCAACCATCAGTTCGGGCGGCCCGGACCTGGAGATCAAGAACCCGTATGATACGCCCGTATACATTGTGTCCTATATGAATTCAAAAGCGCACAACGTTACGGTTGAAGTTTACGGGCCCACGGTAACCGATGCCACCTACGGCGACGTGATACTGGACTTTAATTATCTGGACGGCGGCACCTTCGGCACGCCCGGCATGAATTATGTTTACAACGCTACCGCAGCGCCGGACGGCACCCAGCTGGCTCCGGGCCAGGCATATACGTACGCGCAGCCCAGGATGGGAAGGTCCGTTAAAACATTCAAATACTTCCTTTCGCCTGAGGGGGAACAGCTGGATGTGGAGAGCTTTGGGAATTACACCTGGAATCCCACCAACGGAACCACTTACGTAAACGGCCCCGCTCCGGCGGCTACACCAACACCTGTTCCGGCGGCTCCCGCAAGCAGCGCCCCGGCGTCTGCGGCTCCGTCCACATCAACGGGCACGAGCGGCGCTCCGTCTGCTCCCAACGCTACAAACTAAATCGTGCTGGCAACAGAAATGGTATTAAGCATTCAACCGCAAAGTTGGATGCTTTTTATTATATTGAACCGGGGCGGGCAAATTGACACACAGAGACAACTCTGGTATCATGTAGCTGCTAATCCAGAATTCACAGAGGTGTATTATGCCGTTTTACCAAATGCCCGCCGAATGGGCGACGCATCAGGGTGTTCTGATGGAATGGCCCGTGCCCGATCCCGTTTGGGCGGAAGACATACAGGCCGCAAAACGTGCGTTTGGCAGTGTTGCGCGCACAATTACAGATTTTGAGCCGGTCACAATGATCGTAAACCCCGGCGAAACAGCCGAGGCCGCCGCGCTGTGCGGCAGTAGCGTTTCCATATTGGAGATTGCGCATGACGATTGCTGGGCGCGGGACAACGGCCCCACGTTTGTGCGCACAAATACCGGCGGCCTGGCGGGGATTAACTGGCGGTTTAACGCATGGGGCGGAAAATTCCCCTACGCGCTGGACGACAAAATACCGGAGCAATTCCTGGCGCATATTGGCGTTAAGCGCATAGACGCGCCGTTTGTGCTGGAGGGCGGCTCCATTCATACCAATGGCGCGGGCACGCTGATAACCACAGAAGAGTGCCTTTTAAACGCCAACCGCAACCCGGAACTCCCCCGCGAAGAGATTGAGCGCCTGTTGCGCTCATACCTGGGGGTGGAGCGAATTGTCTGGCTGCCCTGGGGCCTGGACGGAGACGAAACGGACGGGCATGTGGACAACATCTGCTGCTTTCTGGATGAGCAGACCGTGCTGATGCCCTGGACGGACGACAAGACGGACCCAAACTACAACAGGCTTTCCGCCAACCGCGCGGTACTGGCGGCCGCAGGCCTGCACGTAGAGTTTCTGCCCCAACCTCCGGCGATTCTGCACAACGGGTATCCGCTTACTCTCAGCTATATCAATTTTTTATATGTAAACACTGGCATCGTAATGCCAATATTCGGGGGAGCCGCCCAGGAGGCGGACGAACTGGCCGTGGCCGCCCTGCGGCGCTTGTTTCCCCACCGGCGCATAGCGGCAGCGGATTCCCTGGACATACTAAAAGGCGGCGGAAACATTCACTGCATTACACAGCAGATTCCGGCCGTTTAAGGGGTGAGACGATGAGAAGTGTTACCGTTGCGGCAACGCAAATGCAAAGCCGCCACAATCTGACCGGGAATATTAAAGCCGCGGACGCGCTGGTGCGCAGGGCCGCCCGGTCCGGCGCGAACATTATATTGCTTCAGGAGCTGTTTGAAACGGATTATTTCTGCCAGTACCCGCTGGAAAAACATATTTCGCTTGCAGCAACACTGGAGGAAAGCCCTGCCGTCCTGCATTTTCAAAAAGTTGCCGCGGAGTTTTCTGTTGTATTGCCCGTGAGTTTTTTTGAGCGCTGCAACAACGCATATTACAATTCTCTTGCGGTCATAGACGCAACGGGCGAAGTGCTTGGCGTATACCGCAAATCGCACATCCCGGACGGCGCGGGGTATCAGGAAAAATTCTACTTCAACCCCGGAGACACCGGGTTTAGGGTATGGGATACAAAATACGGGCGCATTGGCTGCGGCGTGTGCTGGGACCAGTGGTTCCCGGAGGCCGCCCGCATCATGGCCCTTATGGGCGCGGAGCTTCTGTTCTACCCAACCGCCATCGGTTCCGAACCGCAGGAACCGGATATGGATTCCCGGGAGCACTGGCAAACCTGCATGCAGGGGCACGCCGCCGCAAACCTTGTCCCCGTGATTGCGTCCAACCGAACCGGCATAGAAACGGAGGGAGATTCCAGCATCACGTTCTACGGGTCTTCCTTTATAACGGACAATACCGGCCGCATTGTTGCTCAGGCGGACGACCACACCGCAACCGTTCTGACCCACACATTCGACCTGGACGCGCTGGCGCTCGCCCGCCGCAGTTGGGGCGTGTTCCGTGACCGCAGGCCGGACCTCTACGGTCCGCTCCTTACATTTGACGGGCATACAAAACCAAAGAAGTAAAAGCGCCTCATGGCGCTTTTTTGTAGGGGCTTTGCCCCTATAACCCCACCAAAGGAACGATTGTCCCTTTGGAATCCCATCTGTCCACAATACCGCTCCGGAATTGTGAGAATAAAAACCAGCCTGCCTCTAGCCCCTAGCCATACGGTAAATTAGATAATCTGCTTGTTTGTATTTTTCTTCAAAACGGCATACAACGCCGTTTTGCATAAAATTCTTTTGCTTTTTTTCTTTTTTAAGAAAAGAAGTGGGGTGCGGGGCAAAGCCCCGGAAAAGTTCTACCTCCACTTTGCTACAGCGGCAATCACGTCTTTCTGCAATTCCGGCGAAGCGGAGAGGGTCATATAAATGCCCTCGGGCGGCACAGCGTCCATAAAGCTTTGCAGTTCGTCCAACTGTATACCAATAACCACAGACCGCCCCGCTTTTTGTATTTTTTGAATCAGCGGAACCCACTGCAATATGGGTTCGTCTTCCGCTACCCCCTGCACAAGCTGGATGGCCTGAATCTGCGGCAGGGACAGGATGGCGTCTATATGCCGGGCGACTCCCCTGCCGTCCAGGTGAAACACATTATATTTTGCCTGGCGCACTTCGCGCTCTATATAAGGCAGGCAAAACCGCTCAAACTGCGCGGGGGAAACCAGCGTCGCAAAATCGCAGCTGGGTATATGCATCGGCTCGTCTGTGGGAATCCCCATCCAGGACGCACTGGGCATGCCCGCCGCAAACAACTTCTGGTTGTAATGGCTGAATATTTTCGAAAAATCCCCGTATGCAATTTCCAGAAGCTCTTCCAGCCGTTCAGGCGCGTCCAGCATTGCCATGCACACCTGCTCCGCCCCGCACCAGTCCGCCACACAATCCATGGACGGATGCAGATCCGTGTACCCCACCAAGAACCGGCCCGCCGCGGCCTTTATGGCAGCGTCCGACATCTCCTCTATTTTGAGCCAGTATTCGTTTTGCAAATCCAGTTTGATATGTGAAAAATCGTCGTTTTCAATATTGTGAACGATATGCCCGGTCCAGGCGGTCACTTCCGCAAAACCGAGCGGGCTCCCGTAAAAGCCGGCATATACCCCCGGTCCAAGGTTGGGATAATATACAGGGAATGTTTCCGCCAAAAGCCCGTTTTGCTCAATCCCTTTTAAAAACGCAGAAATCTGGTACTCGGTATCATACCAATAATCCTTGATTGTGGCATAATTTTTTAAAATCTCTCCCAGCCCGGTCTTGTGCTGCGCGTTATGCTCGGTAAAACGGATGGGCGCGCGGTCTATTACCTCATGCTCCCACCATGCGTCCGTGCGTTCTTTCGCCCGGTTGTACTCCGGCATACTCGTCAGTTCCGTCATAGCGCACCGCCGCTCTTCAGCGCTTCTTCATAAAAACTCAGGATATTCTGCACCGGCGTATCGGACTGTATGTTGTGCGCAGGCGCCAGAATATAGCCTCCGCCCCGCCCCACCTCGGCTTTCAGGCGGCGCACTTCACACCGCACATCCCCGGGCGTGCCGCCCGGCAAAATATACTGCACACACAGGCCGCCAAAAAGCGCCAGGCGTTTCCCGTATCTTTGCTTGATCTTCACCGGATCCATTGCCGCGGGCTGCACCGGGTTAATCACATCCAGGCCAATTTCCGCCATATCGTCCAAAATCGCCTCGCAGTTTCCGCAGCTGTGGTACGCCAGCTTAATCGCAGGGTTCATTTTTTTATATTCCGCAAACAACTGTGCATACCGGGGTTTTAAGAACTCCCGCCAGGTGGAGAGGGACATCATTAAATTCTGCTGGGTTGCAACGTCGTCCCCCAGCCAAAGCATATCCGCACCCATTTCAATATGTTTTTTGCCCGCACTCAGCGGAAACTGCATAACTTTATCAAACAGGGCGTGGGCAAAATCAGGCTCAGTCATCATATCCATCAGCAGATTTTCAAGCCCCCTTATGCCCCAGGACGCTTCAAAAATGCTGCATGGCTCGCTTCCAACAATCCAATGCGTCTCGCCGTATTGCCGCACTTTTTTTAAATCATCCCGGTAACGCTCCCCATTCTCCGCATCCGGTATCCGGTAGCTGTCCAGCAGCGCCGGGTTCCGCTCCAGCGGGCGCTCAAACACCTCGGTATACTCTCCGGTGGAGTTTTTTACCCGCCGCCATCTGCAGCCCCATTCGCAGGTATATTCGTCCTGGTCTTTTAAATAATATCCGTTCGCAAATCCCTGGGGCAGCAGCACCATGTCGTTTCCCATGCCTGCGCCAAGGTCGTATTCCTCTGTGCCTGTGGCCAGCCGGAGCTGCCTTGCAATCTCCGGCACAAAAGCGGCGTATACGGGCGGCCTATCCGGTTCTTCAAACGCCAGGGCTGTATGCACTCTTTCCTTTGAATTCATAATAATAACCCTTTCATTAAAATCCCAAACACATTTCATTCAGTCCCTAACACAAATATCCGTATCAACTTCTTATATGAAGTTGTATACGGATACCTTAATGCAAGGGATGGTTTTAAAAGATTGGTGAATCCCCGCCCGCTTGTCAGGTGGCTTTCTTCATAATAAACGAGTAAATGGAAACCGCAATGATCAAAATCAGGCCGTATATAACGTTGAGCCAGAATCCGTTGATACCAATGGCAATAATGCCCGCCTCCAGCGATCCTATAATAAGCGCTCCCAGGAAGGTCCCCAGAACAGACCCCTTGCCGCCAAGCACAGACGTGCCCCCAATGAATACGGAAGCCAGCGTGGGCAGCATGAGCCCCGAACCCTGGCTGGGATAATAATAAACCACTTCCATATTGCTGATCATGCCGCAAAACGCCGCAAAACCCGCAACCAATATATACGCCATAACGCGCACGCGGCTTACGTTTATGCCCATCATCAGCGCGCTTGCCTTGTTGTCGCCCACAAAGGAAACATGCATGCCGTATTTATGCCGGTAAAACAGAAACCAGACCAATATGCCCAGCCCGATAAACCAGATAAACTGCGCGGGCACTTTGCCGCCAATACGGCCCACCAGCGCATAATACAGGCCGCTGTCCGCAAAGTTTTGCGCAGCCAGAATGGATATGCCCTTGCCCTGCGCCAGCACATTTACAATGCCGTTAAAAAAGAACTGCGTGCCTATGGTTGCAACAATGCTGGGTATCCCAAACTTTACTATCAAAAGGGAATTTAAAAGCCCGCACAAAATACCAACCGCCAGCCCCGCCAAAATGCCAAACGTAAAGCTTCCGGTTGTCATCAGGGTTGTAGCCATCACCCAGCCGGCCAGCCCGAATACCGAGGGGAAGGACAGGTCTATCTCGCCAAGCGTGATCACGAATGTCATAAACAGGGCTATAATGCCCGTCATGGGAATTGTGGACATGAACGAATAATAGATGTTGAACTGGGAAAAGACTTTTGTGTTCCCTATAAAATACAGAAGAAAAATTCCAACAAATACAATTAAAATACTGAATTCAATCTTGCGCCCGTAAATTTTTTGTTTAAAAGTTAGAGGTGCTGCAATATTTATAGCCTTGTTTTCGTTCATTTTATCTTACCTCATTCCTTTATATTTCCCCGCCCTGTTTGAAGGGCGGGGAAATTGCCGGCTCCCGCAATTCTTTTATTCCAGTTTGCCGGTTTGGACAAGATTGATCATCTTATCCTGCAATTGTTCCATTGTTACATCTTCTTTTTTCAGTACGCCTGCGACGCGGCCGCGGTCCAGAACAATAAAGCGTTCGCAGACGGGATACAGCTGATAGATGCTGTGGCTGATATAGATTGCGGAGTGGCCCCTTCTTTTGATGTCGATAATAAAGTCCTGCACCTTCTGCGTCTCGGAAAGGGACAGTGCCACGGTCGGTTCGTCCAGAATAATAAGGTCGGCTTTAAAGTACAGCGCGCGGCTTATGGCGATTCCCTGCTTCTCACCGCCGGATAAAAACTCCACCTCGGTGCTCACCGTAATTGCCTTGGACGTATATCCCATATGCTCGCGCATCATTTTTTCTGCCTGCGCCTTTTGCTCATGGATTTTCATAAACCCCGCGCGGTTGCAGATTTCCCTTCCCACAAACATGTTCTGCCATATGGTCTGCTGGTCTGCCAGGGCTCGTTCCTGGTACACGGTCTCAATCCCCAGTTCACGGGATTTTTTAACGGAATGGATGCTGATCTTCTCGCCCTTGTAGTAGATATCCCCCTCGCTGGGAAGATGCACGCCGGTAATCACCTTGATCAGCGTGGATTTGCCCGCGCCGTTGTCTCCCACCAGGCCCACAATCTCGTTCTGCCCAATCTCAATACAAATGTCCTTAAGCACTTCCACCCCGCCAAAGTGTTTGCCTATGCCGCACATTTTTAAAAGCGGGCCTTCGTACGTTTTTTCCTCTACCTCTTTCGCTACACTTGAATCAACCATCATATCAGCTCCTCATAAGGTCTTAAATCAATCGGTAGTTTGCATTAACGGATGCCTTTTTCCGCAAGCGGTTTTACAAAGTCGATGTTGGTTTTGTCAATAATCGCGGCGCCTGTGTCAATGTGCAGTCCCGCAAATCCATACGCTTTGGTAAGGCAAACCTGCAGAACGGGCAGATACCCCTGCAGCCACTGCTGCTGGTCAAGCACCGCGCCGATCCATCCGTCCACAATGCCCTGGGAGGTATTGCCCGAAAGGTCAAAGCCTGCGCCATACACTTCGCCGGGCTGTTTGCCTGCCGCCTTGAAATACACGGGCAGGGTGGCCGTCAGGGAACCGTGGTCCGTAATAACCATTTTGCAGTCGGAATTGGCCGCCAGATAGCTGGTCAGTGTGGGAGTGCCCTGTGCCGGGTCTGCGTTGATCGCATCGGAGATTTCGGTATAGTCTACCTTAACGCCAAGTTTCGTGAGCGCGTCCACGCAGCCCTTGGTGCGTTCTCCGCGTCCGGGCTGGGAAGCGAGTCCCCATACCATTGCCTTGTCGCCGGATTTAAGTCCCGCGCGTTTGGCCGCTTCGGTTGCCAGCGTTACGCCGGAAGCATACAGTTCCTGGCCTACATACCCAAAGCCGCTGGTTTTATACTGGGCTTCCAGGTTAGGCAGGGTGGTGTTTTGGCTGGTTACTATAATGCCCATAGATTCCGCCTCGTCCACAATCGCTTTGTATGCGTCGTCACCCGGATGGCCCATAATGGCGATACCGTCGGGCTGGCGCGCCACAGAATCTTTCAACTGGCTCACCATCTTGTTGGGATCCCAGTCGGACCAGATATACTGCACATCGCATCCAAGGTCTTCCTGCGCCTGCTTTGCGCCGTTGTAAACCGTGGTTGCAAATACGTCGCCCTCTCCGCCGCCGCAGAAGAAGTCTACCTTTATGCCTTTAAACGGTTTGTTGCCCGTATCCGCAGGAGCAGCCGCAGCAGAGGACGCAGCCGGAGCAGCCACAGACGCCGCCGGAGCGGCCGCAGCAGAGGACGCAGCCGGCTCTGCGGACGAAGCCGCCGGAGTGGCGCATGCCGCCAGTGAGAGCATCATGGTGAGCACAATGAGCACCGCAATCACTGGTTTAAGAATCTTTTTCTTAGACATTCTTTGTTCCTCCTTCAATTTTTAAAATAAACCGTGAAAAGAAATACATGGATTTATTTTATGGTATCAAAACTGTATTTTAATCCAATTGAAAATATTACTGAAAAACTTTGAAATATTCTTAAGTTTAGTTGAGGGGGAACAATATCTGCTGCATTTCGGAACTGTAGAGGTTCTGCATATCCGCAAACACGGAAGGGATCAGCACGTTTTGCGGCGCATCTCCCTTCAGGCACAAATTCGCCTGTTCCACCGCCGTGTAACCAATATTCGCGTTCCGGTTCACACAAATGGCGTCAATCCGGTTTTGCTCCAGCATGCTGATTGTGTTTTTATCCTGTGAAAAAGAAATAACGGAAATTTTGCGCCCGTTTGAAAGGGCTTTTATCCGGTTGCACGCAAAAACCGTCGCGTAGCCGTTCAGGGCGATTACGGTAAAATCTCCTGTCACTGTGGCAAGATACCCTGTATAATCATTTGTTAATTTTTCATTTTCTCCAATATGAAAATCTATCTGCCGGAGGTCCATATCCGGAAAATCTCCTATTTTCATTTGCAATACCTCTGCCAGGCTCTGCGTGTTGATATACTCGTCCAGGCAGTTCAACAGCAAAACCGATGCATTCTTGCCTTCCAGCCGCCGGACAGTGGAAAACACGCCCAGTGCCATCTGGTTTTTATCTGTATCCACAGAGCAGCTCTGTCCGGCTTCAATTCCGCTGTTGACGGATACAACGGGAACCCGTTTCTTTACCGCTTCCAAAACGGCGGGCCCCACGGTTCCGGCGCCCGCGGGGTCTATGACAATAGCACTGTATCCCTGTTCTATGGCCGTTTGAATCAAGTCCGCCTGCTGCTTGGCGGCATCAATAGACGAAACTGTTTTTACTGTGAGCGCAAGCCCGTTTTGCTTGGCGGCTTCGTTTGCGCCGCGGATTACGTCCTCCGCAAACGAGCTGGACCATGACTGCAGTATAAGCATAACGCTTTTGGGCGGCGCGCTTTGTGGCGCCGCGCATGCACTTAAACCCGCCGTAAAAACTGCAAGCAATAAGCAGACAATTTTTTTCATTCCGCCTCCCAAATGCAGGGCAGCGTAAGCGTTACCGTGGTGCCCACGCCTTCCTCGCTCTCTATGGCGATGCCGTATTCCGGCCCGTAATGCAGGCGTATGCGTTCGTGCACATTTTTAACACCAACGCCCGAGCCGCTTTTGGCCACAAAGCTCTTATCAAAAATATGGCGCGCCGTGTCTTCGCTCATTCCCACGCCGTTGTCGGACACCTTGAAAACAAGCCTGCCAACGTCCACCGCCGCGCTAATCCGAATAAGCCCCGCATCACCCAGATCCTTGATCCCGTGGTAGATGGCGTTTTCCACAATTGGCTGCAAAATCAGCTTGATGGTCAGGCATTTTTTTGCACTCTCGTCTGCCTCTATTTCATAGGCAATCCTGTCCCGGTAACGCATCTTTTGTATAATCAGATAATTCCGCACATGCGCAAGTTCCTGTTCCACCGGGATGGAGTCCATCCCTTTGTACAGGGAGATGCGGAACAGCTTGGACAGGGCGGAAACCATGGTAACCACTTCCTCGTTTTTGCGGTTCTCCGCCATCCAGATTACAGATTCCAGGGTATTGTATAAAAAATGCGGATGTATCTGCATTTGCAGCGCCTTAAGTTCGCTTTTTCTTTTTTCTTCCTGCTCATGCACAATTTCGCCCATCAACGCCTTGATCTTGGCGACCATCTTATTGAACGCGGCGGAAAGCCGTTCCACTTCGCGGTCCCCCCGCACGTCCATAACGCTGTCAAAATTCCCCTGTTCCACGCTGGCCATGGACGCCTCCAGCCTGAGTACGGGCCGGGAAACAAGAACAGAAATAATCCAGGATATTCCCGCAATCACCAGCAAGCCAAACAAAATAGTCCAAACCAAAAAACCGGTGATTTCGGACTGCGGCACCATAAGTTCGTCCACATAGCTCACTACCACCGTTTTCCACCCCGTATGCATGGAAGTCTGGATTACCGTGAACACCTGCTCCCCGCCTTCTTCGCGCAAATAGCTTCCATCCGGCTTGCCCAGCGCAAACTGGGTGTCCTCCTCTTCCAGGCCGTAATGGATATACTGCAGATTGGGGTGGTAGATCAGGTTACCGTACTTATCCATAAGGTATACGTAGCCTTTGCCTCCCAGATTCACGCTTTCTATTCTCTTGGCCAGCTCGCTCAGGCGGACATCCATCATCAACACGGCGCTTTTCTGCAGATTATAAATGGCCGTGTTGCGGCTTACCGTAACCACCCAGGGGTATGTGCCGTAATATAGGTTCTGCACATGCGGCTCAGAGAAATAAATGTCCTGGCCTTCCTTCTGCGGCAGCAGGAACCACTGCTGTGCGGGTACATGCGCTCCCTCCTTAAATACAGTGTCCTGGCTGCCCGCAAGCACATTGCCCCCGCGGTCGAACAGCAAAACAGTCTCCAGATCCTCGCGGGAAGAAATTACCGCCTGCAGGATATCCTGCATAGAGCCTTCCTCTCCGTTCTGCTTCATGTAATACTGAAACAAAATATAATCGGAAACGCCCATGATATCGTCCACATAGTTTTTTACCGTGCTTTCCACCTGGCCCGCCACCTGCCTGGACATGTTCTCCATGTTTGTCTGGTTCACCTGCTGAAATTTTTGGCTCACCATATAATAGGTAATGCTGTACACGGCAAACATGGCGGTAATAAAAGAAAACGCAATAATAACCCGAAGGCTTTTAAAGCGTCCGAACGACAGATACTGTAACAGCCGTTTCATAAAGCCGGACCGTTTCACCTTTCCACACTGCCTTCCAAGTTTTGATACTCCCTGGGCGATATACCGCAGACTTTTTTAAAACTGTAGCTGAAATAATTGGGGTCTTCATATCCCACCCGCATGGCTATCTCGTTTATCTTCATATTGCTTGCGCGGATAAATTTTTTGGCTGCCTCAATCCGGTGGGAAATCAGGTAATTGTTAAATGTTTCCCCTGTTTCTTTTTTAAAAAGAGCGCAAAAATAGCTCTGGCTCAGGTGCAGGTGCCTGCACAGTGCTTCAATGGAAACATCCCTGTCCATATAATGTTCGCTCACATAACTCACCGCGTCGCGTATCAGTCTTTTTGAAGTGTTTTCCCGCATTACGCTCAGTTCGGAAATAATTTTTTTGCAGATATGCTTGATCTCGTGGCATGCCCCGCCCATGTTGGGCATATCCAGTATCTTTTTAAATATTTTTTCTATGCCGCCAAATACGCAGCCGGTATCCACGCCCGCACTGTCCGCCGCCTTGAATATGCAGAGCGCCATTTCAATTACGTATACGTCGTATTCATGAACGCCGCAGGCCAGCGTGCTGGCAAACAGCGCGTCCACCACCCGGTCCACGTCTGCCACGTTGCCGGTTTTGATCAGCGCGCTTAGTTTCTGCTCCAATTCTCCGTTAAAACGGACGTCCCTGCGCGCGACCGGCTCAATATCCCCAATATAAAGAACCTTGTCTCCCCCGGCAAGTATCTTGTAATTACCTGCTTCCACCGCGCCCGCATAGGCAGCGTGCATTCCCCGTATATTAAGCACCGGCAGTCCCACGCCAACGGTCACTGTGAAAGCCATGTATTTGCATATGCAAAAACGAATCTCGTCAAACACTCTCATAAAGTCTTCCACCGCATCTGCGCCGCATGCCGCCATGCCAATCAGAACTACGCTTGTGTCGTGCATAAAGGCAATCCCAGCCTGATGCAAAGCCATCAGTTCGGCCGCAATATTGTACACGGCAAACTTGGCAAGCTCTTCCCCGTCCTCCTGCCCAAAGCCTTCCCAACCTCCCTGGTCTTCGTCAACGGTCACAACGCCTATCACAATTGTTTTGCCTGTAATTTCAAGCCCGTACCGCAGCGCCTTCTGTTCCAGGTCCTGAGTTTCCATACCGGAAGTCAAAAGCGCGGAAAGAAACTTCTCGCGCAGTATGGGCAAACTTGCCTCGTACTCCCGCCGCAGCTTGCTGATATCCTCCCTGTCCGCCGCTTCCTTGTCCATGCTTGCTTTTAAGTTACGCAGCACCAGCAGAAATTCCTGCTTTGTAACCGGCTTCAGTATGTAATCAAAAGCCTGGCTGCGCACCGCGGACTGCGCGTATTCAAAATCGTCGTACGCGGTCAGAATGATCACCTTGGTCTGCGGATACCCGGCGGTTACTGCCCTGAGAAGCTCCAGCCCGTTTACGTAGGGCATATTAATATCCGTGATCACCACATCCGGCGTCAGGGTGGGCAAACATTCAAGCGCTTCCCTGCCGTTCTTTGCCTCTCCGGCCAGCACGTAGCCCTCTCGCTCCCATTCAATCGCAGAGGCAATCGCGCTCCTCACATCGTCTTCGTCATCTATAATCATTATTTTGTACATGGCACGCAACCCTTTCACCAAAAAATCTGGTAAAAGTATAAGACACTGCTGCAAAAAAAGTGAATTTAGTTAACAGTATTTAAAATTGATTTATCTTAGTTAGGATATTACTGATAGTATACTATTTTTAATCCGGGATTTCCATGGTTTTGTTGTTATTACTATTTTGAGGCCAGCCAGCGGGCGTGCGCCTGCCGCAGTTCTGCCGCCTTTTCTTCCGGGCAGGTGGGGTTGCAATGCGCCCATGCGCCTGTTTCGCTGGATGCGTTGTATTTCACCTGGTCCCTGGCGCGCAGTGGCGAGAAAAATTCTATATGAAAATGCCAGGACGCAGAATAATCCCCCATATTTACGGGAGCATTGTGCATGCACATCATATAGGGAAAAGTAAACCCAAAAAGCGCGTCCAGCATGCCGGCCACCTCGCGTACAGTGAGGCCAAGCGCCTTTAATTCGCCTTCCGTCATATCCGCTATGGAAGCATAATGCCGCTTGGCGTACAGGTATACCCCATACGGATATTCCACAAAAAAGGGAAGAACCACGGCAAAATATTCGTTTTCAAAAATAACCCGTTTTTCCGCCGACTTCTCCTCGGCAAGCATCCGGCAAAACAGGCATTCGCCGGTTACCGCGTAATGCTCCTCTGCGCACCCAAGCTCTGTCTCCAGCTTTTTAGGCAGCTCAGAATACCCGTAAACCTGGCCATGCGGGTGGGGCATGGTAACGCCCACCAGCTCTCCCCTGTTCTCAAAAATCATGATATATTTTACTTTGGGATCCTGCCGTATATCCTCAAACGATTCACGCCAAAGTTTTGCCAGCGCAAAAACGTTCTCGTCCGAAAGGTTGCACAACGTTGCATGATGGTCCGGGGAATACAGTATCACCTCGCACCTGCCGTATGCGGGCTTTACGCGGAAAAAGTCTGTGGCAACATCGTCGGGCTCAGGCGGATTTTGGGACAGCGCGGGAAAATCGTTTAAATAGCGCAGCACCGTATACTCATCCGGCACCTTTCCCGAGCCAGGGCAAAACGGGCACCAGTCCGCCGGCATCTGCGGGCGCTTCTGGCGGCTTGCCGATATAATGACCCAATCTTTTAAAAGCGGATTAAACCGCAATTCTGCCATACTCCCGCCCCCTTAAATTTCCACAGGCCCCGTATACCGGAACGTAAGAAAATAACAGCATCCGCTGCCAAACACCGCTTCCATGGCGTTCTTGTACACCTGCCTGAGGCCGTCCGGTATATAGGCCTGAATGGTCCCGGCAAAGCCGCCGCCGTGCACGCGCCACGCGCCGCGGCTGCCTAAAATCTTTTCGCTCAGGGCAAGCGCAATTGCAAGCGGCTGGTCCTGCGGCTGCCCGGATACGTATATGTTCTGCAAAAACTCATAGGACGACCGGCCGCTCTCGTTCACCAAATTTAAAAATCCGGCAAAGTCTCCCGTGCGGAGCGCCTGCGCCATTTTGGCCGGACGTTCGTTCTCCGCAAAAAAGTGATATGCGCGTAGCACCGCCCGGTCGCCAAACGCCGTCCGCACTTCGGGCAGGCGGCAAAAGAACTCATCCGGCCCGCAAAAGCGCATCTTCTCCTTCCCGAACATTTCGGCCACCTGCATCATTTCTGCCGGAATAGAAGCGTATTCCGCGGTAAGGTCGGAATGTGCGCCGCCTGTGTTCACAATGCAAAGCGCGTACCCCTGCTTTTCTAAATCAAAAGGAATCGTTTCGTGCAGCGGATTATCCGCATGCAGAAAATCTATGTAAGAAACGCCCCCCAGCGCGCAAGCCATCTGGTCTTGCAGGCCGCAGGGTTTTTTGAAATACTCGTTTTCCGCAAATTTACCAATCTTTGCAATCTCTGCGGGCTCAACGCCGCCCCCGTTGTACAGATGGCTGATGATTACCCCAATCAGCACCTCAAAGGACGCGGACGATGAAAGGCCCGAACCGGGCAATACGTCCGATGTTATATAAGCGCTAAAACCACCTACAGAATAGCCGCATTCAGCCATGCGCGCGGCAATGCCCCGAACCAGTGATATGGAGGTGCCCGCTTCATGCGGCAGGGCGCTTTTCTGCCCCAAATTCAGTGTAAACGGCTCGTACCCCTCGGACAGAATCTGTATCCTGCCGCCCCCTCCCGCGCGTACGGCAGCTATGGTATCCAAATTAACCGCCGCGGTAAGCACGCAGCCGTTCTGGTGGTCCGTATGGTTGCCCCCCAGCTCGCTGCGGCCCGGTACAGAGAAAAATTTCTGCGGCTGTCCGCCGAATGTTTGAACAAAACGGTCCCGGGCAATACCATACCTCCCAGATTGCCGGGAGGCGTCAGCGCCGTAGAGTTCTGCAAGTTTTTGATCCATCATACCGCCCCCTTTGTCTATCGGTTTCATCATACCGCCCAAACACGCCGAATAGAATACACAGATATTGCACGCATATGGATTATTGTTGTATACTGGTCACAGGAAAGTGAGGCGCATAAAATGGATACACGCCCCGTCTGGAAAAAATCTTTCAAAACGGAAAGAAAGGAAACAGGCGGCCTTTCGGTGGTAAACAGCGGTTCTCAGAGCTGTCCTTCCTGCTATAGCTGGGGATTTGGGGTGCGGGACCATTACCTGATCCATCTGATCGTCTCCGGAAAAGGCGTTTACCAAACAGAGGACCAGTCTTTTTCCCTGGAAGCCGGAAATGCATTTTTGATTCGTCCGGGTACTCTGGTGCACTACCATGCGGACGCGGCGGACCCCTGGAAATATTACTGGGTGGGCTTCGGCGGAAGCGACGCGCATGCCCTGCTTGATTTGTGCGGTTTTAAAAATATGCTGGTTTTAAACCTGCTGCCCCACATGGACCGCCTTCGTTCCGAGCTTTCCGCCATCCACAGGATGCGCGGCCAGGATATCGCCAGCGATGTGCGCATGACGGGCGCGCTTTACCTGTTTTTAAGCAGCCTCATCTCTCTGCGCAGCCAGGCCGGCCCGCAGCAGCCGCACGAATCGCCGCTCAAACGGGCGCAGCAATACATTAACGGAAACTTTTTTGACCCCATTAGCGTGCAGGATATTGCGCGGCATGCAGGGATAAGCCGCAGCCAGCTATACCGTCTGTTTATGCGGGAAACAGGCCTCTCTCCCATTGCATACCTGCTCAAAAAACGCATTGGGGAAGCATGCAGGTTGTTTGAAGCAAACGGCCTTTTGGTAACGGAAGCAGCCAATTCCGTTGGCTTTTCCGATCCGCTGTATTTCTCCCGCGTGTTTAAACAGTTAAAGGGCACAAGCCCCAGCGCATACAGAAAGAAATGCTTGTCGCAAAAACCATCCTGAATGCCAAAACAAAAGCGCATCCACGCGCGCTTTTGTTTCTTTACTACATCTCTCAAAGGCTTTGCATCCAAAGGAATCATTGCCTGCAAAGTCTGCGCATACGGCGCCGAATCATCCCCCACAGCCATCTTACCTGGTATTCACATTTAACCCGTCATCTTCCCAATCAATCTTATAAATATTACTTATACAGGGGCCCAAAATTATTGCAGGCCCTGTAGTCCGCGCCTTCCTTACCCTCCGTGCCAAAGGAACTCCACGCGCTTGGCCGGAACAGCTTTTCTTCGCTCACATTGTGCATGT
>JAEYKI010000028.1 GCA_023408315.1 Bacillota bacterium
GTAGCTCCGCTTACAAGCTTTATTTTTGGTACTGTATTGTTTTTTCAAGGTTCCCGCCGTTTTTGGCGGCTCAGTTATAATACCAAATCCCCACCCTCATGTCAACACTATTTTTCACTTTTTTTTATCCTTTTTTGCAGAATACTATTTATCCCCATTTTATCGCATTTTCGCTAATAAAAAACGCACTCTGCCCATCCGTCCGGAATGCAGAGTGCGTTATAGCTGAATTTTTAAAAAACTATTCCAATGATTTGGCCAGCGTTTCTCCCGCCTGCACGGCGGCCTTAAGCTCAGCCTCGCTGGGCTTAAGTTTTGCCGTAGCTAAAGCCACCACCTGCACATCCAGATTTTTGAGCCTCTGCTCCATATACTTCGCAGCCTCTCCGCTCCATCCAAACGAACCGAATACAACAGCCTTCTTGCCCTTCACTATATATGGGCACAGGCTGCACAACACGTCCCAGGCGGGCTTTAAGGCATCACGGTTCAACGTTGGGGAACCAATTGCAAAGCCGTCCGCAAGATGAATCTTTTCTGCCGCCGCCTCTGGCCCAATATCACAAAGATCGGCAAGATCCGCGCACAATCCCGCCTGCTGCACAGCTTCATATATCTGATACGCCAATTGTTTGGTATATCCGTAGCAGGATATGTAGCCAACAAACACCTTTTTGGGGGTATTCACCACAGGCTGCGCCCACTCCTCGTACCGTTTGACCGCTTCCCAAGGTTCGGAACGCAGCACGGGGCCATGCGAAGGACCAATAATTTTGATTTTAAGGTTCCTTATCTTATCCACCGCTTTGAGCACATAAGGCGCAAACGGAGACATGATCACATCGTAATAGTATTTCTGGCTCTCGATCATTTCATCCGTCAAAGGAGTCAGATCGTCAAATATGTTCTCGGCAGAAAAATGGAACCCAAACACATCTCCCGAACTGAGAAATTCCTCCGTTTCCACATATGTAAATATGGAATCCGGCCAGTGCAAAAAGGGCGCGCTGACAAAGCGCATTTTGGTATCTCCCAGATCAATCTCCAGGCCATCCTCCGCAAGGATGCAATCCAGATCCCTGTTGGTAATCTCCTTTAAAAAGATGCTTGCGGGCCTGGAGCATATAACCTTGGCCCCTGGCGCAAGATCCAGCAGACGGACGAGCGATCCGGAATGATCCGGCTCCGTATGATTACAGATAATATAATCAATTTTGGAAGGGTCGCACACATTGCGGATGCGCTCTATTTGCTCTTCACCAAAAGAATCCTTTACCGCATCAATCAATGCTGTTTTTTGGCTTCCTTTCACCAGGTAGGAATTATAAGAAGTACCCCAGTTTGTCCGCATGATCACATCAAACACGCGCAGATCCGGGTTCTGAACCCCCACCCACCAGACCTTATCTGTAACCTGTACCGCTTTCATTGGTTCCTCCGCTTATTCCTTTTCAAACATGGATTTGTCAGCGCCGCACATGGGGCAAACCCACTCCTCGGGAACATCCTTCCAAGCTGTTCCTGCCGCCACGCCGTTGTCCGGATCACCCTCTGCAGGGTCGTACACATAACCGCAAACTGTGCAAACGTATTTTTCCATTAATATATCCTCCCGTTTTAATGTTTTTCGCTGGATTCAAAATACCGGTTGAGTTTATCAACCAGATCGTCCACATTAATTCCATGAACCATGCATGCCTGCTCCAAATTTTCAAACCTGGCGGCCGCGCAACCCAGGCATCCCATGCCTGCCGAAATAAAAACGTCCGCGCTTCCTTCGTCCATCTGGATCACTTCCAAGATGTTCATATCTTTTGTGATTTTGGCCATACCTTTAAACCTCTCTCCTGTAAGTCTATTGATCTTTATAAACTGATTTTAAATCATTCAAACCATATTCGTATTATATTGGATTCAAACCCGTTCGTCCATCCTTATTCTGGACAAAACAGCGTCATTTTATCATTGAAAGGTAATGATCAGCTCGGGAGACCCGTGTTCTTTTATAAACCGAACAAAATCCGCGCCAGATTCAATGCCGTCCGGCAGCATAACGCCTCCGCGCGCAATATCTTCATCCGCATGCACGTCGCTTCCGGAGATCACATACAGCCCCTTTTCCCTGGCAAACTGCACCGCTTTCTGGTTGCGGGAAAGGTGCCGCGGATGCGCGTTGAATATCTCTATGCCGTCATAGCAAACCGGCTGGACCGGCTCGCCGCCATACCGGTAGGGATGCGCCTCAAAAGACATAAAGCCGTTCTCCCGCACCAGCTTATAGAAGCTCTCGTAATTCGTATCGTACAAAAAGGGGTGGTTGTATATAAACTGCTCGTCTTCCCCATATACAAGAAAATCAATGGGCGATTTTCCCTTCAGCGTCACTTCCATACCCAGCATCACAATCAGGTCCGTACCCTCGGCAGCTTTTTTTGCAGTTCTATACCCGGATAAATAGCGGTCCACAAGGGCCTCCCAGGACCAGCCTTCATACGCGTCTGCCTCAAAATTTACTTCGTGCATATGGTCTGTGATAAAAAGGTACCTGTAATGCTCGGCCAGGTATTCCTTTACCAGGTATTCCGCCGGAACCATTCCGCAGGGTCCCGTTTCCCTTGTGTGGCAATGCGTTTCTGCGGGATGCAGCATCTGTGCCGTGCTTTGCCTGATTACGCATGCCTCTCCCGGTTCGGTGTTCATTGATAAGTCCCCTTTAAACTGTATTTACTTTCATTATATCATATTTATTTTGCGGTAAATAAAAAAATCTGCTGTTTAAAAGGCAAAATCTTCATTAGGGAGCAATGCCCACATCGCTCGGTAATAAGGAATCCGGCAGTGTCATTCTGAACGTAGTGAAAAATCTCCTTGTAGGTAAGCCTTCAACGTGGCTCCCTCTGGCGAGGGAGCTGGGCCGCTTTCAAATAGCGGAGGAAGAGAAGCCCGGTGTGCCCTGCAAAATAATATTGTAGGGAGCGATGACCACATCGCTCCGGGTCTCCATGCAAACTGGCTCTTGGGCTTCCTTTTTTGTCAGGGGCCTAGGGTGGATTCCGATTTCCCCCCTAGGGCCCCCGACACCCCCGTTACCCCCTTGAAACGGCCCTGCGGGGCACTGGGCCTTCTCCCCAAGCCGTCTCCAACGTCTGCCAATGTCTCCGGATGCTTCTATCCGTCTGTACGCTTTCTTCACGGCCTTCCTGTCATCTTGCGTATAATTAATAAAAAAAACAGCGGCTGTCTTTATGCGCACTGTTCCACTGTCTTTTTATAGTACAGGCGGCTACCGGCAAAGCAAAAAACGGGCTCATGCATTAAATCGCCCGTTTTCAATCCGTATTTATGCCGCCTAAAGGGTTTAGCATTATTAGCCAAATCCGAAGTTATTTAAACACCAAAATCTAACTTTGTTTCGATTTTTAGTAAAATCCGCAAATGTGAATTAAATTAATGTTGAGTTCCTGTCGGGATTTCACTTTCTAAATCCTGAATAAATTTCTTACCTCTATCTGTTTCAATTAAAGATAACTTGTAGTCATCAATAAATCCATTTACGACATCTTTAAAATAATTTAATGGAACATAGGATAAGCCACTTTGATTAAGAAACATAACTTCATCAAATAGATCAGTATTATCCCAAGTAATTTCTATATTATCATTAACTCTCCGAAAAAGTACATTTGCTAAAAACGAACCACCATTATTTGAGAACCATGAATGTCTAAAAAACCATTCTTGCCTTTTTTCGTACCAAATATAAAATTCATCATCATTATCAGAATAAAAATTAACACTATTATTATATAGTTCTAAGCCAGTTATTCCTTCAACAGGTAACGGAAACTGTAATTCATTGAATATATTTTCTCTATTTTTATATAGCCATTCAAATATAAAATTTAAATTCCATTCATAATCGCGGGTTTTATTATGTCTTTTAAAAGAACATATAGATTCGTTCTCAAGCCACATTTGGAAAACACCCCAGTCAAAATCCTCTTCTTTACTACTTTCAAGAGGACTTTTTTTGAACTCATATGATAATGCGAATGCTTCTTTTTTACCAAAATACTTCATTTACTCAACCTTATTTATATTGCTATACTTCGCAATATAGACATAATACCTATATCAATTATTCTCCATTTTCCCCCAATATCCTTTGATGCCAATAAAAAGGAATATCCTCGTTGAATCTTCCTATATCCTTTACCATATCCCCAAACATGCCGTTTAAAATGGCATGTTTGACAAACGGGCTTCCAAAGGGGCAATCATCCCTTTGGCCAGTGGTTTGGAGGCGGGCAGCCTCCAAAAAAACAAGACCTAAACCGAAACCTGCAAATTATTCCTCAGGAAGCACAGATACCGCTCGCGTACCGGGATTCCCGTGATTGTTTGAAGGGCGTTTGCGTAAAGATCAAGCTGTTTTTTGTAATTCTGTTTATAGGGCTCCACATCGCCGTATACCCGGTCCGTCTTGTAATCCACCAATATCCAATCACCGTCTTCCATAAAGGCCAGGTCCAGCACGCCCTGCACGGTCACGGGTATCTTGCCCGCGTAACCCAGTTCATTCGCGGGAACCAGTAAATTAAACGGCGTCTCGCGGATCACCAGGGGAGAGCGGCGTATCCTTCCGGCCAGTTCCGTCTCAAAAAACGCGTCTATCATCTCCGCATGCGCGGCTATGGCATCTCTCTCTTCCCGCGTGATAATCTCGCGGGCAAGCAGCCGGTCCGCGGCTGCAAGGGCCGTATCCTCCCCAAACGCAATGTGCTCCATCACGGCGTGCACCAAAGTTCCCAGCTTTGCACCCGTAATGCCGTTCTCGTCCGTAACCGCGCGGATGGCGACGCGCGTCTCCCGCCCTTGCTTCTTAATCTCGCTTACAGAAAGCTTCGCGGGCACTTTTTCCCGCGTGGGCAGGGAGATTATTTTTTTCTCAGGCACAGACAGGGCCAAAAGCTCCCGGTTCAGCGCGTCCAAATCCAGCACCGGTTTTTTTTGCAACAGTTCCTCTTTCGGCGCGCCGGGCGCCACCGGTATCTCCTCCGGCAGCGCGCCCATCACCCAGTCCAGCATGCAGTTTGATTCCAGGTACGCGCGTTTGCCCGTTCTGTATTCCGTCCACTTTACATGCGCCCGCGCCGCATCCGGCACGCTGCCGCACAGGTACAGGTTGTTTTTCGCGCGGGTCATGGCTACATACAAAATGCGCAGGTCTTCGGATTTAAATTCGGCCTTCAGCCTGGCCACCGCTGCGGTACGGGCTGCGGTCGGGCGGCAAACGCATTGGTCCGCGTCCACATAGTTGGGCAAAATACCCAGCTCAGAGTGGATTACAACGGGCACATCCGCATGCAGCTCGCGCATTACAAACTGTTTATTTAAATTGCAGAGAAACACAACAGGAAATTCCAGCCCCTTTGCGTGGTGCATGGTCATCAGCCGCACGGCGTCCGCGCCGCTTGCTGGCTTTGTTTTCACATAGCTGCCCTCTGTTTTTTTAATATTCAAAAGGGCACGGTTCACAGAATACAGGCTGCCTCCCAAAGACTCCCCCAGTTGGGCGCACAGGTTCAACAGCGCGGCAAACGCCTGGTGCTTCTCGCCGCCGATGCAGCGCATATAATCAAAAAAAGCAAACGAATCCGCAACCAACCGGATAAAGTCCGCATAATCCTCGGCCACGGAGCAGATTTTAAGATATTCCAATTTATTGTAAAACGCGCGCAGCTTTTGCGCCGTTTCGTCCGCATGCTCTCCGGCATACTGTTTGGCCGCTGCGTAAAATGGCCCTTCCTTGTGAATCAGCCGTATGGCCGCCAGCCCGTTCTCAGTAAGCCCGCACGCATAAGAGCGCAATACGCTGATCAACGGCACGTCCTGGCTGGGATTTTCTATCACGCGCAAAACGTTTACAAACAGGTCCAGCTCCGGAATATCCCGTTTTTCCTCCAGGTCAAACACCAGGGGAATATTCCGGCTGTAAAACACTTTTTTCACAGCGTCCACAAAATCGTTGCGGGAACGCACCAGCAGCGCAATATCCCCATACCTGATCTCTTTTTCTTCTCCACCCGCAGATATCTTCCGCCCCGCAATGGCCTGTATCTTGTCCGCGATCATGGAGGCTTCACCAATATTTTTATCCGCTTCTTTCCCCGTCTCCAACAGCAAAACCGCAACTTCCCCATCGTCGCCGTTCCGGCAGATAAGCTCTTCTCCGCCGCCGTATTCAATCTCTCCCAGTTCAGGAGACATCACGCGCTCCATAATCCCGTTCACGGCACGCACAACCGGCGGCGCGCAGCGGAAATTCTCGTTCATCAAAACCAGCTCACCTGCAAATTCCGGATTTTTAAAATCCTGGGCTTTCCGCAGAAATATTTCCGGATCCGCCAAATTGAACTTGTATATGCTCTGTTTGATGTCTCCCACCATAAACAGGTTATTTTCGCCCGCCAGCAGCCGGACAACCTCCTCCTGCACCGGGTTCGTGTCCTGGTATTCGTCCACAAAAATAAAATCAAAATTATACCGCTTCACTTTAAGCGCCTTCAGCGCGCAGTGCAGCAGGTCCGCATAATCAAGCGTGTTCTTTTCCCTCTTTTTGGCGGCAAAAACCTGCCCGAATGTTTTTGTGATTGCGGCAAACGTCCGCACATCCGGCATGGTGTGTTCGTATTCTCCCCGCACCGCGCCACTGTCCGCGCCCGCGTTCTTTGCGTATTCCGCATACGGCAGCTCACATGCAAAATCCAGCCAACCAACGGGGTCGGGTTTGGCATACGCAAAATCGTGCAGGCGGAATACCGTTGCGGCAATCCCGTCGTCCGCCCCCCTGCGCACATAACGGTCAACCAGTCGTAAAAAATCCGTGTCCTGGGCGGCGTACAAATCGTCCAGCACGTCGTTCATGCTCTCCTGCCGCAGCATCTGCCCTTCCCTGTCCGGTAAAATTTTAAAACCGGGCGAGACGCCCAACAGGTTGAAATTTTCCCGGATGATCCTGCTGCAAATGGAGTGGAAAGTACCAATGCTCGCGCCAAACACAAAATCCGCCTGCTCGCGCAGGCGCGCGTCCTGGGCACGCCGCCCCAGTTCACGTGAAATGCGCGTTCTCATTTCCGCCGCAGCTGCGTTCGTAAACGTGGCGATCAGCATACGCCGGATGTCCGCGCCCTCCGCAATCAGCTCCACAATGCGGTTGGTCAGAACGCTCGTTTTGCCGGAACCAGCGGCGGCAGATACCAGCATGTTCGTACTGCGCGCCCATATAGCGTATTTTTGCGTTTCGGTATATTCCATTTAAATGCCCCTTGTTTCCCTGTAGTCCTCTTATCCGCCCATCCGCTCAAAAAGCCGGTCCTTTGCCTGCTTTTCCTTCTTTTGCGGCAGGGCCCCGTCATCCAGCATACATACGGACCGGAAATCGCAGTACAGGCAGGGCGGCGCGCTTTTCTGGCCGGCCTGCGGCGCAACGCTCACATTGCCCGCCTCAATCTCCGCCGCCGCGCCGCATACCAGTTTTTTTGCGTATTGCATCAGCCTGCCCATTTCTTCCTGCGTATAAATGTCCCTGCAATCGGACGCGTGGTAAGCGCCGTCTTTATTAAACCGCAGTTTCAGGGATACTATTCCGCTCCCGTCAAACCCATATACCTGTTTCGCCGTCTCGGGTTCCACCGCCTGCAGGCCCTGCATCTTGAATTCGGAATATATTTTTTCCTGGTCGTACTGCTCCAACAAGGGAAGCCGCACTGTAAAATAATCCGCCCCGGCTGGCCGGGCATTCTCGCCCAAATGCCGCAGGTATTCCATGCCCGCCAGCAGGTAGATCACCAGTTGCAGGGATAATCCTTCCGCAAAATCCTGCAGGGACCATTCTTTTTCCCCTGTCTTGTAATCCACAACCTTAAACCAGGTCTCATCCCCCACTTTGGCCACATCCAGCCTGTCTATAATGCCACGCAAGCGGACGCCGCCAAGGTCCATCTCAAACGCGTGCTCCGTTTCCTCCATCTCCAGGCTGGCGGTTTCAAAATGCCTGCGGATGGCGGATACCGCCCAATACAGCTCGCGCTCCACCGTGCGCAGCACGTTTTGATTGCGGGGGCCCAGCGTATATTTAAAATCCCGCTCCCGCACCTCGTCGCTGCTTTTGCGGATCAGTTCAACCAGTTTTGCCTGCCCCACGGTTTTCCAGGATTCGCCCGCGTTTTTGATGCCCCTGGCTACGCCGTCCAGAACCCCATGCACAAAATTGCCCACATCCACACCCGCAATGGAAGATTCCCGCGGCACTTCCGCACGCAGCCCGTACAGCACAAAATGCCGGAACGGGCAGGAATAATACGCTTCAAACCGGCTGGCGCTGGCGGCTCCCAGGGAATACAGCTCTGCCGCGCGCGCAGGGCTCAGCCTCTCCGCCTGGTTGGCGCGCGCCGCAAACTGCTCATACAGCAATATCTGCTCTTTTGTATCCTCCCGCGCCAGCAGGAGGGCCAGATTCTGCCTGTCCTTTCCGGCATACCCGTCCGCCAGGCTTCGCAGCTCGCATTGCGCAAGCCGCACAGCGTTTTCCCGCAGCCCGCCCACAATCTCCCGCGCCTGTATTTCACGGATATCAAACAGCTCGTGCATCCGCGCAATCAAAGGGGATGGCTGCAACTGTTCACCGTTTGTTTGCGCATAGCTCAAAATCAGCCGCTCACCGGGCATAGATAAAATGCGGTATATGGCAAGCTTTTGCTTTGCAATCTGGGACGCGCTGCCAATGTGCAGTATCTCAGAAAACAAAAAATCTTTCTCCTGCTGCTGCAATATGCCAGGCTTTTCCTCATAATTGGGTATCCGCCCTTCGTTTACGCCCAGCACAATCAGCGCGCGGATATCCTGCAAACGGCTGGTGCCAATGTCCCCCACCACAACCTCGTCCGCGCCCTGTGGAATCAGGCTGATCCCCGCGGATTCAAACCCGCTCTTTAAAAGCAGCGCCAGGTCGTACCCGTTTATAGGCAGTTCCCCCAGCAATTCTTCCGCCTGTTTTAAAACCTGATCAATCGCCTTGTAAGACTGCTCATAATAATCAATGGAAGCGGGCATCCCGTTTTCTTCAAACGCCCGCATCAGCCTGTTCAACTTTTCTTCGGTTTGCAGATCGCTTAAATATTCCTGTAAGAGCTTTATTTTCTCACCAACCGTTTTTGCCGCGGCAGCTTTTTTGCGGAACGCGAGCGCGGGCGAAGCCAGCCTGAGCCGCGCCTCTTCCGCCAGGTTGTCCGCAAACGGCTTTTCAAACTGGTATGCGCTGTTGATTTTTTTATACGCATAGTTTTTCAATACGCAAACATCCGGCTCGTCCATGCCCCAGGCAAGTTCTATGTGCGCCAGCAGTTTTTCTTTGGAAAGCCTGCCAGAACTAAGCTCCAGCGCGGAAAGAATGGTTCCGGCAATAAAATTTTCAGCCGCGCTCCGCTTATCGTCCACAAAAAAAGGAATGTTGGCCCGGCTGAAAATCTGCCCAATATAGTCCGCATACTCCTGCGTATTGCCGCACACAATAGCAATCTCCCGCATGGCGTATCCTTCCTCTGCAACCAAGCGCGCAATTATCTCGGCGGCAGACGCCGTCTCTTCCTCCGGGTCCAGCGCGCGTATCATCTGCACGCTGCCACAATCCCGGCTAAATTTTCTGTACGGATACGCGTACAGGTTTTTTTCAATGTGTCCAATGGCGTCCTGCCTGCCACTGCCAGGCAAAACCGTCCAGCTTGTTTTCTCTGCAATCATGCGGTTAACAGAGACGCGCTGCCTGCGCACCGCCTCAAACATCTCTGCGTCCGGGTCGCGCTCATCCGTATCCAAAAAGGAAAAAACCGTATTTTGGGCAGCCGCCGCAATCTCTGCAAACAGGCGTTCCAGCTGGGACGTAAGCAAGTCAAAATGCAGGATATAAAAATCAGATTCCGCAATAAACCGGCACTTCCGAACATGATTAACCGCAATGTTCATGCGGTCTTCAAGTGTGATGGCCCGGTTTTGCATGTATCCGTCAAATTGTTCATATAAAAAGGCCAGGTCCGCATACTTCCTGTCCGTTGCCGGGTTGCCCGTTTGCAGGCTCCCAATGTCTTGCGGCGCAATGTCCATGGTCTTGAATTCAGAAATCAGCCGGGCAATATCCGCGCTCATGTTTTGCGCGCGCGCGCACGCGCTCAGGGCAGGCAGGCTGTCAGCATACGTTTCCAGCAGCAGCTTTACCACCATACTTTTGGCGGGAAGGTCCACAACCGGTTTGGCCCGGCCATATACGCTGTCCAAAATCCGCTGTGCCAGCTTTTCCGGCCCCATCACCTGCACGCCCATTAGTCCGGGCAGGTTTAAGGCGCGCATAATATGCGTTTCCGTCATCAGCGTCGCCTGCGGCGGCACAAGCACAATAATACGGGCAAGCGGGTCCTGTGCCACCCGCTGTCCAATTCTTCGCAGTATTTCCGCGTCGCTTCCGCCTCCCGCACGGGATGTGATCCATTCAACCGCCATGCTCAACTCCAAATTCCGCAATATGCCGGGGCACATAGGCCAGTCCCCCGGCCTGGCTCAGGCTTTCAAACAAAACAAGCCTGGGAACCGCAAAATTTTTTTTATCCAGTTTAACAGCTTGTGTGTCCCATTTTTTGTACACATCCCGCACCAACGTGATATGGGGCATAAACGGCCTTTTTTCTTTTTCAAAGCCGCAAGCGGCTAAAGCGTTCTCCAAATCTTCCTGCAAACGGCGCAAAGGCGGCAGGTCTCCCTGCAGCGTGCACCAGGCCATTTTTTGCCTCTCCTTATACACAACCTCATCCGGCTCCAGGCAGAATTCCCGCGCCCTCCTGCACACGCTGTCCATTGCGGCGGCTATGCGGCCAATATCCCTTGCCTCTCCCAAAAATTTTAAGGTGAGGTGTATATTGTTTTTGCGCACAGAGCGTCCGCTCGAAAGCCGCGCAATGGTTGTTGCGGCGTCCCACAATGCATCCCTGGCATTTCCTGTTTCAATTCCAATAAACAGTCTCATAACGGCCCCCTGCTATTTACTGTATCCAATTATATAACATAAACAAAAACGGTTTCAACGCGCGATTTAGGAATGATTCCGGCTGCCGCCTAATCAACCAACCGGGCTTTTTGATATAAACAAAAAAACCGCTGCCAAAAACAACGGTTCTTGCGTACGAGGTTTGGATTACCCTCTTACCAGGTAATTCAAAAGAAGGTTTAAATCCTCAGGCTCGGATACGATCAGATCCAGTTCGTCAATCTGCGCATCTTTGAACATTTGGGTCAGCGCTATGTATTGGCAGAGCGTTGATTTCAGATTCAGCCTGTCGCCTTCAGAAGTGACAAGTTCAACCTTGCCTTTGCACTGTTTCAAAACTTCAAAAAACTTCTGAGGCTCCGTAATGTTCTTAATTTTCATAGCAAATCCCTCCTTATAAATAATCGTGTGGGTTTGGGAGCATCTGCCAGCCCCTCATAGTTGATGATAACATGAAGTATTTTTACTGTCAATGTTTTGTAATACTTATTTGCTGTACGAAATTCCCCATTTTACGGCTAAATTCTGCATTGTTCCGTCGCTTTGCATGGCATGTATCGCGCCGCTCATAGCTCCCTGAACAGCACCCTGCGAAGAAGGCAGCATAATGGAATATCCCACCGTGCCCAGCGCTTCGCCAACAATGATATAGTTTCCCAAGTATTGCTTAATGAGAGCCTGTGGAGCCAGAAACGCATTAATCTTGTTTTTGTCCAGATCCATCTTTGCGTCGTCAAGCCCATAATACTTTGCAATCTGCGCGGTAACCTTTTTGTCCCGCAGCCAGTCGGTTGCCTGGGATACGGAGAGCATGGAACTTAAAATTCCCACGTTTTTTTCATCCAAATCCGCAAAGCTGTTTGCAATCCCCGCGCTGGCGGATACCGCATATACCTTGTCTGTATAGTATGGGTCCGTTAAAATATATCCCTGCACCCGTTCTGTTTTGGCGGCAAGAAAGCCGGCTGCAATGTCAATTTCTCCATATTTAATACCCGCTCCCGCATCCTCGGAGGACAGAGCCACAAAGGCAACCGGCTTGTCTTTGCCAAATACCCTTAAGACTACTTCCCGGGCCACGTCTACGTCAAATCCCTGGACGGTTCCGTTTTCGCCCACCTCGCCAAAGCCTTTCACATCCGCGCGCACGCCAATCTTAATGGTTTCCGCCTTGGCCATATAGCTTCCGGCCACATTGCTCTGCGCAACCGCGTTGGCAATAATCAGCACCCCCGCAACAATCACGCCGGCTATGATCCCAAGCCGGATCAATCCTTTTAAATCTATCTTAAAAAACGGTTCCCTGGCCGCCAGCACTTTCCGGCGCCGGATCCTATCCCGTCTGTCCGCCATTTACAGCTCCTGTTTATTAATTAAATTTCATATTATTATACCATATTTTTTAAAAGTATGCCCTTGAAATACAAAACTTACTGTGTTACTATCTGCCTTAAGAATAATCCTTTTAAAAGAGGACATACTGATGTGCAAAAAGGAGCGGCAATGGAAAAAGAGATCGGTTCCATCATGGTGGTTGGAGATTCCATCTCCAAGGGCGTGGTTTATAACGAAGATAAAAAACGGTATATATTCTTAAAAGAAGGCTTCATTCACGGAATCTCGCAGCTATTGCGTGTGCCGGTGCACAACCTCTCCCGGTTTGGCAACACGCTCCTGCATGGCTTTGATATACTCGCAGAAAAACTGGGCGAACTCAACCCGGACGTGGTACTGATCGAATTCGGAGGGAATGATTGCGACTTTGACTGGGATGCAATTGCCATCAAACCCGCGGGTGAACACCATCCCAAAATTTCTTTGGAAAAGTTTGGTCAAACGCTGCGCGGAATTGTTACTTCATTGCACGAAAAAGGCAAAACTCCGGTACTCATGAACCTGCCCCCGCTCAATGACAAAGCGTATTTTAAATGGTTTACGCAGGAAAACCCGGAGAGGGCGGATAAAATACTTTCCTGGCTGCATAACGAGAACCGCATATACTGGTGGCAGGAGCAATACTCCTGCCTGATAGAGCATATAGGGCGGGTCACATCCACCAGGTTGATAGACGTGCGCTCCGCTTTTTTAAAGACGGATGACTATACAAGCCTCATCTGCAAAGACGGCATTCATCCCAATGAGAAAGGCCAGCTTTTAATTAAGGAAGTTATGAGGCAGTATATCTCCAACCACGCATCCTATCTGTTTTCGGCCAGGTAGGCAAACGCAACAAAAGGCAATTTACCAAGCCGCTCAAGGTCATCCCGGGCGGCTTTTTTGTCCCTGTACACACCAAACGCGCAGCTTCCGCTTCCGGTAACAAGCGCGGCCACGGCGTTTTTGAATTCACTTTTCATACGCACGATATCCGGGCATATCTGCATGGCTACCGGGGCAAGGCTGTTTGCCGCATACTGCGCATATGCGGTTAAATCTCCCGCCTGCACAGCCCGAACGATCCGTTCCATGTCTATATCCTGTTTTTTGCATTGGTGGTACAAGGCGTAGGCTTCCTGCGTGCCCACCCCTCCCACGGGTTTGGCAAGCAGATACACGCAGTTCAAATGATTCTTAATCGGCGTTAATCTCTCCCCAATACCCTGGGCGCGCGCGCAGCGGCCCTCCATAAAAAAAGGCACATCCGCGCCCACCTTTTGCCCAAGCGCGATTAACTGCGCCTTATCCAGGCCCGCGCCGTACAGCTCATTCAGGGCCATCAGCACTATAGCGCCGTCGCTGCTTCCCCCGCCCAGGCCCGCCTGCTCGGGGATGTTCTTTACCACAAACATATCCGCTCCGCCGTGAATGCCCGTGGCTTCAAAAAAAACAGCCGCGGCCTTTGTGAGCGTATTTACAGGCGGCAGGTATGTATCGCACCGCACGGCAATCCCATCGCTCTTCTCAATGGTGATTTCATCCGCAATGGAAATGCGCTGCATCAACATGTCCAGCCGGTGGTAGCCGTCGGGCCTTTTCCCAATTATTTTAAGCGCCAGATTGATCTTGGCATACGCATAATATTTCATGTTAACCAGTATACCATCTGTGCTATAATAACGCTATGATTGTAACGAACGAATTTCTAGATTATAAAATACTGGACACAGGAGACGGCATGAAGCTGGAGCGCTGGAAAAACGTGACGCTTGCCCGCCCGGACCCGCAGGTAATCTGGCAAAAGCAGGCGCCCTCGTTATGGGATTCCGTGGACGCGCGCTATATCCGCAGCAGCAAAGGCGGCGGCAGCTGGGAGTTTTTGCATAATCTGCCTTCCACATGGACGGTCAGCTACAAACACCTTACGTTTTCTGTGCACCCCACCGGGTTCAAGCACATGGGACTTTTCCCGGAGCAGGCTGCCAACTGGGATTTTATGATGCAAAAAATAAAAGGCGCGGGAAGGCCCGTCCGCGTGCTCAACCTGTTCGCGTATACGGGCGGCGCAACCGTAGCCTGCGCCAGCGCAGGCGCGGAAGTCGTGCATGTGGATGCAGCCAAAAGCATGGTCGCCTGGGCCAAGGAAAACATTGCTTTAAACGGCTTATCTGAAAGGCCCGTGCGCTTTATTGTGGACGACTGCATCAAATTTGTATTGCGTGAGCAGCGCCGCGGCAACACGTATGACGGGATTATTATGGATCCGCCCTCCTACGGCCGTTCGGAATCGAGTGTGTTCAAGGTGGAGGAAGATCTGTTTTCGCTGGTGAACGAAACGGCAAAACTTCTGTCACCCAGCCCGCTGTTCTTTGTCCTGAATTCCTACACCACGGGTCTTTCCTCCGTGGTTTGCTCCAACCTGCTTGCTATCGGCATCCGGCAAACAGGAACCATTGAAGCGGGTGACCTGTGCATCCCGGTGGAAAACCAGCCAATCCTGCTGCCCTGCGGCACTACAACGCGATGGATGCGGTAATTTTATTTGAGGACAACCATATTCTGGTTGCTGTGAAACCCCAAAATATGCCTTCACAGGCGGACGCATCCGGCGACCCGGATTTTTTGTCTGAGCTGAAGCGATACATAAAACAAAAATACAATAAGCCGGGTGAAGCGTACCTGGGCCTCGTGCACCGCCTGGACCGTCCAACGGGCGGCGTAATGGTTTTCGCGCGCACATCCAAGGCTGCCGCCCGGCTCTCCGGCCAGCTCAAAACAGGTGAAATGCACAAAACATACGCCGCAATTATTTCTGCGGACATTCCGACCGCTATGCAACTTACGGATTATTTAAAAAAAGACCCAAAGACCAACACATCCGCCGTTGTATCACTGGATACCCCCGGCGCAAAGCAGGCTGCATTGCAATACGAAACTGTGCAGAAGGCAAATGGTTACGCCTTGCTTTCCGTTCAGCTCCAAACCGGCCGCAGCCACCAAATTCGGGTGCAGCTGGCCCACATTGGCGCGCCCCTGGTGGGAGATGTCCGCTACAGGGGGCAGCCTTGCGAAAAGCTCTGCCTCTTGGCGCATACCCTTGGCTTTATACACCCAACCACAAAGGAAGCGCTTTCATTTTCCGCACCGTTTCCGGCATACGCTCCCTGGAATCTGTTCGGCCAATCGTAAACTAATTTTTATAATTTGGTTGACAATTAAATCATTCTTATTGTATACTCCTGTTAATAAAAGACAGGAGTATTAACATGAAAACCAGAGATCTTGTACTCACAGCTTTTTTTGCGGCATTAACCTGCGTCCTTTCCGTTATTTCCATTCCCATACCCATCAGCCCAGTGCCGCTTTCCCTATCCCTGGCCGCCATATTTCTGGCGGGCGCGCTGCTTCCCAAAAACCAGGCTGCAGTTGCGCAAATCGTATACATCCTGCTGGGCGTTATTGGCCTGCCGGTATTCAGTAAAATGCAGGCGGGTCCCGGCGTACTTGCAGGGCCGACAGGCGGTTACCTGATCGCTTACCCCATCATGGCTTATTTAATCGCCCTGATTATAGAAAAAACCGGAAAACGCAACTTTCCGGTTTATGTCCTCTCCATGGTTTGCAGCCTTGTGGTCTGCTATACGCTGGGCACGTTCTGGCTTTCGGCGGTGGCGCACCTCAGCTTTGAAGCCGCTCTTGCGGCGGGCGTTCTGCCCTTTGCGGTCCTGGATGTGGTCAAGGCAATACTCGCTTCCCTGCTTGCCCTGGCTTTAAACCGCGCGCTTTCCAAGCGAAACGCCGCATAATTCTTTTTTTATGGGGTTTCGCCCCATACCCCACTTCTTTTCTGAAAAAAAGAAGCAAAAAACTTTCATTGCAAAACGCTACGCGTTTTGGAGAAAAAAATAACAAGCAGGTTATCTGCTTTAGGTTATCTGGTAAACTGCTTGTTTTATTTTTATTAAAATGCTGCGTAGCGGCATTTTCCAGGATGGGATTCTAAAAAGACGATCGTCCCTTTAGCGGAGATTTGGAGGCAGCGCCTCCAAGAAAAGGCTTATTAATAATTTTCCCGTATGAGCTCGACCAGTTCGTTAAACGAAAGGCCGAGCTCTTTATAATACGCAATGTCTTTTTTTAATTTTTCGCTTGCCAGTTCAAACCGTTTGCTATCAAGCTCACCCTGCTGCATGGGCGCCACAAAACATCCCTTGCCCACCATGGTGTATATAAAGCCCTGCCGCTCCAGCTCTTCCCACGCTTTTTTTATGGTAATCACGCTAATCCGCAATTCTTTTGCAACCGTGCGGATGGGGGGCAGGCAGTAATCCCGCTTAAGCTCCCCCTTAATGATCTGCGCTGAAATCTGTTCGTATATTTGCTGGTAGATCGGTTTATCCGACGTATTTGAGAATACAATGTTCATCTGTTTTACAGGTCTACCTTTTCAAAATTTGCTTCCGCCCTGCGGCTGGCAAGCCAAGTCACAAGTACAAAGACCGCAATGCACACCGCAAGGGTAGGCACCTGGCTTTCCAGGCGCGTGGCCCCCATTGGATTGAGATTGAGAGAAAGAACGGGACTCGCGTGCACCGCAAACTCAACCGCACCCACAAAAACGCCCGAAGCGAGAATACCCGCCAAGATTGCCCAGCCCGCTTTATATGCTTTTTTGTAAAACAGCGGGAATACAGTACTATTGAATATGGCAAACATAACCAATACAAGCCCAAAAAACGCAATATTCAAGTTCATACCGGCTCCATTTTCAAACGTAAACATCATGTTGTGAAGTATGGCGAACGGTATGGCTATGGCAACCTGTAAAAGCTCGAATATCACCGTGCTTAAAACACGCGCGCGCACAACGTCTCTCTTACGGACGGGCAGGGACGCAGTAAAAAAGATGTCCTGGTTTGCCCGGCCAATAAAAAACGTGTTCATGATGCCCATAAAAACGTATCCAAAGGCAATAAAGAACGGCCAGCTTGGCACCAGAAGCAGCACGCCAAAAAACAGAAACATATATGTGCTGGGGTGCACCGCCAGCTTAAATTCTTTATACAGTAAGTCCTTCATTCCCGCGTCTCCCTTTCAAAATAAATCATGATGGATTCAATATCCGCCGCGTCCACCTCCAGGCCTGCCGGCAGGTCCGCCGTTCTCGCAAGCCCGGAAAATCCAAACGCGTTTTTCTTGTAGCCAACAAGTTTGCTCCTTGCTTCCGCAAACTGCCCGCTTGTGCCTTTTACGATTCTATACGAGTTCAAAAAATCATCCTTGTCCGCGCTGGTCACAATTTCACCGTTCCGGATATAGGTGATAAAGTCTGCGCATTTCTCCAGGTCAGAAGTGATCTGCGTGGAGAACAGGATGCTCTTGTCCCCTTCTTCAATCAATTCCTGGAACAACTCCAGCAGGTCGTCGCGGGAAACCGGGTCAAGTCCGCTGGTGGGTTCGTCCAGTATCAGCAGTCTCGCGTTGTGCGAGAGCGCAAGCGCCAGCGCAAACTTGATCTTCATACCCGCAGAAAGTTCATCCACTTTTTTGTCCGGGTTGAGGTCAAAGCGTTTTAAATACTTCGCAAATACTGCGTCGTCCCATTCGTCATAAAACCGTTTCACAACGCCCGCTATGGCGCCTACCTTGTTCTTGGGATAATATGCTACGCCGCCCAGCATCAGCGCTATCTTTTGCTTGAATTTCAGTTCGTTTTTGGCAAAACTTTCGCCAAATACGGTTACATTTCCGCTGTCCGGGTGCACCAGGTTCAGCATAGATTTCAGCGTGGTTGTTTTTCCCGCGCCGTTCCTGCCTATGAACCCCATAATATATCCCTGATCCAACGTAAACGATACGTTTTTGAGCGCAAAGGCCTCGTATTTTTTACATAGGTTTTCCACGGCCAATAGTTCCATTTAATAACCTCCTTCAAATTGTGCATATCGTACATGCACAATATACTCTGTTCGTTTTCTTTTGTCAATAGTTTTTTAAAATAAAAAGCCCTTTTTACAAAGGATATTTTTCCGGGGTTTCACCGCGTTTCCCACCTTCTTTTCTTAAAGGCTCTGTTAGTATTTCTGTTGTTATTAATAACGTTTAGGAGCGGAAAAATATATAATTGATATTGAATAGAACCCTTTTATTCTTAACACGAAACACAGAATAAACTAAAAAATAAATTCAAATGTTTTTGCCTCCCTCCGACGAGAGAGCCTGGAATGAAGCAAATATAATAATTTGGGCTCATCAAAAATAGCACTGATTAATTATCAACACTTTGTTTTAAGAGAACCTCTTAAAAAAGAAAAAAAGTAAAAAAATTTGTGGAACTCTATAAGCACGCAGATTATCTAAAAATACTGTATGCCAAAGACTTGGAGACCCAAAGTCTACAAAAAAGCCAGGCCTATAAGCCCACCTCCGGAAAACGGATTACGTTTGTTTCAACCGTTTTGCCGTTCAGATAACCAAGCGGGCCCTCGCTAATATGAAAAACAATCCGTGTTGCCCAAAGCGCCTGATATTTTGCGCCGTATTGTTTGTTGGCGGCGCGGTCCCCATACTTGTCGTCTCCCAGCACGGGGAGGCCAACGCTGGCCAGGTGCGCGCGTATCTGGTGGGTGCGGCCTGTCAGCAGTTCCACCTCCAGCAGGGCCAGTTTTCCATTCGTTTCTAGCATGGTATAGCGTGTTTTAACGGTAAGCGCGCCCGTTGACGGCTGGTTTAAAATCCGCACTTGCGCCGCGCCTGCGTCTTTTTTTAAATATCCGGTCAACTCGTCTTCCGGCTTGGGCGGAATCCCTGCAACAATTACCCTGTAATACTTGGATATGCGCCTCTCTGCAATCGCTTTGCTAAGCAAATCATACATCCGCTCGTTCTTTGCAAACAGCACAAGCCCGCCCGTATTGTGGTCCAGCCGGTGGCAAGCAAGCGGCAATATTCCTTCATCCGCATAAAAAAAAGCCAGCAACTTCTGGAGGCAAGGCTTGCCGTCCTCCCTGTCGTCCACAACAGATATGCCGGGGTTTTTATTTACAACCGCCATATTCTCATCCTGCCACACAATATCGGGAACAGGGTAAGGCCGCGCATCCCTGGGGAGATATACCTCCAGCACATCGCCAACGCGCACGGTTTCATTCTGTTTTATCCTTATGCCGTTACGCTTTATGTCTCCATTCCGAAGTGTTTTTTTAGCGTCACCTTGCCGCACGCCGGGCAGCATGTCCGCAACACAATCCAGCAGTTTTCTTGCATCCTGCCCGCGCGGTACAATCAGCCTCACCATAGCTCAATATTTCTCCAGATGCACTTTTTGCGCATAGAACTCGTTATGTGCAGCCTTTTCTTCGCCCGCATACCCAAGCGCAACCAGGCTGAACGGAATGACGTCCGGCGGTATCTCAAGCACAGAGCGCACCCCCTCCACATTCGCGGGCGTGGGCCAGCAACCCAGCCAGCAGGAACCAATCCCCTCTCCGGTTGCCGCAATCAGCATATTTTGCGTACACGCCCCGCAGTCTTCCGTAAAATAGCCGTCCAGTTCCCGTGGGCAGCCGTCCAGATTCGCCACCACGGCAATGGCCATATCCGCTTCTCGCAGCAGCCGCCAGTATTTGCACACGCGTGAAAGCTTCGCCAGCTTTTCCGGGTCACGTATCACAATAAACTCCCACGGCTGAAAATTATGCGCGCTGGGCGCGGCCATGCCGGCAGCCAGTATTTTTTGTACAATTTCGTGCGGTACTTTTCCCTGTTTAAACTTGCGGATGCTCCTGCGGCGGAGCAGCGCCCCGTAATCACTCAATGGTATGTACCTCCCCGCATTTGGATGGAAATACGCAGTCTTCCTTTTTCAGTTTCATGTGAACATGAGGTATGTTTTCGTCCAGATATTCCTCTCCATACCTTTGGAACCCAAACCTGCTGTAAAAATGTTCCGCATATTTTTGAGCCCCAATGTGTATCTCATTGGCCCAGGTAAACGCCTTAAACAAAAGAAGGCGGATCGCCAGGTCGCCTATGCCCTGCCCCCGGTAATCAGAGAGCACGCACAACCTCCCTATCCTAAAATGTTCTCCGTCAAAATAGATACGGCCGGTGCCAGCGGGCGTTCCATCCACATATACAATCAGATGCACCGCCTGTTTGTCAAATCCGTCCAAATCCAAATCAGGGCTGCAGCCCTGCTCTTCCACAAACACTTTGCGCCGTATTTCAAATGCAATTTGGGTATCCTGCGTACCCAAAATCCACTCGTTTGTAATCATGTTTTTTTATCCACAGCCTTTAATTTTTTCCAGACTTTATCCATATTTATTCTACAAATAATTTCCCATTAAAATGGCGATTTTCTTTTTTTATTCCCCGCTTATCCACAAAACGGCCTCAAAATGTGGATAGGTTTGCGAATTTATGTGGATAACTCCTTCCGAGAGCACGCATACTGTAAATTTATCCCAAAACAATTTGGGGGTGTTTTTAGTATTCGGGCTGGGTATGAAAGGTATCTACTTCCTCATATTTTGTATACTCTCCGTTCCATCCCACGGGTATGGAACCGGTCGGGCCGTTCCTCTGTTTGGCGATTATAATTTCGGCCTGCCCCATATTTTCGGCAGCGCTGGAATCACCATAATAATCTTCACGGTGCAGGAACAAAACAACGTCCGCATCCTGCTCAATAGCGCCCGATTCGCGCAGGTCGGAGAGCATAGGCCGCCTGGAGCTCTTGTCCCTCTTCTCCATGGCGCGCGAGAGCTGGGACAGAAGCACAATGGGCAAATTCAGCTCTTTTGCCATAATTTTCAGGGTACGCGTTAATTGCGCTACCTCCTGCTGCCTGTTCTCCGCCCGGCCGGAGCCGCTCATCAATTGCAAATAGTCAATTACAATCAGCCCCAGCGCCTCCGTCTTTTTAAGGCGGTGTGCCTTGGCAAGCATCTCCGTCGCCGTAATCACTGCAGAGTCGTCAATATACACAGGCGCTGTTTTTAAAACCTTAATGGCCGAAGCCAGCTTGTGGATATCCTGCTCGCTCACGTTGCCGCTGCGCAGGTTTTGGGAATCCACCTTTGCCTCCGCGCACAAAAGCCTGCCCGCAATCTGGTCCGCCGCCATTTCGAGCGAAAAGATCAGGCAGGGAATATTCTTATTCATAGCCACATACTCAACAATATTGAGCGCAAAGCTGGTTTTGCCCATACCGGGGCGCCCGGCGATTACAATAAGCTGCCCGCCCTGCAGGCCGGATAATGTTCTGTCCAGCCTGGGGAATCCGGTTGGCACGCCCATCAGCCCGTCCTTGGATTCCATGGCGGCGCTGATCTTCATATATGTTTCTTCCAAAGCCTCGCGGATATGCACCAGCGAGCTTTTGGAGCTTTTCATGGCTATTCTGTATATGGCATCTCCAGCCCGGCCCACAATCTCTTCCGACGCCAAGTTTTCGCGGTAACATTCGTCCGAAATTTCAAGGCCAACATCTATTAAACGGCGCAGGGTAGATTTTTGCTGCACAATGTCTATATAATACGTCAGGTTTGCAACGGAAGGCACTGTTTGCGTCAGGTCGGATAGGTATTCCACCCCGCCCAACTGCATCTTGCCCATCTGCTCCAGCTTCTGCGTCACCGTTACAATGTCTACGGAAACGCCGGCGGCAAACAGGTCCTGCATGGCAATAAAAATATCCCGGTGCCGCTGCTGAAAAAAGTCCTCGGCATGCAGCGCCTCCAGCGATTCGCCCACGCAGCGCTCAGATAAAAGCATGCTGCCCAGTATGGACTTTTCCGCCTCCGGACTGCTGGGAGGCACCCTGTTCGCTTCAGCCATTTTACGCGTCTTCCCTTATAACCACATGCAGTTTCGCGGATATCTCCGCGTACACCTTTACCTGCACGGTATATTCGCCCAGTTCCTTGATGTTGTCCATCACAAATTTCCGTTTATCTATATCCATACCGTGTTCTTTTTGCAGCGCTTCCGCAACTTCCTTGGCGGTCACCGCGCCAAACAGCCTGCCCGAACCGCCCGTTTTTGCGTTTACGGTAACGGCCATTCCGTCCAGTTTGGCTGCCAGGTCTTTTGCCTCCTGCTTTTCCACCGCCAGCTTATGTTTTGCCGCGTCGCTGGCTACTTTTACCGCATTCAGGTTTTCCGCCGTCGCTTCCCGAGCGAGTTTTTTGGGAAACAAAAAATTACGCGCATAGCCGTCGCTCACGTTTATAATTTCGCCCTTTTTGCCCTGGCCCTTTACATCCGCATTCAATATTACTTTCATCAGGTAATCTCCTTTAAATAGTCGTCTATTGCGCCCGTCAGCATTTCCCTGGCCTGTGCCATTTCCACGCTCAACTGCGCGCCCGCAATGGTTGAATGGCCGCCGCCGCCCAGCTTTTCCAGTATGCGCTGCACGTTGATCTGCCCCAGCGAGCGCCCGGAAATCACAACCATCTTGCCCGATTCGCACAGCACAAACGAGGCGGAAATGCCCCGTATGCCAATCAGCGAATCCGCCGCCTGCGCAGCCAGAAGCTCCGGGTTGGGCGCGTCCTTTGGGCATACGGAAACGGCGATGCCGTTTGCCATAAGCTGCGCTGTACGCACCACTTCAGACCGCGCTGAAAAAGTTTTCAAGTCGTCCTGGAACAAATGCCGGATGGAAGTGGTGTCCGCGCCAATCTTTCGCAGATAAGACGCCGCCTCAAACGTGCGCACACCCGTCTTGAAAGAAAATCCTTTGGTGTCAATCGTAATGCCCGCCAGCAGCGCTTCCGCCTCAATGGGCTTTAATTTGATCCTGTCAGAAAAATACTGCACAATCTCTGTCACAAGCTCCGCCGTAGAGGATGCGTACGGCTCGTGGTACAGCAGTGTGGCAGTACTGATATGCGAGGTCCCCCGCAGGTGATGGTCTATCACCACCAGCGTGGGCGCTTTCTCCACCAGTGAAGGCACCAGCGTGTGGGTTTCTATCTGCGTGTCCAGCAGAATCAGCATGGCGTTTTCATCCAGCATGCGTTCCGCCTCAAACGGAGTCACCAGTAAATTTTTATATTCGGGGTCCAGCCGTATTTCCGCTATCAGCGCGTCAATCGCCGCGTTTTCCTTGTCCAGTACAATATGCACTTCTTTTTTTAAATGCCGCGCGCAGGCCACCAGCCCCATGGCCGATCCCATGCAGTCCAAATCGGGCACCTTGTGGCCCATTAAAAGAATGGGTTCGCACTGCTCCATCAAATTGCGGAGCGCGGCGCTGAACATGCGGGAGCGCACCCGCACCCGTTTCTCGGGCGCCTGCTGCCCGCCGCCATAAAACCTGTATTCTTTTTTCTCCTTGATCACCGCCTGGTCTCCGCCGCGGCCCAGGGCCAGGTCCAGCGCGTTATTCGCGTGGTCGTTGGAGCTTTCAAACGTCCGGCCCACGCCCACGCCTATGCTCAAAGTGGGCTTCACATTGTTTGTGGTGGGAATGCGTTTTACCTCGTTTAAAATCTCAAATTTATTCTGCATAAAATTCACAAGGTAACGGCGTTCAAATATAACCACAAACTTGTCCTGCGAATACCGCTGATAAAAACCATGTACGTTTGCGGCGGTTTTGGCAATAATCTTTTCCACTTCGCCCACCACGCCAAAATGTTCTTCTTTCTGTATGGCGCGCAGCAGGTCGTCGTAATTGTCTATCTGCACGTGCATCACAACGCCCATAACGATTTTATATAAATCAGACATTTCCACGTATTTTTCTTCATCAATAAACCGGAAAATATAATACGTTTCATTATCCATCTGAATTTCTATCTGTTCTTTGGAGTATTTCTTGTCTCTTATGTTGATCTTTTTATCTTTGTCAATTTTTCCAAGGTGCCCAACCAGGCTGTGTATATTTTTTTCACTGGTATACGGGCCCGCCAGCAACAAAAACGACGGGTTGAACCAGATGATATCGCCGTTTTTGCGCGTCACTACAAACGGCAGGGATATAGAATTCACATATTTGTCTATATTATCGGATTTTTGCGCAATAATTTTTGCCGCCGTATAAAACGCCTTTTGCTTGATATGGTTTAACACAACCAGCGCAATGCATGCGGCCGCAAAAACGCTTATCACAATCCATTGTTTAAACGCAAACGGAAAAAGCCCCGTAAACAGCACGGCAAATGCCGTGGTAACGCAAATTAAAGCAATCCCGTTTTTTATATTGGTTTCCGTATTCATAATCCCACCTTGTTAGAATTCGAGCGCTGCCGAATCTTGGCCAATTGTTCAAACAGGCCCAAAAACGCGAATATATACAATTGAAACAGCACAATTGCCAGCAGCGCAATAATAAACCCTCTGCCAACAGCCGGTTTAATTTGTTTTTTTAAAGCCCATTCCATAAAAGCCATGCCCTGCACATAATATATGGAGCCAAAGAAAGCCAATGCAATTACAAGCACAAAATCAAAGTTTCGCCAGCCAAACTGCGCCCCAATAAGGCAGATAATCAGAATAATAATAGACCACCGTCCAAACCGGGCGGGCAGCTTAAAATTCGCAAAAGCGGGCACAGGCACAACCCTTCCTCCGGCTGCTTTAACAATGGCCCGCACAATCAAAAACAATACCAGGCCGCCAATGGGGATGCTTATGGCAAAAAGGGCGGGGACGCCGTATACAATGGAAGTCTCAAAATATGGCCAAACAGCGGCCATCGCATCATTCAAAGATATCTGGGGATTCACTGTGCCGCCCGTCATCATCTGCATAACCGAATAAAAAGAAACCGTATATGTTTCGTTTTGCTGCAGGTATTGTCTCCAGTCGTCCAGAATAAAAGCTGTGATGTCTTTTCCGGTTGCCAGATATACGGACAGAATCGCAATCAAAACAGACAATGCAACGCCCAGGCAACTGAGTTGTACGCTGCCCAAAAAAGAAAATCTTTTTTTAAGCACCACCCAAAGGCAGACTATAATGGGTATCAACAGTAGGATGAGCATAAAACTACTCCCGTTTCTTAAACCTTTTTCCCCAATGTATTTTAATAATAGCACATTCCCGCGCAATTACAATATAAGACCTTGCAGGGTTCAAAACCCGTGCCTCTTTTTTATGAGAAAAAAAGCGCAACCGAATTTCGGGTTGCGCTTTTGTGCACATACGGTTCAGTCCGATACATACGGAAGCAGCGCCATAACTCTTGCGCGTTTAATCGCAATGGCAAGTTGCCTCTGGTGTTTCGCACAGGTGCCGGAAGCACGCCGCGGCGAAATTTTTCCGCGTTCCGTGAGATAACGTTTGAGCCTGGGAATATCCTTATAATCTATGCTCTCCATTTTATCCACGCAGAACTGGCAGACTTTGCGCCTGGGCCGTCCTCTGCGGATTGGTCTTTTCTGGTCTTTATCTTCACTCAATGTTTTATACCTCCTTTGCTAAGGCTTAAAAGGGAAGCTCCGCGTCATCCACCGGTTCAAATGCAGACAGTTCATCACCAAACAAATCATCCGCGCTCGGCTGCCCGCCGCCGCGGCTGTCGTCCCTGTATTCGGAACCGCCTGTCCCTTTAGCCGTTAAAAACTCCACCTCGTCCGCGACGATCTCGGTAATATAACGCCTTACACCGTTTTTATCGTCGTACTGCCTTGTTTGCAGGCTTCCCACAATACCCACCTTGGAGCCTTTTTGCAGGAACTTTGCGCAGTTGTCCGCAAGTCCCCTCCAGGTCACGATGTTAAAAAAGTCTGTTTTTTGCTCTCCCTGGGCAAACCGCCTGTTTACGGCAATGGAGAAGGTTGTAACGGACAGGTTATTCGGAGTCATCCGGTGTTCCGGATCCCTTGTTAAATTTCCAATTAAGATTGCCCTGTTCATACGGCACTCCTTTATTGATTATCCAGATTCACAACAATGTAACGGATCACGTCGTCAGAAATCTTGAAATTTCTTTCAAGTTCCATCGGCAGGTCCGACTTTGCAGCAAAATACGTCAGTACATAATAACCGTCATTGATGTAATTGATTGGATAAGCGAGTCTTTTTTTACCCCACTCATCGGTTTTAGAGATGGTTCCGCCGCCCGCGGTAATAATATCAGAAAATTTCGCAATCAGCGCGTCCTTCTTTTCTTCCTCTAAATCCGGTTTTAAAATGTACAGTGTCTCGTAATTTGTCATACTTTCACCTCCTTATGGACTCATCTTTGCGCTTCAGCCAAAAGCTTAAACGCCAAAGTTGCTGGCCCCGCGACCTGTGCGCAGAGCAAGGACGTTACAACTAAGCTATCCTATTATACCATGTAACCTCTTTAAGTCAAGGGTTCTGCACATATTTCTCCAGCCGTGCAATGCTTTCATTCAGCCTTTTAAGCGTTTCCACCTTGCCCAGCAGAGCCGCTATCTCAGTCGCGCCGCCCGGCGTTACCTCGGTTCCGCTTACGGCAATACGCAGCGGCCATAAAAGCTGCCCGTTCTTTATCTCCAGTTTCTCCGCCAGCTCCACGCATGCAGCGTACAGATTTTCGTTTGTATACTCCCCAACATTTTCAAGGGCAGAACGCGCCTCTTTTAATACGGGCAGCGATGTTTCCGGGCTTGTTTTCATTTTTTTGTTTGTATACAGAGTCATTTCAAATTCTGGGAACGTTTGCAAAAACGCAATTTTCCCCGGTATTTCGGTCAGCAGCTCTGTTCTTGGCTGAATCAGTTTGGCAATCAGCGCCACGTCAAACCGGTCCGTATCAATGGATTGCCCCATATACGGCTTTGCAACCTCTATAAAATCCTCAGGGGCCAGAGCGCGGATGTATTCCGCGTTCATCCACTTCAGCTTTTCCTCGTCAAAAATGGCGGGCGAGCGGCTGATGCCTTTTAAATCAAAAACCTGTACAAGTTCCTTAAGCGTAAATATCTCCTGATTGCCGTCCGGGCACCAGCCCAGCAGCGCAATGTAGTTCACAATCGCTTCTTTTAAGTATCCCTTCTGTACAAAGTCCTCAAACGAAGCGTCCCCGTGCCGCTTGGAAAGTTTGCGCTGCTTGTCCTTCATCACAGGGGGCAAATGGATATAGCTTGGAATCTCCCACCCAAACGCCCGGTACAATAAATTATACTTGGGCGTAGAAGAAAGATATTCAATCCCGCGGATCACGTGAGTGATCTGCATCAAATGGTCGTCCACCACATTCGCAAGGTTATACGTCGGCCAGCCGTCCGATTTCAGCAATATATTGTCTTCCATATCGCTGTTGGGCACCGTTATTTCGCCAAAAATTGCGTCGCTGTAAGTAGTTTCCCCCTCGGCCGGAATGTTCTGGCGGATCACATAGGATTCACCTGCGACCAGCTTGGCCTGCACTTCTTCTTTACTCAGGTGCATGCAGTGTTTGTCATACTTGAATACTCCGCCGTTTGCTTCGCATTCCCGCCGCAAGCCGTCCAGGCGTTCTTTGGTGCAGAAGCAATGGTACGCTGCGCCTGTTTCCACAAGCTTTTGCGCGTGTTCCCTGTAAACCTCCTGGCGATCGCTCTGGATGTACGGCCCGTATTTGCCGCCAACATCCGGGCCTTCGTCGTACTCCAGCCCCGTTGCCTTCAAAGTGGAATATATAATGTCGCAAGCGCCTTCCACCAAACGGCCCTGGTCTGTGTCCTCTATCCGCAATATAAAATCGCCGCCCGTTTTCCTGGCATACAGCCACGCGTACAGTGCGGTCCTAAGACCCCCTATGTGCAAATACCCCGTCGGGCTGGGCGCGAATCTTGTCCGTACCTTCATCTGGTTCTCCTTTGATGTTTTCTTTCCGGGGTTTTGCTGCAACCCCACCGGGGCAGCCGCCCCGTGCCCCGCTTCTTTTCTTAAAAAAGAAAAGAAGCAAAAGAATTTTCATGTCAAAACGCTTCGGATTTTGGGAAAAATAACAAGCAGTTTATCAAAAAACCGTATGCTAGAGGCAGGCTGGTACTTGTTATTATTCCATAATGCCGCGTCAGCGGCATTTTAACAAAAGGATTCTAAGGGTCAATCGACCCTTAGCGGGAGCATGAGTGCGGAGCCCTCATAAAAAAACTACTTATTATTATCCAGCGTTTTAGCGAAGCTGTCTTTCAATTCCACGATCTGGTTGAAGACAGGCTTACCGGGTTTAGAATCCGCCTCGTCGATGCAAAAATAGCCCTGGCGTATAAACTGGAACTGTCTTTTACCGGCTGCCTGCGCCACATACGGCTCCGCAAGTACGCATTCCAGCACGGTCATGGAATCCGGGATCAGCTGCGTATTTTCGTCAAACAAATAATTGTACAGCCGCACAGTCGCGGAAACGGCTGTGGAGGCTTCCGCCCAGTGCAGCGTGCCCTTGATCTTGCGGCCCGCGGTCGGCCCGCCGGTGCTGGAATCCGGATCGTATGTACAAAACACCTCGGTTATATTGCCGTTGCTATCTTTTTCAACACGCTCGCATTTGATAATGTACGCGTTCTTCAGCCGCACTTCGCCCCCCACATACAGCCGGAAATACTTGCTGTTTGGCGGCACTTCCATAAAATCTTCCCGCTCTATAAACAGGTTGCGGGAGAATGTTACCTCGTGCTTATCCTCTCCGCCCGGCAGGTCTTCGGCCATAAACGTTTCCGTCCTGCCTTCCGGGTAATTGGTGATGGTAAGTTTTAAAGGGCGCAACACCGCCATGATACGCGTGGCGTGGCTGTTTAAATCCTCGCGCACACAATGCTCCAGCAGCTTAATGTCCACCTCGCTGTTGGCCTTGGCCACGCCAATACGGTCGCAAAAATCCCGAATCGCCTCGGGCGTAAACCCGCGCCTGCGCACGCCGGATATGGTGGGCATTCTGGGATCGTCCCATCCGGCCACAACGCCGTCCTCCACCAGCTTCTTTAAATAGCGTTTGCTCATCAGCGTATGCGTGAGCCCCAGGCGGGCGAATTCATACTGGTGCGGAGTCGCCTTGCACTCGCAGTTCTGTATAAACCAGTCGTACAGCGGCCTGTGGTCTTCAAACTCCATTGTGCAGATGGAATGCGATATTTCTTCCACCGCGTCTTCCAGCGGATGCGCAAAATCGTACATGGGATAGATGCACCACTTGTCCCCCGTATGCGGATGGGAGGCATGTACAATGCGGTAAATCACCGGGTCGCGCATATTGAGGTTGGGGGACGCCATGTCTATCTTTGCGCGCAGCACGCGTTCCCCGTCCGCAAACCCGCCCGTGCGCATCCGCTCAAACAGGCTCAGGCTCTCTTCAATGCCGCGGTCCCGGTACGGGCTGTTCTTGCCCGGCTCGGTCAGCGTCCCCCGGTACTCTTTGATCTGCTCGGCGGTGAGCTCGCATACATATGCAAGGCCTTTTTTAATCAGCGTTACGGCGCATTCGTACATATATTCAAAATAATCGGATCCATAGAGCTCGCTTTTCCACTTGAACCCCAGCCATTCAATATCCCTTCTGATGGCGTTGATGTATTCAATATCCTCTTTTACCGGGTTGGTGTCGTCAAACCGCAGATTGCAGTACCCGCCGTACTGCTCCGCAAGCCCAAAATTCAGGCAAATGGACTTGGCATGCCCGATATGCAGGTATCCGTTCGGCTCGGGCGGAAACCGCGTGATCACAGTTTTTACCCGGCCGCTTGCAAGGTCCGCGTCTATGATCTCCTCAATAAAATTTCTTGACTTGTCTGCCATAAAATCCTCCAAACGCTCAACATTTATATATAAAAACAGTATTTACAAATCAATGTCCATATTTTCTCATAATTTTACCAAATTGAAAAGCATTTGCGCAAAAATGGTTTCCGTTCTTACAGCCGGACCCAATAATGGCATTCGTTATCCTCTGTTTCATACAAAATTCCGGTATCCCGCCGTTTAAAAGCCCGTTTTCAACAGGGCCAATCTTACGCAGCCTCCCGTAAATAGCGCTGCCGCCCGTGTCACACAATTCCTTTAGTTCACAGCGCACCCCCAAAGTTTCTTTGCCAAAACAATTCGCCCAGGGCAAAAAACGAAACGCCGCCCCGGATAAACACGTTGCCGTCCTCCATCCAGCCCTCCATTTCGCTGGGCCTGCCAACATGCCGCCCCTGCTTCAGGCGGATCACTTCCCCCTGTTTTTTGATACCATGGCGCACCAGGTACGCGCAAAGCGGCCCGGCCGCGCTTCCCGTCGCAACGTCTTCCGCCAGTCCGTCGTTGTCCCAGGTCCTGCATTCCAGGGTTTGCGGATCAAATACATAAACAAATTTTGCGCCCAAAGAATCCAAAAACGCCTCAAAGCCTTTGCCGCTGATCCTGGCATGCTCAATATCCCGCACCGGAACGATCAGATAAGGAAGGCCGGTGGATATTACTTCAACGGGTAAATCTGTTTCCAGGCCGTTTTCACGCAGGCTGAGCCATCCCGCAATCTGCTTATAATACGCATGATCCGTCTGCCGTATGCATTCAGGTTTGCCTTGGTTCATCGTTTCCGTATGCAGGTTGTTTTTGCAAAGTGATTCTATCCTCAGCTGCCTGCCCGAAAGATCCAAACTTATCTGCGCCTGCTCCTCTTGGAAGCGGAATACGCGGTGCACCACCGCAGCCGCGCCCAAAACAGGATGCCCCGCAAAGGGCAGCTCTTCCTGCATGGTAAATATCCGCAGGGGATACGCGCCGGTACTGTTTTGCGGAAAAATAAAAGCGGTTTCAAACTGCCTGAATTCCTGCGTAATCTCCAGCATTTGCGCATTTTCTATATCTTTGTCCGCAAAAACTACCGTAAGGCCGCTCCCGCTCATAGGCCGCGATGAAAAAACATCCACATGATAGTATTTCATTTTTTCTCCACCAAAAAACGCCAAAGCGCCTTTTTTTCATGCATATATCATAGCATTAATGCCCGCAGGCTACAACTTGAATTAACGCGCCTGGGCAGCCTTCCGGTTTTAAGACGCCAAAAATGCCGTATATTAATAGTAACAGATACCAAGGGAGAGGATTGCGTTGAAAAAATTTGTATTGATGATTGTTGTTTCTCTGTTCTTGACCGGCTGTTCCAGTACCCAGCCTGCCGCGCCGCCGGCTGCAGCGGGCGGAGCTCCGGAAGCCTCTGTATCCCCGGCGCAGACTTTAGCCCCGGCTGAGCCAAGCCAAGCCAGCCCTGCCGCAACCCAAACCCGGGCAGAGGGCGCAACCACGCCGGTGCTGATAAAAGGCCTGCTGGTGGGCGGACTCAGCCAGGGCAGGTGGATGCAGGCGCCGGAGTTTTTCAATAGCGGCGCAGTGGACTTGAACGGTTATTTGTATGACGTATACGTGAACGGCAAAAAAATAGGCACAGCCACAGGCGGCCTGCCTACGGATTCCCTGAGCGGAGAAGTGCAGACGGAAAAAACCTATATTCCGGGATACGACGTTATTACTCTGCGCGATGAAAACGGCCAGAAGGTGGAATATGACATAGCAATCCGCGCGGACTGGAATTTGTTTCCCAGAAGTTACGCCACTGCAGACGCCAGGAATCAGGCCTGGCTGGGCCTGGCCAAAACCCTCTTGAAAAACGAAGGGCTCACGGACCCGCAAACCGAAGTGAAACAGGTGGTTCGCGCCGATTTGGACAATAACGGCAGCGAAGAAATTCTGATCGCTGCGGACAACACGGTGGAGGGCCGTTTTGAACAGGTGGCTGCCGGTGACAACGCCATACTGATATTCAAGACGGCAGAGGCAGCGTCCGGCCAGGCAGTGGAAAAAGACATACATACGCGGGACGAAAGCGAGCCTTCCATTTACAGGTGGCTGTTCAGGGTTCATGCAATTGCGGACCTGGACGGCGACGGCGCAATGGAAGTTGTGGTGAGAAGCTGGTATTACGAAGGCGAGAGTTGGAGCGTCTATAAACTGGACGGGAATGAATTGAAACTGGCCGCCTCAAATGGGTGGGGCGTATAAACTGAATTTTTTATTGATAGTTTGGCTTCATTTATGATATGTCTCATTATTTATAATTTTGAACGCCCGGTACACCTGTTCCAGCAAAACGATGCGGAACAGCCTGTGCGGCATGGTCATGCAGGAGACAGATAAACGGAGCATGGCCTTTTTTTTGATATCTTCCGCTATGCCAATAGACCCGCCGATCACAAATGTGATCGCACCTTCTCCCTGAACCATGCGGCCCTTAAGATATTCGGCAAACTCTTCGGAGCATTTCTGCTGCCCCAAAACGTCGCAAACAATTACATACCCCATCATATGCGGAAGTATCCGCTGTGCTTCCGCGTTCAGAACAGCCTGCTCACCCGCATCGCTTTTTACGCCGGCAAGCGGCTCGTCCGCCACCTCTATAATTTCAACCTGGGCAAAGCGGGACAGCATTTTAACATATTCTGCTTGCGCCGCCAGGTAATATTTCTCTTTCAGTTTGCCCACGCAAACAATCCTGATCTTAATTAACCCATCCCCCGGTTATTTCAGCATATTCAGATAGGGCAGCGTACCCAGCAGCAACCTGAAGCTTAAAAGCACGCCCGCTAATATAAACGGTACCATTTCATACCTTTGGTGCAGGCCCGCGTCCGTTTCAGCAACAGGTGTATCCGCGTTTTTCTTTTGCATTTGCCTTAAAAACACATACGCCAGCAGCGCCGAAACCACCAATATGCCCAGCAAATACACCACATACGCGGGATTCCCGGAGGCCGTCATCTCCCCGGGCAGAAGATTCAGCGTCCAGGGCAGGTTCAGCACATAATTCTCGGGCGCCATGGTATACCCAAGCGTGTTGAACGCCGCGTGAAACGCAATGGCGCACCACAAAGAGCGTGTTTTATAGTAGATGTAGCACAAAAACAGCCCGGCAACAAACCCGTTGATGCTGGATAAAAGGTCCGCGTGCATCAGTCCAAACACCACGGCGGTGAGTATCACGGCAAAAAAACCAATGCGCTTCAAATATGCGCCCTGGAACATGCCGCGCAGCAATATCTCTTCTGTAAACGGCGCAAATACAGCCAAAAACAGAAGCGCGGTGATGGCGGAGCCTTTCAGTACGTATTCCATCAGTTCGTTGTCCGGTAGGGCGCCGCCCATGCTTACGATCCATTCACTCACAAAATATAGGGCAACAGAGCAGCACAGGTACACAAAAAACGCCAGCACAACAGAATACGCAATGTTTATAGGCGCGGTTCTGCTAAAGCGCAGTGACCTGATCCTCTCCCTGGAAGAAAGCGCAAATATAATCACCGGCAGCATGCAGGCCATCCGCGCGTAAATGGATACATCCATATTCGGCTCTACTCCAAAAAACGTTTGAAGCAGCGCCTGCGCAAAATCCACAACCGTGTAACCGAGTAATACAAAAAAAAGACACCAGTTGGCCTGTTTGATACTAAAAACTGTCTTGTATACGTTATCTTGCGTCATAACAGCCTGTCAATTCACTCCTTTTTGCCAGGGCCAGCCCCATATGTTTGCCCACCTGCACGCCTTTTTCCTCCAGGTAAGCGCATACCGTCTGGTATGCCAGTTCTTCCACGTTGTTCTGCTGGCTTAAATGCCCCAGTATAATTCCGCGCACGCCGGTTTTGGCGAGCTCAAACGCCGCCTGGGCGGCTGCATCGTTTGAAAGATGGCCCCTGCCCGATAATATCCTGCGTTTCAGCCGGTAGGGGTACGGGCCTGCGTTCAGCATTTCCACATCGTGGTTCGCTTCCAGCAATACAATGGAAGCTCCTCCCACGCCGTCTATAATCTTTTGCGTAATATGCCCAAGGTCGGTCACCACCGCCACTTTTTTCCCTTTTGAATGCAACGCGTAACCGTAAGGGCACACAGCGTCGTGGGATACCTCAAACGGCTGTACGCATATGTCCTTAATATAAAAATCCTCTGTTGTAATCTCCCTGATGTTCTTGGGTTTTATATCCGGGAGTTTGGGAAGCAGCGCTTCCCAGGTGGGGCCGTTGGCATATACGGGGATATCGTACTTTTTTGTAATAATATTCAGCCCGCGTATATGGTCCGTGTGTTCATGCGTAACCAGTATTCCATCCAGGCCGCACAGGTTGCCGTCTGCCTTGGCCAGTTCCTGGCCAATTCTGGAACAAGACGTCCCGGCGTCTATCAGCAGGCTGGCCTGCTCGGAATGGATGAATATGCTGTTGCCGCTGGAACCGCTGAACAGCGGAGCAATGCGCAGTGCCATACAGTCTCCCGAAAATATTATTATAATTTTAATTTATTCTATACCTAACAAGGCAACTTTTCAATAACAGTTTGCATTTGCCGGGCCTATCCTCTATAATTCTACGTGGAATCCACCGGGCCCCCGGCCCGATAAAAGAGGTTTATATGAAAATCATCCAAGCAGACCAAATAACGGCTGCCGTTCGCAAAGCGTTCCTTGCCGCATGCATCGCGCCGGGGCAGGACGTGGACTGCGCGCTGCGCCAGGCGTACCAGGCGGAATCCTCCCCCTGCGGCCGTGAGATACTGCGGCAGCTACTGGAGAACAACAGCATAGCAAAACAGGAAAATATCCCATCCTGCCAGGATACGGGCATGGCCGTTGTTTACCTGGACATTGGCCAGGACGTGTATATTGATGGCGGCTTTGTGGAAGACGCGGTGAACGAAGGCGTTCGCCAGGCGTATGCGGACGGGTATTTTCGCAAATCTGTTCTCACCGCCATTGGCCGTGAGAACACCAGGGATAATACTCCCGCAATCATCCATACCAAAATCGTACCCGGAGACGGCCTTAAGATCATTGCCATGCCCAAGGGCTTCGGCAGCGAGAACATGAGCGCCATAAAAATGCTCAAACCGTCCGACGGGCGTGAAGGAATCGTAAACTTTATTGTGGAAGCTGCGCAAAACGCGGGCGGATGCCCCTGCCCGCCTGTTGTGCTGGGCGTAGGCATCGGCGGCACGTTTGAATACGCGGCGTATATGGCAAAGCGCCAGCTTTTGCGCCCCCTTGGCAGCATGAATACGGAAGCGCAGCTTGCGGAGCTGGAAGCTGAACTGAAACACAAAATAAACGCCCTTGGCATAGGCCCTATGGGCCTGGGCGGAGACACATACTGCCTGGCGGTCCATATAGATCAATACCACACGCACCTGGCTGGCATGCCCGTTGCGGTCAACTTTTGCTGCCACGCCCTGCGGCATTGCGAGGTGGATTTATGATCAAGCTGAGTTTGCCAATGACGCAGGAACAAATCAAAAGCCTGAAAGCCGGAGACGCGGTTTTGATTTCCGGCACCATCTACACAGCGCGGGACGCCGCGCACAAACGCCTGACCGCACTGATAGAAAACAGCCAGCCTCTTCCGTTTGCATTCAAGGGCGCGGCCATTTATTACGCCGGGCCATGCCCCGCAAAACCGGGCCAGGTGTTCGGCTCCTGCGGGCCCACTTCATCCTACCGCATGAACGCCTACGCGCCCCTGCTGTTTGACCTGGGCGTGCAGTGCGCTATTGGTAAAGGCCCAATGAGCAGCGAAGTAATTGAAGCAATCAAGCGCAACAGCGCCCTGTATTTTTGCGCAACCGGCGGCGCGGGCGCGCTCATTACCAAATGCGTGCAGTCCGTTGAAATTATAGCATTCGAAGACCTTGGCGCAGAAGCGATAAACAAACTGGAAGTTGTGGATATGCCCCTCATCGTGGGCATCGACTCGCACGGTAATAATATTAATAGATAGACTTTACGTTACTTTTCTTTTGAGAAAAAAAGTAACCAAAAGAAAACTTTTGATTGTCCTAAAAATTTCTTATATCTTATGCTGAAAAACGCCATTAATGGCGTTTTTCATAAATGGGATTCCAAAGGGCGATCGTCCCTTTGGCGGAGGTTTGGAGGCGGAGCCTCCAGAGAAAAGCGGCTTATTTTCCTAGAAGCTTTTTCAGATTCGCTACCGCCAGGGCACCCACCTGATTAAGCCTTTCATGCACTGTTTCATCAATAAAATTACCGCCGGAGATGATCAGATAATAGCCGTTTGAGAGAATATGCAGTCCCGGCGTATGAAAAATATATTTGTATCCAATTCCATCTGCCATATCACTGGCTGCCGTATCCGCTGCATCACCGGCAAATATGCCTTCCGGAACCTGTTGGCTGATTGATAACTCCAAATAGTCGGAGGTAAACGGACTGGCTCCGTTGTAGAAAACCAACTTTTGATCCGCTGCCGGCTTTTCCGACTTCTCTCCATCCTCCACGTCCTGGCCCAGAATCTGCGCTGCCTCGGCTTTGGAAATCAACTGCTCTGGTTCAATCGCATTTCCATTTGCGTCAACAACTGTTACCGTCTGCGCCTGCGCGCCTTGGCCGCCTATATCTGGGCCGCCTATATCTGGGCCGCCTTCTGCCGGACTTCCACCCGTGCAGCCTGCCAAAAAGGCTGTGCAAATCAGGCATGCCAATACCGCCATTAATTTTTTCATCAAACTCGCCCCTTGACCAAAAACAATTTACTTCCAGTATTATACTGGTATTATATTCTAATTAAATTGAAATATAAAGATTTTAACTAAAAAAACACCCGCTGCGTATGCGGCGGGCGTTATTCGTATGATCAAAATTATTCCTTTATATATTCCTGCCCAAACGCGCGGATTTTTGCATAACGTTTTTGCAGAAGCTCGTCAATCGGCGTTTCCATCAGCTTGGGCAAATGCAGGGCAATATACTCTTTCACCGCCTGCGCCATTTTGCCGCCGTCGTCGTTCTTTGCGCCCTCTTTGGGCTCTGGGATCACGTCGTCCACAATGCCCATCTCGCGGACCTGGGGAGCAGTCATGCGCATAAACTGCGCTGCTTCAGGCGCTTTGGATGAGTCCCTCCACAGAATAGACGCAAACCCCTCGGGTGAGAGAATGGAATACACGGAATTCTCCAGCATGGCAATGCGGTCAGAAACCGCAAGCGCCAGCGCGCCGCCGGATCCTCCTTCACCAATCAGGACCGTAAGAACCGGTACCTTGAGCCGGGAGAGCTCCAGCAGGTTGCGCGCAATGGCCTCGCCAATGCACCGCTCCTCCGCACCCACGCCGCAGAATGCTCCCTGGGTATCCACAATGCAGATCACCGGCCTGTGGAACTTTTCCGCCTGATGCATCAGCCGCAGGGATTTACGGTATCCTTCCGGATGCGGGCTGCCAAAGTTGCGTTTTACTTTCTCGTTTACGTCCAAACCCTTTTCCTGCCCCACCACCGTAACGGGAATACCGTTCATCAGGCCAATACCGCCAATAATAGCCGCGTCGTCCGCATACAGCTTGTCGCCGTGCATCTCCACAAAATCGTCAAATATGTTATTGATATAATACTGCGCAGTGGGCCGGATGAACTCCCTGGCCAACTGCACGGTCAGCCATGCCGAATTAGCCATTCTGATTCACCCCCGCATGCAGTTTTAGTATCCTCGCAAGCGTTTCGCGCACTTTTTTACGCTCCACAATCATATCCACAAAGCCCTTTTTCATTAAAAACTCAGATTTCTGAAACCCGTCGGGCAGGGACTGCTTAATGGTCTGCTCTATCACGCGCTTGCCCGCAAACCCCACCGTGGCGTTTGGTTCGGCAAGCGTCACGTCGCCCAGCATGGCAAAGCTTGCCGTAACGCCGCCCGTGGTCGCGTCAGTCAGCACAACCACATATAAAAGCCCCGCCTCGTCCAGTTTGGCCAGCACCGCGCTGGTCTTTGCCATCTGCATCAGGGACACAAGCCCTTCCTGCATGCGCGCGCCGCCAGAAACAGTAAACGCCACCAGGGGCAATTTTTTCTCCATCGCAACCTCGGCCGCGCGGGAAAACTTCTCGCCCAGTGCAGCACCCATGGAGCCCATCATAAAATACCCGTCCATTGCCGCAAGCACGCATGGATTCCCGTCTATAGTGCAGGTGCCTGTTACAATGGCCTCCGAAAGGCCCGTTTTTTTGCGTAAGTCTTCCAGCTTTTCCTCATAACCGGGATATTCCAGCGGGTTTCCGCCAACCAGGGTCCCATTGAATTCCTCAAAGCTGTCCTTGTCAACGGTAATCTCAATCCTTCGTCTGGCCGGAAGCCTGAAGTTATGCCCGCAGTATACGCAAACGTGCAGGTTCTCAGCCAGGTCTTCTCCAAAAACCGCCTTGCCGCAACCCGGACATTTCTCAAACATGTCGCCGGGAATGGCAGCGGCCCCTGTCTGAGAGCCCTGCTGGTGGGTATGCACGTTGATTGTGGCGTTTTTAATGGGTATTTCTATCTGCTGGTTGGAAGTATACACGCGCCGTTTCTGGCTGTGCTTGTTTCTGTTGAAAATAGCCATATCACTCCTCCATTATCCTGCCAATCAGCCCGGTATCCAGGTTTCCCTTAACCACATCCGGGTTTTGCAGCAGTTCGAACTGGAAGTCTATGTTGGTTTCCACCCCATCCACCACCAGTTCGGTCAGAGCCGAACGCATTTTTGCCAGCGCAAGGTCGCGTGTGGGCGCATACGCAATCAGTTTGCCTATCATTGAATCATAGTTTGGCGGAATTTTATATCCCACATACATGGCGGAATCAAACCGTATGCCCGGCCCGCCCGGCACATGCAGCATTTTAATGGTGCCGCAAGAGGGCATAAAGTTTTTGCTTGGGTCCTCCGCATTGATGCGGCACTCAATCGCATGCCCATGCAGCTTAATGTCGTTCTGCTCATATCCCAAATCTATATTTGCCGCAATCAAAATCTGCGTTTTAACAATATCAACGCCGGTCACCATTTCTGTTACGGGATGCTCAACCTGCACCCGCGCGTTTAATTCCATAAAATAATAATTCCCGGCTTTGTCCATTAAAAATTCTATGGTGCCTGCGCTGTTGTATCCCGCGGCTTTTGCAGCCCTAACCGCGGCTTCGCCAATATCCATGCGTTTTTTCTTATCCAACGCAACGGAAGGCGCTTCCTCCATCATTTTCTGGTTGCGGCGCTGCAGGGAGCATTCCCTCTCAAACAGATGCACCGCGTTTCCAAAATTGTCGCACATAATCTGCACTTCTATATGCCGCGCGTTGTCTATGCATTTCTCCATGTACAGGGTGCCGTCCCCAAAGGATGCGATTGCTTCCTGGGCTGCTGCGTTGAACGCCTTTTCAATCTCTTCTTCCGCGTTCACCTTGCGGATCCCCCGGCCGCCGCCGCCTGCGGACGCTTTGATCATAACGGGATAGCCCACTTGCTTGGCAATTTTTTTCGCCTCGTCCACGCTGCCAATCGCGTCCAGTGATCCCGGAATAATAGGCACGTTTGCCTGTGTCATAATTCTGCGCGCCATCAACTTGTTGCCCATTTTATCCATGGCTTCCGCGTCCGGCCCAATAAACGTAATGTTGCTCTTTTTGCACATGCGCACAAACTTGGAATTTTCCGAAAGGAATCCGTACCCCGGATGGATAGCGTCCGCTCCGGTGATGTGCGCGGCGGATAATATATTAAAAGAATTCAGATAGCTGTCCTTTGGCGCGGGCGCGCCGATGCACACCGCTTCGTCCGCCAGCTGGGTATGCAGGGCCTGCCGGTCCGCCGTGGAATACACGGCAACGGTGGCAATGCCCATTTCCCTGCAAGCCCGGATCACGCGCACCGCAATCTCACCCCGGTTTGCTATCAACACTTTTTCAATCATGGCCTACTCCTTTGCAAAGACGAACATAATCTCGCCTTCGCATACGGTTTTGCCGTTTACCGTGGCCTTTGCGTTTGCCTTGCCGCCCAGGGACGATATTTTGGTCAGTTCGGAGCGCAGCACCAGGTCATCCCCCGGTTTTACCATGCCCCTGAATTTTACACCGTTAATACCGCCAAACAGAGCCAGCTTGCCCTTAAACTCATCCTGCAACAAAATGGCATACGCGCCCGCCTGCGCAAGCGCTTCCACCATCAATACGCCGGGAAGCACCGGATTACCGGGAAAATGCCCGGGAAAGGCAAAAAAATCTTCGGTTACATGCCATACGGCGGTGGCGCATTTGCCCACTTCCACTTCCAGTATTTCGTCTATTAATAAAAAGGGCTCTCTATGCGGAAGCACCTTTTTGATATCCTCTCTGCTTATCATTTTCGAACCTCCTTTTTACTCGTAGCGGAATAAAAGCTGCTCGTATTCAACCGTGTCTCCCTCCGCGCAGGCCATCCAGACAATCTCGCCGTCCTCCGGCATCACAATCTCGTTCATCAGCTTCATGGCCTCTATGTTGCAGAGCGCTTCGCCCTTTTTGAGCTTGCTGCCAATGGACACCTTCTTTGCACCTTCCAGGTCGTGGTAGGTTCCCACCAGCGGAGACAGGATATCTTTCGCATTGTCATGTCCGCCCGGGATCACGGCGGTTTCTTCATCGGCGGCTGGCGCAGCCTGCTGAATCGCTCCTGCCTGCGCCTGGCCGGTTACAACCTGTGCGCCTCCCACATTCCATTCTATTTTGATGCTAAAGCCGCCATCCTGCAGTTCCAGCGACTTTAACCCCTGGTTTTTCTTTATAAATTCCAAAACGTCGTTTAATTCCATTGTTCCCTCCTATTTCACCTTTGCGAACAGCAGGCTTGCGTTGTGGCCGCCGAAGGCAAGCGAATTGGAAAGCGCGTAATTCACTTCCATTTTCCGGCCCTTGTTGGGTACGATGTCCAAATCGCATTCCGGGTCGGGCACCTTATAATTGATGGTTGGGGGCGCAAAATCATCCACTATACTCATCACGCTGGCAACCGCCTCAATCGCGCCGGCAGCGCCCAGCAGATGCCCGGTCATAGACTTGGTGGACGAGACGGCCAGCTTATACGCATAGTCTCCAAATACTTTCTTAATGGCAAGGGTTTCCGCTTTGTCGTTCAGTTGAGTGGACGTGCCGTGCGCGTTGATATAGGAAACCGCGTCAAAAGGTATTTTCGCGTCTTCCACCGCAATGCGCATGGCCTCCGCCGGGCCGATGGCTTCCGGATGGGGAGCCGTCATGTGGTATGCGTCCGCCGTAGCGCCATAGCCCACGATTTCCGCGTAGATGTGCGCACCGCGTGATACCGCCTGCCCGTATTCCTCCAGCACCAGAGCGCCCGCGCCCTCGCCGATCACAAACCCGTTGCGCTCCGCGTCAAAGGGTATGGACGCGCGGTTCGGGTCGGTGGAAAGGGACAGGGCCGTGAGCCCGCAGAACCCGGACAGGGAAAGGGGCGTTAAGGCCGCTTCCGCGCCGCCTGCCAGCATGGTGTCCGCATACCCGTGCCGGATAAGCCGGAACGCGTCTCCAATGGAGTGCGCGCCGGAAGCGCATGCGGTTGTAACGGTTGTATTATAGCCCCTGAGGCCGTATTTAATGGCAAGGTTTCCCGAACCCATATTCCCGATCATCATGGGGATAAACAAGGGATTGGTCTTTTTAAACCCTTTTTCATTCAGTTTGGTAACCTCTGTCTGCATGGTATCCAGGCCGCCCACGCCGCTGCCGATGATCACGCCAAAGCGGCTTGGATCAGGCAGCGCACCGCCAAACCCGGCATCCTCCATGGCTTCGCTGCCCGCCACCATTGCATACTGGCAATAGCGGTCCATGCGGCGCGCTTCCTTTTTCTCCATATAGGCCGTGGGGTCAAAATTCTTGACCTCGGCCGCAACCGAAACCGGATTATCCGCAATCTCGATGGTTGTCAGCGGCGCTATTCCGTTTACTCCGTTCTTCATTGCGTCCCACATCTGGGGCGCGCTGTTTCCGTTGGGCGCAATCGCGCCTATTCCCGTCACCACAACTCGTCTGAACATAAGACAGTCTCCTTAAACTCTTTCCGGTTAAATGTACAGTCCACCGGATACGTTGATTACCTGGCCGGTGATGTAATCCGCGTCCGGGGACACAAAAAACGCAACCACCGCAGCAACGTCTTCCGGCTGGCCCGCGCGTTTTGCAGGCACTTTTTCCAGCATTGCTTCACGTATCTTTTCGGGGATCGCCCGCGTCATATCGGTATCAATAAATCCCGGTGCAACAGCGTTTACATTGATATTGCGGGAAGCCACTTCTTTTGCGAGAGATTTGGTAATGCCAAGCAGCCCCGCCTTGGAAGCGGAGTAATTCACCTGCCCGGCCTCGCCCGCAAGCCCCACAATGGAGGACATGTTTACAATCCTGCCATACCGCTGTTTCATCATGTACCCAAGCGCGTGCTTGGAGCAGTTGAACGCAGACTTCAAATTCACCGCAATCACCGCGTCAAACTCCTCTTCCTTCATACGGGCCAGCAGATTGTCGCGGGTGATGCCCGCGTTGTTCACCAGTACGTCCAGCCTGCCGAACGTCTCCACTGCTTTTTCCATAAGCATCTTAGCCTCTTCGTGGCTGGCTACGTTTGCCTCTACGATGATATGCTTGGCCTGCATGGCCTCCAGGTCCGCCGCCAGTTTCTCTGCGGCTTCCCGCGTTTTATAATGGTTGATTACAATGGCGTAACCTTCTTTTGCCAGGCGTTTGCAAATTGCGCTGCCAATGCCGCCAGGCGCTCCGGTTACTACCGCTACTCTTTGTTCCATGTTATTTCTCCTTCAAGCCTTCCGCTGCCAGGGCCAGTGAATCCGCGTCACCAATATTGAATACCGCAACATCCGCACCCATCCGTTTCACAAATCCGGACAGAGTATTTCCCGGCCCCACTTCCACAAAAGTCTCAAACCCGTTTTGCAGAAGATGCGCCAGCGTTTGTTCAAAATACACCGGGCTGGACGATTGTTTTGCCAGCACTTCTTTCAGTTCTTCCGCCTTGTATGGGCGTGCAAGCGTATTGGAATACACGGGGCAAATGGGGGAATAAAAATCCATGGGTTTAATAAAATCAAAAATAAGTCCGGAAACTGCTTCCATTGCCCTGCTGTGGAACGCGCCGCCAACCGGCAGCCGCACCGCCTTTACTCTATTCTCCTTGCAATACTTAAGAAACGCCGCCAGGTTCTCTTCGTCCCCGGCCACCACCGTTTGGCCCGGGCAGTTGTAATTCACAGCCTCCAAAACGCCCGTGGGGTTCAAGCCCGCCACAATGGCGTCCACCTCCGCGCCGGTTTTACCCAGCACAGCAGCCATGCCGCCGCCTGTTTTTTCCGCCGCCGCCTGCATCCACGCCGCGCGCTGCTGCACCAGCCCCAGGCCGTCCTCAAACGAAAATACCCCCGCGCAGGCAAGCGCCGCATATTCTCCCAGTGAGAAACCGGCAGCCGCATCCATTGGCAGCTTAAGCGACTTAAAAGCGGCCCAGGCCGCTACGTCTACTGTGTATACACATGGCTGCGTATGAATTGTTTTATTCAGGTCCTCCTGGCTGCCGGAAAAGCACATCTCCAAAATTCCCGGAGCAGCTTTTTCCGCCCTGTCAAATATTTCCCTTGCGGCAGGGTTCTTGTCATACAGATCCCTGCCCATTCCGGTTTTTTGAGCGCCCTGTCCGGCAAATAAAACCGCTAGTTTACTCAAACGTGAATCCTCCGCTTAAAAGTTTCTCCGCTTCCGCGCAAATCTGCTTAATAATTTCCTCTGCGCTTCCGCCCTGCTTCACAAGCCCCGCCGCCTGGCCGGCCATTACAGACCCCCAGACCACATCGCCTTCCCGCGCCGCCCGGCGCAGCCTGTCTGAACCCAATTTTTCGTATTCTTCCAGTGTGGCGGACCGCGCCTCCAGTTCCTTGAATTCGCGCGAAAGCCTGTTTCTGATGCAACGCACGGGATGCCCTGTTGCCCTGCCTGTTACCGCAGAATCCGTATCCCTGGCAGCCAGCACCTTTTGCTTATAATTCTCGTGCACCGTGCATTCGTCTGCCGTTAAAAACCGCGTGCCTATCTGTACGCCGGATGCGCCCAGCATAAATGCCGCAGCCATGCCGCGCCCGTCCGCTATCCCGCCTGCCGCAACAACCGGAATTTTAACCGCATCGGCTATCTGGGGAATCAATACCATCGTGGTAATCTCGCCTATATGGCCGCCCGCCTCGGTGCCTTCCGCAATCACGGCGTCCGCGCCCAAGCGCGCGAGCCGCTTTGCATATGCTACGGATGGAATCACCGGCAATACTTTGATGCCGGCGTTCTTCCATGCTTCCATATATTGTCCGGGGTTTCCCGCACCGGTTGTAATCACCGGCACTTTTTCGTCTATCACCATCTGCGCAATTTTCTCTGCGCTGGGCGACAGAAGCATGATGTTTACGCCAAAGGGCCTGTCTGTTGCCGCCTTTACTTTGCGGATCTCTTCCCGTACCACGTCTGCCGGGGCGTTTGCCGCCGCAATCAGCCCCAGGCCTCCCGCACGGCTTACCGCCGCGGCTAAGGATGCATCCGCAATCCAGGCCATTCCGCCCTGGATTACCGGGTACTCAAGCCCCAATAATTTGGTCAGTTTCGTATTAATGTGTCCGTTCCTCCGATTCATTCCAAAATGCGGGCAATCCTACCGGGCGCCCGCATCCATTCAAATAAATAAATTATTTATTTTCCTCAATGAAGTTAACGAGGTCGGCAACCGTCTTTAAGTTTTCAGCCTCTTCAATGGAAATATCAAACTCTTCTTCGATATCCATAACAATCTCAACCATATCCAGGGAATCGATCTTCAGGCTCTCAAAAGAGGAGTCCATAGCAATATCGCTGGCGTCGATATCCATTTTATCTGCAATAATTTCAACTATTTTTTCGTAAACCATATTGGCCTCCTAAATAATTTATTATAACGCATCTTTTTTGCGTTATTACCATTCCAGTACGGCGCATCCGCTTGTCAGCCCGCCGCCAAAAGCAACGATGACAACCGTATCGCCTTTTTTCAGTAAACCTTTTTTATTCATTTCATCCATCACGAGGGGTACGCTTGCGGCCGAAGTATTGCCAACATCCTGAATGTTCACATAAAATTTTTCCATGGGAATATGCAAACGCTTGGACGCTTCCTGCAGAATACGCACGTTTGCCTGGTGCGGAATGATCCAGTCAATGTCCTCGGGCGTAAGTCCCAGGGCATCCATTGCCTTCTGTACATCCTGCGGCACCTGGCGGGTCGCAAATTTGTATATTTCCTTTCCGTCCATAGTCACATATGAAAACTTGGGCGCGCCTTCGGCCAGGCTGTAATTAATGCCCGGTATTTCCAACGAATGGTTCACATCCGGGTGCCCGTACACCTCTATGTATTTCAGGCTGTCTCCCGGTCCCACAACGGCCGCGCCCGCGCCGTCCGCAAACAGTATGCAGGTGGAGCGGTCATTCCAATCCATAAAGCGGGAAAGTGTTTCCGTCCCCAAAACCAAAACAGGCTTTTTGTCCTGCAACACAAATCCAACCGCCGTTTTAAGCGCCATCATAAAGCCGCTGCAGGCAGCGCTGATATCAAACGCCGCGCATTCCCGGGCGCCCATTGCGCGCTGTACCTGGGAAGCTATGGAGGGCACATCCATCTCGTTGGTAACGCTGGCTGCTATAATGGCCCCCATATCGTGTATGGTCAGCCCGGCCTGGTCAAGAGCCTGCTGGGCCGCTATCACGCACATGTCGCAATTGGTCATGCCGTCTGCAATATGCCGTTGTTTAATACCCGTGCGGGTGGTGATCCATTCGTCCGATGTATCCAAAAATTTCTCGAAATCGGAGTTTGTCATGATCTTTTCCGGAAGGTAGCTGCCTGTTCCCAATATATTGATGCTCAAAGTCTGTTGGTACCTTTCATATGATTCGTTTCTGCCGCCCGATTGAATCGTAATTTTGGGTCAGATTAATGATATAGTATGGTGTTTTAAATGTCAACTAAAAAAGATGACTGAAAAGCGGTGATAAAATCAATGATCACCGCTTTTTTTGTACGGATTTGCGCGTATTTCACACAATCCAGGCCATCTTTTCCGGCTGATCCGGAATTATCCAAACATTACCTCGTTCATGATGCCTTCCAGGTATTCCTGGCGGCCGCTTTCGTTCTTCACTTCGCCAAGAGCAAGGGCATATTTTTCCAGATCGTCCAGGCTTGCTTTGCCCGAAACGATGTCCGCGCCAATGCCTGTTTTGTAGCTTGCATACCGCTGATCCACAAAGGAATCAATCCGGCCGTCTTCAATCATGCGGGTAGCAATTTTAAAGCCCAGCGCAATGGTATCCATGCCAACAATGTAGCCGTAGAACTTGTCTTCGTTGCTGAAGGAACCGCGGCGTACTTTGGCGTCAAAGTTGAATCCGCCCAGGGTAAAGCCACCGGCCTTGATGATTTCATAGCAGGCAAGCGCCGCGTCGTACACGTTTGTCGGGAACTGGTCGGTATCCCAGCCAAGCAGCATGTCGCCCATGTTGGCGTCAATGGAACCAAACACGCCGTTGTCGCGCGCAACGCGAATCTCGTGCTGGAAGGTGTGCATGGCCAGCGTGGCATGGTTTGCTTCCAGGTTCAGTTTCATGTCATTAATCAGGTTGTATTTGCGCAGGAACCCAACGCAGGTAGCGGCGTCAAAATCGTACTGATGCTTTGTGGGTTCCTTCGGCTTGGGTTCAATGTAGAAGTTGCCTTTGAATCCCTTGCTGCGCGCGTGGTCTATTTCCATGCGCAGGAACCTTGCCATGTTGTCCTGCTCCAGAGCCATGTTGGTGTTGAGCAGGGTCTCATAACCTTCGCGTCCGCCCCAGAATGTGTATCCGTCGCCGCCAAGCTCAATGGTGCATTCAATGGCCTTTTTCGCCTGCGCCGCAGCGTATGCAAATACGTCCGCGTTGGGCGCTGTGGCTGCGCCGTGCATGTAGCGTTTATTGCCAAACAGGCTGGCTGTGCCCCACAGCAATTTTTTGCCCGTTTTTTTCTGCAGGTCTTTTAACAGGGATACAATCTCGTCCAAATTCTCGTTGCTTTCGGCAAGGGTCTTGCCTTCGGGAGCAACGTCGCGGTCATGGAAGCAGTAGTAGTCTATGCCCATTTTTTCCATAAACTCAAAAGCCACCTGTGCTTTGGCTTTTGCCGCAGCCATAGCTTCCGATTCCCCGTAAGAGGTGTTGATGGAACCTTCGCCAAACATATCTTTCATATCGCTTGCAAAGGTATGCCAGTAAGAAGCCGTAAACTTCATGTTCTCCCGCATGGTTTTGCCGCCGATTTTTTCATCCGGATTGTAAAATTTGAATGCCAGCGGATTTTTAGATTTAGGCCCTTCAAACTTAATCTGCGGAATGCCTGTGTAAAATTCTTTCATGTATAACCCTCCCAAATTTTTATTTATTCATTAGCAATTGCTTTATCAAACGCCACATCAGAAGGAGCAAAATCCACATTGCGGACGAAATCGCACGCTTCCGTGCCGCCGTAAATACGCTCCATGCCGCTGTCTTCCCACTCAACGGAAAGCGGGCCCTTGTATCCGCCCTGGTTCAGTTCGCGGATAATCTCTTCAAAGTTCACGTCGCCGTGCCCAAGGGAACGGAAGTTCCAGCCCCTGCGGGTATCGCCAAAGGTAATGAACGAGCCCAGGATGCCCGCTTTGCCGTCCAGCGTTACGGCCGCGTCTTTCATATGCACATGGTATACATGCTTGATGAAATCGCGCAAAAAGATGGTTGTGTTTACGCCCTGCCACAGCAAATGGCTGGGGTCGTAATTAAAGCCAAGGGTCGGCCTGTAATTGAATTCTTTCAAAAGCCGCTCCGCGGTGTAATAGTCGAATGCGATTTCTGTGGGATGCACTTCCAGCGCAAACTTGACGCCGCATTTGTCAAACTCGTCAAAAATAGGCGTCCAGAGTTTCACAATTTCCGCAAACCCAGCGTCAATCATCTCGTCCGTAGTCTGCGGGAAGGAATACCAGTACGCCCAAATCGGCGATCCCATAAAGCCGGTTACAACGCTAACGCCAAAATTTTTGGCGGCCTGCGCAATATATTTCATTTCCTGAATGGCCCATTTTTGAATTTCTTCCGGTTTTCCGGAAAGTGCACCCGGTGCAAAGTTATCCAAGCGCGGGTCCCACTTGTCGCCCACGCACTGGCCGGGTACGTGCGCGGAAAGCGCCCAGCATCCAAGGCCGTATTTTTTTAGAATGGCTTTGCGTTCGTTCACATAATTGATATCAGTAGCTGCTTTTTTGGCGTCTAAGTGTTTGCCCCAGGCCGTGATTTCAAGGCCGTCGTAGCCCATTTCGCTGGCTGCTTTGCACAAGACTTCAAAGTCCATATCGCCCCACTGGGCCGTCATAAGAGTTACCGGTCTGCCCATAATAAACACTCCTTTATCATTTGATTTTTAGTTAGGAAATGCGATAAGAAAAGCTCTGACTTGAGCTTTCTAATTTATGTTATACCAGTTCTTTTTGCTTGTCAACATATCCGCGCGGTTTTTAGTATAATTATTTTACTAAAAATCTACATTATTTTTACTTTTTCGAATCTTGACATTTTCGCCCCCGTATTATATTATAGTAAAGCTTTACATTATTAATCTATGTGCCCGTAGCTCAGCCGGATAGAGTGTTTGGCTACGAACCAAAAGGTCGGGGGTTCGAATCCCTTCGGGCACGCCAAAGAAGTGTTGCATACAACAATCTGCAACACTTCTTTTATTATAGCCTAGAAGGGATTCGAACACAAAGTGAGCGGTAAGCGTATAAAAAACAATCCCCTGTTTTTCAGCGAACCGATGCGCGTCTGCCCTAGCCAAACGGTGCGTTTACGAAGCAAGCGCGCGGAGCGGAAGGCCGTGCAGCCATATTCGCGAACCGGCTTTAATGGTTTGTAAGCTTTAAACCCACGAATGCCCTTTTTCTTTTCACCGCTTTATTAATTTTTTTATGGTATCCTATAGATACTAAATAATCCCTTATAAGAAAGTATAGCAATACAGATCAAGAACCTATTTGTGTTTTGCTTTATCCTGATATGCAAGGAGACAAAAATGAACCGGGCAGAAACAGCGATAGCAGTGCAAAAAATGCAGTCTTACATTGAGACTCATATCCGCGAGCAGATCACCTTAAAACAGCTCTCGGATGCGGCGGGGTATTCACCATGGCATTCAGCCAGAATTTTTAAAGACCTTACCGGCAAGGCGCCGTTTGAATACATCCGTGCGCTCCGTCTGAGCCATGCTGCTCTTGCGCTGCGGAACCAGGAATACAAAATTCTGGACATTGCTCTGGATTTTGTGTTTGATTCCCACGAAGGCTTCACACGCGCTTTCTCCAGAGAGTTTGGGCTTCCGCCCAGAGAATACAGCCGCAACACGCCGCCTATACAGCTTTTTATGCCCACAAACGTTTTGGATGCCTACCTTGCATTCCAGAAAGGAGCTATCAATATGAATGAACAAATATTTGCAAGAACCGTTTTTGTGCAGGTAATCGAGCGCCCTGCAAGAAAAGTGCTGTTAAAACGCGGCCTCAATGCTACCGACTATTTTATGTATTGCAAAGAAGTTGGCTGTGATGTGTGGGCATTGCTCACAAGCGTTAAGGAGGCACTGTACGAACCGGTCGGCATGTGGCTGCCCAAACATTTGATTAAAGCAGGCACTTCCCAATACGTGCAGGGTGTGGAGCTTCCCCTGGATTATTCAAACGTTATCCCCACAGGATACGAGCTGACAGAGTTGCCGCCCTGCAAAATGATGATCTTTCATGGAGAACCGTATCCGGACGAAGAGTTTATGGATGCAATTGGCGAAGTATGGGCGGCAATTGATAAATTCGATCCAATTCTTTACGGTTTTGAATGGGCCCCCGAAAGCGCGCCGCGCTTCCAGCTCGCCCCAATGGGCTATCGCGGCTATATTGAAGCAAGGCCCGTTCGCCAGCTCCAGTAGCATTGTTCTATCCCCCTGTTTTCAATCCTCCGGTTTTCTGCTATGCTGGTTGTAATCTTTCTGTAAACAGGAGGTATTCCTTTGAACTACCAGGAGGCCTGCCAGTTCATGCAGGCTGCAGCCAAACGCGGATCGCGCCCCGGCCTTCAAACAATCACGCGCCTGTGCGCCCTGCTGGGTAATCCACAGGAAAAACTAAACGTCATTCACGTGGCGGGAACAAACGGCAAAGGAAGCACCTGCCGCATGCTGGCGGAAATCTCCCGGCAGGCAGGGTATAAAACCGGCCTGTTTGTTTCCCCCTATTTTGAAAATTACGAGAGCAGCTTTTTTATAGACGGAAATCCCATGCCCAAAGCAGATTTTACGGCCGTTGTGGGCAAGGCAGCCAAGCAAGCCCAAATAATGACGCAGGAAGGCCTGCCGCCTACAGAATTTGAGATTCTAACAGCCTGCGCGTTTCTATGGTTTTTAGCCCAAGGCTGCAGCTTTGCGGTGCTGGAAACGGGCATGGGCGGCAGCCTGGATTCCACCAACGTAATCACCGCCCCCCTGGCAAGCGTAATCACCGCCATCGGCCTGGACCATACGGCTTTTCTGGGCGAAACAATTGGAGAAATCGCCTCCCATAAAAGCGGCGTCATCAAGCAAAACAGCATTGTGGTCTGCTACCCGGATCAGCCGCAGGAGGCGCTGTCCGTAATTCGGGCTGCGGCGGCATACAAAAACTGCCTCTTCATACAGCCGGATACAAAATATGATATCGTCAAAAGCAGCCTTTGGGGCACGGAATTCAAATACAAAGGCACAGGGTACGAAACAGCCATGCCGGGAATCCACCAGGTTCTCAACGCCACAGTGGCCATAGAAACCGCACGGGCGCTCACGGCGCATACGGCCTTTCAATTTCCGCAGAAGACGGTTGTATCCGGCCTTGCGAACGCCGTTATGCCCGCCCGGCAGGAGCTGATAAACGAATCCCCTCTTATTCTCCTGGACGGCTCGCACAACCTGCAAGGCATAGAAGCGCTGGCCGCTTCCATTCAAACTCATTTGCCAGAAAAACGGATTATCCTCGTTATGGGCATGCTGAGGGACAAGCAATACGAAGCATCCATAGGCTGCATGGCAAAGCTTTGCTCCAAATTTATTTCAACATTGCCGGATAACCCTCGGGCGCTGGACCCGCATGAAGCAGCCCGCGTCGCATCCTCTCATTGCGGCGATGTTCTGGCGTTCCCCAATCCCGCGTGGGCGCTGGACGAAGCGCTCCGCTCCTACAGGGAGGGCGGCGCAATTGTGATCTGCGGATCGCTCTACCTGGCAGCAAAAATCCGCCCGCTGCTGCAGGAAAAAAACCTGATTGTGAAACCCGGGCGGCTGTGATATAATCGGTCACAAGATGCACAGAGTAAATATTACGCGTTAAGTTTTAAAGGATGGGAAGTTGCCTTTAACCGAAAGACGCTTGTCTGCGGTGTAATATTGCGTCCGCTGTGCTGCGTTAAAATGAGGAAACTATCTTTTGTTTTGCCTCCTTTCATTGCAGTTGCGCTGTGAATCTTAAAGAATGGAGGTATTTTTTATGCAAGAAAAAACAAAAAAAATTGTTATGGCCGGCCTTCTTATTGCAATCAGCGTAATATTGAGCCGGGTCTTTTCGGCAGACCTGCTGATTGCGGGTGTTCCGAGCGCTCGCCTTTCCATTGGGTTCATCCCCATAGTTTTGGCAGGTATCATCTTAGGCCCCGCATGGGGCATGTGCGTGGGCGCAATGGCGGATGTTCTGGGGTTTATCCTTTTCCCAAGCGGCATGTATTTTCCGCCCATCACACTCACCAGCGCCATGGTTGGCCTGCTGCCCTGGGTTGTGTTCAGGCTGGCGGCAAGGTGCAGCCAATGGCTCAAAGTACTGCTTGCAGTGGGGGTGACGCAGATTGCCTGCTCCATTTTTCTGCAAACACTGTGGCTTTCGCTGCTGTTTCAGAAATCCTATGAGGTGTTGTTTTATCCAAGGGCTGTTGTAGCGCTTGTTACAATCCCCATTTTCTTTGTAATCATCCAGTCTCTTCTGGCCGGCCTAAAAAAGGCAAACCTGATTCCCCAGGCAAAAGGCGTATAAAACAAACAAATCAAAAGGGCGCATACGCCCTTTTTTGTTACCGCAAGATATTCCTTTTATTCCTATATATTAGAATTGCATTCCATTATTGTTATATAATGAAGAAAGCAGTCTGAAAGGTTCTGTATTTACAGTAATAGCAAGCATTACAATGTAAAATCTGGCAATGCCGATATGCAGTTCCGTATCAATTTTGCTTCCCTGCCGTGAAACATTCCGGTAGAACGTCGGCTTTTTATTTCTCTTCATACCTGTTTTTATGTTACAATAAGCCCAGCATAATAAGGAGCACAAAATGGCTGCACTTTTTTTATCCGCCCTGTCGGTAGGGTTTTCGGGTGCAATGATGCCCGGCAGTCTTCTTACATACACCATACAGCAATCCCTCAGAACAGGAACGCGCGCAGGCGTTTTGATTACGGTTGGCCACGCAATTCTGGAGGCGGGGCTTGTTTTACTCATTTTCCTGGGTCTGGGCAGCTTTTTGCAGGCAACGCCGGCGCAGGCCGTTGTGGGCCTTGCGGGCGGCGCGCTGTTGGCCGTAATGGGTGTACAAATGATTTTGGGAGCTCTGCGCAACACCATTCATATACAAACAGCAGACGGCCAAGAAAAAGCCGGAAGCGCAAAGCTTATAGCCTCGGGCGCGGTCATCAGCGCCACCAACCCGTATTTTTTGCTCTGGTGGATGGTGGTGGGCCTGGGGTTCATTATGCAATCCTTCAATACCCTTGGCGCAGCGGGGGTTGCTGTGTATTACTTCGGCCATATTTCTGCAGATTTCATCTGGTACGTTTCCATTTCTGCCGTCATCGGCAAAACCCGCCGTTTCATCAAAGAAAAGCCCTACCGCATCATCATTGCCGCGCTGGGCGGCCTGCTGATTTATTTTGGGGCCAATTTTATCATTGGGACAGCCGCTTATTTCAAATGAGGTAGTTTATTAAAAACACAGAGGCATTGCGTTGGATGAAGAAAAGAAGTGGGTATGGGGTGAAACCCCGCATATAAAAAAGAAGGCTTTCGCCTTCTTTTATTTATGTTTTATTAGTTTACAGTCTAGCTACACCGGATTTACGTGCAGCTTCCGCAACCGCCTTGGCAACGGCGGCGCCGATGCCGGGCTCAAACGGAGCGGGAATAATGTATTCGGGATTCAGCTTGTCTGCCGTCACAAAATCCGCAATGGCGTACGCTGCGGCAATCTTCATATCGTCGTTGATATCGCTTGCGCGCACGTCCAGCGCGCCGCGGAAGATACCGGGGAACGCAAGCACGTTGTTGATCTGGTTGGGGAAATCGCTCCGGCCGGTGCCAATTACCGCCGCACCTGCTTCTGCCGCCAAGTCGGGCATAATCTCGGGCGTTGGGTTGGACATGGCAAAGATGATGGGATTTTTGTTCATGCTTTTAACCATTTCCTTGGAAACAATTCCGGGCGCAGACAAACCGATGAAAATATCCGATCCGGCAATAACGTCCTCCAAAGAGCCTTTTTTCATTTCGCGGTTGGAAATCTTGGCCATCTGCTCTTTAAACGGATTCAAACCTTCGCGGCCCTCATAGATAGCGCCCTTGGTATCACAGAGAATCACATTGCGAAGACCCATGCTCATCAGGAGCCTTGTAACGGCAACGCCCGCAGCACCCGCACCGGAAACAACAACTTCCTGCTTGGATAAATCGCGGCCCGTAAGTTTCATTGCGTTGATCATTGCCGCAGCGGTTACCACCGCCGTGCCGTGCTGGTCGTCATGAAAAATCGGGATATCGCATACCTTCTTGAGTTCTTCTTCAATCTCAAAGCAGCGGGGAGCAGAGATGTCCTCCAGGTTAATGCCGCCAAAACTGCCGGCAAGCAGGCGCACGGTGTTCACAATGTCTTTTACTTCCTTGCTGCGCACGCAGAGCGGGAAAGCGTCCACATCTCCGAATGTTTTAAACAGAACGCATTTGCCTTCCATAACGGGCATACCTGCTTCGGGGCCAATGTCGCCCAATCCCAAAACGGCCGTGCCATCCGTTACAACCGCTACCAGGTTCCATCTCCGGGTATATTCGTAGGAAAGATCCACATTTTTGGAGATTTCCAGGCAGGGCTCGGCCACACCGGGCGTATATGCAAGGGAAAGATCCTTTTTGTTTGCTACGGGCACGGTGCTGATCACTTCGATCTTGCCCCTCCACTCGTGGTGGGCTTGAATGGCTTCTTCTTGAATTGTCATATCGTTACTCCTTTATATAAAAATAAAATTAGTCAATTTCATAAACTTCTTCAATCACGGCGCGCAGTTTGTCGCCGGACTCAATGATCTGCGCGGTTTCTTTCTCATCCAGGCACAGATTGATGATGCGGTCTATGCCATTTAAGTTAATCACGCTGGGCAGGCTTAACGCTACGCCGGATACCCCGTATTTATTGGGAACAACGCTGGAAACCGTAAGCACGGCAAATTCGTTGCCCATAATAGCGCCCACAATACGCGCCACAGACATGGCGACGCCGTAGTAGGTGGCGCCTTTTTTGGCTATAATTTCTGCGCCCGCATTCTTTGTTTTTTCAAATATCTCGTCGCGGTTAACGTTTTTGCACTTCTTCGGGCAATCGTCGCAGTATTCCTCAAAAGGTTTGCCGGCAATATTGGCGCGGCTCCAAACAGGGACTTCACTGTCCCCATGCTCGCCTATAATGTACGCGTGCACATTGCGCACGTCCACATGGCAATGCCGCGATAAGAGATAACGGAAACGTCCGGAATCAAGCGTGGTGCCCGAACCGAAAACGCGGTTTGCCGGCAGGCCGGATTCTTTCTGCACAACATAGGTGAGCACGTCCACCGGATTGGAAACAACAAGAATAATGGGGTTTTCCGCATATTCCATAATCTTGTGCGTAATGTCTTTCGCAATGGATACGTTTGTTTTGGCAAGATCAATCCTGGTTTGCCCGGGCTTGCGGCCCACTCCCGCCGTAATAATAATTACATGCGCGTTCTTGCAGTCGCTGTAATCACCGTCCCGGATCACGATCTGCTTAAAAAACGCAATGCCGTGATTCATGTCCAGCGCTTCGCCGCTGGCTTTTTCTTGATTGACGTCAACCAGTACGATTTCTGTCGCGATCTGATTCATCATCAGGGTGTACGCGATGCTGGCGCCAACGTTGCCTGCTCCAATAATTACTGCCTTACTTTTTGATGATAAAGTGTCCATTTTGCTTTTACCTTTCAAAAAAAAAATTCAAAAAATCAACCCATTATACTATAATACAACGTTTGATACTTTTCAAAGCATTTTTATCAGCAAAATGATATTTTTTTCACCAATTTTCCCCCGCTGCCATATTTACCTTCAAAGACCTCTCCCGGCATGCGGCTTCAAGTCATTTTATAGCAGAACTTCCGGCAAAACAAGCTCTATTTTGGAGCAACAAAAAAACCGCAACCTTTCGCTGCGGCAATATATGCTGGCCATTTTCTTCACATCTCTTTCCACATCCAGGTGTTTGCAAACGTTTTAATAACGGAAGACTTTACCTTCTGGTACTCCTGCGTAATTCTGTTCCAGGTTTCCTCGCCCACAATACCGTCTTCCTTGAGCCCAAACTTTTTTTGAAAAGCCCGGACGGCCTTTTCCGTAAGATCTCCAAAATACCCAATCGCCACAACCTGGGGGATATCCGGATTCGCTTTTGCCAAAGCCAGCAGATACAGTTGCAGGTTTCGCACCTCCGCTCCCGTTGAACCTGGCCGCAGGGGCGCTCCGGGGTATGTTTTGGGCGATTCCTGCCGAAAAATAGATTCGTGCGCAAGGATGGTGCCCTGATAATCATTATACAGGCGGTCAAATGTTTCCCTGTCCAGTTCGCCCGTCACCGTCAAACCGGAATACTTCTGAAAAGCCTTTACCGCGTCCACGGTCTCCGGGTCGTATGTGCTGCTCATGGGAACGGATGGAACGGAAGGGTTAAAGTTGGCAATATTGTTGATATAAAACTGTACGATATTTACGTCTTTTCCTGAATCGCCCAGTTTCAGCGTCCTTTGGAAATCTTTGGGCGCGCTGCCCAGTTTTTCACCCTCCGAATGCAGTGTCGCCAGTTTTCTGACTGCGCTATAAATGTATAAAAGTTTGTACCAGGTGCCTTTGCCCACAATGCCGTCCTGCTGCAACTGGAATATTTTCTGAAATTCTTTCACGGAATCCTCTGTATCTTTTCCAAATTTGCCGTCCACAGCAACAATTTTGGGAATGGTTGAATAACTCCTGTGCACATAATTCAGTTCGTTTTGCACAAACGCCACGTTTGCGCCGCTTGAACCCAATTTAAGGGCATAGCCCGGATAAGACTGGGTAACATCCAGAATAGGCGCATTCCGCCGTATCTGAATATCGTTTCCGTAATACCTCTGCAATATCTGAAAAGGCGTAAGGCCCTGGTTTGCAAGGTCCACGCTGCCCCATTGGCTCAGGCCCTTGCATGTGCTGGTCCGCCCGTCGCAATAAACCGCCAGCAGGGGTTCCGCATGGTTGGTGCGGGCTATATAATCATTAAACAGCTCGTTCCCAATCGTTTCCATGGGTCCAAAAATGCTGCGGTTATACACAAAATTCTGATCATACGCCGGAAGGGAGGTGATGTCAAAATTATATCCCCTGGTCCTGTAATGCTCTGTGAAAATGCGGTTTAATGCAAAAGATATCTGGGCGTACATATTTGCGCGTATGGCGTTTTCCGGCCATGTGGGGTATACCTCGCTGGAAGCCACGTTCTTAACATATGTAAGAAAAGGTACCGTAACCGTTTCTGCGTTAGAATCCGGCGCGCCCAGATGCACCTTGATGTATGCAGGTATATAAACCTGTTCCGGCATTACCTGCCACCTCCTTCGGTTCCGGCTGTTTGCACCGGCCTTTGCGATGTTTCCTCGGCGGACTCCCTGGGTTCCTGCGCGGGGCTGAAGCATCTGGTGGGCGGCACAAGATATATTTTTGTTGTGCTGCCCTGCCCAATGTTCGCAGGCAGGGGCATCATATAAGAGTTTACAATAGATTCAATGTTTGCAAATACCTGTACGTCTTTATGTATATTTGTATAAAAACGGGGGTATTCCACGCTTACTGTGTAGACGGAATAAGGCCTTGTTTTACATTCATATAATTCCTGTTCAGACAAAACGGGCGCGGGCAGCTTAATAGAAGGCGTCCTTCCGTCTCTCCCGGTCTGCAGGGATGTTCTCTGAAATTTCTGTGGGCCTTCCTCGTTATAAATCGTCACCGTGGCATTGCTGAGGGGATACCCCCCCAAAGAGGTGGATACCAGCACCACCAGATCTCCATTTCCTTCCTTGGGGTCTGCCTGCTTTGCGCCGCCAGGCTGTTTACCGTCCGTAGGCTTGTTTACCATTGCTAGATTTCCCCCTTTAATGTAAATTTGCCGTTTGCTCTGCAATCTGGATTGCGGCTACATACACATTTACATTTGCAACCGTAAGCCCGGTCATATTCTCCACATTGTTGCGCACCCGGTCCTGAATCTCTTTGGCTACACAAACCGCACGGTGGCCGGGCTTTACAGTTATAGAAATGCCAATCTGCACCCGGTCCTCCAATAAACGGACATGGATGCCCCTTAGCCGGCTTTTTTTAATCATGCGGTCCGGCGTCAAATCGCTTTTATCCATCGCGGCGGCCAGTCCGGGAACTTCCGCAGTTGAAGCGAAAACCAGCGCTTCCACCGCTTCGTCTGTAAAGTGTATTTTACCGTTGGCCAGTTCTCCTTTGTCCGGTAACAGTTCGGTACTTTGACATGCCACTTTTCCTGGTTTTTCATCTGCAGGGCTGGTGCATTGTGTTGATGCAAATAAGCCAAAGCCTCGGACGGGGATGGTTCTTTGGATTGTAATTCTGTCAACCATGGCATTTTCCTCCACTTTAAGACTTTGTATAATCTATGCCTTCCCTAGATTATTATTATTCAGGAATATAAAAAAACGCCGCAAAGAATAATGCGCCGTTTTGTGTTTTACAATCGATTTATTTGTTTTATTCTTTTATCCGCACCCCTGCGCGCCCAGGATAAACGTTTTTATTTGGGGAAGAATCCGCTCCGCATCCTGGTATCCGTTATGATACAGGTCAATCAGCTTGTCTTTGTCTTTTTCAAACCGCCCCACCTGCAGCGGTTTTGAGGGCCTCAGCACAATTGCCCGTCCCTGCTCCTCCAGTTCCGCTACGCGCTCCATGCATGCGTTATAGGAAGCATGCCTGCATAATACGGCTTCCTTCAGCTGCTGGTATCCGGCGTATGTTATGTTTGTTAAAAAGCGGCTCACGGAAGAAGGGGGCGCCATTTGGTATCCGGAGTTTTTAGTAAGGACAATAATATTTTTATCGTTTCCGTCCGCAATGGATTTTTCAATGGGAATGGAGTCGGAAGCGCATCCGTCCAACAACAGGTTACCTTCCACTCTGAACATTCTGGATACCAGCGGAATGGCGCTGGACGCCATCAGGTATCGCAAACTGCTTTTTAAATTTTCAACTTTCTTATAAAATGGTTTGCCCGTGCGGCAATCCGTCGCAACCACCCAGTATTCAATGCCGGAGGCGTCCGCAGTTTCAAAATCCAGGGGTATTTGGCCATTGGGCAGGGTGTCGTACACATATTTAACGCCAAATACGGAACCCTGCGTAAAATAATTGAGCAGGCTCAGGTATACCCTTTTTCCGGCAGAGGAGATATACACGTTATAGTTTCTTCCCCGCTGTCCCGAAAGGTATGCTGTGGCGCAGGCCGCGCCTGCCGATACGCCAATCACGTAGCCAATGCGTATCCCCGCATCCATCAAGCAGTCCAAAACACCCGCCGTATATACGCCTTTTTGGCCACCGCCTTCCAATACCAGGCCAACTTTGCTCATTGCTTGCAACACCTCACCCAAAAAGTATAGCAAAATCCGGGGGCAAAACACAACAACTGTTTGAATATTCCTTATGGTTGCGCTACAATACATGTAAACAAACGGGAGATAGGCGGATATGAAAACAGATAAAATCACAATTAAAGATATCGCGCGCATGGCAGGCGTTTCCACCGCCGCTGTTTCCTACGTAATCAACAATAAACCAGGCGTAAACGCGGAGACCCGTAAAAAAATACAGGGCCTCATAGCCAATACCGGTTTTTCGCCCAACATTAATTCCAAACGCCTGGCGTTCGGCAAAAGTTACAACATCCACGCCGTACTGGATAAAAACAATCCCCGGCCCTGCAAGCTGTTTTACCTGGGCGTGGTTTCGCATGTTGTTGAAGAACTCGGCAATTACGATTACAACCTCATCGTATCCTACATCAGCAAGGGGGAAACTTCCTCTGCGGTAATGGAGGTGTTTAATAAAAACGACGCGGACGGCATCCTGTTCTTCCAGCTGGTGGACGAGGCCGCGATTGACGCGATTGCAGAAAAAGGCATCCCCTGCGTGGTGGTGGATAACCGGGAGGTGTATAACGAGCTTGCGCACGTAAGCGTGGATTACGCGCTTTCCGCTTATACCGCAACCCGCTTTTTGATACAAAACGGGCATACAAAGATTGCCTATGTGGGCATGGATAAAACGCCTTTTTTTTGCAGGCAGACCCTTTCTGGCTATAAAAAAGCACTTGCCGAGGCAGGCATAGAACTGCGGGAAGATTATATTGTACACGGCGATTTTGAAGAAGAATCCAAGGTTCCGGACCTGAAGGGTTTGCTTTCCCTGCCAGACAGGCCCACCGCGTTTTTCTGCGTGGAGGATTTTTATGCGGTTTGCGTACTGCATTTTCTGAAATCCAAAGGTCTCAGCGTACCGGACGACATTTCCATCATCGCTCTTGACGATATGATTCTCTCCGAATATACTGACCCCGGCCTCTCCACCATCAAGCTCTCGGAAAAAGAACTTGCGTCCAACGCTGTCCGCATGATTATGGAACTGGTGGAAGGACGCGATACAGAAAACTGCGTCATTAAATCGGACGATCTTATTATACGCGGCTCTGTTAAAAAAATCGATTGACGCCAGGCGCTTGAGCTGCAGGGGCAAGGCCCTCATAAACTACAGCCTGCCGTACAATTCCGTGATTCTTCTTATTTTTTGAACCAACTCTTCGGATGCATAGTCCGGCCCAAGGCGCCAGCGCCAGTTTTCACCCACGGTGGCGGGCTGGTTCATGCGCGCCCGGGCGGGCTGGTTCAAATAATCCTGCATGGGAATTACGGCCAGGTTGGCAACGCTGGCGTGCGCCAGCCTTATCATACCCCAGTTATACCCTTCTTCTTTATTGAGCGCGGCGTATTCTCTGGCAAACGCCACATCTCCGGCGGGCGATTTTTCCAGCCAGTCCGCAATGGTGGTGTTGTCGTGCGTACCGGTGTATACCACGCAGTTTTTAATATAATGATGAGGCAGATATTCGTTGGCGCTGCCCGAATCAAACGCAAACTGAAGCACCTTCATGCCCGGATATCCGGTCTCCTCCAGCAGTTCATGCACTTCTTCCGTTAAATACCCCAGGTCTTCCGCAATGATATCCAGGGTAGGCAACCGGCGGTTCATTTCATTAAAAAAATCCATTCCGGGGCCTTTTCTCCAACTGCCAAACCGTGCGGTTCGCGCTTCCCCTTCTATTGCGTAATAAGATTCAAACCCCCTGAAATGGTCTATCCGCACCACGTCATACAGCTTCTGCATGCTGGCAAGGCGGTCCATCCACCAGGCGTAACGGGTTTCTTTTAAATACTCCCAGTTATACACAGGGTTTCCCCAATACTGGCCCTCTTCAGAAAAAAAGTCCGGCGGGCATCCGGCCACAAGCTCGCACTCGTTCTTTTGGTCCAGGTAAAACATCCCGCGGTTTGCCCACGCATCCGCGCTGTCCGCAGCCACATAAATGGGGATATCCCCAACAATACGGATGCCCTGGCTGTTTGCATAACCCTTCAGGCTCATCCATTGCGTATGAAATAAAAACTGAACGTATTTGTAAAACGCCATATCTTCCCGGTTTTGCTCCGTGAATTTCTCAATGGCCTCCTGCTCATGGAACTGTAGGCCCAGGTCTTCCCATTCGTGCCAGGGACGCATGCCGTTTGCGTTTTTGGCGGCCATGAACACCGCGTAATCCTCAAGCCAGTGGCTGTTTTGTTCGCAGAACCGGCCATACTCTCCGTCCTGCGCGTTGTATCCACGGCTGTAGGCAAGGTGTAAAACTTTGTTTCTGTTTTCAAAAATCTGCTCAAAGTCAACGTTTTCAGGGTTATCTCCCCAATACAACCCTTCACATTCGGCACTCTGCAAAAGCCCCTGCCCGCAAAGCAAATCCAGGTCTATCAAATATGGGTTGCCCGCGTGCGTGGAAAAAGACTGGTACGGGGAATCCCCAAACCCCGTGGGATTGATGGGCAGCACCTGCCAGTATTTCTGCCCTGCGCGATTCATAAAATCCACAAACGCCCAGGCCGCCGCGCCCATTGTGCCTATCCCAAAACGGGAAGGCAGTGAGCTGATGTGCAGGAGTATCCCGCTGCTTCTTTCCATGTGCTCTCCATCTGCCTTTATAAAAGCTGCTCTTTTACTTACATATCGTTCAAACTTAACTTCTGTATTATATGTAAATTTATTCTTATACGCAAGAATTTACTTTTTGGAGGTTGCTTGCCTTCAACCCTCCCCCAAAGATACAAACTGTCCCTTTGGAATCCCATCAACAATAAAGGCCTCTAGCTCCCTTTTCTTTTAAAAAAGGAGTGTGGCGCAGTGCAAATGCTCCGTAAAAACTTGTTTTCTGCTAAATCTTTTTGCTTGTTTTTTCCTTTATCACACCTACGCGGTAGGCCTGCAAAAGGTTTGTAAGGTCGTCTATCTTGCCCTTGATCTCCATGCCCGCGTCCGTCTCGCTCACTGTAATTCTGCGGGCGGCGGTGTCAAAAACAACAAAGGTGGAGAGGATATCCCTGTTGTGCAGGATGGCGTCCTGTGTTCCCGCAAACGGCTCGTGTGAGACAAGGCGGATTCCATACGAATTATAAAACAGGGTGTACCCCGCAATACCTGTCTTTCCCTGGTACGCTCTGCAAAACCCGCCGTCTATCATAATCAGTTTTCCGCCGCCGCGCACCGGATGTTCGCCCTCCCTGGTCAGCACCGGAATATGCCCGTTAATAATATGAGAATACGCGTTCGAAAGCCCAAATTCCCTTAAAACTTTTTCACAGAATTCCCGGTTTTCTATCCACTCGTAATACGGGTCTTTCTTTTCCTCCCAGGTAGTATCGTCGCGCAAAAAACAGCGTTCAAACGTTGCCATTTTTTCGCGGCCAAACAGCGGGGATTTTTTGCCGCACCAAAGATACCATATAAAATCCAGCCCTTTTTGTTTCTCCGGGGTATTGCCCGGCGTATAATACGTCTTGCGCGCAAAACTGTCCGCAAAATCCAAAAATTCCTTTCCCCGCAGCACTGCATTACCCAATTTGTATTCAACCGGCTCTCCCTCCTTGGTCGCAGGGATACATCCGTGGAATATCAGGTTCCCGTTGCACACCCTGTACATGCTTCCCTGCGAGAATAAAAACCGCACGTGCCTTTGCAGTTTTTCACTCTGCGTAAACGATACTTTTAGTTTTGCAATAACTTCCGCCTCTTTTGCAGAAAGCGCATACGGGTCACCCGGATCTATTGTGGGAAAATCCGCGTTCCAAAGGGCATATGCTTTACCCTCCATGTCAACCGTTTTGTTTTTAAAATCTATCTTGTCCAGCAGCAGCCGGTCCTCCATGCCGTATTCCGGGTGGCGGGCAATCAACTGGCCCTCCAGCTTGAGCTGGATCACCACAACGGCCTTGTGCATCTGTCTTACCGGAGCAGTTTCGTTCGCGTAAGCCTCCATAGAAAAAAGCGCGAGGGGCCGCAGGTTGATCCCATACGCGTTTTCCAAAAATTCAATGTTGTTGTATTTGGTGCTCACGCCAAGCACGTTTGCAATGCAAGCCTCGCTGCCCGCGGCGGCGCCCATCCACAGAATATCGTGGTTGCCCCACTGTATATCCACAGCGTGGTGGCACATCAGGCGGTCCAGAATGATATCCGCGTGCGGGCCGCGGTCAAAAATATCCCCAACAATATGCAGCCTGTCCACAACCAGGCGCTTAATTACGCCTGCCAGCGCGGTAATAAACGCGTCCGCCCGGTCTATGTGTATAATGGTGGAAATAATATTCTCGTAATAGCTTTGCTTGTCTTTTTCGTCGTAGTTGGTATGTAGAAGCTCGTCTATAATATATTCAAAATCCGGCGGCAGGGCTTTGCGCACCTTGGAGCGCGTATACTTGGAGGCGCACAGGCGGCATACCTCTATCAGGCGGTAGAGCGTAATTTTGTACCATTCCTCCATCTCGCTTTCCTGTTTTTTAGCCTCTTCAATTTTTTGCTCCGGGTAATAAATCAGCGTGCACAGCCCGGTCCGTTGCCGGGAAGAAACGGTTTTTTCAAACAACCGGTCCACTTTTTCCCGTATCACGCCGGACGTATTGTTGAGAATATGGCAAAACGCCTCGTCTTCGCCGTGGATATCGCTGATAAAATGCTCGGTGCCCTTGGGCAGATTCAGGATTGCCTTCAGGTTAATAATCTCCGTGCAGACCGCCTGAATGGTGGGATATTCTTTGGACAGGCTTTCCAGATACTTGATCTCGTCTACTTTTCCAAACATTCGGATTCTCCTGTTTAAAGTTTTTTACCGTTCTTCCGTGTCAAACCGCAACTGCGCCGGTATATGTGTTCTTTCTGCTGAGTCCGGATGGAGCACAATAATATCCAGGCCTTTTTTCTGCGCCATTTTTATGGTCTCCTGCGTGCCGCCCGCATCCCCGCTGGATACGGCAATCACGCAGTCCGCCTGGTTCACCATGTATTGGTTGCGTTTGTGCATACACCCCGGAACATATTTTTCCGCAAGCAAAACAACGTGGTCCGCCTGCAACAAAATTTCCGCGTACCGCCGCATATAGGAAACAGGAAAAGAAGAGGGCTGGTTTTTAAAGGGAATCACCGCCGTAAGCAAAACAGGCGTATCAAATTTCTGCCTGCAGGCAATAACCATCTCCGCGCACCATATGTCTGCGCCCATGGCCATGCCGGTGATAAAAGAAGTGCAGCCGCTTTTAATTTTGGCGTCAATTTCACAGCTCAGCTGCTTTTTCAGTTGTATGCATGCCGGGTTTTCCTCGTCATACCCAAAAGACAGCTTTTGTGGCCTGTGTCCGGTAAAACAGCAGGCCGTTTGATTGATATTGATACCACTCATGCTTTCCATTATACGCGAAGGGCAGGAGCGATTTCAATGAACAGTGAATTTTTAAAATGATTTTACACAAATTCTAAAATTTATTTCAAAGATAATTCATTCAGGGTATGCTATGATAGAATTATTTAGCCTACATAAGGAGCCTGTATGAAAATCGGCATTGGTATTGACACGGGCGGCACGTATACGGACGCCGTGCTGTATGATTTTGAACAGAAAAAAATACTGTCTTCCGCAAAATCCTTAACAACAAAAGAAGACCTTTCCCTTGGCATCGGCAGCGCGCTGGACCAGTTGCCCAAAGGCTTTCTGCTAAAGGCGGAATTTGTCTCCCTCTCCACCACCCTGGCTACAAACGCCTGCGTGGAAGAAAAGGGCGGGCGCGCAAAAATAGTGTTCGTTGGCCTGGAAGAAAAAATTATTACGCAGTTTGGCGCGGGTTACGGATTCCATTCCCTGGAGGATATTTATTTCCTGCCAAGCGAAATTGCGGGCAACGGCCAGATACTTGCGCCCCCGGACTGGGAAGCGTTCCGGGCGGATTGCAAAAACGCTTTTGCAGCCTGCGATGCGGTAGGCATTGTGGCCTTGCATGCAATCCACAACAACGCCGTGCAAGAAAAACAGGCCAAAAAAATAATAGAGGAAGAACTCAGAATCCCCGTTATTTGCGGGCACGAATTATTTTCGGACATCAATGCCGTGCAGCGGGGCGCAAGCATTCTTTTAAACGCGCAACTGGTGCCGGTGATTGCGGAATTTCTCGCATCCATCAAAAAAGCACTGAAGCAAAGGAACATAGAGGCCCCGGTCGTAATTGTGCGCAGCGACGGGAGCCTGATGTCCCAGGAATTCACGGGCCTTCGCCCTGTGGAAACACTGCTTTGCGGGCCTGCGGCCAGCGTAACCGGCGGCATGCATCTGTCCGCAAGTCCAAATGCGGTGATTGTGGATATGGGAGGCACCACCACAGACATTGCCCTGGTGCAAAACGGCAAACCCGTTCAGGTTAAAAACGGCGTGCAAATAGGCAAATGGAAAACATTTGTAAAAGGGCTTTTTATTGACACCTTCGGCCTGGGCGGAGACAGCGCTGTGCGTTATAAAAGCGGCAATCTGCTGCTGGACAATGCCCGCGTGGTTCCCCTTTGTATAGCGGCCAGCCGGTATCCCTCCGTTTTGCCCAGGCTGCAAGAGCTTGTGGACCGCTCCAAAGCCCATGATTTTTACCTGCATGAGTTTTTTATACTGCAAAAAGACATCTCGGCAAGCCCCCATTATACGCAGGCGGAAAAAGCGTTTTGCGGGTGCCTGAATAGCGGGCCGCTGATTTTGGAGGAAGCCGCAGCGGCCGCAGGCCGGGATTTGTACTCCTTCCAGGCGGACCGGCTGGAAAAAGAAGGCGTTATCATACGCGCGGGCCTTACGCCAACCGATATCATGCACATCAGTGGCGATTTTGCGGCGTATCACTCCGCCGCTTCCCATCTGGGCGCGCAGTTTGTTGCGTTCTGCCTGGGGGTATCTGTGGATGAGCTCTGCAATCAAGTGTACGCCGCTGTAAAACAAAAGCTGTATGCCAATATTGTGCGTGTACTGCTGCAAAACCAGTATCCAAACTGGGAAAAGAACGGCCTCTCGCCAGACCTGGAGTTATTGATACGGGAGAGTTTCCAGAAAAACACCGGCAGCCTTGCATTTGGTTTTCAGACCCCAAGCGTGTTGGTGGGCATTGGCGCGCCCATCCACATTTTTCTGCCGGATGTTGCGCGTGCGCTCAAAACGGAATATATTGTGCCGGCGCACGCAGGCGTTGCAAATGCTCTCGGCGCTGTTGTGGGCAATGTTTCCGCAGTCTGCGCTATTGAGATCAAACCGGAGTTTCTGCCGGATAAAACCATTTTATATATCGTTTACGGTTTCGAGGAGAACCGCTCTTTTGGAGATCAAAAGGAGGCGGAGGACTACGCGGGGCAGGAAGCCTGCTCGGCTGCTCTTGCTCTTGCCAGGAAGCGGGGCGCCGCGTACGACATTACCGTGCGCAGCGAAGCCGTTGCAAATATCGTTAAAACGCCGGACGGCTCCATTTATCTTGGCTCGCGCGTGACGGCCACGGCGGTTGGACGCATCACGAACTAACCCAGCGCATGCTTTCCCTTTTTACATTGCCCTCCGTCTCTGCCCGAGGGCTTTTCTTGCCTTTAACTTGGGACTATTTAACATATTTTTAACAGAAAGACTAAAGATTTTGTAATTAATTCCGTTAAATGTACTATCAGTAAAAACTGATTTTAGGGCCTTTTCTATTTTAGCCATATCCTATTTCACTTAAAGAGAGGTATTGATTTTCTTATGAAAAAAATGTGGATTAAACGTGCCAAAAAAGAAAAACCTGTTAAAACCAAGCTCAAAAAGAGCAGGAGCTTGGCTGGATTTTTTAAAAACATGAAGATTGCGCCCCGCATTTTGATAGGCTTTTTAATCATAGCGGCGCTGGGGACAGGCATGGGTTTATATGACAGCGTTGTTTTAAGCCAGGTTAGTTCCGCAAGTTCTTTTATGTATAAAGAAATGTTGCTTCCCTTGCGGAACATGAGCAGTGTTTCGGAAGATTTTGAGCAGCAGGGCATTTTAATCCGCAACATGTTAGTAAGTGACAACGATATGATGACGGTTGCGTATGTCTCCCAGATAAAAAACAACACGAACACCATTGAATCCACGCTCCATACGGTGGGCATGCTGGTAACCGAAGTAAACGCCAAGGCTAAACTGGATAAATTAAACAATGCGTTTTCAGACTTCAATGCAAAGCTGACTGCCGCCGTGAATATGATTCAAAGCGGAAATAAAGCTGCTGTAAGTAAAGATATTTTAAATGCAGGCGAGCTGTATATGGCAACCCAAAATGTTTCCACCGCGCTGGATGATCTGAATTCCGAGCTTACCTCTAAATCCGCGGCTCAGGATACCGCAAACAAATCCGAAGCTGAAATTGTGCAAACCGTTACATGGTTCCTGATCGCCGCGGTATTGTTCCTCTCTCTGTTTATCGGCATTACAACCGCGCGCAGCATCAGCAAACCGGTTAAAAAGCTAACCCGCACCGTAGAGCTTCTTGCCGAAGGCGATACGGACATAAAAGATGAAATCATAGGTTCCAAAAACGAGATCGGCAAAATGGGCGTGGCTTGCAACAGTATACTCGCTTCCATCAAAAAACTGGAGGAAGATACGGATATGCTGATCGAGGCCGCCGCGGAAGGCCGGCTGAGCGTACGCGCGGATTCAGGAGAACACAAGGGCGCATACCGCAAGATCATAGAAGGATTCAACCGCACGTTGGATGCGGTAACTCAGCCGGTAAACGAAGCGGCGGGTATTCTGGACCAGGTATCCAAAGGAAACCTTGAATATTATGTGGAAGGCAATTTTCAGGGAGACCACGCCATTATCAAAAACAGTGTAAACCAGACTATAGACAAGCTGCAGGAACTGGTTGCCGATACCGACGGGCTTACCCAGGCCGCGGTGGAAGGCCGTTTGTCCTACCGCGCGGATTTTGAAAAATATGAGGGCGCATACAGAAGAATTATAGAAGGGTTTAACGCAACGCTGGACGAAGTGCTTCGGCCAATCGGCGAAGCGGTCAGCGTTCTGCAGGAGGTGGCAAAGGGCAACCTGGAGGTTTCAGTTACCGGTGAATTCCAGGGCGACCACGCCATTATTAAAAACGCGCTCAACGAAACGATAACAACCCTTAAAAATTATATTCGCGAGATTTCCTCCGTATTGGGCGAAATTGCAAAAGCGAACTTTAACACGGGGATTCAAGCGGAATACCTGGGCGACTTTGTAGAACTGAAAAATTCCATCAATAAAATTTTGAATTCACTCAACCAGCTTATGCTGGAGGTCAGTATGGCGTCGGATCAAATGGCCACCGCAACCCGGCAGCTTTCAGAAGCCTCCCAGTCCATCTCCATCGGCGCAACAGAACAAGCAAGCTCCGTTGAAGAGCTTACAACCTCCCTAAATTACATCACGGAGCAAACCCAGCAGAACGCCAATTATTCCCACCAGTCCAACCAAATGTCCTTGGCGGCCAAACAGGCAGCCGCGCAGTGCAGCGGCCAGATGCAGGAAATGCTAAAATCCATGAGCGAGATTAACGAATCTTCTGAGAATATATTTAAAATCATCAAAGTAATAGACGATATCGCGTTCCAGACCAATATACTGGCTCTCAACGCGGCGGTAGAAGCAGCCCGCGCCGGCGTACACGGCAAAGGATTTGCGGTGGTGGCGGAAGAAGTGCGCAGCCTGGCGGCCAGAAGCGCAAGCGCGGCGCAGGAAACGGCCGATTTAATAGAAGGCTCCATTAAAAAAGTGGCGGCGGGAACAAAAATCGCAAACACCACTGCGGACGCGCTTGCGAATATCGTCAAAAATGTAGACCAGTCCGCCCTGCTTGGCGATAAAATTGCCCACGCCTCCTCCGAACAGGCTTCAGGCATCGCGCAGATCAACCAGGGCCTGGCGCAGGTGGCCAATGTGGTGCAAACCAATTCCGCAACCGCACAGCAGGGCGCGGCAGCCAGCCAGGAACTCTACGGCCAGGCTGAAATGCTTAAAAAGAAAATGGATGTGTTCAGCCTGCGTGGTTTGGAAGGGACTTCCGGCCCGGTAACATCAGCCGAGCACACCGAACCGGAGTTTTTTACAGACGACAGCGAAAAATATTAATACACCTCTCTTCATACAAAAACCGGCAATCTTAGCCGGTTTTTGTATTGGAGAAATTTGTTTGTAACAAGGAGCCCCAACAGTATTACAGTCTTTCCAGTATTTTTTCCGTCATTTCGCCGGTGGACAGCGGCGCGGTATTGCTGCCGCCCAATATATCAAACGTACGGAAGCCTTCCTCCAGCACCTGCGTAACCGAGCATTCAATCGCATCCGCTTCTGCAGAAAGGCTGAACGAATACCGCAGCATCATGGCTGTGGAAAGAATGGTGGCAATGGGGTTGGCTTTTCCCTGGCCCGCGATATCGGGCGCAGAGCCGTGGATTGGCTCGTACAACCCGCACTTGGAATCCCCCAGGGACGAGGAAGGAAGCAGCCCAATGGACCCGGTTACCATGGAGGCCTCGTCTGAGAGGATGTCTCCAAACATGTTGCTGGTGACTATCACGTCAAACTGCCGCGGGTTGCGCACAATTTGCATGGCCGCGTTGTCCACCAGCATGTCGCTGTATGCAATGTCCGGATATCCCGCCGCCAGCTTGTGCATTTCTTCCCGCCACAGCCGCGAGCTTTCCAGCACGTTCGCCTTATCCACACTCACAAGTTTTTTGCCGCGTTTTTGGGCCATTTCAAACCCAACTTTGCCAATGCGCCTGATTTCTTCAACGCTGTAGCATTCGGTATCATATGCTTCCCGGCCCATTTTGCCGTCGCGCCTGCCGTTTTCGCCAAAATAAATGCCACCCGTAAGTTCGCGGACAATCACCATGTCAAATCCGTCTCCAACAATCACGTCTTTTAAGGGGCATTCGGATTTAAGAGCCGCAAACAGCTTTGCGGGGCGTATATTGGAATACAGGCCCAGCGCAGCCCGCAGGCCTAAAAGCGCACGCTCCGGCCTCAGGTTTCCGGGCAGGGTATCCCACTTGGGTCCGCCCACCGCGCCCAAAAGAACGCTGTCGCTGTTTTTGCAGATATCAATGGTCTCCTGCGGAAGGGGTGCGCCTGTTTTGTCTATGGCAATGCCGCCCGCATCCACATCCGTATATTGGAATGTGTGCCCGTATTTTTCCGCAATCCTGTCCAGCACCCGCACGGCGCTATCCACAATCTCCGGGCCTATCCCGTCTCCCTTTACCAGCGCTAATTTCATTTCCATTCCTTTATCCTCCAAACGGCTCTTTGAGCCAAAATGATTCCAGCCTTTTTTATTCTGTATCATACCCTATTTAACCGGAAGTTTGCAAGATGATTTTTAATTCTGCATAAACAGAACCTTTTTTTCTTGCATTCATACAGTATATATGATAGAATCCAGTTAATACAAATAAGGAGACTTTAAAAATGCCTACCGGTGTTTCCAAAAAACTGAACAACAGCTTTTATTTTGGCTTTAGCTTTTGGGGCTTTAGCTTTGTTTGGTTTTACCCGGAAAAACAGGGAGCATTAAAGGTTTTGCCCAGCTAAGGCTGCTTAACAAAGGGTTCAACCGTCCGCTTCCTGAGAAGCGGGCGGTTTTTTATTTTGATTATTAAGAGGTGTGTCATGATCATTGTTATGAAGAACGATGCAAAAAAAGAGGAGATTGAAGCCGTGGTGGAAGAATTGAATCAAAGCGGAATGCATGTCCAGGTCAATTCCGGCGTGCAGTGTACGGTGCTTGGCGTACTGGGCGATACTGCTTCCCTGGACGAAAACACGCTGAGCATGCGCGGCGGTGTGGAACGCGTAATGCGGGTGCAAGAGCCTTACAAAAAAAGCAACCGCAAGTTCCACCCTGAAGATACCGTGATAGACGTCGCGGGCGTCAAAATAGGCGGAGGCGCTTTCTCCGTCATCGCGGGGCCCTGCTCGGTGGAGAGCAAGGAGCAGATTGAAAGCATTGCGCATTCCGTGCTCAAATCCGGCGCTTGCGTGATGCGTGGCGGCGCGTACAAACCCCGCACATCCCCTTACGACTTCCAGGGCCTTGAGAAGCAGGGGCTGGAGCTCCTGCTGGAAGCGCGCAAAGCAACCGGCCTTCCCATTGTTTCGGAAATTATATCCCCCCGGCATGTGGAAATGTTCGAGATGGTTGTGGATATCATCCAGATAGGCGCGCGCAACATGCAGAACTTCGACCTGTTAAAAGAAGTGGGGAAAACCAGCAAGCCCATTCTGTTAAAACGCGGGCTTTCCTCCACCATCCAGGAATGGCTGATGAGCGCGGAATATATTATGAAGGGCGGCAATGAAAACGTAATTTTATGCGAGCGCGGCATCCGCACGTTTGAAACCATGACGCGCAACACTCTGGACCTCTCCGCCATTCCGCTGGTCAAGCAAATCAGCCATTTGCCAGTTTTTGTGGATCCTTCCCACGCAACCGGTAAATCTTCTCTGGTGGCTCCGCTTTCACTGGCTGCCCTTGCAGCGGGCGCAGACGGCCTTATTATAGAAGTGCACAACGACCCCGCAGCCGCGCTGTGCGACGGGCCGCAGTCCCTTACTCCCCAGGCGTTTGACGAGTTAATGCAAAAAATAAAACCCCTGGCCAAAGTGTTGGGCAAAAAAATGAGCCGTATTGCGCAACCCGCGGTGATGAACGGATGAAGGCGCACTATATTGCATATCAGGGCATAGAAGGCTCCTATTCCCACGAGGCGGCCCAAAACTATTTTGGCAGTGCTGCAACGCTGGTTTCGCAGGAACGTTTTAACGATGTATTTGCGGCGGTGCTTTCGGGCGAATGCGAACGGGGCATTGTTCCTGTGGAAAATTCCATCACCGGCTCCGTTGTTCAGAACCTGGATCTTCTGAGCGCCGCCGACTGCTCCATATGCGGCGAAACCATTTTGCCCGTCAACCACGTGCTGCTTGGTGTGCCGGGCGCTTCCCTTAAAAGTGTTCGGCAGGTATATTCCCACGAGCAGGGAATTCTGCAATGCAGCAATTTTCTTTCAGCGCACAAAGACTGGCTGTGCATCCCGTATCTGAATACCGCCGTCTCCGCCAAATTTGTGGCGCAGGAAAAGGATAAAACAAAGGCCGCCATCGCAAGCGCATACGCGGGCCGGATATATGGCCTTCAAGTGATTGCGCAAAATATAACAGACCGCGCACAGAATTCCACGCGCTTTGCGGTCATCTGCGCAAGCGCCCAAACGTTTGATCCCGCCTGCAACAAAGCGACCATTTTGTTTACGCTCCGGCACCAGAAAGGTTCCCTTGCGGCTGCTCTTCGACACCTCTCCGTCCTTAACCTTACCCGCATAGAAAGCCGCCCGGCCGATACAAACTGGGAATACCGCTTTTATGTGGATTTGGAAGGCGAGCTTTCCGGCTTTCAGAATGTATTGAACGGCCTATCCACGTATTGCACCTCCGTGCGCCTGCTTGGCATGTACCGGTCTGCAAAATGATTTATGGAGGCGCTGCCCCCAAAACTCCGCTTTTTTTCTTAAAAAAAAGAGCGAAAGAATTTTTATGTCAAAAACCGCTCTACGGCATTTTAAAAAAAATATAAACAAACAGATTATTAAAATACAAATTGCTAATGGCAGGCTGGCCTTTATTTTTTCTCCACAATAGCGCGAAGCGGTATTGTGGATAGATGGGATTCACAAGGGACAAGTGTCCCTTGTGCCAGAGGTTTGGAGGCGGGGAGCCTCCATTTTTAACCTAATCCACAGTGGCGTCCGGGCATTTTTCTTTGAAATACTTCAGGAACGCCTCCCAGTCGCGGGGAGAAATATAGCGCCGCAGCATATGATTGCTGAACAGGGCAAACCGTGCCCTGGGTACCTGCCCCGCAAGCCAGTTGCCCTTGGTGGTCTTGATGCCGGTTATGTCCCGGTAATAATACCGTTCCATTACCGGCCCGTTCACTACAAGCAGATAATCTTTATGAAACTCGCTGTAGGAGCGGAAAAGAACAACAGCAAGGATGGCAACCACGCCCGCGGCAAAAACCAAGGCAAGCGTAACAGTGCCGCCTCTTAAAACGGTTTGAATCAGCGGCGTTGCGCCCAGCGCTATCACCGCGCATATAAAAATATTCAGCCAATATTCCCTGTGGGATTCAAATCTTTTTTTCATACATTTACCGCCGCTAATAATTTTATTAAATCTTATTGCGATTCATTCAATTCAGTTTATAATCGAATTATATCCATTTTAAATACAGGAGGCAACATTATATGAAAAATATCAAGATAGACGGCCTGGCGCACATAGGCGTTTTTGTTTCTGATCTTGCCGTGTCCAAAAAGTTTTATACGGAAAAGCTGGATTTTACAGTTGTACAGGATACGTCCCTTCCCAGTTCGGACGGGATGATTCAAATCGCGTTTATCCGCAACGGAAATCTGGAGGTAGAGCTTGTACAGTTCCCAAAAACCGAACCCAAGAAAGACGGCCCTGTGGATCACATCGCCATTCATGTGGATAACATTGAATGCGTGCACGCGGAACTCAAAAATCGCGGTATCGTGTTTGAAACGGAGGACGTTATATTCGGCGCTCCAATCGGCCCAAGGGGAGCAAAATGGATTTGCTTCCGCGGCCCGGACGGCGAACATCTTGAACTGAACGAAGTACTCTGAAATTTATTGGAGGCTGTTCGTCTCCAAACCTCTAACCAAAGGGTCACTTGACCCTTTGGAATCCCATTTGCAAAAACGCCGCAAAGCGGCGTTTTACATCAAATTCTTTTGCTTCTTTTGTTTGTTAAAAAAAGAAGTGGTCCCGGGGTCCCCAAAATCTATAATTTTGGGGTAAGGGAAGGGGCAAAGCCCCACAAATAAATCATTCCAGACCGTCCACGATTTCCGTATCTTCTTCCGCTTCGGAATCTTCTTCTTCCACAATTTTTTCCACGCAGACCACGCGGGTGCCTTCCTCAATCTTCATCAGGCGCACGCCCTGGGTATCTCGGCCGAATATGGAAATATCGGCCACATTCATACGGATCACTATGCCCGCGTCGCTGATCAGCATCAGGTCCTCGGTGCCGTCAACCACCAAAATGCCGCACATCAGGCCGGTTTTGTCTGTCACATTCATTGTTTTAACGCCAATGCCGCCGCGTATCTGCTCTTTATACTCCTCCACGTAGGTGCGTTTGCCGTAACCGTTCTCCGTAATCACCAGCACCTGCTTTTCTGCCTGCATAATGCCCGCGCCAATTACCGCGTCCCCTTCCCGCAGGAAGATCGCGCGCACGCCGGTGGCGTTGCGGCCCATGGGCCGCACGTCCTTCTCATTAAAGGTGATGGACATACCCTTCTGGGTACCCACAATAATGTTCCTCTCGCCGTCCGTTTTAAGAACCGCTATCAGTTCGTCGCCTTCTCGCAGGCCCACGGCAATCAGGCCGTTCTGGCGGATGTTTGCGAACGCTCTCATGTCGGTCTTTTTAATCACGCCGCCCTTGGTAATCATCACCAGGTTTGCGTCTTCCTCAAACTCCGCAACCGGGAACACGGCGGATATTTTTTCGCTGGGGTCCAGGTTTAAAAGGTTCACAATCGCCGTACCCTTCGCCTGCCTGCCCGCCTCGGGTATCTGGTGGCATTTCTGCATGTACACCTTGCCCAGGTTGGTGAAATATAAAAGCTGGTTGTGGGTGGAGGTCACGAATATGTTCTCCACAAAATCCTCTTCCCTTGTGGACAGGGCGGATATACCCTTTCCTCCGCGCTTCTGCGCCCGGTAATTCTCCAGGCTGATGCGCTTGATGTATCCAAAATGCGTAAGGGTAACCACCATCTCTTCCCGCTCAATCAGCTCGTCCATGTCAATCTCGTCTTCCACAAACGTAATCTCTGTGCGGCGGGCGTCCGCGTACTTCTTTTTAATCTCGGTCAGGTCTTCTTTTATAATATCCAGCACCATCTGCGGGTGGGAGAGTATCTCTTCCAAATGCCTGATCGTCTTCATCAGTTCGTCGTATTCAGCCAGTATTTTGTCCCGCTCCAGGCCGGTCAGGCGCTGCAGCCGCATATCCAATATCGCCTGCGCCTGTATCTCAGACAGTCCGAACGTCTCCATCAATGCCAGCCGCGCAGAAAGCGGATCAGGGGACTTCTTGATCATCTCCACAATCCGGTCTATGTTATCAAGAGCTATAATCAAGCCTTCCAGTATATGCGCGCGCTTCTTCGCTTTCTCCAGCTCAAACCGCGTGCGGCGCACCAAAACGTCTTTCTGGTGCTCAATGTAATAATGCAGCACTTCCTTTACGTTCAGCACTCTGGGCTCGTTGTCCACCAGCGCAATCATAATCACGCCAAAGGTGTCCTGCATCTGTGTGTGCTTATAAAGCCTGTTTAAAACAACATTTGCATTGGCATTTTTCTTCAGTTCAATCACAATGCGCATACCGGATTTGTCGGATTCGTCCCGCAGGTCAGAGATTCCGTCCAGCCGCTTTTCGCGCACCAGCTCCGCAATCTTTTCCACAAGGGCGGCTTTATTTACCTGATAGGGAATCTCTGTCACAATAATCTGCTCGCGTGAATCCCCCAGCGGTTCAATTTCGGCCCGGGCGCGAACCCGTATCCTGCCGCGTCCGCAGGTATATGCTTCGCGGATACCGGACACGCCCATAATAATGCCCCCTGTGGGGAAATCAGGGCCCGGCAGGTATTTAATCAGTTCGGGTATATCAACATCCGGGTTGTCTATCAGAGCGATGGTTGCATCCACAACCTCGCCCAGGTTATGCGGCGGAATGTTGGTGGCCATGCCCACCGCAATACCGCCCGTGCCGTTCACCAACAGGTTGGGGAACCGGGCGGGCAGCACTTCCGGCTGCTCCAACGTTTCGTCAAAGTTGGGATAAAAATTAACGGTGTCCTTGTCTATATCCCGCAGCAGTTCCATGGTAATCTTGGCCATACGCGCTTCTGTATACCGCATTGCGGCAGCGCCGTCCCCGTCCACAGAACCAAAGTTGCCGTGGCCATCCACCAGCATATAGCGGATGGAAAAATCCTGCGCCATACGGACCATTGCATCGTATACGGAAGAATCTCCATGAGGATGGTATTTGCCCAGCACATCGCCCACCAGGCGCGCGCATTTTCTGTACGGTTTGTCCGGAAACATGGAAAGCTCGCTCATAGAATACAGTATGCGCCTGTGCACCGGCTTGAGGCCGTCCCGCACATCAGGCAGCGCACGGTTAATAATCACCGCCATGGCGTAAGACATGAACGATTTTTTCATCTCTGTATTTAAATCGATAGGAATAATCCTGTTCGTTTCCAAATTGTACTCTCCTCTTTTCCGTCTGAGCTATATATCCAGATTGGAAACCAGTTTGGCGTTTTGCTCTATAAAATCTTTGCGAAGCAGCACGTTGTCGCCCATCAGCATATTAAACGTTTCCTCCGCGTCAATCGCGTCTTTCAGGTCTACTTTCAGCAATATGCGCTTCTCCGGGTCCATGGTGGTATCCCAAAGCTGTTCCGCATTCATTTCGCCCAGACCCTTGTACCGCTGAATTACCGCGCCCTCGCCAATCTCCGCCAGGTGCTTTTTTAAATCCTCTTCGCTGTACAGGTATTGTTCCGTTTTTCCTTTGGATACCTTGTACAGGGGCGGCTGGGCAATATAAACATGCCCTTTGTCTATCAGCGGCCGCATGTACCGGTAGAAAAACGTGAGCATCAGTATGCGTATATGGCTTCCGTCCACATCCGCGTCCGTCATGCAAATGATCTTATGGTACCTAAGGCGCTCCAGGTCAAACTCCTCATGAATTCCCGCGCCAAACGCGGTAATCATGGACTTGATCTCGTTGTTGGAGAGCGCTTTGTCCTGCCTGGTTTTTTCCACGTTCAAAATCTTGCCGCGCAGGGGCAGTATCGCCTGAAAGCGCCTGTCACGGCCCTGCTTTGCGCTGCCGCCCGCGCTGTCTCCCTCCACTATGAATATCTCGCATTTGGAGGCGTCCTTTTCGCTGCAATCCGCCAGTTTACCGGGCAGGGCGGAACTTTCCAGCGCCGTTTTGCGGCGGGTTAATTCTCTCGCCTTTTTGGCGGCTTCCCGCGCGCGTTTTGCGGTCAGGCATTTTTCTATCACGGTCCGTGCCATCTGTGGGTTTTCTTCCAAAAAGTTGGAAAGGCCGTCGCATACCACATTGTCCGTCAATGTGCGCATATCCGAATTTCCCAGCCTTGTTTTGGTCTGTCCTTCAAACTGCGGGTCCATCAGCTTTACGCTGATAATGGCGGTGAGGCCCTCCCGGATATCCTCACCCGAAAGATTGCCCTCGCTCTGTTTGGTATACCCATATTTCTGCGCGTAATTGTTGACCACGCGAGTCAAAGCGGATTTAAACCCGTTCAGGTGCGTGCCGCCCTCGTGCGTGGAGATATTGTTTGCAAAAGAGAATATATTCTCGTTGTACCCTTCGTTGTACTGCATGGCAACTTCCACAACAGAACCGTTTTCGGCCGCGCATGTAAGGTATATAGGCTCTTCAAACAGCGGGGATTTGTTTTTGTTTAAGTACTTTACAAAAGACTTGATGCCGCCCTCGTAGCAGTACTCCCGGTCCACATTTTTTTCGCCTCGCTGGTCCTGAATGGTGATCTTGACGCCCGCGTTTAAAAACGCCATTTCCCTGAAACGGCTGCAAAGCGTCTCAAAGGAGAACTCCACCGTCTCAAATATCAAGTCGTCCGGGTAAAAACGAATGGTGGTGCCCCTGTTTTCGGTTTGACCAACCGTTATAAGCTCGGTAATTTTATTGCCCCGCTCAAACTCCTGCCGGTATTCATTGCCGTCGCGCTTTACGGTTGCTATCAGTTTTTTGCTGAGCGCGTTTACAACAGAAACGCCTACGCCGTGCAATCCACCGGAGACCTTATAACCTGTCCCGTCAAACTTGCCGCCTGCGTGCAGCATGGTAAGCGCCACTTCCAAAGTAGATACTCCGGCGATGGGGTGCAAGCCTACGGGTATGCCACGGCCATTGTCCGCTATTTCAATGGAATTGTCTGTAAACAGCGTAACATCTATCTGGTCGCAGTATCCGCCCATTGCTTCGTCTATGGAATTATCCAGTATCTCGTATACCAGGTGATGCAGGCCGCGCTCGTCCGTCGATCCTATATACATGCCCGGCCGTTTGCGTACAGGCTCCAAGCCTTCCAGTATCTGTATCTGGCTTTCGTCGTAATTCCCGCTGTTATTCTGTCCAATCATATTTACATCTCCCTGCAAGGGTAACCGAAGATATGGGGGAATAGAAAAGCTCAACCTTTCCATCCGCTTCCGTTACCACAATGGATTTTGGCTGGCTGTTTTCGGTATTTTCCTGATTGGCCGGGTTGTTCTGCAAAAATGCGTTTGTATCCGGATTATGGGACGCCTGGTCGTAATCCAGAATCAAAAGTATCTTTTTAAATCCTATTTCTTTTTTTCCACCTATATGTAACGACATAAAAAAAGCTCCTTTTTGAACCTAATAAGTATAGCACAAAAAGGAATTTTCGTCAAAGCGTTCGCTAAATGATGTAAAAGAATGTATTTTTCGACCGATTATTCTTTGCCAGCAAATATCTGCCCGGACTGCACGCCGTATAACTTTCCTTCCAGCTTCCTGGCTTCGGCCAGGTTTGCGGTAGTAATAAACGTTTGCATGCCCTTCAGGTTTTTTACAACCCATTCCCTGCGAGCAGGGTCAAGCTCAGAGAACACATCGTCCAACAGCAATACCGGCATGCGGGCCGTAGAATCTGCTATAATGCGCACCGCGGCAATTTTTGTAGCCAGCATAATCATGCGTATTTGCCCCTGCGAAGCAAAGAACTTGGATTCCCGGCTGTTAATGGTTACTTCTACCTCGTCCCGGTGCGGGCCTATCATGCATTGCCTTTCCTGCATCTCCCGGCCCCGCATCCTATCCAGCGCCTGTTTAATCTCTTCTTTGGCAATGGTGGGCGCGTATTTAAAGATAACCTCCTCCCCCAACTCCATGGTGCACAGTACGTCGCGGATGCTTTGGGTGAGGCGTTCGCAATAGCTTTCCCTGTTTTTCAGTATAATTGCAATATAGCCGCAAAGCTGCTCGTTATAGGCGTCTATTAAAGATGCGTTTTTAAATTGCTTTAGCGCTGCGTTTTTTTGTGCCAGCAGCTTTTGAAAATTTTTTAACGCGTCCAGGTAAGAGGGCCGTATCTTGCAAATCTCCTCATCCAAAAAATGGCGCCTTAGCTGCGGCGCTTCTTTGATGATCTTCAGGTCTTCCGGCGAGAACAACACCACCACCAACGATCGGAAAAGTTCGCTCATTTTGCGAACGGGTTCACCGTTTATTTTAAATGCTTTTTTGCGGCCGCGCTGCAGCAGCATCTCTACGCTGCGGGTTATGCCTTCGTCTGTATAAGAAGCCCGCACATAGGATTCTTCCTGCTCTTCCCGTATGGAATATGCGTCTCTTGCGCACCGGAAAGATTTTCCGGCCGCAATAAAAGATATTGCTTCTATGATATTGGTCTTTCCCTGGGCATTTTTGCCTGCAATAATATTAAGGCCAGGGGAAAAATCGCCAATCTCCAACTTCTCATAATTCCGGAAGTTTTTTAAAGTCAGCGATTTAATTTCCATCCGTCAGCGGACCTGCACCGGCAGGATCAGATACTGGTACGCATCCCCGCCCGGCTTTACAATCAAACAGGGGCTGATGGGCGAATTTAATTGCATCAGTATTTCTTTATCGTCCAGGCTTTTTAATACGTCCAGTATATATTTTGCGTTAAACGCTATGGTCAGATTATCTCCATTCTGAAGCACAGGTATATTTTCATCCATATTGCCTATTTCAGAATTGGAGGAAATATTCAATATATTGTCCCTTATTTCCAGTTTTACAAGATTATTGCTTCCCTCTCTGGCCAATATGGAGGCGCGTTCAACCGCATCGCATAAAAATTCTTTTTCAACCGTAATATCCGTTTTGCTTGCTTTGGGCAATAGATTTCTGTATTTAATGTATTCTCCTTCCAAGAGGCGGCTGTATACCTCTGTTCCATCCATTTCAAACAGCGCCATGTTCCCATTAATACTAATTTTCACATTTTTTTCTGTATCTTCCAGTATTCTTGCAATATCCCGCGCCGTTCTGGCCGGAACAACACAGGACGCGTCCATTTCAGAAATGATCTGCTGCCTGCGCACTGCCATTCGGTATCCGTCCAGCGCTACAATTTCAAGAGCATCTGTTTCCATATGAAACATAATGCCTGTTAAAATTGGCTTGTCTTCCGCCGTTGCTGCGGAAAAGATCGTTTGGCCAATCATCTCCCGCAACACTTTTTCCTGCACTTTTACTGTCTTGTCCGACCCGATTTCCGGAAATGCAGGAAACTCCGCCGGATTCATGCTTTGCAGGCACACTTTTGCATTTAGGCAGCTAATTTCCACTGTGTTTTCTGATACCATATGAAAAGAAACATCGCTCTCCGGGAATTTGCTGACGATCTCGTACAAAAACCTGGCTGGAATGGCTGTTTCCCCTTCTTCCAAAACTTCAGCCTGTAGACTGGTTTTAATGGAAATGGATATGTCCGTAGCCTTCAGCGTAATTCCGTTGCTGTGGCATTGAAACAAAATACATTCCAAAATGGTTTTTTGCATTTTGGAAGTTGCCTTGGCAACAATGTTGATCGCTTTTAAAATTTCACTTTTTGTGCTGATAAAATGCATGGTGCATCTCCTCCAATAAAACTTATAGTATAGGCAGAAGCAGTAGTAGTAGGGGGTGTGAAAAAGTGAAAAAGTCTGTTTTTTCGCTTTACATCCCTGTTTGCGCGGTGCATAATTTGTAGATTAATCTGGAATAAGACTCATTTTCCTGTTGAAAAAATGTGCATACATCCAGTATATGCCTGTGCGCCGCGAATTATATCCACAATTTTATTCACATGTGTTCATTGTTTTATCCGCATAATCAAATCTTCTATAATGTTTTTAGTTTCAATATTATCCTGCATTTCCTGTGTAATTTTATCCACAGCGTAAATTACAGTCGTATGGTCTTTTTTTTCAAAGTATTCGGCTATTTTTGTATAAGGAAGTTCGGTTACGTTCCGCAGTATATACATGGCAATCTGGCGGGGGTAGGCAACCTCCCTGTTTTTCTGTTTTCCCTTAATCTCTTCCGGCTTGATGCTAAAATGCCTGCACACCATATCTATAATATAGGAAGGTGTTAAAACCTTTGGTTTTGCGTCGTTCAGGTAATTTTCCAGCGCCTTTTCAGCCAGAGCCAGGTCTATTTTTCTAATCTTCATGCTGTCCCGGTTAAATTCGGCATACATAATCACCTTGCGCAGCGCGCCTTCCAATTTGCGGATGTCCGTTGTAATTTTGCTGGCTATATAATAGTATACTTCATTTTGTATAGGTAAAAAATTCTCGTCTTTGCGAACGATAAGCTGCGCCTTGCGCATCAAAATGGCCGTACGCGTTTCATAATCCGGCGGTTTGATGTCCACCGTAATCCCCCATTCAAAACGTGACAAGAGGCGCTGCTCCATTTTCTGCAATTCGTGCGGCGGCTTGTCAGAGGAAATTACAATCTGTTTCCCTAATTGGTGCAGCGCGTTGAAGGTATGGAAAAACTCGTCCTGAATAAAATCCTTGCCCGCCAGAAACTGTATGTCGTCCACCAAAAGGATATCCACGTTGCGGTACCGGTTACGGAACTGCTCGCGCACGTCCACTTCCATTTTGTTATTGGTAACCCGCAGCATGCTGATCAGTTCGTTCATAAACGTTTCGCTGGAAACATATACAATTTTGGCGTCCTGGTTTTTCTCCAGTATATGATTGCCTATCGCGTGGATCAGATGGGTTTTGCCAAGGCTTGGCCCTCCGTACAAAAATAAAGGGTTGTATGTGCGGCCCGGCGCCTGCGCCACGTTCAGGGCCATCTGGTTTGCAAAGTGGTTGCATTCTCCCACCACAAACGTGTCGAATGTATTGTTGGGATCAAGCGGAATATTGCGGTAGCCAATTTTCTTTTTTTCTTCCGTTTCTTCCTTTGCCTTTTCTTCCAGTTTGGTATATTCCGATTCCATTAAAAAATACGGCGTGATATGCGGATTGGATATATCCAGAATATCCTCGTACGCCATCTGCATGGCGGCCTTGATCTTGTCGCTGTATTTTTCGTTCATCAGGTTTTTTTGCATCAGGGTGGATACTTCAAAATAAAAGTTATCGCCCTCTTCACGAACAGGCTTTAATTCTTTTATCCATACGTTGAATTGAAAAGTATTTAAGTCTTCTTCCAAATAAAGAAGCGCGCGTTCCCACAACTGACTGAACAGTTTCATTTTTTCCTCCGTACCTTGTTTGGCCTAATATGTATCATAGCACAAAAAAAACAGGGTGTACAGGCATAATAAAGCATTTATTGGCTATGCAGACATCCATTATAATGCCATTTTGCCCGCCTGGCAACGGTTCTGCCGGGCCGAGTTTTTTATTGACACTGGATGTCAAACCTTCTATAATATATTCGTCTATCTATCGATATTGTAAAAGGAGTTAGAACATGAAACAGACATATCAGCCTAAAAAACGGCAAAACAGCAAGGTACACGGATTTCGTAAAAGGATGAAAACCGCAAACGGCCGCAACGTACTGAAACGCAGGCGCGCAAAGGGCAGAAAGGTATTATCGGCGTAAAAGTTGATAACCACTCTTAAAAAGAACAAAGAATTTAATTATACTTACCGCAGGGGAGACTCCCGGGCCGCCCGGCATCTGGTGGCCATCGTTGCAAAAAGCAGTTACGGGGGAATCCGAGTGGGGTTTTCGGTAAGCAAAAAGGTTGGAAAAAGCGTCGTTCGCAACAAAGTGCGGCGGCGCATGAAAGAAGCGTTTGGGGAATTGCTGCCGAATCTAGCGGGAAACCATTGCATTGTGTTTATTGCAAAAGCGGCCATTGTCAACGCCACGTTTGCACAGATATTGGAAGAGATGCGGTTTTTAATGAATAAACATGGGCTTTTTGGGGGCGGACAGCGGTGAAAAAAATACTGATTGCGCTTTTGGATTTTTATAAGGGGGTATTATCACCCTATACCGGCGCGCACTGCCGCTTTACGCCCACCTGTTCCGTATATGCAAAAGAAGCTATCGTCAAACATGGCGCATTCAAGGGAACAGGGCTTGCCATATGGCGCGTCCTTAGGTGCAATCCCTTTTGCAAGGGCGGATACGATCCGGTTCCTTAAAAACAAAAGCTAATCCAAAACTTGGAGGATACGAATGGATTTTTTATACAATAACGCCCTGACAACCCTTTTCACCAATATTCTGCACGGCATCAGCGATTGGGGAGTAGGGTATCCTGTTGCAATCATCATCTTAACGGTCATCATCCGCTTTGCCCTGTTTGCGGTGGATAAAAAGCAGAGGGATAATTCCAAAAAAATGGCCAAACTTGGGCCGGAACTGCAGTCTATACAAAAACGTTATGCAAATGACCCGCAGCGCATGCAGCAAAAACAGCAGGAACTGTACCGTAAAATGGGCGTAAACCCGTTTATGGGCTGCCTGCCCGCTTTGATTACGCTGCCTTTGTGGTTTGCTTTTTTTGGCGCAATGCGTGTGCTGGCGACAGACCAGGTGGTGCAGTTTATGCTTACCGCGGCGCACGACGGTGCACAGTCGGTAACGCTGCCCAGTTTTTTGTGGGTGCATAACTTCTGGCAGCCGGACGCCGGCTTTGGAATGGGCCCCATACTGCCGGACGCGCATACATTCCTGAGCAACCTGTCCATGGGTATTTCCGGCGTTCCGCCGCAGGTACTCCATATGCTGCAAAGCCAGGACCTGATCTCCTTCTCTTCCGGCGCAATCGCCGTTGGTTCCAATGAAGGAGCGGTTTATACCAAACTGGCCGGGGATGTTATTGCAAACGCAGGATTGACCAATTTCCAGAACGGTTGGTTTATCCTCCCCGCATTAAACGGCGTGTCGCTTTTCCTGCAACAGAAGTTCGGCGGCATATCCGACCTTGGCGCAGCAGGCGGATCCCCGCAGCCGGGACAGGCTGGCGCAAACAAGATGATGCTCTGGTTTTTCCCGCTCTTTTCCGTATTTATCTGCGTAACGTCACCCGCTTCCTTCGCACTGTACTGGACGGTATCTTCCGCGTACGCGTTTGGGCAGGCAAAGCTGGTTGACGCGCTGTGGAAAACAAAAACAGTAGAGGTTGCACCCCAAAAATAAGGCAATAATAATAGGAGGGACAGAATATGGCTGCCCTTGAGGTAAAAGGCAAAACAGTAGACCAGGCGATATTCAACGGACTTAATGAACTTGGCCTTGGCATAGATGAAGTAGAAATAGAAATACTGCACGACGGCAGGGGATTGTTTGGAATCGGTAAAAACGCGGTTGTCCGCATGACCCCCCGGTCGGAGATACCGGAAGTTTCGGAAAAGCCAAAGAAATCCGAACCCCGTATATATGAAGAAGAACCGGCCAGGCAAGCCCCCAGGCCGGAACCCCGGAAAGAAAGGGCCCCCGCCCCAGCGGTTTATGCACAGCCTGTAGCCACCGGCGAGCCCAGTCCGGCAGAAGGCTTTTTGAACGAACTGTTTGTTAAAATGAGCCTGGACGCAAAATGCGTCACCGTGCAGAATGGCGAAATAGACAAGATTGTAATACAGGGCAACGACACCGCGGCTTTAATTGGACGGCGAGGCGAAACGCTGGACGCGATCCAGTACCTGACCGGCCTGGTTATGAACCGCGGCAAGCAGGACTATAAAAAGGTAATGCTGGACACGGAAAACTACCGGGAAAAACGGGAAGAAGCGCTTGTGCGCCTGGCAAACAGGATTGCGCAAAAGGTTGTTAAAACCGGACGCAAGGTTACGCTGGAGCCAATGAATCCATACGAGCGGCGCATCCTGCATTCCACCCTTCAGTCACACCCCAAGGTGGAAACCGTTTCGGAAGGCGAGGAGCCGTACCGCCGGGTCATCATACGCATGAAGCGCAGGGGATAAACAACCTAAGAAATTAAGGCTGTAGCACACCGGTTACAGCCTTTTTTATCGAAAACCGGAAACGGGGAATACCATGGAAGATACAATCGTAGCGCCGGCCACTTCACCCGGCGGCGCAATCGCCGTCGTCAGAATGTCTGGCGGCAAATCAAAGGAAATCATATCACGCGTGTTTGACAACTACGCCCAAATGTGCCACGCCAAAATGGTACACGGCAGAATTGTTTCGCAGGGCCGCACGGTAGACGAGGTGATGGCGGTTTGCTTTGACGCGCCCCGCTCTTATACGGGGGAAGACTGTGTGGAAATATACTGCCATGCGGGCGCTTTTGGCGTATACGATATTGTAAGCACGCTTACGCAAAACGGCGCGCGCGCGGCGCAGCCGGGAGAGTTTACCAAGCGCGCTTTTTTGAACGGCAAAATGGATCTGACCCAGGCCGAGGCGGTTTGCGATTTTATTGCGGCATCCTCCGGTGCGGGTGCAAGGGCGGCACAGTCCCAATTACAGGGAACGCTGCGCAAAGCGGTAACAGGTTTTCAGGACAGGCTGGGAGATTTGATAGCAGAAATAGAGGCGGCGGTGGAATACCCGGAGGATGACCTGGAGTTTTCCATTATTCAGAAAACCGTTCCCTATCTTCAAGAATTGCATCGGGACATTCAAACCCTGGCCGCTTCCTATGAAACAGGCCGCATCATAAAAGAAGGGCTTGCGGTTGCCATCGCGGGCAAACCCAATGTAGGCAAATCCACCCTGTTCAACGCGCTTGCACAGCGCGACCGTGCGATTGTTTCCCCGGAATCCGGCACCACGCGGGATACAATAGACGCGCCCCTTTCATTGAACGGAGTGGTAATCAATCTGCAGGACACGGCGGGTATCCGCAGCACCCAAAATCAAATAGAGGCGCAGGGCGTGGAAAGATCAAAAGACGCTCTCAGGCAGGCGGAACTTACCCTGTTTGTGCTGGATGGCTCTGCGCCTATGGAAGAAGAGGACTTTTGCGCGTTTCAGGCGGTATCCGGAAGCTGCTTCATACTGCTGAACAAGTGCGACCTGGCGTGCGCGGTAACAGATCATCAGATTCACGCTGCTTTTGGGGAGCATCCTGTTCTGCGGGTTTCGGGTATAACAGGAAATGGCATTGCGTATCTGCGCAACGCGTTGTATGATTTTGCGGTGAGAGATAAAACCGCGGCGGAGGGCGTTGTGATCACCAACGTGCGGCACAGGGAACTGTTGCTGTCCGCCGCCGCCGCCCTTTCGGACGCGCTGGCTGCTCTGGAAACCGGCGTGGATATGGACTGTGTGTCCATAGACCTGTCTGCCGCGTGGGCTTCGCTTGGCGGCGTTACGGGCAATACGGTTACGGAAGAAATTATAGACAAGATATTCAGCAAATTTTGTTTGGGGAAATAAAAATGTATCTGGCAGAAAAATATGATTTGATTATAGTGGGCGCGGGGCACGCGGGTGTGGAAGCCGCGCTGGCCGGTGCGCGGTTGGGGCTTTATACAGGCCTGTTTACCGTTAATATGGACGCTATCTCCCTGATGGCCTGCAACCCGGCAATCGGAGGAACGGCAAAGGGGCATCTGGTGCGGGAAGTAGACGCCCTTGGCGGGCAAATGGCCCTTTGCGCGGACGCCACCTTTATGCAGATCAAAATGCTTAACACGGCAAAGGGCCCCGCCGTCCATTCGCTGCGCAGCCAGCAGGATAAAAAGAAATACCAGGCAGCCATGAAATGGACGCTGGAAAACACCCCGAACCTGGCGCTTGTGCAGGCGGAGGTAGTGCGCATATTGGAGGAAGGCGGCAGGGCGGCGGGCGTGGTTACCGCAGCGGGCGGCATGTACCGCGCAAAAGCGGTGGTGCTCGCCACAGGCGTGTATCTCAAAAGCCGGGTAATCATAGGAGAGTATACCGCAAATCAGGGGCCTTCCGGCCTGGCGGCCGCAAACCATTTGAGCGCAAGCCTTTTGGAACTGGGGTTTGACCTGCAGAGGTTCAAAACGGGAACCCCCGCAAGGGTGGATGCGCGTTCCGTGGATTTTTCCAAAACAACGCCGCAATACGGGGATGAAAAAATTGTTCCGTTCTCCTTCTTGTCAGGAAAGATCGAGAGGGAGCAGGTTCCGTGCTATCTGACCTATACAAACGAACAGACGCACCAGATCATACGGGACAACATTCACAGAAGCCCGCTCTACAGCGGCAAGATAGACGGCGTAGGCCCACGGTACTGCCCCTCTATTGAGGATAAGGTGGTTAAGTTTCCGGATAAAGACAGGCACCAGCTTTTTTTGGAGCCGGAGGGCGCGGACACAAACGAAATGTATGTGCAGGGCATGTCTTCCAGCCTGCCCGAGGAAGTCCAGAAGGCGTTATACAGAACCATTCCGGGCATGGAAAACGTGCATTTTGTGCGCACAGCCTATGCCATAGAATACGACTGCATAGACCCCACCCAGTTAAAGCTCAGCCTGGAAACCAAAAAGCTGCCCGGCTTGTTTTGCGCCGGGCAGATCAACGGCACATCGGGGTACGAGGAGGCGGCGGCCCAGGGCGTGCTGGCAGGCATCAACGCGGCCATGTGTATCCGTGAAAAAGAGCCTGTTATTTTGGGCAGAGCGGACGCATATACCGGCGTGCTGGTGGATGATATCGTAACCAAGGGAACTCGGGAGCCTTACCGCATGATGACCTCGCGCGCGGAATACCGCCTGCTTTTGCGGCAGGACAACGCGGACGAACGGCTGACGCGCATTGGGCGGGAGGCCGGTTTGGTTTCAGATGGGCGGTATAATGTGTTCATGCGCAAAATGGAGCAGATACAAGAGGAAATGAAGCGCCTGGAGCGGGAGTCCATCAGCGCAAAAGCCGCCACCGGTTTTTTCGGCGCGGAAACAAAGGGAATGAAGCTGGCAGAACTGCTGGCCCGCCCGGAAGTAACGTACGGTGATCTTGTAAAGATTGGAGCGGAAATCCCAAATCTGCCGGGCGAGGTGCGCGAGCAGGTAGAGATACAGATTAAATATGCCGGTTATATCAAGAAGCAGGCGGCGCAGGTGGAACGCTTTAAAACGGTGGAGAGCAAGCAGCTCCCGGCAGATTTTGATTACGGCAAAATATCCGGTCTTCGCATAGAAGCTAAAATGAAGCTCAACAAATATAAGCCTGAAAACATGGGGCAGGCGGGGCGCATATCGGGCGTTTCGCCAGCGGATATTGCCGTACTGATGGTGTATTTTGCAAAGGGTATCCAAAGGCAGGATCAGGAGGGCGAATGTGTTTAGCGAACGGTTAAAAGAACTTGCCCCCGCTTTGAACGCCGAACAGATAGAACGGATGCAACAATATTTTGAGCTTGTTGCCTCGGCCAACAGGGAGTTCAACCTGACAGCCATTGTAGAAGAAACAAAAGCCGCGGAGCTGCATTTTTATGACAGCGTATTTTGCGCAAGCCTCATACCGCGAAACGCAAAGGTGCTGGATGTGGGAACAGGCGCGGGGTTCCCCGGCATTCCGCTTAAAATTGCCAGGCCAGATATACAAATTACCCTGATGGACGCAACGGCCAAAAAAGCAAACTTTGTGGCTGCGGCGGCAGAGCAGATTGGAATGGAAGCAAATGTGATCTATGCGCGTGCAGAGGAACAGTCGAAGGGCGGCATGCGGGAATCCTTTGACGTGTGCGTATCGCGTGCGGTTGCATCCCTGCGCGTGCTTTGCGAGTTGTGTTTGCCTTATGTACGGGCGGGCGGCCTGTTTTTGCCGTACAAGGCGGATTACGAGGCGGAATTAATGGAAGCGCACAGCGCAATTCCCATGCTTGGCGGAAAGTTCAGGCAGGCGGTCCCTTCGGGCGCGCAAAATAACCACGCGGTTCTGGTGATAGAAAAAATAAAAAGGACGCCCAAAGAGTATCCCAGAAGATTCGCGCGTATATTAAAGAATCCTTTATAATCATTTAATGCGGATATCCTGCCCCTCAAAAACAAGCTGGTCGCACAGTTCCTTGAAACGGATGCGGGAGTACACGCGCTCGCCGTATCTGGCAACAATATTGTCTGTGGATAAATTGGAAGCAATCACGGTATGCTTTCCGTTGTCTATACGCCTGTTTAAAAGATCCAAAAAATATTCCACCGTTACGTTGTGGGTAATGGGCTCTATGCCCAGATCGTCTATCAGCAAAAGCCCGCAGTTCCACAGCACTTCAAGATTGAGGTCTTCACCCATACGGTGCTGGTAAAAAATAGAAAATAAATCGGACGCGCCCGTCAACAGCACGTCTCCGCTCTTTTGATATATATGTTTGGCAATACTTCTGAGAACATATGTTTTTCCAAGCCCGGTGCTTCCCGTCAAAAACAGGTTCGGCTTTTTTGTGGACGGGTAATTATCCGCATAACTTTTAGCATAGTTCTCAAGAGCCGTATACTTCTCTCTTTGGGAAGAGCCGTTCACGCATCGGAACGTTTTGGAAAACAGGGATTTATCCGAATTTTCAAAGGATTCCGCAAGTTCCCGGATATCCAGCGCGCGGTAAGCTTCCCGGTAAATGCGGTTCCGCAGGCAGCCGCAAAGCGTTCCGTTTAAAACACCTGTGCCGCCGCACTGCGCGCAGCCAAGGTCGCCCTGCAGGACCCCCAGCAGAGCGGTTTCCTGTTCAGTAATTTTTTTCAGGTTTTTTTCCAGGCCGGGTTCGTCAATCCCGCGCATTGCATTGTATAAACTTTGCTTTAAAAGGTGCTTCTTTTGGGCTTTTATTTCAGACATGCCGGGCAGGCTCTCTATTTGCCGCTCGCGGCTGTAGAGTTTGCCCAAATACTCCATTCTGTGTTTGGCAATCACGTCTGCCGGATTACTCATAATAGCCCTCCAGAATATTGTCAGACTCTATTCTGTCGCGCTCAAAATGCTCTTTGGAATATTCCCGCTGTTCATAATCCCCCACAGCTTTTTTGTTTCCCTGAATGGAGAGATTCTGCTTTTTTGCCATTTCCAGAGTCGTAACGCCGCCGCTTGCCCAGTTCTGCAAAATGCGGTTCATATAGGCGAGGGGATTTTGCGTAATGGAGCTGATCTCCGCCGCGTACAAAATCACGTCGTGAGAGAGATGCTGCTCCCGCGTCCACTTCAGATAGTTTTTGCGGTCAATATCGCTGATGGCCTTGCTGATGCCCGCGCACTCAAAGAATTGTTCTATTTTTTGGTCCACTTTGCTCTGGCTGCGGATGTATTTTATTATGTCGCCCTTTTGTGTAATCGCGGATTGCTTCAGTTCATTTATCAGCAGGTCCGCTTTTTTGATATTGCGGTTTCCCATTCTCTCTGTATGTTCGCACACCAGCAAAATTGCCTCGTGAGAAAAGCCCATGTCCAGCCAGGAGGAGTACATGTTTTCCAGGTCTGGCGTCACACGCTTCCGCGTGTATTTCAGCGCGTCCAAAACGGAGATCAAGAGCTCGTTTAAATTCAGTTGGCTGCGCTTGTACGCGTCTATGTCCGTTGCAGAAACAATTGCTTTGTCCCGGTAAGATTTCAAAATACCGTCCAGGTATTTCATGCTGGGCTTCAGGGCGGCGGTGGTATCGCTCATGGCAAGCAGAACCGCGTCCTGGGTAAAGCCCCATTCGCCCGTCCATTTTTCGTAAAGTGCCTGCTCGTCCGCGGTGGGCAGCCTGCTGGAACTGGTGTCCAGGCGGCGGATCACGCGCAGCGCTCCGCTGGTAATGGCGTTATAACAGTTAATTTTGTCTTCCGCTTTCTCCAGGGTATCAATTCCTTCGTCGGCCCAGTTCGCCGCCATTTTCTGCAGGTACGCTACGGATACGTTGCGGCCCCGCACGCCTTCGCTGCTGCAGTGCTTTACCAGGCGGATCACAATATCTGTTTTCAGGCCGTACACCTGCACAAAATCCAAAAACGTTTTTACCTCGTTGGTGGTAAGCGTGCGGTTTAAAAGGGATTGTATCTCTGCAATGTAACTCTGGTTTGGATAAAGCTTCTGGTTTTGGGCCGCCGGTTCAGACGCAGGCAAAAGAAAGCTGCACTGTACGGGATTTGATCCGGCCAGAATAAGCACGCCCTTGTTTTGCCAGTACTCAAAAGCCTCCATAATCTGCATCTCCGTAAGGTTCAAAGACCGGCAAATGCTTTGCTCAGAAAGTTCCGCGCCGCCTGAAGCCTGCATCAGGCCAAAAAGGTATACCTTGATGTAATCTCCCGGGGCGGAAGGCATATAGTTTTTAATAAAATCAATCGAGACCGGCAGAAAGCCGCCGCCGGCCGAAGAGAATTGGTACATAGAGCATCCCCACAATATTATACTTTATATATGGTCCTTATACAGGTTGCAAAACTCAATAATAGCCTCTGTGGCTTTGTCCGCTTTTTCTTCCTGCACAAGATAGTTGCAGTTGCGGATGGTATAAGTTTTCAGGTCCCGGATGGGGAATCCGGCGATGCCTTCCTGCAGTGGGGGGGTTATCTTGTCGTCCGCGCCGCGAATTACCAGCACATGGTTTTGTATCTCCAGCATTTTTTCGGCAACTTCATAATCGTTGTAGTTGGCCGCGTACAGCTTGAGTATCTGCCGGAACTCCTTGTCCGCAAAGGGCATAAATGTTTCGTCAAGCACTTCGGGCGTAAGGAGCGTGCGGTCAAAATACAGGTATAAAAGATCGTTGTAAAACGATTGCTGCGTCAAGAACAATCTGGAGCCTATGGACACAAACGGAAACTGCGTTTGCCGCCTTCCGCCTGCCGTAGTCATCACCGGTGATATAAATATCAGGTTTCCGGCCCGTTTTAGGTTGTGCTGCACAAAATCCAAAACGTACACGGCGCTCTCTCCAAACGTACAGAAATGCGCCCAGGCAAGGCCTACCGTGTTCATAAATGCTTCTATGCACAACGCAATTTCTTCCACATTATAACTGATGGAGGGCCTGTCCGAATATCCGTGGGCAGGCAGGTCTATTGCGTAAACAGTAAAGTGTTTGCCCAATTCCTCCAGCGTGTTGCGGAATGTGTATAAACTCTGCCCCACGCCGTGCACCAAAATAAGCGGTTCCCCGGAACCGGTTTTTATATAATGCATGGAAGATTCTATTTCTTCTATTTTTTCTTCTCCGTGGTCGTCCGCGTAGATTTCAAATTCTATTCTTGCATGCTCCCCAACATGCGCCCTGTTTACAAAGTTTTTGTTTCCTAAAGTTTCAAACATTTTTTTTAACGATTCTCCTGTTGTCTTGTGCAGGCCGAACGCTGCATGTTATTGAACCGGGCAGAGTGCCTCCCCGCTGAACACATATTCCGCAGGGCCGGTCATGAAGACTGAACCGGTGTCCTTATATTCTATCACAAGTTGACCCGTTTGGGTCAATACATTTGCTTTTTTTTGCGTATATCCTTTTATTGCCGAAACCACCGCGGCAGCGCAGCAGCCTGTGCCGCAGGCAAGAGTTAGGCCCGCGCCCCTCTCCCATGTGGTGTTACGCAGGGTGGCTTTACCCAATACCTCAACAAAATTTACGTTGGTCTTCCTTGGAAAAATGCGGTGCGTTTCAATGGCCGGGCCAAACACAGAGGGGTCAAGCTTACTGCTTGCATCCACATACACAATTGTATGGGGTACGCCCATCAATACGGTTGCAATCTCAATCTCCCTGCCCAAAACAGTGATTCTGTTTGCGAGTACCGGAATACCGGGCAACACCGGTATTTTTTCGTTTTCAAAAATTGGCTGGCCCATGTCCACCGTTACGCCCGAAACGGCTCCGTTTTCAAACCGCAGAACAGGCCGGATAATACCCGCCAGCGTCTCTATCGCCATTTCTTTTTTTACCACCAGTTTTTGATCGTATAAAAAGCGGGCAAAACAGCGGATGCCATTGCCGCACATTTCCGCCTCGCTTCCGTCCGCGTTAAAAATGCGCATGCGCATGTCGGCATTCACGGAGGGTGCTGCAACAATCAGCCCGTCCGCGCCAATGTTTACCCGGCGGGCGCAAAGCGTTTTGGCAAGCTGTGCTAAATCAAACCCGTCCGCTTCGCTTTGCATGGCCAGTATAAAATCGTTTCCCAATCCGTGCATTTTAGTAATTTTCATTGCTGCCAACGCCTTTCCAAAGAATCCGGTCTGCGGATGCGGCCTGCCATGGCAGGGGAGCGCAGCCGCTTTTGCGCGCTTTTCAGCCAGACTCTGGCTGCGGTTTGCGTGTTTTTCATTATACCAAATTTAACTGCCGCCGTCCAGTTGGCACGTATATAACTCAAAAGAAAAATACATAATAGCTAATACAAATTCATCTATGGGGAGTTATATATATTATGATCATAGCCTATGACGATGGCTCAAAAGAGATCGCCATGGAACTAAAAAAACTTGGATTTTCGGTTGTCAGCAATACGGAAACAGAGCCGTACGATTCATACATTTATAAAATCCATACGCCCGAAAATTTGCGCAGCATGATCGATCAGAATGAAAACCTGTTTTTGCTCAACATATCGGAAATGTGCGCGGAAGAAGTCGCCCGTATACTGCAATCCCGCGTGCCGCCTGTTATAGGCACCTCTTCTAATTTTTAAACGGCAATTGATTTATTCGTTATATTTATATATAATATTGAAAGAATATACTTTTGACCGCTTTTTTTCATGGGGGAATTATGTATTATAAGAGGTCCAGAAGAAAAATAGCCCGGCAAAGGATTGCCATTTTCCTATTCATCATTATCGGCATTGCTGCCGCTGCCGCGGTTTATTTTCTTTTCTTCTCCGATTACAGGGTCAATAAACCCGTTTTGCAGGACTTGGGTATAAAAATTCCGGACAACGTAACGGCCACAGACAACGGAATACTTTATCAGAGTCCAAATGGGCTCGTTTTAATGGATTATAAAGGGAACACCGAATGGTCCCTGCCTACAGACAGCAAAACGACAAACTTTATATCTTCAGACTCAATTATATCCGCCTATGGCCAGCACACGGCGCAGTTTTTTACATACGATAAAAAGCAGCTTTTTACAACCACTATAGATAAAACCATTGTATCCGTGCGTTGCGGAACCAATGCCGCAGGCATTCTGCTTACATCCCAGGACGCGAACGGTCAAAATCATTCTTATATTTACACGTACGACCTTACAGGAAAAAATATAGGACAAATTGACCTTTCAGACAAGCAGATTATCGACTTTGGCATTTACCAAAGTTCGGACATGTTCTGGACTCTTTCGCTGGATACATCCGGCGTTGTTCCGGCTTCCTACATTGTTACCTTTAAGCAGGACGGAACTATTACCGGGAGCATAGAAGTAAACACACAGATTGTTGAAAAAGTGAGCATCACGGGAGATACCATTTACGCATCCGGCACCAACAGCCTGATTGCGTATTCTTATTTTGGAGAGAAAAAGAACGATACGCTGATATACGGCTGGCGGCCTTACGATGTAAGCATAACGGGAGCCGATATCCGCATGCTCTTTTCCACCCGTACCAATGCGGATCAGGGCACCATCAGCTCGGTTAAACTTATGGATGGATCGCTCTCGGAAATAATGATTTATTTCCCGCGGGAGATATTTGCCGCCATGGTGAATCAAAACAATGTGTATGCTTTTGCGAATGACACCATATATATATATAATGTAACGGGCAAGGCCGCCGGCACCGTAAAACTTGAAACGCCGGTTACATCGGCCAAGAAGATCAGCGACAAATACGCGGTCATCTGGGACAAGTCCACATCTTACTTATATCAGCTTCGCTGATAATTTGGAGGAAAAATGAGCATCAATCTGACTTTTATAAACTATATACTTCTTTTTCTCATCGCAATCTATGTCGTGCAGGGCGTGCACAAGGGATTTTTAATGTCCCTTTCCTCAACAGCCGGAATGGGGGCCTCCTGGCTCATTGCTTCTGCCGTTACGCCGCTGCTTTCTGCACAGATTGCAAAAGGTTCCACGTATAGTTTTTTGTTGTATATGACGGATATATCGGACCAGGTTTCCTCGGTGGAACTGGCGCGCACTTCTGTTCAGTCTTTGTCTGCAGACCAGATCAAGGATGTGGTGGACCACGCGAATTTGCCGGTGCCTTTTGGGGACACTCTATATTACAATATGACGCATTTGGTATTTGCCTCCAAAGACGCTTCAACCGTGGCGGATTATTTAAACCATACGGTTGCAAATATTACGGTGAACATGGTCTCTTTTTTAATTATCTACATTTTGGCCAGAGTCTTCATTACGCTTATTTTAAGTTCTATGTATTATGCCAGGCCTTTTCCGGTGCTCAAAAATTTCGACGGCTTGGTGGGCGGCGTGCTGGGCGGTGTCCGCGGATTTTGCGCCATGTACGCGGTTGTTTTGATTCTTCCCGCTGTGGTGCTTTTAATAGCTATTCCCGCTTTTACTCAGTCCATCAACCAATCTGTTTTACTTACGTTCTTTTATAAAACAAATTTTTTGTACGCATTTATATCCGGAGTCGTATAAATGTTTCACGTGAAACATTTGTTGTTCCAACAAATTAAAAAGATGTTTCGCTGGGAGCATCTTTTTTAATTTGAATATCCATGGTAAACACGCGATACTCTGCTGTTCAATAATGGGCAGGCTGCTCTTGGCTTGCCATAAGGGAAACGGCAGGATAAAATAATAGATGTATGTTTCACGTGAAACAATTTCATTATATAAATAACGCTCTGGGTTTTGTTTGTTTACGGTCAAGAAAAAAATAAATAAAAAATCCGGCGTAAGCCGAATTTTGTTTTGACAAACATAAAAGATTATTTAACCGTTAGTTTATCGTATATGCTTTCCAGTTGTTCTTTGGAATAATATTCAATGATAATTTTTCCGTTTTTGGGTGAGCCAGAGAAAGAAACCTTGGTATCAAATAATTCGGAAAGATTTCTTTGCGCGTCCTCCAGCTCCGGCGAGCGTGCGTCAGCATGCTTTGTTTGAATAGCGGGGGTAGAGAGAAGCTTGCGCACATATTCTTCTGTCTGCCGCACAGAAAATTCGCGGCTGATTACAAGCGCCGCGGCAGCGGCAATTTTTTTAGCGTCTTCCAGCGGAAGCAGCGCGCGCGCATGCCCGGCGGAGAGAGAACCTTTCTGCACCAGTTGCTTTACCTCGTCCGGCAGCCCAATCAGGCGCGTGAGGTTTGCAATGGCGCTTCTTGATTTTCCCACGCGTTTCGCCACTTCTTCCTGGGTCAGGTTATAGTTTTCCATCAGCGTTTTCAGCGCGTCCGCCTGCTCAATTGCGCTCAGGTCTTCTCGCTGAATGTTTTCTATTAAAGACATTTCAAGAATCTCACTGTCCGTAAGATCCTTTACAATAATGGGCAGCGTGGAAAGCCCGGCCAGCCGGGACGCCCGGTAGCGGCGCTCACCGGCAATGATGGTATACCGCGCGCCATTCCGTACAACCAAAAGTGGCTGCATTACGCCATGGGTACGGATGGACTGGGCAAGTTCCTCCAGTTTTTCAGGATCAAAGTGTTTTCTGGGCTGGTTAGGATCGGTGTCCAGAAGCTGGATGTCCACTTCCTCAAACGGCTTTTTGGGCGCCGCAGGTTCGTCTAATATAAGCGCCCCCAGGCCTTTGCCTAACGCCTGCTTCATAGGTTGCCCTCCTCGTTGGCTATAAATTCGCGTGCCAGGTCCATATAGGTTGCGGAACCCAGGCATTTTTCATCGTACTTGATAATAGGCAGTCCATAGCTGGGCGCCTCACCCAGGCGAACGTTTCGCGGAATAACTGTGTTGTACACTTTATTTTGGAAGAATTTTTTCACTTCCTCAACCACCTGAATGGCAAGATTCGTGCGGCCGTCAAACATAGTCAGCACAACACCCTGCACTTCCAGGGAAGTGTTCAAATTCTGGCGTACCAGCTTAATCGTATTGATCAGTTGGGAAAGGCCTTCCAGGGCATAGTATTCGCATTGAATGGGCACCAGCACTTTGTTGGAGGCGGTAAGCGCGTTCAAAGTAATAAGTCCAAGCGAAGGCGGGCAATCCAGAAAAATATAATCGTATGAATCCTGTATGTTGGAGAGCGCCTTTTTAAGCATATGCTCGCGCGCCATCATGGATACCAGTTCAATTTCCGCGCCCACAAGATCAATATTCGCGGGCAGTATGTGCAGTTTATCCATCATGGTGGGCAATATTGCGCTTTTGGGAGGCTCGCTGTTCACTATAATATCATATGAAGATTTTTTAATCAGCGCGCGGTCGACGCCCAGGCCGCTGGTGGCGTTACCCTGCGGGTCAATATCTATGAGCAGTACCCTTTTGCCAATCTCCGCCACACAGGCGCTTAAATTAATGGCGGTTGTTGTTTTGCCCACGCCGCCTTTCTGGTTTGCAATCGCAATGGTTTTTGCCAAATATCTCACACTCCTTTTATCGGGTCCCCTGAAAGGTTTTGTACATCCGGGGTTGATTTGCAGAATTTCCCCAAAATCTGGGGTGATTTACGTTTATTATACTTCATAAGAAAACAGATGAAAAGCAAAAAAACAAAAGAGTTTATTTGTGTCGCATTTCCACTTGTTTTGGCGAAGAAACACTTGTTTTGTCGGGCAGACAGGAATAACAAAAAGTATGCAGAAATTTAAAGATATATTGGTAAATAGCATATAAAGGGGTGTTTCTATGCTTAAATTTGCAAGATTGACGGACAAGCAGCCAATGAGCGAGGCGGTTTTATGCTCAATACTGATATCGGACGTAAAGCCTAACCCAAACCAGCCAAGAAAAACGTTTCATGAAGAAGGGATAGCCGAGCTTGCTTCATCCATCAAAAACTACGGGCTCCTGCAGCCAATCACCGTACGAAAAACGGACAACGACTTATACGAGCTGATTGCCGGGGAGCGGAGGTTGCGCGCATGCAAAATGCTGGGGGAAACCACCATTTCAGCTATAGTGCTTGAACCTTCGGCAGAGCAGGACAGCGCCATATTGGCCATGATCGAGAACCTGCAAAGGGAAAACCTGCATTTCTTCGAAGAGGCGGAAGGATACCTGAGCCTTATGAAGGAGCACGGCTTTACCCAGGAAATGCTCGCGCACAGGCTGGGCAAGAACCAGTCTACCATCGCAAACAAGCTGCGCATATTAAAATTGCCCAAAAACGTGCGCAGCAGCATCATCCATTCGGGCCTTACAGAAAGGCACGCGCGCACGCTGCTTCGGCTGCATAACGAGGAAATGCAGCTCAAGCTCATTAAAACCATTGTTAAAAGCAACCTCTCAGTGCGGGACACGGAGCAGCTTGTGGAGCAGGAAATCAAACGGATGTACGACGGGGAAACGGCCGGCAAAAAGCTCGCCTACCTGTTCCGGGATTACAGAATCTATATCAACACTATTAAAAAAGCGGTGAACCAGGTAAAGGACGCGGGCGTAAACGCGCACTGCAGCATAGAGGAGCAGGAAGACTCCGTAAACATCAATATCCGCCTTGTAAAGCCGCAAAGCGTGGTGTTTAAATAGTTTTCAAGAATAACCCATTTGGATCCCAATACCCCTATGCTTGGGACGGATGTATTTCCGTCCCGTCTTTTTTGCAGGGAGACGTTTCGGGGGAGGGGGAGCCCCACACTCGGCGGGGGACTTTGCCTTACTTCTCAACGGATTCATGCATCGCGTAGGTTTTTTAAGTAAACGCTTGCATTCATCACGCGTTCAGTGTAAACTGCGTTTTCTTCATCCGCCACCGGCGGCGGTCACTCCATTTACCGGATCCGACGGTTGGGCTTTCGCCCTCCTTGCCACCCCCTGTTTTGTTTTGCGCCTTTAACCCGCCAAAGATTAAATCCGTATCAACTTTATACATAAAGTTGATACGGATTTTCGTATTTAAGCTTATAAAAAATGTTTTATTCGGGACTTAAAGTTTTTTTATTTACTCTTAAAATGCCATTGGAAATGGCATTTTAACAAAGGCTTCCAGGTCGTTCGATCCTTTGGTGGAGTGCAGGGGCAAAGCCCTTGCAAGAAGCTAATTCCGGCGTGACATTGCGGCAAACCCGATGAACTGCAAAAAGGTAACCAGCAGGGCAGCCAGATATGTCATGGCCGCGGCGTTCAGCACCTTTTTTGCGCCCGTTATTTCCGCTTCGTCCAGCACGCGCGACGCGGTGATATTGGAGAGGGCGCGGCGGCTCGCGTCGAATTCCACCGGCAGCGTTACCAGCTGGAATATGCAGATGGCAAGAAACGCGTATGCGGCAAAAGAGATAAGCGGCGTATATTGCATAATAGCGCCCAGTATGATGAGCGGAAAAGCGAGCGAGCTGATGATGTTAACCACCGGAACCAGCGCGCCGCGAATCTTTACCGGCGCGTAGCCCTTGGAATGCTGCAAGGCGTGGCCAGCCTCGTGTGCGGCAATGGCAATGGCTGCAATAGAAGAAGAAGCGTATACGCCTTCCGAAAGGGAGATTGTCCTGTTCCGGGGATTAAAGTTGTCCGTCAGGCTGCCGCGCACAGGAATAATCTGAACGTCATTTATGCCGTTCTGCCGGAGCATAACGGATATAAAATCTTTTGCGGTCACGCCGTTGTTGCCCGGTATCTTCGCATAGGCGGCGTATGTGTTCCGAATCTTATATTGCGCCCAGATGGATACAATAATCCCGGGTATGATAATCAAAAAAGTAAAGCTGTTGTATGCTGAAAAAAACATTTTATCCTCCGTTATTGCCGGGCTGCGTTGCCGGCGTGCACTCGTTTATATGTATGGTACTACCTTATATTTACCCTCAATCAACGCGTTAAAACCTGTTCATTCGCTGATATTCGTTATTTTAAACGCTCCGTTCTGTTCCGTCAATTCAAAATAGAAGGTTTTCGCAATGTAGATATTCTCACATATCTGCCTGAACAGGGCAACGCATATATCAGGCGATTTTACGCGGTTCTGGAACAAATGGGTGCGCATATGCGCAAATTCGCCAAAATAGTTTTTTAAATCGTCCTGGGCGTTCTGCTTGATCAATGCTGAATCCAAAAAAGACAGAGCGTCGTCCATAATATTATTCTTGATAGAATATAAAAAGGTATGCACGGCAATTTCTGAATTGGATATTTTTGACAGTTCCATTTTTGTGTAATAAGACCGTACGCCCAGCACGCTGTTTTTAATTCCATATTGGATTACCTTCTGCCGTCCGGCCGGATCGCCAAAGGCCGTGTTGATGGTTAGGGCATTGTCCTTAAAATCCACGCTGCCTTCGCCGGAGTATACCAGCTCCACATTTTTAGAATGCCGGAGGATGATAATACTGTCCTTTGCGTGCGCGCATACAAACCAGTTATTGGCAATAAAATGCATGTCAATCATGGCGTCCGCTAGATTAAAATCTATGTACTGCGCAAATAAAATGTTAAAATCATACTGGTTTTCTATGCAGAACACATAACCGGAATCGTAATAAATACTTGCGCCGTAATTTATTTTTTCATGCGCATAGCTTCTCTGGCATACAATATGCGGAATAATATCCGAGCCGTAGTACATCAGTTTGGGGGAAAAGGATATTTCAAAAATATTGTGCTCATACATAAACAAACTGCAATAGGGTGGCAGAGGCGCCTGCACCAGTTCGCCCTGATCAAACTCCAGTTTGATGAAACAAGAGGCGTAATGCTCCATAATGGGGTGCCATTCTATATATACAATATCGCCGCAGGAAACAGAAGCCACCACAGGGGAAGCGGTATCACCCAGTATTTGGTTGTTCACTTTAACCATGCCGGGTGATTTTGCAGTGATATATAAAGTAACGTAGAATTTTTCCATAGCGGGCCCCCCTCCATTAAAGATATTCGCATGCGCGCTAGTAATATGACAGGCCAACTGTGAATATTATTGTACTGACTAACAAAAGCAACAAACCCCTAAAGCCGCTTTTGTTTTTTTATTTTGAATAAAAAAATGGAAATTGCGAATAATAAAAAAAGCCATTTTTTAGGAGGTAATGTGTGTGGGCAGTTTTAATTCTGAGATAGAAAATCCCCTGGAGGAAAACAGAAGCGTTTTTAGTTCCGGTTGGAAGCAAAATGAGATTGAGCTGTTAAAAGAAGAAATCAGGAAAGCGGACGCGGAAGGCCGTCCCTTGAAAAACGTTTTTGACAATATCGCCAAACTCACCGGAAGAAAACCAAACAGTATCCGCAATTTTTATTATATTCAGGCTAAAAAAGAAAACAGCATCAAAGGCAGAGTCTGCAGCTTTGTATCCTTCTCCGAAGACGAGACGGTGGATCTGGTGCGTTTTATTCTGACTTCCATGGCCAAGGGCAAGTCAGTGCGGTCCTGCGCGTTTGAGCTGGGCGGCGACAAAAAAGGTATGCTGCGCTACCAGAACAAATACAGAAGCGTGATTAAAAATGCGCCTGAACTTGTGCAGAAGATTATGCAGGATCTAAAAAAAGAAGACATGGAGTACATAAATCCGTATCAGGATAAAAACACGCAGAAAAAACCCATGAATTTGTACGACGATTTTTTGAGCGCCATAGACGAACTATACCAGGTAAATAAAATGTTCTTATCCTTATCACCCATGAACAAAATAGCAGAGCTGCAAAGCTACATTGGCGAACTGAATGAGAAAGTCGGCAAAGTGGAAAAGTACATGTAAAAAATAAAAAAAGGCGGGCAACACGGCCCGCCTTTTTTTATCTTTTTATTCGGAGGAATCAGTCCGCCTCCGGGTAAACAACTATTTGATCCCGCGTATATACTGCTGCTGCATGAATTCCTGGAGGACTTCGGGGATCAGCACGCTGCCGTCCTGCTGCTGGTAATTTTCCAGGATGGCGGCTAGGGTGCGGCCCACGGCCAGGCCGCTTCCGTTCAGGGTATGCAAGAACTGCGGCTTGTCCGTTTTGGAGGCGCGGTAGCGTATGCCTGCGCGGCGCGCCTGGTAATCCTCAAAGTTGGAGCAGGAGGAAATCTCCACGTAGCGGTTGTAGCTGGGCATCCACACTTCAATATCGTATGTTTTGGCGGAAGAGAATCCAAGATCCCCGCCGCAAAGCTGTACAACGCGGTAGGGCAGCTTTAAAAGCTTAAGAATTTCCTCAGCGTCGCTCAGCAGCTTTTCCAGCTCCGCGTAAGAAGTCTCGGGCTCTACAAATTTTACAAGCTCCACCTTGTTGAACTGGTGCTGGCGTATAAGGCCACGGGTATCGCGCCCGGCGCTGCCCGCTTCCGCGCGGAAACAGGGGGTGAGCGCAGTTACATACAGGGGCAGCTTTTCTTTTTCCAATATGCAGTCGCGGTACATGTTCGTAAGGGGGACTTCCGCGGTGGGAACCAGATAATAATCCAGCCCTTCCAGCTTAAACATGTCCTCGGCAAATTTGGGGAGTTGCCCGGTGCCAATCATGGAACGCTCGTGCGCAATGTACGGCGGCTGCACTTCTATATAATTGTGTTTTTCCGTATGGTTTTTCAGCATAAAAGAAGATACCGCGCGGTCCAGCTTTGCGCCCAGGCCCATATAATATACAAATCTTGTGCCCGTCACCTTGCCTGCGGTCTCAAAATCCAGGATGCCCAGGTTGCAGCCAACATCCCAGTGGGGCTTTGGCTCAAACGAAAAATGCGTGGGCTCCAAAAAACGCCGTATTTCCTTGTTGTCGTTCTCGTCCGTTCCCAGAATAACGCTCTCGTGCGGCGTGTTGGGAATCTCCAGCAACAATTTTTGCAGTTCCGCTTCGGTATCGGAAACAGCCTGGTCCAACTCCCCAATCTTGTCGGAGACAGCCTTCATTTCGTTCATTAAAGACTGAACGTCTCCACCCTGTTTTTTAATCATGGGTATTTCTTTGGAGACCTTGTTGCGGTTTGCTTTTAATTGCTCCACTTCCAGAAGCAGGGCGCGGCGTTTCTCGTCCACATTGCATATTTCTGTGAGTGAATAATTTTTTGCGCGTTTGGCCAGCGCTGCTTCCACCTCGCTGCGGTCGTCTCTGATTTTTCTTATGTCCAGCATGTTATATCTCCTACATCCTTTCAGGCGCGGCAATGCCCAGCAAGTGAAGGCCTGTTCTGATGGTGGTCTGTACCGCCCGCGTGAGCTCTATCCGTGCGCGTGTCTTAGGTGCGTCCGCATCCATAATCCGGCATTCGTAATAATATTTATTGAAATATTGCGCCAGGAGCGTGATATGCCTGGTGATAATGGAGGGCTCATTTTTATCCGCGGCCAGAACCACGGCAGAGGGAAACTCCGCAATTTGCTTGATCACCGCAAACGCGTCGCCGTTATCCAGGGCAGTATAATCCGCCTCCACATCCGTTTCACCGTATTTGCGCAAAACGCTGGAAGCCCGCGCGTGCGTGTATTGCACGTATGGGCCCGTCTCTCCGTCAAAGTTCAGAACGCGGTCAAAGCTGAAAGTAATGTCTTTTATACGCCCGGCGGAGAGGGTGGAATACAGCACAGCGCCAATGCCCACCTGCCTCGCGACTTCTTCCTTATTTTCAAGGCCCGGGTTTTTCTCGTCAATGGTGGCAAGGGTTTTTTCTATGGAGCGGTTTAAAACATCCTCCAGCAGCACCACTTTGCCCGCACGGGTGGAAAGGGTTCCGTCTTCCAGGGAAACCATGCCAAAGGCCACGTGCTCGCACTGCCCGGCCCATGGCTTGCCCATTTTTTCCAGCACCGCAAACAACTGCTTGAAGTGCAGGGACTGCTGGTAGGCCACTACGTAAAGGGACTTGTAAAAATCAAATGTTTGCTTGCGGTATTCAGCCGCTGCAAGATCCCGCGTTGAATACAGCGTCGCGCCATCTGTTTTCAGAATGATGCAGGGGGGCAGGCTGTATTCGTCCAGCCGCACAATCCATGCGCCTTCATCCATCTCAAGCAGGCTCTTTTCCTTTAATTCATCAATCACCGGCTGCATTTTATCGTTGTAAAAACTCTCGCCGGTAAAATAATCAAATTGAATGCCAAGCATTTCATACACGCGTTTGGCTTCGCGCAGGGTCAGGTCGGAAAACCAGCCAAATATCCGCAGGGCTTCCGGGTCCCCGTCCTCTATCTTCTTAAACCAGGCGCGGCCCATTTCGTCCAGCGATTCGTCTTTCTTGGCTTCATCATGAAAACGCACATAAAGCTTGAGCATGGCGGAAACGGAATCGCGCTCTATCTCCGCGTCGTCCCCCCACAGTTTGTAGGCTGTAATCAACTTGCCGAATTGCGTTCCCCAGTCTCCCAGATGGTTGACGCCAACCGGGTTGAAGCCAAGGTATTTGTAGATTTTGTATAAGGAATTCCCAATTGCTGTGCTGGATAAATGGCCTATATGAAAAGGCTTTGCAATGTTCACGGAAGAATAGTCAATGACCACACAGCGGTTTTGGCCCATATCAGAAGAACCCCAGTTGTCCGCCGCAAAAACAGAGGAGAGGGTATTTTGGCAGAAAAAGGCCCGGTCATAAAAAAAATTGATATAACCGCCCTGGTGCTCCACCCGTCCAATGCCTTGGGGCGCGCTTATTTGCCCGGCAAGTTCCTGGGCAATCGCCTGCGGGCTCTTGCGCAACTGCTTGGCAAGCCTGAAGCACGGCAAGGCCAGATCACCCATTTTTGGATCCGGCGGTACCTCCAGCATGTCCAGTAATTCCGATTGTATAAGGCCCAGAGCCTCTGCCGCGCTTTGCGCGATCGCTTCCTTTATTTCCATCAGGTAAACCCTTTCTTTGCTCATAAATTTTAATATAGCACAAAAAATCAAATAATAAAACAACTTATCAAACTTTTTGTTGCCCGTTTCCATTCCGGTTCAAACAAGGTATTGACAAAATCAAATATATTGGGTACATTTGTTATTAAAGAACATTTAAAAAGTATTTTAATAAAAGGAGGCACAGGTATGCTGAGCGCAAATACCGTTTTAATAAAAGAAGTCAACAAGGCTCTGATGCGCGCGGAGTTTATGCAACTGCGGAACGCAACCGTACACCAGCTATCCAGAAAGACTGGCCTCAGCGTGGTTACTGTTTCGTCCCTGCTTTCCGAAATGCAGGAGACGGGCGAAGTGCTGATTGGCTCCGCAATCCCCTCCAACGGGGGGCGGCCTTCCATATTGTACACATATAACGAGAATTTTCGCCAGGCCGTTGTAATCTACGGATGCCAGAAAAACAACAGCAATCTGATCCATTTCTTAATTGTGAATTTATATGGGGAATGCCTGGCACGGCAGGAGGCATACGTACCGGAAGTGGAAATCGGGGGCTTTAGCGCATATATAGACGAAGCCGTTCAAAAATTTCCGGCAATAGGCGCAATTGGTTTTGGTTTGCCGGGTCCGGAAGAGGATGGCGTCATTCTTGGAGGCGATTATAAAAAACTGATAGGCGGCGAATTTATGCGGTTTTACCGTGAGCGTTATGGCCTTCCGGTTGCATTTATAAACGACGTAAATGCGGCGGTAAGCGGATTTTATAAAGAGCATGCAAATTTGCGCTGCGTTGCCGGTTTATATTTTCCAAGGATATACCGGGTAGGGGCCGGGATCTTGATGAACGGCAAAATACATACGGGGTTTCGCAGTTTTGCAGGCGAGTTGGCGTGTATGCCGTCGCAAACGGACTGGCTTGGGCTGGATTACACGGACCGGGCAGCCGTTACGGAAGCGGTGGGAAAGCTGCTGGCAACGTATTGCTGCATCGTTGCGCCGGAGCAGTTTGTTCTGTATGGCGATTTTTTTGAAATCGGCAGCGCGGAAGAGATACAAACGTATACGCAAAGCCTCGTGCCCCCGTATTTCCGCGTGAGCGTATGCGTCTCGGGCAGTTTTGAAAAAGATTTTGAACAGGGCGTCATTCGGGCCGCTCTGGAGCAATTAAACGATTCCATTATAATAACAAAGAAAGGAATTTAATATGTTGACCGGTTTGTTGGTTATTATTTATCTGTCATTTATCAGTCTGGGGCTGCCGGATTCCCTGCTGGGTTCGGCTTGGCCTTCCATCAGCGCGGGCATTGGCGTACCGGTTTCGTACGCCGGAATCATATCCATGATCATGGCCGGCGGAACGATAATCTCCAGTTTTATGAGCGGGCGGGTGGTTAGAAAATTTGGCACAGGCACGGTTACGGCGGTAAGTGTGCTGCTCACCGCGCTGGCCCTGCTGGGCATTAGTATTTTGCCTGGGTTCTGGTGGCTATGCGTGCTGGCCGTTCCGCTGGGGCTGGGCGCCGGTTCGGTGGATGCGGCGCTCAATAATTTTGTTGCGCTTCATTATAAGGCAAGGCATATGAACTGGCTGCATTGCTTTTGGGGGATAGGCGCAACAGCCGGGCCGGTGATTATGTCCATGTTCCTGCTGCAAACGGGCGGTTGGAAAATGGGGTACCAAACCATTGGCTTTGTGCAGGCGGCGCTTGTCGCGGTTCTTTTTGTATCACTGCCTATGTGGAAAAAGGCGGTTCCGGGCAAAGATAATCCGGCGGAAAACGCCGCGCCCAGGCCGCCGCTCGGGCAAGTGTTCAAAATGCCGGGGGCAAAGGCAGCTCTCCTGGTGTTTTTCTTTTACTGCGCGGTGGAGACCACCACGGGGCTATGGGGCAGCAGCTATCTGGTTGCGTCAAGAGGCCTTTCCCCAGAGGCAGCCGCGCAATGGATATCCATGTTTTATCTGGGTATCACGGTGGGCAGGTTTGTATGCGGGTTTATATCCATGAAGCTGAACAACAAAACAATGATCCGCATTGGCCAGATAATCATTGGAGCTGGCGCGGCGCTTATTTTTCTTCCCTCAGGCGTTCTTTTGCTTCTGGGTTTCCTGCTTACCGGGCTTGGTTGCGCCCCCATTTTTCCCGCCATGCTGCACGAAACCCCCGTGCGGTTCGGCAAACAGCTTTCACAAACTCTGATAGGCATGCAGATGGGCTGCGCGTATATTGGCGCAACGTTTATGCCTCCTTTGTTTGGCGCCATTGCCGGATATGCGGGCACGTCGCTTTTGCCTTGCTTTTTGCTGGCCGCTCTTGGCGGGATGGCCGTCGCCGCGGAATGGATCAACCGTATTATGAAAAGCAAAAGCGCTGCTCCTATCAAAGCGGCAAGTACGGATTCGGTTTTATAGCAAATTATTATTTTCAAAGAATGCTGCCGGCATTGGAGTGGGTTTAAAACCGCGGCAATTGACGTATATTAAAAATGGTAGTAAACTAACAGATAGTTTAAATACCTTAAATAAGGAGGTTTTTAAAATGGCCGGAATACTGGAAGACACAATTAATTTTGGATTTGGCGTATTCGCTTACTCCAGGGAAAAAATTGAAGAACTGGTGGAAGCGGCAGTCCAGAAAGGCGAAGTTGCCAAAAAGGATGCATCCGCTTTTGTAAGCGAGCTGGTGAAAAAAGGCGAAACCGAACGGTCAGAATTATCCAGGATCATTGGAGACGAGGTAAAAAAAGCCGTCAACACAATGGATCAATTAAGGCCGGTATCCAAAGAAGAGGTTCGCGAGATCATTCGCGAAGAGCTGAAGAAACAGCAGGAAACCAAGGAGTAATTTGCCAGGCCGGACGCAAGCTCCGGAGGTGATAGGCATCGACAGAGTAACCAATTTTCAAAGATACAGGGAAATCATAGCCGCTTTTTCAAGAAACGGCCTTGGTTTCCTTTTCATTAAAAATACCGTGTTTACAATACGCGGCCGCCAGGCGCGGGTACTGGACGAATCGCACGCCGCACGCGGCATTTCTATTGGCGAGCGCATCCGCAAAACATGCGAAGAGCTGGGCCCCACCTTTATTAAGTTTGGCCAGATATTAAGCACGCGAACGGATATCATCACGCAGAACGTTGCTAACCAGCTTGCAAAACTGCAGGATTCCGTTACGCCTTTTCCGTTTGCATGCGCCAGAGAAATGATTGAAAACGAGTTTGGGGATAAACTGGAGAATATATTCAAATGCTTTCCGGAGGAACCTATCGCTTCGGCCTCCATGTCCCAGGTGTATTACGCGGAGCTGCACTCTGGCGCGCAAGTTGCCGTAAAGGTGCAGCGGCCGGATATCCGCCAGATTGTGGATATAGACATCGCCATTTTAAAGCGCATTGCAAAATTTGTGAATAAGTATACCAAGTACGGCGAAATGTACGATTTTTACGGCATGGTGGAAGAGTTTGCAAACGTGCTTGCAAGCGAGCTGGATTTTACCATAGAGGCGGAAAACTGCGACCGGTTCCGCCAGAACCGCCGGAGCGCCAGCGTGTGCGCGCCAGAGATCAAGTGGGTATACACAACGCCAAAGGTTCTTACCATGGAATACATCGGCGGCATGAAGATTACCGATTTGAAAGCCATCCGGCAAAAGGGCATGGATTCCGAAAAGCTGGCGCGCACCTTTGTAGATTCGCTCATCATGCAGATGCTGTCGGACGGCTTTTTTCACGCGGACCCGCATCCCGGCAACATTATCGTGCGGGAAAACGGACAGATTGTGTTTATAGACCTTGGTATGATGGGAGAACTGACCGAAAAATACAAACAGCTCTTAACAGACATGCTCATTGGCTTGTCCCTGCACAATACCCGCCGCGTGGCTCAGGCCATGGTGGATTTGGGCATCACCCAGGAAAAGGTGCAGTTCAAGGATTTTGAAAACAGCGTGGGAGATTTGCTGGACAGCATTGTCTACAGGCCGCTCAGCAAAGTGAATATTCTGCAGGTGTTCATGGGCCTGTTCGACCTTGCGTCCAGGTACAAGATCAGGATACCCCGCGCGTTCACCCTGATTGCAAAGTGCTTGGGCACCGCGCAGACCATAATAGAAAAACTCTCCCCGCAGCTTAACATGCTGGAAATTGCACAGGAAACTGCAAAAAAGGTTCTGATAAAATCGTTTGACACGCACGAACTGAAGAACGGCATGCTCTCCGGCTTGATAGATGCCGCCGATACCGTTAAACTGATTCCCCGCGTTCTTGCGCGGTTTATTAAAAAAGCGGAAGAAACAGATTTTGTGTTTGAACTTAAAATCAAAGAGATGGACAAGCTGGAAAAAAATTTGACCACATTGTTTAACCGCATTTCGCTCAGCATTATACTTCTGGCGATCAGCATTGTGCTGGCTGGAACAATTATATCCATAGGTTCGTTTGTAAAGGGAGGCTCCGGCAACGAGTTTTTGTATGACGTTTCACTCTTTGCCGTTATTGTGGGCCTTGTGGCGGCGGGCGTGATTGTTGTGGGCATTGTGCTTTCGATATTTCTTTCCAACAGGCATAAATAAGTATTTTCAACCGGCATAATTCCTTATATAATAAAGAATGCGAAAAAAGATTAAGGAGGTTCCTATTTGCAACGCGTTACGGCAGCCATCGTAAATTACAATGATCTGGATAGTACCCGCAATGCCGTCCACTCGCTGTTGCAACATACAGGGGAGTCGTCTTTTCGTTTGTATGTGGTGGATAACTCGCCGACGGATGAAAGCGCTCAACTTCTGCGGAAGGAGTTTCCGCAAATAGAAGTGGTCCGCTCACCCGAAAACAAAGGATTCGGCGCGGCGCACAACCTGGTGCTTCCGCTGCTGGATTCCGAGTATCATGCGGTGATCAATCCCGACATAGAAATTAAAACGGATGTTCTTTTGGAACTGTGCGGTTATTTTGACAAGAATCCGGATGTGGGCATCGCGTGCCCCGCCACCTATTTTCCGGACGGCGGCATTCAACTGCTCCCTAAAATATTTCCCAAAGTAAAATACCTGCTGGCAAGCAGGCTTCCGTTTAAAAGCAGCAAAGCGCTGCGAACCGAGTATGTAATGGGAAACGAGGACCTTACCCGGGTGCGGGACGTCCAGTATGTAACCGGGTGCTTTATGTTTATGCGCACATCCCTGTTTAAACGGGTGGGCGGTTTTGACGAGAGGTATTTCCTGTATTTTGAGGACGCGGATTTAACCCGCATGATCATGCGGCACGCGCGCGCGGTGTACTACCCCTATGCAAGGGTGTACCACCATTGGAGCAGGCTGGGGGCAAAAAGCCCCAAGTATTTGTTGATCCAGGTTTCTTCCATGTTCAAATATTTTAAAAAATGGAGAGGAAACTCAAAAGAGCTTTGAGGAGGCTTATATGAAAGGTATTATTCTGGCGGGAGGGTCAGGCACACGGCTGTATCCGCTGACCATTGTCGCAAGCAAGCAGCTTCTGCCCATATACGATAAACCCATGATTTACTATCCCATGTCCACGCTCATGCTTGCGGGCATCAAGGATATACTGATTATTTCCACGCCAACCGACCTTCCAAGGTTTGAAGAACTGCTGGGAGACGGCAGCCAGTTTGGCATCTCTCTTTCTTACGCAAAGCAGCCTTCGCCGGACGGGCTGGCCCAGGCGTTCATCATCGGCGAGGAGTTCATTGCGGGTGAAAGCTGTGCCATGGTACTGGGGGACAATATTTTCTACGGAAACGGCCTTTCTTCCATGCTGGCCAAAGCCTCCGGCAATCAGGGCCGTGCCACTGTGTTCGGCTATTATGTAGACGATCCGCAGCGCTTTGGAATCGTGGAGTTTGATGAGAACCAGAAAGCTATTTCCATTGAAGAAAAGCCGGAGAACCCAAAAAGCAACTACTGCGTAACCGGGCTGTATTTTTACGACGAACGCGTGGTGGAATACGCAAAAGCCTTAAGGCCATCCAAACGGGGCGAGCTTGAAATAACGGATTTAAACCGCGTATACCTGGAAGACGGCACACTGGACGTTCAGCTTCTGGGCCGGGGATTCGCCTGGCTGGATACCGGCACGTTTGATTCGCTGATTGAGGCGGGCGATTTTGTAAAAACCATCCAGTCCCGGCAGGGTATCATGCTTTCCGCGCCGGAGGAAATTGCTTTCCGCAAAGGGTGGATTACAAAAGAAACACTGGTACAGAGCGCAAAACGGTACGGCAAATCGCCTTACGGGCAGCATCTTTTAAAGGTTGCCGAGGGGAGGGTGTTCGACTGATGAGTGACCTGCATGTAGAAAAAACCGGCCTGGAAGGCCTTTATGTGGTAAGCCCCAAGGTATATGGAGACCACCGGGGCTGGTTTACGGAAACCTATTCCAAGTGCAAGCTGGAGGAAGCGGGGCTGTCTGCGGATTTTGTGCAGGATAACCATTCTTTTTCCGAGCAGAAGGGCACGCTCAGGGGCCTGCATTTTCAGCTTTCCCCAAAGTCCCAGATCAAGCTGATCCGTTGCAGCCGTGGAGCAGTTTTGGATGTTGTGGTGGATTTAAGAAAACAATCAGCCACCTATCAAAAATGGTATTCCATTGAACTCACGGCGGAAAACGCCAGACAATTATGGATTCCAAAGGGGTTTGCCCACGGGTTTTTAACGCTCACGGAAGACTGCGAGATTCAGTACAAGGTGGACGAATTTTATTCACCGGAGCACGACCGCAGCATCCGGTTTGACGACCCGCAGATTGGGATTAACTGGGATGTGCAGGATCCCATTCTGTCTCCCAAAGACCTGAACGCTCCCCTGTTGCAAGAAAGCGACGCAAATTTTTAAATGTGCAAAAGGAGAAAATGAATGAAGATACTGGTAACCGGAGGCGCGGGCTTTATAGGCGCAAATTTTGTATATTACATGCTTAAAGAGCATCCGGACTACAAGATTGTGGCATTTGACCTGCTGACTTACGCAGGCAACCTGGAAACGCTGGAGGACGCGCTGAAAAACCCCAACTGCAAGTTTATCCGTGGAGATATTGCGGACCGCAAGGCCGTATACGAAATGTTTGAACAGGAAAAATTTGATATTGTGGTTAACTTTGCCGCCGAATCCCATGTGGACAGGTCCATAGAAAACCCGGAGATATTCCTGGTCACCAACGTTATGGGCACGCAGGTGCTGCTGGACGCAGCCCGCAAATTCGGCGTACAGCGGTTCCACCAGGTATCCACGGACGAGGTATACGGGGACCTTCCTCTGGAGCGGACCGACCTGTTCTTTACGGAAGAAACACCCATTCACACGTCTTCCCCTTATTCGGCTTCCAAGGCTTCGGCGGATCTTCTGGCTCTCGCGTATTTTAAAACATACAAAATGCCGGTTACAGTTTCGCGCTGCTCCAATAACTACGGGCCGTATCATTTTCCGGAGAAGCTGATTCCGCTCATCATATCCCGCGCGCTGGCAGACCAGTCTTTGCCCGTATACGGCAAAGGCGAAAATGTGCGCGACTGGCTGTATGTGGAGGACCATTGCTCGGCCATAGACCTGGTGATCCACAAGGGCCGAGTGGGCGAGGTGTACAATATTGGCGGGCATAACGAGAAAAAGAATATAGACGTGGTGCGCACCATCCTAAAAGCGCTGGGCAAGCCCGAAAGCCTGATCACATACGTGACCGACCGGGCGGGGCACGATTTGCGTTACGCCATTGACCCCGCCAAAATACACAGCGAGCTTGGCTGGCTGCCCGCCACACCTTTTGACAAGGGCATTCAGAAGACAATAGACTGGTATTTGAGCCATCAGGATTGGTGGAAGAACATTATTAACGGCGAATACAAAAATTATTATGAAAAAATGTATACAAACAGGTGAGGTATGGAAAAGGTTTTGGTTACAGGCGTTGCCGGGCAGCTTGGCTACGATGTGGTACGGGTTTTGCAGGACAGGAGTATAGATGCCGTTGGCGTGGACATTGCGGATTTCGACCTGACAGACAGGGACGCGGTTGTGGCATACGTTAATAAAACCAACCCAACCTGCATTGTGCACTGTGCGGCTTATACCGCTGTGGACAAGGCGGAAGACGACCAGGAAAAAGCGTACGCGGTAAATGTAATGGGTACCCGTAACATTGCGCTAGCAGCAAAAGAGACGGGCGCAAAATTAATGTATATCAGCACGGATTATGTCTTTGACGGAGACAAGAAAGAACCCTACAATGCGGACGATTCCAAAAATCCGCTGGGCGTATATGGCAGCACAAAGTATCTGGGAGAAGGCGAATGCCGGTCGCAGGTGCAAAAATTGTTTATTGTACGGCTTTCCTGGGTGTTCGGGAAAAACGGCAACAATTTTGTGAAAACAATGCTGCGCCTGTCTGAGACAAAAGACGAAATCAGCGTGGTCTCGGACCAGTTTGGATCGCCTACCTATACGCCGGATGCCGCGCGCATCATCTGCGATATGATCGCGACTGACAAATACGGCGCATACCACGTATCCAACGAGGGCTATTGCAGCTGGCATGAATTCGCATGCGAAATTATGAATTTGGCTGGCCGCACGACCGTTGTGAAACCCATATTGGCGGCACAATATCCGTCCAGGACAAAAAGGCCCCAAAATTCATGCTTTTCCAAAAGGGAACTGGATGCAGCGGGATTCACGCGGCTGCCGCATTGGAAGGACGCGCTGGACCATTACTTGAAAGAAATAGGAGCCCATATTTAAACAGGGCTTTTATATTATAAAAAGGGGAAAAAACAATGCCAATGTACAAATTTTGCAGGCACTGCGGCACGGAGTTAGCCCAGGGTGCGGGCTTTTGCTCCAAATGCGGCGCTCCTGCGGGCAAGGGCAACCATTATTGCTGGAATTGCGGCAAACCGACTGCAGACGAGGCGGTGGTGTGCGTAAGCTGCGGCGTGCAGCTCAGGGAGTTTGGCAACGGGTCCGCCTATGGGGACGACAGAAAATCAAAGATTGCGGCGGGTTTGCTGGGAATCTTCCTTGGATCTCTGGGCATTCACGATTTTTACCTGGGATACAACAGCAAGGGCGCTATCCATCTGGTGCTTTTCTTTCTTGGATTTCTTACGTTTGGAATCACGTCCGCCGTTTCCGCCATCTGGGGCCTTGTGGACGGTATATTGATTTTAACGGGAAGCATCAAAACGGACGCCTCTGGAAAAACACTCAGGGATTAATTCAAAAGGACCAGGTTTTGCAGCATTGTATTTACGCGTTATATTAAAATTATAGGGAGGGGAAATTATGCCTATTTACAAATTTTGCAGGCATTGCGGCGCAGAGCTGGCCCCGGGCGCGGAATATTGCCTAAAATGCGGTGTGCCTGTAGGCCGGGGAAACCATTATTGCTGGAACTGTGGCGCTGCCACGGCAGAAGAAGCCGTTGTTTGCGTGCGTTGCGGCGTCCAGTTGGGAGAACTGAGGGGGACTGTGCGTGAAGGAAAGTCCCGTATCGCCGCGGGCGTGCTGGGTATTTGCCTGGGTGTGTTTGGAGTGCATAATTTTTACCTGGGATACACGGGCAAGGCTGTTGCGCAGCTTGTTCTGGGTGTGCTGGTAATAACTTCTCCCATATCCTTTATCTGGGGCCTGGTTGAAGGCATTCAAATTCTAACCGGCTCCATCAAGGTGGATGGAGAAGGCAAACCTCTGGTGGATTAAGCTTATTAAAGTATTTGGGGCCGTACTGCCCCGAACCAATTTTAGCAGCCGCGTATCGTGGCTGTTTTTTTACGCATGTATGATCAAAGACGGATTACCGCCATAATATGCTCTATATAAAAAATGAATCAAAAAAGAAGAGGCGCAGATATGCAAGTGCAAGGCTGCAATAGGCGCGTAGAAGATGAAGACACTTCCCGTCATCTGGCAGGAATGAGCGTGGATTAAGACGTGCATTTACAACTGATAAGAGAATTGTATAAAAAATACCGGTGATTCGCTCTTAAGTGATGGCTTAAGGGCCGATAAAAATCCACCTGCCGGTTGGCAAGTGGATTGATTTTCTGTTCTAGGTATGTTTAGTCGTCATAATTTTTTCTGAAAGAATTTCTCTGCTGCTTTCTTGACTTTCTGCAAGCAGGGCATCTTACAGGATCGTTTTGAAATCCTTTTTCTTTAAAGAATTCCTGTTCACCTTCCGTGAAAGTAAATTCCTGGCCGCAATCTTTGCACACCAATGTTCTATCTGCCATCGTAAATCCCTCCTTCTCGTTATGATTGGAAAAAACCCGACCATAAAATTTCCTCATAACAAAAAGAGGTAAAGTTTTATTTTTTATCAGGGGTCTTTTTCACTTAAAATTGTAACATATGGAAAATGCCGATGCAATATTATTTTTGTATAAAAGATAAAATATAGACAATAATTTAGCTAGAATAAAGGAGATTTTATGCAAAGAATTATATCTTTTATCCTGGCTGTTTTATTGGGCGCCGGCATTCTGGCCGGATGCGCAAGCCAACCGGTTGCTCAAACGGAGCCGCTCCGGTTGCACGTGATTGCAAACAGCAATACGGAAGCGGACCAGGCTGTAAAATTAAAAGTGCGGGACGACCTTTTGGAAAAAACCGGGCAGGCAATGGAACAAATGCAAACCATGCAGCAGGCGGAAACGTATATGACCTCACACATAAATGAAATTACCCAAAATGCAAATGAGGTTTTAATAAAAAACGGGTTTGATTATACGGCGGCTGTGAGCATTGGAAAAAGCTATTTTCCGGATAAGCAATACGGGGACGCCGTATACCCGGCCGGCAACTATCAGGCGGTAAAAATTATTCTGGGCGAAGGCAAGGGAGACAACTGGTGGTGCGTGCTTTTTCCGCCGCTTTGTATTGTAGCTATGAACCGGACGGATCCTGCATATACTGATAAGGGAACGGACGCGGCACAAGAAAAAGACAAGAAAAAAATCCGCTTTAAATCCGTTTTTGGGGAGGCCTTTTAATTTTATAAATTATTTGTTAAAATAAGAGAAATTCCTATAAAAACACTTTAAAAAACCATAATTTGTGATATAATAACTTAATATTTTATGAAATGCCGGGGATATCGGGATGCAGGATATTCTGCTTACAATTAAGGGGAGCCATACTGAGGGCGGCCAGGAAGACGCAATTGAGTTGATTACAGACGGCATATTGTCTCACGAAAACGGTTCCACCATAATAGAATATGACGAGAGCGAGATGTCGGGGATTGAAAACACCAAAACCCGTCTCCGGGTGGAAAACGAGCGTATTCATTTGGAGCGGCAGGGCGCCCTTCAAACGGAATTTGTTTTTGCGAAAACAACACCCTTTGAAGCTTTTTACGCCACTCCGTTTGGCGCTATGCAGGTAAGCGTATTTCCCACCCACGTGCAGAGCCTTCTTTCGGAAAAAGAAGGAAACATTGACCTGGAGTACATTATTAAAATAGGTGACGCGGAAGCGCTTAACAAACTTTATATTACGTACAAAACAAAAAATTAGAATGGGAGGAACCTATCATGATCATAAAATGGTTTGGGCATGCTTGTTTTAAAATCACACTCAAAAACGGAAAATCAATTATGATCGATCCGTTTGATGAGACGGTGGGCTATGGGAAAATTGACGAAAAAGCGGATATCGTATTGGTCTCGCACAATCATTTCGACCATTCTTATACAAAAGGAATCAAAGGAGATTATACGCTGGTGGACGCCCCGGGAACATACAGGGAAGACGGGGTTGAGATAACAGGCGTTTCTCTGGAACATGATGGCCAGCAAGGGAAGCAGCGCGGGCATGTTACTGCGTTTACCATTCAGGCGGAAGGCATTCGTATCCTGCACATGTCCGATGTGGGCGCAGTGCCGGGTGAAAGCTTTTTTGCCGATGCCGGAAAAATAGATATTCTGATGATTCCCGTGGGCGGCGTTTATACAATAGACGCAAGAGCCGCGCTGCAGATTATGGAAAAACTATCCCCCAATATAACCATACCCATGCATTATATGACGGAAGTATCCAAGATTCAGTTAAAGGGTGTCCACGAGTTTACCACCCTGGCAGGCAAGGAATACGATATATCCCGCCTGGGGGGGAGCTCCTTGGAAATTACTGCTGATAATTTAAAAAAACGCCAGCGCATCTTTATTATGGATTTTGCCAACTGATTTTGCAGGGCTGGGCGGTGCGGTATGTGCCGCCGCAGTCTTGTATGGGACGGGTTGTTTGACGTAAATAAATGGATCAATTGGTAATAAAATAGAACTCAAACAAATATAGTATTGACAAATGAATAAGAATAATAAATAATAAGGTTAGTTTTTTATTCCAGATGTAAACATTACATTTCAAGTGAAAAATCTTAATTTTTCTTTATTTGAAGTTCAATGTTGTTATTATTAGATTTTTATCATAAATAAAAAGGGGTTGTATTATTTGGATATTGGCTTGATTGAGTCTAAAAATCTGTCCGATTTACGTGAAATTGCAAAGCTTGCGGGAATTAAGTCTGTAACAAAATATAAAAAATCAGAGCTTATTTCCATGCTGATGGATTTGGAAAATAAGAACGAACAGACAAGAAAAGAGAGCGTAGTTGCGCCGCCAGGTTATGAGCCTGCGCCGCCGCAAAACGGCTGGGAAAGCAAGGATGAGCGGGATGAACCCGAAGAAGAAGCCGGGCCGGGTGCTGAAGCGGAAGAAAAGGAAAGCCAGGCAGCCGATGCGGCAGAACCACAGGAAGGAACGGAAAAGCCGGAACAATCGTCCCGCCGCCGCCGCATCATAGAATACGTGCCAAATAACGACGCGGTGAACGAGATTTTAAATACCGGGGAATGCGGAGAGGCTCTTGGTATTCTGGAGATACATCCGGAAGGATACGGATTTTTGCGGAGCGAGAATTATTTGCCCGGCAACAAGGACGTATATGTTTCCATGGCGCAGATACGCAAGTTCAGCTTGAAAACGGGTGACCAGGTGCGCGGCAAAACGCGCCCCAGCAAGGACGAAGACAGGCTATTGGCGCTGCTCTATATAGAAGATGTAAACGGGGAGGACGTGGAACGCTGCACCACCCGAAGACCGTTTGAGGAGCTAACGCCCATTTACCCGGACGAGCGGTTCACCTTGGAAAACATCCGTTTTTCGCGGGATCTAGCCATCCGCATCATAGACCTGATATCCCCCATCGGCAAAGGGCAGAGGGGCCTTATTGTAGCGCCGCCCAAGGCCGGCAAAACCATTCTGTTAAAAAAGATTGCAAACAGCATTAAGCATAATTACCCCCAAGTGGAACTGATTGTACTGCTGATAGACGAGCGCCCGGAAGAAGTAACAGACATGCAGCGGTCCATCAATGGCGAGGTGGTGTATTCCACCTTTGACGAGCGGCCGGAAAACCACGCAAAGGTTGCTGAGATGGTGATTGAGCGGGCAAAACGCCTGGTGGAATACGGGCGCGACGTTGTGGTGCTGCTGGACAGCTTAACGCGCCTTGGCCGCGCATACAACCTGATTGTTCCGCCTTCGGGCAGAACGTTGTCCGGCGGCCTTGACCCCAGTTCACTGTATAAACCCAAACGGTTTTTTGGAGCGGCGAGAAACATTGAAAACGGCGGAAGCCTTACCATCATTGCAACAGCCCTGGTGGAAACCGGTTCCCGTATGGACGAGATTATATACGAGGAATTCAAGGGCACGGGCAACATGGAAATTCATCTGGACCGCCGCTTGAGCGAAAAGCGCATTTTCCCGGCGATCGATCTGGCCAAGTCCGGCACGCGCCGCGAGGAACTGCTCTTGTCCCAGAAAGAAATAGAAGGTATCTGGTCCATGCGCAAGGTAATGTCTTCCGGCAATACCGCCGAGGTAACGGAGCAATTGATCAGCATGCTGGTGCGAACGGATACCAACGAGGATTTCTTAAACCGCCTGCGCGAATGGCTGAATATCTGGGAAAAAGAAGGCTATAATATGGGGAACAGCAGGTATTGAGGGCTCTGCCCTCAAACCCGCTTCTTTTCTTAACAAAAAAAGCAAAAGACTTTAATATTAAAAATGAGATTTCAAAGGGTGAAATGACCCTTTGGCTAATGGCTTGGAGGCGAGCAGCCTCCAATAAAAATATGTTGCATTTCAATATTTTTATGCTATAATAACTATTGCGACTTTTTTAGCAAAGGGGTGAGAATAATGAAAGAAGGAATACATCCCAAGTATGGTGAATGTACGGTAAAATGTGCTTGCGGCGAAACTTTTGTAACGGGTTCCATCAAGAAAGAGCTTAAGGTAGATATTTGCTCCAAATGCCATCCTTTCTTTACGGGGAAACAGAAGCTGATTGATACCGGCGGCCGCGTGGACCGTTTCAAAAAGAGATACAACCTCGAGTAAATCTTTGTTCATTGCAGACCGTGCATTTCGGTCTGTTTTTATATGGGCATCCATTGAAGGAGTAACTATGAAAAGAACAAGCATAGGCGGACAAGGCGTTTTGGAAGGCGTAATGATGCAGTCGGAACACACGATCGCCATTGCCGTCCGCAGGGAGAGCGGGGAAATTGCCCTGCAGAAAAAAAAGGCTGTGCTGTACAGCCGCAAAAACAAGTTTTTGAGTTTGCCCGTCATTCGCGGCGTCGCTTCGTTTGTGCAGATGATGTTTGTGGGCGTTACAACCATTACGGATTCGGCCAGGTTGTACGACGAAACTGCCGCGGCGGAGGAACTGAAACCCAACGCCGCGGAAGAATTCATTGCCAGAAAAACAGGCAAAAGCTCCATGGATGTCGCCATATTTTTTGCCGTGGTTGTGGCAGTGCTCATTGCGGTCGGCCTGTTTTTTATACTCCCCAATTTTTTGACCGGCCTGATTACGCACTATATTAACCAGCCAACGCTGATGAATATTATAGACGGCGCTTTGCGCTTGGTCATTTTTTTGATATATTTGTACATCATCACTTTTTTGCCGGACGTAAAACGCCTGTTTTCATATCACGGCGCGGAGCACAAGGTAATCAACTGCTATGAGCACGAATGCGAAATGAACGTGGAAAACGCGCAGAAATTTACCACCCGCCATCCGCGGTGCGGAACAAGCTACCTGCTTTTGGTGGTGGTTATTTCTATTTTTATATTCACGCTGCTGGGCTGGGATCCCAACCCGTTTGCCAGGATTGGCTTTCGGATTCTCTTGCTTCCGCTTGTGGCAGGCGTTTCCTATGAATTTTTAAAACTGGTTGCCAAATACGACAACAAGCTGACCCGAATCCTGCGCGCGCCGGGCATGGCGCTGCAGTCCCTAACCACCAAAGAACCGGACGACGCCATGGTGGAAGTGGCGCTGGTATCCTTTTTGGCTGCAGAAGGCGAACGCTCGGAAGAGGAAATAGAAGCGCTGCGCGTTTCCTATTCGCACATTAAACAGGAAACGCAGGAAACTGCGCATGGAGAGACTATGCACGCGGAGAACGAACACGCCTAAATGAAAGTGCTGGACCTGTACCGCCAAACCAAGAAGGCGCTTGAAAGCCTGGGAATAGAGGAAGCGGATGCGGAAGCACGCCTGATTGTTGCGGACGGCCTGAACATTGGGCTGGGGGACATTTTTTTGCAGGGAGGCCGCGAAACGAATTTTGATCCGGCTGAAATACTTGCCAAAAGAGCGGTGGGCATGCCGCTGGGTTACGCCATGCGCAAGAAATATTTTATGGGTTTTCCCTTTTATGTGGATCAAAACGTTTTGATTCCCAGGCTGGATACGGAGATCATAGTGGACGAGGCGTTGCGGCTGATACAGGGTTATGGGTATAAAACGGCGCTGGATCTTTGCTGCGGCAGCGGGTGCATTGGCATTGTGATGGAAAGACTGGCGGGGTTGCGCGTTCTGGGCAGTGATATCAGCCCGGAAGCCGTGCGAATTGCGAACCAAAACGCGGAGGCGCTTGGAACCGTAAGATATAGAGCCATTCAAAGCGACCTGTTTGAAGGAATAAAAGAAACGTTTGAACTGATTGTTTGCAACCCACCGTATATTACGGAGGGCGAATATGGAAATCTGGATGCGCAGGTCCGCGACTGGGAGCCCAAAGGGGCGCTTGTTGGGGGCCTTGCATTTTACGAGAATATAGCGCCGCGGGCCCGCGGCTTTTTGCGCGCCGGCGGTGCACTGGCGTTTGAGATAGGCTGCGGCCAGAAAAGCGCCGTAGAAACCATATTGAAAAAAAATTACTATAAAAATATCCGCTGCATAAAAGATCTGGCGGGCAGGGACAGGGTAATTGTATGTACGATAAGCTAGAGGCAATAGAAAAAAGATACCACGAACTCTCGGAGCAGCTTTCCACTATGGAAGTTATTACGAACCAGGATAAATTCCGCGAGCTATCGCAGGAGCATTCCTCCATTGCGGAAATTGTGCAGTTGTATGGCGAGCTAAAAACTGTGAACAGGAATATTGGGGAAAGCCAGGAGATCATTGGTGAAGGCGGAGACCCGGACCTGGTTGAGCTGGCGCGCATGGAGCTTCCGGCAGAGCAGGACAGAAAAGAACGCCTTGAATCGGAACTGCGGTTTATGCTTATTCCCAAAGACCCCAACGATGACAAAAACGTAATTGTAGAGATTCGCGCGGGAACGGGCGGAGAAGAAGCCGCGCTGTTTGGCGCTTCGCTATTGCGTATGTATACGCGCTTTGCTGAGCGCCACAATTTTAAAATGGAAGTATTGTCTTCCAACATGACCGAACTTGGCGGCGTAAAGGAAATCATTTTGCTCATCTCCGGCCGCGGCGCGTATTCCAAGCTTAAATTTGAGAGCGGCGTGCACCGGGTGCAGCGCGTGCCAGAAACGGAATCGGGCGGCAGGATACACACTTCCGCCGCAACGGTGGCGGTGCTGCCCGAGGCAGACGAGGTGGACGTGAACCTGAACCCCAACGACCTGCGGGTGGATGTGTTCCGGTCCGGCGGCCATGGCGGACAAAGCGTGAACACCACGGACTCGGCGGTGCGCATCACCCATATCCCCACCGGCGTGGTGGCGGTGTGCCAGGACGAAAAATCTCAGCTTAAAAACAAACAAAAGGCAATGAAGGTGCTGGCTTCCCGCCTGTACGATATGCTGAAAACGGAAAGCGAAACCGAGCTTGCGCAAAGCCGCAGGAGCCAGGTTGGCAGCGGCGACCGAAGCGAGCGCATCCGTACCTATAATTTTCCGCAGGGCCGCATTACGGACCATCGGATTGGCATGACTTTGTATAAACTGGAAGCTTTTCTGGACGGGGATATGGACGAGATGATTGACGCGCTGATTCTGGAAAGCAGGCAAAAGAGCCTTTCGGAATAAACCGTAAAACTGCAACATAGTTATCAGTATATATACATATTCTATACTGAGAGGCTTTTTGCATGTGGATGTGGATCAGTTGCATCGCAGGTATGACGGGCACAGGGCTTGGCGCGGCGCTCTCGCTCCTGGTAAGCACGCGGCAAAAAAACCTGCCCGCCGTGCTTATGGGATTCTCTGGCGGCATCATGCTGGCGGTGGTGTTTTTTGATATACTGCCCGGGGCGGTGCTGGCTACGGATGCGTTTACCATGGTATGCGGCGTGGCGGCCGGAGCTCTGTTTGTACTGTTGCTCTCCCTGCTTTTAGCTGGGCAGCGCGTGGAGGCGCAGGACCTTTTTTCTAACCGCAGCCGCAGTTCGCTTAAAAAGATGGGCATCCTGCTTTGCGCCGGAATCGCGATACACAATTTTCCCGAAGGGGTTGCGGTAGGAAGCGGGATGAGCCTGCCCGGGAATTTTGGATGGGAACTGCTGCTGCTTATTTTTCTGCACGATATTCCTGAAGGAATGGCAATGTCCCTGCCCTTGCGTCTGGCTGGCATTAAAACATGGAAAATTCTGCTTCTGGGGCTTGTTGTAGGCTCACCAACCGCATTGGGCGTGCTGGTGGGCGGGTATTTGGGGACGATTTCCCGGCTGGTGGTGGGCGGTTGCCTGGGATTTGCCGGGGGCGCGATGCTCTATCTTACAATACGTGAGATGATACCGGAAACCATCCGGCTGAGAAACAAAAGAACCGCTTTTGTTTCACTGATATTGGGAATCGCCGCGGGCGCGGCAATGGTTTTGTGTATATGACTGAGATAATAAATTGTAAAAAAGAATACGACAGGGCGGTGCAGCAGGCTGCCAAAATGATAGCCGCGGGCGAGATTGTGGCCTTCCCAACAGAAACGGTATACGGCCTGGGCGGAGACGCCATGGATCCCCTTGCAATCGCCAAGATATTCGCGGTGAAAGGCAGGCCCTCGGATAATCCGTTGATTGTACATATTTCCGAGATCGGCCAGACCGGCCTGGTGGCCCGGGAGATACCGCCGCTTGCCCATAAGCTGATGGAAACGTTTTGGCCGGGGCCGTTTACGGTGGTCTTAAAAAAAAGGCCGGATGTGCCCGGCGTTGTTACCGGCGGGCTGGATACGGTTGCCGTGCGTATGCCCCATAATATGGTGGCGCGGGATATTATACAGGCAAGCGGACGGCTGGTGGCCGCGCCCAGCGCAAACTTGTCGGGCAGGCCAAGCCCAACGCGTGCGCAGCACGTTCTGGAAGATTTTAAGGACCATATCTCGCTGATTATAGACGGGGGAGAATGCTCTGTTGGCGTTGAGTCCACAGTGTGCGACGCGACAGGGAATGTTCCTTTAATACTTCGTCCGGGAGGCGTTACGGCAGAAATGATTAAAAAAGCAGCCGGAGACGTGCGCGTGCATCCCGCCGTGTTGGGAGAATTAAAGGAAGAAGCGGCGGCTTCGCCCGGCATGAAGTACAAGCATTACGCGCCAAAAGCCCAGATTGTTGTTGTTACAGGCCCGGATGGGGACGTTGTTCAAAAAATCCATGAAATGTATTTTAATTGCGAAGACAAGTGTGCTATAATGTGTCTACATGCAAATATTCCTAGTTATGCCGGTAAAAATGTAATTGATATGGGCGCGGGAAATAAAGAGGCAGCGCATAATTTATTTGCGGTTTTGCGCGATATAGATAACCAGGGGTATGAAAACGTGTTTTTTCATGCCGTGGCAACAGACGAAATGGGTCTGGCTTTGATGAACAGAATGATGCGGGCAGCAGGGCATACCATTATAAATGCTGCCAAGGAGGTTAAAATTGATTAGGGTACTGGTTGTTTGCACGGGCAATACGTGCAGGAGCCCCATGGCGGAAGAACTGATTGACGACGCGGTAGGCCGAAGTACCAAGCTGGCCGGCAAAGTGAAAGTCAAGTCGGCAGGAACCTTTGCCTGCGAAGGCGCGGAAGCAACGGACGAAGCCAAGCAGGTTATGGAAGAATATGGCCTCAGCCTGGAAAAGCACCGGGCAAGGCAGTTTTCGGTGGAGCTGGCGGACAAATACGATTTGCTGCTGGCTATCAGCTCCGTTGTGTTTGAGCAAATGGAAGCGCTTGCGCCGGATTGTGTGGGCAAAATGCATTCTTTCCTTGGGTTTGCGCAAAACCTGGATGGAGAGAGGACGGAAGAACGGTTTGACGTTCTGGATCCGTTTGACGAAGGTGTGGACGAATACAGGGAATGCGCCGTTCAGTTGAACGACGCGGCTAAAAAGATTGTGGCCCGGCTGGAGCAGGAAGAAGATTTATAATTGATGTAAATGGTTGTATTAAAGAAGAGCAAATACGGTTTGCCCTTCTTTTCGTTTTGTTTTATAATTTAAGCAGGTGAGGTGAATACATATGAAAATTGCAATTGGATGCGACCATGGCGGATTTATCCTGAAAGGCGAACTTGTGGAGTATTTAAACAGCAACGGTTACGAGATTATAGACTTTGGCACAAACAGCGCGGATGCTGTGGATTATTCGGATTACGGCGAAGCGGTTGCCAAATGCGTAGTGGCGGGCGAAGCGGACTATGGGATTGTGATGTGCGGCACGGGAATTGGCATATCCATTAGCGCAAATAAAGTTCCGGGCGCGCGCTGCGCCCTGCTCTCGGACGTGTTTTCCGCAAAAGCCACCCGGCTGCATAACGACGCGAATATGATTGCAATGGGTGGCCGCGTGATTGGCGCGGGGCTTGCGCTTGAAATAGTAGACGCGTTTCTGCATACCCCGTTCTCCGGAGACGAGCGGCATGTGCGCAGAATTTCAAAAATTACCGATATCGAAAAAAGATACGGTTGCTAACTCGGCGGAGGACCGGTTCCCCGTCCGACGGCAGGCTTCCGCCCTCCCTACAACTCCCGGGCGCTTCAGATAGTCTTTTGTGCATCCATGTGCAATTCATATGGAATTGCACATGGATGACTTCCGTAAGTTCTTCGAAACACTTTTAAAAGAAATTGCTTTCCTCATAATATATCAAGTTACATTGGAATGCCGTATGCAAGAGCACGCTGGTTTTGATTGTTTTTTGTAACACTGCGCAGCGGTATTACAGGACAGATGGGATTCCAAAGGGTTGAGTGACCCTTTGGCAGGAGGCTTGGAGGCGAGCAGCCTCCAAATAAAAAAGGCAGGGTTTCCTGCCTTTAATGATTTCGGCTTATTTATACATTTAGTTCAATTGTTTTGAACGCGCTGCCGGAGAGCGAGAATTTTGAAGCAGAGGTTTTAAAATCCGCCGGAACGTCGAACACCAGAACAACTATAATTTTATCCGTGCTTTTTTCAAACGCAATGGATCTGCACGGATAGGAATTTGTACCGTTGGAAAGGGTGCTGGGCGTCTCACCAAAAAAAGCTTCGGATATTTTGGTAAGATTGGGGTTTTCATTCTGGGCCATAAATTTGAGAGCCAGTATTTGGTTTCCCTGGGAGGGAGCAATTCCGGCGTATTCCTTGGCTTGTTCCAATTTAACAAAATTCAGCTGTTCGTCCGCCACCGTTACCTCGCTGGCCGGAGCGCAGGCAACCAAAGCCGCCGCTATAAAAAATATTGAAAGCAAGAAAGCCAAACGTTTTTTCACAATATATACCTCATATACAAAATTGTATCAACCCAAATTATAAAGGGTGCGCTTGATTATTGCAAGCATATTGATTATGATACCCCTATGGACACAAAAAACGCCGTTGCGATTATAAAAGAAGCCCAGCAATATGGATTTGACGACGCGCGGATAGCGCCCTGGGGGATGGGAAGCGTGCTGGTTTTGTTTGCGCGGTATGCCCCAGCGCAAAGCGGGGACGCAAGCCATATCCATGTTTCTTCTTATTATATCGCGTCCAACCGCGCATACGCAAACGCGGAAAAACTGGCGGAAGCGCTAAGCGGCATGGGGATATTGGCGCAAAGGGATTCATCCCTGCCTGCCAAACACGCGGCGCTTGCCACCGGCGGCTGGATTGGCAGGAACGGCTTTTATTACCACCCGGCGTTCGGTTCGCTGGTGCATATCCAGACTTTGCTGCTGGCGGAACTTCCGGCAGGCGGGGTGGCGCCTGCCATGGACAGCGGTTGCAATCACTGCGGCGCATGCATAAACGCCTGCCCATGCGGAGCGGTCACAGAAGATGGCATTGTGTATTCCAGATGCCTGCGAACCCACATGAACGGCACAGTGCCGGACGAACTAAAACCGTTTGTATATCAGCTTTACGGCTGCGAGCGGTGCCAGACGGCCTGCCCCATGAATAACCCGGCGCAGGCCGAGTACCCGGCGTTTGATTTGGAATTAACCATTCGTGGAGAAACGCTGGAAGAGCTGCAGGGACTTGCGGGCAAAAATATGGCGCGGACTGTGCGCACAATCAACCAGGCCATTTTGTACGCTGCCAATGTTTGCAACACGGCCGTTATGCCGGTTGTTCTGGATTTAAAGGCGGACGTGCGGTTTGCGGATGCGTGCAGATATTACCTTGGAAGGCTTAAGAAAAAAGATTGACGCTCAAAAACGAAAATGGTATTATGTATAAACTGACCTTTTGGTTTTTCAGTTTGCCGTACTAGGCGGGGAGCCAGCGGTGCCCTGTAGCCTGCAATCCGCTATAGCGGGGCTGAATTCCAATCCGAGCGCAGCCGTTTATCCGGTATGGAACCGGCAAGGGGCGTTGAGAAATGGGTTCTGTGCAATGCAATGTTGTGAACCCTGTCAGGTCCTGACGGAAGCAGCAGTAAGCAAAAGTTTGCGTGTGCCGCAGGTTTGCCTGTTTTGAGCCACCTGCCGCGGATCCCTTGGGCAGACGTTGTGCAGAGATTGGTGTACGGCATTTAATTTATAAAAAAGAGAGCTGCAAGGCTCTTTTTTATTTCCACCTTTTTTTTAGTAAAAAAAAGGTGGAGCCAAAAGAAAAACAATGCTTTAAGCCTTATTCTACGATTTTTTGATAGGCGACAACGTCCAGCAACTGTTCGAACTTTTTGCCAACTTCCTTGAAATGCGCGCATTTTATATATCCGTTTTTCTCAAACGCTTTAATACTTGGGGTGTTTCCGCCCGTTATGATGGCCAGTAATGCGTGAAACTGCTTCTGCCGTGCAAACTGCTCAATAAACCGGATGGCCTCTGCGCCGATGCCTTTGCCTGTAAGTCCGGGCTTGAGGTAAACGGTTACTTCCGCTGTACCGTCGTATGCCTCCCGCGGCTTGTAACGGGTTAAGAGCACGTAGCCGCAGAGAGCTTCACCTGTTTTTATAGAAAATGTCTGATAATTTGGGCTATCAAAGAACACAATGCCACGCATTTCTTCCAAGGTAAGCGGGTGCATATGAAAAGTAGCGGTGGTGTTTAAAATATAATGGTTGTATATCTCCAGAACCGCTGGCAGTTCTTCCGGCGTGAGTTTGGTGAATTCCAGATTATCCATATCTAAGCTCCTTATATGAAAAGCTTGCATTAATCAAATTATATCATATGAAGCAGTAGTATTATTAAAAGAAAATAAAAAGACAAATGTTTTCTCTCACATGTGAAAGCCTTGGAAAATTTCGCGGGAGCGATGTGGTCATCGCTCCCTACAAGTTACTGCTTTAAATGAACGAAATATTCGCGATCATAGAGTTGTGGTTTAACTAAACTGTTTTTAGAGGCAGGTTTGTTTATATTTTAAATAATGGGATTCACAAGGGACAGTTGTCCCTTGGGCCGGAGGCTTGGAGGCGGGAAACCTCCAAAAAAAGATAAAAAAAGAACGCCATACACTGCATGGCGTTCTTAAATATTTAAATTATTTGCTCAGAGCTTCTTCAACCGCAACGGCTACCGCAACGGATGCGCCCACCATGGGGTTGTTGCCCATGCCAATGAGGCCCATCATTTCCACGTGCGCGGGAACGGAGGAGGAACCTGCAAACTGCGCGTCGCTGTGCATACGGCCCATTGTATCGGTCATGCCGTAGGAAGCGGGGCCCGCAGCCATGTTGTCCGGATGCAGGGTGCGGCCTGTGCCGCCGCCTGAAGCAACGGAGAAATACCTCTTGCCGTTCTCGGTCGCCCATTTTTTATATGTGCCCGCAACGGGATGCTGGAAGCGTGTGGGGTTGGTGGAGTTGCCGGTGATGGAAACGTCCACAGACTCTTTGATCATAATCGCAACGCCTTCCATAACGTCGTCCGCGCCGTAGCATTTCACCTTTGCGCGGTCACCCTTGGAATACGCTTTTTCAAACACAACGTTCAGATCACCCGTGGAATAATCGTACTTGGTTTCCACATGGGTAAATCCGTTCACGCGGGAGATGATCTGCGCTGCGTCCTTCCCCAGGCCGTTCAGGATGACCTGCAGGGGTTGTTTGCGTACTTTGTTTGCCGTTTTGGCAATGCCAATGGCGCCTTCCGCAGCGGCAAAAGACTCGTGTCCCGCCAAAAAGCAGAAACAGTTGGTCTCCTCGCGCAGCAGCATGGCAGCCAGGTTACCGTGGCCAATGCCCACTACGCGCTGGTCCGCAACACTGCCCGGAATGCAGAACGCCTGCAGGCCAATTCCAATGGCTTCCGCAGCGTCTGCAGCCTTTTTGCAGCCTTTTTTAACCGCGATTCCACAGCCCAGGGTATAAGCCCATACCGCGTTTTCAAAAGCGATGGGCTGTATGCTCTTTACAATTTCTTCTACGTCTATGCCTTTGGATACGCAAAAATCACGAACTTCATCCAGAGATTTAAAACCGTATTCGGCAAGGCATTTTTCAATTTTGGCTATTCTTCTTTCATATCCTTCAAAATATGCCATGATCTTAAACCTCCTTTATTCTTTGCGCGGGTCAATGTATTTCGCCGCTTCATCGTAACGCCCGTATGTACCCGTGTTGGCTTTCAGCGCTTCGTTTGCGTCCTTGCCTTTGCGGATATCTTCCATCATTTTGCCCATGCGGATAAACTGGTAGCCGATCACTTCGCTGTTCTCGTCCAGAGCCAGGCTGGTTACATAGCCTTCGGCCAGTTCCAGGTACCGCACGCCTTTTGCAACGGTGGAGTACATGGTGCCAACCTGCGACCGGAGGCCTTTGCCAAGGTCTTCCAGGCCTGCGCCAATGGGAAGCCCGTCCTCAGAAAAAGCGGTCTGCGTGCGGCCGTATGCAATCTGCAAAAACAGCTCGCGCATGGCTGTGTTGATGGCGTCGCAAACCAGGTCTGTGTTCAGCGCTTCCAGAATGGTTTTGCCGGAAAGCACTTCCGCCGCCATTGCCGCGGAATGGGTCATGCCCGAGCAGCCGATGGTTTCCACCAAAGCCTCCTGGATCACTCCGTCTTTTACGTTTAGGGTTAGTTTGCAAGCGCCCTGCTGGGGTGCGCACCAGCCGACGCCGTGCGTCAGGCCGGAAATGTCCTTAATTTCTTTTGCGTATACCCATCTGCCTTCCTCAGGGATGGGGGCGGGGCCGTGCTTGGGCCCCTTGGCTACGCATACCATTTCTTCCACTTCTTTGGAATACTGCATGGAATCCGTCCTCCTTGTATAGCGAAATAGTTAAAACTAAATTCCGAGATATTATACCATACATTGAAGAGCTTTTGCAGTTGTTTTTTTAAAAAAATGCCTTTATAATAATATTTAAGTCTTTATGAGGTAAACTGTATGGAATTTACATTTGCAGGCCGTTTTAACGGCGTTGAGGGCAGCGAGATACGCAAAATATTCTCCCTGCTGGCAGTACCCGATATGATTTCTTTTGCAGGCGGCAACCCTTCGCCGCTCTCTTTTCCTGCGGAGCAGATTGGCGAGATTACGCAGGAGCTTATCCAAAACCATGCGTCCTCCGTTTTTCAATACGGAAACACGGTGGGCACAAGCTCGCTTTTGCAGACGGTGCGGGAGATGAACGCCGGGATTATGCGCGAGAGCGACGACCTGATCATCCTGACCGGCTCTTCCCAGGGAATAGAGATGACCGCGCGCGCGTTTATCAACAAAGGCGACTCCATGCTGGTGGAATCCCCCACTTTTTTGGGCGCGCTGCAAACGTTTAAGCTGGCGGAGGCGGATGTCAAAACCGTTCAGTTGCAGGAAGACGGCGTTGATTTGAACGAATTGGAAGACAAGATCAAAAAATACAGCCCCAGGGTTTTTTATATCATCCCCACGTTCCAGAACCCGTCCGGCATTACCACCAGCCTGGAAAAACGTAAGGCCGTTTATGAGATTTGCGCCAAATACGGCGTCGTTATTCTGGAGGACGACCCGTATGCGGAACTGCGGTATGAGGGTGAGGCGCTGCCCGCCATCAAATCGTTTGACACACAAGGCATCGTTGTCAAGCTGACGAGCTTTTCCAAGACGATATCGCCCGGATTGCGGGTGGGGGCTGCGATCGCGAATAAAGACATCATCTTCAAGTTCAACCTGGCAAAGCAGGGGCTGGATGTACATACGGCAAATCTCTCACAGAACATTGTGAGCGAATACATTAAGCGCGGTTACTATAAGCCCCATGTGGCTGAAATATGCAAACAGTACAAGGCGCAGCGGGACGCAATGGAAAATGCGGTTAGTGAGTATTTCCCCAAGGGGGTATCCATTGTGCATCCGCAGGGCGGCCTGTTTATCTGGGGTCAGTTCCCGGAAGGAACAAACGCAAAAGAGATATTTGAACTTTGCGTCGCCCAAAAAGTGGCGTTTGTGCCAGGCGGGCCGTTTTATGCGGAAAATCCAAAATTAAACGCGTTCCGGCTCAATTTTTCCATGCCCACCATAGAAAACATACAAAAGGGCGTCAAAACTATGGGAGAAATACTTAAGGAGAAATTGTCTTAATGAATGTATTTGAAACGCTTGCAGAACGTGGGTTCATACGGCAGACAACGCATGAGGGGCTACCGGAACTGCTTGAAAAAGAAAAAGTTACGTTTTACATAGGTTTTGACCCTACGGCGGACAGCCTGCACGTGGGGCATTTCGTTGGCCTTATGGCAATGGCGCATATGCAGCGCGCGGGCCATGTACCCATCGCCCTTGTGGGCGGGGGCACTGCCATGGTGGGAGACCCCAGCGGCAAAAGCGACATGCGCAAAATGATGACAAGGGAAACCATTGTTCACAACTCCAATAAGTTTAAAGACCAGATGCGCCGTTTTTTGGATTTCTCGGATGGCAAAGCAATCATGGTGGACAACTCCGACTGGCTGCTGGACCTGAATTATATCTCATTTTTGCGTGAAGTAGGCTCCGTATTCTCCGTCAACAGGATGCTGACGGCTGAGTGTTTCAAACAGAGGTTGGAGAAAGGGCTTACCTTCCTGGAATTCAACTATATGCTGATGCAGTCGTATGATTTTCTTGTTTTAAACCGCAAATACAACTGCTCGCTGCAAATGGGCGGAGACGACCAGTGGTCCAACATACTGGCCGGCGCGGACCTGATTCGCCGCAAGGAACAAAAGGCAGCCTTTGGCATTACGTTTGCGCTTTTAACCAAGAGCGACGGCAAAAAAATGGGTAAGACCGAGAGCGGCGCGCTGTGGCTGGACGCGGAAAAAACTTCCCCCTACGAATTTTACCAGTATTGGCGGAACGTGAATGACGCGGACGTAAAGAAATGCCTTTCCCTGCTGACCTTCCTGCCGATGGACGAGGTAAACAGGCTTTCCGCATTGAAAGATTCTGAAATCAACCAGGCCAAGAAGGTGCTGGCGTATGAAGTGACCCGCCAGGTGCATGGCGAGGCGGAAGCGCAGAAGGCGCAGGAAGCGGCGGAAGCCCTGTTTGGCGGCGCGGCGGAAGGCGGAAGCATTCCCGCCAGTGAAATAACAAATGATCAATTTGCGCAAAACGCCAAGGTGATAGACCTGCTGATTTTTTGCGGCCTTACCAAATCCAGGGGAGAGGGCCGCCGGTTGATTGTGGGCGGCGGAATCAGCGTGAATGGAAATAAAATAACGGACGAATTTGCGGAGCTGAGCGCCTCCGATTTTACAGACGGGGAACTGATGCTCAAAAAAGGCCAGAAGGTTTACCACAAGGTAAAGCTGGCATAAATGAAAGCGTACCTCACCATAGCAAAAGAGGCGGCGTGCGAGACGGTCATTAAAAAATCGCGGTTCATAGGCGCGGTGTACCCGGTGGAAACACAAGAGCAGGCGCAGGAGAGAATCGCGCAGATTAAAAAAAAGTACTGGGATGCGCGCCACAACTGCAGCGCCTATATATTGGGTGAGGACGCATCCGCAATGCGGTATTCGGACGACGGCGAGCCGCAGGGTACAGCCGGAATTCCCATGCTGGAGGTATTGAAACAAGCCGGTGTCACAAACGTGCTGGCAGTGGTCACCCGCTATTTTGGGGGCGTTCTGCTGGGCGCGGGAGGCTTGGCGCGGGCCTACGGCGGCGCGGCCGCGGAAGCGCTGCATGCAGCCGGACTGCTGCAAATGGAACCTTGCTTTGTTTATTGCGTCAAACTTCCGTACGCATCTTTTGGCAAACTGGAGGCAATGGCGTCAGGCGCAGGATGGGGGCGCGGCGAGAGCCTTTTTGCGGAGGACGTTTCGGCGGAATTGCATGTTCCGCAGCGGGCGGTGCAAAAGTTTGAAGCGGATATAAAGGAAGCCTTTTTGGGAAGCGTTGTTCCGCAAAAGCGCGGGGAAGTTTATATGCACGCAGTTAAATCACCGGAAGGTTTTAATGAATAGACAGACTTAAAGGAGCGTAAAAATGGAAATCTCGATTGAAAAGCGGAAAGAGTTGAAGGAAAAGCCGCAGGACGAAAGCAAGCTTGGTTTTGGCAAGATATTTACAGACCACATGTTTCTATACAATTACACGGCCGGAAAAGGCTGGCATGACGCCCGCATCGTTCCCTACGGCGATTTTTCCATGTCTCCGGCTTCCACGGTTCTGCATTATGGGCAGGAAGTATTCGACGGGCTGAAAGCATACTACAGCCCCAAGGGTGAAATTCTTACCTTCCGCCCGCGGGATAACTTCAGGCGCATCAACAACTCTGCGCGCAGGCTCTGTATGCCGGATATTGATGTGGAAGACGCTCTTTGCGGCCTATTGCAGCTTCTTTCACTGGACCGCGGCTGGGTGCCCAAAACCAGGGGGACTTCCCTGTATATCCGCCCCAATTACATTGGCATGGATCCGTACCTGGGAGTGAGCAGCGCGCATGAGTTTTTGTTCTATATTATAATGAGCCCGGTGGGCGCTTATTACGCGGGCGGCCTTGCTCCCGTAAAAATATATGTAGAAAACCACTATGTGCGAGCGGTGAAGGGTGGCCTGGGATTTGCCAAAACATCCGCCAATTACGCGGCCAGCCTTCTGGCGGGTGAGGAAGCGCACAAAAAAGGTTACGCGCAGGCGCTCTGGCTGGACGGCAAGGAAGGCAAATATATAGAAGAAGTCGGTTCCATGAACATATTCTTTATGATAGACGGCGTGCTGGTAACGCCTCCGCTGGAAGGAAGCATCCTGCCCGGAATTACAAGAGATTCCGTAATGCAGCTGGCGCGGGATTTTGGCGTACCGGTGGAAGAAGAGAGAATCACCATAGACGAAGTAACCAACGCCATCTGCCAGAACAGAATGACTGAAGCGTTTGGCACGGGGACAGCTGCTGTGGTCAGCCCTGTTGGAGAGCTGTTTTACGACGAAAAAAATTACATTATAAACGGCGGCGCCATGGGGCCGCTCTCAAAAAAATTATACGACACGCTGACAGGCATACAGTATGGCGAACTGGAAGATACGCACAATTGGATTGTGCCGGTTCCGCGCTGAAGCGGGCCGCGTTTGAGGCATGGTTGACACTTAATAAGCGATGGTTTAAAATTACATTTGAATTGCTTATTATAAATCCACTTATTATATAAATCAAAATAAGATTCTAAGTTTAGGAGGGTTACTTTCTTGAGAAGGAAAATAGGAATAATCTTATCGATCGTATTTGCCGTATCGCTTGTGTTTGCGACGGGCATTACAACGGCTTTGGCCGCCGGCGACGCGAACGGCGTTGTTTTTGAAGTGACACTGGAAAACCGCAATTATGGAAACGGCGACGCGGTGAAGCCTGTTGTTACCATCGCCAACACAGGCGCCAACCCCATTGTTGTTACAGGCCTTACATGCAACAATAATTCAATTATGCCCGATGGAGGCATTACTGTGGGGGCGGGCAGCCAAACCCAGACCCAGCCCAGCCTGAAGGCTTCTTTTGCGACAGGAAGCAATACTCAGGCTTTAAATTTTGCATTGGCCTATACGGTTAACGGCGTTGCGGGACCTGCGGCGCTTACAACCGGAATCCAGATCAACCAGGCTTCCACCATCAAGATAGACGCTTCCGATTCCGTTGACAAAAAGACCGCAGACGCCGGAGACAAAGTAAAATTCACTTTTAAATTTACAAACTCCGGCAACGTTGTAATCACCAACGCGTCCCTAAAAGCCCCGCCTTTGAATAATGGCAGCGTGATTGGCACGCCTTTTACGCTGAATCCCGGCGACTCAAAGACAATGGAATGGTCTGAAAATGTAAACAAAACCATTGCCGTGAAGCCCGTGCTCTCCTACACGGCCAACAGCACAAATAAAACGCAGAGTTTGAGCACGCTGAACGTAACCGTAAAGCAGGTTGTCAATTCGGGCATGACGGTGGAATTAAAGGCGGACAAAGAGACCATTAACCCCGGCGACCAGGTAAGCATTACGGCAACGGTAACCAATACCGGAAACGATACGCTTAAAAACATAAAATTGCTGGACGGTAACAGCAATCCTGTAACCCTTCAGGAAACAACTCTGGAAGCAGGCGCGAGTACAACGGCCACCATACCCGAAAGCCCGCAGGCAACGGCAAACTACCAGTTTACCGCAACTGCCACCAATACGGCGAGTTCGGCGGTTAACGCGACCTCCAACCAGTTGACGGTTACGGTGGGCAGCGCTTCCGCTTCGCCATCCGGTTCGGGCACAGAACCCGCCACGTCCGAAGTTGCAGCGCTCAAAGTATTCGTTGAGGCTGACTCGTATACATTGGACAAACCAGGGAATGTTAAACTGCAGGTAACCATCCAGAATACTTCGGACGTTCTTTTAAACAACGTGCAGGTAACGGAAAAAACATTGGGAGACATTGGAACCATCAGCGCCCTGAGCAAGGACAGCAAAACGTTCAATAAATCGGCGCAGGTGGACAAAACTACCCAGTATATATTTACTGTAACCGCAACGCAGCCGGACGGCAAAACGATCACGGCGGTAACAGATCCGCTTTCCATCACGGTTTCGGGCGGCGGAGCGCTGTTTGGTGGTGATATGATGACAACTATTTTAATCATTGTAATCATCGCAATCGCGGTTGTTGGCCTTATTCTTTTCCTTCTGTACAGAAGGAACCGGTCGGGGGGCGGCGGAAATTACGGCGGCGGCGGATCCGGCAAAGGAGCGTACACTGCGAACCGTAAACCCGCTTCAAACTATAACAACAGCCCCCGCAACAGCCCGCGCGACGTGGAGCCGCCCAAAGTGGTTCGCAAACCGGTGAACACCGCCACGCCCCGGCCTTCGGCCAGAAAAGATACCAAATTTGGAGACAGAAATAAGTTTTAATATATTTGGAGGAAAGCATTCATGATCAACAAAGATTTGCTCGCAGTTAACACGATCAGGATCCTGTCTGCGGAAGGCGTACAGGCGGCTAATTCAGGACATCCGGGTTTGCCTCTGGGCGCCGCGCCCATGGCGTATACGTTGTTTGCAAAACATATGAAGCACAATCCCAAGAACCCCAAATGGGATAACCGCGACAGGTTTATCCTGTCTGCGGGCCACGGCTCCATGCTTCTGTATTCGTTGCTGCACGTGTTTGGGTATGATGTATCGGTGGAAGACCTGAAAAACTTCAGGCAGTGGAATTCCAAGACACCCGGCCATCCCGAGTACAAGCATACCCCCGGCGTTGAAACCACAACCGGTCCTCTTGGGCAGGGTATCGCAATGTCCGTAGGTTTTGCAATGGCGGAGGCGCATCTGGCGTCTGTGTTCAACAAACCCGGATTTGATATTGTGGATCATTACACCTTTGCCCTTTCTGGCGACGGCTGCCTGCAGGAAGGCGTTTCCGGCGAGGCGTGTTCTCTGGCAGGGCACCTGAAACTTGGCAAGCTTATTCTGCTGTACGACCGCAACCAGGTTACCATTGAGGGCAGCACAGACGTTGCCTTTACGGAAGACGTAAAACTGCGTTATCAGGCCTACGGCTGGCAGGTGCTGGAGGTTGCGGACGGAAACACGGATCTTGCGGCTATAGACGCGGCTATTGCGGAAGCCAAGAAAGAAACAGGAAAGCCTTCCCTGATTGTGATCAATACGGCGATTGGCTACGGCTGTCCGGCAGTGCAGGGCAACGCCAAATGCCACGGCGCTCCGCTGGGAGACGAGAACATTGCCGCAATGAAGGCAAACATGGGTTGGGAGTATAAGGATGCTTTCTATGTGCCACAAGAAGTAAAAGAATCCATGACCGCGATTCAAAACGAGAACGCGGCCAGGGAAGAAGGCTGGAACAAGCTGTTTGCGGAATACGCAAAACAGTATCCGGACCTTGCGAAACTGTATAAAGAGCATTTGGCGCCCGCTCCGGCTTCTATATTTGAAGACGAGAGCTTCTGGAAATTTGATAAACCACTGGCAACACGCCAGTCTTCCGGCGAAGTGCTGAACAGGCTTGCAGCCAAGCTGCCCGGCCTGATTGGCGGCAGCGCGGACCTTGCGCCTTCCAACAACTCGCTTATGAAGGGCCGTGAGTATTTCTCCGAAACCGACAGGACGGGAACGAATATCCATTTTGGCATCCGCGAGTTCGCCATGGCCGCTATTTGCAACGGGCTTGCGCTGCACGGAGGCCTGAAAGCATTTTGCGCGACGTTCATGGTATTCAGCGATTACCTGAAACCAGCCCTGCGCTTATCCGCGCTTATGGGCTTGCCTGTTACCTATATTTTGACGCACGATTCCATTGGCGTTGGGGAAGACGGCCCCACACACGAGCCCATTGAACAACTTGCCATGCTGCGCTCCATCCCGGGCTCTTATACCTTCCGCCCGGCAGATTCCAAGGAAACCGCAGCGGCATACCAGGTTTCTCTTACCGGTGGCAAACCTACAGCCATCGCGCTTACAAGGCAGACCCTGCCCCTGTATGACGAAACAGGCAAGGGCGCTTTAAAGGGCGGGTATGTGCTGAAAGACAGCAAGGACGCCAAGGTGATATTGATTGGCACGGGCAGCGAAGTGGAGCTGTGCATGAAAGCCGCGGACGAACTGGCTGCAAAAGGCGTTCCGGCCCGCGTGGTCAGCATGCCCTGCACAGAGCTGTTTGAAGAGCAGAGCGCGGAGTACAAAGAGAGCGTGCTGCCCTCTTCCATATCCGCAAGAGTGGCCGTTGAGGCCGGTACTTCCTTTGGATGGCACAAATATGTAGGCCTGCGGGGCGACACCGTAACAATCGACCATTTTGGCGCCTCTGCACCCGCCAATATCCTGTTCAAGGAATTCGGGTTTACCGTGGAAAACGTGGTGGCCAAAGCATTGGCCGTTGTAAAGTAACAACCACTAAACGATCCAAGGAGAGTACCCGATGGTACTCTCCTTTTTTTGAGGACTCCGCCCTCAAACTCCCGCTAAGGGTCAATTGACCCTTATAGCCCTTTATGAACAATGCCATTTTTAATGGCATTGTTCGGGATAAATAAAATGGTTCCCCAAAATGCTTCGCATTTTGGCAAATGGGATTCCAAAGGGACATGTGTCCCTTTGGCGAGAGGTTTGGAGGCGAGGAGCCTTTGAAAGAAGCGCAGAGATTGCTTTTTGGTGTATAAATGCTTATAATACGGAAAGGAAAAACAATTGGAGGCATACAATGGCAAATTTTAATTTTGACGCGGTTATTAAAATCGGGTCCATGGCGTTGATCCGCAAGGAAGACAACGACCTGGACTACAATATATTTGCGCGGCTGGCAAGCGAGCTGAAGCCGGGATTTATTTTGGTATCCTCCGGCGCAACGGAGATTGGCCGGATTGACTACATGAAGCGCAACGGCGAACTGGAGCTGAAAGGCGACATGGACGAAATTAAAACAGACTACGCCGCGCAGGGGCAGACCATCCTGATGTCCATGTACCGGGATTTCATCAGCCCCAAGTATTCTGTGCGGCAGGTGCTGGTGGAGCACAGCCATTTTAACGACCCGGCCAAGGCGGAGCACATCCGCAAAATGCTTTTCAGGGCCGCCAACCAGAACGCCATCCCCATTATCAATTATAATGACGCGGTATCCGACGCGGAAAATACAAAAATGGAGCTGGCAGACCTGAAAAGTCAGAACAAAGAGATTGTGGAGTGCGTGGACAACGACGAAACAGCCGCGGTGATCTCCGGCCTGGTGGGTGCAAAGCTGCTGGTGATTTTGTCTTCTGTGGAAGGCATTTACCTGGATTACAAGGATCCGTCCACCCTGGTGGAGCAGATAGAAGGCAGGGATTTTGACGAGGTATCCAAACGCATCGACGAACTGCTGGAATGCTGCAACGGCACCTCGCGCGTTGGCTCGGCGGGCGCGTCGGCAAAACTCAGGTTTGCGCGGCAGGCTCTGGGCTATGGCACAAACGTGATTGTCGCGCATGCGCGGCACAGGCTTTCTGATATTATTGAGGGCAACGTAAAGCGGACGATTATCCGCATAAAATAATTCTGCAAGTTATTAATATGGTATAATAGCCTGCCGGCGCCGCAGACAATTTGAGAGCCTGCCACAACATACACAGCATAATTTATACACTTGTGCGCATATGCATAAGTGTATATTTTGTATGAGGTGATATGTATTGAAAAAAATAACTGCACTCATCGCCTTGCTTGTCTGCGTGCTGCTTGTTTTATCTTCCTGCAGCGCGGTTTACAACATGGAGACAGGCATGAATACACTTACCAGCGACCAGATGGCCGGAAGGCAGGCAGGCAGCCCGGGCGGCGCATCGGCGGCCAAATATATACAGGATACGTTTACGGAACTGGGTGTGGAACAATATGTGCAGCAATTCAACTACCAGACCTTTGCGCCGGACCAGCTAAAGGTATCTCTGGTGATTACCAGAAGCGGGGGCGCGCCTACCGAGACCGTGCTGGGAACGGATTACATGCCCACCCGCATATCCAGGACCGCTGACGTAAAAGGCGGCATTACATTTGACAGAAACGACGCGAATTTGCAGGATAAAATACTGGTGACAGACAAACTGTTCAGCCTGCGGGATGTTACCCAGAAGCCAAAGGGTATCCTGCTGCTGGAAGACCCGCTGGTTAAGCGTGTGGAAGCGCGGGACACCGCCCTGCCGGTGTTCTCCATCAGCAAAAAATTATTTGAGGTGCTTGCATCCGGCGTGACCACACAGGCGGAAATGTCCATTCAGTCCACCTTGCAGCCCGCGGTGTTCCAGAATGTGATAGGCGTTATCCGCGGCAAAAATAGCGACGAAGCGCTGATATTGTCCGCGCATTTTGACGGATGCGGATTTGACGACTGCGGCATATACAAGGGCGCGGTGGATAATGCTTCGGGCGTGGTCACCATGCTCAAGTGCGCGCAGTTGCTGAAAGACGGGCTGGGGGGAAGCCAGCCGGATATGGATATTGTGTTTGCCGCGTTTGACGGTGAGGAAAATGGCCTGATTGGAAGCCAGTATTTTATGCAGCAGTCCGATTATAAGAAGGTTACCAACATCAACATTGATTGCCTGGGCAAGGGAGATGTGTATGTGCAGGCGGACATGAACAATCAGGAACTTGCAAAAACGGTATCCGGATTTGTTACCGGCAGCCAGGTGAGCGAGCTTGGCGGAATTTCTGACAATATGGTGTTCTCTTTCTATGATTATCCGGCCATTCAAATCACAACGCTGAAAAGCAGCGCTTCTGGTGATATACATACTTTAAAAGATACCAGCGACGCGGTTGACCGGATGCTGCTCTTAAAGCTTTCCAATGATCTTTCCAACTATGTGATCCAGAAATGCGGCGGGCAAAGCGCATCACTTAAGAGCGCTTCCCCTGCTTCAAGCGGGAAGCAATCCGCCGGTGCGGCCGAATCGGCTGCGTCGGGTGACTCTTCAGGTGCAATTGCCATTATTACGCCGGAATCCACGGGCGCATCGCCCGCTGCTTCCGCATCGCAATCGGCAGCTCCGTCCACAGATTCTGGGGGGGCGGCAGGTATAAACCCGGCGGCGTAATTTTTAGAGGTTTGCCCCTTTTTGGCAGCGTGAAGCATACATAAAGTATGAAGGAAGATTCAATAGGGTCTTCCTTTTTATATTTATAAAGGATTTTGGAATGATGTGGCGAATTTTACTATTATAGAAAATAATATTTAAGGAAAATAAATTATGAAACAGATTGAAGAAATAGCGGGCTTTATTAAAAAGCAAAAGGTAGCCTTTATTGCTTCCGTTGATGAGAACGGATATCCTAATCAAAAAGCAATGCTAAAACCGCGCAAAATAAATGGAGTAGAGGAATTTTATTTCTCTACAAATACTTCTTCTATGCGGGTTGCCCAATACCGGGACAATCCTAAAGCCAGTATTTATTTCTACCATAAAGGGCTTATAAAATATGAGGGGGTTATGCTTGCAGGAACCATGGAGATACTTGAAGATGCGGCGGTTAAGCGAGAGTTATGGAAGGCTGGCGACAAAATGTTTTACCCTAAAGGCGTAACCGATCCCGACTATTGTGTTTTAAAGTTTACCGCACAGGAAGGGCGTTATTACTGTGATCTGAAAACGGAGAGCTTTTCTGTATAAGTCTAATGAGCAATGCCCTGTATAAACGAAGAAAGTTTGTACAAAAAAACTGATACCCGTTTGGATATCAGTTTTTTGTTTGGAATTAAACGCAGCTTATTTGTCTGCGAGGCTCTTGTAGAACGCATAGCGCTCTTTTGCTTCCTTGGCTGCCTGGTCAAACAGTTTCTCGGCAGATTCGGGGAACAGCTTCTTGAGCGTTGTATAGCGTGTCTCGCTGCTGATAAACTCAATATAGTCTGAGGAAGCTTCTTTGGAATCCAGCGTAAACGGATTTTTGCCAGCTTCCTTAAGACGCGGGTCATACCTGAACAGCGGCCAGTAACCGGCTTCCACCGCGCGTTTTGCCTCCGCCTGCGATTTGCCCATGTTGATGCCATGGTTGATGCAGGGGGAGTAAGCGATGATGATGGACGGTCCCGGATAACTTTCCGCTTCCAGCATGGCCTTTAACACTTGCGCCTGGTTCGCGCCCATGGAGACGCTTGCCACGTACACATAGCCATATGTCATTGCGATGGCAGCCAGATCTTTTTTCTTGATCTTTTTGCCGGATGCCGCAAATTTGGCGGTGGAACCGGTGGGAGTTGCCTTGGAGGCCTGGCCGCCCGTGTTGGAATACAGCTCGGTATCCAGCACCAGGATATTCACGTCTTCGCCGGATGCGATGACATGATCCAAGCCGCCGTAACCGATGTCGTAGGCCCAACCGTCGCCACCGATGATCCAGATGGATTTTTTGGTGAACAGGTCTTTTAAGCCCAGTATTTCCTGGTATGTTTTGCTCTTGGAAGCGACGGCTTCAAGAGCGGCGATCAACGCTTTGGAAGCGGTCTTGGACTCTTCGCCCTTGTCCGCAACTTCCAGCCAGCCTTTGAGGGCTGCCGTAGCGTCTGCGTCGGCAGCTTCTTCAATTGCTTTGGAAACAAGTGCTTTTAAGGCAAGGCGCCTCTGCGTCTGGCCCAAGTTCATGCCGTAACCAAACTCTGCGTTGTCTTCAAACAGCGAGTTTGCCCAGGCGGGGCCCTGGCCGTTTTCGTTTACCGTGTAGGGGCAGGACGGAGAATTGCCGCCGTAAATGGAGGAGCATCCCGTGGCGTTGCCGATCATCATGCGGTCGCCAAACAGCTGCGTGGCAAGCTTGATGTAGGGCGTTTCGCCGCAGCCTGCGCACGCGCCCGAGAACTCGAACAGCGGCTGCAGGTACTGGCTCTCCGGAACCAGGTTCTTTTTGAATTCCAGGCCCGGGCGTTCCTGGCCGATTGCGAATTCCCAGAAGCCCTTCTGTTCCTTTTCAACCTGCGGCAGGGGCGTCATGGTAAGCGCTTTTTCCTTGGCTGGGCAGATGTCCGCGCAGTTTCCGCAGCCCGTGCAATCAAGCGGAGAAAGCTGAATGCGGTACTGGTAGCCTTCCTTGCCTCTTGCGGCCTTGGTCACAAAACCTTCGGGCGCGTTTTTCATGGCTTCGTCCTTGATCAGGAAGGGACGGATGCAGGCGTGCGGGCACACATAGGAGCACTGGTTGCACATAATGCACTTGCCCGAGTCCCACTTGGGAACGTTGATCGCGATACCGCGTTTTTCAAACTGGGTAGTGCCGGTGGGAACAAAGCCGCGCGGGTCAAAAATGCTGACCGGCAGCGCGTCGCCTTTAAGCACAGTAATGGGATGTACAAATTCGCGGAAGTATTTGTCGTCCGCAACCGCGGCAACCGGAGCGCCTTCTTTGGTGGTTGCCCAGGAATCCGGGTATTTGATCTCCACAAGGTTCTTGCTGCCAGCGTCTACGGCGTCATAGTTCATGGCAACAATTTTGTCGCCCTTTTTGCCGTAGGTTTTTTTAATGGCTTCCTTCATGTATTTGGCGGCGTCTTCCTGCGGAATCACGCTCGCAATATGGAAGAACGCGGACTGCATAACCATGTTGATGCGGCCGCCGAGGCCGATCTCGCTTGCAATTTTAACAGCGTCAATATTGTAGAACTTCAGCTTTTTGGATGCGATCTCATTTTTTACAAAAGCGGGAAGCTGGTTTTCCATTTCTTCCCGGGTCCAGGGGGAATTCAAAAGGAATGTGCCGCCCGGTTTGATTCCTTCCAAAACGTCGTAACGTGTGATGTAGGAGGAATTGTGGCATGCAATCAGGTCTGCCTGGTCTATAAAATAGGAAGACTGAATTTTGGATTTACCAAAGCGCAGATGGGAAATGGTGATGCCGCCGGACTTTTTGGAGTCGTACTGGAAGTAGCCCTGCGCATACATATCGGTATGGTCGCCGATGATTTTAATGGAGTTTTTGTTTGCGCCCACCGTGCCGTCCGAACCCAAGCCGAAGAATTTGCAGCGGAACAGCCCCTCGGGAGCCGAATCGATGAATTCCTTTACGGGTAGGGAGGTGTTTGTAACGTCGTCTTCAATGCCCACCGTAAAGTGGTTTTTGGGAGTTGCGGATGCCAGGTTGTCAAACACCGCTTTTACCATGGAAGGCGTAAAGTCTTTGGAACCAAGGCCGTAACGGCCGCCGATTACTTTCAGGCTGGTTTTGCCTGCTTCAAACAGTGTGGAGATAACATCCTCATACAGAGGCTCGCCCAGGCTGCCGGGTTCTTTTGTCCTGTCCAGAACGGCGATGCGCTGAACGGAAGCGGGAATTGCGCCAAGGAACGCCGAAACGTCGAAAGGACGGAACAAGCGGATCTTGAGAACGCCTACTTTTGCACCCTGTTTATTGAGGAAGTTTACAGCTTCTTCCGTTACGTCGCAGGAAGAACCCATGGTGATGATGATGTCGGTGGCGTCGCTGGCACCGGCGTAATCAAAAAGATGGTACTGCCTGCCGAATTTTTTTGCAAATTCGTCCATTGTTTTCTGGACAATCGCGGGAGTGGCTTCGTAATATTTGTTGGCTGCTTCCCTGTTCTGGAAGTAGGTATCCGGGTTTTGGGCCGTGCCCTGCTGGTGGGGATGTTCGGGACTCATGGCGCGCGCGCGGAATTCGGCCACAGCGTCCCAATCCACCATGGAAGCCAGATCGTCGTATTCCAGCACTTCAATTTTGCTTACTTCGTGGGAGGTTCTGAAACCGTCAAAGAAATGAAGGAACGGAACCTTTGCTTTGAGCGTGGAAAGGTGGGAGATGGTAGCCATGTCCATTGCTTCCTGCACAGAAGCGGAAGCAAGCATTGCAAAACCCGTCTGGCGCGCTGCCATAACGTCCTGATGGTCGCCAAAGATGGAAAGCGCGTGTGCAGCAATTGCCCTTGCGGATACATGGAACACGCTGGGCAGAAGTTCGCCTGCAATCTTATACATATTCGGGATCATCAGGAGCAAGCCCTGCGAAGCCGTAAATGTGGATGTAAACGCACCGGCCGAAAGGGAACCGTGAACCGCGCCCGCAGCACCGGCCTCGGACTGCAGCTCGGAGATCCGCATAACCTGTCCAAAGATGTTCTTTCTGCCTTGGGCAGCCCACTCGTCGCAGGACTCGGCCATCGCGGATGATGGTGTGATCGGATATATCGCGCCTACGTCAGAAAAGGCGTATGCTACATGAGCGGCAGCGGTATTTCCGTCAATGGTTTGTGTTTTTGCCATTAAAAAAACCTCCTAAATAGTTTGATATAAAAACTTTCAAACATTACTATTATAAATATATATGTAGTAAAAATCAAGGAATTGAACAGAGAAGAATGTTAAAAAAGGCGTAATAATGCCTATTTTTGAGAATAAGTCTGCAAAAAATCCGCTGTTACAAAGGTAAAAACGGGGCAGAGGGGCAGCGGCAGGGCGCAGAAGCCAAGTTACCGTTTGGTGGGCGCATTGCGGTATGCCCGGCGGAAGGCTTTTCTTTCGTCCCAGGAAAGTATGGGTTTGCCCAGGCAGTTGATGTTGTAGAAAGCGCTGGAAACAACGCTTTCGTCATGCAGTCCCTGCGCAAAGTCATAGACCAGTTTCATATAGCAGACGCTCTCGCGGTTTGCCTTGTTTATATAATAATAGTACTTATCATAGTCGTACAGGGTTTCCACTTCGGCCTTTGGTTTGTAAATAAAGGCAATAAGGTCAAACGGGAGCAATATGTTATATAATTTGAGCCAGAACCGGCGGAAACGCGAAGGCTGGTCCGTCAGTCTGGCAACGCGGGACCACCACCAATATGACTTGTCGTAAGCGCCCTTTGGAAGGCGGAAACCGTAGAATACGGAACGGGCCAGATATTTGTGAAACGCATAAAGCTCGTCCACATCCGAAATCAAAGCCAGAAGTTCCTTTTCCCGGTAAAGTTGCGTTGCGTCTATGCCGAAAAATTTGTCTGCGTACATCACATCCAGGGCCTGCTCCAGATAGGTGTGTGTGGATATGTTGCGCGTGTCCCGGTAAACGTGGGGGTGAACATATTTGTCCTGGCAGTAATGGTTTAAATAGCCAAAAAAATACGCCATCAGCTTTTCGGAATAATGTTCTTTTACATATCTGGACGCAGTGGTGAGAAATTGAGCAGGGCGCACACGGTGGGTAAGCCAGCCATAAATTTTTGTTCTGCCGCCCGCAACCAGCAGATAGTAATCCCTGAAATATACAAAATCGCCGCCCTGGGCGCCGGAGAGGTACTCGGTAAAATTTTCGCTGATGACCCGTCTAATTTCCGGGTCGGCAATACTATCAAAGGCTGCCGTTGCAGCCAGTTTGTGGGTTAAGTAAGCCGGCATGCATTACACCTCGCAGGATTGTTGCCTGTATAAAAAACAGCAGGGTTCGTGCGCGGGCAGGATGCCTACGCTTTGCATAAAAGATTCCACCATGGTATCGCCAATAAAGGTAAAGCCCGATTTTTTAAGCGCAAGGCACAGTTTTTTATGGTTCGAAAAGCTGTACACAAACTGGAAAAAGGTTGGGCCCCCCGCTATGATTTTTTGCGTTGACAGGGCATTCTGCCGCGTAGCAAAAATTTTTTTGCGGTTGCGGATAATGCGCTGGTCTAAAAGCAGGGATTCCAGATATCCGTCCGCAAGAGCGGCTACCGCATCAATTTTAAAATTAAAAAAAACTTCCCTGAAATAGTCCCTTTTAGCCAGGACGGTTCTCCAGGAAAGGCCTGCCTGAAATACTTCGAGTGAAAATTTTTCAAATAATTTATTGTCGTCTGTAATGATTTTGCCGTATTCGTGATCGTGGTAGTCTATTAATAAAGCATCGCAAGCCCATTGGCATCTGCGGAGGTTATTCATTTTGGTCTCCTTTTGCGCTGATAAGGGCGCTTTTTACATTTTAGCATATATTTGAACTATTGTGTAAAATATTTTTGTTTTATGATACAATAAAGAAAGCAAATGGATGGAGGATTTTGTTGAGACAGTATTGGAGCAGGAAAGCTGCGTCCTTAAAGCCGTATACGGCGGGCGAACAGCCAAAGCAAAAAAATATTATCAAGCTGAACACAAACGAGAACGCCTATCCCCCTTCGCCGAAGGTGGGAGAGGCTGTGACAAAGGCCGCCGCAACGCTGCAGAAATACCCGCAGGCGGACTGCGGGGCGCTGGCCCGGGCCGTTGCGGAAACAGAAGGGATTCCCGCGCAGAACGTGTTTTGCGCAAACGGGTCGGACGAGGCGCTGGCATTGTGTTTTTTGGCGTTTTTTGATCCGGACAGGCCTGTTTATACGCCGGATATCACCTATAGTTTTTACACGGTATGGGCGGATCTGTTTAATCTCTGCCTTGAGCAAATTCCACTGGACGATGATTACACCGTTCCGGTGGAAAAATTTAAACATGCGCCAGGCGGCGTGGTGATAGCGAATCCCAACGCCCCAACCGGCATGGCTATTGGCGCAAAGGACATCAGAGAAATCATCCAATCCAACAGCGGTGTTGTGATTGTGGACGAGGCGTATGTGGCGTTTGGCGGCAAGAGCGTAATTCAATGGATAGACAAATACCAGAACCTGGTGGTTGTGCGTACCCTATCGAAATCGCACGCGCTGGCAGGCCTTAGGGTGGGATATGTGGCGGCAAGCAGGAATTTAATAGATGCTCTGGAGGCCGTGCGGGACAGCTTTAATTCCTATCCTGTGGATACGTTGGCGCAGGCTGGGGCGGCGGCCGCCATTTTGGATGTGGACTACTACAAAAACGCCACGCATAAAATTGTGGAAGCACGTGAATATACAGCGAGAGAACTTAAAAAAATGGGTGTTCTGGTACTGCAGTCCAGCACGAACTTTTTATTCATCCGGCCCGCCAAACCGGCGGGGGATGTATACAGAGAACTCAAAGAAAAGGGCATACTGGTCCGCTGGTTTGACAAGCCAAGGACCAGGGAGTATCTGCGGGTGAGCATTGGCACAATGGAGGAAATGAAGTGTTTATTAGGGGAATTGCAAATATTGTTAAAAAGTTTACAGTAAAAATAAGCAGAATTGTTGCCGGGTGGGTGCATGACGTGTTGTTTATGGAAACAGCCGGCGAAGTGAAACATTTTGTGGTAAAAATAAGCGGGATTTTGGCCGTGTGGGTCTCTGGCATAGCGATTCTTATATCTCTTGGCATATATGTGATCGTCTGCCGCATTTTTACCGCCGCGCACTGATATGCAAATTGGCGTTGTTGGCCTTGGGCTGATTGGATCATCCTTTGCACGGGCGGTAAAGAAATACACAAACCATCGGGTGGCGGGGCATGACTGCAACCCGGAAATTCTGGATGCCGCACTGGCGGATAAGGTTATTGATACAGCGGATGTGGAGCAGGCTTGCGCGAGCGAACTTGTTTTTGTGTGCCTGTTTCCGGAAGCGGCGGTGGACTTTATTTTGGGCCATTCGTTTTCCCATATTGTTTGCGACGTTTGCGGGGTAAAAGGGTATGTTGCCGGGCGGCTATCGGGCCGCGTGCCGGGCTATGTGGGAGTGCATCCCATGGCGGGCAGGGAGGTCTCGGGCTATTTTTCGGGAGACGCGGACCTTTTTATGGGCGCAAGTCTGATCATTACTGCGGACGAACATACGGATCAAGCAAATGTGCGGGCCATACATGAATTTGCGCCGCATATTGGCTTTGGGCGAGTGGTAGTCACCACGCCACAGAAGCACGACCGCGTGATTGCCTATACCTCGCAACTTGCGCATGTTGTTTCCAGCGCGTATATTAAAAGCGATACGGCCACAGAATATGTAGGTTTTTCGGCGGGCAGCTTTGCGGATATGACAAGAGTTGCAAGGTTGGACCCGCAGATGTGGGCGCAGCTTTTTCTGGAGAACGCCGGAAACCTGGCGGAGGAGATAGACAAGTTGATTGGGCACCTGGAGGATTATAAAAAAGCCGTTGCCGGGGGTGACCGGGCAGAATTGCTCCGCCTGTTGCAGGAAGGCAGGGACCGCAAGGAACTGATGGACCGGCTGAAGGAATAGAGCCGGAATGAACGCCCGTTTGATTATTGCAGGGCGTACGAAAACACCCCGCTGATATTTGGGTTTCCGCCAAACAGGGCGGGAGCGCCCATGCCGCCGTACAGGCGGCTGTTATAAATTGCGAGGCTGGAGCCCAGGGAGGCTCCTTTTATTTGGGCCTGCCAAAGCGTTTTGCCTGTGTCTGTGGCGAGCGCGTAAATATTGCCGGAATAATTGCATAAAAAATAAAGATTGTTGGTAATAACGCCGGTTGCGCGGGCGTTGTCGCCCTTTTTTATTTTGTTCCATACCATTGCGCCCGTATCGGCGTCCAGGCAGCAGACAGACACAGTTTTGGCGGGCGTGCCGTTGCGGCTCCATAAATACAGTTTGCCCTTGTAATGCGTTGCGTCTGAGCGAATGCCGTCGTCCGGCTCGGAGCCAACATGGCAGAAAGTTTTCCACAACAGGTTGCCGGTTTTGCTGTCCAGCGCGTAAAAAAAGCCGTTTTTATTCCCTGCGCCAACCGCGTAGGAGTTGGAGGCCTTGCGGCAGAAAAAAAGGACTGGCTTGCAGCCAAAGTCGAAGTCTGGGCCGGACGGCCGCAAAGGAAGCCATGTGTCGCGCGGAATGGGCTGGAACACCCAGCGCGCCCTGCCGTCCGCTGCGCCGATGCAGAAGAGCGCGTCGGATGAAAGGGAAGCAGGAGGGCCGTAATTGTTGCCCGTGCCAAAATACAACAGCTTGCCGGATGCGTCCAGCTCCAGGCCGCCCCAAACGCTCATGCCTTTGGCAGTTGGTTCGTCTTCCGCGTCCAGTTCCGCAACCTTTGCCTGCCAGCATACTGCCCCGGTTTTTTTGTTGAAGGCGTATACCTTTCCCGCGGCCTGGGGCCTATAGGGCCGCAGCAGCAGGGAATGCATCAGACTGGCCGCCTCTTCAACAGACGCGGTGGCGGCGTATACGTTTTCATCATCGCATACCGGAGGGGCAAGGCCGCCCGAATACCGGCTGCCTCCAAGGGGCATTTGCCAAAGCGTGCGCCCGTCTTCCAAGTGAATTGCATACAGTGTGCCCGTGGATCCGTTGGAAAGCGGCCCGCCCTCGCGGCCGCCTGCGCTTGGCAGGTACCATATTCCGTCGCTGATGCAGCCTGTGCCCGCAAAGCCGTTCCAAAAATACGGAAGCGGCTCGCCCCAAAATTTTTTTAAAACAGGCATTTTGCGTATCCCTCTGTCCTGCCGGGGAGGGCGGTAAAGCTGTTTTTCGTAGAGCAGTGTTCCGTCTTTTTCATGCAGGCAGTAAATATACCCCTGCCAGTCGGCGGTAAAAATTCTGTCCTTATAGTACAGGGGCTGGCCGGTTACATACGAATGGGTGGCGTATTGCCAAGCCAGGCCAAGGCGGCTCAGGTTCTGCGGCGTGATGCCGGAAGAAAATACGGGCATAAGGCAATCCTCGCATATCAGTCTTAGTAGATGTATATGTCAGCCAGGACAAATATAGCGGGGTTTTACCCACACCCCACTTCTTTTCTTAAAAAGAAAAGAAGCAAAAGAATATTCTCGGCGGGGAACCGGTCCCTCGTCCGACGGTCGGGTGCTTCTAATATAATTTTATGCATTCGTTACGTATTGCCGGAGGCAGGTTCCGTCACAATCCCAAAATGCCGCGTAGCGGCATTTTTGCAGAAGGGGTTCCAAAGGGTCGAGTAACCCTTTGGGGGTAAGAGGTTGGAGGCAGAGCTCCATAATCTATTCGCCCTCATAATACTCTACATTTTTGGAAACCGGAAAAATCAGGCGGGCTCCATTACCAAAGATTCCTACCTTGCCGGAATCGGGATAAAAAGCGACTTCGGGTTCGTACCTGATATCGAAGTCCGCATAGACCAGCGGCACGCTATCAGAAATATTTGTGAGTTTATGCGCGCCTTTTTCGTTGTTCGGGAAGTAAAGAAAATCACCAGGGGTAACCTGCCGCTCGCCTTCGGGAGATTTCAGCAGCCCCGTGCCGCTCAGAATGTAGAATACTTCCTCGTTCCGCATGTGGTAATGGTAGGGTACCGCAGCCTTACCCGGTGGCACTTCATAAATTGCGATCTCAAAATGCTCCGAATCTTCTTTTCCTACAATCAGGCTTCTTTTATATTCGAAGCCATGTTCTGACTTTCGCGTACAGTTTACCGCTTCGGCCCTTCGGATAAATGGTTCTCCCTTCATAACATAACCTCCTTACGGTTGCGTTTTTCATTCCTTGATTAAGATAAAAGTTTTCTGTTTTTAGTAATATTACATATCGATTATAAACAAAGCAAACCCCGCTTGCAACGCAGGCGGGGTATTTTTGCTGGGGGCTTGGTTAGCCTGTTTCTCAATCGCGTTTTTAACGGCATCGTTCGCAAATGGGATTCCGAAGGGCTAATTGACCCCTTGGCAGAGGCATGAAGGCGAAGCCTCCATGAAAAGAAATCATTTTGCCAGGCTGATCAGTTTGTTAATCGCGTTGACATAGGCCAAAATGGAAGATTCTATAACGTCTGTGGACAAGCCGCGGCCGCGAACGGAACGCCCTTCGTTCTCCACTTTTACGGTCACTTCACCCAGCGCGTCCTCGCCGTCTGATACGGAATTGATGCGGTAGTCGCTCAACGCCAGCGGAATGCCCGCGATCTGCTCAATCGCTTTATAGGCGGCGTCCACAGGGCCGTCTCCCAGTGCAACCTGCTCGTGCACCTGGTTTTCCGCGTCCACCAGCTTTACAATGGCGGTAGAATTGATGGTGTTGCCGCTATTTACCACAAACCTTTCCAGCTTGTAGAACTGGGGCACAGCGGAGGACTTGTGCTCAACCAGGGCCTCGATATCCGAATCTGTTACTTCTTTTTTCTTATCGCACAGGGCTTTGAATTCAACAAACGCTGCTTCCAGTTCTTCGGGAGACAGGCTGTAGCCCAGTTCCTTTAAGCGGTCTTCAAACGCGTGCTTGCCAGAGTGCTTGCCCAGCACCATTACATTGGTGGGCAGGCCGATGGACTGGGGGGTCATAATCTCGTATGTCAGGCGGTTGGCCAGCACGCCGTGCTGGTGGATGCCGCTCTCATGCGCAAACGCGTTTTTGCCCACAATGGCTTTATTGCTGGGAATGACAGAACCGGTAATGGTGGACAGCAGCCTGCTTGCCCTGTACAACTGCGTTGTATCTATGTTGCAGGTTGCGCCAAAATACTGGCTGCGGGTATGCAGGGCCATAACCACCTCTTCCAGCGCCGCGTTGCCCGCGCGCTCGCCAATGCCGTTAATGGTGCATTCAATCTGCGTTGCGCCAGCGCGCACGGCAGCCAGAGAATTGGCGACGGACATGCCCAAATCGTCGTGGCAGTGGACGGAGATATCCACCTTGTCTATATCCGGCACGTTTTTCTTTAAATAATCAATCATCTCAAACATTTCCTGGGGCGTGGCGTAGCCAACCGTATCCGGGATGTTTACAACGCTTGCGCCAGCGCGAATGGCGGCTGAAACTGCCGTTGCCAGGAAATCGTGCGGCGTGCGGGATGCATCCTCTGCGGAAAATTCCACGTCCGGAATCAAGGAGCAAGCGTAGCGAACCATTTCATCTATGCGCGCCAGCACCTGTTCCGGAGACATTTTCAGCTTGTACTCCATGTGCAGGGGAGAGGTTGCGATAAAGGTGTGTATCCTTGGCGCGGCAGCGCCTCTTAACGCTTCATAGGACGCGTCGATGTCCTTTTTGACCATTCGGGAGAGAGAGGCGACCTTGCAGTTTTTTACTGTATTCGCAATCGCCTGCACAGATTCAAAATCACCGGGGCTGGAAACGGCAAAACCCGCTTCAATAATATCCACGCCCAATGTTTCCAGCTGCTTTGCAACCTTTAATTTCTCTGCCAGATTCATGCTGAATCCGGGGGCCTGTTCACCGTCGCGCAGCGTTGTATCAAAAATTTTAATAGTAGACATAATTTTTCCCTCACATTCTAAAAATTAATAATATTAAAAATCATTCAATTATAAAAAGATTGAATCAAAAAAAATATGAAATTGAAATTAAATTAGGCGAGGGAATTTTTGAGAGCCTCAGGACTCCCAAAGTACCTCCGGGTAACAAAAAAATGAATACCAAAGAAGCTCCTGGATGTTTGGTTTGATTTAGACACCATTATAACGGACCTCCTTTGTGTATTTATAGGGCAGTATACAATACTTTGCTTTACTTGTAAACAGGTAATTTTCATAATAAACAAAAATTTAATGTTTACACGGAGCAGAGTATTAAAAAACTATATGGTTTCCTCGCCGCGGCTAATGCCCGTGAGTCCGGTTCGCACAAGTTCTATAATGCCGTATTCTTCAATCAGGTCCAGAAACGCGGCGTTTTTTTCGGGCTTGCCGCTCATCTCAACGGTTACGGTTGTTTTGGAAATATCCACAATGCGCGTGCCAAATATGGTGCAAATCTCAATAATTCCGGCCCGTTCCTTCAGGTTGGCCGCAACCTTCACCAGAATCAGTTCGCGGTATACGGTGTTGCCGGCCTTCAGTTCCTTTATTTTTACCACGTCTATCAGTTTGGCAAGCTGCTTTTTAATCTGATCCAGTACATATTCGTCTCCCTCCAGGCCAATGGTAATGCGGGAAAGCTCCGGGTTATCCGTCTCGCCCACAGAGAGGGAGCTGATGTTGTATCCCCTGCGCGCAAACAGACCGGATATGCGCGTCAAAACGCCAGCGGTATTTTTAACAAGAATAGACAGCATGTAATTCCTTATCATAACGGTATCCCCCATTGTCCCTGATATTAAAAAAATGATATGTTAATCAGGGCGAAATGTCAACCTGCGAAAAGCCGGGGCAGTAATAAAATTTTGTGCCGCGCGGCAGGAATTTTATAAATTTTATAGAAACTGTAAAACATAAGCAAATAAAAAAAGAGGGCGGCATTACATGGACGGGGATAAAATTGAGCGGCTGCGCGAAATGATTGCGGGCAGCGATAATATTGTGTTTTTTGGCGGGGCGGGAGTATCTACTGAGAGCAGCATACCGGATTTTCGCAGCCAGGACGGGCTCTATCACCAGCAGTACAAATATCCGCCGGAGTACATGCTCAGCCAAACATTTTTTGAAACGCATACGGAAGAGTTTTACGATTTTTACAGGGATAAAATGGTTTTCCCGGAAGCCAGCCCCAACGACGCGCACAAAAAGCTGGCGCAATTGGAGCGGGAAGGAAAACTAAGAGCTGTGGTTACCCAGAACATAGACGGCCTGCACCAGGCGGCTGGGAGCGTGAACGTGCTGGAGCTGCATGGCTCCGTACACCGGAATTACTGCATCGGGTGCGGAAAGACTTATCCGCTGGATTTTATACTGGATTCAAAAGGCGTGCCCAAGTGCGGCTGCGGCGGCACCGTGCGCCCGGATGTAGTGCTGTATGAGGAAGGACTTAATTATAGTATCATGGAAGAAGCGGAAAAATTCATCCGCGAGGCGGACATGCTGATTGTGGGCGGCACCTCCCTGGTGGTGTACCCGGCGGCGGGGCTGATACGGTCTTACCGCGGCAATAAACTGGCGCTTATCAACAAGGGGGAAACAGCATATGACAGCAAGGCCAGCCTGATCATCAGCGGGCCCATAGGCGAAACGCTGGCTATGGCATGGCCGGGCTGATTAATCCTCTTTTATAATCCGCTTCCCACCAAAGGCGTGGATGGACCTGGTACCGGCTGTACATTTGCCCCATTACAGCGTACCCGCAGGAACAAAAAGTTCGTCTCCCGGGCCGAGTACGACTTCCCTGTCTTCAAAGCAGGCCGTATACTGGCCGGAGACAATGACGGTGTACTCGTCAAAATTGTGCCTGTGCTTTTGGGATTCCCCGGCGGCGTGGCAGATCCAGTAAGCCATTTGCGAACCGTCCGCGCCCTGGTAAAAGTAGCCTTCAATGTCTTGCGTGTTCTGCTGGCTGCCGGGCACACGATTTTGCGGGTTTTTCATGAATGCGGGAAAATCTTTCATTCTATATTTCCTCCGTTCAAATGCTTTTGCATTCTCTATAGCGCGGGCCATTCCGGATTATATCGCATATTTGAATGAGAAACAGCCTGCCAAGTTCTGTAAAAAATATTTTGATTAAAGTTTTATCGTTGGCAAACACCTTAAATCAATCATTCTATTTTACCATATTTAAACGGAGGATACATATGAAGGATTGGAAAAGCAATCTGAAGGCGGACCCGACGGAGTGGCTTTTGGAGGAAGAAGATTCTTCCGTGCGGTATTTTGCCTTAAAAGACATTCTGGACAAGCCGGAAAACGATCGTGCGGTGCAGGCGGCAAAAAGCGGGATCATGCGGAAGGGTATGGTTCCGAAAATTTTGGAAATGCAACGGGACGAGGCGTACATCAAAAAATACCCCGCGTTTTACACAGACAAATACCGTGGCCTTGTATGGCAGCTCGTCGTTTTGGCGGAACTTGGCGCCACGGCAGATGGGCAGATATGCGAGGAGTGCGAATATATTCTGGATAACGCGCAAGTGAAATTGGACGGCGGCTTTTCCCAGCATGCATCCGCAAGGGAGGGCGGAGGGCGGCAAACCGAAGTGGTTCCCTGCCTGACAGGAAATATGGTCTGGAGCCTGGAGCGCTTGGGATATGGAAACGATCCCCGGGTGCAGAAGGGGATAGGCTGGCTTATGGAGCACATGCATATAAACGACGGGAACATGGAAGACCCGCAGGCCCCGCCTTATGACCACGCCCGCTTTGAGGCGTGCTGGGGCGCGCATACCTGCCACATGGGCGTGGTGAAGGCAATGAAAGGGCTGAGCGCAATCCCAAAAGAAAAGAGGACAGACGAGATAAACGGCACGATTCAAAAATGCGCGGAGTTTATGCTGATGCACCATGTGTACAAAAGAAGCCACAACTTAAGCAGAGCGTCCAAGCCGGGGTGGCTTAAATTTGGTTTTCCGCTGATGTACCAGACTGACGCGCTGGAGATACTGGATATCTTGACGGAGTTAGGGTATTGCGACAGCCGGATGCAAGACGCGGTTAACGCAGTGCTTGGCAAACAAAATGAAAACGGGAAATGGATGGTGGAGAACACCTACAGCAGCGACAGGCTTTTGATTCCGTTTGGGCGGGCCGGCGAAGAAAGCAAATGGATCACGCTCAGGGCCTTGCGTGTGCTCAAAAGATATAATACAAAAGTCTAACGGTCTGTTATTGTAAACAGTTCTTCCACTGTGGCGTGGAACACCCTGGCAATATCAAGGGCAAGTTTTAGGGAAGGATTGTATTTTCCGTTCTCAAGATGGCCGATTGTTTCCCGGCGGACGCCTACCAGGGCGGCAAGTTCTTCCTGCGTTATATTATGTTTGGCTCTGTATTCCTTGATTTTTGTTATAACAGCCATTTTTCACCGGCTCCTTGATTCTCTGAATTCCGCAATAACCAGAAGCAATATAAATACGATGATGGAAGCGGCAAAGCTGAGGGAAAGCCCTCCCGTAAGCTGGACCGTATCTTTCGTAAAGGCTGTTATTGCAATAGTAGCGGCCTGGACGCATACGCCCGTAAAAAATGCGGCTGTAGCGGCGCGCTGCACGTACAGCTTAAACAGTTCATCCGGCCGCACAAAGAAATAGCGCAGAAAAACAAAATAAGCAAAGAACGCCAAAAAGCCGCGGTTGTCTGTAACGATCCCGAGTATTCCCCAAAAACCTAGCAATCCCAAAAAACCAAGTTTATTCTTCATAAAATTACCTCCAATTTTCAAGTGATATATTTATAACTTTATGAGATAAATATATCACTTAAAAAGACATAAATCAACCGTTTTGTGATGGATGAACTAAAATTTTAGAGGCAGCGTCACTAAAATGCAGGGAAAGTATAAAAAAGCACAGAGGCGGCCGCAAAGAATACCAAACAGGCAATTCCGGCAAAGAAAAACGCTTTGTGAACAGGCTTATTTATGCGTTTCAGCAGATACAGGCAAACGCCAATGTAGATGGCGCCTGTAATTGCGGTGGGCATGATGTACCTGAAGTCCATTGTACAGCCGTAGGGAAAGTTGATATTGAAATAAACAAACGAAACAATCTGGACCAGCCATATAAAAAACAGCCCGAAACGAACAAATTTGTTTACCTGCTTGCCGCGCAGCATCACGTAGATCATGGCGGCCAAGGAGAACACAATCATAATTAAATTGGCAACAATGAGCACTTGCGCCAGAATCGCGGGCTGGCCAAAGCTGTATTCCCCAAAAACAGAGCATTTTAAGGTATATACCCAAAGATTGTAGTCGGTGAAGGGCTGGCAATACAGAGGATTCAATATGTTGATGTCCCAAACAGGCAGGAACCTGTGGTGAAAACTGTAATATCCGGTAAATCCGTCTTTGCCCTGCATGGCCAGTACGAAATTAAGAGGCTGGCCAAACAGTATGTTTTGGCGTATGGGAAACCAAAGGCTGAGGGGCAGGCTTACGCATAAAAAAACCGCGAACTGGGCAATCAGGGTTTTTGCAGTTTTTAGCCTTATTTTCTGTATCAAAACAGCAAGAAAAACCGGCGCGATAAGCAGCGCAACCATGCCGCCTGAAAGCTTGGACATGGCGGACAGGCCTATGCCTAAAGCTACAACCAGGATATTTTGCATGGTGGGTTTATAATACCATTTAATAGCATACAAAACAGCCACCATAAAAAACAGCAGCATGAGGGGATCGTTGTTTACAAAGCCGGATAGGATGAAAAACGTTGGGTGAAAGGCGACCACAGAAACAGCGGCCAGGGTTGCCTTGCCGGAAAGCTTTGTTTCCCGGCATATTTTATAGGAGACAAGAAGAATGGCGCAGGACGCAAAGCAGGGCACAAGTTTGGATGAATCAAACAGTTGATGAAAAGTGCTTACATTCGGCTGGAAGAAAAAAAAGAACTGTACAACAAGCACTTGCAGGGTCTGCTGCAGGGGCGGATGGTAAAACTGGCCCTGGTTGGTGAGCGGAAGCGTTCCGTTTTTGAGTATCCAATACATGTAATCCAACTGGCCGTTATTTCCCGGGTCGCCCAGGTCGTGGGTGCGGAAATCGTAAGGGGTATAAAGCATATAGCCGGTGCGTAAAAGAATCCCCGCAATGATCACGGCCAGAATCACAAGCTCAATGCTGGGCCTGTTTTTAAAAGCAAACAGCAGGCAGAGGATCACGCCCGTAAACATACATGTTTTTAGAATATTCTGGTCAACCTGCCAGATGAAATTAAAAAACAGATACCCCAAAAAAACAGCCGCGGCAGTATACAGGTAAGGCTTGTATCCTGCAAGCGGATTTTTATCCGCATTCAATTGATGGGGCCGGATTTTTATCTGCATATGCGTAACCTACTTTTGTTCGTGATACTCGTCTTCCGCGTTTACGTTCCAAACAGCGTTTTTGTCCCGCACGCCGTTTTTTAAAAGAGTAACCGCCTCCATTGCCGTAAGCATGGAATGATCCATATTGTTGTAGCGGTGCTGGCCGTTGCGGCCAATGCAGTACAGGTTTTCAAAGCCGTCCAGATACTGGCGGATTACGCCAAATTGGCTGTAGGAACCAAAATAGGCAGGGTACGCCTTTTTAATGCGGATATGCGTCGCGTCCAGAATATCCTCCCGGTCAATAATGTCAATTTTAACAAGCTCGTCCGAAGCAAATTGAATAAATTCGTCCGGCGGCATTTCCCAGAGGCCGTCGCCTTCCGAGCAAAAATATTCAAGGCCTATCCAGACAGTATTTTGCGGATCATCCACCATATAGGGGGACCAGTTGTTGAATACCTGCAGGCGTCCAATCTTTACATCCCGCTCCTGGATATAAATCCAGCAGTCCGGCACAATGCCAGCAAGAGTCTTTAGTTTAGTTTCATTTTTGATCCTGAGTTTTTTAAGAAGCAGGCCCACTGTGATAAAGTCCCTGTACGGAAGGCCGGACGCAATATCCCTCACATGATCCGGTACAACCGGCCCCATGCTTTGAATCAGGTCGGCCACCGGCATGCTGGAAAAAAAAGCGTCCGCAAATATCGTGGACCGGCTGCCAGATGCATCCTGCACAGAAACGGATTCAATACGGCTGCCCGAAGCGCGGATCCCCTCAACCCTGGAATTCATGCGGATCTCTCCGCCCATTTCCAGAATTTTTTGCGCCATCAGCTCCCAATATTGCCCCGGGCCTTTTTTGGGGTATATATACTGCTCAATCAGAGAAGTCTCCTGTTTTTTTGGGTCCCTGAACGGTTTGGTTAAAACGGAAAGCGCAGCCTTGGAAAGGGAGAGGCCTTTTACGCGCTGCGCGCCCCAGTCGGGGGCAATGCTAGAGGGATGGATTCCCCACACTTTTTGTGTATAGTCTTCAAAAAACATTTTATACAGAGGCTTGCCAAACCTGTTGATATAGAAATCCTCCAGGGAGTTTTCCTGCCGTTTGACCACAGAACTGCGGATAAAACCCGCCCCCGCCTGTATGGTGCGCGGAAGGCCCATGTTGGCGAAAGTCTGACGCTTCAGGGAAATTGGGTAATCAAAAAATTTGCGCAAAAAAAATATACGGGATACCCTGTCTCGCACGAGCATAACGTCGTCCGATTTTTCCGGGTCTGGGCCGCCGGCTGCCAGCGGCTTTTCTCTGCCCAGAATACGGTCGTCCAGAGCAGGCGCGCCCTGGGCGGGCATCAGTTCGTTCCACAGACGAAGCACCTTGTCGCTCTTTGAGAAAAAGCGGTGCCCGCCAATATCTATGCGGTTGTTTTTATAATTTGCCGTACGCGATATTCCGCCTAAAAAGCCTGTTTCTTCGAGTATGATGGGGTGGATATCTGTTTCTTTTAAAAGCGTATATGCACTGGTAAGGCCTGCCGGTCCTGCCCCGATTATGACCGCAGTTTTGTTAGAATCCATTGTTTGCAGTGCCCCCATATCTAAAATAAATAGTTATTAAAAAAATTATAACACAGAATATGGGAAGCAAAATGAACGCAGCGAAAAAGTTTCGTGAATTTTTTGTGAAGTTTCAGGACTTTTTTATACAGCGTGCGAAACATAAAAGAAAACCGCTGAGAGATGAATCCATGCCGCAGCCCAAAGAAGGCGGTCAGCGTTTCTCCAACTGCGATACGTTAAATATAAGGCTAGTGCGGTTTTTAACCTGGAATTTATCAAACAGAATACGGGTATATTTTTTGACTGTGTGGGAGCTGATATAGAGCTCGCATGCAATCTCCCCATTGGTTTTTCCCTGCACGATCAGGCTCAGCACCTGCCTTTCTCGTACGGTAAGGCTTTGCGGAAGACATTGTACTTTGGGCCCGGAGGTGATTTTAACGTCGTCATAGAACAACATGATAACAAACATGTTCTTTTCATTGCCGCACGGCCCGCTTGGGGATACCGTAATGCGCACTTGCCTGAGCGCGGGCGTAAAGAGAGTTGTCTCCCAGCCAAGAGGCCACAGCGCACAATGCTCCGCCAGAATGGCAACGATAAAGTCTTCCGGCGGGCTTTGATATGCGGCGGTGAGTTCGCGGCAGAGCGACTTGGCCGCAGCGTTGGCGTGGCGGATGTTGAGCGAGGAATCGCAAATAATAAGCCCGGTAGGAGATTGGCCGGAAAAAATTTCGAGGATTCTTTTTTCATATTCCACGCTCAGAAGGAACTGGTTGGTATATAGCGCGCTGGAGATATGCCGCAGCATTGCCCGCAAAAGAGATATTTCCCGTGGGCCGAAAGAATTGTTTTCAGAACGCCCCACCGCGATGCCGCCAATAAGGCGGCCGCCGTGCGTGAGATACAGGCCCGCGCCGCTATAAATGTGGTGGCTGTGCAAAAAATTCCGGTATTGCCGCTCATCGCCGGACGCCGCTGGTTTTGATGTGTCCATCACCATTAACTGCGCGCTTATTGCATTGGAAACGCCTAGGTTCAAAGGGTGGAGGGCGTCGCTTTTATAATAGCCGTCCATATATTCGTTGAGAAAGCTTCCGCCCATAGTGGAGACGGGACTGTGCAGCGCGCCGTTGCCGTCTGCCAGCCAGAAATTGCATTTGGCGTATCCGAATACGCTTTTGAGCAGCGCCAGTACATGTGTGCCAAAATCGGTGTGCGTGGCCTGTAGGAGCGCGACAAACTGCAGGATACGAGCATAGTCCTTTTGATGCAGAAAATCGTTTGCCATTGGTTTTCCTCTCTTGTGATAACGGCGGATTACAGCAGCTGCCAAAAACAAAAACGGCGCTTATGAATCCCGGTTCAAAGCGCCATTGCACAATTCTACTTATTTATAAATAAATATAGCGGCGGGTTGCGCAAAAGTCAAGGGCATGGTGGGGCAGCGTTGCGTCAAGGGCAAATGGTATACTTTTGTTTACCCCTGGGACATCAGAAATAGACATAAGGGCAATAAAAAGCCTTGCCATAAAATGAGATAATGAAAAAAGTTAAACCTTATAGAGCTTGAGATTAGCTCAAATATGTATGATTGGAGAGTAATGTAATGTCACGTTTTTTAGGGATCGCCGTTGTGCAGCGGCAGACATTTGAGGCAAGCGCGGAGAAGAATCTCGCAGAGATTGAATCCACGATAGACCTGCTTGCCATGGAGTATCCATGGGTCAGGCTTGTCGTATTTCCAGAGCTGGCCGTGACGGGTTTTGGCCTCGATCCATTCGCGTTCGGAGAGAGCGTTCCGGGCCCCGCGACAGACAGGCTTGCCAAGAAGGCAAAGGAGACCGGAAAATGGATCATTCCGGGCTCAATGATCGAGGTAGCGGATGGGAGAATATACAACACCATGCCTGTGCTTTCCCCCGACGACGGGCTGGTTGCCGCGTATCGGAAGATGAATCCTTTTTCTCCGCTGGAACCGTGCGTTCCGGGGAGCGAAAACGTTGTGGTGGATATGCCCGGTATCGGAAAGCTGGGGCTATTGATCTGCTATGACCTGTATTTCCCCGAAATGGCCAGAACGCTGGTCTCAATGGGAGCCGAGGTCATCATCCATCCATCGCTCACGCCGGCGACGCTGAACTATACGGAAGTGCTCACGCGACGTGCGATGGCTATGCTCAATCAGGCGTATGTGGTGGGCGCAAGCAGTTGCGGCGTGCATTTTGGCATTGCGACGCCCGGCCACTCGATGATTGTTGATCCCGAAGGCATCGTTTTGCAGGAGGCCGGAGACGCGCCCTCGATCCAGATTGAAATGCTGGACCTGGATCGGGTGACGATGGTGCGGGAGGTGGGCCTTAAGGGGAGTGTGCCGATATTCAAGCACCTCAACCATTTTGCCCATACGTGGCCCGTCTATGGGAACCAAAAGGCGTCCAGCCCGTATCTCAGCCGGTTTGGTTCGCCTAACGAACTGCCCGCGGATTTGAATAACCTGTAAGGAGAAAATGTAGCCTGTTCAAGTTCTTTGGTGAGCGCAAATGGCCTTGGCAGCGCAGAAAACAGCCTTGAAAGACAGGCTGTTTTTACTTTTGTGCAGTGAAAATCTTGATGAGATGCAGACAAAAAACAACGCGCGCCACAAAAGTGGCTGCGCGTCATGGGTCCAGCGTCACGCTGGTGGCGCACCTACCGCGATTCGAACGCGGGGCCTCCCGCTTAGGAGGCGGACGCTCTATCCTGCTGAGCTATAGGTGCAAAATGATTGCCCGGAAACGTTTAAGAATCGGGGCAGTGTCATTTTAACATTCCAAACCAAAAAAATCAACCGCTCACCAATAAAAAGGCGCGATTGCATAAAAGTTTCGTGTGGAATGCTCAGTGCTTTGGCCTGGCGGCGCGCCTGAGGCGAAACAGAACAATAAGCACAACAACAATTAAAGCCACAACCGCAATCAGCAGATACGCGTAAATGGCCAGCCGCGAACCTGCTCCGGCCTGCGCCACACCGTCTGTGGCCGGTTGGGCAGCGGGTGAAGCGGTGGTGGAGGGAGCAGGCAGGGCAAGCTGCTTGTCTGATACAGACCTCAGCATCAGGGCGCGGTCGTCCATCAGTTGCAGCGTTACAAACAAATTGGTTGCGGAGGGTCCGATTGCAACGGAAGCGGAATTCAGCGTAACTTCCTTAATCCCGGTTTCAAAATCTTTCTGCATCAGCAGGGTAAGAGCGCTTATTTTTTTTCCGTTTGCATCCTTGGCTACCATCTGGTATTGATCCAGGGGAATTTTATTGATCTCAAATACGCCGGAATCGTCTGTTGTGGAGGCATAGTCTCCCAGGGACAATTTAACTTGCGGAATGGGTTTTTGAGCAGAATCCAACAGGCAGCCCGTCAGGGATACAGTGGAAAGCTCGGGCCGCGCGCCGGGCGTGAGAGGGTCAGCGGATACCTGCTTGATGCGGATCAGGTTATCTTGAATATCCGCCAGCACGTAAACAATTTGCTGGTTTGAGTCCAGGGAAATCATTGGGTTCGCTTCGTTGGATGCCGTAAGGCCGGTTTCGCCCTGCCGCGCAACGGTAATGTGGGACTCCCCCAGTTTGGCGCCGCCTTTAGAGGAAACGATGAGCTTGTGGGTACCCTCGGACACAGACTCAATATATATCTGTCCGTCCAGGTTGGAGGGATGCAGGTCTCCGGCATCCATTTTGAGCGCAAGGCTGTTCAGAGAAGTTCCCCAGGTATCCTGAAAATAAAATTTAATGCCCGGCTGGCTTGCGCTGCCAAGGCTTTTGGATGCAGGAAGGGAAGAAAACGCCTTGGCGTTTTTATCCGTTACCGCATATACCTGCAAATAGCCGTCCTTTAGCACCAGGGCCATGCCCAGTTGTTTGGCGTCTGCGGATACGGCAATTTCCGCGGTGTTTTGGTCTGTATGCAGAATTTCTGTTTTGCTGCCCCGGTACAGGCTTACGTTGAGATTGGGCGCATTTTGGGCGCTGTTGTTTTGCCGTTTTATGGAAAACTGCTGCACAGGAAAGTCCTTGAATGTTGCCAATTGCGCGGCATCCAGTATCTGTTCGGTGATTTCGCCCGTGGCGAAAGACTGCAGGGAAACACAGGTTACGGAATCACTGGCTGTATTCTGATCCAGCAGTTGTATGGAGAGGTTGACGCAATCGCCCGTTTGTGCCAGCGCCACGGAAGGAACCAGCAAAAAAACGGGAATCAGAATCAGTGCGAACAAAAACGTTTTCATAAAAAGCAAACCCCAATTCAAAAAATTTCCTTATCAGTATGCGCAATTCATAAAAAAATTTTCTTGAATTCAGGAAATTCCTATATAAAATAGTAAAATATATTGTATGCAGATAGATTCCTGTTATAAAATATTGCCAAGAGGTGATGACATGTTTCAAATCAACCACAACTTTACCAAGCTGCAGGGAAGCTACCTTTTTTCCGAAGTCGCAAAACGGGTGGCGGAGTACCAGGCAAAAAATCCGGGGCGCGAGATCATACGCCTGGGGATTGGGGACGTAACGTGCCCACTGGTTCCCTGCGTGGTGGAAGCCATGGAAAAAGCGGTATACGAGATGAGCCAGCCGGGAACCTTCAGGGGTTACGGCCCGGAGCAGGGGTACGATTTTTTGCGCAATAAAATCGTGGAGAACGATTATGTTGCAAGAGGCGTGCAAATAGCGCCGGACGAGGTGTTTGTTTCGGACGGTTCCAAATGCGATACGGGCAACATAGAGGAAATTTTGGGAAATGCGTGCGTTGTTGCGGTAACAGACCCGGTATATCCGGTGTATGTGGATACAAACGTAATGGCGGGCCGCGCCGGGGATTTTGACGCGACAGAAAAACGGTTCGCGGGCCTATCTTACCTGGAAACAACTGCCGCCAATAAATTTGAGCCCGCTCTTCCCAACAAGCATGTGGACGTTGTGTATTTATGCTCGCCCAACAACCCGACGGGCACGGCCTTGAATAAAGCGCAGCTAAAAAAGTGGGTGGACTGGGCAAATAAAAACGGTTCTTTGATATTGTTTGACGGGGCATACGAGCGGTTTATATCGGACCCGGATGTTCCGCACAGTATTTTTGAGATAGAAGGCGCAAAAACATGCGCCATTGAGTTTCGGTCTTTTTCCAAAACAGCAGGATTTACAGGCACGCGTTGCGCATATACGGTGATACCAAAGGAACTTGTTGGCGCAGACGCGAACGGCAATGCGGTGAGCCTCAACGCGCTCTGGCTCAGGAGGCATACCACCAAATTCAACGGAGTTTCGTATATTGTGCAGCGCGCGGCGGAAGCGGTGTATACGCCTGAAGGCCGCCGCCAGGTTGAGGAAGTGATTGCATATTACCTGAAAAATGCTAAAATAATTCTGGAGGGATTGAAAAAAGCAGGTATAGAAGCATACGGCGGCGTTAATTCGCCCTATGTATGGCTTAAAACGCCGGGAAATTTGAATTCCTGGGATTTCTTTGACCTGCTGCTGGGCCAGGCAAACGTGGTTGGCACGCCCGGTTCGGGTTTTGGGCGCGCCGGAGAAGGCTATTTCCGCCTGACAGCGTTTAACACGATGGAAAACACGCAAAAAGCAATTGAGCGGTTTTCCGGCCTGAAACTGTAGAATTATTCACGGGCACCCAAAAGTATGAGGTGCGGTTTTAAAATTAGAGTATAAGGAGAAAAAAGTATGAAAGTTGCGATTGTTGCTGCCGCATGTTCGCCGCATACCGTAAAGTGGGCCAACGCGCTCGCAAAACGCGGAGAGAGGGTGACCGTGTTTTCACTGCCCGAGGACAAGGCGCAGGACGCGGGGTTCCTTCCCGAGGTGTCCGTTAATCTGCTGGGAATACCGCAGGCGGCGGGCGGAATTAAAAAAAACGGGGCAGAACTTAAAAAATTGTTGCATGCGGGCGGCTTTGACGCGGTAAATGCCATTGGCGCTCTGGATTATGGCCTGATGGCGATTGGCGCAGGCAAAAACGTATTGGTGACCATTCTGGGGCCGGATATTACGTCCGTTCTGGCAGGCGGGCCAAAAGGGGTGCTTAAAAAGGTTATAAAAACCGCGGCAGCTATTGTTTGCCCCAGCGCGGTCTGTATGCAGAAGGTGCGTTGTTTCTACAAGAAGCCAAAGGAAGTTTTCGTGGCTGCGCCGGGCGTGGATATCTACGCGTTTGACGCAAAAGAAGGCGCAAAGGATGCAGACTTGTTTACCTTCGGCTGCATTAAATGCCTGGAGTATTCCAGCGGCATCGATGTTCTGATTGAAAGCTATGCCAAAGTGAAAGCCAAATATACCGGCAAAACCCAGCTTAAGATATTTGGCCGGGGCAGCATGGAGGCAGCGCTGAAAAAACAGGTTGCCGACGCAGGACTCTCGGACGAAGTGCATTTTATGGGACATGTTCCCCACGCTCAGATGCCGGAGGAGATCAATAAAATGGATGTTGTGCTGAACACCAGCCGCAGTGAGGTTTTTGGCGTTTCTACAGTGGAAGCCATGGCCTGCAAGGTGCCGGTGATTGCAACGGATACCGAAGGTTCCTCTGAGATTATATTGAACGGCGTAACCGGCCTTACCGTAAAAATTGGCAATACGGAAGCCATAGCGGGTAGAATGCTGGAGTGCCTGGAGGACAGGGAACTCATCTCCAAGATGGGCGCCAAGGCGCGGGGCGACGTTGTGGACCTGTATGAGATTAACGGATGCACCGAGAAGTACATAAAAGCGCTGGGGTTTGTGCAAAACAAATAAAATAACGAATCCTTTATGAATCCTTAGTAAATTATTTTAAAAGATGCAAAAAACCGCCCTGCCAGGACGGTTTTTGTTTGACCATGCGGAGTCCTCAGCCGATACGGCGAACCTTGATTACGCCCACGATTCTACCGAGGTCTTCCAGTACATCGCTTGAGATGGCGTCGTCTGTGTTCACCACGGTATAAGCTACTTCTCCCTTGGATTTGTTGATCATGTCTGATATGTTGATGTTTTTATCCGCTATAATGCGCGTAATCTGGCCCACCATGTTGGGAAGGTTTTTGTGAATCAGCGTGATGCGGCATCCGGATAGAAGAGCGCCCACCGCACAATCCGGCAGGTTGACCGAATTGCAGACAGCGCCTGTTTCCAGGTAATCGGAAAGCTGTTGGGCGGCCATCATGGCGCAGTTGTCCTCGCTCTCTGGCGTGGAAGCGCCCAGGTGGGGGATGGCGATCACATTTTGCGCGTCCAACAGTTCATCCGCCGGAAAATCCGTTACGTATTTGGCAATAGTGCCGTTTTCAATCGCTTCAAACAGGGAGCTGTGCTTCACAAGCCCGCAGCGGGAGAAATTTAAAAGAATTGTTCCTTTTTTCATTTTGCTGAACTCATGGGAACTGATGAAGTCCTTTGTTTTGTCCATCAGCGGGATGTGCACTGTAATGTAGTCGCTCTGGGTCAGCAGCTCTTCCAGAGTGTTCGCACGTTTGGTGTACATGGAAATGGACCATGCCCGGTCTACCGAAAGGAACGGATCGTATCCAATCACCTTCATGCCAATGGCCGCAGCCGTGTTTGCCACCAATATGCCGATGGCCCCCAGGCCAATCACGCCCAGCGTTTTGCCTTTGAGCTCGGGGCCCACAAACTGGCCCTTGCCGCTCTCCACCAGTTTGGCTACTTCTGCGCCCTGGCCCTTTAATGTTCTGGCCCAGGCAATGGCGTCCACCAAGTTGCGGGAGGCGGCCAGCATGCCGCACAGCACAAGTTCTTTTACGCCGTTTGCGTTTGCACCCGGTGTGTTGAACACCACAATGCCTTTTTCGGTGCATTTATCCAGCGGGATGTTGTTAACGCCCGCGCCCGCCCGCGCAATGGCCAGCAGGTTTTGGGGAAATTCTATGGAATGGCAGTCTGCGCTGCGCACCAGGAACGCTTCGGCTTCGTCCAGGTGGGAGGACACGTTGTATTTTTCCTTGGGCAGGTAATCGTATATCACGTTTGCAATGGAATTTAGTTTTTTAACGGAAAACATATGCGTTCCTCCTTATTTGTTTTGAAGCTCAAAGGCTTTCATGTAGTCAACCAGCGCGTCTACGCCCGCCGCCGGCATGGCGTTGTATATGCTGGCGCGCATGCCGCCAACCGAGCGGTGGCCTTTTAAGTTTACCAGGCCCTGCGCCTTTGCGCCCTTGATGAACGCGTCGTCCAGCTCCTCGCTGCCGGTTATAAACGGAACGTTCATAATGGAGCGGAATTTTTCTTGCACGGTTGCGCGGAACAGTTTGGAATTATCCAGAAAATCGTACAGTTTAGCCGCCTTGGCTTCGTTTATTTTCTGCATGGCTGGCACGCCGCCCAGAGTAAGCAGCCATTTGAACACAAGGCCGGACATATAGATGGAGTAGGTGGGAGGCGTGTTATACAGGGAGGCTTCTTCCGCATGCGTTTTGTATTTCATCATGGTGGGCACTGCGGCGGGCAGATCATCGCGAATCAGGTCTTCGCGGATGATCACAAGGGTAACGCCCGCGGGGCCAATGTTTTTTTGTGCGCCCGCATAAATCAGGCCGAATCTGGATACGTCAACCGCCTCGGACAAAATGCAGGAGGACATATCGGAAACAAGGGGCAGCCCGTTTGTATCCGGAACGTCCCTGTAACGAACGCCAACAATGGTCTCGTTGGTGGTAATGTGCACGTAATCTGCGTCGGTAGAAAACATGGAGGAATCAAGCGTGGGAACATAAGTAAAATTTTTGTCTTCAGACGAGGCCGCAACATTAACCGTCAGGAATTTTTTCGCTTCGCCAACCGCCTTTTTGGACCAAGATCCTGTATTCACATAGTGCGCTTTGCCCTTTTTAGCCAGGTTCATGGGAACCATTGCAAACTGGGTGGAAGCGCCGCCCTGCAAAAACAATACTTTGTAATTGCCGGGAATGCCCAGAAGCGTGCGAAGGTCGGCTTCCGCCTGGGAAATGATCTCCATAAAGTCCTTGGAACGGTGGCTCATTTCCATTACGTTCATGCCGCTCTTGCCAAATGCTATAAATTCGGATTGTGCTTTTTTAAGCACCTCTTCGGGCAGGCAGGCAGGCCCCGCTGCAAAGTTATAAACTCTCTCCATATTTTTTCCTCCTAAAAATCACGTAAAAATATAGTGAAATAAATATCAAAGTTGTTGGTACATAACGATTATACTGGTATTAAGAGCTGTTTTCAACTTAAAAAAAGATTCATGCAACCTTAAAAAAAGTTTGATTTAATCGCATAAAATAGTCTGCTATACTGTTTAAAACAAAAGTTGCATATTATAATGGTACTATTGAAAGCGGGGGATTGATGTGAATCTGTTTTCGGCAAACGCGGAAAAAAGCGCGCCGCTTGCGGACCGGATGCGTCCGCGCACACTGGATGAATTTTTGGGCCAGGAACATATCATTGGAGAAGGTAAACTGCTCCGGCGGGCCATTCAGGTGGACAAGCTTGGCTCCTGTATATTCTGGGGGCCGCCCGGCGTGGGTAAAAGCACGCTTGCGCAGATCATTGCCAACACCACAGGCAGCGATTTTTATAAATTAAACGCCGTTACGTCCGGTGTGGGGGATGTGCGGGAGATCTTAAAAAAGGCGGAGGATTCCCTTTCCATGTACGGCAGGGAAAGCTTTTTGCTGCTGGACGAATGCCACCGGTGGAACAAGGCGCAGTCGGACAGCATATTGCCCGCCATGGAAAAAGGAATTATCAAGCTGGTTGGTTCCACTACCGAGAATCCCATGGCCGCCATGACCAGCGCTATTTTATCCCGTTGCCGGTTGTTTGAATTCCGCTCCATTTCAAAGGAAGATATTGCAAAGGCTGTTATGAGCGCGCTGGCGGATGCAGAGCGCGGGTTTGGCAGTATGGATATAGAAGTTGCGCCCGAGGCGGTAGCCCATTGGGCGGACGTTGCGAACGGAGACATCCGCACCGCGCTGAACGCCCTTGAACTGGCGGTGATGTCTACAAGGCCGGATGCGAACGGCAAGCTGATTATTACGCCGGAGATTGCGGCCGAGTCTATTCAGCAGCGGGTGCTGCGCATGAACGACGACGAGTATTACGACATGCTCTCCGCGTTCTGCAAATCCCTGCGCGGCTCGGACCCGGACGCCGCCCTGTTCTGGTTTGCGCGCATGATCTACGCGGGGATAGACCCCCGCATACCTGTTCGCCGCATGGTTGCCCACGCCTCCGAAGACGTCGGCCTTGCGGACCCGCAGGCGCTTGTGCAGGCGGTCGCCGCCTGGAACGCGCTCGCCGCAAACGGTATGCCCGAGGCAAAGCTCAACATTGCGCAGGCAATCATATACATCTGCGAAGCGCCGAAGTCCAATTCCGTTGTGGCGGCAATCGGCAAAGCGTTTTACGACGCGGAGCATGCAAACCAGGCGCCCGTGCCCGTCCATATAGCGGAGAAGGGCTACAAAGACCCGGAGAAATTGAAAAACGCGCCGAAATACAAGTACCCGCACGACTACGAAGGCCACTGGATCCCCCAGCAGTACCTGCCCGACGACCTCATGGGCACCGTATACTACGTCCCCTCCGACCAGGGCAACGAGCAGAACATAAGGGATCGCAGAAAAAAGAGAGGCAAGTGATTTTTGGAGGCCGCCCGCCTCCAGACCTCCGGCAAAAGGGACGATCGTCCCTTTTGAACCCCACCTGTTAAAAATGCCGCTTCGCGGCATTTTTGGACTATAAAGGAACCTGCCTCTGGTAATACGTAATTTTGATAAACTGCTTGCTCTTAGCAAAATATTTAGAAAAACTTATGCGCGCCATCGTGTGCAATTCCAATATGAATTGCACACGAATGCACGAAATTATATTAGAAGCACCCGGGGGTGGCAGGGAGGGCGGAAGCCCGGCCGTCGGACGGGGGACCGGTCCCCCGCCGAGAGTATTCTTTTCCTTCTTTTCTTTTTTAAGAAAAGAAGTGGGGTGGGGGGTGAAACCCCGATAAATACTTTACACAAGGGAATAATCTGCATATAATGTAAATTGGTCTAATTTTAATGAGGAGCATTCAGAATGTACGAGAAAGTATCTACGGATTTGAATTTTACTGCCAGGGAACTGAAGGTGATAGAGTTCTGGAGGCAGAACAAAATATTTGAGCGTTCCAGCGAACAAAACAAGGGCAAGCAGGAATTTACATTTTACGACGGCCCGCCGACCGCAAACGGCAAGCCGCACATCGGCCACATTCTGACCCGGTGCATCAAGGACCTGATTCCACGGTACAGGACCATGCAGGGCTACAACGTGCTGCGTATTGCGGGATGGGACACGCACGGCCTGCCAGTGGAGCTGGAGGTTGAAAAAAACCTGGGGCTGGACGGCAAGGAACAGATAGAAAAATACGGCGTGGAGCCGTTCATTCAGCAGTGCAAGGAATCCGTGTGGAAATACAAGGGCGAATGGGAACGCATGTCCGAGCGCGTGGGTTACTGGGCGGACATGGAACACCCCTATATTACATATGAAGACAACTACATAGAATCCGTATGGTGGTCCTTAAAAGAAGTATATAAAAAAGACCTGCTGTATAAGGGCCACAAGGTAGTGCCTTACTGCCCGCGCTGCGGTACGGCGCTTTCTTCCCATGAGGTTGCGCAGGGATACAAGGACGTTAAAGAAACGTCCATATTCGTACGGTTCCGGGCCAAAGGCGAAGACGCGTCTTTTTTGGCGTGGACGACCACGCCATGGACGCTGCCCAGCAACGTTGCGCTGTGCGTAAATGCGAAGGAAGAGTACGCGCTGGTGGAGTATAACGGCGAAAAGCTGTATATGGCCGCCGCGTTGGCACCTGGCCTGCTGGGCGAAGAGGCAACGGTCATCAAAACATTTCCGGGGCAGGAACTGGAATACAAGGAATACGAGCCCCTGTTCCCGTATGCGGATGTGGATAAAAAAGCGTGGTTTGTTACCTGCGACCCGTATGTTACGCTCAGCGAAGGCAGCGGCATAGTGCACATTGCGCCGGCGTTTGGCGAGGACGACTCCCGTGTCGGCAAAAAGTACGATCTTCCGTTTGTGCAGATGGTGCGGGACGACGGGACGTTTGACGAAGCCACGCCCTGGCTGGGCATGTTCGTAAAGGAAGCGGACAAGCCGATTATAAAAGATTTAAAGGAGCGCGGTTTACTGTTCCGAGAGCTTTCGTTTGAGCACAGTTACCCCTACTGCTGGCGGTGTGACACGCCGCTTCTATACTACGCGCGCAGCACCTGGTTTATTAAAATGACCGCGGTGCGCGATCTTTTACTTACAAACAACAATTCGGTCAACTGGATGCCGGAGAGCATCAAGGGCGGCCGCATGGGCAACTTTATAGAAAATGTGATCGACTGGGGCATCTCCCGCGAGCGCTACTGGGGCACGCCCCTGCCGGTATGGGAATGCGAGTGCGGCCACATCCATGTGATCGGCAGCAGGCAGGAGCTTGTGGAACTGGGCAACGCCCCGGCGGACATCGAGCTGCACAAGCCGTATATAGACGGCATCACGATCAAGTGCGAAAAATGCGGGGGCCAGATGCGCCGCGTATCCGAGGTGATCGACTGCTGGTATGACAGTGGTTCCATGCCCTTTGCACAGTGGCACTATCCCTTTGAGCATAAAAAAGAGTTTGAGAGCCATTTCCCTGCCAACTTCATCAGCGAGGCTGTGGACCAGACGCGCGGGTGGTTCTACACCCTGCTGGCCATCGGCACGCTTGTGTTCGGGCGCGCGCCGTTTGAAAACTGCATCGTGCTGGGGCATGTGCAGGACAAGGACGGCCAGAAAATGAGCAAGCACAAGGGCAACGTGGTGGATCCGTGGTCTGTTTTGGACAAGCAGGGCGCGGACGCGGTGCGCTGGTATTTTTATTCGGGCAGCGCTCCCTGGCTGCCCAGCAGGTTCTACGATGAAGCGGTTTCGGACGCGCAACGCAAGTTTATGGGCACTCTGTGGAACACCTACGCGTTCTATATTTTGTACGCGGAGATTGACCGGTTTGACCCGACGAAGCATACTTTAAAATCAGACCATATCATGGATAAATGGATATTGTCCCGCCTGCATTCTTTGGTTGCGGCAGTGACGGACCACCTGGACAACTACCGCATTGTGGAACCCGCGCGGGAGTTAAGCAGCTTTGTGGACGAGCTTTCCAACTGGTATGTGCGGCGCTGCCGCGAGCGTTTCTGGGGCAGCGGCATGGAAGAAGATAAAAAGAACGCGTTTATGACGCTCTACACGGTTTTGGAAACATTCACCCGCGCAATAGCGCCCTTTGTGCCGTTTGTGGCGGAGAGCATTTACCAGAACCTTGTGCGCACGGTGGATACAACCGCGCCCCAGAGTGTGCACCTGTGCGGCTATCCCAAGGCGGACAGCACCATAATAGACAAGCAGCTGGAACGCGATATGGACGCTGTTCTGAACGTGGCGCAGATGGGCCGCGCGTGCAGGAATACGGCGAACATCAAAAACCGCCAGCCTTTGGGCAAAATCTACCTGAGCGGCGTGGATCATCTGGATGAGGTGTTCCTGGACGTAATCCGCGGCGAGCTGAATGTAAAAGAAATTGAGCTGGGCGCGGCTGCGGAGGAGTTTATATCCTACAACATCAAACCGCAGCTTAAAACCGTCGGCCCCAAATACGGCAAGCTTTTAAACGGTATACGCCAGCATCTGCAGAATGCGGACGGCATCGCCATTGTAAACACCATCCGGGGCGGCGGCACGTATACGTTCGAAGTAGACGGCAGCGCGGTGGAGCTTGCGGAAGCGGACCTGCTGATAGAGCCCACACAGAAGCCGGGATTTATGGTGGAAACTTGCGAAAAATACGCCGTGATCATAGATACAACCTTGACGCCTGAGTTGATCGAGGAAGGCTATGTGCGCGAGATCGTGAGCAAGGTGCAGACCATGCGCAAGGAGGCCGGGTTTGAGGTAACGGACCACATCCGCCTTTCCATAGCGAAGAGTGAGGCCATTGCGGGCGTATTGAAGAAAAACGAGGCGCAGATTGCAAAGGAAACGCTGGCCGATGCCGTTGCGTACGGCGCTGCCGCCGGTTATACGAAGGAATGGGATATCAACGGCGAGGCGACGCTGTTTGGCGTGGAAAAGCTTTAGTTTTAAATGAATCTACTCAGATATACAACAAGAGCGCCTAGTCCAGGCGCTCTTTAAATATATTTAATTATTATTTGATTTTCAGCCTCCCCCTTGCGTACTTTTGCGATGTGGGTGGTGCGAGTACAGGGGTGGGTTCTTTGTGCGGTACGCCGCGTGCGTGGCTTTCGATTCCGGCTTTATTTCAAAACGCTGCAGTACCCAGGCTGCGTTTTGCCGGTAGTTACCTAAAAGCTGTTCTAAAAGAAAGCCCTGTACCCTTGCAATTTTCGTCTTCAATTACCATTGGAATCACGCCTTTCTTTTGTTTTTGCTTCCTTTGTATAGGGAGCTTTGTATTATTTATATAAACAGCTTTATGCACATTTAAACAAGCATTATCCGCAAAAATGATATAAAAACCACTTGAATTTTTAATAAAAATAACGTATACTGATTGAGCCGTTTAAGGTTTGCTGATGTGGCACAGGCGGTAGCGCACATCCTTGGTAAGGATGAGGTCACGAGTTCGAGTCTCGTCATCAGCTCCATTGAAAAAAGCCCGTAACCATGAGGTTTTGAGGCTTTTTATTTTTTCTCTTTTTCTTCTAATTTTCGGGGTAAGTGTGCCAAAAGTGTGCCACTTTTAATTTGAAGATTTTTTGGCTTCTTTTTCTTCTCGGATGGCCGACAAATTGACAATATTATCAAAGGTCGCAGTAGCCTTCTTTTTGATGAAGTGCGTGCCGGCGATATACTGATCTGAAGTAATTTTTATACCTGAATGCCGGAGTGCCTTAGACACCACAGCAA
>JAEYKI010000025.1 GCA_023408315.1 Bacillota bacterium
TGCGTCCGCGTTAAACCCGTCCGCCATTACCCTGGAGTGTGCGTCAACCTCTTTTAAAACCTCCGGCCCATACAGATGCTGTGACCCCACAATAAACCAAAACGTATTTTTCATAAGCTTATCCTCCAGTTTTACCGCGAGATAACTCGCTCTTCTTATCCTGTTTATACAAGCATATTTTTTTCATCCTTTTTGGAGAATAAATGCACAAGCTTTGGAGAAAATTTAAAATCTATTTCCGTAAGCGACCCAATGCCGCCGCGGTATTTTTCATCCAAATCAATTGTGGGAACACGGACGACCACCTCTTTTTCTTCTATGTTCAAATGAATGTACATTTCGCTGCCCATCATTTCAGAAACATCAACCGTTGCATGGATAGCGCCCGGCTCTCCTTTTGCGGCAATGCTGATATGCTCGGGACGGATGCCAAGCACAACTTCCTGGTCCCCAATGCCTTTCCCCTCAAGTCCTGCGTTCATCTCGTCCGCAAGGGGGATTTTAACGCCGCACAGAAGTACGGAATACCCTTTTTCCTTTTTTAGCCGGGCGTCAAAAAAGTTCATCTGGGGCGACCCGATAAACCCGGCTACAAAAACGGTGGCCGGATGGTTGAACACTTGCTGAGGCGACCCGATTTGCTGGATATAGCCGTCCTTCATAACCACAATGCGGTCGCCCAGCGTCATCGCCTCGGTCTGGTCGTGAGTCACGTAAATAAACGTGGTATTTACACGCTTATGAATTTTAATAATCTCCGCGCGCATCTGGTTTCTCAACTTTGCGTCCAGGTTGGACAGGGGCTCATCCATCAAAAACACCTGCGGCTCGCGCACAATAGCGCGCCCTATCGCCACGCGCTGGCGCTGCCCGCCGCTCAAAGCCTTGGGCTTTCTTTGGAGCAGATCGGCAATGCCCAATATCCCGGCAGCTTCTTTTACCTTGCGGTCAATTTCATTTTTATTTACATGCCGCAGCTTCAGGGCAAACGCCATATTTTCATAAACCGTCATATGCGGATACAGCGCATAATTCTGGAACACCATCGCAATATCCCTGTCCTTGGGCGCAATATCGTTCACCATCGTATCGCCTATAAACAGATCGCCGGATGTGATTTCCTCAAGCCCCGCAACCATGCGGAGCGTTGTGGATTTTCCGCACCCCGAAGGGCCCACCAAAACAACAAATTCCTTATCCGTGATTTCAAGGTTAAATTCTTTTACCGCAACCACGTTTTTGTCATACACTTTTTTTAAATCTTTAAAAGTTACTTTTGCCATAATTACAAACCTTCCTTTTGTTTTTGTTCCCAGGGCCCTATTATACGTCTTTGAAGCGGTTCGTTAACCGCCGTACAGACGATCAGCTGCAGCAGCGAAAACCATATAACGGGCAGCAAAACAATGGAAACAGGGAAAAATGCAAAAATGATAAACAGCATGCCTATTGTGCAGCCAAGGATCACAAAGTTTGGCTTCCACTCAGTCCATATCAATATAAAGGCATTTTTCGCAATCAGCTTATTTTTTAAAGCCAGCGTGGGCAGGAATACAAATATATAGCTCGAAAAAAGAATGGTTATACCAAGCAATAAAAAGCCTGTTATTATCAAAACAAAATCCAGCCCCGTTCCTCCGGCAAACAAACTCCAACTAAACGCATAATAGCTGAAAAACAGCAATACCGCAGTAACAAGGCCAAACGGCAGGCTTTTTAAAAAATTCGATTTAAATTCTTTACTGAATTCATACCATAAAAAACAATTTCCTTCGCGCACCAACTTAATCAGAACCCTGTTCATGCCGCAGTAAGCCGCCGGTATGGTAAATACGGGAAGGCTGAACAAAATGAACAGTAGATTTAGCTGGATCAGCTTCCAAAAGTGCGTTGCAAGCAAAAACCAGAAGCGTTTAATGCCCTTTTCCGGAGGCGGCTCGGTTACGCCCGGTCCGGGTGCGAAGCGTTTTTCTTTGATCAATTCTGTGATGCTCATTTTCTTTCTGAACCTCAGTTTTTCATTCCGGTGAGTACTATTCCTTCCACAAACGATTTCTGACCTATGAGATAAAATATAATGCCTGGTATAAACGAAAGGCATGTTGCAGCCATCAGAGTTGTCCAGTCTGCCTTAAAAGCATTTCTGAAGAGAGTAAGCCCCAAGGCAATCGTAAAATTCTCAGCCTTGCTGATATATACCATCTGTTGCAGCAGGTCGTTCCACAAATAAATAAATATCAGTAAAGCAACAACGACCATCGCAGGTTTTATGGCGGGGATAATAATCTGTGTAAGTATACGCATATGTCCGGCACCGTCAATGGTAGCCGCTTCATCCAGTTCCCGGGGAATTGTCATGATAAATTGCCGGATCAAAAAAATATTAAACGCGCCGCCTCCGCAAAAATACGGAAGGATCAGCGGCCAGTACGTATCCTGCAATCCCAGGCCGCGCGTCCATATAATATAAAGAGGAATCAATGTAACCATGGCAGGCAGCAGCATGGAGCCGACGCAGAGCGAAAATATAAAATTTTTGCCCTTGAATCTAAGCCGTGCAAATGCATAGCCGCAAAGCGTAGCGGTAAGTGTCCCGCCAATTACAGAGGGAACAATAATGATCAGCGTATTCCCAAGATACTTCCAGAATTCAAAGTATTCCATTGTGACCGGATAGTTTGAAAACAGCCAATCCGGCGGAAAAAACGGGGGAGGAAATGCGTATACCTGTTCGCTTGTCAGTAGGGATGTGCGGAATATCCACCATATCGGCAACATCGCGGCTGCCGCCAATATGATCACAACAATCAAAGAAACGGTATCGGCAGTCTTTTCACTTTTCTTCTGGCTTTTAAAGGATTTTATTTTTATATCTGCCTTTGCTTCAGGCTGCATTATTTATCGTCCCCCCCTTCGTAAAATATCCAGGACTTGGATGTAGCAAACAATATTACGGTAAAAATGCCAATCAATATAAACAAAACAAATGAAACCGCAGAAGCATATCCAATTTTGCCTTCGCGGAATGCATACCTGTACATCAGATATGTCATAAACATAGAGGCATTGCCCGGCCCCCCGCTTGTGAGCGCCAGCGCAGGCGTCACCACCTGCATGTTTGTAATCAGGCTCATTAAAAGGTTGTAAAATATTATAGGGGTCATACACGGCAGCGTCACATGCCGGAAGCGCTGCAAGGGGGTGGCCCCGTCTATCTGCGCAGCTTCGTGGTATACCCGGGGTACGTTCTGCAGTCCGGCCAGGAAAATAACAATAAGATTTCCGCTCGTCCAGACTGCAATTAGCGCCAGAGAAGGTACAACCAAGGACGAATCGTCCAAAAACAACTGTTTATCAATTCCCATTTGAGAAAGGATATAGTTAAATAGTCCAAAATTAGAATCGTAAAGGAATAGCCAACCCATATATACCGCTACAGCAGGCAGAATGTAAGGAAGATAAAACACTGCCCGCCAAAAACCGCGTGCGGGAATCTTGCGGTTTAAAAGCATCGCCACTATAAGGGAATAAATCATGCTGCCCCCCACGGCGATCAAAGAAAATACTACCGTTACTTTAATCGAATCAGTAAAATACGGGTCATCATTAAACAGATTTACATAATTTTCAATTCCTATAAATTTTGGCGTTGTCAGCCCGTTCCAATCAAACATGCTAATCCCAAATACGCCTACAAGCGGCAGATATGTGATAAAGATCAGCCCAATAAATGCAGGAATCAGAAAAAGATATGCAGTCCTTTGTTCTTTTCTTGCCAATAGGGAACGCCGGTTTAAACTATTACCAACTTGCCGAATCATACTTGCCCCCTTTAGAGGAAAGGACACCCGTTCTGGCTTGATTACCGTATTCCGCGAACGGGCGCCCTAACCTAATATCAGTTAATGATTATTTGCCTTCGAATGCTGCGGTTAGTTTATCCAGGTTCTTGGCGATTGCATCCTGAGCGGTGGTCTTTCCTGTCCATACATCACCCAATACGGACTGCAGCAGATTGTTGAACTCGGTTGAGTGAACGGTATAGTACCATGCAGTAGATTTCGTTACATCGTTGTTCATAGCCACATCCACAATTGCGGATTTATAATCTTCATAGGGAGGAAAATTCGGATTGTCTACCCATTTGTGCGTCAGGGTTTCGTCTTTATAGTATTTTTCCAGAATGGGCATCCATATGCCAGAAGAAATTAAATCCCAATTGTTTTGCTCATCGGAGTACCATTTAAGCCATTCCATGGCTTCTTTCTGATGTTTGGATTGGTTGAACACCACGTTGGGGCCGCCGGTGGCGATTGTTACTTTGTTCTTCATATATGGCAGAACAGCTATGCCATAGTTAAGGCCCGCCTCTTTTGCGGTATTCAGGCATGTACCCACATTCCATGTTCCGTTGGTTGTCATGGCAACGGTCTTCGCAATCAAAGAGCGCTGTACGCCATCATCCTGTTTGCCGTTTGAAAGGGGCGCCACATGATCTTTCAAATACAGATCCGCAACTTTCTGGATCGCCTCAATGCTGGCCGGATCGCCTATCAGGGTTTTAGTACCATCCGGAGTGGCAAAGCCGCCGCCATTGGAGAGGCAGGGCCATTCAAGCTGCCAAGTCAGGTTCTCTACCATGCAGCCATACTGCACGATATTCTTGGCGTCAAATCCCGCTTCATCGGGATGCTTACCATTTTTATCCAGGGTAAGTTTCTTCGCGGTTGCAACAAATTCGTCCCAAGTCCATGCCTTTTCTAGAGAAGTGGAAGGATACGGTACGCCCGCTTTGTCAAACATATCTTTATTATAGTACAGTGTCATAATTTCGTTTGCGGCGGAATAGGCCACAGGTTTGCCATTATACTTGAATGTAATGCAATCGAGAGGTTTGGTTCCGGTGCCTTCATACATACCGCTTATGTCGGCCAGCATCCCCTGCTGAGCCCACGAAATAACAGCATCTTCCCTCATGATCCCGCTGTCGGGCAATTGTCCTGCAGCGGCCATTGTCGTCAGCTTTTCAACATAGGTTTCATGGGGTATCTGCATAGCCGATACTTCAATCCCGTTTTGCGACGCGTTGAATTTGTCCATTGCGGACTGCAGGGTTTTCATTTCCTCCGCATTTCCCCAGAATGCATAAGTGATTTTTACCTTTTCTCCTGCCGGAGCGCTGGATGCCGCTTCCTGGGCCGCACTTGACTGCGCGGGAGCAGCAGAGGACTGTGCGGCGCCAGAAGACGCCGCAGACTGTGGCGTGCATCCAACAAGGCCGAGTACAACTACAGCACATAGCAAGATAGCAACTGTTTTTCTCATACCTTTCACTAATAACACTTCCTTCTTTTATATTTTTTATTATACAATAACGAACGTATTGTATAAACGAACTGTCGAATGAATTTAATTTCAGAACCGACATTTTTGCCAGACAAGCATCTCCCCGGGTTTCCGGTTGCCCCACAGGCAATAGGGCACGGCAGTTAAATTTGTTTCTTCTGTTCTGAAACGGGCGTTATGATACAGGCCTTCATCCCAGTCTTCCTGCGAAAGCCTTTCCCCCTTAAAAAGCAACGCCGGGAGGCCGCCAGGCAAATTAATGTCTGTGATTTCTCTTATCTGCGCATTTGGACGCACAAATATTGACGCCAGGTTTTTTCCGTTATCCACTTCTTCCAGGCAGTACACATACGGTCCCTTCATCAACGCTACTTTTCCCGCGTCTTCCCTTACCAGAGGATTGGCCGCAACCCATCTGGCCTCTATTTTCATTCTGTACGTGATGGTATGCGCGCCCGAAAAATCGCCGCAAATATACGCGTAGCCGCGGACTACGTCCGGCGTAACAAGCGCTCCGTCCATCAAAAAGGTGGACTCATCCGCATATGGAGGTATGCGGATGGCCAAAGTAATTGGTACGCTTTGCTGCGCTTGCACGGTTATCCTTACCTCGCCGTTACGCATGAAGCTGGACTCCATCGTCACTTCGGCCGATGAGCCTGCAACAGCAGTCTTAAAGGAGGATGAAATGAAAAGATTAATATATAAAGTCTCCGCCTCCTGCGCATAAACGTATTGCCCAAGAGAAGCCAGCGTTCTGGCAATGTTTGTTGGGCAGCAGGCTACATAAAACCAGCGCTGCCGGACGGGCTTTACATGTTTTAACGAGGTGGCTTCCATACACGCCTCGGGCCAAACCTCCAGGGGATTGACATAAAAGTACCGGTCTCCTTCCATGCCGATACCCGCGAGTATAGTATTATACAAGGCACGCTCAACAATATCATAATAAGCAGCATTCTGGTCTATGGAAAACATCCGTCGCCCAAAAAGCGCCAGGCCTATGGATGCGCAGGTCTCACAATAAGCAGCGTCATTTGGGAGATGATAGTCTGTTGTGAATCGTTCAAAAAAACCGGAAGATCCAATCCCCCCCGTAATATACATGCGCTTTTCCGTTATGTTGCTCCAGAGCTCCCGGCAGGCCTCATACAGTTCCTCGTCCTCATATTCCGAGGCAACGTCTGCCATTGCGCAGTATAAATACACCGCGCGAACCGCATGGCCTTCCGCCGTGCGCTGCTGCCTGACCGGCATATGTGCCTGCGCATATTTTAATTCGTATTCTTTAAATTCCTGAAACAGGTGCAGGCCGTTCCTTTTTTCTATTTCTGCTTCAAAATAGTTTGGAGATTTGCCGCGTTCCTCTACAAAGAATTTAGCGCACGAAAGATACCTCTCTTCCCCTGTAAAACGGTATAGCTTTACCAAAGCCAATTCTATCTCCGGATGGCCCGGATACCCTTTAAGCTGTCCCCCGGCGGGACCGAACACCTGGCAAATCAGGTCTGCAAAACGGCGGGCTATATTAAGTAGCGCGCCCTTACCCGTGGCCTGGTAATATGCCACCGCAGCTTCTATCAGATACCCGGCGCTGTATAGCTCGTGCCCCTCCACCAGATTGGTCCAACGGGCATTCGGCCCGGCGATTGTATAATATGTATTTAAGTAACCGTCACTTTGCTGCGCGCGTCCAATCAGTGCAATCACTTCGTCCGCTATGCCTTCATAGCGCTCGCCAGATCCGTTTTGAATACAGTATGCTACGGCCTCCAGCCATTTATATACATCCGTATCCATAGACACATCGCCCCAATGTTCGCCTTCCTGTTCTCCCGCAGCAATTCTAAAATTGTCAAGACAATGCTTTGGCTCCACATCCGGAATCCGGTCATTCAACATATCCCATTGATATGGAATTATAACATCTGCAACCATATCGGTATACCGGCTCCACAGAGCGTCATGTATTTTAATTTGATTGAGATCAGGCAGTTTTAATGAAGAGTACATATGTATGCTCCAATCATAAGAATATATAGATTTGGGTAAACGTTTAACATGTAAATTAAATATAATACATAAATTTTAATTTGTAAAGAGTGCTATGAAAATATTTTTATAATATTTATTATATATTTTATTGATAATAGATAAATTATAAAAAATATTCTGCGGTCTCAGGATATGTTAATCGTTTATTTATATTTTCTACAAATTAGCAGAATACACAAATATCCGGCCATTTATCTTGTTTTTTTTATACTCTTTTTGTAAAATTTATTGAATATTAAACGTTTTCGTGCTATTGTTTATAAATAGAAAAGCAAAGAGGAATATGTATGTCAACAATTCGTGAAATTTCTGAAAAGGCAAACGTTTCAATCGCCACGGTATCCAAGGTGCTAAACGGCAAAGGCGGCGTCAGCCAGGCGACGATTGACAGCGTAATGGGCATCGCGCGCGATCTGAATTATCGTCCAAACCTGACGGCCCGCAATCTTAAAAAAGGGCAAAGCCGCACTCTGGGCATCATTACAGAAGACTTGACCGTCTTTAACACCCCCGAAATCGTTGATGGCATAGACGCTTATTGTGAAAGCCAGAACTACCATTATATATTAGGAAACCTGCGTTTCAACAAACGTTACGGGCACAAGCCGGCCAATACGCACGAACGCGTTCAGCTTGCCGAAACATTAGTTGATACAATGCTTTCCAAACAGGTGGACGGTATTATCTATGTCGGCTGCCACAGCCATGCGGTTGTTCCGGTGGGCAACATCGGCGAGATACCTTTTGTATGCGCATATTGCTACAGCACAGATCCCGCCATCCCCTCTGTACTCTTCGATGACCAGAAAGCAGCTTTTGAAGCCACGCAGCTTTTAATCAACAAGGGACATTGCAAAATCGGGATTATTGCGGGCCAGGCAAAGAGTATTCATACTTCCAACCGTATTCTCGGGCATCAGGAAGCCCTCTACGCCAACCATATACCATACAATCCCCGTTTTACCCTCAACGGCGACTGGGAAAGGGACCAGGGGTATGAATTATGTTCCGAACTGATTGATTTGGGTGTCACCGCCATATTTGCGCATAACGATTTAATGGCAACCGGCGTTGTAGATTATTGCAACAAACACAACATACAGGTTGGCAGAGACCTGTCGCTCATCGGCTTCGATAACCGGGAAATCAGCACAGTCTGCCGCCCAACACTGAGCACTGTGTCCCTCCCGTTGTTTGAGATCGGCCAGACCGCCACCCATCTTCTTCTGGACATTCTGGCGGGCCGCCACGTTTCCCGGGGGCAAAAGGTCATGCTTTCATGCGGTATAATCGAACGCGAATCCACCGCCCCCACGCTTTGCGAAAAATAAATAAACATTTTTGAAGGAGACAGCCATGAATCTTTCAGCCAGCATAACGCTTGACGCAAACGCAGTCATCTCCCCCATCGACGACCGCCTGTACAGTTCGTTTATAGAGCATATGGGACGTGCAATTTATACGGGCATCTACGAGCCTGGCCATCCCGCTTCAAACGAATATGGCTTCCGCGAGGATGTGATTGATTATATAAGGCCTTTGAACATCCCCTTTATCCGCTATCCCGGTGGCAATTTCGTTTCCGGTTACCGGTGGGAAGACGGAGTGGGTCCCAAGGCGGCCCGCCCTGTCAGGCCCGATCTGGCATGGTTTGCGCTGGAAAAAAATCAGTTTGGCACCAATGATTTTATGGATTATCTTAAATTTACAGGCGCAAAGCCCATGCTGGCTGTCAACCTGGGGACTCGCGGCGCACAGGATGCGGCCAATCTTCTGGAATACTGCAATTTTCCGGGCGGAACATATTACAGTGATTTGCGAATCTCTCATGGATATTCTAATCCTCACAATGTAAAACTGTGGTGTCTGGGAAACGAAATGGATGGACCTTGGCAGATTTGCACCAAAACCGCCGAGGAATATGGCCGTCTAGCATGCGAGACCGCTAAAATGATGAAATGGCTTGATCCCGAAATTGAACTAGTGGCTTGCGGCAGCTCCTTCAAAGAAATGCCCACCTTTGGTGATTGGGAGCGTACGGTTTTAAGGCACACATATGAACATGTGGATTACCTCTCGCTGCACCAGTATTATATGAATACGGATAACGACCTTCCTTCCTTTCTTGCAAACAACGTATTGATGGATGGGTTTATCAAGGAAGTAGCGGCGATTTGCGCCCAAATCAAAGCGGAAAAAAAATCCGAACGGGATATCTATCTATCTTTCGATGAGTGGAATGTTTGGTATCACTTTAAAAAAAGTTGCACGCAACCTCCGCAGTGGATGGAAGCACGGCCAATTGAGGAAGAACAATATGATTTTGCCGATGCCTTGCTCGTAGGGAGCATGCTGACAACGCTGATCAATAACGCCGATGTCGTAAAAATTGCATGCCTTGCACAATTGATCAATACAATTGCTCCTATCATGACAGAAGGGGGCGGCGGTTCCTGGGTACAGACTACATATTACCCATTTTTGTACACATCCCGGAGCGGACGTGGCACCGCGCTCAGGACGAAATTAGACAGCCCGGTTTACAGCTGCAATACTGGCAAGGATATACCTTTTATAGATTGCGCGTCTGTGCTGTCCTTAAACGGTCAGAATATTACTGTGTTTATAATAAATAAAAACTTAGAACAAGATATCTTTTGCAAAATAATACTTACCGGGTTTTCATGTACAAAGGCAATTGAATGGATTAATTTGTCAGGCTATGCCATGGATACTGTCAATACTAAAAGTCAAAGCGCGGTAAACCCAAAGAAGCTTACAGATATCGTAACTGCCAACGGCTCAATTTCTTTTAAGGTTCCAAAAGCATCGTGGAATATGATTCGCTTTCAAATTAAAACATAAAATTATTCCCCTCAATCTCAGAACGAACCTATCGTATCAAAAAAGGCGAGGATGTGCACCTTGCTTTTGAAATAGCTATGGCATGGACTGTACCGCTGGGCTTACCGTTATTGATCTTCCGCAAATTAAAGATGAATTAAGTAGTCCCGTGTATCATTATTAAAATAAAAGCTTATAGGAGGCCTTTCAGCGAATCCGGCAGGTATCAAAAAAGTATCATTTATAAAAAATAGACTCAAGAATTTGGCTCTATTAATCCAAATTCTTGATCATTAGTTAATTATTCCCACTCTTTAGCAAGAAAGTATTATAAGCTTATAAATGCTGTTATAATGCAGTTTTCATTACTTCTATTCCACAATTTACACTTATTTTTCTTGTTAAATTCTTTTTTAGGTATCAAAAAGGTATCAATAGCACGATTCTTTTTGACTGCCAAAGCAATTTTTACAGTGGTTCGATTCACTAACCCGAACCAGTCCATATCCAAAAAGATTTGCGTTAAGAATGCAAATAACTTCCAATGCCTTAAATGTCTGTTTTTGAATCAATACTCTACTTATCTTTTTGATATGGTCTGTATTCTGTCTTTGTCTTCATCATGCCGTAGATTATCCTCACAAGCCGCCTTGCCACGCACACAAGCGCCTGTGGTTTTTTCTTGCCTTCTTTGACTTTCTGTTCTAAATACTCCCTGAATACCGGGTGCCTGGGTTTTCCTGACGCCGATATGGCTACCATTTGTACCGCCATGAATGGAATATGGCATTTAATGCCCTGTTGCCATTTCTGCATCTTTGGTCTTTGCCTTTTCCGGCAGAGCTGAACTGCACAGGAGCCATACCCATGAACCGGGCCAGCTTGTCGTAATCAGGGAAACGGTTAATATCTCCGATTTCAGATATTAATTGCGCTTCGGTCGCAAGGTCAATGCCCGGCATGGTATGCAGCTTATAGCCGCCAAAGGCATCAGCTTCCGCAGCTCATCGTCTATTTCAGCAATCAGTTCCTTGTTATGCCTAATTTCTTTGACGATGTTTCTGACGATAAAATTCCTTTCGGGCTGATAATCCTTTCTTTTGTCTCCGTCCTTTTCGATCATGCCTAATATCTCATGAATACGCTGCAGCTTCAGCGCCTGATGGACCGGCTTTATGGTTTCATATATTTTTTCCGGCGTTGTTGCTTTCACATGCTCCGGTGAAGGGTAGCTTTCCCAGAAGCATAGGGCACTCTTGGCATCAATCAGGGCAAAGAACTTCCTGTAGGAGGGGTAGCTGTAGGAAAGCTGGCTGTGCAGCTGGTTCTTATTCATAACATTACTCTTTACTATCAAATCCCGCCTTTTTACCAACTGCCGTATCGTTCAGAATATATCCTCATGCCTGGCATCCTGCAAGGTATCCCCCATGTCCCGGAGTACCCTGGCAACGCAGTAGGCATCATAGGAGTCATCCTTGTGAATGATGGGATTTGATAGCCTTACAGCACTGGTATAGGCCGGATTGACATGCTTTACCTCAAACCTCCTGCCAACCAGGTAGGCTGCAAGGTTTCTGCCAAAGCCTCTGGTATCCTCAAGGCCAAATACGAATTCCTTTGTATCGCATATTCTCCTCACATCCTCCACGAATGCAGGAAATTTGGAAGGCCTGTTTTCAAATCTGACCTCCCCGAGCTTATTCATCCAGCAGTCAATAACCACAGCACAGTGCGTGTCTTTATGCATGTCGATTCCAATAAAGCAGGTATTTCTTTTCTGATAAATCTTCATCCTCTCCTTTTCACCTGTCTCCACCACTCACACCGGCAACCTCAGTTTAAGAGCGTTAGATTTAATCAGGGACATTTCTTGTAAAGAAGTGTCCCTTGAACTTCATCCTCGCAAGGGAACGCCAACCTATCCATTCATAGTGTGACAAATTACGTGATTTGCACTGTTTCTCAGTGCTGGGCATCACGGGCCTTGGTTCATTCTTACGTTGTGTGTGATGTTAACTCTGGTACGGAAGGATTGCAAGTAGATTCTGAGGAAATGAAAAAACAGAGAAGAAAGAATGTTATAGTTTTTCTTCTCTGCATGTATTTGTGTTTTATGATGTGCTTTGTTGAAAGTGGAGAGGGAATTTCCCCCCCTTAAACCCCAGGCTGCCCCTATTTTAGCATGAGTAAAAATACTGGTCAAGATATGGTTCACCATGAACCATGGGGGATGCGCTATGCCTTATGAACTGAGTAAAAACCGGGCTGAAGGAATTGATCCGTGCAGCAAGGTTCTCAGTCATCAAATCTCTTGCACCTGTGTGGCGATGTGTTACCCCTGTTTCGGGTTTTCAAGCGACTCTGGGGTACGAATGCCCTGCACAGATTGAGTGGGAATGACACTACTGAGAATATAAACAAAAGGCGCGGTGATCCGCGTTTTTTAGTATGGCTGCCTTTCAGCAGGATTGTGATGAACATTCTTTACATTTGCAGCTGTTTGTTGCTAAAATACTTTCAAAGCTGTAAAATGTAAATATTGACACAAAAATCTGTAAAGCAGCATATTACTGATGCGATGGAGACGGAAGTCTATGGAATATCCGGCCGATTTCGGACTTTTAAAAATAAAATACAGCATTCCTGCGGCAGACAAACGGCTGGTGTCCCGATTTTCCGTCAATGGGAGGCTGGAGGAAGCATTAAGCCGCAGACTCACCGTTATTACGGCCCCCGCAGGCTGCGGCAAAACCTCCGCCGTGCTCAAATGGATGCAAACGGTATCGCTGCCTGCGGCGTGGTTTTCTATTGACGACGGCGATAACGACGCCGCAGCGTTTTGGCGCTATTTTTGCGCGGCACTTGATGCTGTGCGGCCCGGCGTGAGCCATGATACGGAATACGTGCTATTGTCCTCGGAATTGCAAAACGCCCATATACATATCAACATTTTAATTGACATGCTGAATGAAGTTGAGACCGATTTCCTGTTTGTGCTTGATGATCTGCATCTGATTACGGACCCCTCCATTCTGCAAGAGCTTTCTTATCTGATTGACTATCTGCCCGCCAGGATGCATCTTGTTTTTATAAGCCGCACGGAGCCCAAGCTAAACATGGCGAGGCATAAGATAAAATGGCAGACGCATATTTTGAATGAAAATGACCTCCGTTTTGATGAAACGGATATTTTGAACTTTTTCCGGGCCAGAGGATATGCGCTGGAGGACGATGATCTCAAAAAGGTTGAAAGCTATACCGAGGGATGGGCCGCCGCACTGGTTGCAGTCGCTATGTCTATGGAACGCGAGGGCGGGAGCACCCACGCCATTGCAGCCCTACCGCGGTCCAGCCGGGATATTGAACAATATCTTAAGGATGAGGTAATTGATGCGTGGAGCCCGGAAAGACGGGCTTTTGCCATGAAAACCAGCATTCTGGAAACACTCACCCCATCGCTTTGCGCTGCCGTTACGGGAGACTTGCGCGGTGAAGAAATGATTGAGGACATAAGCAAAGCCAGCGGCTTCCTTGTGATGACAGACGAACAAAAACAGGAATATAGATACCACAACCTGTTTAAAAGCTTCCTTATAAAACTGCTTCTGGAAAAAACGCCGGAAGAAGCCACGCAGCTTCACTTAAAGGCCGGCCTGTGGCACCGGGAGATGGGCCTGCTGCCCGAAGCCATAGAGCACTTATTGCTCGGCGGCTTTTACCATGAGGCCTTTGAACTGATTGAACACGAGGTAGACCACCTAATCAATAAAAACGATTTTGGCAGGCTGCTTTCATGGATCCAGCGCCTGCCCGAAGAGTACCGGGATCACAGTTTTAAGATCGCCGTTATTTATGCGGTATATTATGCGGAAATGGGCCAATATGATCTATCCAGGCAGTGGGTCGGCAGGATGAAAGCACTGAAGGAAGACTATCCATATGCCGCCGACGCTGAATGGAGCAACTACAGTAGCACATTGTCCACAATGGTAGAGGTCAACCTGTTCGTCAGGGAAGGCAACATGGACTATGTTTCCCTGCTCTTTTCGATTGCCGAGACAGACGGGGGCAAATACTACAAAATGCCGGATTATAACGATTTTAACGTATCGGACATTTATTTTTGCCGCTGCCCAATCTATAAAGTCACGGATTTGTTCAAGGAATCTGCTGATAAATATAACAGGGTAGTCCAAAAATACCGTGGATTGATTTCAAAGAATCCAGGCTACGCGCCCCTGTGCATCGGTGAATATCTGTATGAGTATAACCGGATGGAGGAAGTTTTGCCTTATTTGCTGAAAGCCCAGGAGGAAGCGCGGCAAGCGAATTGCCCTGGGGCTCTTGTGCCCGCTATGGTGGGCATTGCACGGATGAAGCGGGCCGGCGGAGAACTTGGCGGAGCCTTTGCTGTTTTGGAAGAATGTGAAAAGCTGCTTGCGGGCAGCGGAAAACCGCACTGGAATTATCTGCTCCGCGCATTCAGGTGCAGGCTTAATTTGGACGCCGGAAACACGGCTGAGGTGAATGAGTGGCTGCTTCGCAGCAAACTGAATACATTTATGGAGATCAGCAGAATCAGGGAATTTGAACTGATCGTTTATGCCAGAGTTTTGATGGCGCAGGGCCGGGCCCAGGATGCCGAACTTCTTTTGCAAAGGCTCCTTACCTTTACAGGAGATGAACATCGGCTTCACAGCCGCGTTGAGGTGCTAAATCTTTTGGCATTGCTGGCTTATGGCAAAAACCAGCTGCGGATTGCTTTTAAATATATGGACGAATCGCTCGATATTGGCAGGGAAGAAGGGTATGGCCGAAGTTATTTGGACGAATTGCTGCCAATGGCAAGGCTTCTCCGCGTTTATATAAAATCCAGAAGAACGCAGAGCGAAGAAGCGCTGCCGGAAAAGCGTAAGGCATTCGCCGCAGCTCTGCTCAAACAAATGCCCGACAGTCTGCTAGAAACCAAGGCATATAAAGATTTAAATGCTGAAAGATCTGCCGAAGGATTGGAACATCTTACAGAGCAGGAGAAAAGGGTTCTGATTCTGTTGGCGAACGCGGCGACCAATCTGGAAATTTGCGACAGGCTTGAAATCGGCCTGCGCACGGTCAAGACACATACGGGCAATATATACAGCAAGCTGGGGTTAAAAAACCGTACGCAATGCATAAAGCTTGTACATGAATTGGGGCTTTTGTAAAAAATGCCTACAAATCAGCTCTACTGAAACGAAGTGAATTGTTCAGGGGACATGCGTCTAATACAGCGTGTCCCCTTTTTTGTGCGGTACTTTGGTACGATGTGTTTTTTTTCGCTATATGTTACCATAATTCATATATTTCCATTTATGTTTCAAGGGGGAATCATCGTGCACAAAAGAATAAGTACCTATGCAATTTTATTTGCAATGATAGTATCGTTTTCATTGCTCATTACCGCCCTGTTTCCAGTTATCGCTTTGGCGGGATGGGGTCAAACCGGAACAACCGACGGCTGGGGCTGGATGATACTGGATGATAGCACGCTCTCCATAACCGGTTGCACAGGCAAATCGGGTATGGTCACAATTCCGGATTCGCTGGATACGGTGGACGCCGGACCGGGAGTTTTGCCGGTAACCGCAATTGGCGACGACGCATTTAATGGTGATTACGCGGCTATCACGGGCATTGTTTTGCCCGGCGGTCTGAAGACAATAGGAAGCGGCGCGTTTCTTGGCACGGGTATTTCGAGTATTACGATACCTGCCGGATGCGTGAGCATCGGCGGCTCCGCCTTTAACAATACGGGCCTGTCCAGCATTATGTTCGCTTCGCCGAGCAGCCTTCAAAGCATTGGAGGGAACGCGTTCGCCGGAACGGGCCTTGCGAGCGTTGCGATACCGGACAGCGTGGTGAGCATAGGGGATTATGCTTTCGCCGAATGCCCCCACCTTGAGAGCGTGACGCTGCCGCATAACGCCGGATTCACAACTCTCCGGGGCGCGGTCTTCAGCAGTTGCGAGGCGCTGCATAGCATCGATATCCCATCCAGCGTAACCGCCATCAACGATTTCGCGTTTATGGCCTCGGGACTCCAGAGCGTTACGATTCCCACCAGCGTTACAAGCATTGGCAACGGCGTATTCGGAGGCGACAGCAATCTGAGCGGCATATCGGTTGCTCCGGGCAACATGTATTTTACAAGTCAGGACGGGGTGCTCTATAACATAGACAAAACTTCTCTTCTCGGTTTCCCCGGAGGTAAATCCGGGGCGTTTACTATTCCGGAAGGCGTCACGCGAATAACGACTGACTCCTTTTGCAACAGCTATAGCCTCAACGAAGTCACAATTCCGAGCAGCGTTGAAGCAATAGACGATTATGCTTTCATCTATTGCTCGAATCTTTCAAAAGTGTTCATTAAGAGCCGAAACGCGAATTTCAGCGATCAAAATATATTTAGCGGGACGGCACTCGCAACCGCACCGGACGGAGGAATCTACGGCATCTCAGGATCTACCGCGCAGACCTACGCCACTGCAAACAGCATACCGTTTTATGCGGCGTATTATGTCGTCACCTTCGACAGCGGCCATGGCTCGGATGTGCCCGAAGCCGTCGTGACAGCGGATGAACCGATAGCCGCACCGACGGCCCCGACGTTCGACGGCTACGATTTCGGGGGCTGGTACACAGATTCGTCCTACGCCACCGCGTGGGATTTTGCCAATGAACCCGTTACCGGCGACATGACGCTGTATGCCAAATGGACAAAGGATGGCGAGATTTATCACAGCGGCGAGACGGATGGCTTTACGTGGGAGGCCATCGGCGATAAACTCACAGTAACAGGCTATACGGGTACGGCCGACGGCGCCTTTGTCATCCCCGATTCGATTGATACAGGGCTGGCGGGGCTTGGCACAATGGATGTGACCCGGATCGGCGATGACGCGTTTAGTTATTATTTTACGGTCACAAGTTTTACACTGCCAAGCAACCTTAAAAGCATCGGCAAATCTGCGTTTGCGGGCTGTTGGGCTCTGGAAAGTGTCAGCATACCGGCAGGCGTCGAAGACATCGGAGATTATGCATTTAATGGCTGTTCAGATATGGAAAGCGTCAGCATACCGGCGAGTGTCGAAAACATTGGAGATTGTGCTTTCCAAAGCTGCTCAATTCTTAAAAACGTCACGATAGCGGAAACGAGCAGCCTCAAAACCATTGGCGCGAACGCGTTTTACAGATCCGGGATATTAAGCTTCGATATGCCGGACAGCGTGACCAGCGTGGGTGATAGAGCTTTTTATTACTGTAACGGGCTGCAGTCGGTTACGCTTTCAGAAGGGCTTTCCGAAATCAGCTCAGAAATGTTTCGTTCATGCAATAGTCTTGAGAGCATCACCATTCCCGCATCTGTCAAGTCAATCGGCTCTTATGCGTTTAAGTCCTCCGGACTGACAGACGTGACAATACCGGACACGGTCTTGGAGATTGGCGAGTCAGCCTTTGAAAGCTGCGAGGACTTGCAGAGCGCCGTACTGCCGGACAACACAAGTTTTACCAAAATTCCGGACAATCTGTTCTTTGGCTGTCCTGCATTGGACAGCGTAAACTATCCCGCGCATGTCACCGCCATTGGAAATAGCGTATTTTACAATACAGGTTTTACCGAAATTGTGATACCAGACACAGTCACGGAAATCGGCGAGGGAACTTTTGAAGGCTGCGAAAACCTGCAAAGCGCCACGCTGCCGGACAACACAGGTTTCACCGAAATCTCGGATAGACTTTTCTATGACTGTGTTTCTTTGGATAGCGTCAACTATCCCGCGCATGTCACCGCCATCGGAGATTATGCATTTTGTGGAACGGCTTTTACCGGCATCGTGATTCCCGATACGGTCACAAGCATCGGCAGCGGCGCATTTGAATACTGCGCAAACCTTAAGAGCATCGCACTGCCTGACAATGCGGATTTTACAAGAATTCCGGATAGTCTTGTGCTTGGTTGCGGAGCATTGCAGGGAATTGATATCCCCTCGCACGTCACCGCTATTGGTATCAGCGCTTTTAGTAGTTCGGGCCTGACAAACTTGACGATTCCGGCGCAGACAACGACCATCGGCGGATGGGCTTTTGCTTTTACGCCGCTTACAACCGTCACAATCCCCGCGAATGTAACGAGCATGGGCGAGTGCGTTTTCGCGGTCTGCACATCGCTTTCTTCGATTGACGTTGACCCTGCAAATACGTATTTTTCGAGCTTGAACGGCGTACTGTATAATGCCGATAAAACCATTTTGCTGGCCTGCCCGGGAGCAAAAACCGGCGCTATTATCATCCCGGATGGCGTGAAAACAATCAAAAAACTGGCGTTTTGCGGATGCATTCATCTGACTGCTGTGACGATCCCGCAGAGCGTGACAGAAATCAATGACGAGGCGTTTGAGTACTGCGAGCTGCTGACAAAGGCCGTTATAAAAAGCGACGACGCAGTTTTCGGAGACTATGTCTTTGAAGGTACGGCACTTGCCTCCGACGGTATCTATGGTATTGATGGCTCCACGGCGCAAACCTTTGCAGAGGAAAACAGCTTTCCGTTCCATGCCGCTTTCTGTACCGTTTCGTTTGACAGCAGGCACGGGTCTTTGGTGCCCGACATTGTTGCGGGAATCGATGAAAAGATTGCAAAGCCTAAAGACCCTGTACGAACCGGCTATCAGTTCGGCGGATGGTATAAGGATAAAGACTGCACACAGGCCTGGGATTTTGATGCCGATACCGTATCAGTAAATAAGACACTGTATGCAAAATGGACTGCAAAGAGTTATGCAATTACATATAACCTGAACGATGGCACGAACGATACTTCCAACCCGTCGTCGTATACCTACGGCACGGGACTGACGCTAGAAGCTCCCACGCGGCCCGAATACATCTTCGGAGGGTGGTTCAGCGAGGCGGCATTCCTGCATAAAGTCACATCAATCAGCGACACCCTGACGGGGGACGTGACACTTTGGGCAAACTGGCTGCCGGTAACGGTGACAAATGGGGACGGCAACGTGACGCTTGATCTTTCCGGCGTGACTTTTCCGGACGGCGTGACCGGCATTTCAATGAGCGGAAGCACCGTCCCGCCTTCGGGCGAAGGCAGCGGGTACTATGCAGCGGTTCTGGGCCAGACGGGCGGCGATCCAAACAGCATCGTGATTTACGACCTGAAGCTTTTGGATCAGAACGGCAGCCCCATCACAGGTTTCACCGGCAAAATCAAGGTGAAAATAAAAATTCCAGACGGTTGCAGCGGCGACCTGCATGTGTATTGGTACGACCCGGAGACCGGCACGCTGACTGACATGGACGCGGCGGTGGAGAACGGTTATCTTGTATTTAAAACAAGCCATTTCAGCCTGTACGCTATTGCGCAGCTTGGCTCCGATGAAAGCACTGCGCCGCTCAACCCGGGCATAGCCGGACTGCCGGATAGTTACACCATGTACACAGGCGGGCGCGTTACCTGGACGCCCGGCATAGCGGGCGGCAAGTGGTATTTTGACAACAATTATTTCTCGGCAGCGGGAGATACGCCCACGTTTACCGCACTTCGCAGCGGGACCACCAGCATTACCTACACGGCGGGATGGGCGTCGAAGACAATAAGCGTGACAATAAAAGAATCCCTGTTGCCCCAGACCGGGCAGGACAGCATGTGGATTTGGATTTTTGCCGGCGCGGCATGTGCTTTGGCGGCGGCGGGTTTCATTGGGAGAAAAAAGCATGCCAAATAAAATGAAAAAGTATAGTCGGATAAAAAACAGCTTGATTGGCAGCATAAAAAAATGGATAACCGAAAGAAACAGACGTATCGCGCTGTTTGTGCTTGCCGGTGCTTTAGCGCTAGTGGCGGGAGGAATATTTGCCGTGCAATGGCAGCAGGGCGAAGCCGCAGCCAAAAATGCGCAGGCTCTGCTGAATGAGAGCGGTTTTTCCGCTTCCACCGGTATTGCGCCTGCTCCGGGAGGCACAGGAACCGGAAATCCAAACGCACAGGGAACAACCGGCTCACTTTCATCCCAATTGCAGGGCTACACGGTGATTTCCCGGCTGGACATAGACAAGCTGGATTTAAGCCTGCCTGTGCTTTCCGAAACAACGGACGAAGCGCTCGCGGTTTCCGCATGCCTTTATCAGGGCCCGCAACCGGGTAGTGCGGGAAATATAGTTGTAACCGGCCATGATTATCGAAGCGGTGCGATATTTGGTAAGTTAAGCGAACTAATGGTAGGTGACTCTGTCAAAATGACCGGAACGGATGGGATAACATACGATTATTCCGTATATGAGATTGACCACATCAAACCGGACAACCCGCAGGCATTAGATGATACAGAATATGCAAACGAGCTTTCCCTTTTGACCTGCGAAAACAACGGCAATGGCAGGCTGCTGATACGGTGCCGAGAAATTGGCACTTGAAGACAACTTACATGAAATTTAGTGTCTTTCCTATATCAAAAACCTACGATTTTTGGCTCTGTAGAGCCATTTTTCTACTCCCACTCTTTAGCAGGAAAGTATTATAAGCTTATAAATGCTGTTATAATGCAGTTTTCATTACTTCTATTGTAACCGTCAAATAAACCGACACCTACCATTAAGACTCCAACTCTGTGACAATGAATCCAAAGATATCGTAAGACCTCTTACGACACCTTAAGAGCGAATTGGAGTGTTGAGAGTGAATATCCAGGAATATAAAAAGTCTAATCAATTGCAAGAATGGGCAGAAATGGTCCGCATATGCCGGAACAGCGGGAAGACAATTTCAGCTTGGTGCACGGAAAACGGCATCAATGAAAAAGTATATTACTACCGGCAGAAAAAAGTTTGCGATGCTATTCCCGATCTGCGCAAACCAACAGCTATACCAATTGCCCAAAGTAATACCACAGTGCAATTTGCTGAAATTACTCCAGCCGTTCAACCAGAAGTCAGTGGGACCGGTATTACAGTGCGAATAGGCAATGCCCAGGTTCAGATTCCAAACGGCGTATCAACTGCAACCGTCGAAGCGGTGCTCCGTGTGCTTTCCGGCATATACTGAGCGATTATACAGGAACGGAGCATATCTATATAGCCTGTGGGTATACCGACCTACGGAAATCGATCGACGGTCTGGCAATGATGGTACAGAAAAACTTCGAGCTTGATCCGTTCAGCAATAGCTTTTTTCTATTCTGCGGAAAACGGAACGACCGGATCAAGGCGCTTTACTGGGAAGGCGATGGATTCGTACTTTTGTACAAGCGCCTGGAACGCAGCCGGTTTCAATGGCCACGCAATAAAGAACAGGCGCTTCAGATCAGTTTGCAGCAGTTCCGGTGGTTAATGGAAGGCCTATCAGTTGAGCAACCTAAGGCGCTGAAACGGTGCGAAAGCCTGGTACTCGGATGAGCAAAAAGTGCGCAAAATGGCTATTTAAAGCATTTTTATCTATGTATCAGAAGCAATTTATGGTATAATTTACACATGGAAACAGTCACGATTCCCAGAGAAGAATATGAAGAATATCAGGCATTAAAATTAAAAAATGCCGATCTGCAGGAGCGGGTCGACTTTCTTATGGCGCAGATGCGACTGGCGCGTCACAGGCAGTTTGGCAGTTCCAGCGAGAAAAGTGAATACGATCAGCTGAGCCTGTTCGATGAGGCGGAAGCCTATGCCGACGAAAAAGCGCCGGAACCACAGGTCAGCGAAGTCAAAGCGCATTACCGGAAAAAAGCGGCATCGTGCAAGGAACAGTTGCCCGAAGACCTTCCTGTGGAAATCATAGAGCATACACTCCCCGAGGAAGAACAGCTTTGCCCGGAATGCGGAAACAAGCTCCATGTAATCGGCAAAAATGAACGGGAGACTCTGAAGCTGATCCCAGCCAGGGCTGTGATCGAACGGCATATCCAGTATGTCTATGGCTGCCGGGACTGCGAGAAAAACGCCTGTTCGGTACCAATTGTAAAAGCAAAGGCGGATACGCCTTTGATAAAGGGAAGCATTGCGACAGCGGAAGCAGTCGCACATATCATGGCGCAGAAGTTCGTAATGGGTGTGCCGCTTTACCGCCAGGAACAGGAATGGAACCGGAACGGCATCCAGCTTTCCCGGCAGACGATGTCCAACTGGCTGATCAAATGCACAGAGGACTATCTGGTTCCCTTATACGACAGGCTGCGCGAGCAGCTATTACAGCATGAAGTCCTGCATGCTGATGAAACCACGCTGCAGGTGCTGCATGAAGAAGGCAAGAAACCCCAAAGCAAAAGCTACATGTGGCTCTACCGGACAAGCGGGGATACGGATCATCCGATTGTACTGTATGAATACCAGCCTGACCGAAAAGCGGAACGGCCACAAGAATTTTTAGAAGATTTCAAAGGTTATCTGCATGCGGACGGCTATTCGGGATATCACAAACTGCCGGAAGACATTACAGTGGTGGGCTGCTGGGCGCACGCCCGCCGGAAGTTTGACGAAGTATTAAAAGGCATGTCCGAAAAAGCGCAGGCCGGTTCCCTGACGTTGCGCGCAAAACAATACTGCGACCGGTTATTCGAGTTGGAGCGCGATTTCAGCAATCTCACTGCGGAAGAACGCTATCTGAAGCGCCAGGAACTCTCTAAGCCGTTTGTGGAAGAATTTTTCCGTTGGATCCGTGCGCAGCACATCTCAACGAAGTCGGCCTTTGGCGATGCGGCGAATTATGTTCTTGGGCAACAGAAATACTTGGTCCGCTATCTTCTTAACGGGCGGCTGGAAATCAGCAACAATCGAGCGGAACGGAGTATTAAGCCGTTTGTAATCGGACGTAAGAACTTTCTCTTTGCCAACACAGCCCGCGGCGCAAAGACCAGCGCTGTCATGTACAGCCTGGTCGAGACTGCCAAGGAGAACGGGATTAATCCGTATGATTATCTCGTTTGGGTGCTTAAATCAGCGCCTGAGATGGGTCTGGCGCAAAATTCGGAGTCGTTTGACCGGCTGCTGC
>JAEYKI010000029.1 GCA_023408315.1 Bacillota bacterium
CGAAGGAAGAAGGCGGAAGGCATACGCCGTTCTTTAACGGATACCGGCCGCAGTTCTACTTCCGTACAACGGACGTTACGGGAATCATCACGCTGCCCGAAGGCACAGAGATGGTAATGCCCGGCGACAACATCAAGATGGAGATCAAACTGATCACCCCCATCGCGATTGAGGAAGGCCTGCGGTTTGCTATCCGCGAAGGCGGCAGGACCGTTGGCTCCGGCGCTGTTTCCGAAATGCTGGTAGATGCATAAGTAGTAAGATTATTAAAGAACGCCCCGGCTATGCCGGGGCGTTCTTGGACTTTTTACGACTTTTCTTTTAAAAAAGAAAAGTCGCCCAAAAGAAAACAATGAAGCGGTTAATAGGTTTTCTTTGGTGTTACCTTTCTTTTTCTAAAAGAAAGGTAACAAAAGAGAGCCAAAATATTTATTGACAATCATACAATCGTTGTGCTAATATTTATCAGTATGAATATGAAAAGGCTTGCAAGCCTTTTTTTAAGCTGTGGAGGTTAAATTATGCGCACAAAAATCACTCTGGCGTGTCAGGAATGCAAGCAACGGAATTATGACACCATGAAGAACAAGAAGAACGACCCTGATAGATTGGAAATGAATAAATATTGCAAATTCTGCAAGAAACATACCGTTCATAAAGAAACAAAATAGGGGTGGTTTCATATGGCAAAAACAAAATTGCTGGGTAAGGAAAAGGACAGGCAGCTAAAAGAGCAGAAAAAAATTGCCCAAGACAAAAACAAGAAGAAGAGAAAGAGCCCGGTCCGGTTTTTTAAAGACGTAATCGGGGAACTCAAAAAGGTTACCTGGGCATCGGGCAAAGACCTGATGAAGACATCCTTGGCCGTTATTGTTTTTATTGGTATTTTTACAGTAATTGTTGGACTCATTGATTGGGGCTTGGGCACGTTGTTTCATTTTATCATATCTTAAAGTTTGGAGAGATAAAGTTGAGCGAAGAGATCAAAAGTGTAGGCAAAGAACCCAGGGAAGACGACAAAGTATATATCAAGCAGGAAAAAACCGACAAGCCTTACTGGTATGTTGTCTATACGTATTCCGGCTATGAAAACAAGGTAATGGATAACCTGAAAAAGACCGTTGAGAACCACGACCTGCAGGATGTGATTCTGGATATTAAGGTGCCCATGGAAGAGACCATTGAGACCAAGAACGGCAAGAAACGGCACGTATCCAAGAAGATGTATCCCGGCTATGTGATGGTGAAGATGTTTTTGACGGACGATTCCTGGTATGTCGTACGGAACACCAGGGGCGTAACGGGATTTGTAGGCCCCGCCAGCAAGCCCATTCCCCTCACAGACGCCGAAGTACGCACAATGGGCATTGAAAACGTCCGCGTATCTATAGACGTTGAGGTTGGGGACAATGTTATTGTTGTTTCCGGCCCCCTGGAAAGTTTTGTGGGTATTGTTGAGGAAGTAAACATGGAGCGCCAGAAGGTAAAGGTGCTTGTTTCCATGTTTGGCCGCGATACTTCTGTTGAACTGGATTTTGTACAGATAAAACGCATCTAATAGAAAATTAGGCGGAAAATAACGCAGCAGCCCGTTTTGCGGGCTGAATATGTGCTTTGGAGTGGGAGGATTTATTCAGTCCGTTTGTACCACATCATATATTTAGGAGGTAATTAAAATGGCAAAGAAGATAACAGGAATGGTGAAACTCCAGATTCCTGCGGGCAAAGCGACTCCGGCGCCGCCAGTGGGCCCTGCGCTGGGACAACATGGCGTGAACATCATGGAGTTTTGCAAACAGTACAACGAAAAAACCGCCAGCCAGGCAGGCCTTGTGGTTCCTGTTATAATCACGGTTTATGCAGACAGGTCGTTTACGTTTATTACAAAAACGCCGCCGGCTCCCGTACTGATCAAACGCGCATGCAAATTGGAGAGAGGCTCCAGCGTACCCAACAAGACCAAGGTCGGCAAGATTACGCGCGCGCAGGTTCGTGAAATTGCGGAGCTTAAGCTGCCCGATCTTAATACGACCAACCTGGATTCGGCTATTAGCATGATCGCCGGTTCGGCGCGTTCCATGGGAATTGAAGTAGTTGACTGACAGAGTCCGGGGTCCCCAAAAAATTTGATTTTGGGGTGGAAATAGTGGGAGGGACATCCCGATTACCACAGGAGGTTTTTACATGAAAAGAGGAAAGAGATATTCCGACAGTATTAAACTGTTTGATAAAACAACATTATTTGATCCTAAAGAAGCTATTGACGTATGCCTGAAAACGGCTACCGCCAAATTTGACGAGACCATAGAGCTTTCCGTGAAACTGGGTGTAGACCCGCGCCACGCCGACCAACAGGTAAGAGGCGCGGTGGTGTTGCCGCATGGAACGGGCAAGACGGTGCGCGTGCTTGTATTTGCAAAAGGCGACAAAGCAAAGGAAGCGGAAGCAGCCGGCGCCGATTTTGTGGGCGCGGAAGAAATAATTGAAAAGATTCAGAAAGAAAATTGGTTTGATTACGATGTTTGCGTAGCCACGCCCGATATGATGGGCCTGGTTGGCCGTATTGGCCGCGTGCTGGGGCCCAAGGGCCTGATGCCCAACCCCAAATCCGGCACTGTGACCATGGACGTTGCCAAGGCGATTGCGGATATCAAGGCCGGTAAAGTGGAATACCGTGTGGATAAAACGGCCATTGTGCACGTTCCCATCGGCAAAAAGAGCTTTGAGTCTGAAAAGCTGATGGATAACCTGCGCACGCTGATGGAAGCGGTTGTGAAGGCAAAACCGTCCGCAGCCAAGGGCGTGTATTTAAAGAGCGTGGTCATCGCATCCACAATGGGCCCGGGCGTAAAGATCAACCCCGTGCGGTTCATCTGAATTTAATAAAGTACTTGACGCGGGCTACCGCTTCATGTTACTATAAAATCTGCCAGAGATAGCAGGGGCGGTTATGAAGCCGCTCAAAATATCACCCTGCCGAGGTAAAGAACAAGAGATTTTTAAGCCTCTTTTGTCTTTGGCAAAAGAGGCTTTTGTTTTAATGTTTTATTGGGGAGGTGAAATGAGTGAAAGAAGAAAGATTGCATGCCAAGGAAGCGGTTGTAGAGGACATTAAAGAAAAGATTGAAAAGGCCCAGAGCATTGTATTGCTTGATTACCGCGGACTTACGGTGGAAGAAGTTACAAATCTCCGAGACCAGATGCGTAAAGCTGGCGTTGAATACAAGGTTATCAAGAATACCATGCTTACGCGCGCAGCAAACGAATTGGGCATTGAGGGGACGGAAGAATTGTTCCAGGGCCCCACGGCTGCAGCGTTTGGATTTACGGACGCAGCGGTTCCCGCAAAGATCCTTGTGGATTTTATTAAAAAGGCAAAAAAGACAGAGATCAAGGGCGGTTTGCTGGAAGGCAAGGTTGTTGATCTGGCCCAGATTAAATATCTGGCGGAACTGCCGCCTAAGGAAGTGCTTGTGGCAAAACTGCTGGGTACATTGAACGCCCCGGCATCCAACCTGGTGGGCGTGCTTTCCGGGCTGCCCAGAGCGCTTGTATGCGCACTGAACGCAATTAAAGAACAGAAACAAGCATAAAAGAAAAAGTTTATTTGGAGGGTTAATTAAAATGGATAAAGCACAGATTATAGAAGCAATTGAAAAGATGAGCGTTCTTGAACTGGCCGAGCTGGTAAAAGAACTGGAAGAGAAATTTGGCGTTTCCGCCGCTGCTCCCGTTGCGGTTGCAGCTGCTCCGGCTGCCGCTGCTTCGGCCGCTGAGCCCGTTGAAGAGAAAACAGAGTTTGACGTTGTTCTTAAAGCTGCAGGCGCAGAGAAAATTAAGGTTATTAAAGTGGTTCGCGAGCACACCGGCCTTGGCTTGAAAGAAGCCAAAGACCTGGTAGACGGCGCTCCTTCCACCGTTAAAGAAGCTCTGCCCAAGGCCGAAGCCGACAAACTGGCCGCCGCTCTGAAAGAAGTTGGCGCAGACGTAGAAGTAAAATAGTTTTTTACAATATGTATACACAAAAAGCCGCCTATAGCTGGGTGGCTTTTTTGTGTATTAAACAAGCTGGCTATTCGTATTGTAATTTGTGGCAGCGTAACATATAATAAAACCAATAAGAAGGAAAGGGGCGTGATGGAATGGGAACTTTTGAGGACGCGGGAAAAACGGCGAATGAAATTATTGAGAAAGTGATTGACTTTACGGAAGAAATTGCCGTAAAAACAGTGGATATGTTTGATGTTATTCAGGAGTCTGCGATTGATTTTGCGCAAAACGCCCAGGAATTTGTGAACGAAACCGAGGAGTTTGTGCGGAAAAAGGCAGCGGAAGCAAGCGCGGCGGTTTCCGGAATGAAGGCGGAGCCTGGACCGGACGCGGCTGAAAAAACGGAAAGACAAAATAAGCCGGATGCAAAGGAATAGTATGCGCGCGTAAGCAATTGGAACGGAAGCCGGAGAGCGTACTTGCTGCTTTTGCAGCGGAGGAAATGGACGCTTGTTTATTGCGCGGCGTATGCTGAAAGATATTGAGAATAAAGGAAAATTTGACACCAAGGAGAGGAACAAATGGTTGACGAACGGATCAAAAAACTGGCGTATAATCTGGTGAACTATTCCTGCCGGGTAAAGCAGGGCGAAAAGGTATTGATTGATACTTCCTGCACAGACGACATGGTGGTGGAAGAACTGGTGAAAGCCGTATATGCAGCCGGGGGGCTGCCCTACCTGGATACGCAACGCCCGGCGGTCTCCCGCGAGCTTTTAATGCAAATCACAGAGGAACAGGTGCGGGACATGACAGACTGGGATGCGCAGCGCATGCGGGCCATGCAGGCCTATATTGCCATACGCGGCTCTGAAAATGTAACGGAATCCACGGATGTGCCCCAGGATAAAAAAGACTTGTGGCAGAAAATTTATTCCCAGGAAGTGCATCACGAGCTGCGTTTGAAACACACCAAGTGGGTAGTGCTGCGGTATCCTAATCCCTCTATGGCGCAGTTGGCGGGAATGAGTACCCGTGCGTTTGAAGACTATTATTTTAATGTCTGCAACCTGGATTACGCAAAAATGGACAAGGCTATGGACGCCCTGGTGGAACTTTACAAAAAGACGGACCGCGTACATCTGAAGGGAAAGGACACAGACCTCACTTTTTCCATTAAAGGAATTGGCGCTGTAAAGTGCGCGGGGCACATGAATATTCCGGACGGCGAGGTGTATACCGCCCCGGTGCTGGATTCTGTAAACGGCAGGATTGCCTTTAATACGCCTTCCATATCCCAGGGTTTTCAGTTTGAAAATGTGGTTTTGACGCTTAAGAACGGCGTGATTGTGGAAGCGGCGGCAAACGATACAGGGCGTTTGAACAAGATTCTGGACGCGGATGAAGGAGCGCGCAGGATTGGGGAATTTTCTATTGGGGTGAATCCGTATATCACAAAGCCCATGCGGGACATATTGTTTGACGAGAAGATTGCGGGCTCCATACATTTTACGCCGGGCAACGCGTATGAGGACGCGGACAACGGAAACCGCAGCGCGGTGCACTGGGACATGGTTTTGATACAGACACCGGAATTTGGCGGGGGAGAAATCTGGTTTGACGGGGAGATGATCCGCAAGGACGGACTTTTTACCATCCCTGAGCTGGAAGGGCTGAATCCGGAAAATTTGAAATAAAAAAGCAGCCGCAAGGCTGCCTTTTTATTTCATTCTTTTAAGAAATGGCTCCTGCTATAGTCGCCAGTGCGAATCCAGCCAAGGCAAGTATGGCCAACATAGCAACGATTCCGATGATACCAAGGATCATAAAAATCAAGCCGATGATTTTGCCCGCCTTTGCTTTCCCATCGCTGGGATTGGCTTTAAGCGCGTTTTTGCCAGTTACATATGCCATGATAGACAATACGAAGCAAACAATGGAGAGAATGACTCCAATGATGGGCGAGAGAAGAGCGGCATTGAATACCCATGCAAGAACATAGCAAATGAGAGCGATTAGAGCAAAAGTTAAAGATTTCATATTATTTCCCCTTTCTTTTTTGATAACCTTTAAAAATAAATTAAATTTTATAAATTTGATTTAGAATAAATCTTTTTGCATTAATCCGGACAAAAGTGCCGTTTCACAATATGGACGCAATAAACGGCCCCAAAGCAAAAATGGACAATATACTGCACAGCAATAAGATAATGCCCAGTATAACAAGCGCCAGGGAAAAATATTTTGCAACTGCGTTTTCTGCTTGGGTGCATCTTCTATAGGAAATTACGGCAACTGCCAGCCCGGCAACAGCCATATATAATACGGTTTTTGGTTGGATAAAACCAACTAAATACAGCGCCAGAGATACGATTGGGAGGATTATGAATGCCATTAAATAAATATCTCCTTCAACATCACTGCTCTTATTTTACTAAAAAATATGATTTTGTCAACTATTTGGTAATACTACGAGTATAACTGAACCAACGCGGTTTTATTCTTTTTTTTGTTTGAGGCCTATTTCTTTAAAATGCGCCAGGCGGTCCTTTAAATTCGGAAAGGCTTTCTTTGTTTTGTTTGTATAGATTCCATCGTTTGGATCGATGGTTGCCGCCTGTTCATGCCCCACCAGCGCCCAGGTTGCATCCATAAGGTGCGCAAACATGGGTTCACGCAATTTTTCGCAAACAAATTTTTGCCTGGGCTGGTTGATGTCCTCGCCGCTGATCTGTATAAATTCGTATTTTTCGCACAGATCCATCACGCGGCGCAACTGCTGGGTTGTGTTGCGCGTGGGCATATAGGCAATGGCTTCAAAGCCAAGCTCCTTTAAGAGCGGAAAGAGCTGGTCCAGATATTCGTCTTCAAATTTCTGCGCTTTCTTGTCGCCCGTGGGGGATTCGCCCACATCTCCCAAATAGCAATAGCTGGGGATGCCGCCCGACAGGCGTATTTTTTGGACCACCTTGGCAACCGGCAGGGAATCCGGCGGTATTTCTCCGTCCCCGTAGCTGGAGTGGTATATTTTTGGGATAAAGTCGCCCTTTAATATATTGATGAGATCATATTCATACTGCGGGTATTCCGTGTCCATAAGAGTCTGCCTGAATTTTTCTGCCAGGGGAATTTTAAGGCCTTCCTCCAGGAATGCAATAGTGCTTTTGCCCTTGCCATATTTGGAAATGATACGCTTTGCAATAGCAAAAAGCAGGTGCCGTTCGGTAACGGTGCCGCTCATCAGGTTACGGTTTTTTGTGATTGTTCCGCTGCCGAAACAGTACAGGGAATAATCCACTACTTCGTTCCAGAAATCCGGCCTTACTTCTCTGTCTGGCAGGATGGAGCGAGCGTTCCACGTTTCCACGGCCGTGCGCACGTTGCGGTTGTGGCGGATATCTGCAAGCAATATTTCATCCAGCATTTCTATGCGGTTATGCGGAATTCCGTGGACCGCAATATACCCAACGGTATGCTCGTCCGGATTGTTGATGGATTTCCCCTCCATGGGGGTGCCTTCAAAGCTGACGCGGACCTCTGTGCCCACTGTTGTGGCAATGCGCATGATCTCGCCCGCGCGGATAAACTCCTGTGCGCCGCCTACCGAGTCGTGATCCACAATGCCCACTGTGCACAGCCCGCTCATAGCCGCCATCCAAACGGCCATTGTGGGCGTATAGGGAGAAAAAGAATACCATGTGTGCACATGGTTGTTGGTATCGGTGGTGCGGATGGGAGCGGGAATCTCTCCCGTATCTAGAAGGTGCCGCAAAATAATCAGGGCATCCGTGCGCTTTTGAATATCAAAGTTTCCCAGGTCGGCTATCAGTTTGTGGTAATCCGGACTTACTCCAAAAGTCATGCCAGCATCCAGGGTAAAAAGCTGGTCCGCATTCTTAATATACATAAATAAAATCGCCTTTTTAAGCTTGATAGTTCCATTCTACTAGCAGACTTTGGGCTTGTCAATAAAGGACGCTTATGGTATGATAAATAAAAAATTGGAGGAGGAAATCAATGAAAAACCTGATAGATATAGCGGATATATCACTTTCAGAAGAGCAGGAATTGATTGACCTTGCAAAGGACATCATTAAAAATCCCGGGGATTACGAAGAAGCGTGCCGAAGAAAAAAACTGGCGACGCTTTTTTTTGAACCTTCTACCAGGACAAGGCTTTCGTTTGAGGCTGCCATGCTGGAGCTTGGGGGCAGTGTGCTTGGGTTTTCCACGGCGGATTCCAGTTCCGCGTCCAAGGGAGAAAGCGTTTCCGACACCGTGCGGACGGTGGAATGCTATGCGGATATTATTGCGATGCGCCACCCCAAGGAAGGCGCGGCGCTGGTGGCGGCCCGGAGCATTGATATTCCGCTGATTAACGCGGGAGACGGCGGGCACCAGCATCCCACCCAGACCCTGACCGACCTTTTGACCATAAGCATGCTTAAAGGACGCGTGGACAACCTGACGGTGGGCTTTTGCGGAGACCTGAAATTTGGGCGCACGGTACATTCGCTGATACGCGCGCTTTCCCGGCACGAGGGGATACGGTTTGTGCTGATATCGCCTAACGAGCTGCGGGTGCCCATGTATGTGAAGGAAGATATACTGGAGAAAGGCGGCTCTTACATTCAGGTGGAAAAGCTGGAGGAAGTGATGGGCACGCTGGATGTGCTCTACATGACGCGGGTGCAGCGCGAACGCTTTTTTAACGAAGAAGAATACCTGCGCCTGAAGGACAGCTACATTCTGGACAAGACCAAGATGGAGATGGCCAAGCAGGACATGATTGTGATGCATCCGCTGCCGCGCGTAAACGAGATTTCTGTTGAAGTGGACGCGGACAATCGCGCCGTGTATTTTAAGCAGGCATTGTACGGAAAATATATCCGTATGGCTTTGATATTGAGACTTTTGGGGGTGAAGTAAAATGTTGAGCGTAGACAGCATACAGCGCGGCCTGGTGCTGGATCATATCCAGGCCGGAAAAAGCATGGAAATATACAAGTACCTGAACCTGGGTTCGCTGGATTGTTCCGTGGCCATAATAAAAAGCGTGAAATCCAACAAAATGGGAAAAAAAGATATTATTAAAATAGAAGACCGGATTGACGCGGATCTGGATGCGCTGGGATTTATTGACCAGAATATTACGGTTAATATTATTGACGGCGGGAAGATTATAGGAAAGAAGAAGCTGTCTTTACCGGAGCGCGTGGAGGGCATCATTAAATGCAAGAATCCCAGGTGCATTACTGCGACAGAGCAGGAATTGGTGCATGAGTTCCGCCTGGTGGACGAAAAGAAGAAGCTGTACCGCTGCGTGTACTGCGAGCAGGAATTTAACGACGGGAAGGTATAAGGAGGAATCCGCATGCTTGTTTATATTCCCGACGGTTCGGACGAAGGCGCCGCATTTGCACGCACGACCGACCTTTGCATAGGCGCTCATCCGGATGATATTGAAATGATGGCCTACCACGCCATTGCCGCCGCGGTTGATTCCCGCGGCGCGCGGGATGTTGCGGATATAAACGCGCGGTGGTTTGCCGGCATTACCGTTACGGACGGCGCGGGATCCAAAAAGGCGGGCAACTACGCCGCATATACGGATGAAAACTTTGCGCGCATTCGCGCCAAGGAGCAGCATGCGGCTTCTATGATTGGCAAGTATTCGGCACAGATACAGTTGCAGATGGCGAGCCGCATGGTGAAGGAAAACCGGAAAAGCGCGGCATCCAAGCTGGCGGGGCTGATTCGTGAGCTTGGGCCGGAGGTGGTATGGACGCACAATGTGGCGGACAGGCATGAGACCCACGCGGTGGTGGCGCTTTGTGTGATTGAGGCGCTGCGCTCCCTGAAGCCAAAGGAGAGGCCGCAAAAGCTGTATGGCCTGGAGGTGTGGGGCAGCCTGGATTGGCTGGCTGCGGGTGATAAAATGGTGTTTGACGCTTCCGCCCACCCCAACACCGCTCAGGCGCTGCTGGGTGTTTACGATACGCAAATAGCGACGGGCAAACGTTACGACCTGGCCGTGATGGGCAGGCGCGCGGCTAACGCCGCGTTTCTGGAAAGCGGAGCAGAGGGCCGAACGGACATGGCCGCTTTGGGAATGGATATGACGCCGCTGATGGAGGAGGCCGTGACTCCCGCGCAGTTTATACAGGAAAAAATACGCGCGTTTGAATCCGAAACGCTTGTAAGGATTGAAAAATTGTGGAAATAGAAAGCAGGCTTATTACGGGGCTTTGCCCCAACTCTTACCCCGAAAATTCAGATTTTAGGGATCCCGTCTGTTTCTTTTCTAAAGAAAAGAAGCAAAAAACTTTATTGTCAAACATGCCATTTTCGATGGAATGTTGGGGGAAAAAACGGGGAACTCAAAGAGCCGATTTTGCCTGCAAGGAAAGAAAGTTATGAGAAAGCTTGGTATGATTCTGACTGTTATTGCCATTTTTGCGGCCACCATGCTGGTTCAGCCAATCACGGTGATGTGATTGCGGATCCATCCTGCCTATCTTTCCATTGCGATCAGCGCGGCTCCCAGTGCGCCGCAAATTTGCGGTTCCGCGTCTGTTACAATCTCTTGCCCCAGTTTTCTGGACAATTCCAGCACAACGCCCCTGTTTTTGGCAACGCCGCCCGTCATCATATAGACGGGGCTGCAGTTAAGCCGCGCGATCATAGCGTATATTCTGGACGTGATGGCCTGGTTGATGCCGTGCACAATATCCGGCAGCGCCTTGTTTTGCGCGATGAGGGAGATAACCTCTGATTCCGCGAAAACGCTGCACATGCTGGAAATCTTAATGTCTTCCGACCAGTTAAGGCCGGTTTTTGCGAATTTTTCCAGGCCCAGGCCAAGCGTATGGGCCATCATCTCCAGAAAACGGCCTGTCCCGGCCGCGCATTTGTCGTTCATTGTGAAATCGAGAATGTTTCCGCTTTCATCCAGTTTGATGATTTTACTGTCCTGCCCGCCGATGTCCACGATGGTGCGCACCTGAGGATTTAAAAAGAACGCGCCTTTTGCGTGGCAGGTGATCTCCGTAACCGGGTTGCCCATTTCTACCGCGTTGCGGCCATAACCCGTGGCAATGATGCTTGCCACGTTTTCTTTTTGTACGCCGCATTTGGCAAGCACATTCGCCAGGGCGGCCTGCGCGCCGTCTATGCTGCGCCCGCCGGTGGGGACAATGCTGTAGCCGAGTATGTTGCGGCGCCCGTCTATCAGGACGGCGTCTGTGGAGGTGGAGCCCGAGTCTATGCCCGCGAAATAGGTAGCCTGGTTGTTTTGCATTTTTTTGATCTCCGGTGTTTTTACTTGTATTTGTCCGTTGTGTCCGGCCAGAATGCCAAGCGATTCAAAGTATGCTTCCATGCGCGTTTGCAGCTGGCCGCCGCCTGCATCCGTGTAATCTGTTTCCAGCTTAAGGATGGGCAGGCAAGAAGTTTTTTTGAGCTCCGCATATTCAAAGCCATAATAATCGCAGAATTTAATGGTGTGGTATATGACGCCTTTTAAATGTGGGTTGGACGCGTATGCGCTCCGCCGGGAAATATCCTGCATGCGCATGCAGGGGGATTGGCGGAGCAGTTCGTTTGCATACCATTCAAGCAGGGGTTCAAGCTCGTCCGTATCCGGCAGAGGCCCGAAACGGCGGGCCTGGCCCGTGCAGGTGTAATCCAGAATGGGTAGGGTGCAGGACTCCCGCGCGGCATTGAGCAACCGGGATGGGACGCGCGCGCCCAAAACGGCAATATGGTCCTGCGGCTCCTGCGCCCAAGAAACGGCGGATACAGCCTGCCTGAACAGGGCTTTGTCGAAATTCTTGCCTGTGGCTGCTTGATATTTTTGAATGAAGCCTGCCAGTTCCGCAGCATACAGCCGGACGGATTCGGGCGTATACAGGCGTGGCAGGCTGAGCATGGCGCAAAAAGAACCGTCCTTTGCCAGCGCGTCGTAAATACGTTTGACGGAATCGCAGCAGTTGGTGGCCACGATTTGCGTGATCCGGCTCGCTTGGCAATGGCTGTAGGCGGATTTCGCAAAGCTGCACAGGTTGGGATGCACGTCCGCCTCCTGCGCGGCGTCGGGCTGTGGGTCGATCAGCTCCGGGGTTTCACCGAATCCATAAAACAGTTCAATGGGCGTGTATTTGCACAGGTATCCGATCATTTTCTGTTCTCCATCAGTTCCATAAATGCCTGCAGGCGGGTGGACATTTGCCCAAGCTGGGAATTGCGGCGGTCGCAGGCGTCTCCATCCAGGATCAGGGCGGGTATGCCTTCGCGCTCCAACGCGCTTTTTAAAAGGTATACGCCGCCGCAGGACTGTTTGCATCCCCAATGGCAGAAACACACCGCGCCCTGCGCGTGCAGCTTTTTGCACATGGCAAGAACAGCCCCGGTTTTCCTGTCGAATTCGCCGTTCATACTATTTGAAATCAGGCGGCGGGCCATGCCGTCGTATGGCTTTTGGGGATCGATCTCCTGCATGCAGTCGAAACTAAGGTCGTTGATTAAAAGCTGTACATTTTCTTGAAAATCGAACGCCTCGCACACCGGCTCTGCGTAATAAGGCAGCACGTGGCTCCAGAATATGCGCTTGGCCGTGGGATTGGGCGCGCAGGCTTGAATATCCGCAAGCTGCATTTCAAAAAAACGGCGGGTATCCGCAGCGCCCATCAGGATATGGCTGGGCAGCAGGTTAAACATTTGCAGGGCCGCGCTGGTGGGGAAATACTTGGTCTCCAGTTCATCCAAAAACTGCCGGTAGCAGCGTATGGACGCGTTTGTGTTGTCCACGGCCTGCGCCAGCTTCTCCGGGTCCAGTTTGCGGCGCATGGTATCCTGCACATATTCCGTCATGCGGACGATCTGATCCGCCACATAGGAAACGGCCCCGGCAGACATTTCGTGGGGCACGTCTATTATAAATTCCTGCATGTTGTAATGCTGCGCCATGCGGCGGAAAGAACTGATGTTTGCATCGCACACCGTGGTGGTGGTGATGAGCAAACGGGGTTTGGGCAGCACGCCGGATTCCACCGCGCCAAGCAGCGCCTTGTGGTAAGAGCAGAACGTCTCGGGCACGCCCGTTTGCTCTGCGTATTCCAGAAAGCCTTTTTCGCTGCAGCCTCCTGTTAAATAGGACGAAAAACCTTCCGCGCACAGGGGATGCATCCCCATTGCGTGCAGGGGTTCGCAGGGTGTGAATATGTTTACGATTGCGGAATTGTTTGGACGGCGAAGAGCGCTTAAAATGGATTCCATGCTGATTTGCGTCAGAAAGCGCTGGGAGGGCAGGTGGTTCCTGTTCGGCTTGTGCTTCAGCAGATAATGCTGGATGCCAAACCCACACCGAATGAAGTTGCGCGTAAATGTGGGATGTTTTAAATAGGTCTTGCCTACGATTGCGCCAAAGGCTTCTGATGCTTTCATGTGCGCAGCCCTGCTGCGGCGGTATCCAGAACTATGCCAAGAAGCCCGATTGCGCTTTTTGGGTAATATTTTGCCGGAATCTTCTCGGAAGTTCCCCATGTAGCCAGAGCGAAATCAACTCCCGCCGCTTGCGCGCACAGGGAATCGTTGATATTATCGCCTATGTACAGGGAGTTTTGCGGCTTTATGCCGGTAAGGGAGAAGAACATTCGAAGAGGCTCGGGATCCGGCTTATGTTTTTGGGTATGCTCCACGCACATGGCGCGCCCAAAATATTGCGCCAGTGCAAAACGCTCAAAATCGTGTTCGTATTCCCATATTGTTTTGGAGGTTACAACGCCGAGATAAACGCCGTGCGCATGCAAGGTGCGGATTAAATCCAAAAGCCCGGGAAACATATGCGCGCGGTCCGCATGCAGGTGGTATTGCCTGTCTATTTCCGCAATAAATTGATCAGGATTGGCTACTTTAAAAATTCTGGATGTTTCCCTGGTGGTGATGCCGAAGGTAAACTCCAGTTCCTGTAGGGGCAGGAGCCTGCCGCTTTCCTTCAAATATGCCTGCTGCACGGCAAGCAGGGAAGCTTCCCGCGTATCCAGAATAGTGCCGTCTATATCAAATATTACGCAGTTGTACATAACATTTCCTCCTGGCCCAGTTTATCATAAAAAGCCCGCCCTTTCAAGTTAGGCCGTGGTATGATATAAATATGTAGAAAGATAAAAAATGTCAGACTTTCTTTGCACCTTCCGTGCTTTGGGCAAACCGGCGGATGCAGGCGGCTTTTTTAAGATGCATCCTTTTTTTACGGTTGAGAAACAAATTCAACTGAAGGTTGAGCTTTTTCAACCACGAGGTGCTTTTATAACCGGTATCTTTATGATATAAATACTCATGAGGTGCGCATATGACTGTTCGTGATTCGATACTGGAACTGTTTGAACAAAATAAGGGAAAGGCCCTTTCTGGCGAAGAGATGGCGCGGATGCTGGGCGTTTCACGGGCGTCCGTATGGAAGGCGGTGCAGTCTTTGCGGCAGGACGGATACCCGGTTGCAGGCGCTCCCAACAGGGGATACACGCTGGAAGCAAACGACATTCTGTCCGTTGCGGGGGTAAAACCGTTTCTGCAAAGCGATTGGTTTGTGCAAGTGCTGGACAAGGTGGATTCCACCAATACGGAGGTGCGGCGAAGGGCGCAGGGAGGCGCGCCGCACAGAACCGTGGTGGCGGCGAACATGCAGACAGACGGGCGGGGCAGGCGCGGAAAAACATTTTTTTCTCCCCATGGGACGGGCCTTTATTTCAGCGTTTTGTTGCGCCCCAAAATGAACCTGCAGGACGCAGCTTTGATTACATGCCGCGTGGCTGTGGCTGTTGCGCGGGCCGTTGAAGCCCTGGCGGGGCTTGAAGCACAGATTAAATGGGTGAATGATATCTATATAAACGGCAAAAAAGTATGCGGGATATTGTCCGAAGCGGCGAGCGACCTGGAAAGCGGCGGCGTGGAGTATATTGTGGTGGGGATTGGCATAAACGTTTCTACAAAGGACTTTCCGGAGGAACTGCGGGATGTTGCCGCATCCATACCCGAGGGGATCAACCGCAACCGGCTGATGGCCGAAGTTTTGAACCAGCTGGATGTTTGCCTGGATGGGGACTGCATGGAGGAGTATAAAAAGCGTTCCTGTGTGCTGGGCAAACAGATAGAGGTTATTTATCCGGACCGCAAGGAGGCCGCCACAGCGCTGGATATAGACGGCGAAGGCCGTTTGGTTGTGCGGGATTCGCTTGGGAACCTGAAGCTTTTGTATTCGGGTGAAATATCCATAAAGATAGAAAAATGAAACCGGAGGATAAGATGATAGACCTTTCTGAATATATGCGGGTCAATATCAGGGTACTGATTCGTCAGGCCATACAGGCATCACGCAAGGACCCGAGGGAGCTGTTCTTCCTGCTGCGGTACGCGAAGGCAAGCAGGCGGGCGTACAGGAAGCGGGAGGCATTGGAAAAGCAGGGCAAGCATGTTCCGCCGTTCCTGATCGCCAGCATTACGCAGGACTGCAACCTGCGCTGCAAGGGTTGCTATTCCCTGGAGAACAGCGCATGCAGGAGCGCGGGCAGCCAGATGACAGGGGAGCGCTGGAAGGAAATTTTTGCGCAGGCGGCGGATATAGGCGTTTGCTTTATTCTGCTGGCGGGCGGCGAGCCTATGATGCGCATGGATGTGCTGCGGCAGGCGGCCCGGACGCCGGATATCCTGTTTCCCGTGTTTACCAACGGAACGCTGATTGGCGATGAGGCCATGGAGCTTTTTAGCAAAAACCGCTGTCTGGTACCGGTATTGAGCCTGGAAGGGGACGAAACCATGACGGACGAGAGGCGCGGCGCCGGCACTTTTGCAGCGCTCACCGGCGTGATGGAACGGCTGCGGGCTGCCCATGTGTTTTTTTGCGCGTCTGTTACCGTGACGCGGGAGAACCTGCAATATGTGACCGGCAAGGCTTTTATTGACGGCCTGACCGTCCATGGCGTGAAGCTTGTATTTTATGTGGAGTATGTGCCGGTTGACGAAAAAACCCGTTGCCTTGCGTTGGGAGACGCCGAACGGGAGGCGCTGGACGGCGCGCTGGACGGTTTGCGGCTTGCGTATAAAAATGTTATTTTTATCTCCTTTCCCGGGGATGAGAAACTGACCGGCGGCTGCCTGGCGGCAGGGCGGGGCTTTTTTCACATAAGCCCCACAGGGGACGCGGAACCATGCCCGTTTTCGCCGTATTCCGATTTGAATTTAAAAGACCATTCGTTGCTGGAAGCGCTGGATTCGCCACTGTTCAAAGAACTGAACAGGAAAGATTACCTGCTGCAGGAACACGAGGGCGGCTGCCTGCTGTTTGAGAAGCGGGAGGAAGTGCAGGGGTTTTTGAAGCGGGAACCGGTAAACGGCTGAAAGAGAGCTTGAATGAATTCTGGAGGCTGCCCGCCTCCAGGCCGCCAGCCAAAGGGACAAGCGTCCCTTTGGAATCCCATTTGCAGAAAATGCCTTTTACAACGGCATTTTTGCATTAAATTTTTTTGCTTCTTTTCTTTTTTAAGAAAAGAAGTGGGCCCGGGTATCCAAAATCTATGTTTTTGGGGTAAGGTAAGGGGCGGAGGGCGGAGGGCGGAGCCCCGCAAATTAGCTTTTTTAACAACTGGAAGGAATAAACCCTTCTTTTTTTATTGACAGGAATATTTGCTGTAGTATAATGTATATAATGTATATATACAATATATAAAGGGTGATTGAGTGGATATCATTATTCGGAATACAAGCGATAAGCCAATTTACGAGCAGATCACAGACCAGATTAAAAATATGATCGTAAGTGGCCTTTTGGCGGAAGGTGACCCGCTACCTTCCATGCGGCTGTTGGCTAAGGAACTCAGGATCAGCGTGATTACCACCAAACGGGCATACGAAGAACTGGAGAAGGAAGGCTTTATTGAAACGGTCACCGGCAAAGGCAGTTATATATCCGGTCAGAATATTGAACTGGTACGGGAAGTTCAGTTTCGTATTGCGGAAGAACATTTGCAGAGTGCGGTGGATGTTGCGCGAAGAAGCGGCATTTCGCTTAATGAACTGGTGGACGTACTACAGATTCTATACAAGGAGGAATAGATTTGGAATATGCGCTTGAGGCTGAAAGCCTTTCAAAAAATTACGGGCGGTTCAGGCTGAAAAATGTGAATTTTAAACTGCCAAGAGGCAGCATTATGGGCTTTATTGGTGAAAACGGTGCCGGCAAGACGACGACAATCAAACTGATTTTAGGCCTGATCAAAAAAGACAGCGGCAGGATCAGCATCTTTGGAAAAGACAATACTCCTCTTCCGGGCAGCGTCAAAAACAAGATCGGCGTTGTGATGGAGAATGGCTGTTTTCACGAGGCTCTGAGGCTGGACGATATAGCGGGCTTTATGAAGCTGCTGTATAAAGAGTGGGATCAGAAACAGTTTGCACAGTGCACAAAAAAGTTTGGCCTGCCCGAGAAAGCGCCTGTGAAGGAATTCTCAAAAGGGATGGTTATGAAGCTCTCTTTGGCGGTCGCTATGTCTCACCACCCCAGACTTTTGATACTTGACGAGGCGACCAGCGGGTTGGACCCTGTTGCGCGCAACGAACTGGCGGATTTGTTTTTGGACTATATCCAGGATGAGAACAACAGTATTTTTCTTTCTTCCCACATCACCAGCGATATTGAGCGGATAGCGGATTATGTGACTTTTATCCGGGACGGGGAGATTGTTTTTTGTGAGGCCAAAGACAAGTTGCTGAACGACTATGGCGTAATGAAATGCGGAAAAGACGATTTTGCGCGTATAGACGGGCAGGATATACTGGGCTATCGGAAAAACCATTTCGGCTGTGAAGCGCTGGTTAAAAACCGCAGGGAAATGGAGCAAAAGTACCACAATTATGTAATGGAACGCACAAACCTGGAAGAAATCATGCTTTTTTATTCAAAGGGGGAATCCATGTGACCGGGCTTTTGAAAAAAGATTTTATAATGGTTGGAAAAAACAGCAAAGTAAACCTTTTTATTATTGCGCTTTTTATTGTTATTAATTTGATAGCCGGAGAAAACGATCTGATGAGCGCAATGATTATTATAATGTTATCCATGCTGGTTGTGTATACTTTCACTCTGGACGCGGCATCAAAATGGGAAAAGTACGTGCTTGCGCTGCCGGTAACAAGAAAAGACGTAGTGCTGAGCAAGTATATTTTTGCGCTGATGCTCACGGGGATTGGCGCGGGAATCACGGCTTTTCTGAAGATTGCCTCCGTTTTTACGCAGCACCGGTTTACCGGATGGGGAACCTGGTATATCTTTTTTGTTCTGTCGGTTCTGTTCCTGTGCCTTCTGCTGCCCCTGATTTTTAAATTCGGCGCGGAAAAAAGCCAAATGCTTGCGTTTGCCGCATACGGGTTGCCCATAGCGGCGGTTGTACTTGTGATGACATTTACGGGCGTAACATTTGATGAAAAAAGCTTTTCTTTTTTGTTCCAAATTTCTCCGATTATTCTGCTGGCAGGGATTTTTATTTCGTATACCATATCCTGCAGGATTTATAGAAACGCGGAGCTATAGCAGGCCGCCTTAAGTTAATCCATCTATCAAAAATGCCGTTGAAAACGGCACAGGCCGCTTACAAACCCCAACTACTGCGTTATTTCTGTGCTTGCTCCTCAGCGTAGGATGAACTACGCTTGCGTCGTAATGCTCGAAATACCTTGTATTTGGGGCTTTCAGCGGCCTGTGTATAGTAAGGAAATTGCGCTTCTGGTGTTTTTTTTAATCTTCTATTTTTTATTTGCCCGCATGCGCTGCTGGTGATCGAGAATGGCCTTGCGGATACGGATGGTTTTGGGCGTTACCTCCACCAGCTCGTCGTCCGAGATAAACTCCAGCGTTTCCTCCAGGCTTAAGGTGCGGGGCGGGGAGAGGCGCAGAGCGTCGTCGCTGCCGGAGGCGCGGATGTTGGTCATCTGCTTCTTTTTGCATACGTTCACCACCAGGTCTTCCGCCTTGGGGGAATACCCCACCACCATGCCTGTGTAAATTTTTGTGCCAGGCGTTACAAACAGGGTGCCGCGCTCCTGCGCGTTGTACAGCCCGTAAGCGACGGCTTCGCCGCTCTCGTGCGCGATCAGGGAGCCGTAATTGCGGCGCTCAATATCGCCTTTGTAGGGCTCATAGCCGTAGAACAGGGCGTTTAAGATTCCCTCGCCCTTGGTGTCCGTCATAAACTCGCTGCGGTAGCCGAAAAGGCCGCGGGAGGGAATCTGGAACTCCAGGTTCATGCGCTCGCCGGATGGGTTCATGTTTTTCAGTTCTGCTTTTCGTTTGCCCAGCTTTTCGATCACGCTGCCGACGGTATCTGCGGTGGTGTCTATAATCAGTGTCTCAATGGGCTCGTTTCGCACGCCGTCAATCTCTTTATAAAGCACGCGCGGCGGGCTCACCATGAATTCGTATCCCTCGCGGCGCATGGTTTCTATTAATATGGAAAGATGCATTTCTCCCCTGCCCAGTACGCGGAAGGAATCTTTTGAATCCGTGTCCTCCACACCCAGGGAAACGTCTTTTTGCAGCTCGCGGTACAGGCGCTCGCGCAGATGGCGGGTGGTGACATATTTGCCCTCCGTACCCGCAAAAGGGCTGTTGTTTACGCTGAACGTCATTTCCACCGTGGGGTCTGATATTTTAACAAAAGGAATAGGCTCCACATTGCCTGGGTCGCAGACCGTGTTGCCGATATTTAAACCTTCTATTCCGGAAAAAGCGACGATATCCCCCGCCTCGGCAAATTCAACGGGCGAACGCTTCAGGCCGTCGAACGTGTAAATGGCCGTTATTTTTGCCTTTGCGGCCAGTTCTTTATCATGCCAGTCGCACAGGACTATTTCCTGGTTCTGCCGGATGGTACCCCGCTCTATCCTTCCGATTCCGATGCGTCCCACATATTCGGAGTAATCCTGGGAAGATACCAGAAGCTGCAGGGGCGCGGTTTCGTCGCCATTGGGCGCGGGGATGTAATTGATGATGGTTTCGAACAGGGGCTGCAGGTCTTTGCCTTCTTCGTACGGGCTCATGGAAGCCGTGCCCTGGCGGCCCGAGCAATAAACAATGGGGCTGTCGAGCTGGTCCTCGTGCGCGTCCAGCTCAATCAGGAGATCAAACACCTCGTTTGGAATCTCGCTGAGCCGCGCGTCCGGCCTGTCCACTTTGTTGACAACGATGATTACGCGGTGGTTGAGTTCCAATGCCTTGGATAATACAAACCGCGTTTGGGGCATGGGGCCTTCGAACGCATCCACCAGCAGCACAACGCCGTTTACCATTTTAAGAATGCGTTCCACCTCTCCGCCAAAGTCCGCATGGCCGGGGGTGTCCACTATGTTTATTTTTACGCCCTTGTATTCTGTTGATGTGTTTTTGGCAAGGATGGTGATGCCGCGCTCGCGTTCCAGATCGTTGGAATCCAGCACGCGCTCCATAACCGTCTGGTTTTCACGGAACACGCCTCCCTGCTTGAGCATCTCGTCCACCAGCGTCGTCTTGCCGTGGTCAACATGGGCGATGATGGCTATGTTTCTTATGTTCTCTTTCTTCAAAATTGATCCTACCTTTCATAAACCAGCATATTATACAATAAAATTGAATTGCAGGCAATCATCCCGGCATATACTTTTACGAATATTTTACGCGTGCGTTGCGGGTTTTAACAGTTTATAATATAATAGCCAGGAAAAAGGAGAGGGAGGCCACCATTTTGAGCAGATTTGAGGAAAAAACGGTATCTTCTACAACAATATTCCAGGGCAGGGTGTTTGACGTGCGGCTGGACAGGGTGTTGCTGCCGGACGGCCGGGAGGCAAACCGGGAAGTTGTGGTGCATGGCGGCGGCGCCGGCGTGGTGGCCCTGGACAACCAGGGGTACATATACATGGTGCGGCAGTGGCGTTACCCGTTTCATACGGAGATGATGGAAATACCGGCGGGCAAGCTGGATTCCGGCGAATCGCCCGAGGACTGCGCACGGCGCGAGTTGCAGGAGGAAACGGGCATGGCGGCCGGGCGGATGATTTCGCTGGGCGGATATTACGCAACCCCGGCTTACTGCTCTGAAGTGCTGCATATCTATCTTGCGGAGGACCTGCAAAAAACGCGGCAGGACCTGGACGACGGCGAGTTTTTGGAAGTGGTGAGAATTCCTTTGGAGGAAGCATTTGGAATGGTAATTGGTGGGGAAATAAAGGACGCCAAAACGCAGGTGGGGCTTTTAAAAACATATTATTGGCTAAAAAACAGAGAAAACGGAACTTTTTTATAATGAAGCCGTCAAATAAGTAAAGTGTTTCGGGTTTTACATTACCGGCCTGTGTGCTATAATGGACTTGTTTAAAAGGAACCTTGAAACAAAGGCAAGTTTTAGGAGGATGAAATGATTAAGAAATATTTGGCAGGAATTTTAGCTGGCGCGGTTGCTATGGTTGCTTTTGCTACCCCTGCGTTTGCCGCGGTGACTGCCGGGGAGATACGCGTGACTGTTGGGGCCGACCTGACCGCTGATCAGAAAACGCAGATTTATGACTACTTTGGCATTGAAGAAGGAAGCGTAAAAGAGCTTACGGTAACCAATGCGGAAGAAAAATCTTACTTAAAGGGTCTTGTTTCGGACGAGAAAATAGGCAATGTTGCTTTGTCCAGCATCTACCTGGAAACGCTGAGCGAAGGCTCCGGCGTGAACATTACCACCAATAATATCAATTTCTGCACGGAGAACATGTATAAAAACGCATTGAAAACCGCGGGCATTTCGGACGCAAGCGTTATGATTACCGCGCCCAAGCAGGTTTCGGGCACCGCGGCGCTCACCGGTATTTACAAGGCGTACGAGGATATTACCGGCACATCGCTCAATATGGCGGCCAAGGAAGCGGGCACAGAGCAGCTTGTGGTGAGCGGAAACCTGACACAGGCCATTGGCGATGAAAATACGCAGAAACTGTTAAACGAACTGCAGGGCATTCTGGCCCAGACAAAGGATATGTCTGACAGCGAACTGCGCGACCAGATTCTTACCATTGCCAAAAACCTGAACGTAGAGCTGACAGACGACCAGATAAGCCAGTTGATCAGCCTGTGCAGGACGCTTTCCAGCGTGGACCTGAACCAGGTGGGCACAACCCTGACCAACATGAGCAATACGATGAGCGGTGTCGGCGGCTTTTTTAACAGTGTGAAAGACTTCTTTGCGGGTGTGGGCAGCTGGTTCTCAAACCTGTTTGGCGGCAGCAACGCTTCGGCCAGCGCATCCTGATAAGCGCCATACATAATTAGACATAACAAAAAAACGCTGCGTTGCGGCGTTTTTTTATGCCAAACGGATGGCTTTCGCAACTGTATTATGTTACCATTTATTAAAGATATAAACTGTATACGGGCAAAGACTATGTAAAATAACAATAGGGAGGACCGGGCATGATTCGTAAAATTTGCTGCGCTTTGCTGATACTGGCAATTTTTATTGCGGGATGCAGCCAGTATGCGGCGGGCATAAACACCGAAGATATAAACAGTGAGGCTCCTGCAGATGCTGGCGGCGGGATTCCTTCAGGTATTCCAACAAATACGGCCGGCGGCTCTGTGGGCTCTCCAACAAATACGCCTATTGAAGTAAGCGGTAAAATACCCGCAGAAATTAAAACGAATCCATCCGTTAACCGCGCCTGGGGCGGCCAAATGTGCGAGGCGGGCGGCGCCGTATACTATGTGGCAGACGGCGGAAAAGGAAAAGACGCGCCCGTACATATTGCCCGCATGAACCCGGACGGGAGCGAAACGGCTGTAACAGGAGAATATGCAACTGTTTATGGTTTAACAGCGGATGATAACAATTTATATTTTTTGGCTGCAACTTCCCGGGAAACATCCGGCGAGGCGCTGTATACCCTGCCTTTAAGCGGAGATAAGAAAGAGCTTAAAATGCGTGATTGGGATTTTGGCGCGCCGCAGGCGGCCGGAGGCAGGCTTTACTGGGAGCAGGACAGCAATCCCGATTCTAAGGATAATGTAACAAGCATAATGAGCATGAATCCGGACGGAACGGACGCGCGGCAATTGCTTTTTGTTCCCGTTCCTTACAGCAGCCCTTTTTACTTTTTGGCTACGCCGGACGGCCTGTATTACAGCTGCCCGGCAGACCCGGATGGCGATGCATGCGCCCTGTTTTATACAGACCTGCAGGGGCAAAACAAGGTGCAGCTGAACAAACAAAAACTGGACAGAATTGACACGCTGTTTTACGATGAAAACAACCTTTATTTTATCACCCTGAATTATGACAAAGGCGACGGTTTATATTCCACAGTGAACCGGATGGATGCGAACGGCGGGCAGTCGGTTGTTCTTCAGCACATTGATTATTTTCCGCAGGATGATGGCGCAAACTATTTTTGCGGCGTTTCCGGCAATGTATTCTATTACTTTGGTTTTGATGGGGGCGGCATGAGGGAGCTGCATAGCTATGATATGATACGCATGCAGGACAACAGTATTGCGAAAGCAGACACTGATGAACGGCCTGTGCTTCGTTCCGTCCGGGGTATGACAATTGATGTTCAAAGTTCACATGGGTTTTATATTTTGGGCAATGACTTGTACTACAGTTTCTATGACGAGCCGTAAAGCGCTTGATTATATAAGCCCCGGTAAAGAGCTTATAGAATGCCGCTCTGTTGAATCAGCGATACGGCCCTGCGCATGGTATCTGGCGGCGCAACCAGCGCGAAACGTACATAGCCTTCTCCCCGCGGCCCAAAACTGGAACCAGGCGTGCAGATAACGCCCGTCTGCTCGATCAGCTTTAATACAAAATCAAATGAACTTTGATATCTCTGTGGCAGCCTGGCCCACACGAACATGGTGGCGGGAGAATTTTTTACATTCCACCCGATGGACCTAAGGCCGCCGCAAAGCGCGTCCCGGCGCGTTTCGTAGCCTTTCCGGTTTTGCTCCAGTATATCCTGGGGTCCGTCCAGCGCGGCCATTGCCGCGAATTGCACCGGGTAAAACATGCCGTAATCGTACTGAGAACGCAGGCGTTTGAACTTGTCTATCATATGCCTGTTGCCCAGGGCGAAGGATACCCGCGCGCCCGTTAAATTGTATGATTTGGAGAGCGAGTTGAACTCTATGCCCACATCTTTTGCGCCTTTTGTGCAAAGGAAGGATGTGCCTGCCTGCCCGTCGAACACCAGCTCGGAATAGGCGTTGTCGTGCACCACAAAGACGCCGTATTTTTTTGCAAAATGGACAAGGCGTTCGTAAAATTCCCCGTCCGCCACCGCGGTAACCGGGTTTGAAGGATAGGAAACGACGATCAGTTTGGCCCTGTGCGCAACGTGAGGCGGGATGGAGCCAAAATCCACCAGGAAATTGTTTTCTTCCAGAAGGGGAGTTGTATAAAGTGACGCGCCCGCCATTTTTGGACCGAATGAAAAGATAGGGTAGCCGGGATCCGGGGCCAGCACGCAGTCTCCGCGGTTTATGAGCGTGAGGGCAATATGCCCGATGCCCTCCTGGGAACCGTTGACCGACGTGATTTCATCCCGTTCCAGCACAACGCCGTACCGGCGGGCATACCAGCGGACTACGGAATCCGTCAGGCCGGGCAGGTCTCCCAGCGAATACTTAAAGTTGTCCGCGTTTTTGGCAGCCTGGGCAGCCGCCTGCATGACATGCGCGTCCGGCTGAAAATCCGGCGTGCCCACCGAAAGGTTGATAACCTTGCGGCCCGCGGCAATGCGTTCCTGCTTTTTGTCTTCCAGCAGGGAGAATATATTGCGGTCAAGCCCCTGCGTTAATTCAGAAAATTCCATATGTGTATTCTACATCCGCGCCGCACAAATGTAAACCGGCGCGGATGCCCGCCCGCCGGCATTTTTAGGCAGCAAAACAAGAAAAGGCCCATTATCCGCAGATAAGGACCCTGTTGGGCTAAAGAGTTATTCGGCTGTTTTTTTAAGAAGCCACGCCATGTTTTTGCCCAGCGTCCCGAATGTGGCCATGCCTTCCTCGTCCTTTTGCAGGTCTCCCACATCGCGGGATAAAGTCATGTTCCAGTAACTGGAGTGCGCCACCACCATCTCGCTGATGCCGAACAGAAAGTTGATGGCCGCGTATGTAAAGTTGGAACCAGCCCGGCGTACGGCAATTACCGCCGCTCCCACCTTGCGGCGCAGGGCAAAACCGTTGTTGCGCGTTACCCGGCCGCCGCGGTCTATCAGCGCCTTGACTTCTGTGGTCACATTGCCGAAGTATACCGGCGAGCCGATGATGATGCCGTCTGCCTCCGCCATTTTGGCGATGCATACGTTGATGATATCGTCCCGGATGGCGCATGACATATCCTTATGCGTCCTGCAGTATCCGCAGTCTATGCAACCGGATACCCGGTTTCCGCCAAGCTGGACGACTTCTGTTTCAATTCCCTGCTCCTCCAATTGTTTTAAGACAATCTGAATGCTGCCCATGGTGTTTCCGTTTTTGCGCGGGCTTCCGTTGAACGCCACAACTTTCATTTCTATATACACTTCCTTCTATATATTTATAACAATTACTTCTTGGCCAGAAGGTCCCTGATTTCCGTTAAGAGCTGTTCCTCTTTGCTGGGAGCGGGTGGAGCGGCCGGCGGCTCTTCCTTCTGCTTGCGCCGGAGCACATTGATAGCCTTGATGATGAGAAATATAAAGAATGCGATGAGGACAAAGTCTATTGCCGCCTGAATAAAATTACCGTAGGTGATTACAGCGCTGTCCGTAACCTGAATTTTTAGATCGGTAAGGGCTATTTTACCCATAAATATACTGATTACCGGGGTTAAAATGTCGTTGACTAAAGAAGTAACAATTTTTGAGAACGCCCCGCCAATGATAACGCCAACAGCCAGGTCTATGACTGAGCCGCGGGAAATAAATTCTTTGAATTCGGCTATGAAGCCTGTTTTCTTCTTTTCGGTCATGTGTTTTTAATCTCCCTCTTTTGTTTTTGTTTATAGTGTAAACGATGCTCTAAAAAGTGTCAATTTACTCAAAAAATTTTCCGTGAATGCATTTAAAAAATATTAAAAACTATGATATAATAACATGTGATTTTTTGAGCAAAGCTTTGAAGGGAACATTGCATGAAATACATCGTGATTTTGGGCGACGGAATGGCGGACTATCCGCTGGGTGAACTGGGAGGCAAAACACCGCTGCAGGCTGCCCAAAAGCCAAATTTTGATTTTATGGCGCAAAAAGGTGAGGTGGGCCTGGTTAAGACCATTCCGGACGGACAAAAGCCCGGGAGCGACAACGCCAATCTTTCTGTGCTGGGGTACGACCCAACCATCTATTATTCCGGCCGTTCGCCCCTGGAAGCGGTAAGCATTGGGATTGCGCTGGGCGAGGACGACGTGACTTACCGCTGCAACCTTGTGACGATCTCCCAAGCGGAACGCTATGAGGACGCCGTAATGGTGGACTACAGCTCTGACGAGATATCCACGGTGGAGGCCGACGAACTGATCCGGTTTTTGGCCGGGCGTTTTTCTGAGCTTGGGGTGGAACTGTATACCGGCATCAGTTACCGGCACTGCATGGTGCTGAGGGACGCGGAAACAGGCACCGTGCTCACGCCCCCGCATGATATATCTGATAAACAGGTGGGCGCGTATCTGCCAAAGGACGGCAACGCGCAGTTGCTTACTTATTTAATGAAAGAATCCCATAAACTGCTGCGGGACCACCCGGTAAACCAGAAGAGGATACGGCAGGGCAAACGGCCCGCCAACTCCGCATGGTTTTGGGGAGAAGGACGCAAACCGGCGCTCTCGCCGTTCTATGAGAAGTACGGCAAAAAGGGCGCGGTGATTTCCGCTGTGGATTTGATTAAGGGCATTGCGATTTGCGCGGGAATGAAGAGCATAGACGTACCCGGCGCAACGGGCAATATAGACACCAACTTTGAGGGAAAAGCGCAGGCCGCGCTGGATGCGCTTGCAGCCGGAGCGGATTTTGTGTATGTGCATATAGAAGCGCCCGACGAATGCGGGCACAGGCATGAGGTGCAGAACAAGGTGCGCGCGATTGAGCTGATTGACGAGAAAATTGCGGGCCCCATTTTGGAGGAGATGAACAAACGGCAGGAGGAGTTTGCCATTATGGTTTTGCCGGATCATCCCACGCCGCTTTCCCTGCGCACGCATGTGGCCGAGCCCGTACCCTTTTTGATTTACAGGAACACGGGTATGAATGGTTCAGGGCTGCCGTACGACGAGGCAAGCGCCAAAAGCACGGGGCTGTTTATAGACAAAGGGCATGAACTTTTAGGATATTTTTTTAAATAGATTTAAGGAGTAATAGGATGTTTGAGATTAAGACAAAAAAGGAATTGACCAAGAACATATTCCTGATGGAAATTTCGGCACCGCTGATTGCAAAAAAGGTGCAGAGCGGGCAGTTCCTCATCCTGCGCGTTAATGACGACGGCGAACGGTTTCCGCTGACGGTTGCGGACTTTGACCGGGAAGCAGGGACTGTAACGATTATTTACCACGCGATTGGCAAATCCACGCAAAAGCTGGCGGAGCTGAACGTGGGAGACGAAGTGCAGGATGTGGTGGGGCCCCTGGGCAAGCCTTCCCACTTTGAGGAAAGCGTTAAAAAGGCGGCGGTGATTGGCGGCGGCCTGGGATGCGCCATCGCCTTGCCGCAGGCAAAACACCTGCACCAAAAGGGCGTTTCTGTGGACATGATCGCCGGGTTCCGCACCAAGGACATCATCATTTTGGAAGACGAGATGAAGCAGGTTTCCGACAACCTGTACATTGCTACAGATGACGGATCTTACGGCGAGCACGGATTTGTAACGGACGTTTTAAAGAAGCTGATTGCGTCCGGCGTGAAATACGACGTGGTGGTGGCGATTGGCCCGCTGCCCATGATGAAGTTTGTATCCCTTTTAACAAAGGAATACGGCATTAAGACAATTGTAAGCATGAACCCCATTATGATAGACGGCACGGGCATGTGCGGCGGATGCCGCCTGACGGTTGGCGGGCAGACCAAGTTTGCCTGCGTGGACGGCCCGGACTTTGACGGCCACGAAGTGGATTACGACGGCGCAATGCGCAGGCTCTCCATGTACGACGGGATGCAGCGCGAGGAAAATTGCAAACTGGAGGGTATGCATTAATGGAAAGAAACATGAGCCAGCAGAAGACAAAAATGCCCGAGCAGGACGCAAAGGAGCGCGCCTGCAACTTTAGCGAAGTGGCGTTGGGATATACGCCGGAAATGGCGATGGAAGAAGCAAAGCGTTGCCTGGAATGCAAGAACAGGCCCTGTGTGGCCGGCTGCCCGGTAAACGTGGCGATTCCTGAATTCATCGCGCCCATGAAAGAGGGCAAATTTGAGGAAGCGTACCAGAAAATTACCGAATCCAATAATCTGCCCGCGATTTGCGGCAGGGTATGCCCCCAGGAGACGCAGTGCGAGCAGAAATGCGTGCGCGGCGTAAAGGGCGAGAGCGTTGCCATTGGCAGGCTGGAGCGGTTTGCGGCGGACTGGGCCATTCAGAATGGCATTTGCGTGGAATGCAACATTCGCGAGAAACGCGGCCAGAAGGTGGCTGTTATAGGTTCCGGCCCTTCGGGGCTGACCTGCGCGGCGGATCTTGCAAAAATGGGCTATGACGTGACGGTGTTTGAGGCGTTCCATACCGCGGGCGGCGTGCTGAAATACGGCATTCCGGAGTTCCGCCTTCCCAAGAAGCTGGTGGATACGGAAATTAACGCGCTTAAAAAACTGGGCGTAGAAATCAAGCTGAACATGGTTGTTGGAAAAATATTCACCATAGAAGAGCTGTTTGCGGACGGATATGAGGCCATATTCATTGGCAGCGGCGCGGGACTGCCCAGTTTTATGCGCATACCGGGCGAGAACCTGAACGACGTGTATTCTGCCAACGAGTTTTTAACGCGTGTAAATTTAATGAAAGCATACCAGTATCCCCTGACCGATACGCCCATCAAAAAGTATCACAAGGTGGCTGTGATTGGCGGCGGAAACGTGGCGATGGATGCCGCCAGGGTTGCGAAACGCCTGGGCGCGGAGAACGTATATATTGTGTACCGCCGCAGCGAGGCCGAGATGCCCGCCAGGCTGGAAGAAGTGCACCACGCCAAGGAAGAAGGCATTATATTCAAGCTGCTGGAGAATCCCCTGGAGATACAGGGAGACGAAAAAGGCAACGTGACCGGCATGAAGAACATCCGCATGGAGCTGGGCGAACCGGACGCATCGGGCCGCAGGAGGCCTGTGGAGATTGCGGGCAGCGAATATGTGATTGACGTGGACGCGGTTGTGGTTGCCATTGGCCAGTCGCCCAACCCGCTGATCAAGGATTCCACCCCCGAGCTTAAAACCCAGAAATGGGGCGGCATTATTGCGGACGAAGCGACAGGCGAAACGTCCATACCCGGCGTGTACGCGGGCGGAGACGCTGTGACCGGCGCCGCCACCGTGATTCTGGCGATGGGCGCGGGCAAGGCTTCCGCGCATGCAATGGATGAATACCTGAGAAACAAGAAGAAATAAGGCCGTTGATATCAAGAGGGCGTTAGCTCTCTTTTTTTTGCTGGTTAATTAAAAATGAAGCAACAGAAAACAGTTTGACTTTAAAAATGATTCATACTATAATTTGTTCTATTGCTTAAAAAAGGAAAATTATATGGATAGAAGAGAAAATTTATTCAGAAACGAGCCTGTACTGAAGGCTATATTAAAACTTGCGCTGCCCTCCATTGCGGGCATGGTGATTATGGCGGTGTATACCATGGCGGACACGTATTTTGTAAGCATATCCCCCAGTGGGATGATCGGGACCGCCGCGGTATCCCTTGCTATGCCGATCTTAATGATTGGCCAGGCGGTTGCGTTGCTGTTTGCCGTGGGCGGGAGCGCCACGGTTTCCAGGATGATGGGCGAAGGCAAGCTGGAGGAAGCGAACAAAATCTCTATGCAGACGCTCACCGTTATTGCGATTGCCGGCGTGGCCATGACCGTAACCGGGCTTTTGTTTGGGAGGCAACTGCTGTTTGCGTTCGGCGCTTCTGAGGAGACAATTGGACCTGCGCTGGACTTTGTGAACATACTGTTTGTTTTTGCCCCGGTACAGATGCTGAATATGGGATTCAACAACCTGCTTCGCGCGGAGGGCAGCGCAGTGCGGTCTATGGTGGGCATGCTGGTGGGCGCGCTTTTAAATATAGCACTTGAGCCGCTTTTCATATTTACGCTGCAGATGGGCATTTTTGGCGCGGGGCTGGCAACCGCCCTTGCGCAGACGGTGTGCTTATTTGTGTTCCTCTCCAATTATTTGCGTAAAAAAACCGTTATCCGGCTGGACTTGCAGCGTGTGAAGCCGCAGGCCAGGGTATTAAAAACTATATTCAGGATTGGGTTTTCCACGTTTTGCTCCAATATACTTGTGAGCGCCGCATTTGCACTGATTAATATTTTTGCGGCACCCTACGGAGACAACGCGATTGCCGCATTTGGGATTGTAAACAGGGTGCAGTTTTTGGGATTTGCGATTATATTCGGGCTTGCCATGGGATACCAGCCCATAGCCGGGTATAATTACGGCGCAAAGTTGTTTGAACGGCTTAAAAAAGCGATTGCATACGGCATACTGGTGATGGTGCTGACGGGCGGGATTTTGGCCGCCGTATTCACCATATTTGCTCCGCACATTGTAGGCGCGTTTACGACCAACGCGTATGTGCTTGAACTGGGGACGCATGTGATGTGGTATAACACCATTGTACTTCCCATTATCGCCTTTACGGTGCTTATGCTGGCGACCTGCCAGTCGCTGAACCGCCCGGCCAGCGCGCTGATTTTGTCCATTGGCAGGCAGGGTGTGGTGCTGATACCTGTTATGGTCGTACTGGTGAATACGCTGGGGCTGAACGGGCTTGTGCAGACCCCACTGTATGCGGAGGTGATTTCCGTTGCCATCAGCATTTTGATAGCGGTGTTTATATTTAGAAAACTGCGGGAAGAGCACGCTTTGCATAGCAAGGACAACCCGCTGCCAGGCGCGGCTCCTGTTATTTAAACTGTTTTTTTGGCATGTTTAAAGCCGGCGGATTGGGTTTATAATGAAACCATAATGAAACGGAGGGATGAATGATGGATCATAAAAAAACGGAAGAACTTTTAAATCAACAAATCAACAAGGAGCTTTTTTCTTCTTACCTGTATCTGGCTATGTCTTCTTATTTTGAAGCCAAAAATCTGCCGGGCTTTGCGAACTGGTTTTATGTGCAGGCACAGGAAGAGCGGGATCATGCCATTATTTTTTACAGGTACATGCATAGAGTAAACATTCCTGTTACGCTTACGGCCATAGAAATGCCGGAGGGCGAATTTTCATCCGTAGCGGAGGTGCTGGATAAAACGCTGGAGCATGAAAAATACGTTACCTCACTGATTTATGATATTGTGGACGCCGCCACCCAGGAGCGTGATTACAAAGCGGTCCAGATGCTGCAATGGTTTATAAGCGAACAGGTAGAGGAAGAGGAAAACGCAACGAACCTGATTGAAAAACTGAAACTGGCCGGCGTGGGAGAAGCGGGGCTTTTTTTGATGGATAAGGACATGGCAGCCAGGGTATATGTGCAGGCCTCGCCGCTTGCCGCTGCGAATGCATAATTCCATTTCATTTTTCTCCATACGGAAAGAGAGCGCTGCGAACGCTCTCTTTTCTTTTTGTATTGCACGTTTGCACGCAAACGCAAATTTATTTAAATTTATAAGCCAGCCTGAGGTATACGATTACCGTAAAGATGGCAAGTGTTCCAAAAACCACAACCAGGCTGAGAGGAGAGAATCCCGCACCGCTCTGCGCCGCCGAATACATTGCAAGAAACAGGAGCCAGAAAAAGCCGGATACAAGGATTTGTATGATGCTCAGCATTATTTTTGCCATGTGGTACTGTATTTCTATGTTGTCCGCCGTTATTTTGAAAGGGTATTTATACAGGGAAGGAAAACGGGAGATAACAAAAAGGGCCGCGTTGGCAACGCCGCAGATGGCAAGCAGTATAAACAGGCCTATTTTTTCTATGGGAAATCCCTTGCCAAACAGCATAAGCACATTGGTCCTGTCCGCCGGATAATTGTTGAATATGGCTGCAAATAAAACGAATACGGCGGCCATGGCAATGAGAGAAGCATATTCCAGCAGAGTTTTTGATAGGCGTAAGAATGTGATTCCTTTCATGGCTTATATCCTGCTTGGCACAAAGCATTTCCTTTCTTTGAAAAGACGCCGCACGGATTGGCCCGATTCCATGCGGCGGCCGTTTAAAAGCGTATTTTTTCTTCCAGGTATTCCCTGATCTTCTCGATGGGGAGCCGTATCTGCTGCATGGTATCGCGGTCGCGGATTGTGACGGCATTGTCTTCCAGCGTGTCAAAGTCCACGGTGATGCAGTATGGGGTGCCGATTTCATCCTGCCTGCGGTAGCGCTTGCCGATGGAGCCCGGGAGATCGTAATCCACGTTTATGTGGGGCAAAAGCGAGTGGTAAATTTCTTCCGCTTTTTCCGAGAGCTTTTTCTGCAGAGGCAGAATAGCTGCTTTAAAAGGCGCAAGAGCGGGATGCAGGTGCAGAACCACGCGGGTATCCCCGTCTTCCAGCGCTTCCTCGCCGTATGCGTCGCACAGGAAGGCCAGCGCCACGCGGTCCGCGCCCAGGGAGGGCTCTATGCAGTAGGGCAGATATTTTTCGTTTGTAATCGGGTCCTGGTATTCCATATTCTCGCCCGAATGCTCCATATGCTGCTTCAGGTCGAAACTTGTGCGGTCCGCAATGCCCCAAAGCTCGCCCCAGCCGAATGGAAACAGGTACTCGATATCTGTGGTGGCATTGGAATAATGGGAAAGCTCTTCTTTCTCGTGGTCGCGCAGCTTGATGCTTTCTTCCTTCATGCCCAGAGAGAGCAGAAATTGATGGCAGGTTTCCTTCCAGAAATCAAACCATTTGAATTCTTCGCTTGGATGGCAGAAAAACTCTAACTCCATCTGCTCAAACTCACGCGTGCGGAAGGTGAAGTTGCCGGGCGTGATTTCGTTGCGGAAGGATTTGCCCACCTGGCCAATCCCCATGGGGAGCTTGCGGCGGGTGGTGCGGAGCACATTTTTAAAGTTTACAAAAATGCCCTGCGCGGTTTCTGGCCGCAGGTATATCTGGGACGCCGTATCCTCGTTTACGCCCTGGAATGTTTTAAACATCAGGTTGAAGGTGCGGATAGGCGTAAAGTTGTTTTTGCCGCAGGAAGGGCAGGGGATGTTTTTGGCGATGAACGATTCCATTTCTTCCTTGCCCATTTTGGCAATATCTATTTCTTCGCCCTTGGCGAACGCATATTCCTCAATGAGTTTATCCGCGCGGAAACGCTCCTTGCATTCCTTGCAGTCCATCAGGGGGTCGTTGAAACCGCCTACGTGGCCGCTGGCCACCCAGGCCTGCGGGTTCATCAGAATTGCGCAGTCAATCCCCACGTTATAGGGCGATTGCGTAATAAATTTTTTCCACCAGGCCGCTTTTACGTTGTTTTTGAATTCAACGCCCAGAGGGCCGTAATCCCATGTGTTTGCAAGGCCTCCGTATATCTCGGAGCCGGGGTATATGAAACCGCGGCTTTTGCAAAGCGCCACGATTTTTTCCATTGATTTTGACATAAACGATCCTCCATAAAATAAATCCAATCTATATCATACACACCGGCACATAAAAATTCAAGCAATACTTTGGTTTGGTATGGTATACTGGATGTGCGGACTATTTTTATGGATGGAAAGGGGATATGCGGATGGATTCTGTTTATGTTGTATTGTTTTGGATGCTTGTCGCCACCGGCGGCGTTTTTGTATTTTCTTTGATCGGTTTCTCACGCATACAAAAAACAAGGCATTACAAGTGCCCCGAATGTGGGCATTGCTTTAAACCCCGGGCTATGTCTGCCTATTTTTCTAAAAGGCAGAATATAACGGACAGGCTTCTTTTTTGCCCGCGCTGCGGATACCACAGTTATATGGAAAATTTAGACGACGCGTCTCAAGAAAAAACGCCTGAAGAATAAAAAAATGGCGGTTCCTAAAGGCAGAAAACGCTTTCAAAAAGGCCTGAAAAAAGCGCCCCAGCTTAAAAAAGGGGCGTTTTTTTATCACCATTTGCGGGACTCCTGAGTAATATAAAGTAAGCTTAAAGGAAGCTAATAAACATACCTAGAATTAAGGAGGAGTTAAGTATGTGGAATAACGGCTTTGGTTTTGGCGGCGGTTGCGGCTGCTGTTGGTGGATTATTATTATCCTTCTGCTCTGCTGCTGCTGCGGCGGAGGCGGCGGTGGTTTTGACGGCGGCTTCGGCGGTGGTTTTGGCGGCGGAGGCTGCTGCTGCTGGATCATCATTATCATCCTGATCATGTGCTGCTGCTGCGGAGGCGGCTGGGGCGGATGCGGCTGCGATGGCGACGGCGCGGCTCCGTGCTGATCAATAGCTTGAGAAAAAGCGGGGAATCCCCCGCTTTTTTGTTTGTAAGGCGCAATTAAGGAACAGGGTGGGCTTGAATAGGCTTCTGCGAATTGGTATAATGATTGAAGCCTGGGTGTATTCTGACCGGCGGTATTGCGCTGCAAGCCGCACGGATGGAGTTTTGTTTCATGAATTTTATGGAACGGCGGGTGAATATTTTATTTTGATGTCGGGTATCTTGAAGCTAAGAACCCGAACGGAGGTATTTATGAAAGCAACAACAAAGAACCTGGTTTTGACGGCCGTATTGGCTGCGCTGATGATTCTGTTTGGAATGACTCCCATCTTTTATATCCCGATGCCCTGGGGCGTTCAGGTGACGCTGATGTGCCTGCCGATCATTATAGGAACTCTGGTGCTGGGACTGAGGACGGGGTTTTTCCTGGGGCTGCTGTTTGGGCTTACCAGCTTTGCGCAACTGTTTATCAACCCTTCGCCCATTCTGGCGCCGCTGTTTTTTAATCCGCAGAATTTTTGGGAACCGGTGCTCTATCTGCTGATTGTATTTATACCCAGAATGGCGATAGGGCCTGTGACATGGCTTGTTTCCAGGGCCTTTGGGTCCAAGGCCGGAAAGATATCTGTAATGGTTGCATCTGCCGCGGGATCTTTGACCAATACGGCGGGCTTTTTGGGGATGCTGTATCTGTTGTTTGGAACCAGGGTTGGAGAGATGATTGCAAGCCTTGGCCTGCCGTATAACAGCGCGGGAGCCTTTGTGCTGTTTGTGGGCGTGTCTAACGGCCTGCCCGAGGCGGCCGTGGCTGTGGCGGTTTGCCTGCCCATTGTGGTGGCGTTGCGTAAAACGTACAAGCAGAAAACGATAGGAGAAAAAACCGAATGATATTCGTTTTGGACGTCGGTAATACCAATATAAAGTGCGGGCTTTTTGAAAACGCCAGGCTGCTCCATTCCTTCCGTATTTCCACCAACGTGGAAGCGACTTCGGACGAGTATGGCATTAAGCTCCTTTCTTTCTTTGAAAATTTACATTTAACGGCAGACGTGGTAAGGGGGATGATTATATCCTCCGTTATCCCGTCTGTGAATTATACACTGGAACACATGGCCCTGCAGTATTTTGATTTAAAGCCCCTGTTTGTGGGGCCCGGAATTAAAACCGGCATCAACATCAAATACGACGCGCCCAAAGACCTGGGCACAGACAGGATTGTGAACGCGGTGGCGGCTTTTGAGCTGTTTGGCGGCCCCTGCATTACCATAGACTTTGGTACGGCGACCAGCTTTGGAGCCATCTCGGAGGACGGCGAGTTTTTGGGAGGGGCAATTTGCCCCGGCATCAAGATTGCGGCGGAGGCGCTCACGTTAAACGCGGCAAAGCTGCCCAGGATTGAGCTGCAAATGCCCGAAACCGTGGTTTGCAGGAGCACTATTGCAGGCATGCAGGCGGGCATTCTGTACGGCTATGTGGGACAGGTTGAATTCATCGTTAACAAGATGAAATCCGAAATGGGAGAGGCAAAGGTGATTGCGACAGGCGGACTTGCTTCCATCATCGCAAAAAAGACGAATGTGATAGACGAAATTGTGCCTACGCTGACCCTGATTGGGTTATATAAGATTTATGAAAAAAATTTGTGAGGAGCATTCAGCATGAGAGAAGTCAAAATAGCTATTCTGGGGATGGGAACGGTAGGTTCCGGTATCTACCGGCTGATACAAAACGAGAAAAAAAGGATTGAACACAAGGAAGGAATCTCCCTGACTGTTAAAAAGGTTTTGGCGAAGGCGTATTCCATTGAGATTCCGGATGAATTGAAGGTATCCAGTATTGACGACGTGGTAAACGACCCCGAGATTGAGATTGTGGCCGAAGTGATGGGCGGCATTGCGCCCGCCAAGGAATTTATTATCAAGGCGCTCTCTGCCGGTAAAACGGTGGTTTCGGCCAACAAGGAACTGATTGCGCGGCACTGGCCCGAACTGGAGAAAGCGGCGCGCGAAACAAAGGCAGGATTTTACTACGAGGCGAGCGTGGGCGGCGGTATTCCCATCATACGGGCCATATGGGATTCGCTGCAGGCAAACAGCATTGATTCCGTTTACGGTATTATAAACGGCACAACCAACTATATACTCACCAAAATGGCGGACGAAGGCCGTGATTTTGAAGACGTATTGAAGGAAGCGCAGGGTTTGGGCTATGCGGAGGCGAATCCCTCCAGCGACGTGGACGGATTTGATTCCATGTATAAGCTCTCCATTCTGGCTTCCCTGGCGTTTCACGCGCGGGTGCCCGTGGAGTATATTTACCGGGAAGGCATTACAAAGATTACACGCGAGGATATTGAAGTGGGGCGGGAGCTTGGCTACGAAGTGAAGCTGCTGGCCATTGGCAAGCGGGAGGGCAACGCCATCCAGATGCGCGTGCACCCCACCATGCTGCCCAAGGATCACCCCCTGGCGTCTATCAAGGGGTCTTTCAATTCCATTTTTATCAACGGAAGCGCTGTGGGGGAGATGATGTTCTACGGCCGCGGCGCGGGCGACCTGCCGACGGCGAGCGCGCTTGTATCCGATATGATCTATTCGCTGAAGCAGTGCGAGCATAAATACTCAACGTTTTATAACGAGAGCAATCTTTCCAGCGAGATTATTATAGAAAACAACTGGGAGACAAAGGTGTTTATACGCATGGGCGTGCACGACAGGCCGGGCGTTCTGGCAAACGTGGCTTCCATTCTGGGCAAGCACAATGTAAGCCTGGAATCTGTTCTGCAGAAGGGCAAGGGCAAAAATTACGTGCCGCTGATTGTGGTGACGCACAGGGCGCATGAGGCCGCCATTCGCCAGGCGATTGCGGAGATTGAAAAGCTGCCGGATGTGGTGAACGTTGCTTCCTGCATCCGCGTGGAAGAATAAGATTTCAACCTAAGGAGAAAACAGATGGTAAACAAAAGTCTTGTAAAAGAACAGGTAACCGGCATTGCCGGCGGTGTGGGGCCAGGCTCTATTGCGCATATGGTTGCGCCGGATAAGCTGCCCGCAAAGGCAGGCCTGATGGCGGAAGTGGTTCTGGAACCCGGCGCCACCGTGGGCTACCATAAGCACGAAGGCGAAGGCGAACTGTATTATATCCTCTCGGGTTCGGGTGAGTATACCGAAGACGGCGTGATGACTCCGGTATCCGCAGGCGCGGCGACCTATGTATATGACGGGCATTCCCACGGCCTGGTGAACACCGGCAAGGAGCCTATGACATTTGTTGCGGTTATTGTGAAAGAGTAACTCTTTTTGCGGGGGGGGGGATTCCCTGGGCCGCACTTCTTTTCTTAAAAAAAGAAGCAAAAGAATTTTATTATCAAACATGCCATTAAAATGGCATGTTTGGGACGGGATTCCAAAGGGACAATCGTCCCTTTGGCGGGAGCTCGAGGGCAGAGCCCTCATATAATTGTTAATCTGACGTGCACCCCAAAAAATCTCAGGATTTTTGGGGTGTTTTGGTTGTTTCTATTCGTTGCATTTGTGGTATAATCTGTGCATGGGTATTTTTAAGTTAAGATCAAGCTTTGAGCCTGCCGGGGATCAGCCGCAGGCCATAGACGCCCTGGTGGAGGGCGTGAACAAAGGGAGAAAAGCGCAGGTGCTTCTGGGCGTTACGGGCAGCGGCAAAACGTACACCATGGCCAACGTGATTGCCCGAACGGGCAAACCGGCGCTTATTTTGGCGCACAACAAAACGCTGGCCGCGCAGCTTTGCGCGGAGTTTAAAGAATTCTTCCCGGAGAATGCGGTTGAGTTTTTTGTGAGTTATTACGATTACTACCAGCCCGAGGCCTATGTGCCGGGGGCGGATCTGTACATAGAAAAAGACGCGAGCATCAACGACGAGATAGATAAACTGCGCCACAGCGCCACGTCTTCCCTGCTGGAGAGGCGGGATGTGATTGTGGTGGCAAGCGTCTCCTGTATCTACTCCATCGGCGCGCCGGAGGATTACGCAAACCTGAGTTTATCCCTGCGGCAGGGCGGCAAGATGGACAGGGACGAGCTTGTATGCAAGCTGGTGGATATGCAGTATGACCGCAACGACACGGATATGTCCCGCGGGACATTCCGCGTGCGGGGAGACACCGTGGAGATATTTCCCGCCAGCCAGAGCGAACGCGCCGTGCGTGTGGAATTGTTTGGGGATGAGATTGAGGCGATTTCTGAGATTGAAGCGCTGACGGGCCGGAAAATTGCCTCCACCAAATACATGATGATCTTTCCCGCAAGCCATTATGTAATGGCGAAGGAAAAGGTGCGGGAGAAACTGCCTTTTATAAAAGAAGACTTGATTAAACAGCACGCGTTGTTTGAAAGCCAGGGAAAGCTGCTGGAGGCCGAGCGCATTATGCAGCGCACCCTGTACGATATGGAAATGCTGGGCGAGCTTGGCTACTGTTCCGGCATAGAGAATTATTCCAGGTATTTTGACGGCAGGCAGCCGGGCGAACCGCCCTATACTCTGATGGATTACTTCCCGGATGATTATCTGCTGTTTATAGACGAATCGCACGCCACCCTGCCCCAGGTGCGGGCTATGTTTAACGGGGACAAGGCCAGGAAGCAGATGCTGGTGGACTACGGGTTCCGCCTGCCCTCCGCGTTTGACAACCGCCCTTTGCGGTTTGAAGAGTTCAGCAAGCGGATCAACCAGGCAGTCTACGTATCAGCCACTCCGGCGGAATACGAACGCGGGCTTGCGGGCGGCAGGGTTGTGGAGCAGATTGTGCGGCCAACGGGCCTGCTTGATCCCAATATTGAGATACGGCCGGTGGCGGGGCAGCTTGACAACCTGCTGGGCGATATCCGCGAAGTGACGGCAAAGGGCAACCGCGTGCTGGTGACCACACTGACTAAACGGCTGGCGGAGAGGCTGACGGAATATTATACGGAGCTTGGCGTGCGGGTGCGGTATATGCATTCCGACATTGAAACGCTGGAGCGCATAGAGATCGTTCGCGGCCTGCGGCTGGGAGAGTTTGACGTGCTGGTGGGCATCAACCTGCTGCGAGAAGGACTGGATATTCCGGAGGTGGCGCTGGTGGCGATTCTGGACGCGGACAAGGAAGGGTTTTTGAGAAACGAAACCTCCATGATCCAGACCGTGGGCCGCGCCGCGAGGAACGCGGAGGGCCGCGTGATTATGTATGCGGACAAGATTACTAAATCGATAAAAACCACGATGGACGAGACAAACCGCAGACGCGCCCTGCAGGAAAAATACAATACGGAGCACGGCATTACGCCCACCAGCATTACCAAGGCAATTGGCGACGCGCTGGTGCTGACCACCCACGAGCAGGAAGAATACGAAGCCATGCCGGATGTGGCCGATAAGATAGAAGTGCTGACAGAACAGATGAAGCAGCTTGCGGACGAACTGGAATTTGAGGCCGCGGCCAAACTGAGAGATATGATTGCAAAGCTTAAAGGAGCAGATATAGATGGACAAAATACACATCAAGGGAGCAAGAGAACACAACCTAAAAAACATAGACCTAGAGCTGCCAAGAGATAAATTTATTGTGATTACAGGACTTTCTGGCAGCGGGAAATCCTCCCTTGCGTTTGACACGATTTACGCGGAAGGGCAGAGGCGCTATGTGGAATCCCTCTCCGCCTATGCGCGGCAGTTTTTGGGCCAGATGGAAAAGCCGGACGTGGATTTGATTGAAGGCCTCTCCCCCGCTATTTCGATTGACCAGAAGACAACGGCCAGGAACCCGCGCTCCACGGTGGGCACGGTGACCGAGATACACGATTACCTGCGCCTGCTGTATGCCCGCGCGGGAGATGTTTACTGCGTGAAGTGCGGCAAGAAAATTACCCGCCAGACAATTGACCAGATGGTGGAACGCGTGATGAAGATGCCGGAGGGCCGCAAGATTATGATTCTGGCGCCGGTGATCCGGGAAAAGAAGGGCGAGCATCTCCGGGTGCTGGAAACTTTGGTGAAGGACGGTTTTACGCGCGCGCGGGTGAACGGCGAAGTGCTGGAGCTGGACGGCGAGATTAAGCTGGAGCGGCAGAAAAAGCATTCCATTGCGGCGGTGATTGACCGCATTATTGTGAAGCCGGACAGCGCGGGCCGCGTGTCCGATTCCATTGAAACGGCGCTCAAAATGGCGGGCGGCCTTGTGATTATACACGATATGGAAACGGGCGAGGATATATTGCAGAGCGAGAATTTTGCCTGCGCGGACTGCGGCATCAGCATAGAAGAGATATCGCCGCGCATGTTTTCGTTCAACAGCCCGTTTGGCGCGTGCCCCAACTGCACGGGCCTGGGCATGATTATGAAGGTAGACCCGGACGCGCTGGTGGCGGATAAAACAAAATCCATCAACGAGGGGGCCCTGCGGGTATCCGGCTGGAATTTTGCCGCGCCCGGCACGATTGCCTGCCAGTATATGCAAAGCCTGACCCAGACATACGGTTTTTCCGCGGATACGCCCTGGGAAGAACTGCCGCAGAATATACGGGACATTATCATGTTTGGCAACGGCGGGGAAAAACTGCAGCTCACCTTTAACAGCGACGGACGGCAGGGCGTGTATTACGCCGCATATGAGGGCCTGGTGAACAACATGGAACGCCGTTACATGGAGACGGATTCCGATTTTATCAAGCAGGACATTGAAAGTTACATGAACGAGATTCCCTGCCCGGTTTGCAACGGCAAGCGTTACAAGGAGCAATCACTGGCCGTTAAGATTGGCAGCCTGAACATTGCGGAGCTTTCCGACCTGCCCATAGGCGAAGTGCTTACATACATCAATACAGTAAAACTGAACCAGAAGCAGCAGATTATTGCGGGCAGGGTGATTAAGGAACTCAACGCGCGGCTGAATTTTTTGGTGAACGTTGGCCTCAACTACCTGACGCTCTCCCGCGCCGCGGGGACGCTCTCCGGCGGGGAGGCGCAGCGGATACGGCTGGCAACGCAGATTGGCTCCGGGCTGATGGGCGTGCTGTATATTTTGGACGAGCCCAGTATTGGCCTGCACCAGCGGGACAACGCCAAGCTGATTGCGACGCTCAAGAATCTGCGGGACCTGGGCAACACCCTGATTGTGGTGGAGCACGACGAGGAAACCATGCTGGAAGCGGATTACCTGGTGGACATAGGCCCTGGCGCGGGCGTGCACGGCGGGCATGTGGTGGCCATTGGCACGCCGCAGGAAGTGATGCAGAACGAGAAGTCCATTACCGGCCAGTACCTCTCCGGCAAGAAGAGTATAAAAATACCCAAAAAGAGGCGCGAGCCCCAGGGGCATATAACGGTTTGGGGCGCGCAGGAAAACAACCTGAAGAACATAGACGTTGCCTTTCCAACCGGGGTAATTACAGCGGTAACGGGCGTTTCCGGCAGCGGCAAAAGCACTCTCGTCAACCATATTTTAAAGAAAGCGGTGTCCAAGACCCTGTATGGTTCCAAGGAAAAGCCAGGATTGCACAGGGAGATTACGGGGCTGGAGGCCATAGACAAGATTGTGGATATAGACCAGTCGCCCATCGGCAGGACGCCGCGGTCCAACCCCGCGACCTACACCAAACTGTTTGACCCGATCCGCGATATATTCGCGCTGACGCACGACGCGAAGGTGCGCGGGTATCAGAAGGGCCGGTTTAGCTTCAACGTGAAGGGCGGCAGGTGCGAAGCCTGCGGCGGCGACGGTATTATAAAGATTGAGATGCATTTTCTGCCCGACGTGTACGTGCCCTGCGAGGTTTGCAAGGGCAAACGCTACAACCGCGAGACTCTGGAAGTGAAGTATAAGGGCAAAAATATATTCGAAGTGCTGGATATGACGGTGGAGGACGCGTACGAGTTCTTTAAGAACGTGCCGGTGATCGAGAGTAAACTGAAAGTTCTGATGGACGTGGGGTTATCTTACGTGAAGCTGGGGCAGCCGTCCACAACACTTTCCGGCGGCGAGGCGCAGCGCGTGAAGCTGGCGACCCACCTCTCCAAGAAACAGACGGGCAGGACGCTGTTTATTCTGGACGAACCCACGACCGGCCTGCATATGGACGACGTAAAGAAGCTTGTTAAGGTTTTGAACAGGCTGGCGGACGGCGGAAACACCATTATTGTGATTGAGCACAACATGGACGTAATTAAGTGTGCGGATTATATTATAGACCTGGGCCCGAACGGCGGCAACGGCGGCGGACGGGTGATTGCCAAGGGCGTGCCCGAGGAGGTTGCCCAGAACCCGGACAGCGCCACTGGAATGTATTTGCAGAAGATACTTAAGTAATTTAAAAGGCTGCGCACATAGCTTTTTCACTTTTTCTTTTTTAAAGGCTCTGTTAAAGCAAAGTGTTGATCATTAATCAGTGCTGTTTCTGATAAGCCCAAATCATTCTATTTGCTTCATTCCAGGCTCCCTCTGATGCCAGGGCGGAGCCGGCCGCACGCCTTAGCGTGATAAAGGAAGGCGGAAACCCACTGAGCACGTGAAGAATGCGAGCGCAGAACAAAAGGATTATAGATTTTCTTTGGTAAGGAAAATTATTTTGCTCTTTGAACGCGGACGCCCCAATGGGCGAGCTGTTCCAAAACAGGCATCAGGTCTGTGCAGAGGCCGGTCAAAGCGTATTCCACGCGCAGGGGCATTTCGTTATACTGCGTGCGGGTCACAAGCCCGTCTTCTTCCAATTCTTTTAAGGAACTTGCCAGCATGGTATTTGTGACGCCTTTGATTTTGCGTTTCAGTTCGTTATACCGTGTGGCGCCGTCTTTGTTTAGCGCGCATAAAATGGAGACCTTCCATTTGCCGCCGATCAGTTTAAACGCGCCTTCAAGAGGGCAATTTTCCATACACGGGCACTGGCCGCCGCATGCGGAAAGATTCAGTTCAGCTTTCATAGTCACTTTTACCGTACCTGATCATAATATTCTGCGTTCTTGAAAAAACAATTCAAGGTAGTATTATTATACCTGATAGCAAAACCGTAGTAAAGCTGTCAATATATTTTTAAGGAGATGAAAAGATGATTATTGACGAAGGAATGAAGGCCGTTATTGAAGGCTCGGCGTTTCTCTCCATTATTACCATTGGCCAGGACGGCAACCCGTATCCCATTGTTGTGGGAAAAGGAGAAGTGTCTGGTGATTCGGTCGCTTTTGGTATTTATAAGATGGAGATGACGCAAAAGAATTTGGCTGCCAATAAAAACGCGTGGGTGATTGCGGCCACAATGGATAACGGCCCCAAAGGCTACAGGCTGTACGGCACGGCGGAAGTAAAGGATAAACAGATACTGTTTACGCCTTCTGCCGCGGACGCCCTAATTTGATGTATTTGTTCAACTCTTTTTTTAATTCCGGGGGACTGCAAAAACAGACTTTTTGCAGTCCCCGGTTTTTTTGAAAGAAAGGTACAAAAAGACAGAATTAAATTATTGCTTAAAGGATGTAGAGAAACTGTAAAGATCGTTTTGCTGCAGTTCCAGAAGAGAATAGGCAAGATTGCGCGCACTCTGGGCCGCGTCCATATTGGCCTGCATGCTTTCCGCAAGGTCGCGGGAGGCCTGCTGAAAACCGCTCAGGAGAACTTCTATTGGCCCCGCCTGCTGCGCGTGGTCCGCAACGCTGTTAACGCTGGCCATGGTTTGCGTGGCCACCTGCGGGATCACGCTGGGCTGCGCCGTAGAATCGCCGAAATCGCTGTAGGCCTGAAGAGTTTGCCCCGCCTTGGCCGCGATCTGTTTATACCTGTTTTGTTTGTGCGTTAAGTAAGTTTTGTATTCTTCGTCCGAGCTGTTTTGGATTAACACATCCAGACTTGCGATGCTCATTTTGGCGCCCTGATGAATGACAGTATACAGGTCTATTGTCTGTTCGTTCATTGGAGTACCCCCTTTTAAGCTATCCTGCGCCAAAAAGGGGTTTTTTATTCAATTTTGCTGGGATTGCCCCAAAGGGAGCCGCTTAAAACTGCAGGATATACAGCTCTGGAAACAGCCCGCCCGCGGAGAAAGTGATTCTGGATTCAACACGGATGTGTTTTCGTTTTAGAATATCCTCCAGCAGCTGCTTTTCGTGCGTGTATAAAAACGCGTGCCCGCCCGCCTCTACAATGGAGGGCAGGATGGCAATATAAGATTCGTACAGCTTTACATTGTGGGCGTGTGTTCCCACCCGCAGGCCAAAGGGCATATTGCAGATAATTTCGTCAAACTTTTTGGAGGTAAAGCGCAACGCATCCGCATGGAAAAATTTTGCGCCGCTTTTGCGGTATTGCTCGTTTTCCTGGGCTGCCTGCACGGCGCTCTGGGCAATGTCCACGCCGGTGAGGGACGCGTTTGGGTAGCACCCGCGCTCAAACAGCATGGCGCCGCTGCCGCAGAAATTGTCCAGCACCCGCGCTTCCGGGCTGAAGTATTTACTGGCCGCATAGCATACGCTGGCGGCTACCGCGGGCGAGATGGAAGCGCTGACCGCCTTTTTGCGGTAGGCAAAGCGGTTATCCAGCAGTGGGTCCAGCAGGATGACGGTTTTATCACCCGTTACATCCAGACGTATCTCAAACGAATAGGCGGAGGGCGTGTTTTGCAGCTTGTCCAAAGCTGCGACGCAGGGAGGAATGACGGATACGCGCTCTTTGTGCGAGATGTTCGTTACCTCCAGCCGGTAATTGGTTACATTGATGCGGCTTGTAACCGCGTCCTGCAGGGAGGCAAGCTTGGCCGCCACATCTGCCGTGGGGCAGGTTCCAAAAAGCAGGAAAGCCGTTTGGAAGGTGCGGAGGCTGTATATGTCCGTAAACTTTTTAAGGCCGGATACCAGTACGTATTCCCCGCTTTTGCGGCACTTAAAGCCTTTTTGCTTTGCTTCCGCCAGGGTGACGGACATATTGGGGCATGCGAGCGCCAGGATATCTGTCTCCAGAATTCTGATTTGCACCTGTTTTCGCTCTATAAAATTTGCAAGCGCTTTTTGCAGGGCCAGCTTTTCCTCCCGGACGTGCTTTTCCCCGTCGCTGCGGATGGTGTAGTGCTCCAGATAACGCTTGGCCGCTTCCGTTTTTTGCGCCCCGATTGCCAGCAGAAAGGACGGGATGGCAAACATGGTTTGCTCCGCGTGGCAGGCCGTAACAAGCTCCTTGGTGAAGTCTGCCTTGCCTTCCGCGCTCGCGCCGGCAGCCGAGCCCAATATTTCCGCCGCCAGCATGCGCGCCTTTGGGTCTTCCGATTTGAGCAGTCCTACAAAAAATGGGGCGTTTGCGCGCGTAAAATCCGCCGCGCCCCGGCCCATGTCCGCGAGTATCCGCAGGGCGGCGCGGGCGTATTCGCCAGAGCAATAGGGCAGCAGGGTTTCCGGTCCCGCTGCCAGCAGTTCATGGGCAATCTGTTTTTTTTGCTCGGCCGGTTGTTCGTTGTATTCTGTTAAAATATTTTCAATATTCATAGCTTTTTTCCGTTGCGTATATTACGTTCAGCACGTTCTCCGTGCCAGAGGCCGCCTTGGCGGCGTTCATGGCTTGCATATAGTTTTTCCTGTTTTGGTATAAATCCCGTAGGGAATCCACCAGCAGGCCGCCGGACAGTTTTTCCTGCTCCAGCATGGCTGCGTAGCCGTTTTTTTCAAAGAATTTTGCGTTTAATATCTGGTCTCCGCGGCTGGCGGAGAGGGGAAGCGGGATGAGCAGAGCCGGTTTTTTTAATGCCAGAAACTCAAACACCGCGTTCGCGCCCGCGCGGGAGAGAACAATGTCCGCCGCCGCAAACAGGTCCGGCATTTCCACCGATATATATTCAAACTGCGCGTAGCCTTTTTTGATGTGCAGCAGTTTATTCAGGTTTCCTTTGCCCCGCAAATGAATGATGCTGAATTCCCGGAGCAAGCCGTCTATATTGGCGTCCACAATGTCGTTCAGCGTGGCCGCTCCCAGGCTTCCGCCCATAATCATGAGCACGGGTTTATTATCCGGGAGGTTGCAGAGCGCAAGGCCCTTCTGCCTGTTTCCCCTGAGCAGTTCCCTGCGGATGGGGGAGCCTGTTACAACGGCCCGGCCACCGTATTTTTCTGCGCACGCGTCAAACGAGAGGCATATTTTATCCGCTTTGGGGATGCACAGGCGGTTGGCCAGCCCCGGCGTATAGTCCGATTCGTGCAGAATGGTGGGTATATGCAGGGAATGCGCCGCAAATGCGACGGGTACGGATACAAAGCCGCCCTTGCAGAATACCACGGACGGGTTTAGTTCCTTCAATATTTTTTTTGCGTCGAAATAACCGGCCAGGGTTCTGAAAGGATCGGTTATATTGCGGACGCTCATATATCTTCTGAATTTGCCTGCCTGTATGGCGTGATAGGGAATGCCCTGCACCAATTGGCGCTCTATGCCGTCGTGCGTGCCTATGTAATGCACCTCATATCCGCGTTCTTTAAGATAGGGCAGAAGCGCCAGATTTGGCGTTACATGCCCGCCGCTGCCCCCGCCGGTGAGTACGATTGTCTTGCTCATGCTCTTTTGATTCCTCCGAATATGTTTCAGTATAACACTAAATGAAATGCAAACCAACACTTTTTGCAGCCCGTTGCCTTGCAAATATAAGTATGATATTATTATGGATGATGTTATCATCAGTAATCAAATATTAGAGGTGGCACATATGAACGTTCTGATATTGAGCATGACGGTAGGCCAAGGCCATAATTCCGCAAGCAAAGCGCTGGCACAATATTTGGAAAAACAAGGCCATACGTACGAAATTCTTGACACATACAAGTTTTTAAACAAGGTTATTGGAGAAGCGTTCGACAAGGGCTACACATTTATGGGAAGATCTATTCCCAAACTGAACGCGATTATCTACAAGGACGCCGAGAAAGTTACCCACCAGGCAATGAAACGCTACTTCCCATTCGCGTTTTCTGATCTTACAAAATCCAAAATGCAAAAATATATAGACGACAGGAAGCCGGATGTGATTGTGTGCCCCATTATTTTCTCCGCGGTTTTGCTGACGCAATTAAAAGAAGCTGGCACGCTGGACCCGCGCATCCGCCTGTACGGCATTGTGACCGATTACGGCCTGCATCCGTTTTGGGAATTTACGGATATGGACTATTTTGTGATTCCAAACGAACTGATGATTCCCGGTGTTGAGCTAAGAGGGATACCCAAGGAAAAATTGCTGCCCATTGGCATACCCATTCGCGAGGGTTTTTCGTGCTGCATTCCCAAAGAGGAAGCCCGCTGCAAACTGGGTCTTGAGCAGGACAAGCTGACCCTGCTGATTACAAGCGGCGGCCGCGGGTTTGGCGCGGTGGACGAACTGGTTTCCCAGGCGGATACGATGGACGATGTGCAGATTATTGCGGTATGCGGCACCAACTTTATGCTGAGGCACAAGCTGGAAGCAAAAAAATACAAAAATCCGGTGCATATATTAGGCTTTATTAACAATATGGACGAATATATAGACGCTGCCGACGTGATTGTTACAAAGCCGGGAGGCCTTTCTACTTCAGAAGCGGTAGCCAAAAAAAAGCTGCTGATATTGACTCCGCCTTTGCCAGGCGTGGAGGACATCAACCTGCTTTTTTTGCTCAATAATTCAATGGCGCTTTTTGCCAATAAAAGCCTGCCCCTAAACGAAGTATTGATGCAGCTGGTGGCAAACGAAGACAAAATGGAGGAGCTTTACAGATCCTGCACGAAATGGGGCAAACCAAACAGTTCGCGGGATTTGGGTGAATTTATTGAGCAAAAATACAAGGAGGACTTAAAAGCTTGAACAGATTGCAGAACAAAGTGGCGGTAATCACGGGCGGCGCGCAGGGTTTGGGCCAGGCGCTGAGCAGGCGGCTCTCTGAAGAAGGCGCGAAGGTAGTGATTGGCGATATTAATCTGGAGGGAGCGCAGGCTACGGCGGCCGAACTGGCGGACGCGGCTGCGGTAAAGGTTGATATCACAAAATATGAGGACTGTGCCCATCTGATGGACGTGGCGGTGCAGAAGTACGGCAAGATAGACATTCTGGTGTGCAACGCCGCAATTTTGATCTCGGGCTCCATCAGCGAGTTTGACCCGGAGAAATGGAAGCTGGTTGTGGACGTAAACCTTTGCGGATTTTTTAACACCGCGAAGGCGGCGTGCGAGGTGTTTCAAAAGCAGGGATACGGCAATATTATTGAGATCAACAGCAAATCAGGCAAAAAGGGTTCCGCTAAAAATTCGGCGTATGCGGCCAGCAAATTCGGCGGCATTGGCCTGGTGCAGAGCCTGGCCCTGGAGCTTGCGGAGCAGAACATACGCGTAAACGCCATCTGCCCCGGCAATATGCTGGACAGCCCCCTGTGGGTGAACAGCCTGTTTAAACAATACGCAAAAAACCAGGGCATTACGGAGGAGGAGGTGCGCCAGAAGTATATAGACATGGTGCCCATGAAACGCGGCTGCACCTACAACGACGTTGCGAATGTGCTTGTGTTCCTGGCGAGTGAGGATTCTTCCTATATGACAGGCCAGGCGGTTAACGTGACCGGCGGCCAGCAGATGATGCCGTAAAATGGAGAAAGGGGCCTCGCCCCTACCCTTACCCCAAAATCATAGATTTTGGGGACCCCAGGCCTCTTCTTTTATTAAAAAAGAAAAAAAGCAAAAGAATTTTATGCCAAAACGCTGCTGCGCAGCATTTTGGTAAGAAATATAAACAAGCAGATTATAAGAAATACCATATGAAGGGGCAGGCTGGCCTATAAAATTTATAAAAAATACCGCGTAGCGGTATTTTTAGCATATGGGATTCCAAAGGGTCAAGTTGATCCTTTGGTGGGGTTTCAGGGGCAAAGCCCCTGAGAAACGGTTACAGCTTGCCTTCTTTGACGTATTTTTCTTTGAGCTTTTTGTAAAAGGTAATGTAGTCTATCTCTGCCTTGCGCCTGAGGCCGTAGTCCATGCCCGCGAGCGTGAGGTTGGGGTTATAGAACGGGTCGCCCGCGCGCATTTCGGGTTCCCAGCGGTCTATGAGCCTGAATATTTCCCTGTGGTACCGCATCACCTTTTCTTCCGTATCCTCGTATCCCCTGGACTTGGATTCATAGTGGTAAAGCTGCGCGTACGGCGTTGCGACAATGCGGTAGCCTGCTTTGCATATTTTGAGGCACAGGTCCATGTCGTTTAAGGCGACCACAAACGATTCGTCAAACCCGCCCGCTTCTTCAAAAACCTGTTTGCGGGTCATCAGGCAGGCGGCGGTAACGGCGGATACACCCCGCGCCAGCACCAGGTTGTTGAAATACCCGGGATAATAACTCATGGCCCCGGACTGGCTGTGCCCGGCGATACCCATGATGCCGATGATGACGCCCGCGTGCTGGATGGTATCGTCCTCAAAAAAGAGCTTGGCGCCCACCGCGCCCACGTCCGGACGCTGGGAGAACATAACCATTTCCTCCAGCCAGCCGGGCGTGATGACCTTGGTATCGTTGTTCAGGAACAGCAGGTGCTCGCCTTTTGCGTGCCCCACCGCAAAGTTGTTGATGGCGGAGAAGTTGAACCCGCCTTCCCAGGTGATGACGCGCACACGCCCGTTTTGTTCGATCTCTTTATAATACGCGAATATTTCCTTTGTCTGGCTGTTGTTTTCCACGATCAGAATTTCGTAGTTTTGGTATGTGGACGTTTCCAGTATGGAATCGATACACTGCTTTAAATATTTGAGTGAATCTTTGTTGGGTATGATGATGCTGACCAGCGGATTGCCGATCACATCCGCACGGATGCGGTAGCTGAACAGGTAGCCTTCCGCGCCTTCCACCCTGCCCTTCATGCCGATGCGGTCCATATGCTCCTGCACAGCCTTGATGCCAGCTTCCACGGCGTACAGCTTGGAGCCGGGGTTTAATGCCACGGATTCCTGGTGCGCCCGCCAGTGGTACAGAATTTTGGGGATATGAACGATTTTTTTTGCCTGTTCGGTTGCGCGCAAAAAAAGGTCGTGGTCCTGCGAACCGTCGAATCCCGCGCGGAACCGGCCGACTTTGTCGAAAAGTTCCCCGCTCATCATGCTGAAGTGGCAGATATAGTTGATGGCCCGCAGGTAGTCCGGGTCGAAATCCGGCTTAAAGAAGGGCGAATGGCGTTTTTCCTCGTCGAAGTTGTCCGAATCGGAATAGAGGAAATCCGCGCCCGTATCGTTTACGGCCTTTACCATTTCGAACAGCGCGTCGGGCGGCAGAACGTCGTCGTGGTCCAGAAAAGCGATATATTCGCCCTGGGCAAGGCTGGCCGCGGCGTTGGTGTTGCCCGCTATCCCCAGGTTTTCCACCAGGAAATTCACTTTGAAACGGGGTTCTTTTGCCTGCCAGGCTTTAAAGCAGGCGACGGTTTCCGCGTTGCTGCCCCCGTCCGCCAGGCAAAGCTCCCACTTGCCGTAGGTCTGCGCCTGCAGGGAAGCCATCAGCTCGTCAAAATAAGCCGGGGGCGTATTGTATGCGGGCGTTATAATACTGATAAGCGGGCTTGCCGCGAACACATGGCTGCGCTGCTCCTCGTATATTTCGCGTTTGGGTTCATTCTCCGTGATCCAGTCGTCATAGGTGAAGGATTTGGTTTCCTCGCGGATAATACGGATCTTGTCCATATATTCCTTCCATTTGGAGGGCTTAAAGGAAAGCCGGCCTTCCTTAATAAGAACGTGAAAGCGCTCAAAGGCAATGGATATGGTGCGGAATATGCGTTCTATAAAAGAGAGGTCTTTGGTGATGCGCGGGAACTGCTTATGGGGTATGGTGATACTGAGGCCGTTTGCCAGATTTACTGCCGAGACCGAGCGAATCTCAGAGTATGTAAGGTCGCAGGTGCATTCAAACCCCGTGTACAGCGGCAGTTCCTTGGAAAAGCTGTACAGCGCAACAACATCGGTACGTATCTTGTTGTTGCGGAAAGGCACCGATTTTGCGGGATTGGATGCGTTTAAGGTGATTTCTATATCGTTTGCTTCGGTTGTGTCTATTGTCCAGCCTTTTACAATGGCGCCGCGTTCAGACTTCCGTTTGGTGATGGAGTCTATCTTAAGCAGGATGCCTTCTTCAAGACTTTGCGCAGCTACGATCTGGCTGATATCCGCGTTCTCTATGGCGGCGTGCAGGGTGGATTCGCGTGAATTGTTTTTTTCTTGTTTGGACATGCCTAATCTCCCATAAATAGAATACAATTCAGTATAATTCATAGGCTTTTTTAAGTCAAGGAAGGCGTTTTTTCATAGGGGCTTTGCCACTATAACCCTACCAAAGGATCGATTGACCCTTTGAAATTCTGCATGCTTAAAATACCGCTAAGCGGTATTTTAAATTGTAAGAGCCAACCTGCCTTTAACATACAGTATTTTAGATAACATGCTTGTAATATTTTGCATGAAATTCTTTTGCTTCTTTTCTTTTTTAAGAAAAGAAGTGGGGTACAGGGGCAAAGCCCCTGTACTAAAAAAGCCGCCTGCGTTTGCAGACGGCTTGATGCTGTAGTGAGTTGTTATTTTGCAGGCCCGCTGCTCTGCGCGCTTGCACAGCTGTCACAGCCGCTGCAGCCGCCGCATCCGGTTGAGGTTGTGTCCACAACTTTATCCAGAGCGCGGTTGATGCATCCGTTAAAGGGATAGTGGTAGCTGTCCCACAGCTCGTCAGCCGCAACTTTCCATTTGGCTGCCACTTCCTCAGTTTTGCCTGTGAGGGAATCCACGTCTTCAAGATCCAATTTCTGTGTGGAATGCGCGCCCGAACTTTTGATAACCTTACGCAATGCTTCCGGGTTATCCAGCAGCGGGCAGGGACGGAGCAGGTTGTCGGAGAAGGGCTGGCCTTCCTGGTATGCGCGGAAGAGCGGGCTTTTTAAAGCCTCCACCAGCGTGCAGTCGTGAATGTTGTGGGTAGCGTAGTGGATGAACGCGCAGGGCTCGCAGTCGCCGGACGCGTTGATATGGAAGTACTGGCGTCCGCCGGCAATACACCCGCCAACGTATTCGCCGTCGTTCCAGAAGTCCATGACAAATAAGGGCAGCGTGTTGTTTGTGCGGTAATTGCGGACATAGTTGTACATATATATGCGTTCTTCGTCTGATACCATCAGTTCCGGAACAGCATCCGAACCAATGGGCATATAGGTGAACAGCCATCCAAACAGGCAGCCTTTGTTAATCATCAGCTTATTCCATTCGTCGCTTGCGATGGTTTTATAGTTTTTACTGTGATAGCATGCCGAATAGCCGAACGGAATCCCCGCGTTTTTCAGCAGGTCCATGGCGTGCATGATTTTATCGTATGTGCCCTTGCCGCGGCGCGCGTCCGTTTCTTCCTTGGTGCCCTCCACGCTGATCATGAACGTGAAGTTGCCCACGCGCAGAAGATCCTGCACAAAGTCTTCGTCAATGAGCGTAGCGTTGGTGAAAGCGCCGAACGCGCAGTCGCTGTGTTTTTCCGCCAGGCGGATCAGGTCTTTTTTGCGGACCAGGGGTTCGCCGCCGGAATAAAGGTACATATAAATACCAAGCTCTTTGCCCTGGGTGATGATGCTGTCCAGGTCTTCAAACGAGAGGTTGTCGTGCTTCTCGTACTCGGCTGCCCAGCATCCAATGCATTTTAAGTTGCATGCAGAGGTGGGATCCATCAGAATGGCCCATGGTACGTTTGCGCCGATTTCCTTGGATTTCTGCTTGGAGAGGGGAGCGCCTTTTACGCCGGAATTTAAGAAGAAATTGAGTACAAACCGTTTGAGGTAATTAACGTTTGATTCCTCAAGCACCCTTTTCATCAGCTGGCCCTGCCAGGTTTGGTCTTCCCACCACTTCTGGAACGTGTGGACGGTTTTGTTGTACTGGTTGCCCTTGGTGAAGGTATCCGCCCATTTCAGGAGTTTGGGGAAGTTTTTAACCGGGTCTTTTTCCAGATACGCAAAAGCAGGCTTGAAAGCGACGTTTTCCATCACTTTTGCGCCGGTATTGCGAAACATGTCCTTTACTGTCGCCATTGGTTCTTCCTCCATTAAAAAAAATTTGATAATTACGCTTGCCTGGCCTATAAGCTTTTTGTTACGCCATATACTTACAATTAAATAAATACAATAACAAAAAATATGGAATTATTAAGGTATATTAGTGCTTTTACCGCGAATTGTCAAGACCCGAGAAATAATTGTATTTTTCGTGAAAGCAATTTTCTGTGCGTGCATTTCAATACCTATTGTATTATAAAGTATCTACAAAGTTGTTAAACATATTCTGACATGCATTATATCATTTTTTGGGTTTGTTTTCAACAATCGTTTGTGCCGCCAATTCCGTTTTTATCCTTTGCCTGAACGCTTTCCTTATGAATAAATTGGCTGATTATGCCCATAATACCAATCAAAGCTAGCGAAAGGAGGAATCTTGTATGGCAATGGAAAACTGCAATAACTGCGGCGCAAAAATGGATTCCAGGGAACTTAGAAACTGCAAGAATTGCGGCTCTTACCTTTGCTCCGCCTGCTACAGGGACAGCGAAGGATATTGCATGGATTGCACGGATTCTGACGATGATTATTGAAACGAGGTTGCCTTTTTGATTTTTAAATTCCGCTAGAAAAGAACCGTTCTTGCCGAACGGTTCTTTTAGCGTGTCCTAAAAAATGGTATGGTTATACACGAATCAGCCGCAGTATTTCTGATTAAATTTATCCACAAACGCTTTGCAGTCTGCGGTGGCCCTCCAGGCATCCGGCCATTCGCAAAGGTCAATCGCCCACCAGTCTCCCTTGTATTCCGCTTTGCTTAAAAGGGCGGGAATCACCTCGTCAAAGTTGATATTGCCTGTGCCAAACGGATTGTGCGTGCTTGTGCCCTGGCTGTTTAAGGAGCCGTCCGAATCGATCACGTGCACCAGGCCGATTTTACCCTTGAGCATTTCGGCAAATTCCACAACGCCGCCCGGAAGCTTGCAGCCTTCTTCAATATGACGGGCGCCCATAACGGAAGACATATAACCGTGGCAGGTATCAAACAGAACCTTGAAGTTTTTTTCTGCAACGTCGGTTACAACTTCCAGAACGTTTTTGGGTTCGTTTACCATGAAACCGGGTTCGAATTCCCAGACAACTTCGATGCCGTCCTCTGCCGCGCGTTTGGCGCATTTTTTAAACTGGGTTTTTACAAAATCCTTTGCGTCTTCGTATTTCCAGCCGTCCGGCAGGATGGGCTGCGTGCCCGAGTCGATACGAACCGTTTTGAATTCCATTTCCGCCATGAAAGCTATGCTCTCGTCAAACAGCGCAAGCCATTCCTTGTTTTGTTTAAAGGAGTCAACGCTCCACAGGTCTGCCGCGTAGTCCGCTACTTCCAGGTTGTTATCCGCGAGCAGCTTTTTAAGCTCCGCTTTTTTGGCGGGCGTTTCGTACAGGGAAGGATGCGCGTGCGGTTTAAAGCCGCCCATGCTGATGCCGTCAAACTTCAGCTTGGAGAGTTCCGCGCATAATTCGGGTAAAAGAATGGGTTTGTCTGCGAATGCGCCCATAATATACGCCCAACTGCCTATTGATACTTTCTTCATTGGGAATACCTCCTTGTTAATTCAATGTTACTTATTCGTATTAATTACCGGATACCATTATTTTTTCATAGAATCTGGAGATTGTCAACTGCTTTCATTGGCGGGGGACCATCTCCGTATAATACTTTGCTGCCGCCATCTGTTTTGCGAACCTGGGGGCAACCGAGTAAGCTTATAGGGGAAGCGTTCAAGGTTGATTCGTTTGTTTTCAAATGGCTTTCTTCCAGAGTGTTTCTTATATAGGCCCATTATATACATTTCCCAGAATGTATATGCAAGATTATCACAAGCCTTTCACGCAGGCTGGTAATTGAGAGGTTTTGATACACGATAAAGGTTTTTAAGTCTTCAGGCTTTTTTGGCGCAACCCATTTCCCGAAAGAAGTTGTAATAAAAAACAATCCTGCTTAAACTGAGCAGGATTGCTGAAAAGATAAATAATTCCGGTCATAAATTTATGCTGTTTTTGCTTCCAGGTAGTTTAAGATGTCTGAGACTGTTACAAACAGGCGGAGGTCCCTGTCCGGGATGGAGATGCTGTATTCCTTTTCAAAGGCCAGAAGCATATCCATCATGCAGAAGGAGTCAAAATCCAGGTCTGCTATCAAGTCGCTTTCCAGCTCTATTTCCTCCGGCGAATAAGGGCAGGAAGCAGCGAGCAGTTCTTTTACTTTTTCGATGTTAACCATAAGTTAATGCACTCCTACATTCATTCTTTTGATTGATCTCTTGGTTGTTTTGTCGAATTCCGTGGCGCGGATACCGATTTGGCGCACCTGCTTGAACAAGGGCAGTTGGCGGTTCACCTGGTTGAATTCCTTTTGCAGCATGGAGAGGATTTCGTCTTCGCTTGCTTCTGGAACCAGATCGTAATTGGGGAATACCTCCGCAGCTAATTCGGTTTCGCCGCCGTCCGCCGCGCGTTTTGCGTATACCACCACCTCGCGGATCAAAGGGATTGCAGCCAAATATTCTTCAATCTCTTCCGGATAGACGTTTTTGCCGTTGGAGAGAACAATAATATTTTTGGTGCGACCGGTGAGGAAAAGAAAATCTTCTTCCATGTGCCCTACGTCGCCCGTGTTCAGCCAGCCATCCTTCATGACTTCACGGGTGGCCTGTTCGTTGTTATAATATCCCAGCATTACATTGGGGCCTTTTACCCAAACTTCGCCGTCCCCGTTTTCGTCCGGTTCTTCTATTTTGACCTGCATGCACGCAATCGGGATGCCAACGGACCCGTCCCTGAAATATCTGTTGTTGTTCACGGATACCAGCGGGGAACATTCGCTTGTGCCGTATCCGTTCAAAACCATAATGCCGAACTCACGGAACGCGCGCATAAGCTCCGCACGAAGAGGCGCTCCGCCACAAATGATTACTTTGAGTTTGCCCCCGAAAGCCGCCTGTATATCCGCAAAGAATTCGTCCCGTTTGTCGATTCCCTGGGCCAACAGTTCGTTGCTTCTGGCGATTGCCGCGCGCAATTGCTCGGCCTGGCCTTTTGCGGCGGCCATTTCCCAAATTTTTTTGTGCATGTTTTCCAGATACAGGGGCACAAGGCAGATGGTATCCGGTTTAAAAAGCTGCAGGTTTTGCATGAAAAAGCGGATGGAATCGTTGATGCAGATGGTCAGCCCGGCTTGCATGAGCATGATGATACCGTGTGTGCATTCAAAAGAATGATGAATGGGGAGAACCGAGAGAGCCACGCTGCCAACCTCCACAATGGAGAGGCCGCCTGAAGAAGCCGCGGTGATGCCGCGGTGTGTGAGCATGATGCCTTTTGCCTTGCCTGTGGTGCCCGAGGTATAGATCAGGGAAGCCATAACGTCCGGGTCGATTACGGCCTGGGTATAGGATGCGTCGCCTTCGGCAATGCGGGCTGCGCCAAGGCGGAGCAGCTCCGGAACGCCGGGGCAGGTCCAATCTGCGTTGCACGCATACACGGGAATGTAGCGCACGCGGGGCGCCCGGTTTTTTTGAACAACCCCTTCAAATGTACTGGAGAAGATAAGGGCGGAAGCGCCGCTGTCCGCAACGATGTTTGCAATCTCGGCATCCGGGAGTTCCTTGTCTATGGGAACCACCGTGCCCACGCCGCAGGTAATTGCAAAATAAGAGACGATCCACTCGTAACTTGTTTCGCCTACAAGGGCGATTTTTTTGCCTTTGAATCCTTCACACAGGAGAGCTGTGCCAAGCGCGTTCACATCTGATAGCAACTGTTCATAGGTTTTTGACTGGATGCCGTCCTGCGTTTTCCAACGAAACGCATCACGCCCCCGAAAATTAGACGCCGCTTTGATAAGCAGGTCCTTTAAATCGGAAACATGCATGAAATCATTGTATACAAAATTTTTCATGGCTCATCTCCAATAGAATTTATTTGCTCCCATTATACAATTTATGCTTGTTGTTGGCAAGCAGCACAAGTGAATTGTTAGGCTAAAAGTGTCAACATATCGGAAGGGTAAAAGGCGGAACTCCGGCGCGTAAAAAAAGAAAAAACGCGCCGTTTGGCGCGCTGTTGACGAATGCTACCGGATCATTTGGAGAATTTCTTGTTTGCCCCTGGCGCCCACAAATTTGGAGGTTTCTTTTCCATCCACAAAGTAATACACAGTTGGTATGGACATAACGCCGTATTTCTCTGCCAGCCCCTGGTTGTTGTCCACATTGATTTTAACAACCTTTACGTTTTCCTGCGACGCCACATCTTCCAGAATGGGGGAAAGCATCCGGCAGGGGCCGCACCAGTCCGCATAAAAATCCACCAGAACCTTGCCGGAATAATTCAGAACTTCCGCCTCGAACTGAGACTCATTAATTGATAACGTGCTCATTCGTTTACTCCTTAGTATAAAAAAATTTGCGTTTATGGTATTATGATAACCAAGCTTGCCTTATTTAAACAGTATACTACAAACCGGCTAATAAATCCGCATTTTTTACGCCATAAATTATATGCTGCTATCACTTTTTGCCTGTGGCAGAACAATTGTTGACTATTGTTGTGGCAGTATTTATAATGTAAAAAAAAGGGTGTTAGCCGCAGGATACTGCTCGGGAATGAAATATGAGATTTTTAATTCGATTCATCGTCTTCATAATGGTTGTTCTGATTTTTATTTTTGTATTCGCCGGACAAGGTATCTTTGACGGTTTTTTGCCTTTGATGGACGCTAAAGCCACTGTAACCGTAACATTCAAGGGAGGCGTGTTTGATTACGGGGACAATGCCACCTATATGGTGAAAAAAAGCGATTCAGACAAATATATGGAGTATATGCTCAAACAGGGGTGGAAACTTTCTGATATGGGCGGCAGTTACTATATATTTGAAAAAAATGGCAAAGACTACAAATTTAAAAGAGAGGAAATACTGAAATTTTTTTATAAGTTTTCAGTGGAATGATGTTTGAAAAAAAAATCGTACACAATGAAGGACATTGCCAAACTGGCCGGCGTAACGCAGCCAACGGTGTCCCATGTGATTAATGGAACAGCCAGCATTTCAAAAGAAGTGACCGACCGGGTAAACCGGGTGATCGCCGAACTTAATTACCGCCCCAACGCATTGGCAAAAGGCCTTAAAACAAATAAAACCAATATTATTGGACTTATTGTTCCGGATGTGGGGAACAGCTTTTACGCGCTGGTTGCCCGGGCCGTGGAAAGCACGCTGGTTAAGCTTGGCTATGCGGTTTTTTTGGCCTGCACGTATTACAACGAAGCTTCCGAAATCAATTACCTGGACAATTTGCTGCAATACAATGTGGACGGAATAATTCTTGCATACCAGTTGACAAACCGCCTTTCTATCGATAAGCTTATACGTATGAATAAACCGTTCGTCACCCTGGACGACGAATTGTGGAACAATCCGGAGAGTTCTGTGCGCATCAACCATTTTCAGGGCGGATACATAGCAACGGAGCATTTGCTTAAAATAGGAAGGAAACGGGTTGCGTTTGTAAGCGAACCGCTGATAATGGAAGCGATTAAGGAACGGTTTGAAGGATATAAGAAAGCCTATGAGGATTCGGGCCTGTCTTTTGATCCGCGGCTTGTGGTTACGGCGCAAAGCGTATACGACAAATTTAAAATGGGCCTTGATCTTGGGCGCAAGATAGTGGGCAGGGAGCCGGACGGGATATTTGCCACTTCCGACGTGATTGCGTTTGGGGTGATGCGGGCGCTCTCTGAAGCCGGGAAACAGGTGCCGCGGGATATTGCGTTGATTGGCTACGACGATGTGCCCATGGCAAAGGTTGCCACGCCCGCGCTTTCCACTGTGGCGCAGCCGGTAGGCAAGATGGCGGATATTGGAATTGCCAAGCTGGTGGCAGTTATGCAGAGCGAGCCGCAGCAAAATGAAGATATATTGAAGCCAAAACTGGTGATCAGGGAGACAACATAACAAGGGAGGACAGAAATATGCATTTTTGCGGGCTGGACGTGGGTACCTCGGGCGTTAAAGCGGTGGTATTTGACGAGAGGGGCAGCATTGTTGCTTCTGCCTACAATGAATACGTATACAGTTTAAAATCAGACGGAACGCGCGAGTTGGACGCGGCTGATATCTGGCAAAAAACCAAGGCGGTGCTGCGGGCTGTGGGCCAAAAGTGCGGCGATATATCCGCTCTTGCCATCAGTTCGTTTGGCGAAGCGTTTGTAGCTGTGGACGCGGATGGAAAAGAAATCAGCCGTGTGATGATTTTTACGGATAACCGCGGGGAAGAAGAATTTTTGCGCGAAATGCAAAAAAGCTCGGACGAAGAAATCGCAAAGATCTGCGGCCTGCCGCCATCTATTATGTATTCCATATCCAAGATATTGTATATTAAGTACAACATGCCCGGTGTTTATAATAGTACCAAGAAGTTTTTGCTGATGGAAGATTATATATATTATAAACTGTGCGGCGAGACTTACACGGATTATTCCCTGGCCTGCCGCACCATGTTGTTTGACATTCATAAAAAAGACTGGAGCAAGGAACTGATGGCCAGGTTTGGCCTGGACGCGGGCATGTTTTCCAAGCCTGTGCAGTCTGGCACTGTGATTGGCGAGATTTCCGCAAGTATTGCCGCGGAGCTGGGGCTTCAATCCGGGCTCAGGCTGGTGATGGGCGGCCACGACCAGCCTGCAAACGCAATGGGATCCGGCATGCGGCCGGGTGCAACTGTTTGCTCCATGGGAACGTCTGAATGCATCACTCCCGTGATGGACGCGCCCTTTTCTTATGGCGTTACGCTGAGATCCAGCTTTTCCAGCGAACCGTTTCTGCTGGAAAACAAGTATTGCACGCTGGCGTTTAATATGACTTCTGGGCTGGCTGTGAAATGGTTTTTTGACACATTTGCTCCGGCGGAAAAGGTGGACGGCAAGCCGCCTTATGCGCTGTTTGAGAAAAATGCGCCCGCAAGCCCCACGCGCATATTTGTGCAGCCCTACCTGATGGGTTGCGGCACTCCGTATATGGATCACCGTGCGCGTTTTGCCATTTTGGGCACAGACGCAGGAACAACGCGGTACGACATATACAGGGCGATGCTGGAGGGCCTGTGCCTGGATCAGCGCCTGAACGTGGAACTTATTAAAAACCAGGGCGTTGCAATAGAACATATCATTTGTGTGGGCGGCGGCAGCCATAGCAGGCTGTGGCTGCAAACCAAGGCGGACAGCATGCAGGTGCCGGTTTCCACTCTGAAATGCTCCGAAGCGGGAGCGCTTGGCTGTGCGGTATTGTGCGCGGTGGCGCTGGGCGTATACCCGGACGCGGGCACAGCGGGCGAAGCCATGAGCGCCATTGCGGAGACAATAGAACCCAGGGGAGAATTCGCGGCGTTTTACGATGAAAAATTTGCGCTTTATAAACAAATGTATGCCGATACAAATAAATATTCGGTTTTTGCGAGTAAATAATTTCAGGAGGATGCGGTATGGCAATTATAACAGACAGGGCGATGGTAGAGGGAATTATGCAGGACGTTCGCCAAAAAAACACGAGTCTTGCACTTTTCTGCTCGGCCTCGGCCTGGAACAACGAAGCGATTCTGAAAGCGGCGCAGCGCTTTGGGAAAAAACACGGCATCAAGCATGTGCCTATTATTGTGGGTATGACGGGTTCATACAGCCATATGCCCCAGTGCAAGCGGGTTACATACAGCCGTGATTTAAAGGCGGGCTTTCTTTCGCTCATCGGCAGCCTGCAGGCGCTGACGGGAGAAAAAGACTCCCCTTATTATGACGTGCTGGTAATGCCCCAGCTGGACCACGGAGATCCGGAAGCTGACAAGTGGATTCTGGAGGAAGGCATCCGTTATCTGGCTGGCGTAATGTTCGACTGCCAGCGCTTTTCCTATGAGGATAACGTGCGCATGACATCGGAATACTGCAAAAAATTTGGAGGCAGGGTAATGGTGGAAGCCGTTATGGAAACGCTCTCCGTTATTGGCACGCAGGCGGAAGCAGTGAAGGACGAGCACTATGTGGAGAACGCCGTTCAGTACGTCAGGAAGACGGGCACAGACTTTTTGGTTGCGGACCTTGGCACGGAGCAGCAGTCCACGGGTACGGACGCCATCTATTTAAAGGAAAGGGCCAAGATGCTCACGGAAGCCCTGGGTACAAAAATGCTTGTGCTGCACGGCGTTTCCAGCCTGAAGCCCGACCAGATCAAGGGCCTGGCGGAAGACGGCGTGGTGAAGGTGAACATGTGGACCAGGATTGTGCGGGAAGCGGGTATTTACGCCGCGGAAAAAATTGCCGCACGCAGGGCTGATATGGACAAGGGCGTGTTTGACGCCTGCGACCCGCAGACCTATCTGAACGATGTCTTGGAAAAAGCCGCGGACATTATGGAGGAGCATCTGGCGTATTTCAATTATGGAAATCTTGCGTAAAGGTTATTCTGCAGCAAACTTATTTGAGTTTAAGCGGTTTTTAACTTTACACACGAGCGGCGTTTATGCTATAATACATTTTAATTTCCAGATGATTAATACGTATTAACTTGCAGCCATTATCATATACATACTTATGGATAATGCATACTTCTCTTCATCAATATATATACTAAAATTATATGTGATGGGGCAGCTCAAGTTTGATCATAAAAAACAAAGGAAGGTGTTATGAAATGATAAAAGTTGGAATGAATCTGTTACTCTGGCTGGACAGCTTTTCGCTGAAAAAAGACCAGGCTTTGGTTGAAAAGGTTATGGACATGGGATTTGACGGTATTGAGTTCCCTGTTTTTGCCGGTATGGATTTGGACGAGGCAAAAAGGCTGGGCGAATATGTAAAGCAAAAGAATATACCGTGCACGACGCTGAGCGTGATTGGGCCGGACTTTGGCAACTCCGTATCTCCGGACAAGACTGAGAGGGAGAAAATGGTCAAGCTTGTAAAAGACCACATTGACTATTCGGCCGCCATTGGCTCCGAACTGCTGATGGGTCCTCTGACGCAGGCGCTTGGATATTTTTCCGGCGCACGCCTGACCAAACAGGAATGGCAGTGGTCTATTGACGCCTGCCGTGAATTTGGCGAATACGCGGCAAAATTTGATATGCCCATTGCGATTGAGCCCCTGAACCGGTTTGAGCAGTTTATGCTGAACACGGCGGAAGATTCCGTGAAATATGTGCAGGAAGTAAACTTAAAGAACGTTGGCCTGATTATGGATACCATGCATATGAACATTGAGGAGCTGAACGTTGCGGCCGCTCTGGAATATGCGATGCCATATACCATTCACATCCATATTTCTGAGAATAACCGTGGAATTCCCGGAACCGGGCACGCCTGCGGAAAAGACGTGTTTGATGTGATTAAAAAGACAAAATACGACGGATGGCTTACGATAGAAGCGTTTAATGAGGGGGCTCCCTCCATGCAGGGACCGCTGCATCTGTGGCGCGCGTTTGCGCCTTCGGACGATGCGCTTGCCAGCCAGGGGCTTGCTTACATCAGAAGCATGATCAAATAGTTTGTAGGGGGACTTTGAAATGGCAGACAAAAATATATACAGAAAAGTTCTGGATAAGGGAGACGGCGTTCTTCAGATGGTTCCAAACTGGGTTCCAAGGCCGTTCTTCTCGCCGGGAAAGAGGATCCGCCTGCACCCGGACGATTACTATGCAATGGGCATGAAGGCGGGAGCTATTGTGGAGCGCTGGTTTTCCTCTATTACCAAGGTGGAAACGGATTCCTCCATTGAGAACCTTGGCATGAGCTTTATAAATGTGGACAACGACCCCACCAGGAAGATTCTTTTCAAGGATTTGATTGAGGGGCTTGGAGAAGAACTCATTGGTAAAACGCTCATGGAGAAATACGGCACATGGCCCATGTATTCCAAATTTTATGATTACAACGAGCCCTTGTTTCACCATGTGCATCACAGGGAGGAAGCCTGCAAACGGGTTGGCGTGCTGCCCAAGCACGAGCATTATTTTTTCCCCAAGCAATATAACAACCACCTGGGCAAACGGCCCATCACCTTCTTTGGGTTTGATCCATCGGTGAGCAAAGAGGAGATTATTGCAAGGCTTTCCACCTTTGAGAAACAGGACGGCCGGATTCTGGAACTGTCCCGCGGTTTTCAGATTGAGCTGGGAACCGGCTGGTTTACTCCCGCGGGCGTGGTACATGCGCCTGGTTCGCTCTGCACATATGAGCCGCAGTGGAACAGCGATGTGATGGCTCTGTGGGAAAACGTTGTGGACGGAGAGATATTTGACAAAAGCTGGCTTTCCAACTTTCTGCCCGCGGGCAAGGAAAACGATATGGACGCCATTATGGACGTGGCGGACTGGGAACTCAATATGCTGCCCAACTACCGCGAAAAGTTTTTCCGGCCGCCGGTACTGGACAAGAAAAACGACGGTTTTGTGCAGAACTGGATTTGCTATGGCAACGACTATGTAGCGGCCAAGGAACTGACGGTGGAGCCGGGCGCAAAGGTAAAGGTAACGGACGACGCGGCCTACGGCTGCCTGGTGGTGCAGGGCCACGGCGAATTTGGCAAGTTTGACTGCGAATCGCCTACGTTCCTGCGCTATGGGCAGTTTTCAGCGGATGAATTCTATGTCAGCCACGACAGGGCCGGGGACGGCGTGGTGGTTAAAAACACCTCTGCATACGAGCCGCTGGTTATCCTGAAGCACTTTGGGCCTGACTGCAGCATGCCCCAAAAGAAGTAAGAAAGAGAGAAAATGAAGATGAAGGGAAAAATGAAGGTTCAGAATTTTCTGGAACCGCTGAAAATGGTTTATGAAGAGCACGACATCCCGCAGATTGCAGATAACGAGGTACTTGTGCGCGTAAAGGCGGTGGGCATCTGCGGATCCGACGTATCCTATTATTTTGGACACAGCCCGCTGGATACAAAAGACGGCAAAGGACCCCTGTATTTGGGCCATGAGGCTTCCGGCGTGGTGGCCGAAGTGGGCGCTATTGCGGCTAAAATGGGCCTGTTTAAAGAAGGCGACAGGGTTGCCTTAAATCCCGTTCAGCAATGCAACGCCTGCCCGGCCTGCATGCGCGGCGAATTTAATTCCTGCGCGCATCTGGAAGTAATCGGCGTTTCCGTAAACGGCTGCCTGGCTGAATATGTTAAGGTAAAATATACGCATGTGTACAAGATTCCGGATGAAGTTTCGTTTGAAGACGGCGCACTGGCAGAACCGCTGGCCTGTGCCACCCATGGCGTAAAGCTGATGGAGATTGACCTTGGACAAACAGCTGTGGTATTTGGAACAGGAACCATAGGACTGATGCAGCTGCAGCTTTGCAAAGCGGCGGGCGCAGGAAAGGTGATTATGGTGGGCATAGAGGATTACGGCCTTTCCGTGGCTTTGAAACTGGGCGCGACGGCTGTGATCAACTCCCTTAAAAAAGATTCACCCTATTATGCGGCGGACGTTGTGGCAAAGATTATGGAACTCAACGGCGGCGAAAAAGCGCCCCGCGCGATTGTGGCCACCAGCGCCATGCCGGCCCTGCAGCAGGCGTTGAAGGTAACGGGGGCGCACTCCACGGTTGTATACTTTGGCCTGCCCGGCCCGGAAGATGAATTGAAGGTTCCGGTGCTGGAAGCCATCCAGTCCAGCCGTAAGCTTGTATTCTCCTGGCTGGCTCCATTGGTATGGGATAATGTGTTTCATGTAATTGCTTCCGGACAGGTGGATTTAAAAACGCTGATTACGCATAAATTCAGCCTGAAAGATGCGGAAAAGGGTATTATCTTTATGAAGGAAAGCACGGAAGACAAAATTAAGGGCGTTGTGCTTATTGACGGATAAAAGGCAAAAACAGACGGCCGGCTGATAAACCGGCCGTCTGAAACTTTTTATACGTATGACAAAAATTAACAAAAAAAGATAATTCTTTAAGAATAAAAAGCAAGGATTTAAGCGAATATACAAGAATGGATGAAAAAAATGAGATTTGCGAACAAAAAAGCACTTGAAATGCGAAGTGGATTATTGTACAATAACCAAGCAAGTTGTTTAGGCGAAGCCAAGCTTCAACCTAAATATTGCAAGTGATTTAATTGTAAATCGAATTGATTATATAGAATTATCCGTTTAAACAAAAAAGACTAAATTTATATGGAGGTGGGATTTATGGCTGAAGAAATATTGCAGTTGTCCAATATTTCTAAAACATTCCCTGGCGTTAAAGCATTGAGTGGCATCTCGTTCGGCTTAAAACCCGGTGAGATACATTGCATCTGCGGTGAAAACGGTGCCGGAAAATCGACATTGATCAAGATTATCTCGGGCGCTTATCAGCCCGATGTTGGCGGAACAATTCAGGTTGAAGGCAAATGTGTAACACTGACACCCCATGAAGCAATGAATCTTGGCATCCAGACAATTTACCAGGAACATACTATCTTTCCGCATCTGAGCATTACGGAAAACATTTTTGTGGGTATGGAAATCACAAAGAACGGAATCATGCAAAAAGACGTAATGCAGGAAAAAACCCGCGAAGTTCTTGAATATCTGCACAGCACCATAAAACCGGATCAGCTGGTGGATGAGCTTTCTTCGGGCGAGCAAAAGATTGTTGAAATAGCAAAGGCGCTGGTCCTGGACCGCAAAGTGATTATCATGGACGAACCAACCGCTTCTTTCTCGGTGAGTGAGATTGATAATCTTTTGGCAATTACACAAAAGATCAAAGCGCGTGGAATTGGAATCATTTATATTTCACATCATCTGGACGAAGTATTCCGCATTGCCGACAGGATAACGGTTATTCGCGACGGCCAGCATATCAAGACCTGCAACGTAGGCGAAATAGACGAGCCGCAATTGATTCGCGATATGGTTGGCCGCGACGCGTCTGCATTTTATCACCGTGATTTTTATGAACCCGGAGAAGTTGTGCTGGAAGCGGAAGATATATCCGGTAACGGCGTGAACAATATTTCCTTTAAGGTGCGGCGCGGTGAGATTCTGGGCTTTGCCGGAATGGTTGGTTCGGGACGTTCCGAATTGATGACCCTTCTGTTTGGCGGCGCAGAGCGTATCAGCGGCAAAGTGAAAGTGTTTGGCAAAGAAGTTCACTTCAGCAGCCCTATCGACGCCATTAAACACAAAATGTGCTTTATTACGGAAGACCGCCAGCATACCGGTTTGTTCCTTATTCATACCATTGCGCGCAATACAATGATTGCCAACATGGTGAACACAAAGGGATTTGTGCTGAACCCCAAAGAGGAAGTTGACATTGGTGAAGATTACATTAAAAAACTGAACACCAAGGCGGAGAATTCCAGTGTGCTGGCCATGAACCTTTCCGGCGGAAACCAGCAAAAAGTGGTTTTGGCAAAATGGTTCAACACAAACGGCGAAATATTTATTTTTGACGAGCCGACCCGCGGTATTGATGTTGGTGCAAAACAGGAGATCTACCAGTTGATGATGGATCTTTTAAAACAGGGCAAGGCGATCATCATGGTATCCTCGGACATGCCGGAAATTGTATCCATGAGCGACCGGATTCTTGTTATGAAAGAGGGCCGGGTTGCCGGTGAATTGTCGCGGAACGAAGTTTCCGAGGAAAATATACTTCAGTATTCCATAGGAGGTAAGAAAATATGAAACAGGCGTCTTTGCCGCAGAAAAGAAGAGGAGCGTTCGGTGGCGAAAACTCGACCGTTATTATGATGTTGATCGGCTTCTTTGCTGCAGTTATCGTAATTCAGCTTATAACGAGCGCTGCTGCCGGAGCAGTTGCATATCCGAGCTTTATTGGGCCGGTTAACCTTTTGAATATTATGATGCAGGTATCTGTTGTGGGTATTTGCGCGATGGGTATGACAATGGTTATGATTGGCGGCGGTATTGACCTTTCGGTTGGCATGCTGATGTCTTTTGTAGGTTTGTTTACCGCGCTTGGAACTGCGCGCTGGGGACTTGGTCTGCCTGCGTCGCTGGTTTTGGTGGTTATCCTTGCAGTTGCTATGGAATCTGCAATGGGCCTGATTATTTCCAGATTGTCCGTTGAACCTTTTATTATTACCTTGGGCGGCATGATTACGTTCCGCGGTGTTGCGCTTTTGATCTGCAATTCGCAGGAAATCAGTATCCAGGGCGCCCTGGCTGGCCTCAAGACCAACCTGCTGGGAGAGCTGAAAGACGCAAGCGGCCTGATGATGCAGATTCCCATTTATGTGCTTATCTTCCTTGGAGTTACGGTTCTGATGTGGTTCCTGCTCAAGTATACCAAGTTTGGCCGCCGCGTATATGCGGTTGGCGCAAACAAAAATGCGGCTTATCTGGCAGGTATCCCGGTTAAAACAATCGTACTTCTTACATACACCATCAACGGTCTTTTGACAGCTCTGGCCGGTATTGTTCTTCTGGCCCGTGTAAATACGGCTATTATAACAAACGGGCAGAACCTTGAAATTGATGTTATTGCGGCCACCGTTGTGGGCGGCGTGGCAATGTCCGGAGGTAAAGGAAACATCTGGGGTACGTTTATTGGAGCGATTTTGCTGGGATCTATCGCAAACGGCATGGACATCATGCGGCTGCAAAGCGAATGGCAGTTTGTGGCTAAAGGTATCATCATCATCGCGGCCGTATCCGCAGGCGCTTATGTGGCAACAAAGCAGAAGAGCGGCCAGCAAATGCGCCATTTGAAAGAAGCTGCCAAAGAACAGAAATAAAAATAAAATAAATAAAAAAACATTGTATCCATCCTGTTTATAAGGATACCAACATGTGGCTGCAAATGCTGAATCAAAAAAGCCAAAACAGCGAAGAATATGAATATATCGTTTGCAGCGGTTTGCCGCGGCGGGCAGATATAGAACATATGGACATATGTTGGAAAAGGAGGATACAATGAAAATGAAAAGATTTTTAGTGATCGCATTGATTGCGGTCCTGGCAGTGGGACTGCTGGCGTGCACGACGAATAATCCATCGGCAACGTCGGCGGCCCCAACTGCTACATCTGAGGCGTCTTCAGCAGCTCCATCTGGAACGGCGTCCGGGGAAGTGCTTAAATTGCATATAGGAATGTATGCGGATGGAGCAGACTCATATTATCAGGTATTACATGATACCATGCAGGCTTGTGCGAATGCCGATTCATCCTGCGAGTGGACGATAGACTACAAGGTTGGGCAGAATACTGCAGCCGAGCAGTTAGCGGCGGTTGAAAATTTTATAACGGCCAAATACGACGCTATTGTGGTTATCCAAAACTCGGTGGAAGCGACCTCTGAGTGTATTGAAAAGGCAAAGGCTGCCGGTATTCCATACTTTGGGGCCGTGCATAGTTTTGCAACAGCCTCAAATGCAACAGATGCGGCCGGTTCCTGCGGATATGACTTTTTGCTGGAAGGCAAACTGGTTGGAGAGCAGGCTGCCAAGGCAGGCTGCAAAAAAGTTGTAATGATTGAAGGCCAGCTTGGACAGGGTACTGCGGGTGCTCAGACATTGGGATTTCTGCAGGCTTACCAGGAGGCTGGGAAAAATTTGGGCGGAGTGACTGCCGACCAGATAGCAACGCAGAAATCCAGCGTGAAGCAGGATGGCAAACAGGATGTTACGGTTGTAGGATGGGCCTCGGGCGGATGGTTTGCGGATCCTGCTCAAAAGGCTATGGCAAACTTTATTACTTCGCTTGGACCAAACGGGTTTGACTGCGTGTATGCGGAGAACAACCCCATGATGGAAGGCGTTCTGGCGGCTATGAAGGACGCGGGGCTTGACCCTTCGAAATACTTCTTGGTTTCTGCCAACGGCAGAGAAATCTCGTGGCAGTGGGTGAAAGATGGCGTTATTAAAGCGGACGTAAACCAAACCGCTGCGCTGGAAGGCGATGTGATTTACCAGCAGGTGAAGGGTTATTTCTTAAAACAAAATTATAGGAAATATATACATCCTTATATGACGGAATACGATTCGTCTAATGTGAACAGCGTTGCCCTTATACCGTTCTCGGATGTTACGCAATACATGGAGCAGAGGACAGCAGGAAAATTTGTACACGACATCAATGATCCGAAATTTACGGAAATAGCAAACATGGGGGTGGAAAATCCCTCGGCGAGTGCATCTGCTTCCGCTTCATAATGTGAATTGTAAAAGGCTTATAATCCATATTAAAAAAGAATGCCACCCGTTTTATAAAACGGGTGGCAGGATTTCTTAAATCTTTGGAACGAACTAACCAAGCTATGCATATGACTAAATAATTAAGCGCTCCATTGTTCGTTTCGTTAATTTAATAAAGTGATTTTACTAGAAATGGTATTTATAGCGCAAAATGTTGCATAATGTTGAAAGAGTAGAAGATTTAAAAAAGAACATAAAAACCGGAGACGTTACTGCTTGCAAATAGAAAATAAGGATTAAAATGTAAATTTAATAAAATTGGTTTACTAAAGAGCAATTATATGTAAATAAAGTTTTAGAAAAAATAAAACAGATATATATGTATGCGCAAATGTCAATATTTGCGGCATGCTAATATATAGAACCACTTATCCCTTAAGTTGGTTTAGAAATAGGAGGAGGATATAAAATGAAGAAATTTATAATGATCGCCATTGTTGCGGCATTAATGGTCTCACTGCTGGCTTGCTCGGCAGCTCCCGCTGCTTCTTCGGCTCCGGCTTCGTCCGCTGCCGCTTCTGAATCGGCTGCCGCTTCTGAATCGGCTGCTCCGGCTTCATCTGAAGCTGCCGGCGAAGTAACCACGCTGAAAATCGGTATGTATGCCGATGGCGCGGACTCTTACTACCAGGTGCTGCATGACACCATGCAGGCTTGTGCAGACGCTGATCCGACAACCAAATGGACAATCGACTATAAAGTTGGCCAGAACACAGCTGCAGAGCAGCTTCAGGCAGTTGAAAACTTTATTACCGCTAAATACGATGCTATCGTTGTAATTCAGAACTCTGTAGACACAACATCCGAATGTATCGCTAAAGCGAAAGCTGCCGGCATTCCTTACTTTGGAGCAGTTCACAGCTTTGATTCTGCCCCCAACGCTACAGACGCTGCTGGCGCCTGCGGTTATGACTTTGTGCTGGAAGGCAAACTGGTTGGCGAACAGGCTGTTAAAGCTGGCGCTAAAAAAGTGGTTATGATCGAAGGTCAGCTGGGCCAAGGCACTGCGGGCGCTCAGACAGAAGGTTTCCTGGCTGCTTATGAAGAAGCCGGCAAAAGCCTGGGCGGCGTTACCGCTAAAGATTTGGCTACCCAGAAAACAAACGTAAAACAGGATGGCAAACAGGACGTTACAGTAGTTGGCTGGGCTTCCGGCGGCTGGTTCGCTGATCCCGCTGCAAAAGCTATGTCCAACTTCATCACTTCGCTCGGACCCGATGGATTCGACACTGTGTATGCTGAAAACAACCCGATGATGGAAGGCGTTCTGTCAGCTATCAAAGACGCTGGCCTGGATCCGGCCAAATACAACCTGTACTCTGCAAACGGCAGGGAAATTTCCTGGCAGTGGGTTAAAGACGGCGTGATTGATGCCGACGTTAACCAATCCGCAGCTTTGGAAGGCGATGTAATCTATCAGCAGGTTAAAGCTTACTTTACCGGTCAGTCTTACAAGAAATTTGTACAGCCTTACATGGTGGAATATGATGCCTCCAATGTTAACAGCGTTGCCCTGATTCCCTTCTCTGACTACAAAGTATACATGAGTGAAAGAGCTGAGAATAAGTTCGTACATGACATCACCGATGCCAAATTCCTTGAGAATGCGAACTACGGCAAAGCTTCCTAACAGGAAAATTTTAAACATGCCCAGGAAAATATATCTTGGGTAAAACAGACGCTAACGGACAGGGATAAGAGAATTACCACCCGCATTGCGGGTGGTAATTTTTTTTTGCAAAGGCTTGGCAAATGAAATTCTGTGTATTATAATAATATTAAATGAAATAATATTTTTTTAAAGCAAAATCAGTTAATGGAAAACAAAAGGAGCTAGTTGTTAACTCTCGACAGCTATGTTATAATCATCGTGAATGATGAAGTATCCAAGGTTAGAGATATAAATTTATTGTAAATGTGTTTTATTATTTCCTTTATTTAATCGTATACATAACTACGCAAAACAGAAAAGAATAAAAAAGAATGCATTCTTGTATGCATTAAGCATTGGGTCAATGAAATCGTATTCATTGAGAAAAAAGGATGCAGCCAAATAAATATTCTCTTGAATGAAATCGTATAAGTGAACTCTGCAGGTAAAAGATTATATAGAATGCTATGAATGAAATAGTATGCAGCTAAAAATGCACCGTAAATGAAAACGTATACACCCGATAAAACAGTATATGCTGTCCGCTAAATAGTTTTCAGTCGATATATTTGCTTGCGGCTCAATGTGCCAAGAGCTTATATATAAACCACTTATCCCTTAAGTTGGTTAGAAAATAGGAGGAGGATATAAAATGAAGAAATTTCTTATGATCGCTATCGTTGCGGTGTTAACAGTTGCTCTGTTGGCTTGCTCATCTACAGCAACTCCGTCCGCTTCATCGGCAGCTCCGGCTTCGTCTGAAGCTGCTTCGGCTGCTCCCGCTTCGTCCGAAGCTGCTCCGGCTTCGTCTGAGGCAGGCGCTAAAGAGACCACGCTTAAGATTGGCATGTATGCCGACGGCGCAGACTCTTATTACCAGGCTATTAAAGACACCCTGCAGGCTTGCGCAGACGCTGATCCGACAACCAAATGGACAATTGATTATAAAGTTGGACAGAACACGGCTGCTGAACAACTGGCTGCAGTTGAAAACTTTATCACCGCCAAATATGATGCAATTGTTGTGATTCAGAACGGCGTTGAGACAACTTCCGAATGTATTGCGAAAGCAAAAGCTGCCGGCATTCCTTACTTTGGAGCGGCTCACAGCTTTGCAACCGCCGAGAATGCTACGGACGCCGCTGGCTCCTGCTGCTTTGATTTTGTATTGGAAGGCAAATATGCTGGCGAACAGGCTGCCAAAGCCGGCGCTAAAAAATTGGTTATGATCGAAGGTCAGCTGGGACAGGGCAGCGCGTCCGCGCAGACTCTTGGCTATCTGCTGGCTTACCAGGCTGCCGGCAAAAACATGGGCGGCGTAACCGCTAACGATATCGCTTCCCAGAAGAGCCAGGTGAAACAGGATGGCAAACAGGAAATTGAAGTAGTCGGCTGGGCTTCCGGCGGCTGGTTTGCTGATCCCGCTGCAAAAGCTATGGCAAACTTTATTACATCCCTTGGACCGGATGGATTTGACAGCGTTTATGCGCAGAACGACCCGATGATGGAAGGCGTTTTGGCCGCTATGAAAGACGCCGGCCTGGATCCGTCCAAATACTTCCTGAGCGCTGGCAACGGAAGAGAAATTTCCTGGCAGTGGGTTAAAGACGGCGTGATTGATGCTGACGTTAACCAGTCCGCAGCTCTGGAAGGCGACGTTCTGTATCAGCAGATCAAAGGTTACTTCACTGGCACGACTTACAGGAAGTACATTCATCCTTACCTGAACGCATATGACAGTTCCAACATCGCTACAATTGAAAGCTCCCTGGTACCGTTCACCGACACCAAAGCTTACATGGAAAAGAGAGCTGCCGGCAAGATCGTTTATGACATCAACGATCCTAAGTTCGTAGACATTGCGGACATGGGCAACACCAATCCGCCAGCTGCTTCCTAATCAGGGAACACTGAAACCTGATCAGTATCAGGTATATGATTGAGTCGCTGACTAATAGGGATAAGAATGCAAAAGAACCACCCGCTCTGGGTGGTTCTTTGTTAAAATTTCGTATTTTGAGCGAGGCGTTTTAAGCGAATAAAACACAGGGCTTTACAATGTTTTTTATTAACAAAAACAAATTTTTGTGATATTATAAATAAAAAAAAGGTGTAAAATAATCTTAGAATGCTGGATACGACCGAAATGATATTAAAACAGGCTCTTAATCAGGATTTGCCTGTAATTATCATATACAACGGCAGGGATGAAATAACGCAGAGGCGTATTTATATACGCGGAATGGACGAAGACTCTGTAACCGCATATTGTACTGTAAAGAAGGGTATCCGTAAGTTCAGAAGGGAAAACATATTGAGTGCCGCTCTGGCCGAAAGTGATAATAAACAGCTATTCACTTGATTTGTTTGACCAGCACCGTTTGCTTTCTTAGCTGAAAGGTGATACTAATATGGTCGCAAAAGAAATATACGTAAGCAGGTACAGAGCACTTGGAAAGAGGCTGGAGATAGAGCGCCTGCGTATCAGTGAGATGATGAACGAAGATTTTAATAAGCCGCTGGATAAACACAAATTATCCCAGGACCAATTCCAGGATAAATGCAATAAACTGCTTCTGGAGTTAAACGAACTGGAGGATTTGTTGTTTTAGGAAAAGGAGTGCATCTTGGATACATTGCTTTCGGAATCGATTTATTTGACTCCTTTTATAAATGCAATGGGCGATATGGTTCGTGTGGTAACGGAAGAAGGCAGGGTATTATTTTCCAATACCGCATTTAAAAGAGAAATGGGAGAAAATCCCCAGGAGACCTGTTTTTCTGCCATTGGCATGGAACACAGATGCCCGAACTGCATGGCGAAGAACGTGCTGAAAAGTGGCCGTGTACACAAACAGGTGAGAAAAATAAAAAATAAAATATACAGCGTAACGGCTTCTCCGCTGTTTCGGTCTAGTGGTGAGCCTCTTGCGGTGATAGAGGCTTTCAGGGATATTACATACGATTTTGAGCTGAAGCAGGAGCTGCTGCGCTCTAATGATAAAATGCAAAAAGACCTGGAAATGGCCAGGAGTCTGCAGTCTTCTATGGTGCGGCAGGATTTCGAGTCTATCAGGGGCGTACATGTATCGGCCGGATTTTATCCCTGTGAAGCAATTGGCGGGGATATATACGACTGCTTTGAATCGGGTGGCAAGCTGATATTCTATGTATCGGATGTTGCCGGGCACGGTGTAATGCCTGCCATGCTGGCCGTGTTTGTCACCAGGACAATCCGCCAGATATGCGATATGGGCGAGCTCGCGCCGGACGGTATATTGAGCCGCTTGCAGCGCCAGTTTGAGGAACTGAATATTGATGAGAGCATATATATTACCGCTTTTATTGTGGTGATGGATGTGGCCTCCGGCAAATTTGCCTGCGCAAACGCGGCGCTCAGTGTTCCTCCTCTGCTGTTTGACCAGGGAAAGCTGACTGAGATTTTTATACCGTCGCGGCCCATCGGCAGATGGTTTGACAAACCTTGTTTTACCAGCAGCACCGGAGAGATTCATTCCGGCGGCAGGATTCTTTTATATACGGACGGTATATTTGGCGCAGACGGAAAAGACGGCGTAATGCGGAAAATCAGCAAACTGTTTTCCAAGGCAGAATTTAACGGGCAGTCATTTATTCAGGATGTACGCAGCGGTTTAAAAAAAGGTATGAAGGACGACCTTACCCTGCTGGTCTGTGAAAAAACCGACAACGGTTAAATAAATCGCAAGGAGTATCAATTTGGCAGATTTCTTTTTACCATTTACTTCCGGAGCAATACAGTTTTCGTGGCGCGATGTTGTGGACATCATCATCGTGGCCGTGATTGTGTATTCCCTTATCCGCATTACCAGCGGAACAAGGGCGCTTCAGGTTTTAAAAGGGCTTGGGATCATTCTGGCCATTGCACTTGTTTGTTCCATATTGAATTTGCCCACTGTAACGTGGATATTAAGCTGGCTGATTAACGCGGCCGCGGTGCTTCTTGTGATTTTATTTCAGCCGGAAATACGGCGCGCTTTGGAGAAGCTTGGCGGAGGAAAATTTTTTGGCATTCTGGTTGCCCCGCGCGAGGATTCCGACCGTATTGTGGATGAACTGATGCGTGCGATTATTAACATGTCCAAACGCAAGGTGGGCGCTTTAATTGTATTTGAGCGCAAAACAGGCTTAAAGGATATTATTGAAACCGGTACGCTGATCAATGCGGAAATTGTATCCGAACTGATTGAAAATATTTTTTATCCCAATACGCCGCTGCATGATGGCGCCATGATTATAAAAGACGGAAAAATTATGGCTGCTGGCTGTTTTTTGCCGCTTTCGGACAATAAACAGATTTCATCCGAGCTGGGTACGCGGCACAGGGCGGCGTTGGGCGTTTCCGAAGTTTCGGACAGCTATACCATTGTTGTTTCCGAGGAAACCGGCGTGATCTCCTATATGTTTGACGGCATGCTTACGCGCTACCTGGATATACCCACTCTGCGGGATATTCTGGAGAGAATATTCATAAAAGCCGACAATACCGACAAACGGCCGCCTGCTTTTAAATTCAGGCGAAAGGTGGGCGTGAAATGAAGATGCTTTGGAAGGCTTTGCTTGGGCTAGTTAAAAACAATTTCTGGATGAAGATAGCCGCGCTTGGGATTGCCGCTGTTCTTTGGTTTTTTGTAATTTCCGAGACCAACCCGCCCCGCGTCAAGGAATTTCATACCCTGCCCGTTACGTTTACAAATGTGGAAACCTTAAAAAGCAAGGGGCTGACCTCTCTGCAGGATTTAAGCCAGTTGATAGAATCTGCAACCGCAACCGTTGTAGCCTCTACCGACCAGCTTAAGTATTTGAAGAGCGACAATATCACGCTTACGGTGGATCTCTCCGGCATATCCGCGCCGGGAGAATATAAAATACCCATTAGAGGCGGGATTACGCAGGGAAATGTTACGGCGGTGGACCCGGCAAATATAACCGTGGACATAGAGAACATTGTGACCGCCGAATTGCCGGTGGATGTGCAGCTTGTGGGAAGCAAAACGGCGGGAGTGTATTATGGTGAGCCGAAACTGAATAAAAGTACCGTGCAGGTAGCGGGCGCGCGCTCCAAGCTGGAAAAGTATGCAAAAGCGGTTTGCTATGTTGATTTGAAAGATTTGACGGAACCTGTTACCGAGAGCAGAAGCGTGCAGATATTGGACGCTGCCGGAAACAGCGTGCAGGATACGGATATAGAAGGCGGAATGCCTTCCGTAATTGTTTCCATAGACGTATATCCCAAAAAGGAAGTCCCCATAGACACGCAGGAAGTAATCGGCTCTATTACCGGGGTGGCGGAAGGTTATCAGATAGACGGCATTGTGCTGGACCCCGCTACTGTAGAGGTTGCCGGGCCTTCCGAAGTTCTGGATAAGATTACAAAGGTGAGCCTGGAGAAGATCGCGTTGAGCAATGCTTCGGTGGATTCTTCCATGCAGTGCGCCGTTGTGGTTCCCCAGGGCGTGGTGGTATGCCAGCCCGCGCAGGTTGCGGCAACCGTACAAATATCTATGATCGTGCAGAGCAAAACGTACCAGGCGGTAGACGTGCGGGTAAAAAACCTGCCCGCCGGTTTTAAATATACGCTGACGCCCGAGGCGATAGACGTTACGGTAACGGGCAGCCAGAAGGCAATGGAGGCCGTAAGCGCTTCAAAAATTGTTCCTTTTGTGGATTTGTCCGGCCTTGGCGCAGGAACGCAGAATGTGCCTGTACAGTTTGAGAATGAGCCGGATATAGGCGCTGTTCTTTCCCCTGTTACCAGCACGATATCCGTAAAGCTGGAAAAGAGGTAGGGAGCGGCTTGTGTTTGAAATAAATATATATAAACCAAAGGCAATCCGGGTTTGCAACCATTGTTTTTGGTTTATTTCTTTGACGCAAAAGTTAAAAAGGAGTACAAATGGCAAAATGCTTTATTCTGGCGGGAAACTATGGAAGCGGCAAAACGGAAATTGCGCTTAACATGTCTCTTGCTTTTTCTGAAAAAGGGAAAACCGTGCTGGCCGATATGGATATAGTGAATCCGTATTTCCGTTCTGCCGAACACGGGGGACTGCTGGAAGAGCACGGCGTCCGGCTGATTGCTCCCACCTATGCGAACACGCTGGTGGATGTTCCGGCGATCAGCGCGGAGGTCTTTGCGGCCTTTTCATATGATTACGCGGTGTTTGACGCGGGCGGCGATCCGGTTGGAACCAGCGTGCTGGGCAGCATTTCCGGACATTTTAAAAACCAGGAAACGCAGTTTTATTATGTGGTGAACGCCAGGCGGCCCCTGCAGAAAACCGCGGAACAGGTGGTCTTAATGCTGGAGTTGATTCGGGCAAAGGCCAGAATGCCCATCACCGGGTTGATCAACAACACCAACCTTGCCAGGGAAACGGTGGTGGACGACCTGCTTTTTGGCCGGGAGGTATGCCTGGAAGTGAGCCAAAAGACGGGCATCCCCATAGCGTACACCAGCGGGGAGAAGCGCGTGCTGGAAGAATACGCCGCAAAAACCGGCGAGGAATCCCTGCTGGAACTTAACATATATACCCGGCCAAACTGGCTGGACAGCACGGTTTGACCCATGCGCTGAAAGCCTCTAATATTGACGAATTTCCGATAAAGTGATAATGTAAATGAATGTACAATTCAAATAACGCTGGAAGGTGTGACCAAAAATGTCCAAAGTAGAAATTAGCGAAGACACCTGCAAGGGATGCGGCATGTGCGTTGCGGCCTGCCCCAAAAAAATTCTGGTGATCTCCAAATCCAAAATTAATAAAAAAGGATACCACGTGGCTGAAATGACGGACATGGGAGCCTGCATTGGCTGCATGGCCTGTGCCACCATGTGCCCGGATGTTGCGATTGAAGTGGAAAAATAATTGAAAACAGGTGATAGAGTATGGCAAAAGTATTAATGAAAGGGAATGAAGCGGTTGCGGAGGCGGCGATATCCGCCGGATGCACATGTTTCTTTGGATATCCCATTACGCCCCAGAACCAGATTCCGGAATATATGTCCAAGAGGATGCCGGAGGTAGGCGGCACGTTTGTGCAGGCTGAGAGCGAAGTTGCGGCGATCAACATGGTGTACGGCGCTGCAGGCGCGGGCGCCAGGGTTATGACCTCTTCTTCCAGCCCGGGCATCAGCTTGAAGCAGGAAGGCATTAGTTATATTGCGTGCGCCGAACTGCCATGCGTGATTGTGAACATGGTGCGCAGCGGCCCGGGCCTTGGCGGAATCCTGCCCTCTCAGGGGGATTATTTTCAGGCTGTGAAAGGCGGCGGACATGGGGATTATAAGCTGATCACCCTTGCGCCCTGCTCGGTGCAGGAAGCGGTGGACATGGTGATGCTGGGCTTTGACCTGGCGGACCAGTACCGCAACCCCGTTATGATTCTGGGAGACGGCATGATTGGCCAGATGATGGAGCCTGCCGAATTTTCCGCTTATGAAAAACGTGATTTGCCCCCCAAAACCTGGGCCGCGACCGGATGGGACGGAAAATCGCGTCCGCGCGCCATCATTAATTCACTGTACATAGAGCCGGAAGAAATGACGGCTGTGGTGGACCGGTTGCAGAAAAAATACGCAGAAATTGCAAAGAACGAGACCCGCGTGGAAGAATATATGACGGAAGACGCGGAATACATAATAGCCGCCTTTGGAACCACCGCGCGCATTGCAAAGAGCACCGCGCAAATGGCCAGAAAGCAGGGTTTAAAGGTTGGCGTGATCAGGCCCATTACACTGTGGCCCTTCCCCACTGCGGCGTTTGAAAAAACCGCCACGCGCGTGAGCGGCATTCTTACCGTGGAAATGAACTGCGGGCAAATGGTGGAGGACGTGCGGCTGGCGGTTGCGGGAAAAGTGCCGGTTGATTTTTACGGCACAACGGGCGGCTTTGTGCCAGAGCAAAAAGACATACTTGCAAAAATTTACGCGATGAAGGAGGGCAAGTGAAATGGCTGATAAATTTGTGAAAACAAGCATGCTGACAGACGCGCCTCTTCATTACTGCCCGGGCTGCACGCACGGCATTGCGCACCGCCTGGTTGCGGAATGCATAGAGGAAATGGGCCTGGCTGACAAGGCCATTGGCGTTGTGCCGGTTGGGTGCGCCGTGTTTGCATACAATTATTTTAACTGCGATACGTTCCAGGCTTCGCACGGGCGCGCGCCCGCGGTAGCCACAGGCGTAAAACGCGCGCATCCCGAGAATCTGGTGTTTACGTACCAGGGAGACGGCGACCTTGCTTCCATTGGCACCGCGGAAATTGTTCACGCTGCGGCCAGGGGAGAAAAAATTACCGCTATATTCATCAACAACGCCATATACGGTATGACGGGCGGCCAGATGGCTCCCACCACTCTGGTGGGCCAGGTAACCACCACTTCACCCCGCGGCCGGAACCAGGAGACCCAGGGGTATCCCGTGCGCATGGCGGAGATGCTCGCGCAGATAGAGGGCGCTTATTATATTGAGCGCGTGTCTCTGCACAATATGGCCAATGTGAACAAGGCAAAAAAAGCCATCCGCAAGGCGTTTGAATACCAGATGCAAGGCAAAGGGTTCACCATGGTGGAGCTCCTTTCCACCTGCCCGACCAACTGGGGCATGTCTCCTGTGGAGTCCATAGAGTGGCTCAAGCAAAACATGATTCCCCATTATCCCCTGGGCGTGACCAAGGAAGGAGATGCAAAATGAGCGAGCAGGTAATTATAGCCGGATTTGGCGGACAGGGCGTTTTGCTTGCGGGGCAGCTTTTGGCGTACGCAGGATTAATGGAAGACAAAAACGTATCCTGGCTTCCTTCTTACGGGCCGGAGATGCGCGGCGGCACAGCGAATTGCTGCGTGATTGTATCCGAAGAGGAAGTGGGCAGCCCGGTGGTGACGGAAGCTGATACCGTCATTGTGATGAACCGGCCTTCTCTGGATAAATACGAGAGCTATCTTAAAAAAGGCGGCCTTTTGATTGTAAATTCCACCTTAATTGATAAAAAAGCCACCAGGGACGATGTAGAGGTGGTTTATGTTCCGGCAAACGAACTGGCCGAGCAGGCAGGCACGGTGAAAGCGGCCAATATGGTGGCGCTGGGGGCGTATCTGGAGAAAACCCATGTGGTGCAGAATGGAAACGTAATTAAGGCGCTGGAAAAAATAATGGGCGAGGCCAAACGTAAACTGATCCCGCTGAACGAAAAAGCCATTGAATTGGGCGCGCAGGCAGCAAAATAGTCAATTTAAAAAAACGGGCGAAAGCCCTTTTTTTTATGTCCAAATAACACTTGTATGTATACGCATAATTTGTTGTGACAAACAACAAACGGGTGTATAATAATTGATTGGTGCAAAAAATAGCACAATTTGGCTTTGGACGCATTTTCTGCTGAATGGTAGCAGGCATGCAGCCGGGCATATTATAATTTATAAAACCCGGACTGCCGGGCTGGGAGGAAAAAATGCGAAAAAACATTATCATCATGAACCTGCTGGTAGCATTTTTTTGGATGACCATGTATTCCTATGTACCTAATCTGCCGGTTTATTCCCAGTTCCTGGGCGCGGACGCCGTGGCGCTGGGTATTATTGGGGGCGTATACGGGGTTGCGCAGATCATCCTGCGTATTCCCATTGGCGTAACCTCTGACCAAACAGGCAAGAATAAACGGATGCTTATGATTGGCTGCGGCGTGCTGGCGGCCTCCTGTGCGATTTTGATTGCGGCGCAGGATACCAATATAATCGTTCTGGGCAGGCTGGTTGCAGGAGCGGCGGCAGCCTGGTGGGTGGTTTTGAGTGCGACGTACGCGGATTACCACAGCGATGAAAACCAGGTGCGGGCGCAGGGCGTTCTGAGCGCCAGCGCCAGCGGGGGGAAAGTGGTGGCTGCCATTGCGGGCGGACTTATAGCGCAATTTTTTAACATTCACGCCATTTTTATTTTTTCGTTTGTTCTGGCGCTGGTATGCATTGTGCTTTCCGCCAGGTTAACGGACCTGCCCAAGAAGCCCCAGCAAAAATCGTTCAGGGACCTGGTGCCTCTATTAAAAAACAAGGATTTGATGATACTTTCGGCAATTGGCATATTGCCGCAACTGATTTGTTTTGCAGCGCCAACCTATTTTACGGCGATTGCAGCCCATAACCTGCATGCGGATGGTTTTGAAATAGGCATGCTGAACATGGCCTTTTTTCTGGCAACGGGCTTGATATCGCTGTTTGTAGGTTCCAGGTTGTACAAAAAACTGGGCGGCGTAAACGCGCTGGCCGTTGCGTTTATGATTGGAGCGGTGTCCTGTTTTCCTGTGTTTTACCACATCAATATCCAGATGATTTTTTTGATGCAGGTTATAGCCGGAATCAGTTACGGTATTACCGGCTCCGCAACCGCAGGGCTTGTGATCCGGTGCGTAACGCCCGAACAAAGGGGCGCTGCAACCGGTATTTACCAGTCTGTATATGGGGTGGGCATTTTTTTGGGCCCGGTGCTGGTGGGCAATATTACCAAGGCCGCAAGCGGCGGAGGGGCCAACTGGTCGGACGCTGCGTACTGGGTCCTGGCGGCTATTTCGGTGGCGACGGCCGTGGGATGCTGGCTTTTGATCCCCAAGAAATACGCCGCAATGTAAGGGAAAACTATGCGCAAAAACATCGTGCTTATGAACATTATGGTTGGGCTGTACTGGATGAGCGTATATTCATATGTACCCAATCTGCCCAACTACGCAGCCGGAACGCTGGGCGCGGACGCGGCGGCATTGGGAATTATTGGAGGAGTGTATGGCGTGGCGCAGATTATTTTGCGTATTCCCATCGGCATCCTTTCGGACCGCACGGGTAAAAACCGGCTGATGATGCTGGCGGGCTCCGGGGTACTGGCACTCTCCTGCGGCATACTGATGCTGGCGCGGGATACGAACATGCTGATTCTGGGCAGGCTGGTGGCGGGCGCGGCGGCGGCCTGGTGGGTTATCCAGAGCGCCGTGTACGCGGATTACTTCAGCGAAGCCAAACAAATTAAGGCGCAGGGCATGATAAACGCCAGTTCAAACTGGGGAAAGCTGGTTGCCGCACTGGCGGGCGGGGTTATTGCGCAATATTTTGGCCTGCAAGCCGTATTTGTTTTTGCGCTTGCGGTTGCCGCGGCCTGCCTTTTTCTTACCATGCCCATTCAGGACGTGCCTAAGAAGCGCGAACCAAAGCCTGTTGCCCGGACGTTCCGGGAGCTGCTTCCTCTTTTTAAAAACAGGGACCTGATGGTTTTCTCTGTGATTGGCAACCTGACCAACATACTTTGTTTTGCGGGCCCCACGTATTTTACGGCGGTGGCGGCAGAAAACCTGGGCGCTACCAAAATGGATATCGGCATGCTAAACCTGGTGTTTTATCTGCTGGGCGCGGTTACCTCCATGTGGGTGGGAACCAGGACGTATAAAAAAATAGGCGGCATCCATGCTGTTGCCGTTTCTTTTGCTGTCTGCGGCTTCTCGTGCATACCTTTCTTCTATCACATCAACATAGCTGTACTCTATGCAATGGAAGCGCTGGCCGGAATCTGCTTCGGCGTGACCTGCGGCGCTTTGGCAGGCATGGTGTTCCGCTGCGTTCCAACGGAACAGAGGGGAACAGCCACAGGAATATACCAGTCCCTGTACGGAATAGGCATTTTTGTGGGGCCTGTGCTGGTGGGCAGTATTATGAAGGCTGCGTCTTTTGACGCGGCATACTGGGTGCTGGCTGCGCTGGGCGCAGCCTCCGCGCTGTTTTGTTGGGCGTTTATTCCAAAGAAATACGCCAGGATGTAATGAAGATGGAAAAGCAAATTCAAAGAAACATTTTAACAATGAACATATTGGTCGCTTTTTTCTGGATGAGCCAGTATTGCTATGTGCCAAATCTGCCGCAGTACGCGCAGTCGTTTGGCGCGGATGCGCTGATTCTGGGGATTATTGGCGGCGTATACGGCATAGCGCAGATACTCCTAAGGATTCCCCTGGGCCTGATTGCCGACAATACGGGAAAAGACCGCGGCATAATGGTGATTGGCGCGCTTGTGCTTACAGCCTCGTGCGGCATATTTGTTTTTGCAAACAGCGCAGTTTTGATTGTGCTGGGCAGGCTGACGGCGGGGGCGGCGGCGGCCTGGTGGGCATTGCAGGGGGCGGCATACGCAAATTATCACAGGGTTGAGGCGCAGGTAAAGGCACAGGGTATTCTGAGTGCAAGCGCGAACTGGGGGAAAGTGGCTGCGTCTCTGGTGGGCGGGCTGATAGCCCAGTATATGGGCATGCACGCCATATTTGTTTTTGCTTTTGCTTCCGCGCTGCTCTGCATTTTTCTTTCTGTGCGGATCAAAGATATTCCAAGGCCGGAGCAAAAAAAGCCGGCCAAATCCTTCCGGGACCTGTTGCCTTTATTTAAAAGCCGCGACATGATTGTGTTTTCTGCGCTTACCACCATTGGCGTGCTGCTCTTTTTTGCGGGCCCCACGTATTTTACGGTGGTTGCGGCGCAGGAGCTGGGCGCAACAAGCATGGACTTTGGCCTTTTAAATATGACGTTTTATATTTTTTCCGGACTTATATGCCTGTGGGTGGGCAGCAGAACATATAAAAAACTGGGCAACACAACAGCAATCGCCCTGGGTTTTTTGCTGACGGCGGTGTCCTGCGTTCCGTACCTCTACCACATCAATCTTCCCATTATTTATCTGACGGAAGCGCTTGCGGGAATTGGCACAGGCATATCGTGCACCGCGGTATCCGGCCTTGTTTTAAGGGTCTTTCCGCAGGAAGTCCGCGGCGTGGCGAACGCGGTTTTTCAGTCCCTGGTGGCTTCGGGCGCGCTGATTGGCCCGGTGTTGGTGGGAAGCCTTATTAAATCCGTTTCTTTTGACGCGTCCTACTGGGCGCTGGTAATTATAGCCGTTGCGGCCGCGGGAATGTGCTACCTGCTGATTCCCAGAAAATACGCCAGAATATAGGCGAGGGGAACAATAAATGCGCAAAAACATATTCGTAATGAACGCTCTTGTGATTATATTCTGGATGGCCATGAACGTTTATATGCCCAATTTGCCCGCCTACGCGCAATCGCTTGGCGCAAACGCGGTAACGCTGGGACTGATTGGCGGCGTATACGGTGTTTCTATGGCGGTTGGACGCATTCCGCTGGGGCTTTTTACAGATAACACAGCCAAACGCAAGCGACTTTTGATTATTGGCTCCGTTATGCTGGTTTTGTCCTGCGGGATACTGGTTTTTGCGCAGGATACGGGAATGATTATATTGGGCAGGCTGCTGGCGGGCGCTTCGGGCGCGTGGTGGGTCACGCAGAACGCCACGTACGCCAACTATTTTAATGAAGAAAAACAAATGAAAGCGCAGGGGATGCTTTCCGCCAGCATGAGCTGGGGAAAACTGGCGGCGGCTCTGGTAGGCGGCCTGGTGGCGCAGTTTGCAGGCATACACCCGGTATTTGTGCTTGCGCTTGTTATTGCTGTTGCGTGTGTTCTGCTGTCCTGGCAGATCAGGGACGTTCAGCCTGCCAAACTGGAAAGAAAGACGTTTGGTGATTTTTTATCTGCCATGAAAAACGCCGATCTGATGAAGCTTACCGGCCTGATGATCATCAGCAATGCGTTGGGTTTTGCGGCTCCTATCCTGTTTACGCTGTTGGCGGCGCGGGACCTTGGGGGCAGCAGCCTGGACATGGGGCTTTTAAACGTTGTGTATTTTTTGGCGGCCGCATTGTCTTCCCTGTTTGTGGGGACAAGAAACTACAGAAAGATTGGCGGCATCCGGGCCACCGTGCTGGGGTTTGTTTTGGGAGGCATAAGCTGCATGCCGCTCTTCTATCATGTCAATCTCACGGTTATATACCTGACACAGGTTTTATGCGGCATAAGCTTTGGTATTGTAGGCGCGGCGCTTGGAGGCATGGTAAACCGGTGCGTACAGCCCGGAGGGCGGGGCATAGCCATTGCGATATTTAACAGCCTGAATGCGCTTGGCGTATTGTTTGGGCCCATATTGGCGGGGCATGTGATAGAAGCATGGGGGTTTAACGCCTGCTATTGGATGCTGGCCGCCATGATGGGAGCGGGCGCCATTTTGAGCACAATAATTATTCCAAAAAAGTATGGCGCTATGTAGAACCGGTTTTAAATAAAGCGACACCCCGTAAAGCAATGCTTTTCGGGGTGTCTTTTATAGGAAGAAAGATATGAACTATATTCAGTGCGGCAAAATTTTTAACGCCGCCGGTTTTGAGCGCATTTTTTATTGAATTTTGAAGCGCCTTGTCTTAACCTGGCCTTATCATAACAAAGATTCAGACTCGTGTCAACACTTTTATGCAATTTGTTTTATAAATAGCTGCATATTTTACAAATATTTAACTTTTTAACAGCATAATATGAAACTATACCATCTCAAAATTGCATTTCTAGAATAATCCGGTTAGTTCACCGTTTTGGTCCACCGTGATGCTGTTGGCAGCCGGTTCTGCGGGCAGGCCGGGCATGGTCATTATTTTGGAGGTTAATACCACAATAAAGCCCGCGCCCGAGTTTAGACGCACATCCTGCACCGTGATTTCGAAGCCTTCGGGCGCGCCTGATTTTTTAGGATCGTCTGAGAAGGAATACTGCGTTTTGGCGATGCAGATGGGCAGGTTGATGTACCCCTGGTTTTCATACATTTCTATCTTGCGCAGGGCTTCCGGTTCGTACACCGCGCCCGTGCCGCCGTATACCTTTGTAACCAGATTATGAATCTTTGTTTTAATGGGGGCCGCATAGTCGTATGGACGCGCGGGGGTGTTGGAAGGCAGCATGGAATCCACAACCGCCTGCGCTAGCTCGCGACCGCCTTCGCCGCCATTGGCCCATACAGAGGCAACGGAAGCCGGTGCGCCACATTCTTTTGCGGCTTTCATGACTTCCTCAATCTCGGAGGGAAAATCGGATTCAAACTGGTTGACGGCCACCACAACGGGCAGGCCGTATACATCTTTCAAATTGCGGATATGGCGTTTTAAATTGCACGCGCCGGCCCGGACGGCCTCCGCGTTTTTTTCCTTAAGCTGTGCTTTGGGCACGCCTCCGTGGAATTTGAGCGCGCGCACGGTGGCGACGATGACCACGCAATCCGGCCAGATACCGGCGTTGCGGCATTTAATATCCAGGAACTTTTCCGCGCCCAGGTCCGCGCCGAACCCTGCTTCCGTAACCGTGTAATCCGCCAGGCGCATGGCCGTTTTGGTGGCAATGACGCTGTTGCAGCCGTGGGCAATGTTTGCAAACGGGCCGCCGTGCATCAGAACGGGCGTATGGCCGATGGTCTGCACCAGGTTTGGCCGGATGGCGTCTTTTAAAAGCGCGCTCATGGCTCCCTGCGCACAGAGGTCTTTCGCGTGGACGGGTTTATTGTCTTTTGTGTAACCAATGGTGATTTCACCCAGCCTGCGCTTTAAGTCTTCCAGATCCGAAGCAAGGCAGAGAATGGCCATTACTTCGCTGGCTGCGGTGATGTCGAATCCCTCCTGGCGGGGCATTCCGTCCGCGGGCGCGCCCAGGCCGCATATAATGTTTCTGAGCTGGCGGTCGTTCATGTCCATGCAGCGCTTGAAGGTGATGCGGCGGGAATCTATGCCAAGCGCGTTTCCGTGATGGATATGGTTGTCTATCAATGCGGAGAGCAGATTGTTTGCGGAAGTGACCGCGTGTATATCCCCCGTGAAATGCAGGTTGATATCCTCCATGGGAACCACCTGCGACCATCCGCCGCCCGCGGCGCCGCCCTTGATGCCGAATACGGGGCCCAGGGACGGCTCACGCAGCGTAATGCACGTTTTTTTGCCCAGCAGGGAAAGCGCGTCTCCCAGGCCTATGGAAACGGTGGTTTTTCCTTCCCCGGCCGGTGTGGGGGTAATGGCCGAAACAAGGACCAGTTTGCCCGGTTTTTTATTGCTGACCCGGTCCAGAATGGAAAGGGAGATTTTGGCTTTATCCGAGCCATACGGAATGCATTCGTCCGCCGCGATGCCCAGATTGTCCGCAATTTGCGCAATGGGCAGAAGAGTTGCCTTTTTTGCTATCTCAAGGTCGTGATTCATTTGCTATACTCCTGAAAAAATTCTGAATAATCTTATTGAAAAAAAGATAGATTTATAATGCAATATAAAAAATCATTTGTCAATACGAACGGGGTTTTGGTATAATCGTTTTATGAAAAAAGAACTGGATTTCATCAGTATAGACGGATTTTACGGGGGAGACCAGCACTGGTACCAAGACAGGTTTATGCGTATGGCCGGATGCTCGGCCGTATGCGCCAGCGAAGCGTGCGCGTATCTTGCGGCGCATTTTCCCGCTTTGCGCAACTTGTATCCCGGAGACCCCCGCAATATACGCCAGGAAGATTTTATTGCGTTTATGAAGACCGTTTTTCAGTACGTAACGCCGGGCTTTATGGGCATGAGCAGCATTAAACGCTTTAAACGGTGCTTTTTGGAGTATGCCTGCGCGGCGGGGGTGGATGTAAGGCTTTCTTTGTTGGGCGGCGAGGCCTGCGCGGCGGAAGCCAGGCAGTTTATTATGCGGGCGATAGACGCGGGGTATTGTGTTTTATACCTGCTGCTGACCCACAAGGACCAGGAACTGGATGAATTTACATGGCACTGGTTTACCCTGACCGGCTATGAAACGGAAGGCGGCGCCATGCGGGTGGATTACGCCACATGGGGTAAGAAACATACGTTTGATTTTGACCGGCTGTGGAACACGGGAACACTCTCGCACGGCGGGATGGTGGTTGTTTCCGATCCGCAGGACAAGGCCTATAACCCCTGAACCCAGGCCGAGAAAAGTTCTTTACAGAAGCCATTCTTTCCACTATACTAAAGTATAGATTTTTTGAGCGGGTAAACAAACCCCTGCTTTCCATCTGAAAGGGGATACAAATGAAACGAAAGATAACAGCGGTAATACTGCTTTGCGCGATACTTGTTACGCTGCTGGCCGGATGCGGCGCGGCGAGCATTAATAAACCGACAATGAAGCCCGGCGCCACGGCGTTTGAAGTCACCGGAAGCTGTGAAGCCGAACTTCAGGGAAGTACCTTTACTGTGAGCGGCACAACCAATCTGGCGGACGGTATTCTTGCCACCATCTCGGTTTTCAGCCCGGAAGGAAAACTGGTTGAAACCGTGAACTTCACCAAATCAGGGGATACGTTAAAGCATGATTTTACGGTAACTGAAAAGTGGCCGGATGAAGCGTACGGGTTTATTACATTTGATACCTACCAGGCGGGCACGCAGCCGCAGAACATTTTGGATTTGTATGGCAGCCAACTTGAAAACCTGCAGGGATCCAATGTGATATGGGAAAACCACGGCATGGCCGCGGTGTTCCAGAGCGAACTTGTAAAAATCAGATAACGGCAACGGCGCTAACGAAGCTCGCACCAGCGGGCTTTTTTTAGGATTATAAGGTCTTGCGGGGAAAGGTGGTTTGCATGGAAAAAGAGATACAGGAAATTGCGCAGAGGATAAGCGCTCTCAGGGAGATTGAAGAAGTAGGCAAGCAGGAATTGGCGGATACGCTGGGCATGCCGCTTGACGAATATGAGCAATACGAAGACGGCAAGAAGGATTTTCCTTTCAGTTTTTTGTATACCGTTGCAAACAGGCTGCGGGTGGACATAACGGACTTGCTGACCGGTGAAGGCGCAAAACTGCAAACGTTCTCCCTTGTGCGCAAGGGGCAGGGGCTGCAGATGGAACGCAGGCATGCGTATAAATACCAGCATTTAGCCCCCATTTTTAAGAACCGGATCATGGAGCCGTTTTTGGTAAAGGTGGAACCCAAGGATACGGAATCTGCCGTTGCCAAGAACGCGCACGAAGGCCATGAGGTTAATTATATTGTGAGCGGCAGCATGACGTTCTACATTGACAACAACACGGTTTTAATGAACGAAGGGGATCTTGTGTATTTTGACGCGAGCCATCCGCACGCCATGCGGGCGGAAAACGGGAAACCCTGTGAATTTCTGGCGATCATATCCAAATAGGAGGCTTGGGCGTTGAGACTGTTTGAAAAATATGTACCCGGCAATTTTAAAGATTACGAAGATTTTAAAGAACGGTTCAAGGTTCAGGTGCCTGAACGGTTTAATTTTGCTTACGACGTGGTGGACGAGCTTGCGGCAACAAAGCCGGACAAGCTTGCGCTTCTGTGGACCTCTGAAAAAGGCGGGGAAAAGAAGATTACCTTTGGCGATCTAAAGGACTATTCGGACCGCGCGGCCAGTATGCTGAAAAAGCACGGCATTAAAAGAGGCGACCCGGTCATGGTGATTTTAAAGCGCCACTATGAATTCTGGATCACGATTATAGCATTGCACAAGCTGGGAGCCATTGCTATTCCCGCCACCCATTTGCTTACCAAAAAGGACCTTGTGTATCGCAGCAACGCGGCAAGCGTTAAAATGATCATCTGCACGGCGGACGACGAGATAAAGGAGCAGGTGGATTTGGCGGAGGGCGAAAGCCCAACCCTTAAACTGAAGATGCTGGTGCACGATTCCAGGCCGGGCTGGCTTGATTTTTGGGAAGAGATGGATAAGGCGGACCCGGTGTTTGAGCGACCCACCGGAGAGGATGCGCCTAAAAATTCTGATTGCATGCTGCTTTATTTTACATCCGGAACCACGGGCATGCCAAAGATGGTGGTGCACGACTACACCTACCCCCTGGGGCATATTGTTACCGCGGTGTTCTGGCACAATGTTGACCCGGATGGTATCCACCTGACGGTATCGGACACCGGATGGGCAAAATCCGTCTGGGGCAAACTGTATGGGCAGTGGCTGGGCGAAACCTGCGTGTTTGTGTACGACTATGACCGTTTTGTGCCGGCCGAACTGCTTTCCATTATAGAAAAATACAAGGTGACCACTTTTTGCGCGCCGCCGACCATATACAGGTATTTTATAAAGGAAGATTTAAGGAAGCATGATCTGTCCTGCATCAAGTGGGCCAGCATTGCGGGCGAGCCGCTGAACCCCGAGGTATACAACCAGTTTTATGAAGCGACCGGCCTGAAGCTTATGGAGATATACGGGCAGACCGAGCTGACAGTGACCATTGGCAACTTTATATGGATGGATCCCAAGCCCGGTTCCATGGGCAAACCCAATCCCATGTATGAGATTGACCTGATCCGCGACGACGGAAGCGCCTGCAATCCGGGCGAGCCCGGAGAAATTGTGGTGCGTACAGGCGCAGACGGAGAACGCCCGATCGGTATGTTTTTGGGGTATTACAGGGACGACGAGAGGACGAAATCGGTTTGGTCGGACGGCATGTACCATACCGGAGACGTTGCTTGGCGGGATGAGGACGGCTATTACTGGTATGTGGGCCGCACGGACGATGTGATTAAATCCTCCGGCTACCGCATTGGGCCTTTTGAAGTGGAGAGCGCCCTGATGGAGCATCCGGCGGTTTTGGAGACAGCGATTACCGGTGTGCCGCATCCCGACCGCGGACAGATTGTAAAGGCAACCATTGTGCTGGCAAAGGGCTACACGGCATCAGAAGAATTAAAAGCAGAACTGCAGGAACATGTAAAACACACAACGGCGCCCTACAAGTATCCGCGCATTGTGGAATTTGTGAGCGAGCTGCCCAAAACCATCAGCGGGAAAATAAGGCGCGTGGAGTTAAGGGAAAAAGACGAGCATAAGGACTGATTATATTATTTATGTGAATTCACATAATATTCATATTCATATGCTATAGTTAAACCATTATTTTTTTGTTAAGAAAGGGAAAAGTTATGGATGTTCTTGTACAAAAGCCAAAGGGCCAACTGAAGGCCTGGACGTTAGCCGGCATCATTGCGATAATCGTTTTTTATGTTTGTTATGTCTCTATTGACCTGTTTTATTTTCAGGCCTATGGCGATCAACTGACCGGGTTTGAATACGCCGGTTTCTTCGTCAGTTACAACGGGATTTTCACAACGGTTGCGCTGGTTTTTCTGATTGGGCTGTTCACGGCAAAAAAGAGAGCGTATTTTTTGCAATTCATGCTTTGGGCAATGATGCTTACAGGATTTTTTTACGCAATGCCGGGCATCAACAATCTGTTCCAGTATTTTCTTACCTACAGCGGCCTTGCGCTGATGTATTACATGGGCCTGTACCTGCCGCAGATTCTGTTCTCTGTGCTGCTGGTTTCGGTCATTTTGCAGAAAGATTCGGAAAATAAAAGCGTCACCAATATGATTGCCTGGATAAGCATTGTGGCAGACATTGTTTTAATCGTATTCCAGCTGGTGAATATATTTAGCAGCGGACAAGCCCCGGCTGACTTTAACGCCGTAATTGTTTCGCTGGCCACGGTGATATCGATTGCCGTAAGCATGCTTCTGAGTTTTGTGTTCCTGACCGCAACCAAAACACCCTCGGAAAAACGGGCAAAGAAGGAAGCCGCTCTTGATAATTTGGTGGAGAATGTTGCGGAAGAACCCCAGAAGGAAGAGGCGAATCCGGAAGATCTGGTGGAAAAAATTGACCGTGGGGAGGACTGAAACGCCCTGTTTCAGCTAATAAATGCACGATAAACGCATTGGAGCGGCAGCCCCGAATGTTAAAGAATTAAAAAAACGTCAGCTATGGCGTTTTTTTTAAAACACCTTTGTGCTATAATGCATCTATGTGGATAAAATAAGCAAAGGAATCCGGATTAAGATGAAGAGTTACCGCGAAATACTTGAACTGGCCATACCCGAAAGGCGGCAATTTATAAATATTACCCCGCGCGTAACGGAGGCGCTTAAAAAAAGCGGCGTACAGGAAGGCCTGTGCCTGGTGAACGCCATGCATATTACGGCCAGCGTTTTTATCAACGATGACGAGCCGGGCCTGCACAGTGATTTTGAAAACTGGCTGGAGAAGCTTGCACCGGAGAAACCATACTCCATGTACGCGCACAACGGCTTTGAAGACAATGCGGACGCGCATTTAAAGCGAACGATTATGGGCCGCGAGGTGGTTGTGGCGGTTACCCAGGGCAAATTGGATTTTGGCCCATGGGAACAGATTTTTTACGGCGAATTTGACGGGAAACGAAAGAAACGCATATTAATCAAGATCATCGGTGAGTGAGGTGATGGATTTTTTTTATGGGCAACAACGATAGTTTTGGCGAAAATCCTAAAAGAATCGGGCTTGCCGAACGTTGGTGGGCGCCGGTAAAAATAAAATTAACGGAAAATTATAATTATGTAAACAAAAATGTCTTCATTAATTTATTATATTATATTTTTTTATTTTGCGGACTCAGCTGCATTTATTTTTTCTGTTATTTTTATTGGGGTTTTCGGATCAAGGGCAAAGAAAATGTAAGGCTTGTTAAGAAGACCAGTGCGGTTACGGTTTCAAACCACGTGCACAATATGGACTCCCCCATGCTGACGCGCGCTTTTTTTCCGGATACGCCATATTTTGTGGCGCAAAAGCATAACTTCGAGATGTTTTTTATCGGTTTTTTTGTGCGGGCGCTCCGGGGCGTGCCGGTGCCGCCAGTGGACGATGTGCGGAGCCTTGCAAAGTTTCAGGAAGACATTAATCATTTGCTTCAGACAACCCGCCATAAGGTGCACGTTTTTCCCGAAGCTTCCATAGACCCATACCGCAGGGAACTCAGAAATTTTAAAAAAGGCGCGTTTTATTTTGCCATCCGCAGCAATGTGCCGGTTTTGCCAATGGTTTTTGTGTATCCAAAACCCAAAAAATTGCATCTTTTAATTGGCAAGCCCATTTATCCTTCTGAGGTTGAAGGGTTAGGGACAATAAAGGAAGCGCAGGCTGTTGTGCTGATAGCAAAAAAAACAAGAAGCGTTATGCAGCAAATGATGGATGATTTTTATGGAGGTCTTAAGAATGAAGATTAAAAAGGCGGTTATTCCCGCCGCAGGATTGGGCACGAGATTTTTACCGGCTACAAAGGCCCAGCCAAAGGAAATGCTTCCTATTGTGGACAAGCCGACCATTCAGTATATTGTGGAGGAAGCCGTAAGCGCGGGGATAGAAAGCCTGCTCATCATAACCGGCCGGAGCAAGCGGGCCATAGAGGATCATTTTGATAAATCCGTGGAGCTTGAACTGGAGCTGATGGAAAAAGGCAAGGACGAGCTTTTAAAGATTGTGCGGGATATATCCAACATGATCAGCGTGAACTATATCCGCCAGAAGGAAGTAAAGGGTTTGGGTAACGCCGTTTTGTGCGCCAAGGACTTTATTGGGCATGAACCCTTTGCCGTTCTGCTGGGTGACGACGTGATGGTTTCAGAAAAACCGGCTATCCGCCAGCTCATGGATATTTATGAAAAATACGAAAAGACGGTGATTGGCGTTCTGCCGGTGGACAAGACGCAGGTGGACAAGTATGGAATCGTATCGCCCAAAAGCTCAAACGGCGCTCTGCATCTGGTGGCGGACCTGGTGGAAAAGCCCAGGATTTCTGAGGCCCCTTCCAATATTGCCATTATGGGCCGCTATATTATAACGCCGGACATATTTGACGTTCTGGAACATACGCAGCCGGGTTCGGGTGGAGAGATTCAACTGACGGATGGTTTAAAAACCCTCTGCCACAGGGAGGACCTGTATGCCCTGGAACTTTCGGGCTCCAGGTACGATGTGGGAGACAAACTTGGATTTTTAAAAGCAACCTGTGAATTTGCGTTGCGCAGGGAAGACCTGAAAGCTGATTTTACAGCGTATTTGAAAGAACTGGTTGGGAGGTTATAGAATGAGCGTTATTAAAGACCACAAGCTTGCCGCCGAAGGCAGGCGCAGGATAGACTGGGTTAAAAATTATATGCCGGTGCTCTCCGGCCTGGAAGCTGAGTTTGCGGCTGAAAAACCGTTTGCGGGGCTTACCCTTACGGTATGCATCCATCTGGAAGCTAAAACCGCATATTTGATTGAGGTTTTAAAAGCCTGCGGCGCGCATGTGAGCGCTGCCGGTTCCAACCCGCTTTCCACGCAGGATCCGATTTGCGCGGCGCTGGCTGAAGGCGGCGTGGAGATTTTTGCCACGCATGGCTGCTCGGCGGAAGAATACGAAAAGTACCTGGAACTAGCCCTGGAGCAAAGGCCGGACCTGGTGATGGACGACGGCGGGGATATGATCGCCATGCTGCATGAAAAGCGCACGGATATTCTGGCGAATGTTAAGGGCGCAAGCGAGGAGACTACCACGGGGGTGCTCCGCCTGCGTGCAATGGACAAAGCGGGAAAACTGCAGATTCCGGTAATTCCGGTGAACGACGCGGAATGCAAATATTTGTTTGATAACCGCTACGGCACAGGCCAGTCTGTCTGGGACGGCATTATGCGCACAACCAACCTGATTATTGCGGGCAAACGCGTGGTGATTGCGGGCTACGGCTGGTGCGGAAAAGGCGCCGCCAGAAAAGCGCAGGGCCTGGGCGCGCGCGTGATTATAACGGAGATTGACCACCGCAAGGCCGCGGAAGCAATTATGGACGGCTTTGACGTGATGACAATGGACGAAGCCTCCAAAGTGGGCGATATCTTTTTGACCCTTACGGGATGCGAGGATGTAATTACAGAGCGCCATTTTGCGAACATGAAGGCGGGCGTATTGCTTGCCAACGCGGGGCACTTTGACTGCGAAGTGAGCGTGCGCGATCTGGAGCGCCTCTGCGTATCCAAGAAAGAAGTGCGCGCCAATGTGATGGGCTACCAGATGCCGGACGGCAGGGTTTTGAACCTGCTGGCCGAAGGGCGGCTTGTGAACCTGGCGTCCGGAGACGGGCACCCGGCGGAAATTATGGACATGAGCTTTGCGCTGCAGTTTTTGGCGCTTAAATACATGAGCGGGAATTATAAAGATATGAAGCCCGGCCTGCACCAACTGCCTTATGAAATAGATTACAGCGTGGCAATTAAAAAGCTGGCCGCCATGGGCGCGGCAGTGGACGTGCTGTCGGATAAACAGAAAGAATACCTGTACGGAGCGCAAGAATGAACTGCAAAATAGTGAACGCCCGGATTATCACATTGAACCGCAACAGCGAGGTTATCCAGAACGGGGAGATCCATATTAAAAACGGGGTCATCCAGTTTGTGGGGGAGAGCAACGGGCCGGAATTTAAAGCGGACAGGATCATGGACGCAAACCATAACGTAGTGATGCCCGGTTTTGTAAACGCGCATACCCATGTGGTGATGAGCCTTTTGCGTTCCTATGCGGACGACATGAACCTGAAGGACTGGCTGTTCAATAAAATATTCCCGGCAGAGGACAATTTAAACGAGGAATTTGCTTACTGGGGCGCGCTGTTCGCCATGTGCGAAATGGCCCGGAGCGGCGTTACCGCGTTTGCCGATATGTATTACCTGTACGACGGCGTTGTGCGCGCCATCCGGCAGAGCGGGCATAGGGCTGTGATTGCCCGGTCTGTGGTGGACCCAAACCCGGAATACGGCGAGCGGACCTTTAACGATATGATTTCCGTTTTTAAGAAATACAACAACATAGAACGTATAAAAGTATTTATGAGCCCGCATGCGCAGTATACGGTTTCAAACCCCATGCTGGAACGTATTGCGGAGGCTGCGAAAGAGCATGGAACCGGCATACTCTCGCATATCTCCGAAACAAAGAGCGAACACGAGAACTGTGTATCCCAGCACGGCAAAACGCCCATAGCCCTGATGGAAAGCCTGGGGTTGCTGGACGTGCCGTTTGTGGCGGCGCATTGCGTGTACGTAACGCCCGAAGATATGGACATTATGAAAGAAAAGAACGCCAGCGTGGCGTCGTGCCCGCAGAGCAACTTAAAGCTTGCAAGCGGGATTGCCCCGCTAACGGAGTTTATAAAAAAAGGCCTTACGGTAGCGCTGGGAACGGACGGCGCCGCTTCCAACAACAATCTGAGCGTGTGGGAAGAAATGACATACGCTTCCTATCTGCAAAAAGGCACTACGCTTGATCCTCTGGCGCTTCCGGCCATGGAAGCGCTCCGGCTTGCGACAGCGGGCGGAGCCGCGGCACTGGGCCTCAATTGCGGAAGCCTGGAGGCCGGCCGCGACGCGGACCTGATTATTGTGGATACCGGCTCTCTGCGTTATATGCCGGATTACAACGTTGTTTCCAACATTGTTTACTCCGGATGCGACCGGGACGTGCTGCTCACAATGGTGGGGGGCGATATTCTGTATGAAAACGGAACCGTTACATTTGCGGACGAATTGGAAGTCCGGGGCCGCGTACTTGAATTCGCCAATCTATTGAAATAAATCGAGGCGAGGAATGACGGCGGGAACAAGACGGCGCGCCAGGCTGATCGCCCTGGCCGCATTGCTGGTTTTATACATGCTTCTTGGGGGGTGCGAGGCGGCGCAGTCTGCTTCCGCGGTTTTTGCAAGCGCTCCAAACAGTTCGGGCGGGCAAAGCCTTGGCCCTGGCGTGAATTTGAAAGACATTTCTGTTTCCAACGATGAAAAATCCACCGTTATCACCATGTCTTTTATACACGGGAGCAGGAACTCCACGGTTCCGGAAACCAAATTGAGCGCCGTGCCTCAATACAGCGCATCCCTGCTGCCTGTTCCGCAGCGGCTTTGCGTCCGCCTTGCCGTGGATTATTGGGATTACCAAAAAAACAATGACTGGTTCAGAAACAGCCTGATTTGCGGGTGCTTTCAATCCGCCATTTCTCAGGACAACAGCCTGTCGCTGTATTTTCAGCTGAACGGCGATGTGCAGGCGGCTTTTCGTGAAGACGGAGACAAGTTGACCATTACGCTTACGCCCAAAAGCAGCCAATCGGGCGAGAAATATTATGTAGGCCTTAACGCATTTGAAGAATACGAGCAGAACCTGATTCCTGAGGAGCTTGGCTTTTCGCCTACCCTTTGTTTGGACAGCAGCAATATTATGCTGATTTCCGCGCCGCTGTCTTCTCAGCAGGAAGCGGACGCAATGGCGGCAAAGGCGGGCCGCATGATTGAGGCAGTGGCGGCAACAAAAAAGCCTTATACGTTTATGCTGGCTTCGGGAAAATTGCCTGCCTACAACGCTTCCATTGACCTGGAGAAGGTAAACCAGAAACAGGTGCTTCAGGTGGACGGAAGGGGCCAAACCCTGCCCGTGCTGGTGGAAAACGGCCGGTACCTGTGTGCCGCGCAGGACGGAAGCATTGTATACGCGCGCAGTTATTCACCTGGCGCAAATGCGGATTCACCCAGCAACCGCAGCGAACGTCTCTGGATATTGGGCCAGAACAATAAAAAAACAGAGCTCAGCCTGCCCAATTTCTCCAATGTGGAGCAGGCGGCTTTTTCTGTGGACGGAAAATATCTGGCAATACTGGATACTGCGGCGCACTCAAAGATTTTGTATGTATATGAGACGGAAACAAAGAAATTCAGAAATCTGGGCGAGGAAGGGTTTGGAAACGTTACCTCTTCGTTTGCCTGGGACACGCGCAAGGACGTTATTTATGCCATGACAGGGCAGACGTTTATGCAGCTTTTAAGTTATGATTTTAATGAAAAATTGGATTCCCGCATTTCAAGGGTGGGGGGGATTACCGGCACGGAGAGCGCACTGGCCACAGACGGGCGGTATATCTATTATGCGGACCCTGCCGGCAGCCCGGCTGGTGAGGTGTATTGCGTGGATATCATCACGGGCCTGCGCAGTTCCGTTGCGCCCGGCATCAGCTTTAAATTGTCTCCGGATGGCAATGAGCTGGCTGTGCTGGCCCCGTCAGGTACGGGCAGGCAGGAAATGTTCGACCTGAATGTGGTGAATCTGAAATCCGGTACTTCCAAGGCAGTGATGAAGGGTATTTACGTGGAAGACTATGAATTCGCGCTGGACAGCAACGTGCTGTTTTTTACAACCTCCACCTACGAGGGGATTGGCAGCGTATACCATAACGCCCTTTTAAAATTTTCCGTATCGGAAGGGGCCGCCAAGCTGGTGGGTTATTCCACGGCGGATATGCTGCGGCGCAGCCAGAACAAAGGCGAAATGTACCTGATTGATTATTTTGACGCGCAGCAGGAGAATTTTTACGTAACATACGTTTATAAGTATTCGTAAGAGGCCGCCGCAAAGGCGGACGCTTTTACCATAAAAAGTTTGCTTGGAGGATTTATGCAGGAAAAAGTGACAGGGCAGGAACTGGAGGCGCGTCTTGGCCGTTTTATACAGGCCATGACGCGGGATAACCCGGACTGGGATGCCGCGCTGTTTTTGAGCAAGGTGAACCAGTATTATTTTACAGGGACGATGCAGGACGGCATGCTGATGGTGAAGCGGGACGGCCCGGCCAGTTATTTTGTGCGCAGGAGCTACGAACGCGCCTGCGACGAATCGCCCTTTGTGAATATTTATCCCATGGAAACCTACGGGGACGCCGCGGAGGTTGCGGGCAAAGAATTGGGCAACACGTATATAGAGGCGGAAGTTGTTACTGTGGGCATTCTGGACCGCCTGAAGCGTAAGTTTGATATGAAAAAAACAGGTTCTTTGGATAAAACTATTCTTGGCGTGCGTGCGGTTAAATCCCCTTATGAGCTTTTTTGGATGGAGGAATCCGGCAGGCGGCATGACCGGCTTTTGATGGAGATTGTGCCCGCCATGTTGCGGGAGGGGATTAGCGAGGCCGATTTTATTGCGGCCCTCTACCCCAAAATGGTGGAGCAGGGATACCAGGGGTATACCCGGTTTGCCATGTTCCAGAATGAAATGGTGATTGGACAGATTGGTTTTGGCGTAAGTTCCCTGTACCCCACCAGTTTTGACGGACCGGGCGGGGCTACGGGCATATCCCCGGCTGCGCCCATTCTTGGCAGCAGGGAGCGGAAACTGAAAAAGGGCGACCTGGTATTTGTGGATATTGGCTATGCCATGAACGGATATAACAGCGATAAAACGCAGGTATACATGTTTGGGGCAAAGCCCCCGGAAGATGCTGTTCGTGCGCACCGCGCGTGTATGGATATTCAGGCGCGCTTGGCGGAGCGCTTAAAACCGGGCGAAATACCCGCGGAGCTGTACAACAGCGAGATGGAGAACCTTTCCCAGGATTTTAAGGAAAATTTTATGGGCTTTGGCGTGCGGCAGGTGAAGTTTTTTGGACATGGCGTGGGCCTGCATGTGGATGAGATGCCGCTGATTGCGGGCGGATACCGGGAACCGCTTAAGGAGAACATGGTTGTTGCCCTGGAACCCAAGAAAGGGATGCCGGGGATTGGCATGGTGGGTGTGGAAGATACCTATGTGGTGGAGCCCGGCGGCGGCAGATGCCTCACCGGCGGCGGGCGCGATATTATGGTTGTATAGTTTACAAAGCGTTCACTTGATGTTTGATTGCGGGAAGTATATACTGGGACATGTTGTTTAGAAATATATAGAAAGAGGCTTGTATATGAAGCAGCAGCTTTATAAAGGTGTGATATTGATCATTCTGTCCGCGGTCTGCGTGGCCGTGGGGCAGTATTTATGGAAACTATCCGCGGATCATTTTTACCTGGCGCTTATTGGTTTTGTGTTTTATGCGCTGGGCGCTCTTTTAATGATTGTGGCGTTCCGGTTTGGAGAACTTTCCGTGCTGCACCCCATGCTAAGCGTATCTTATGTGCTGGCCATTCTTGTGGGGTATTTTGCTTTGGATGAACCCGTTACGCCCACCAAGATTGGCGGCGTTGCCGTATTATTCCTGGGAATGATATTCCTGGGCCTTGCGTCAAAGGGGGAGAAGCATGAATAGCGGAGAGATTGTTCTGATTATTGTTTCTGTGGCTCTGATGACCTGCCTGGGGTCTCTTGGCGCGGTGTGCTTTAAAAAGACTTCCATTGGCGGGGATAAGTTCAACGCAGCGGAGCTTTTAAAAAATAAGTGGCTGTACCTGGGGGGGGCGCTGTATGTGGCGGGTGCGGTGTTCAACATTATTGTTCTGCGGTTTCTGCCGTATTCGGTGGTGCTGCCTTTTTCTTCTATCACATATGTATGGACCATTATATTCTCCAACCGGTTTTTTCATGAGAAGATTAACAGGTTTAAAATTCTGGCGATCTGCTGCATTGGAGCCGGCGTGGTTCTGCTGATTTTGTAAAAACAAAAAATCTTGCCCTGCGTTTTAGCGATGCAGGGCTTTTTATTTGCATTTTTTGGAAAGCTGTTGACAATTGTGCAACGGGAAGTTATTATATCTATAAGATATATTTAAAAGATATATGGAGGCTATATGGCAAACGCAAAAACAAAGTATGTGATTTTAGGACTTTTGAGCGAAGGGGACCTGACGGGCTATGAGATTAAAAAAATAATAGACGCGCGTTTTACTTTTTTCTGGAATGAAAGTTATGGCCAGATTTACCCGGAATTAAAAAAGCTGGCGGCAGGCGGCCTGCTATGTGCACATGATGCGCCGAACGAAGGCGCCCGGAAAAAAACGGCCTATTCCATTACAAACAAAGGAAGAAATGAGCTGGTGGCGTGGCTGGCGGGGCCAACGGAAAAGGAAACCGTGCGGTTTGAATTGCTGCTGAAGATGTATTTTTCCAATCTGGTGGACGCAAAAGTGATGCAAAGGCAGGTGGCAGAGTTCATGGCAGCGCACGAGCAGCAGCTAGCCATGCTGGAACTGGCGCAGAAGGAGCTGCTGGGTATTCCTGACCCGCATGAGAACCACGGGGATATCCTTAGGATTATAGATTTTGGACAAAGAGTTTATGCCGCATACATTGCCTGGTGCGGTGAAACGCTTGAATATTTAAAAAAGAGGAAATAAAAAATGCAGAAAAAAAGAAGGCTAATTATCATACTTTCCTTTATGCTATTCCCTGTTACAATGAATTATTTATCCCCGTACATTCCTATGGACGCGGCGATGCAGGGGATTATTGCAGGAAGCCTTATAACCTTTGCGTGCCTGTTCCTGGCCGCGCTGTTTACGGGACGCGCGTGGTGTGGCTGGCTGTGCCCCATTGCAGGGCTTTCCGACGTTTGCCTGCGGGTAAGCGAAAAACCGGCGGACGCTGCAAAACTGCGCAGGATACGGCGGGTGATTGGCTTTGCGTGGGCCTCTCTGGTGGTGCTGTTTTTTGTACTGGCCGGCGGAATGAAAGGATTTAATCCGCTGTATTACACAGATACCGGCGTCTCCGTTGATTCCCCGTATAAATTTGTGATCTATTATGGGATCATCGCCGCTTTTTTGATTGTTACTTTAAAGGCCGGAAAACGAGGAGGGTGCCACAGCATTTGCTGGATGACGCTGTTTTTGGAAAGCGGCCGGGCGCTGGGCAGAAAGCTTGGGCTGCCTCAGTGCCGGATAAAAGCAAGCGGACCGCTGTGCGTGGGGTGCGGTTCCTGCAACAAGGCGTGCCCCATGGGCGTTGCCGTTAGCCATGAAGTGGGGGGAGGATATATATTCTCAAAAGACTGCATTTTTTGCGGCGAATGTGTGGACGCCTGCAGGAAAAACGCGCTTGCCTTCAGCTTTGAGAGGGCCGCGCAGGAAAAGATGAGGGAGCGGCAGGAAGTACTCTGAGGCTCCGCCTAAGTATAAAGGCTTACCCCCCCGTGCGAACGCTATGGTAAATTAGAGCAGAGGGGATTTAAATGTCCTTTTGCATCCAGACCACGTCAAAGTCTTTGGAATGCTTGTTGCCTATGTTTTTAAGCCTTCCACATTCCCTGAAACCGCTTTTTGCATGGAAGCGCAGGCTTTGCTCGTTCAGGGAGGAGATGCTCGCCAGCAAATGCCGGACGCCCATTTTTCTAGCGCCTTCTTCCAGAGCGCCAAGCATTTCGTTGCCCGCGCCCTTGCCTGTCTCGTCCGGTGACAGAAAGTAAGATACTTCGGCGGTCTGACCAAACACGGGCATGGGGCTGTAAGGCTTTAAAAAACAGAATCCGGCAACCCTGCCCGTATCTTGGGAAAGCAGCACATAGGCGGGGTATCCGTTTGTGATCTCCAGCATTTTGTTGAAAAAAACCACAGGCAGCTTTGTTTCAAAGTATGCGGCAAAGCTGTTTTCTATATAGTGGTTAAAAATGTCCATTACTTCGGCTGCGTATTGTTCAGAGAGCGGTTTAAACAGAAAATTCATTTTAACGGCCTCCTTAATACCTATAGTCTACAGGCTTTCTTCCCGCCTGCTTTTTGAAAAACTGTTTGTAAAGCCTTTTAAAACGGTTTTTGAGCCAATCTGCTTTAAAACTTTATTGTTTTGAACCATGAATAGCAAAACCAGCCCGATGAATATGCTGATGTACACATCCTTGGTATCAAAAGTGAACAGGTGGTTAAGCTGGATGAAGTCCAGGCTGCCGTTCCAGAACAGTTTGTCCACCAAAGAGCACAGCGCGCCGGAGAAAATAAACGCAAACAGCGTGTTTACGGTATTATTTTTGGGCAGGCGGTTTTGAAGATACCGGTAAAAAAACAATATAAGCGCAAGCAGCAGGGCCACGATGGCGATATATATCCATTTGCTCAGGTTAATGTCCATCATGGAAGATATCCACGTATAATTGGTGTTTAAAGTGGGGAAGAAATACAGAACGGGAGGCAGCACCGGTATGCTTTGCTCCATTGCAAAATGGCCGCTGATGAACAGTTTGATGCCCTGATCGAATACAATCAGCAGAACAACGAATAGCCAGGTGAGTTTGCTTTTGAACATTTGTGTTACCGCCCTTTTACCGGATTTTTGTAATAGTATAACATAGAACACTGGCGCATGCAAAATACTTAAAAAACGTGTTGACATTTACGTTGCGTAAAGGTTTATGATATCAATTAGGAGGCGTTTTGAGATGGAATACACGGTTTTGGCCTTGTGCAAGCTGGCAGGCGTTACGCCGCGCACACTGCGGTATTACGACCAGATAGGGCTGCTTATGCCCCGGCGCAAAGCATTTACAGGCTACAGGCTGTATGGCCCCGGAGAGGTAGACAGGCTGCAGCAGATTTTGTTTTACCGGGAACTGGGCATTCCGCTGCATGCGGTGAAGAAGATATTGGATGATCCGGAGTATAACGCCCTGGAGGAATTGCGCAAACACAGGGATATAATCGTACTCGAACAAAAAAGGCTGGATGCCCTGGCCAGGAATATCAGCCGGACGATAACAAGATTGGAAGGAGAAACGGAAATGACGGATACGGAAAAATTTGAAGGCATGAAGCAGAGCCTGATAAATGAAAATGAACGGCGCTATGGCCGGGAGATACGGGACAGGTATGGCGATAAAGCCATGGAGGAATCTTATGGGAAAATGACGCGAATGAGCGTGGAGCAGTACCAAAAAGCAAAGGAACTGGAAGAACAGATTAAAGATAAACTGCGCGGCGCAATGAAAGGCAGCCCAAAGAGCGCGGAAGCGCAGGCTCTTGCGGCGATGCACAGGGAGTGGCTCTGCATGTACTGGGGCAGCTATTCGCCGGAAACGCATGAAAATTTGGCGCAAATGTATGTGCAAGACAAGCGGTTTAAGGCTTATTACGAGGATACGGCGCCCGGCGCTGCGGAATTTTTGCGGGACGCGATTGTATTGTATACGCAGGGCTTAAGGAGCGGTCGGGAATGCTGATAGGTGTGCTGACCGTGCGTCTGTATGCGCCGTGGGTCCACAGTTTAAAGGAAAAACGGATGGAAGTGCAAAGCCTTAAAAACCGTATACAAAACAGGTTCAATGTTTCTGTTGCGGAGGCGGACGCGCAGGATGTCCACCAGACCATTGTGATTGGCATTGCGGCGATTGCGGCGGACGCGGCGCAGGCGGACAGCATACTGGATCATATCATTAATTTTATTGAAGAGGGATCACAGGCGGAGATTATACAAATGGAACGGGAGATTCGATAGATTCCAATGAAGCTGGAATGCTGGGACGGTGTATAAGCTGAAGATGGGTCCGAGCTTGTTTTTGGGCCCGGCAATACGTGGATTGAATTGCAGCCTGATTCTAAAAATGTTGTATAAGCAATTCGGACAGTGAGGCTCAGCCAACCGAAGCGCCTGCGGAGGCATGGCGGACAGCTTTGGGCGTGGCGCAGGAGGAAGCCAGGGAAGCAGATACGCCTGCGCCAACTACAGCAAAAGCCTTAAGTCCGCAAGAACCGGCAAAACTTGCAATGGGCAGGATTAAAAAAGCCTGCCCATTTATTTTGTTATGGGTGAAACGTATTGTATAATAAAGGTGATATCCACACAGCAGGATACACATGAAGCGGGATAAATTTTTGATTGTACAGGTTGATTATGGATACGGAAGGCCAGATCAGAAGCGGCGTGGCGGAAGTGTACAAGCCCATCCGCCTGGGACGCAGATACCGGATTAATACAAAGAAGTTTGCCAGATCTCTCACGCTGCTGGGCTGTTTGGTTGCGGTGATTGTAGCCGTTTGTTTTTCTGCAAACGCCGTGCCCGCTGTGATACAGGCCGCGGCAGAGCCAAAGGCGACGGCGGGCACGCAGGAAGAGGCAAGTATGCCCGCGGGCGGTGCACTGGCAGGGAAAACGGTCGTGGTGGACGCGGGACACGGGGGCTTTGACATTGGCGCAACGGGCGCATCCGGTTCCCATGAATCTGATCTGAACCTGAAGGTGGCGGCATATTTAAAGGCGGATCTGGAGCAGGCGGGCGCGCTGGTGGTGATGACCCGGGAAGATAAGGACGCGATTGCGGACACCAAGGACGGGGATATGGACAAACGGCGGCAGATTATTCAGGAAAGCGGATCCGATATTGTTGTAAGCGTGCATATGAACGCGAACACAAATACGGATATCCGGGGGCCGCTTGTTTTGTTTGCGCCGGGCGCTAACGAGAGCGAAAAGCTGGCCAAAATGATCCAGAACGACATGCAGGAGAAGCTTGCGCCTCCCGTTAAAAACACAGCGCGGGCGGAGAACCTGTTTATTCTGCAGAGCTGCACGCAGCCCGGCGTTCTTGTTGAATGCGGCTTTATTACCAACCCGGAGGAAGAGGCGCTGATTTTGCAGAATGACTATCAGCAAAAAATTGCGCAGGCTATTGCGCAGGGCTGCGGGGAATTCCTGCAACCCTGATTCCTTTATTTTCCGGCTCTTTTTCCCGGGCAATCCGGAACCCTCACAAATTTTCTGCGTCCAAAATATAAAAATGAATGAAAACGGTTGATTTTTTTGCCATATCACCGATAACTGTATTAGGCGTACCCTCCACGGAAAGGGGACCGTGGCGCAGCTAAGGATTCTTTACAGAATGTTAACAAACATTTATAAGAGCCTGTTTTATAATAAAAAGCTGGCATAAGGGGTATAAAGATGAAAATGCGCGGCATTCAACGCCGCAGGGAGAATAGATTTTGAGACAAATAGCGGTAGAAGAGAGAAATGCGCCCCGAAAAAAGAAAAGAAGCGGGCGTGTAGCGCACGGGTTTATATGCATTATTGCGTTTAGTATATTTTTCAGCATTGTGCTTGTATACTACGGGCCGTTTACAAATTGCAGGGACTATATTGTCGCAAGGGCCATGGGCGCGGAAAATACCAAATTCCTGGCCACCACCTTTTTGAGCCAGAAGGAGATTGACGCCATACTGGCCGTAACAAATCCCCAGGTGGACGACGGACAGGAGCGGCTTGAAGACGTGCAGGTAAACGGCTCCGGTGCAGTATCTGGTGATATAGAGGTAATTGACGTTAAAGGAGAAAATTATACCGGCAAGCTGATGGTTATTCCCGATCCGTCTAAAATCACTTTGGGCGTGGCGCCCGAGCTTGGAAAGGTGGGAGCTACCCTGAGTTCTATTGTGAAGGAAGCCGGGGCCATTGGCGGCGTGAACGCCGGCGGCTTTTTGGACGACAATTTTACGGGCACAGGCGCTGAGCCGGACGGGATTGTGATTAAGGACGGGGCAATTGCTTTTCAGGCAAGCGACAAAAGTAAATTTCAGATAGTTGGGTTTAATAAAAACAACGTGCTGGTGGTAAGCAATTCCATGACCATCAGCCAGATCAAAAAGGCAAATCTGCGGTGCGCCATCTCGTTTGGGCCGGCGCTGGTATTAAACGGCAAATCGCTGGTGACTTCCGGCGGGACTTCGCTGCAACCCAGGACTGCCATTGGCCAGAGAAAGGATGGGACCGTACTGTTGCTGGTAATAGACGGGCGGCAATCCAAGAGCGCAGGAGCGAATCTTGCAGATGTTGCTTCTATTATGCTGAAATACGGCGCGTATAACGCGGGCAATCTGGACGGCGGTTCGTCCGCCACCATGAACTACAATGGAAAAACTTTAAACAATCCCTGCGATATTGCGGGCGAACGTTCCATTGCAACCGCGTATCTGGTAATGCCGTAAGAGGGGAATATGCAGACAGATATTAGACAGACTAAAAAAAAATCCGGCAACCTTTTCAGGCGGACATTGTTCTACGCCATTCTATCCTTTGTGCTTTGCTTTGTTTTATTGGCAATGGTGAACCATTCCATAGTATTTGGGACAGGCAACCAGGCGGCGGGCGCCTCTGCGATTACACAGACGGTTATTACGGGTGTTCCAAAGGATGCGCAGCATATCTCTTTTTCATATGACGACAAGTACTGCACATACCTGTACGAATCAAAAATATATATCAAGGACATTGCGCAGGATAAGGAAATAAAAACCATATCTGATACGGGGATTACCTGGGCGCAATTGATGTATGACAGGAACAATATTTTGTATTTTACCCAAAGCAGCAGTGCGATTGTGCTTAAAACCTATACGATTGACAACGATGTTTCAAATAAGCAGCTTTCCATTAAAATAACATCCGGGACCAAAATTAAGGATGTGGATTATTCCAATGCCACCAATTTGATATATATCAACCTGGAAACGAAAAAAAGTGGAACAACCACGAATACCATTTATTCCATTAATATCATGAAGGAGCTTACAAAGGTATCTTCCAGCAGTATTGTGGACAATATGGTGCTTTTAAACAACACGGGTTCCCTGTATTATGAGGATGGCGACAACAATTTATACAATCGTGTGAAGAAAGTGGTGGATTTGGATACGGGCCATTTGATCGGCTGCGATTCGGAGGACCGGGTTTACGTGCAATCCATTGATGACAAAAGTTCCATATCTGTTCTGTCCGGAAGCAAAACGGATAAAGTACTGACTTTGCCCGATACGGATTATATTTCGTTTTATTCGGACAAAAGCAATGTGTTTGCCATATACAACGACTACATCATCAACCTTTCGGGCGATATGTCCGCAAGGTTTACATATGATTCCAGCCTCACTTTTTTGGGCCTTGGGGGTTCCAATGTTTATTTCAGAGATACGGAAGGCAACATTATTGCCATAGCTTCAAGTTTTGATTCCTGATGCGGAAATTTCCGGTTTTTGTTGGATTAGCATTATTTTTACAAGAAAAGAACCACCATTGACACAATTGCGCTTTGCATTCTTCCCTTTATTCCGATATCATTAAAAAGAGGTTTTTGTTCATGGTATCGAAGGAAGGAATCAAGCAGGCTGCATTTGAATTGTTTGCGGAAAAGGGGTATGAGGCTACCTCCACCCAGGATATTGCGGAGGCGGTTGGGTTAAAAAAGCAGTCTTTGTATTCCCATTTCAAGAGCAAGAGCGAAATTTTTACGGAAGTGCTGAACGACCAATCCACGATTATTCAGGACGAACTGAAAGCTTCTATTGAAGCCAATCAAAACAGACCAGCCGAAGCTTTTTTAAAAATGTTTTTTGAGGCTCTGATACAATCGTTTTCTGCGGGAAACCGCCTGCTTTTTTTAAAAAGAGCGATTCTTTTATATGCCAGCAAAAGCAGGCGCCCTTTTATTGAGGAATTTATTTTAAAGTTTAGCGGCACGTTGAAAAACAGTTTATACGTCGTTTTATCCACCCGGTACGGCGTATTTACCGATCCTAAAAAATTTCAGACGTTTTATTCTTATCTTATGCTGCATGTGTACGGCTACATAGAGATTATGCTTACAGGGGAAGCGGATGAATGTTTTTATCCGTATGTTTGGGAGAAGTTCTGGAAGTCTTCCGAAGCGTTTTTTATATTCTGATTTCAAAATGTAAACAGCCATTATAGTCCGGCCGCAGAGCCGGATTTTTTATTATTCAATAAAAAGTATATCAATTATGGAAAAAATACTAAATATTATTTTTCTTTTTTACGATGAAATAAACGAACGACCATTCGTAAGTGCTTTAAAGCGAAATGTTGTATCCGTTGATTGCACATTCGTTTTTTAGCATGGTTTGGGGGAATTTTTAAAAAAATGCAGAAGGGATAGAAATATGAAAAATTTGAAGATCAGCACAAAGTTATTTATTGCATTTCTGGTAGTGTTGGCAGGAATTGCAACGGTTGGCACCTTTGGGCTTACATCCATGGGTTCCATGGCAAGCGCGGGTGAGGAAATGTATAATAAAGACCTGATTGGCGTAAGCAACGTTGCGGATATGACCGAAGAATTTTTTACCCTTCGGGTATCGGTGCTTAAAACGGTATACGAGGATTTCTCGCAGAGCGGTGCAGAAAGCCTGCAGAAAATACTGGACAGTTCAAAAACAGAATTGAACCAGGATTTTGACGCATACGCAAAAACAATTGTTGACCAGCAGGGTGAAACAAACCTGAACGCATTAAAAACAACGTTTCAGGACTACGAGAATCAGATAGGCCAGGTTATTGCGGTTGTGGAGTCGGGCGATTCAGGCAAACTGAAGGATCAGATGGCAACTACCGCAGCAGCGGCGCAAAAAGTGGAAGACCAGTTGAATGTAATGCAGGAATACAACAGTGAATCTGCCAAAGCAACTTTGGCGTCCAATGAGCAGTCAAAGACAACAAGCATTCTTATTATGGTTTTGGTTGAGGCAGCGGTCGGCGTGATTGGCGTACTGATGGCCGTTAGCGTTACAAGAGGGATTACCAGGCCTGTACGCCGACTGACGGAAGCATCCGGTAAAATCGCGGCTGGAGACATGGATATCCGGCTTGTTATAGACTCCAAAGACGAACTTGGAAGCCTTGCCAAGTCGTTTGAGGAAATGACGGCGTCCATTAAAAAACTGATAGCGGATGTGAATATGCTGGCAGAGGCGGCAGGCCAGGGCCGCCTTTCAACACGCGCGGATACGGAACAGCATCGGGGAGACTACCGCAAAGTGGTGGAGGGATTCAACCAAACGCTGGACGCTATTATGGAACCTTTAAAAGCCGTTCAGGAAGACCTTGAGGTGCTTGCAAAGGGTGAACGCAGTGAAGTGCTGGATGCCGGGCTATACAACGGCGATTTTAAACACATTGTAAGCGATATGGCAACTCTGCGTTTGACCTTTAGGGCTCTCATAGCTGAATCCATTGGTCTTGCGGACGCGGCGATAGAAGGCGACCTTAAAAAGAGGGCGGACATCGGAAAAGTGCCGGGCCTGTTTGGGGATATTCTTTCGGGTTTTAACAGAACGCTTGACGCAGTGATTAATCCCATTAACGAATCCGCCCAAGTTTTAAGTGAAGTTGCAAAAGGCAATCTGCAGGTAAGGGTGGAGGGAGATTACAAGGGAGACCACGCAATAATCAAGAACGCATTGAATGAAACAGTTGATTCGCTGAACGGGTACATTACGGAGATTTCAAATGTTTTGGGAGAGATGGCCGCCGGAAACCTGGACCTGGAAATAAAATCCGATTACAGGGGAGATTTTGTGGCTCTCAAATCTTCCATCAACCATATCATTGGCTCTTTGAACGAAGTGTTGATGGAGATCAGCCTGACGGCAGACCAGGTTGCGGCGGGCAGCGAGCAGGTTTCTGCCGGAAACCAGGCCGTATCCCAGGGAGCGACCGAACAGGCCAGCTCCATAGAAGAATTTACGGTGACCATGGGCCATATTGCTTCACAGACCAACCAAAACGTGGAGAACGCAAAGGAATCCAAGGCGTCTGCCGTGCGGTCCAAACAGGCGGCGGAGGAAGCGGACGTACAGATGAAGGAAATGCTCAAGTCTATGGACGAGATTAACGAATCTTCTGAAAACATCTCCAGGATTATTAAAGTGATAGACGACATTGCCTTCCAGACAAACATACTGGCTTTGAACGCGGCGGTAGAGGCCGCACGGGCAGGCGCGCACGGAAAAGGGTTTGCGGTTGTTGCGGAGGAGGTGCGGAGCCTTGCGGGAAGAAGCGCAGATGCCGCCAAGGAAACCGCGGAACTGATTGAAGGTTCTGTAAAAAAGATAAACGAGGGAGCCAGATTGGCGGACAAAACCGCCGACGCGCTGAAGCTGATTGTGCAGGGCGCGCTGGACGCTGAAATTTTGGAGGAGAAGATACTCTCCGCGTCTGAGGAACAGGCGGCGGGAATACGGCAGGTAAACCAGGGCATTGAGCAGATGAGCCAGGTGGTGCAGACCAATTCCGCCTCCACACAGGAAGGAGCTGCAGCAAGCGAAGAGCTTTCCGGACAGGCGGTGCTGTTGAAAGAAAAAATTGAAATGTTTAACCTGAGAAAATAAATACAAATAAAAGCAAGGCCCGTTCTCCAAGGAAATGGTATCCGGGGAACGGGTTGTTTTTTTACCGGGGCTGCGCCATAATGGGAGTATCATCCTGCCCAATAGACGTTTTTGCTCGCAGGGACCCAGGTGCGCATAAAAAGGCGCAGTGCTGATAAACTGTATGAAGAAAGGCTACGGTGTTTGAATGGTTGACGTTTGTTTGCTTGGCTGCGGAGGCATGATGCCTTTGCCCGAGAGGCGCTTGACAGCTCTTTTATACCGGACGGGCGGCCAAATGGTATTGATAGACTGCGGCGAGGGAACGCAGGTTGGCCTTAAACTGGCGGGTTGGGGGTTTAAATCCCTTTCCGCAATTTTGTTTACGCATTTTCACGCGGACCATGTGGCGGGGTTGCCCGGCCTTTTGCTGACACTTGCGAACGCCGGCAAAACGGAGCCGCTGTGCTTGTTTGGCCCGCCGGGGTTGGAGGAAGTTGTGCGCGGGTTGACAGTGATAGCGCCCGCACTGCCGTTTGACCTTCATTTGTGCAAGCTGCCGGAAGAATCAAACTGTACGCAGCGGCTGGGGGAGTTGTTTATACAAAGCGCCCCGGCAGACCACAGGATTCCCTGCCTGGCCTACAGCCTGGAGATCAGGCGCGCAGGCGCCTTTGACGCGCATCGTGCGCAGGCGCAGGAAATACCCATAGAATACTGGAGCAGGCTTCAAAAAGGGGAAACCATTTGGCACCAAGGCAGGGTGTTTGATTCCGGCATGGTGCTGGGGGAATCCAGGCGGGGCATCAAGGTGACCTATTGCACGGATTCCAGGCCCGCTGGCAGCGTTGCACTGCTGGCACGGGATTCCGACCTGTTTGTATGCGAAGGCATATATGGCGAGGACGAAAAACGCGACGGAGCGGTGGGGAAAAAGCATATGATATTTTCTGAAGCCGCATTTCTGGCAAAGGAGAGCGGGTGCCGGGAACTGTGGCTGACGCATTACAGCCCTTCTCTGAAAGACCCATTGGAATATATTGATTGTGCGCGCGCCGTATTTCCAAATACCAAAGCCGGATTTGACGGGATGTCAAAAACCATTTGTTTTGAGTAAATTTTTTTAAAAACCCGCTTTTTGGCCGCCGCCTGCATAAATCCAGTTATTTGATTTAAAATAATGGTAGAAATGGAGGCAAGCAACCATGAAGTTGAACGGAAATACGATATTGATTACGGGAGGAGCAGGCGGAATTGGGTTTGCTCTGGCGGAGGCTTTTTTGGCCGCCGGGAATGAAGTGATTATATGCAGCAGAAAAAAGGACAGGCTGCAGCAGGCGCAGCAGAGATATCCGGGGTTGCATGTGCGGGAATGCGATGTTTCGGATGGCAGCAGCAGGGACGCTTTGGTATCCTGGATTATTGAAAATCACAAAAAACTGAATATATTGGTAAACAACGCGGGGATACAGAACAACATTGATTTCCGCCTGGGAAAAGAGGAACTGCTGAGGGGGGAAAGCGAGATAAGAACCAACCTGGAAGCGCCCATATACCTGTGCGCCTCCCTGATCCCCCTGCTGATGAACCAGTCCACGGCGGCGATTGTGAACGTTTCCTCTTCCCTGGGGCTTGTTCCAATGGCGCACATGCCCGTTTATTGTGCCACAAAGGCGGGCCTGCATATATTCACGAAGTGCCTGCGCAGGCAGTTGATTTTAACCAACATACGGGTGTTTGAGATTTTGCCGCCCGCGGTGGATACCGAACTGAATATGCAGGGGCGGCGCAGGCTTGATACAGGCGCGCAAACGGGCCTGCGAACGATTTCGGCATCCGAATACGCCGCCTCTATTATGGAGCGGCTGGAGAGGGACGAGCTTGAGATTGTAGGCTCCGCGCTGAAAAACGCGTCACCGGCAGAGCAGGAGAGCATGTTTGAAAACATGAACATGGCGTGGAGGTAATCCGCCAATGGGTACCTTACGCCTTTTTCCTTTATGCGCCATGCTACGCCGTTCAGATCAATTGCGCGTAGCGGCGTTTAAGATATAAATCTCTACGAACCTTTATATAAAAGTCATAGTGTGAATGTATACAGGTATATTATAACGTTATTTGCCTGTCATAAAAGCGTTTGACGCAAAAAAGGCGGACCGTCCGGTCCGCCCATGCATTTATTTTGTATGCGCTTTATCTTTTGCCATAAGTCAGGGTCGTTTCAAACATGGCTTCAATGTTTTCCACCTTGGCGTCGTCTATCATGGTGCCGCTGTCCATAATAAATCCGCCGCCCGGCGCGCAGGTATCTATCAGCATTTTGCAGTAATCCACAACTTCCTGTTTTTCTCCGTAGGTCAGCATTACCGCGGGCACGTCGCCCATGATGCAGCTGTGGCCGCCCAGGGCTTTTTTGGCTTTTTGCATATCCGTATATTCAAAAGAGAAGATGCATTTTCCCGGGGGTACTTCCTTTAAGTATTCCAGACGGCTGTTGTATTTGCCTTCCACATACAGCACGGGTACCAGACCGGCGTCCGCAACGGCAGTGATGTATTTCAGGAGCGAGGGCCAGTAGAACGTTTTAAACTGCTCGTCGCTCATGAATTCGTCCACGCCCTTGTGCAGCCAGTACCAAACATACGGCGTCTGCTTGCCCGAGCATCCGGCGATGGTGTCTTTAATAGCGAATTCCGTAACCACGTCGATCAAAGCCAGGAGCTCGTCCGGGCGGTCGTACATATCCATCAGTATTTCCACTGTGCCGCGCATGCTGTCGCCGATCATATCAAAGGGCGCATAAGCGAATCCCGAATACAGTAGAGGCAGGCCGAATTGGTTCTTCATCTTATCCTGGTAGTTGCCCAGCTTGCCGAACCAGTCCATTAACTGCTTGCCCGTTTTTACCAGAGTATCCAGGGAAGCGATTACTTCCGGGTCGGAGAAGGCTGCAAATTCGCCCATATGGCCAAACCACATGGAATTACGGAAATCAATCTTGGCAAGGCCCTGCAGGTTGGCAAAGCTTCTGGGGATCCATTTATTCATCATGAACTTTGTGATGTCCATGGTGGCCTCGTGGTATTCGTCGCCCTTCATGTATTCGCCTTCAATATACTGGTACATGGTGTTGGGGTCTTCTATATGCTTGCCCGGCCAGCGGAACCAGGTGATGCCCGATGTTTCCATATAGTTTGTGGGGAAGAACAGGATGGGATCCCAGGCAAGATCCGGCTGAAAATGCTTGTAGAATATATCATACGCTTCTTCCGCCTTGCTGAAGTCTTCCATTGCGTCCTGAATGGTGCAGGTTCCGGCATAGTAGATGGGAAATGCCTGGAACACCGGAACAAGGGGCACTCTGTCCGGTTCAATGAGTTTTGTTGCGTCCGTTACTCTTTTTAGGCGTGCGGTATATTGTTCTTGCACATTTGACATAAATGTTACCTCCGTTTTTGTTTAAGAGAAATCTTTGGTGTTAGTATTTAGTGGGAAGATTTATTTTAATCATACTGAAAAATAAAAAAAAAGACAATGCTAATTTATAAAACAATTTTATTAATTTTTGAATTATTTTGTTATTTTGCATTATCTTGTTCGGCTGGTTAAAGGGATATGATTAGTAAAAGAACAAATAATTACCGCTAATCATCAGGCTTTGCGTATGGTATGATGACATAGTTGTATAATTTGTTTTTATCAAGGAAGGTGTTACATTTTGCTGCGCTGCACTCTTGCCGGGATGATTCCCTTGATGGCAAGCAAAAAATATTCGGTTTTGGCGGAGGTTTTCTACGAATACCGGAGAGGCGACTTTGAAAACATTATAAAGAGCGGGAGCTATTATTTAATCCGCGAGATCCCGCACGCAATTGCTTACCGGCTGCTTGCTCCCCGGATTGCGGACATTTTGTCATTGCAGGCCGAAGACGGTCTATGGCCGGGGGAGGACCGCATAAAGGCAACCTACGATATCCTGTCAGCATTCAGGCACATACACGTACTGGATAGCTTGCGGGCGGATGCGCGGTTAAAAGATGTTCTCAAAACATTGCGGGAGAATTACGATTATTATTCCCTGCTGATAAAATCCCGGATATTTGGGGAAACGTCGCCGGTGGACGAACAGGCTATAACGCAGCTTGCTCTGGAAATTAAAAACAGGCAGCTTTCGGACGGTTCGTTTGACCATACCGTTTTTGCAACGGCCTACCAAATACAAAAGCTTATGAGCCTTGGCGTAACGGAAAAAGACGTGGCTATGCAAAAAGCGGGTTCTTTTTTGTTTGAACATTTGAACAGGCGCTGGGAAGCCGGGGCGCCGGCACGGCCCGGGCGCGGCGTTCAGGGTTCCTATGTGTTTTCCACCCAAAGCAGAATAACAGAGTTCAGGTCTGCGCTGAAGTACCAGCCTGAAACAAAGCCGCGCAAGGCGTCGTTTTGCTGCCTTGGGATCATGCAGAGCGCATATTGCATCAAAACGCTGATTGTGATGGGAGTGGAGACAGACGCGCGCGTGCAGGCGGCTATGGAGGGTATTTTATCACTGATAGAGCAATATCAGGGATTGTGTTATTTTGAGATTCAAAATAAATGGGAGGCCAGGCACAACATTTATGCTCTAAATTAAAAAATGGGCTATAAATGTTTTAGGCCATGCGGTAAGTGGGAATACTTGCCGTAGTGGATGGAGGTGTATGGAATGGGAGATAAAAATTCCAGAAAACCGGCCAAGAAAAAAACGGCGCGGGAAAAAAAGCCCAAAAAAGAATATTAAATCGCATCAGATACAGATCCGGCTTGCGCCGGATTTTTTATTTGCGACTTTAGTCCGTTGAGTATGAAGGGTACGAAATGATTCATTTTGCAGCCGCGACCGACTGTTGTTGAGACGAATTTCATTTGTGCAAATCGACATTTTTTCCAAAATTTAATAAAGTATCCACCCGTTTGTTACGATAAATGCTTAAGACAATTCATATTTCTGAAGCGAAAGGGAAGTATGGGCAATTTATCTTCGATTTTTTCAATAGCTTTTTTTGCTGCCTGTGTTATCAGCGGCATATTGGCCGGATACATTTTATCCCTTAACCCAAAGGGAACAATGAACCGGCTGTTTTGCGGGGTTTGCCTCTTGGTTTGCTTGTGGGCTCTTGGTTTTGGTTTTTCCACCAATGCGGCCAATATGGAGGCCAGCCTGTTTTGGCAGCGGATAGCCGCTGTGGGCTGGTGCTCTGGATACGGCGTGCTTCTTCATTTTATTCTTGTGCTCACCGGCTGCAATTCCAAGCTTAAAAAATGGTGGATATATGTTGTGCTTTATGCGCCGGCCGTTTTGAATGTATGCCTCTTTGTACTGCCCAATCCAATAAACCCGCAGCAGTTTGAGATTGTACAAACGGCTTATGGCTGGGTGAATGTTTTAAGCAATTTTTGGATGACGTATTTTAACCTGTATTACATGGCAGTAATGGCTGTTGTATTTACGCTTGTCTGGCTGTGGGGGAAAAAAAGTCCCAAGGTTCAAAGGCAGGCAAAAATATTTTTTATATCCTGGCTTGCAGCGGGAGCGGCAGCAACAGTAACGGATACCATATTAAGCAAATACGCGCACATACTGTTTCCGCAAATGGCGCCGATCATTTTGATTTTTCCCCTTGCCATTGTGTACTACGCAATTAAGCAGTTCGGCTTTTTAAAATCCAAGACGGTGTCGGACGAACAGATACTGGATGACGGCGCCCGGCGGAAATTATACGGATACCTTTCCGTCGCCTATGCTGCGTGCGCAGTATTATTTTATTTATTCGAAACTCCGGCCTCTGTTTACTGGAGTTTTGATCAGGTTGTTGGGTTTAGCATAACGCTGGCTGTATTTGCCGCAGGTATCCAAACTGTACAGCGGTTCAAGATAAGAGAAGAATATAAAGATATAATCAACGTAATTATTATTGCTATTTCCATACCGGTTATAACGCTTCAATTTATCCGGTTTGCCAGTGTTACTATATGGGCCTTTCCGGTAATTCTGATTATATTTGCCCTTGTGTTTAACAAGCGGTATGTATTGATGATCCTTGGGGTATCCGTTATACTTACGCAGGTTCTGGTATGGGGGTTGGCGCCGTTGGCTGTGGTTACGGTGGGTTTGGACGACCATATTCAGCGGCTCAGTATTCTTGGCGTATCACTTTGGATGGCTTTTTATATTAACCGTATCTATATATTCAGGCTGAAAGAGAATGCCGAACATACCCGCATGCAAAAATTGATTTCCAGGATATCTTCTGAATTTGTGACGGTAAACGCATCTAATCTGGAGGAAAAAATTTGCGATGCACTGGAAAAGGGCGGATGTTATGTGCAGGCGGACAGGGCTTTTGTAATATTGTTTGACCATATGCTGAAAAAAGTAACGTACAGGTATGAATGGTGCCAAGAAGGGCTTGCTCCCGAAATGGATTTATTTTACGGCTCGTCTGTGGACGAGTACCCGTGGCTTGCGGAGCAAATCAGGCAGAACCGAAAGGTTCAGTTTTCAAATACCGCTGAGCTGCCCAGGGAAGCATTCCGGGAGAGGGCGGAATTGGAGAACAGGAATATTTGCTCCCTTCTGGCCGCGCCTATCCGCAGTAAGGATACGTTTTTGGGCTTTATTGGATTTGGCGCTTCGACAAGCCGTGCCTGGCGCTCCAGCCAAATCGTTCTGGCAGAGCTTATGTCCAACATTTTTTCCGACGCGTTTATCATGGCCGAGGCGGAACGGGAAATTAACAAAATGGCATATTTTGACCATTTGACAAATCTGCCCAACCGGCAGATGTTTAAGAATCAGGTTGACCAGGCAATAGCCTTATCGCAACGCACCGGAAAAAAGATTGGCATTATGTTCCTTGATCTGGATTCTTTTAAAAATGTGAATGACACCATGGGCCACGAAGGAGGAGACGAACTGCTGAGAAAAGTCTCCGAGCTTTTGCTTAAAAACGTGCGGAGATCGGATACCGTATCCCGTTTTGGCGGAGACGAGTTTTTGATCATGTTCAACCAGATTGACAGCAAAGAAAATATCCAAAAAATTTCTGAACATATCATGAGCCTGTTTAACAAGCGGATTAAAGTGGGCCAGCAGGAATTTTATATTACCGTGAGCGCGGGTGTGGCTCTTTTTCCGGACGACGGAGAGGATACGGAATCCCTTATCAAAAACGCAGATATCGCCATGTACAGCGCAAAATCGCTGGGAAAAAACCAATATGTGCTTTGCACAAGCGAAATTAAAGAAGAGACTCAAAGCAAAACAAAAATCACCAATCACTTGTATCACGCGCTGGAACGCAACGAGTTGACGGTGTATTATCAGCCGCAGGTAAGCGTGGGTACCGGGCGAATTATTGGCGTGGAAGCGCTGCTGCGCTGGAAACAGCCTGAAATGGGCATGATTTCGCCCATGACGTTTATACCGCTGGCCGAGCAGACCGGCCTTATTAATCCGATTGGCGAGTGGGTGCTGGAGAAAGCCTGCCAACAAAACAAAAGATGGCAGGATATGGGATTGCCCCAGATACGCATGGCTGTAAACGTTTCGGTCAACCAGTTTAGAAACCCCAATCTTGTGCGCCAAATCAAGGATATATTGGCCAAGACACAGCTTGAGCCTCAGTTTCTTGAGCTGGAAATAACGGAAAGCATAGCCATACACGAAGCAAGCTATATTGTGGATGTGCTCAAAAATTTAAAGAAGCTGGGCATTTCCATATCCATAGACGATTTTGGAACCGAATACAGTTCACTGAGCCGTTTAAAAATGCTGCCGATAGACCGGATTAAGATGGATACCCAATTTGTTCGGGGAATAGACGGGAGTAACAAAGACCAGGCAATTACAAAAGTGATCATCAGCCTGGCAAAGAACCTTGGTATGAAGGTGGTTGCAGAGGGCGTGGAGACGGAACATCAGCTTGCTTTTTTAAGCCAAAAAATGTGTGATGTGGTGCAGGGCTTTTATTATTTCAAGCCCATGCCCGCAAATGAGTTGGAGCCGGTTTTGCGCAGAGGCATGTGCCTTACTTAATCCGGATCAATATCCGCACTGTTTTCCCGCCGTGCCCATGGTATTGGCCGGGGTTTATTATACGGTACAACTGAAAACGAGAATATATCGGCTGTTTTAATCGGGCGGGAGAAGACCTGCCCGAGGGGAGGATGCGGTATGGAACTGCCATTGATTTTTTCCGTTGCATTTTTTGTGGTGTTTATTGTTTATGGCACGTTTAGCGTATATATCCTCCGCATTAACCGGAAAAGTACCCTTAACAGGGTGACCTTTGCTATCTGCCTGGCGCTCTCTGTTTGGTCTTTGGGATTTGCGTTTGCAACTTCCGCTTTTAATGTACTTGAATGCTTGTTCTGGCGAAGAGTTGCGGCCTTTGGATGGGGCGTTACATTTGCGCTTTTGCTGCATTTTTTTTTGATTCTTACTAATAAAAAATTTGTTCCCCCAAAATGGTTCTACGTTTTGCTGTATGCGCCCGCAGTGGTTACCGTTTATGTTTTTGCGTTTCCCACCGATTTGGGCTTTGCGCAATACAATTTGATTTGGACGGATATGGGATGGGTAAACTCTGCAGAAAACAACGGCTGGGATCTGTTTTATAGCATATATTACGGCGGCTATGCTGTTTTGGGCCTGGGGCTTGTCTGGATGTGGGGGCGCAAATCTTTGAACCTACAGGTTAAAAAGCAATCTCGCTTGATATTTGGTTCTTTTCTGGCGGCTGTTCTTTTGGGCACAGCAACGGACATAATATTTAATTCCTATCTATCGCTCCATATCCCCCAGCTTGCGCCTATCATTATCATTTTGCCCCTTGCCGTGGTGCATTACTCCATCGGCCGTTACGGATTGATGCAGGCCAGTCCTGTTCATGAGGAGGAATCCATTCTGAGCGTTTCCTCCCGTTCCGCCTTGTACAGCTATATATCCGCGGCATCCGTCGTGGGAAGCCTGCTGTATATTATTTCCGGATATTTTTATAAAACAGCCGATATGGGGCAGGTATACGCTTATGGTTTGATTCTGCTGTCCATTGGAATTACGATTGAATTTGTAAGGCGGCAGAAAATAAAGGACAGCTATAAGGATATTGTAAATATTTCTATTATATCGGCTGCCATACCGGTTGTGACGCTGCGGTTTGTGGAGACCTCCGCCATAACCGTTTGGGCTTTTCCTGTTATTGTAATTATTTTTGCACTGGTATTTAATAAGCGGTATATTCTGGTTGTCCTTACGGTCTCCATTCTTTTGACCCAGATCATGGTTTGGCTTGTATCCCCCGGCATACCTGTAAACGTAGACGAAATTGATCATATAGCGCGGCTGGGCATTATGGTCGCTGCAATTTTAATTGCTTTTTATGTCAACAAGGTATACATCGCCAGGCTGAATGAGAACAGGCGTACAATGGATATGCAGAATATCCTTTCCAAAATCTCTTCCGATTTTGTACGGATTAACGATGTGACGCTGGAAGGCTGCATTCACGCAGTTCTGGAAAAATGTGGCCGGTTTGCGCGGCAGGATCGGCTGTTTGTGATGATGTTTGATTTGCAGCGTAGAACAATGACATACCGTTACGAATGGTGTGAAGACGGAGTAAGCCCGGAGATTGGATCGTTTTATCATGTTCCGTTCGATCAGTTCCCCTGGCTTATGGAGCGCATCTGGTCTGGCGAGACGCTTAAGATACCGGATATACAGGAGCTGCCGCCGGATGCGCATTTTGAAATGCTTGAACTGGTTAGCTTTGACATACGCACAATGGCGGTCATTCCAATACGGAGCAAGGATAAATATTTTGGGTTTCTAGGGGCCAATTACAGAACGGCAGTAAGAGATATTCCCGCCGAACATCTGATGCTGCTGGAGGTGGTGACCAATATCTTTTCGGGCGCTTTCACAAAAGTGGAAGGGGAGAAGACGGTAAACGAAATGGCGTTTTACGACCATTTGACAAAACTGCCCAACAGGTCTCTCTTTAAGGACAGGGTGACGCAGGCGATTTATCTGGCCCAAAGGACACACAAATTCATCGGCATCATGTTTTTGGATTTGGATTCATTTAAAAATGTAAACGATACAATGGGGCACGAGGGCGGGGACGAGCTGATCAAAAACATTGCAAATATACTTTTGCAAAATATCCGCAAGTCAGATACTGTTTCTCGTTTTGGAGGCGATGAATTCCTGATTATGATGAACGACCTTGCAAAGCAGGAGGATGTTATAAAGGTCGCGGACAGCATCATGAGCCTGTTTAATAAAAATTTTTTGATCAACCAACAGGAGTTTTTTGTAACGGCCAGTGCCGGAATAGCCGTATATCCTGTTGACGGAGAGGATACTGAAACGTTGATTAAAAATGCGGATATTGCCATGTACAACGCAAAAGCGAAGGGAAAGAACCAGTATGTGCTGTGTACGGAGGATATCAAGCAAAGAGTTCAGCAAAAGGTGAAGGTTTCCAATCAATTGTTTCGCGTTTTGGACAGAAACGAGCTGATTGTATATTACCAGCCCCAGGTAAGCCTGCCTTCCTGCAGAATTGTGGGTGTGGAAGCGCTGCTTAGATGGAACCATCCGGAGATGGGCATGGTGCCGCCCATAACATTTATACCGCTGGCAGAACAGACCGGCTTGATCAACGGAATTGGGGAATGGATTTTGAAAACCGCCTGCATCCAGAACAAAAAGTGGCAGCAAATGGGGCTGCCGCTGGTCCGCATGGCGGTGAATGTATCCGTAAACCAGTTCAGGGATCCCAATATGGTGGAAAAGGTGAAAAAAATACTGATGGAGACAGGACTGGCACCCGAATATCTGGAGCTGGAGATTACTGAAAGCGCGGCTATGAACGAATCTGGCTATATTATCAACGTTCTTAATAATTTAAAAGATTTGGGCGTTACCATTTCCATTGATGATTTTGGAACAGAATATTCGTCTTTGAGCCGCCTGAAGCTGCTGCCCATAGACCGGATTAAAATGGACATGCAGTTTGTCCGCAGCATAGAGGGCGGCAGGAAGGACAGGGCCATTGTAAAGGTGATCATCAACCTGGCAAAGAACCTGGGGATTAAAGTGATTGCCGAAGGGGTGGAAACCGAATTGCAGAAATCTTTTTTGCAGGGTAAAATGTGCGACGAAGTACAGGGCTATTATTTCTACAGACCCATGCCCGGAGAAGAACTGGAGGCCGTACTTAAGGCCTCGGTTTAATACAGCAAAAAGGATGCCAAAGGCCGAGCCTCTGGCATCTTTTTTGCATGCGCCGTTGGCGCAGGTATTAACCCACTTTTCTTTTGGCGGGTGTTTGCAACCCCTTTTGTTCCTTTTTGTCTGTGAATAATCCTGTTGCGGAAAGAGCGGCAATGATAATGGCCGCAACAAGGAATGTTTCGTCAAACGCTCCGGCCGTTTTGGCGTCCTTGTCCTGCTTGATGGTGTCTATGACGCTTTGGATTGCCTGCGCCTGCCCATCCAGCCCCACGCCAGATACGATTTGGGATGCGCCGTTCCTGATTTTTTCAAGAGCGTTCATCAGGTCCCCTGAACCGCTTAACAGGTCCTTGCTGCCGCTTTTAGCGGAATCAATTCCCGCCCTAAGATCCTGGCTGCCCGAGCGCAGGCTGGCGGAACCGTTCTTTAGCTGATACAGGGCGGCGGAAAGGTCGCCTATCCCCGTCTGTAATTGGCGAAGCTGGTCTGTGCCCGAGGTTAACGCCTGCGTGCCGGAATAAAGGCTGGCCGCGCCGTCGCTTAAGGCCTTGATGTTGTCGTAGAGGGAGGGGCTGGCTGTGCTGCCGCTTGCAGACATTTGCGCCGCAAGCGCCGCTGTGCCCTCCGAGAGCTGCTTTGCGCCCGTGTTCAGTTGAACGATGCTGTCGTACAGCGTGGGCACGGCGGGATTGTTGCCTGCTTCCAACTGGTCGCCCAATTGCTGGACGCCCGAGGCAAGCGCATTGATCCCATCGCATAGTGTGGGGGTTGCCGGGTTGTTTCCCGCAGAGAACTGGCTGTCCAGAAGGGCGATGTTCGTCTGGATCAGAGTCCCTCCGTTGTCATAAGAATCCTGCGCCTGCTGGATGGCGGCGGCTGACGAATAGCCGGCGGACCCAAGCAGGGTAATGGTGGCCTGCGTCTGGGTCATGGAAACAGGCGTGCCGCCCACAAGCAGCGTAACGTTTGGTGTTGCGTCCGCCGTGTTGGTGATGAGTACCAGGGTGGTGGAAAGCGCCTGGATTTGGGACGGATCGGTAGTTGCGGCAAGCTCTGCAACCACTGAATTGTATATGGAGGCATTGGACGAATTTCTCAGGGAGGCGATCAGCGCGCTTGAACTGGACACATAGGCGGGTACGCCGGATGCGCTGTTCAGGCTGTCTGCCAGATATTTCAGATTGGCAGTAGAGCCGGACTGTACCTGCGCCTGCAGGCTTTGCGCGCCAGTCTGCAGGATGGCTATATTGTATTTAAGCGTGGGGTTGCTTGCGGAACCGTCCGAAAATTGGGAAAGAAGAGCCTGGGTGCCTGCATACAGGGCAGAAGCGCCGCTGCCCAGCGCCAGTACGCTGTCTTTTAAAGTAGCAGCGGTTGATCCGGTTGAAAACTGCGCAAGCAGTTCTTTAGAGCCCAAAGCAAGGTCCTTCGCCCCGCTCTCCAGGGACTCAGCGCCGCTGTGCAGGGACGGAATGCCGTTTGCGCCTTCCGCCAGTTTGACGGATCCGGTGTATGCGGCTGCAAGCCCGTTCTCCAGAGAGCCCGAGCCGGATTCCAGGGACAGGCTTCCGTCCTGCAGCTTGGAGAGGCCTGCGTCCAGGGAGCCAATGCCGCCGTCCAGTGAGTTCTGGCCGTCCGCAGCCTTGGAAGCGCCTTCTTTTAAATCGTCCGCCCCTTCATACAATTGTTTTAAGGCATCGTCTGTTGTGGGTTTGGGCGGTTCGGACACCTCTGCAAGCGCGTCCTTCACATCGTTTGTCATGGTATCTTCCAGGCCCTCTTCCACATCCACGCTATTGGATAAGCTTTTTTCAAAGCTGCTGTTTATGTCCGCGATCATCACCGCCTTGATGGAGGAGACAATGGTTTGGTTGCTGTTTATTTGGGCCACGGCATTTGCCTTGATATCATTTTTTGCGCCCGTGACGTTGGTGGTGAGCACGCTTACAAGCAGCGCGATACCCAGGCACACGCCCACCTGCCGGGCTGCGTTGGCAATGCCAGACCCCATGCCGCCTTTTTCTTTGGGTAGGTATTTAATGGCGGAAACAAGTGCCTGGGATGCAAATCCAAGGCCAAATCCGCAAACCACCATGTCCGCAATGAGAACGGCCTTATCCGTGGGTATCTGCAGGCGTGAAAGCAGGAATATGCCCGCAGCCATGCCCACAAGGCCGATGAAATTGACCGGATGCGCGCCGAATTTACCCGCCAACCATGACCCGAGGGGCATGGATACCATCACGGTGAGCGCGAGAGTCATAATGATGAATGCCGCATCCAGAACCGCATACCCTAGCGCGTCCTGCAAAAAATAGCTGAATATAAGCATGGTGCTGGCAATGGAAAAGCCGGTAATGGCATAACAGATAGTGGATGCGGTAAACGTTTTTTCACGGAAAAGGGTAAAATCGATCATGGGATGTTTAATTTTAAGTTCCACAAGTATAAACAGGACAAACGATGCCGCCGATCCGATGAACATGGAGATGATGAGGGTGGAGCCCCAGCCGTAGTCATTGCCCTTGAGCAGCGCAAACGTAAGTAAAAACAGGGTGGCTGTAAGCAGAAGCATGCCTTGCCAGTCTATTTTTTTGGAGGTCGTCTCATCGTATGTTTCCTTCATAAAGCATGCGATGAGGATAAAGGAAAGGATTGCGAAAGGAACGTTCACAAAGAAAATAAACTGCCAGTTCATATATTCTATGATAAGCCCGCCCACCGGAGGCCCGCTGGCGGCGGCCGCCGCGGTGACAGCGCCAATGATGCCTGCCACAGTTTGGGATTTTTCGCGGGGGAACACCTCCAGCGCCATGGGAATGACCAGGGGTGTGATGATTGCGCCGCCGATACCCTGTATGAAGCGCATGGCAATAAGCGTGAGCAGGGAATTTGAAAGGCCGCAGAGAGCGGAAGAGGCGCCAAAGAGCGCAAGGCCTATAAGCATGACTTTTTTGCGGCCAAACTGGTCCGCCAGCTTGGAAGCCGTAATCATGAATATGGAAAGGCCCATTACGTAAATGGTGCTGATCCAGCTTGTGTCCGTTAAGTTTGCTCCGAAATATTTGGTGATGTCCGGCAGCGCGATATTGATGATTGTGCCGTCCAGCATGCTCATAAACATGGCGATAGAGAGAGCGATCAGACTGACGACGTTTAATTTTTTTCCCATTTGGGGCAGCCTCCTTGCGTTTCTGTCGTTTACGCATTCATTATATTTTTATGCTGGCCCAATGTCAATAAGAACATGAAATCAATTTCATATATGTGTTGACATAACTGCAAAAAGGCATTACACTGATACTGAAAAATACTGTCTGGAGCTTTACATGGAAGAAAAAAGCGTACGGATTCCCAATCAAAAAAGGTCTATAGAGAAAAAGGAAAAAATTATACAGGCGGCTTACGGGATATTTAACACCAAAGGATATTATGGGACAAACACCGCGGAGATAGCGGCGTCGGCAGGCGTTTCCACCGGAAGTGTCTACGCGTACTTTAAAGACAAAAAGGATATCCTGCTGATTTGTCTTGAAATGTTTGGAGAAGAGCTCACCCGAAAGATATGCGCCGCCATTTCCAAGACTATTGCCATAGATACCAGGGATATTGCAAAAAATGTTCTCAGGATATTTGTTGAGTTTCATTACGCAAAAAAACTGTTTCACGACGAGGTTATGTCCCTGATTTACCGGGACGAAGACGTGAAGGCCGGCTTTATGGAAATAGAAAAAACAATGATGGCTGCCATTGCGGCGGAGCTTGCAAAAGCCGGGTATTCCTTTAGGCACGAGCGGGAGCAAACCTACCTGCTGTTTACGCTGGTACAGGGAATAGAGAGCCATCTTGCGTTTGAGCAAGCCTCCGATATTGACAAAGATATTTTAATTGAGGAGTGCGCCCGCATCATGGGAGCCATGTTTAAATAATCCCAAGTTTAATGATTAAAACTTTCTATTGAATTTCACATCAAAAAATGGAATACTAGTATCGGCAGAATTATTGGATTGGGGAAAAAGGGTATATGGAAAACGATACAAATATGGGAAGCGGCTACCTGCAAGCCTATGAATTGGGATGCCGTTCTTTTGCGAAAAAAAATCCTGAGGAAATGGCGAACAATGCGGGTTGCCTTTATGATAAAGAGGCAAACCGGCTGATACTCCGTTTTTTGTCTGTGCAATATTGGGTGCAATATCCCGGCGGAGAAATTGGCCGTGCGGACAGCCAGAGCGTGCCCGCTAACATAAAGGCGCTTATACTGCATTATTTGATCTATGCCACCAAAACGGAGCTTACCGGCACACTGATTTCTTTTTTGGAAGTACGGGGCGGCGGAGAGACGTATTACCCTGTTTTTCAGAAACGTGCGGAACTGCCCCTGCAAAAAACGTTTGGACTGAATCCAAAGACGCTGATTCACTGCGGCCTGCGGCTGGGCGGGCGGATTGGCAATTTTGGCACCGCCAGCGTTCATTTGCCTGTTTTTCCAAACGTGCAAATCACCTATGTTGTATGGCAGGAAGAAGACGAACTGCCGTCTTCCGCAGCCATATTGTTTGACAGCAGCATCAACGATTATCTGCCTTGCGAAGACATTGTTCTGGCTGCCAGCCTTGGCGTGTATGCATTGATTTATGAACTGCAGCGGCAGCTTGACAGCATTACTAAATAATATTTTGCAAAATTAAGCGGAAAAGTACTATTATTCTGGAGTTGTTTCATATAAAATAATCAAGAATCATTCATAATAGTATTTGCCAAAAAAGAAATGTGATCATGAAGATTGCGCGGAGGCAAAATGCAGGTTTCCGGAAAACGGCCCAAGAAGGGTTTTTAAAACTGAATCCCTTCGTTGGGTTATTTATTTTTGGAGGTATTATACCATGCATATGGCAGACGCACTGATCTCTCCCCAGGTTGGGATCGCCATGATGGCGGTTACGGCGGGAGTTACCGCTTATTCCATTAAGAAAGTCCGGCCTGAACTGGATGATAAAAAAGTTCCAATGATGGGCGTAATGGGCGCATTTGTATTTGCCGCCCAAATGATTAATTTTACAATACCCGCCACAGGCTCCAGCGGGCACCTGGCAGGCGGCATTCTGCTGGCTGCGCTGCTTGGGCCGTACGCCGGATTTCTGACTATTTTTTCTGTTTTGCTGGTGCAGGCGTTGTTTTTTGCGGACGGCGGGCTGCTGGCGTTTGGAGCAAATGTTTTTAATATGGGCTTTTTTGCCTGCTTTATAGCGTTTCCGCTGATTTACCGGCTGGTTGTTAAAAAAGGGTATTCCACGCGCCGGATTTTTTTGGGATCTCTGTTTGCTTCTGTGGCCGCGCTGCAGATGGGCGCGTTTGGCGTTGTGCTGGAAACGCTGTTTTCCGGCAAAACAGAGTTGCCTTTTGCAACGTTTGTATCCCTGATGCAGCCCATTCACTTGGCCATAGGCATTGTGGAAGGACTGGTGACCGCGGCTGTTGTGACGTTTGTTTGGAAAGCCAGGCCGGAAATTTTGGAAGGAGGCATGCAGCCTGCCGCGCCAAAGGCATCGTTTAAAAAAGTGGTTGCCGTGCTTGTGGTTGCGGCGTTGGCAGTCGGCGGTTTTGTTTCCTGGTTTGCGTCCTCTAATCCGGACGGGCTGGAGTGGTCCGTTTTTAACACTACCGGGCAGACGGAGCTGGAATCGGGCGACGCCTTGCACAACCAAATGGCGCTGGCACAGCAGAACACGGCTATACTGCCGGATTACGGCTTTAAGGAGCAGGATGCCGCCCAAAATCCGGAGGCAACGGCGCTTGCCGGCACGAGCGTATCCGGAATAGTAGGGGTGGCTCTCACCCTTGCGCTTGCGTTTGTTATTGGAATTACAACCATGCAGATAACAAAGAGAAGAAGAAAGAAACGGCAGGCGGACGGGCCGCCCGCCGATTGAGAGGAGAACCGGTTTGTCCAAACTGCAAAGTTCCATTTATGCCATCCGCACAATGGACGAGCTTGCGCTGGGAGACAGCGGCGTGCATATGCTGCACCCCACCGCAAAATTGCTTACGGTTCTGATTTTCATCATATCCGTGGCTTCAACCGGAAGATACGAGGTTGTGGGGTTAGTACCCATGGCCTTTTTTCCTATCGTTTATTTCGCGGCTTCAGAAGTGCCGGTGTCTGTTATTGCCAGGCGCGTGGCGGTGGTGCTGCCCTTTATATTGCTCCTTGGCATATTCAACCCATTGTTTGACGCGCAGCCGGTTTTGGTGGGCGGGGTTGAGCTGGCACGGGGATGGCTTACTTTTTTTTCTCTGTTTATAAAAGGCGTGCTCACGGTGACAGCGGCGCTGCTGCTGATTGCCACAACGGGCATGGAACGCCTTGCAATGGCTTTTAGGCAACTTAGGGTTCCGCGCATACTGGTTTTGCAGATACTGCTTACATACAGGTATATATCCGTATTGCTGGAGGAAGCGAACAATACTATAACGGCGTATGCCCTGCGCGCGCCCAAACAAAAGGGCGTTCATTACAGGGTGTGGGGTTCACTGGCGGGGCAGCTTTTGCTGCGGACATACGACAGGGCGCAGCGGCTGCATACGGCCATGTGCCTGCGCGGGTTTGACGGCGAGTACCGCACCGGCCGCGCGGCGCGGCTGCGCAGCGCAGACATTCTGTTTCTGGCGGGATGGAGCGCGTTTTTTATTGCGGCCTGCGTGTTTAATATTCCCGGTATTCTGGGCGCCCTGTTTGCCGGAACTTTTTGAAATAAAGGAGCATGGTATGAGCCACCATAAAATAGAAGCAAAAAACTTGGAGTATGTTTACCCCGATGGGCACAGGGCGCTAGGGAGAGTATCTTTTTTAATCACGCACGGGGAATCTGTGGGAATTATTGGCGCGAATGGCGCGGGCAAATCTACCCTGCTGTTATCGCTGATGGGCGTGCTTGCACCCACATCCGGCCAGGTGCTGGTGGGCGACGTGCCGGTGACTAAAAAAACGTTGTCCCATATCCGCGAACATTTGGGTATGGTGTTCCAGCACCCGGACGACCAGCTCTTCATGACATCGGTATTTGACGACGTGGCGTTTGGCCCGCGCAATTACGGCATGGACGAGGCGGAGGTGGAAAAGCGGGTGGCGGACGCGCTTAGCGTGGTGGGTATACCGCACCTGAGGGACAGGGCGCCTTACAAGCTATCCGGCGGGGAAAAGCGGAGCGCCGCCATTGCAAGCGTTTTGTCCATGCAGCCCGACGCACTGATTCTGGACGAGCCCACCAGCGAACTTGATCCCAAAGCGCGCCGGAGAATTATGGAACTGCTGGGCAGTTTTGCGCATACTAAGATTATTGCAAGCCACGATATGGACATGATATACGATTTGTGCGAACGCACCATAGTGATGCAGAACGGCGCAATAAAGGCGGACGGCAAAACCAAGGACATCGTCCTAAACCGGGAACTGATGGATGCCTGCGGGCTGGAGATACCCCTGCGCTTCCAGACGTGACCGTTTGCCCGGCAGGGGCGGATATTGTATAATGTATTTTATAGCGTGGCTATATTACGCTAAACGTGAGATGGATTGCGGGCGTAAGGTAAAAAAGCCGCATGCTATGCATGAATCCGCTATGGAGTGGGCCAGCGTTTCCTGCCGGGAGCGGAAGGCAAGTAATCTTTAAGTAATAAAATAAAAAATATAGAACATAGAACACAGGAGGTAAAAAACATGTGTGAAAGCAACGTATACATGATTGGCCGGGACGGTAAGGAAAAACTCTTTATGGAATCTGTGGACAAGATCATTCCCATGGACGATGGCATTCTGATGGAGAACATATTTTCTGAGACCAGGAAGGTGCAGGCAAAAATAAAGGAAATGGCATTGGTTTCGCACCGTATTGTGCTGGAAGAACAGGACGGCTGAGGAACGGATTTTGTTTATGGCGTGGTTTTGCCGTTCGCTGGAGCCTGTGCCATGCATTAACAATCAAAAAAATATGATTTTGCAAAAAAGTGCAGAATCGTTATATGGGCGTTTGTCTCTTTGCCGTATGATTGAAGTATATGATTTTGCAATAAAAGCGGAATCTAAAAAAGGCCGGAGCTAAGCGGCTTTCGGCAAAATGAGTTTTTCCGTTTGCCAAATTTTCAATGAATATTCATATTGCTTTTAAGAGAGGTTATTGGTATGAAAAGAGAAAAAATTGTGGACGCACTTCGCGGGGGCAGGGTTTTGATTTCGGACGGCGCTTGGGGGACATTTTTGCAGAAAATGGGTATGAAACCCGGCGAATGCCCCGAACTTTGGTGCGTAGAGCATTTTGACGAAGTGAAAAGCATTGCGAAAAGCTATGTGGACGCAGGCAGCGACATGGTGGAGACGGACAGCTTTGGCGGAAACCGTTTCAAGCTGGAGCACTTTGGCCTGGCAGATAAGGTTTTGGAATTAAACGAAGCGGCGGCGCGGGCATCCCGCGAGGCGGTTGGCGAGGACCATTGGGTAATCGCTTCCATAGGGCCTACCGGTAAAATGCTGGTAATTGAAGAAGTAACGGAAGAAGAACTGTACAATACGTTCCGCGATCAGGCGGTTGCGTTTGAAAAAGGCGGCGCGGACGCGGTTTGCATAGAGACCATGAGCGACATTGAAGAAGCGGTGCAGGCGATTAAAGCAACCAAAGAAAATACCAAGCTGGAAGTGATCTGCACGTTTACGTTTGAAAAGACAAAGCAGGGCGATTACCGCACCATGATGGGCGCAAGCCCCAAGGACGCATGCAAACGGGCTGCGGAAGCGGGTGCGGATATTATTGGCGCAAACTGTGGAAACGGCATTGAGCGCATGATAGAGATTGTAAGAGACATCCGCCAGGAACTGCCGGACACACCCATTTTGATTCACGCGAACGCGGGCCTGCCCGAGAACGTGGACGGCGTGGATGTGTTCCCGGAGACGCCCGAAATGATGGCGGCAAGGGTTACTGAGCTGGTTGCAGCCGGCGCGAATATCATCGGCGGGTGCTGCGGCACAACGCCTGCGCATATCAAGGCGTTAAAAGAAGCGGTAACAAAATAAATATCAGCTTAAGAGCATTAAGTTTGAAAGGTGGTTTTTAAAATGAAAACAAAATTGATTGGGACGGCCATTGGCAGCATGCCGTTTGAAGATCCGGATTATGCGGTGCAGGTGTCGCTCACCAAGATTCCCAATGCGCCCATTTGGCCGCAGCTCCCCAGGCTGGGCGTTCGCGAGCAGATGGAAATACAATACAGCGAAGGCATCCCCAGCGCGGTAATTGATTACGAAAAAAGCAGGATGTATTTTGATACGTCCGTTGACTATTCCGAATCTTTTGCAGAATTTTATGAAAAATACATGGCTGCAATGGACCCGGATGACGGCGACGGAGACTGCTCCAGCATGGCCATCAGCCCGGAATTCTCCAAAGGAATTTACGCGCTGGAAGCCGCGCTTGAGAAATCCGGCAAAAAACTGCCTTTTGTAAAGGTACAGACCACTGGTCCCTGCAGCGTTGCGCTCACAATTGTGGACGAGAAAAAACGCGCGATTTATTACAACGAGGAATTCCGCGACGTCATCGTAAAGGCTCTGGCAATGAAATGCCGCTGGCAGATTCAGAAGTTCCAGAAATATGCGGAAAAAGTGATCTGCTTTATAGATGAACCCATCCTCTCGGCATTCGGCAGCTCCACCTATGTATCTGTGAAACGAGAGGACGTGGTTGCCATGCTGAATGAAGTGATTGAAGCCGTGCACGCGGACGGCGCGCTTGCGGGCATTCACTGCTGCGGCAACACGGAATGGAGCATTTTGATTGACGCTGGTGTGGACATTGTAAACTTTGACGCGTTTGAGTTTGGCGAGACAATTGCCATGTATGCGGATTCCGTAAAAACGCACCTGGGACGCGGCGGTATGCTGGCATGGGGCGTTGTACCCACTTCCAAGAAAATTCAGGAGCAGACAGTGGAAACGCTGGAGGCGCAGCTGGAAAAAGTGATGGATAACCTGGCATCCAAAGGAATAGACAAACAGTTGATTCTGGAGCAGGCATTTATTACACCCTCCTGCGGAACAGGCTCCCTGGAAGTAGCGGATGCGGAACGAGTGTTCCAGCTTCTGTTTGAGCTCTCCGAGAAAATGCGTAAAAAATATAATTTTTAAAACTTAAAAGCCTCCCTCTGATAAGGGAGGTAAAGCTCTTTTTTGAGGGCAGCGCCCTCAAAACTCCCGCCAAGGGTCACCTGACCCTTAGTACCCTTTTGTGAAAAATGCCTTTATGGCATTTTTCGAGGATGGGATAACCGGGGTCCCCAAGATGCCTGCATCTTGGGATGGTTCATAGGGACAATCGTCCCTTTGGCGGAGTCGGGGTCCCTAAAATCTATGATTTTGGGGTGAAGGCGGGAGGCGGAGCCTCCAAGAGTTCCCAATAAGACATAAAGGATAAAACAATGAAAATAGCAGTTTCCGGCAAGGGCGGCGTTGGGAAATCAACCATCGCCGCGGCGATTGCCCTTCATATGGCAAAACGCGGACGGGTGTTGGCACTGGACGCTGACCCGGACGCGAACCTGGCTTCCGCACTGGGCATCCCTCAGGCGGAGCAGGACAATATGACCACTATAGCGCGTGAGATAGACCTGATTGAAGAACGCACGGGCTCCAAGGTGAACGAATACGGCCGCGTGTTCAAACTGAACCCGGAAGTATCCGACGTTGCGGACAAATATGCTTACGCCAAGGACGGGGTCTCCCTGCTGGTGTTGGGCGCAATCCAGAGCGGAGGCGGCGGGTGCGCCTGCGCGGAAAGCACTTTTTTGCGCGCGCTGGTAACCGACCTTGTACTGTATAAGAACGAAACGCTGATCATGGATATGGAGGCGGGCATTGAGCACCTGGGCCGGGCAACTTCCCGCGGCGTTGACCTGATGATTGTGGTGGTGGAACCGGGAAAACGTTCCATTGACTGCGCGCACACAGTGAAACGTATGGCGGGCGAGATTGGCCTTACAAAAGTGGCGTATGTGGGCAACAAAGTGGCAACGCCCGAGGACGAAGCGTATATCCGCGAATCGCTTGCCGGTGAAGAAATTTTGACCATCATACCCTATTCCAACACCCTGCGCGGCGCGGATCGTGACGGCGTATCTGTTGCGGATGTGCTGGATGATGAACTGAGAGCAAGATTTGGCGAGCTGTTTGCCAAGATAGAGGGCCTGCTATGAGCTATATGATTGCCATAACGGGCAAGGGCGGGGTTGGCAAAACAACCATATCCAGCCTGCTGGTGCGCGCTTTGATTCAGAACGGAAAGAAACCGGTGCTGGCCATTGACGCGGATCCAAACAGCTGCCTGGATGCCGCCCTGGGTGTAACCGTGACTAAGACCGTGGGCGGCGCCCGCGAAGAGGTGCGGGACGAGGCGCAAAAAGGGCTTGCGGCGGGCATATCCAAACAGCAATTTTTGCAGATGAAAATTGAGGAGAGCCTGGTGGAATCAGAAGGGTTTGACCTGATCTCGATGGGCAGGCCGGAAGGCGCGGGTTGCTATTGCTACGCGAACAATGTTTTAAAAGCCGTAATCTCCCAGATTTCCGGCCAGTATCCCTATGTGGTGCTGGACAACGAGGCTGGGCTTGAAAACCTTTCGCGCAGAATTGTGCAGAGCGTTAATATGCTGGTGCTGGTCTCGGACGCTTCCAACGCGGGGCTCCAAACCCTGGTGCGGCTGCACGCGCTGGCGGAGGAAATGAACATTCAGTATAGCAAGCTGCTGCTGGTGGTGAACCGCCTGCGGGGAGATAAGTTACCCGAGAGGCTTGCGGAAATAAAAGAACAAACGGGTGCGCATGCCGTAATTGGAATACCGGACGATCACGAGCTGGCCGCATTCGCAGAGGAGAACAGGAGTTTTATGCAACTGCCCGCGAACAACAAGACGCTTGAGCTAATTAACGGGATTGTTGCTGAGATATAGACATCTTAATATAGGAGAAATCTGATGGCAAACGAAATTCTGGACATGAAGTCGAGAGTAAGCGACCAGGCGTCGCTTGAAATGCTTGAAAAAGCCGGACAGGATTGCGTGGACACTTGCTTTGACCGTATGGATACACAAAAAAACCAGTGCGGTTTTGGAAAAAGCGGCGTCTGCTGCAAGATCTGCCATATGGGCCCCTGCCGGATCACGCCAAAAGCCCCAAGGGGCATTTGCGGCGCCGATGCGGACACCATAGTGGCAAGAAACTTTTTGCGTGAAGTTGCGGGCGGCACTTCTTCGCACTCGGACCACGGCAGGCATCTTGTATTAAAACTGAAACAGATCGCCCTGGGCCAGGGACACGGCTTTGCAATCAAGGACGAAAAAGCTTTGATCCGCACAGCCAAATTGTATGAAATAGAAACCGAAGACAGAAGCGTGAACGACATTGCGCTTGATCTTGCAAACCTGTTTTTGGAAGAATACAGGAGCCAGGAAGAGCCGCTGAAAACACTTAAGCTGGCGCCCGCAAAAAGGCAGAAGGTTTGGGAGAATTACGAAATCAAGCCCCTTGGGATTGACCGTATGGTGGTTGAAGCCATGCACCGCACCCATATGGGCGTGGACCACAGCTATGAGAACGTTTTGATGCATGCGTTCCGCACCTCCCTTGCCAACGGTTGGGGCGGTTCGCGCATTGCTTCCATGGTTTCGGATATCCTGTTTGGTACGCCCGAGCCGCTGAAAACGGAAGCGAACCTGGGCGTTTTGCAGGCGGATACGGTAAACATTGTAATCCACGGGCATGAACCCGCTTTATCCGAGATGCTGACCGTTGCGGTGGGCGACCCTGAAATAAAGGAATACGCAAAAGCCGCCGGAGCTGCGGGCGTAACGCTGGCAGGCATCTGCTGCACGGCAAACGAGATATTGATGCGCCACGGCGTACCCGTTGCGGGCAACATGCTCCAGCAGGAGCTGGCGGTTGTAACCGGCGCAGTGGAGATGATGGTTATAGACGTGCAGTGCTGCATGCCCAGCCTGCCGAGTGTGGCAAGGAACTATCATACGGAGATCGTCTCCACCATCGACATCGCCAAAACGCTGGGCGCGACCCATATGCAGTTTGACGAGGAAAACCCCATTGAATCCGCCAAGAACATTATTAAACGCGCAATAGACAATTTTAAGAACCGGGACGCTTCCAAGGTGAAGATTCCCAGCGCGAAGCAGCCCATGGTTGCCGGATTCAGCGTGGACGCCATCAAGCACATGCTGGGCGGACGCTACCGCGCTACATTCCGCCCCTTGAACGACGCGATTATGCAGAACCGTATATTTGGCGTGGTGGGCATTGTGGGATGCAACAACCCCAAGCAGAAAACGGACGAATATACAAATATATTGACAAAAGAGCTCATCGCGCGCAACGTGCTGGTGCTCAAAACCGGCTGCGCGGCAATCGCCTCCGGCAAGGCCGGGATGCTGAAGCCCGAGATTGGTATTGAAATGGCGGGCGAAGGCCTGCGCGAGATTTGTGAAGCGGTTGGCATTCCGCCGGTGCTGCATATGGGCAGCTGCGTGGACAACACCAGGATACTGGAAGCCGCAACCGAGATTGTGCGGGAAGGCGGCCTGGGAGACGACCTGGCCGGGCTTCCGGCGGTGGGCGTGGCACCCGAATGGATGAGCGAGAAGGCCATTGCCATCGGCTGCTATTTTGTGGCCTCCGGCGTGGACGTTGTGCTGGGCAATCCTTTCTATACTTCAGGTTCCCAAAACGTAACAAAATTTTTGTTTGAGGAGACCAAAGACAAGTTCGGCGGTTCCTTCCATCTCTGCGAAGACCCGCATCAGGCGGTGGAGGTGATCATGGGCATTTTGAATGATGCGCGTGAGAAATTGGGAATCAATAAAAAAGCAGAACGTAAACTGCTTGACATGAAGGATAGGAGGGAAGCCGATGTCTAAGCTGATAGCAACAAGCGCGATTGACGGCGCTGTGGAATGGGTCATCAAGGCCGAGGCTATGCTTGAAAGAGCAATAGCCGAGAAAGGCGGGGATTGCCCGGCAGCATTCCCCACAACCAACTACTACCTGCCGGTGATTTATTCCTTTACCGGAAAGAAAGTACAAACACTGGCCGATATGAAGGATATATTAAGGGAAGCGCGCGAACTGCTTCCCGCGCGTCCGTCGAACGACGTGTGGCTGCCGTATTTGGGCAACACGCTGGACGCGGGTGTGGCGACGCTGTTTGCCTGCGAGATTATTGAAGCGTGCAAATACGTGATCGGCCCGAATCCCGTGGAGGGAATCTGGCTGGGCGCCGCCAGCGACGTAATCATGCGCGAGCGCGGCATAGAGTTTGTGGACGGCACAGCCCCCGGATTCGCGGCCATTACAGGCGCTGCGCCGGACAACGCAACCGCGGTGAAGATTGCGAAGGAATTGCAGCAGAAAAACCTGTACATATTTATGGGTGGCAGCACCAATGGCAAACAGTTTGCGGAGCAGCTTGCGGAAGAAGGCGTTCAGCTTGGGTGGGAAACCCGCCTGGTGCCCTTTGGCAGCGATGTATCCGCGCTGATCTACGCGCTTGGGTTTGCGAACCGCGCGGCGCTTTCTTTCGGCGGCGTGCAGCCGGGCGATTATACAAGAAACCTGCAATACAATAAAAACCGTATTTTTGCGTTCGTCCTCGCGTTTGGCGAGGTGACGCCTGATAAATACGCCGTGGCTGCCGGAGCCATCAACTACGGCTTCCCGGTTATAGCCGATACCGCTATCCCGCAGATTCTGCCCACGGGCATATGCACATACGAGCACGTGGTTTCAAGCGTTCCCTACGACCAGATGGTGGAGCGGGCGCTGGAAGTGCGCGGCTGCAAGATTAAGGTAACGCACGTCCCCGTGCCTGTTGCGTACGGCCCCGCGTTTGAGGGCGAGCGCATCCGCAAGGAAAATGTGCATGTGGAATTTGGCGGAAACAAATCCTCTGCGTTTGAGTTTGTGACCAGCGTAGACCCTGGTAGCATCAACGACGGCGAAATTGAGGTCATCGGCAAGGAAATAGACGAAGTTGCTCCCGGCACGGTTCTTCCGCTTGCAATCTGGGTGGAAGTTGCGGGCCGCAAAATGCAGCCAGATTTTGAACCCATCCTGGAGCGCCAGATACACCATTTGGTGAACGGCGCGGAAGGAATCTGGCACATGGGCCAGAGGGATATTGTTTGGACGCGCGTTTCCAAGGACGGCTTTGCCAAGGGCCTGCGCCTGAAGCACTACGGCGAGATATTGCACGCGCGGTTTTTGGCGGACTACCCCGCGATTGTGGACAAAGTAAAAGTAACCCTGGTGACAGACCCGGAAGAAGTGGAAAAACGGCTTGCCGTTGCCCGCAAGGTATACGATGAGCGTAACCGCCGGCTGGAAGCCATGACGGACGAATCTGTGGACCTGTTCTATTCCTGCACGCTATGCCAGAGCTTTGCGCCCAACCATGTATGCGTGATCACCCCCGAACGTTTGGGCCTGTGCGGCGCGTATAACTGGCTGGACGGCAAGGCTGCCTATGAGATTGATGAAACAGGCCCCAACCAGCCGGTGGCCAAAGGAGAGTGCCTGGACCCGGTAAAAGGCGTATGGCAGGGCGTAAATGATTTTGTGTATACCAACAGCCATAAAACAATAGACGCGTTTTGCGCGTATTCCATTATGGACCGCCCCATGACAAGCTGCGGCTGCTTTGAAGCCATTGTGGCCTACGTGCCCGAGTGCAATGGCGTGATGATCGTAAACCGCGAATTTTTGGGCGATACCCCGGTTGGAATGACATTCTCCTCCCTGGCCGGAAACGTGGGCGGCGGACAGCAGACTCCCGGATTCATCGGCGTCGGGAAGGTGTTCCTGTCCTCCCGCAAGTTCCTTTCCTCTGAGGGCGGGTTCAAGCGCATTGTATGGATGCCCAAGGAATTAAAAGACCAACTGCACGGCGACCTGGACCGCCGTTTCGGCGAGGCCGGCATGGAAAACTGGGAAGAGCTTGTGGCGGACGAGACGATTGCCTCCACGGCGGACGACGTGCGCGCTTATATGGAAAAAATCAGCCATCCGGCCTTGGGCCTGGACGATATGACCAATTATGTGCAGCAGGATACCGATACGCCGGTTGTGCATACTGCGCAGGCAGCGGCCGAGGAAGTAAAACCTGTTGCGGAAGAAAAACCCGCGGAAGCGCCCGCACAGGTATCCGCAGTGGATATGGAAGCCCTCCGCGCACAACTGGCAGCGGAGATTCGCGAATCTGTTACCAAGGAAGTTGTGGGCAGCATTATAGACGTGCTGGCGCAGAAGTTTTTGGGCCAATCCCTGGCGCCGCAGGCAGCTGGAACCGCACCTGCAGCCCCGGCTGCAAAGGCGGAGCCCAAAGGCCCGCTGGCTTTTGAGCGCTTGGCGCAGGTAAAAGCATTCCCCATCCCCAAAGAAAGATGCGAGAGTCCCGTTTGGACGGTGAAGCTGGGCAATTTGAAATCGGAAGGCGGAACCCGGGGCAAGACCTATACGGTCGGCGGGCACACCTGCATGCCCTTCCACCTGTGGGAAGGCGAAATGGGGAGCCGCCCGCTGGTTGCAATGGAAGTGTTCGACCGCGTGAGCGAAAAATATCCGCAGGTACTGCGCGACCTGTTTGGAGACCTGTTAAACGATCCGGCGCAGATGGCGAAGGTGTGCGTGGAGAAATACGGCGCGGACCTGATCAGCGTCCGCCTGGACGGCACGCACCCGGAGCGGGGCAATTATTCGGCGGAACAGGCGCTGGAACTGGTGAAAAAAGTGCTGGCCGCTGTGGATGTACCCCTGATTATTACCGGACACAACCATTTTGACAAGAATAACGAAGTGCTGAAAGCCATTGCGCAGGGCTGCGAAGGCGAAAACCTCCTCCTCAACTGGGTGGAGCAGGACAATTACCGCACCATTGCCAGCGCCGCCATTGGTTACGGGCATACGTTGGTGGCGCAGTCTCCCATTGACGTGAACATTGGCAAACAATTAAACATACTGCTGACCAACATGGATCTGAAGACAGAAAAGATTATTATGGACCCCATGACAAGTTCCATTGGCTACGGCGTTGAGTATACGTATTCCGTCATGGAGCGCATCCGCTTTACAGCCCTGAACGGCGACGCCATGCTTTGCGCGCCCCTGCTGGTGAACCCCGGATTTGAATGCGCCAAGGCCAAGGAATACAAGGCGCCGGAGGAGAGCTTCCCGCTGTGGGGCGATATCCAGAAACGCGCAATGAACTGGGAACTTTCCACGGCTGTCAGCCTGCTGTACGCGGGAGCCGACATACTGATCATGTATCACCCCGAAGCGATGATGCAGGTAAAGAAAACGATACTGAAACTCATGGATAGGAACGGGGGGACAAAATAATGGCTCTGAGCGGATTACAAATACAAAAGCTGCTTCCCAAAACAAATTGCAAGGAATGCGGTTCCAACACCTGCCTGGCGTTTGCCATGAAGCTGGCAGCCAAACAGGCCGAGCTTTCCCAGTGCCCCTACGCTTCGGATGAAGCGAAACAGGTTTTGGGCGCGGCCAGCGAGCCGCCGGTAAAATCGGTCACGCTGGGAAGCGAGATTCCTTCCAAAGTTGGCGAGGAAACCGTGCTCTACCGGCACGAGAAAACGTTTGTGAACCAGACGATGATTGCCGTGAATATAGACGATACGGGCGCGGACAACGCCAAAATATTGCAGCAGGTGCGCGACTATAAGCTGGAACGCGTAGGCGAGATTTTAACGGTGAACGCCATTGCGGTGACGCAGAAGGGTGATACGGCCAAATTTGTTGAAGCCGTTAAACAGGCATGGGATACAACCAAACTGCCCGTGATTTTGCGGGCTGAGGACGTTGCCAGCCTGGAAGCGGCGGCAGCCGCGATCAAGGGCACCAACAGCCTGCTTGCGGGCGTAACAGCCGGAACGGCGGACGCCGCCATAAAGATTGCGCAGGAAAACGGGCATGCGGTCGCAGTGACAGCAGACGACCTGGACGGTGTATGCAGCCTGGCTGCCAAACTGAAAGAGGGTGGATTTAACAGCCTGATTCTGCAGTTTGAGACAAAGTCCCTGGCAGAGGAATTTCAGACCAATTCCATTGCGCGGCGCATGGCCATTAAAAGCAACTTTAAGCCTCTTGGATACGCGAGCCTGCACTTCATAGATACGGGCGACGCAAGTGAAGACCTGGTGCAGGCCATCACCGAGATTAACAAATACGGCGGCATTATTGTAATGCCATCGTTTGACCCGGCACAGATGGTTGCGTTGATGACCCTGCGGCAGAACATTTATACAGACCCGCAGAAGCCGATTCAGGTGGAACCCAAGATTTACCCCATCGGCGAGCCGGACAGGAATTCCCCGGTGTTTACCACCACCAATTTCTCGCTGACGTACTTCATCGTATCCGGCGAGATAGAGAACAGCGGCATCAGCGCTTGGCTGGTGATTCCGGAATGCGAAGGCATGAGCGTGCTGACATCCTGGGCGGCGGGCAAGTTCTCTGGCGGCGTAATTGGCAAGGCTGTGAAGGAATTTGGCCTGGAAGAGATGACGGATACGCGGGAGATCGTGATTCCCGGCTATGTCTCCCAGATCAGCGGCGAGCTGGAAGAAGCGCTGCCCGGCTGGAAGGTGCTTGTGGGCCCGCAGGAAGCTGGGGACCTTGAGGGCTACATTAAGACTGTTCTAGCAAAGTAATTTACGGGGCTTTGCCCCGCACCCCACTTCTTTTTTAAAGAAAAGAAGCAAAAGACTTTAATACAAAACGCCGCATAGCGGCGTTTTGGGATAAAATATAAACAAGCAGGCTATCTAAAATACTGTATGCTATAGGCAGGCTGGCCTTAGTAATGTTACCAAAATGCCGCATTAGCGGCATTTTGAATAAGTGGGATTCCAAAGGGACAAGTGTCCCTTTGGCCGGTGGTTTGGAGGCTGGAAGCCTCCAAGGAGAGAGGAATGCCAAAAGTATTATTTTTACCTGAAGACATTGCTATAGAAACTGCGGAGGGCGCGCTGCTTTTGGACGCGGCCAGACAGGCGGGCGTTACAATTGACGCGCCCTGCGGGGGCAGCGGCGTATGCGGTAAATGCCTGGTGCGCATAGAAAGCGGCAAGGTGGATTTTCCGGACGGACTGCTGCCCGCCGACTTGGCGCAGGACGGTTATGTGCTGGCGTGCAGGGCTAAGGTGGGAAGCGGGCCGGTAACGGTTCAGGTTCTCACAAACCGGGAAAAGGAGAAAGGCAAGTTTACCAAGCTAACGGAAGACATCCATCTGGTGGACCCGGCGCTACTGCCAAAACAGGAGGATTTTGCCCCGCTGGTGCAAAAGATTGAGCTGGCGGTTGCCGCGCCCGAGATGGGAGACGGCTTGTCTGATTACGACCGCTTTTATAAAACAATAACAAGCAAACTGGATTGCAGAAGTGCAGAGATTCCGTTGCCGGTGATACGCAAACTGCCCGAAGCGCTGCGCGCGGAAGACGGGGCGGCATCCGTGCTGTATATGAAAGAAGAGGATTGCGCGCGGGTTGTGGACATATTCCCGGCAAGCACTGATTTCCCGCCGGTGGGTGCGGCGGTGGACATTGGAACCACCACTGTGGCAGTGCAGCTTGTGTCTTTGACAGATGGAAGCATTTTGGGCGCAAGGACGGATTACAATGCGCAGATATCCTGCGGGCTGGACGTGATCAGCCGGATCAACTACGCCAAAAAGCCGGAACGGCTGCTGGAACTGAAAGAAAAGGTGTTAAAGACGATTAACGGCATTATAGCCGCGATTGCAAAAGAGAACGGGATAGACCCGCTGGCAATCAGCAATATATCGCTGGCGGGAAACACAACCATGGTGCAGCTTGCGCTTGGCATTCTGCCCGAATATCTGCGCCTCTCGCCCTATACGCCAGCGGTGTACGATGTGCCGTTTTATCGGGCGGGGGAACTGGGGCTTAACGTGCACCCCGAGGCATTCGTGTATTTTGCGCCGTCGGTCGGCAGCTATGTGGGCGGAGATATTACTTCCGGCCTGCTGTGCACCTCCCTGTGCACAGACAGCGAAGATTTGTCCCTGTTTATAGACCTTGGCACAAACGGCGAGCTTGTAATGGGTAATACGGATTTTTTGATGGGCTGCGCGTGCTCGGCAGGACCTGCGTTTGAGGGCGGCGGCATTGAGTTGGGCATGCGCGCCTCCGCCGGGGCGATTGAGCGGGTGGAAATAAGTCCGGATACAGGCGCCGCCGAATATTTTGTGATTGGCGGGGGAGCTCCGAAGGGTATTTGCGGCTCGGGCATTATTTCTCTTATCGCGGAACTGTTTTCAAAAGGCCTGCTGGATGCGCGCGGCAAACTGAGCAGGGACAAAGGCTGCGCGTGCATAGACGCTTCCGAAAAGAACGCGCGGTATATCATTGTGCCGGCGGACAAGGGGCCGGACGGAAAGCCTGTGTATATTACAGAACTGGATATAGACAACTTTATCCGCGCAAAGGGTGCGATATTCTCCGCGTGCAACACCATGCTGAAAAAAGTGGGCATGGATTTTGGATGCGTTTCACGGTTTTATATTGCGGGTGGGTTTGGACGGTATCTGAACATAGAAAACGCAAAGACCCTGGGCCTGATTCCGGACCTGCCGCAGGAAACGTTCCGGTTTATTGGCAATTCTTCCGTTATTGGCGCATACTGCACACTGGTTTCTGCAAAACACCGCGCGCTGGAAAAAGAAGTGGCTGCCAAGATCACCTATATTGATCTTTCCACCGAGCCCGAATATATGGATGAATACACCGCCGCGCTGTTTCTGCCGCATACGGACGCAAGCTTGTTTCCAAAAAAATAATTTTCTGTTTGGCGGATTGCGCCAAAGGGCTACGGCTATATGGCTGGGGGAAAATACCTGGATACGGTTTCCCGTGCTTCCTCCAACCAGATTTTGCGCTGTTCCAAAGTGCTGTCCGCTATGATCCGGAACATTTTTCTGTAAACATTCTGAACCCCGCAAAACCCAAAAATACAATTTTTCCATAGGGTTTCCAGCGGATCCCCAAACACATTAAGTTCTCTTTCCTCCGCTGTGTTTGAAGTGTTGAAAACTACGGCCGCCTGCGCTTTGAGCAAACCCTGAGGTATGCCTGCACCGGTATCGTTTTCGTCAAACAAATATCCAACGCCTTGCCTGATGACTCTGTCCACCCAGCCTTTCAGAATTGCCGGCGGCTGCCCCCACCAGTTGGGGTGAATAATCACAATGCCGTCCGCTTCTTTTATTTCCCTGCAATGCTGCTCTACAAGCTGATCCGTTGATGCGCCATATTGGAGTTCATACCCTGTTATGACCGCGCCGAATTGTTCTGCATACAGGTCGTGAAAAATAACATCATGCCCTGTTTGACTCAGTTGGCCGATTGCCGCCATAGCAATGGCATAATTAAAGCTTTTTTTGTTTGGATGCCCCAATAGTACGGATATTTTCATTTTTTACCAGCCTTTATACATTTTTGTTTTATTGTTCTGATTCAATTATTTATGAATTCCATATGCTTGTCAATGGGTGAGTGCGGTGCTTGGGAAACCTTTGGCATATAACATAAATTGACACTCAAAATGAATTCAACTATACTGATTCCAGTGTATTTGAATTTTTTTACATGTTTTTGGGACAAATAGAACTAGAAACACACGGGGAGAGGACCATGCGGGAAAGTTACAGCATATTTGACATTACGGGACCCATTATTATAGGGCCGTCCAGCTCGCACACAGCGGGGGCGTGCAGGCTTGCAAACGCGGCGCGGGCGATATTGGGCCAGGAGGTTGCGCTGGCTGTTATCCACGTATATGGTTCGTTTGCAGAAACGCTGTACGGCCACGGCACGGACAAGGCGCTTGTGGGCGGGCTTTTGGGCATGCCGCCGGACGACGAGAGCCTGGCGGGTGCGTTTGAAATTGCTCCCCAAAAGGGCGTGGAGTTCCGCTTTGTGATTGAGGCGGAGACCTTGGCCAGCGCGAACATGGTGCTGTTTGAAATGACCGGAAAAGACGGCCTCAAGATGCAGGTTCGTGGCGCGTCCATTGGCGGCGGCGCTATTGTGGTAGACCAGATAGGCGATACTTTTTTGCAGATCAGCATGAAATACAATACGCTGGTGGTGGATCATCTGGATAAGCCGGGTGCGGTTTTGAGCGTATCCAAAGTGCTGGCCGAGCATAAAATAAACATCGCCAGCATGAACCTGTACCGCCAGGGCAAGCATGACCGCGCCTACATGATACTTGAAACGGACCAGGAAATTGGCCGGGATGTGCTTTCCACCATTAACGGCCTTAAAGATATGAAAACCATTTACATCAAAAAACTTTACTAGAGGTTGCATATATGTATAGATATCAGTACAGCAGCGCTGCCGATTTAATAAAAACAGCAAACGAAAACAACATCAGGATATCCGATGTGGCGCTCCTGCACGAAGCGGAGCGGGACGAAGTGGACGCCCAGGCGGTTGTTCAAAAGATGAGGACCGCGTATACGGTAATGAAGACCAACATACAGAGCGGGGTGGTTTCCACGCAGCCATCCATTGGCGGGCTGATTGGCCGGAACGCGGCGGCCATGAACCGGTACATGCAGGCGGGAAACACGTTTGGCGGTCCGCTGCTGTGCCGGGCCATTACCTATGCGCTTGCCATTACAGAGGAAAACGCGCGCATGAAGCGGATTGTCGCCTGCCCCACAGCCGGAGCGAGCGGCGTGGTGCCGGGCTGCCTGATTGCGGCCGGAGAGGAGCGCGGGTTTTTGGAAACAGATTTGATTGACGCGCTGTTCAACGCATCCGCTATTGGCGTGGTGATTGCAAACAACGCGACGATCAGCGGGGCCGAAGGCGGCTGCCAGGCGGAGGTGGGCTCGGCTTCGGCCATGGCGGCTTCGGCTTTAACGCAGATGGGCGGAGGCAGCGTGGAGGCCTGCGTGCATGCGGCTGCCATTGCGCTCAAAAATATTCTGGGCCTGGTGTGCGATCCTGTAGCCGGGCTGGTGGAAGTGCCCTGCTCCAAGCGGAACGCTATTGGCGTGGCAAATGCCATTGCGGCAGCGGACATGGCCCTCGCGGGCATTACCAGCATGATTCCCTTTGACGAGGTTGTGCATGCCATGAAGGAGGTTGGCTGCTCTATGAACCGGGAGCTGAGGGAAACCGCAAAAGGCGGCGTTGCGGCCTCCAAAACCGCAAGGGAATTTGTAAGCAAAATGAGAAAGCCGTAGGGAGGGAATTGTATGCAAAGCAATCTGCAAACTATACCCGGCGTGGGTAAAAATATGGAGAGGCATCTTTTAGAGCTGGGATATACCTCGGTTGCGTCCCTTAAGGGGGAAAGCCCGGAGGAAATGTACCGGCGGGATTGCCTTAGGCACGGAGCGCAGATGGACAGGTGCGTGCTGTACGTATACCGCCTGGCGGTGTATTTTGCGGAGAACGATGCGCATGATCCCCAAAAGCTTAAATGGTGGAACTGGAAGGATTAAAGCTTACCGCTGAATCCCCAGCAAGTCTTCCACTTTGCCCGCCATATACATGTACGAATCATATACGCCCTGGTTGTAAAATTCTATGGCAAGCTCTTGTGTAACAAAATCTAGCAGAAGCCCGGCGGCCAGGTCGCCTATGGTTTCTTCCCGCTCCCGCTCATAATACCGTTTGATAGCCTGGACCATTGCGCTTCTTTGCTCGCAGCTTAAATTGAACGTCTGTTTTTTCATACCAGCCTCCATTAACTTTATAAATATATTGTACCAAAACGCGCCCTTCTGCTTCTATGCGGTTTGAATATTTTTTTTAGGCGGTATTATTTATACATGGCTTTACTTTTTTTTTTGATTGATAGTACAATATATATAGAATAACATTAAGATTGACGGGGTAACTATGAACATACTGATAGTAAATGACGACGGCATAGAAGGCGAGGGCATGATTACGCTTGCGCGCACGCTGGCGGAAAAACACAATGTAACGGTGGTGGCGCCTGATTCGGAGCGGAGCGCGGCTGCCCACTCCTACACATTTAACCTGCCTTTGCGGTTTAAAAAGGTACACAAGCCGGAGTTTGGCGCGGCGGAGGTGTACGCTACAAGCGGAACCCCCTGCGACTGTGTGATTTTGGGCCTGGAGGTTGCGACCAAGGGCGAGGTGGACCTGGTGATTTCGGGTATTAACGCCGGGTCAAATGTGGGAACGGATACGCTCGCGTCCGGTACGGTGCAGGCGGCGCTGGAAGCCTGCATGCGGGGATATCCGGCCCTGGCGGTTTCGCAGGAAATCACCAGGCTGATCGCATCCGGCGAACTTTCCGGGTACTTCCGGCACGGCGCCGGGGTGGTGGAAAAAATGCTTGACAACCTGGAATACGGCCAGCTTAAGAACTACATATTAAGCATCAATTTTCCATACCGGCCCAAAGAGGAAATCAAGGGCTTTAAGGTCTGCACCGCCGGGATCAGCAAGAACAATTTTTCTTACAGGCCGCAGACGGATTTTGTGGGGAGGGAGCATTATTGGATTCATGTGGACCGGGTGATGGACGAATACAACCTGATCAACGAGACGGATGTGAAATGGCTGGACGAGGGGTATATGACGGTTACGCCCCTGTATCCCAATATGACTGAACTGGGCCGCATGCAAACGGCGCAGAAGCTGATTGATTCTGCATGCAAGTAGCGGCTGCGGCATACAAATGAAACAATGCGCGGCATTGCGCAGGCCTTTGCGGAAAGGAAGGTAGTTTTATGAAGATAGGTATTGTATCCGGTAATCCCAAGAAAGACGGGCTTTGCCAGTCTGTCATTTGCGCGGCACGGGAAGGCGCGGCGCAGAGCAACGCGGAGGTGGATGAGATACGGCTGGCGGATTACAAGCTGTTACGCTGCCAGGTGTGCGGCAACGGCTGGGGCCCGTGCAGGGATCAGAACATCTGCACCTATGGCAACGACGGTTTTGACGGAGTGATTGCGCGCATTAAAACATGCGACGCGCTTGTGTTTGCCACTCCTGTGTATTGGGGAGAGGCTTCCGAGCTTTTAAAGTGCTTTTTGGACCGGCTGCGCCGCTGCGAATTCAGCGGGGAGGACCTTTTGCGCAACAAACAGGTTTTGCTGATTGCATCCGCAGGCGGCTCGGGTAATGGTATTTTGACCTGCCTGGAGCAGATGGACCGGTTTTGCAGGCATACCGGCATGGTGATTTTTGATTACTTCGGCATAAACCGCTGGAACAGCGACTACAAAAAGCAGGCTGTCTGGGCAGCGGCCAAGGGTATGGCCGGGGGCCGGGTAAACGGTGAAACGGTATAAGCTAAACAAGCACGGCCTGCAAATGCGGGCCGCTTCTTTGTTGGAGCACTGCGCCTTCATAAAATCTTCATAATATTTGCATATAGTAACAATCATTGGGAAAGCCTGTTTGAAATGCGGAAGAATGACCAATATAATAAATAAAAACAATAGCTCAGCAAAGGTGATTTGATTGGAAACACAGAAAACCATTCTTGTGGTGGACGATGAAGCAAAAATACTGGAAGTGTTGAGAGCCTATCTGGAACGGGCGGGTTTTCGTGTGGAAACCGCCGAAAGCGGGCTTGCGGCTGTGCGCGAGTTCCGGAGGGTTTCGCCCGCCCTGGTGATTCTGGACCTGATGCTGCCGGACCTTGCGGGCGAGGAGGTGTGCCGCATTATACGGAGCAGTTCAAACGTTCCGGTAATCATGCTGACTGCCAGGGTGGAAGAAGAGAGCGTGCTGCGCGGCCTATCCATAGGCGCGGACGATTATGTGACCAAACCGTTCAGCCCACGGCAGATTGTGGCGCGCGTGCAGGCTGTGCTCCGCAGGGCGCCCGCAGAAACGGAACAGGGCGAGTATTCGTTTGGAGGCGGCGCCCTGGTCATCAAACCTCGAAGCCATGAAGTATTGAAAAATGGCACGGCTGTTTTGCTTACGCCCAACGAATACAAAATACTGCTTGCTTTGGCCAGGCATCCAAGCAAAACGTTTACAAGGGACGAGCTGATTGCCGTGGCAATGGGCGGCGAGTACGAAGGGTTTGACCGGGTGATTGATACGCATATCAAGAATATCCGGCAGAAAATAGAAGACAATTCCAAAAACCCGCAGTTTGTGATTACCGTGCACGGGGTGGGATACCGGTTTGGAGGCTTGCCATGAAGTATTCCCTGCGCTTTAAACTTTCCGCCGCGTTTATAGTGCTGACAGTAGCGCTGTTTGTTTTAATCAGCGTTTTTGCCAACTTTTTTTTAAAGAACCAGTTCCAGCAGTATATACTGAATAAGCAGGAGCAAGCCATTGCCGGTGTTGTGGCCAGCGTTTCCCAGCAATATAACGGTTTTGGCGGCTACTGGAACGTTGCGGGCGTTGAGACGGCAGGCATGAACGCATTGGACCAGGGGCTTATTATTCGGGTTTATAACAGCCAAAACACGGTGATCTGGGATGCGCGGACGCACAACAACGGTATGTGCATCTCCATTATTCAGCATATGTCCCAGAACATGGCGTCCTATAACGCCAATTTTAAGGGCGGCTACATGGAGGCAAGCCATCCGGTTATGGTGGGGGGTGTTCAGGCCGGGTCTGTTGACATTGGGTACTACGGGCCTTATTATTTCAACGACAGCGACCTTGCGTTTTTAAATTCACTCAATAGCCTGCTTTTCTGGGCGGCGATTGGCTCCCTGCTGGCGTGCCTGGTTTTGGGCGCCATAATGGCGAGAAACCTTTCGCGGCCCATTGCGCGGGTCATTCGTACGGCTGGGGATATTGCCGGCGGCAAATACCATGCGCGGTCGCAGGAGATTTCCAGCACCAGGGAAATTGTGGAGTTAACGGACTCCATCAACTCGTTGGCCGGATCCCTGGAAAAACAGGAGGCATTGCGCAAACGGATGACGTCCGACGTTGCGCACGAGCTCCGCACGCCCCTGGCCAACCTGCAAAGCCATGTGGAGGCCATGATAGACGGTGTTTGGGAACCGGATGCGGAGCGCTTGGAGAGCTTTAGGCAGGAGATTCTGCGGCTTTCCAAAATGGTGGGAGACCTGGAGCAACTGACACAATACGAGGGTGATCTTGCTCTGCATAAGGACCCCATGGAGCTATCCGTAATCGCGGGTTCGGTGGCCCGGCAGTTTGAAGGAGAATTTAAGGAAAAAGGCATTGCGCTGGAATTTGAAAGAGAGGATCAGTTTGTCTGCGCGGACAGGGACAAGGTTCGGCAGGTGCTCATAAATCTGCTTTCCAACGCGTTGAAATATACCAATCCGGGGGGGACTGTGACCGTGCGGGTATCCGGAGACAACCGGGACGCCCTGGTTTCTGTCTGCGACACCGGCATTGGCATTGCGCCGGAAGATCTGCCCTTTGTGTTTGAACGGTTTTACAGGGCGGACCTTTCCAGAACCAGGGCGACGGGCGGAAGCGGCATTGGGCTTGCAATTGCAAAATCCATCGCCCAGGCGCACGGCGGCCGCATCACTGCCCAGAGCGAACCGGGCCGGGGCAGCACATTTACTCTGCTACTGCCCAAAAAGGGTTGTTAACAGCGGGCTTTGCTGCCAATCGCTGAATTAATTTCTCTTTGGCGTTCTGTAAAACAAAGCATTTTATAAAAAGCAGCCTTTCTAAAAAATCGTTTATATTTTGTCGAAAAATATCATAGAAAACGTATATGCATTGAATAAAATGATACAAAAAATGGGGGTTCTATCCAAGATTATTTTTGCCGGTATGGGTATACTGTAAATAGTAAAGGGATTGGAGATTAAAACCATGGCAAAAAAAGAATTTAACGCGACAACTTACACAGATTTAAACGATTTTATTTATGCAAACGCTAAGTACCCGGTCTCGCTGAAAAACGGAATATCCATTGGCGGCGGGACGCTGTACCCGGAAATCAATTTTACGCTGCCCACCATGCTGATAGAAGAAACGACAATGCCCGAAGTGCTGCATCATTATACCGAAATTGCAAAGGGTATCGGCGAGCGGGCACGGGATCTTGAGGTTCCGGGATTTGTGGCCGAGATTGAGACGCTTCCCCCCATGACCTTTCATCCCGAATGGGGCGTGGACGTATGCAAAACAGTGCTGGACACATTTGCGGACTTTGAGGCCAAGTACGGGATTAAATTTGGCGTGCGGATCACGCCCAACGACATACGCGAAGGGCGCGACCTGGAGCATATGTGGCACGGCCCGCACTGGGACAACATGCTGAAAACGTTTGAAGGATGCGCAAAGGCCGGCGCGGATTTTCTTGCCATTGAATCGGTCGGCGGCAAGGAAGTGCACGACGAAGCGATTATGTACTGCGACATTACAAAATCTGTATTTGCGCTTTCTGTTCTGGGAACAAAGGACATGGCAAAGCTATGGACGGAGATTGCGGCCATTGCGGAAAAAACCGGCACGGTTCCGGCGGGAGATACGGCCTGCGGATTTGCCAACACGGCGATGGTGCTTGCGGACCGGAAATATATCCCCAAGGTGTTTGCCGCGGTTGTGCGCGTAATGACGGCGGTGCGCAGCCTGGTGGCTGTGGAATACGGCGCAAAAGGCCCGCACAAGGACTGCGGGTATGAAGGCGTATATGTAAAGGCGATTACGGGTATACCCATTGCCATGGAAGGCCGCACCAGCGCGTGCGCGCATCTGAGCCCGGTGGGCAATGTGGCCATATGCCTGGCCGACCTGTGGAGCAACGAATCCGTGCAGAACATCAAGCTGCTGGGAGGCATGGCGCCCACCGTTTCATTTGAACAGTTGGCTTATGACTGCCGCCTGATGAACAAGGCGTCCGAGAGGGGCAGGGATACGGCAATACTGCTGAGGGACCTGCATGCCGATTCGGACAGCGCGCTGGACCCGCAGGCTTACGTGCTGCGGCCGGATGTTGTACTGGAGATTTCTAAGGAGATTGTGAAAGAAACGGGCTATTACAACCGCATTAAAAAAGCTGCGTCCCTGGCCCTGGAAAAAATAGAGCATGCCCACAAAGACGGCGCGCTTGCGCTGGACGAAAAAGAGCTGATGTGGATAGAGCGGATGGGCGAGGATTTAGAAGCCCTGCCTGCCGACCCCGATACTCTTACGGACACCATGATTCCGCAATGCGAGAAACTGGACCCCGCGAAATATGACATGGCGTAAGTGATTTAAATGCAAGCAACACCTCATTCATAAAAAACCACCAAAGGAAAACGGGCAGGCGAAGGCTTGCCCGTTTTTCCTGTGTTTAAAATGCTAATTTTAGAGAAAAGATTGTGACTCAATGAAGCATACTAATAAAAAACACGAAAGGACACAAGAGCAATGGACAATAACAAGAACAGGACACGGGACAGGGACAAGAGCAATGCGGAATTGCGGAAGATGCAGCCCAGGGACAACGCGGACGTTGGCATTAAAGACGGGCAGGTGATTGGCGTGCACGCGTCCAAGCACGAGAAAAGCAGGCCAAATACCAGGCGGAATGGCAAATAGGCCGGAAATTTTTTTGGTTTTGGCCCGGTTTGCACAAAAAAACGCCGGAGTGGTATAATCACATAAAAAGCACTTGGCAGGAGGATTGGGAATGGCGGCAAACCCGGGCCCGCGAAAACCAGGGAGAGTGGCGGTATGCCTGGCCGCTTGTGCGGCGGCGGCATTTTTGCTGTGCGCCTGCGAAGGCGCGGGCGCATACCCGGCATCTCAAAGCGATGCTCCCCCTGTTGCGGCTTCTCCGTCCGTGCAGCCGTCCGGTACGCCTTTTCAATCCCCACCCGTTTCCCAATCTCCGGCAGATTCCGCGGCGCTGTCTCCGCCCGCGGCCCAAACGCCACAGAAAAATTGGGCTGTTTGCATCAAACAAACACAAATATACGCCCAGCCAGACACAGGCACAGCGGCGGCAGGAGGCATAAAGGATGGCGACGCGGGGGAAATACTTTCCGCCAAAAACGGGTGGATGCAGATATATTTTAACGGGATTACGGGCTATGTAAAAACAGAGGATATGGTCACCAAGAGCACGCCCGGCGTGCCTGCGCCAGAGGGGAACTGGACAATGATACTGGTAAACCAGTCCCATCTGCTGCCTGCGGGGTATGCAGTAACATTGGCGGAATTTGCCGGCGGACAGGTGGACGAGAGGATTCTTTCCGTATGTAAAAGCTTGTTTGCAGATGCGGAGCAAGACGGAGTGAGCCTTGTGCTGGTGGATGCATACCGCAGCCGCGAACTGCAAAGCGAGCTGTTTGAGAAAAAAGTGCAGAGCTATCTGGCGAAAGGCTATTCCCGCATGGAAGCCGAGCGGAGCGCCGCGACCATAACCGCACGGCCGGATACAAGCGAACACCAGACGGGCCTGGCCCTGGACATAGTGACGGCCTCACACGCATCCAGAGACAGGGCGTTTGCAAATACCAGGGCTTTCAAGTGGCTTACTGTAAACGCGGCAAATTATGGTTTTATACTGCGGTACGGGCAGGATAAGCAAGCGCTTACGGGCGTGATTTACGAGCCGTGGCACTGGCGTTTTGTAGGGACGAAGGCCGCAAAGGAAATGGCGGCAAGCGGACAGTGCATAGAGGAATACCTGGGCGAAACAAATTAAACGGATTCACACGCCGCACAGATTAGGATTGCTTTTATACAAGCCGGGGAGTGCATTGCCCTATTCAGACAAGTTTGGAGCGATTAGCGCAAGGCCCCGGTTTAGGGAGGTGGGGTCCAGCTTGCCTTCCACGGCCGCCGCAATGTTGCCGTCCTTGTCTATGAACACCGTGGCCGGGAACGAGCGTATGCCATATGTAGTGGTGGCGGAAAAGTCCGTATCGTAATAAACCGGGAAAGTAAATCCGTTTTCCTTAATATAGGCCGCGCCTTTTTCCTTTGTTTCCTGCTGGCCGTCCACAGAGTCCACCATCATAAACTGAATTGTGCCGCCCTGGGCTTGGTAAGCAGTTTCAAAATCGGGCAGTTCCTGTATGCAGTACGGACACCAGGTGGCCCAAAAGTTCACCACAACCGGCTTGCCTTTAAAATCGGACAGACGGATTGCTTGGCCCTCGGCGTCATATACCGTGAAATCGGGCGCGGGAATGCTGGAAGCGGAAGCCGAAGCCTGTGCGGCGCTGCCGGTTGGCTGGGATTTGGTGTCCTGGTTGTATCCCGGAGCCAGCGCGTTATACAGTATAACCGCGGCGATGATGATTGCCGCAAATACAATGATCAAACGAATGGCTTTTTGATTCATATTTGTCTCCTTACATGATTTTAATTGTGGAGATGCGCATTATAAGCTCCAAAGGGAGAGGTAATACCCCATTAAACCTGTGGCCATCAGTATGCCCAGAGCAATCAGCAAAAGGCCGGAAACCAGGGTGATGATTTTGTAATGCCGTTTGATTGCGTCGAAGGCGCTTTTTAATTTGTCTATCAAGACCGCGCTCATAATAAACGGCAACCCCAGACCAGCGGAGAAAGTAACAAGCATCAGTATTCCTTTTGTGCTTTCCGCGCTGCTGGCTGCCAGCATGAGCGCAGAGCCCAAAAAAGAACCGATGCAGGGAGTCCAACTGATGGAAAACACAATGCCGAACAGCAGGGTGGAAAAAAATCCGGCCGGCGCTTTTACTTTGGAGGAAGCGCCGCCCATATGCATGAGGGGCAGGCGGATCCATCCCAAAAAGGAGAAGCCAAACAGCATTACAACAATTCCGGCCACAAGGTTTACAATATTGCTATGCTCCACAAGCAGGCGGCCGAGTGAACCCGCAAACGCGCCCAGGCTGATGAATACGATGGAAAATCCAAGAACGAATCCAATGGCGTTGATGAGAGCGCCTTTTTTACTGGTTTCGGTTTGCCCGCCTGCAAAATAAGAAATATATACGGGCAGCATGGGCAGCAGGCAGGGAGAGATAAACGTGACGATGCCTTCTAAAAAAGTAAGCAGATAAGCCATATTGTCTCCTTATGCGGGCAGTCAGGGGTGCCTCTGACAGGGAGTTTTAAGAACCCGCCGCCCGTTGTTGTTATATATAGTATACACGCATACCACGGTTTTTCGGTAACAATATCACAAACGGTATGAAACGCAACGTTTTATGCTGTATATTACTATAAACGGTTTGCTTAAAAAGATAACAGGCGGGCAGCCGGAATGTTTCAAAAATTGGGGGAAATCTATTTGTTTTTGTTTTTTGTAGATTTATATGCTTTTATACAAAATTAATTATTTACAGATACCGGCGTCTATATTAAAATAATTTTAACGTTATACTCTTATTAATATAACGAAAAGCAAACACTAAATATAATCGTTCGTTTAGATATATACACCTGTTGGGGGACATATGAAACAAATTAATACAACCGAGGCGGTAGGGCATGTGCTGTGCCACGACATTACGCAGATAATAAAGGACAAGACAAAGGACGCTATTTTTCGCAAGGGGCATATTGTGACGCAGGAGGACGTGCCGGTGCTGCTTTCACTGGGCAAGGATCATTTGTACGTATGGGAAAAGCAGGAAGGCATGCTGCATGAGAACGACGCGGCGGAGATACTGTACGGCATCTGCAAAAATGATTACATGAGTCCCACGCCTGTAAAAGAAGGCAAGATAGACCTGATTGCGGGCATAGACGGGCTTTTTAAGGCGGATGTGAACCGGCTGAACGCTATTAATGCCATTGAAGACATTATCATAGCGGCGCGCCATACCAATACGCCTGTTAAAAAGGGAGACAAGCTGGCCGGTACCCGCGTGGTGCCGCTGGTGATAGAAAAAGAAAAGATGGACAGGGCCGTGCAGGTTGCGGGCGAAGAGCCGCTGTTTAAAATTTTGCCGTATACACATAAAAAAGTTTCTTTGGTGATTACGGGCAGCGAAGTATACTACGGCCGCATTCAGGACGCGTTTGGGCCTGTGATTCGCAGCAAGCTTGCGGAATATGATACGGAGATTTTAAGCCAGGACCTGATGCACGACGACGCAAATGAAATTACACGGCTTATAAGCGGGGCCATTGCGCAGGGTGCGGAGTTGGTGGTCTGTACGGGCGGCATGAGCGTTGATCCGGACGACACGACGCCCACGGCGATCCGCCGCACGGGGGCCAGGGTGGTGACCTACGGCGCGCCTGTTCTGCCGGGCGCTACCTTTCTGCTGGCCTACTGGGAAGAAGGCGGCAAAAGCGTGCCGATCTTGGGCCTGCCGGGATGCGTGATGTACGCCAGGCGCACAATTTTTGACCTGGTTTTGCCCCGTATTATGTCAAACGACAAGCTGACACGGGAAGAAATCGCCAAGCTGGGGCATGGGGGACTCTGCCTTGGGTGCGACGTATGCGTATACCCAAACTGCGGCTTTGGGAAGTAGGGAAACATGGAGAAAAAACTGACGCATTTTGACCAAAACGGCAAGGCCGCGATGGTGGACATATCGGAAAAAGGGGATACGCAGCGCACGGCCGTTGCGAGGGGGTGCATTCGCGTAAACGCGGAGGTGTTCCGGGCAATCAAGGAAGGCACGGCTGAAAAGGGAGACGTTTTGGGTGCGGCCCGGATTGCCGGGATTATGGCCGCAAAAAAGACGGCTGAGCTGATACCGCTCTGCCACACGCTGCTGCTGACCCGCGTGTCTGTGGATTTTGAGTTGGCGGAAGAAGAAATGGGCGTAGACGCGGTTTGTACGGCAAAAACAACGGGAAAAACAGGGGTGGAAATGGAGGCGCTTACAGGCGTATCCGTGGCCCTGCTGACCATATACGACATGTGCAAGGCACTGGACAAGGGAATGGAGATAGAAAATATCCGCCTGGAACAAAAGAGCGGCGGCAAAAGTGGATATTATAACCGGGCAGAAGAGTAGCTAAACCACGCGCCCACCGGGCGCGGGAAAATAAAAGGAGTTTGTTATGAAAAAAGTATTGGTTGTTTTAATGGCTGTCTGCATGCTGTTTGTATTTGTAAGCTGCAGCTCCGCCGGAAACCAGGCTTCGGAATCCGCCGCGCCAGCGTCGTCTGCGGCTGCTTCCGTTTCGGCTTCCCCATCGGCAGCGCCGAGCGAATCGGCTACGGCCAGCGCGGCAGCTTCTGCCAGCGCATCGGCTTCGCCCATTGCCGCTAATCCGGACGGCCTTACCATTGCCGCGGCTGCGAGCCTGAAGGATGCGATGACCGAGATTGCGAAATCTTATACGGAAACTTCTCTGGTGTTCACCTACGGTTCTTCCGGCGCTCTGCAGACGCAGATTGAGCAGGGAGCGCCTGTGGACATATTTATGTCCGCCGCTGAAAAACAGATGGACGCTCTGGACAAGGGCAAACTGCTGCTGGATGGCACCAGGTCCGATTTGCTGGCGAACAAGCTGGTACTGGTTGTTCCCGCTGATTCCAAACTGGGCCTGACCGGGTTTGCCGATCTTGGAGAAGATAAAGTTGCCAAAGTAGCCCTGGGAGAACCCAAGAGCGTTCCCGCAGGACAATATGCGGAAACAGTATTGACATCCCTGAATATTCTGGATAAAGTGAAAGCGAAAGCGAATTATGGAACAGATGTGCGCCAGGTGCTGACCTGGGTTGAAAGCGGAGAAGTGGACGCAGGCGTTGTGTACGCTACAGACGCAAAAACCACGGACAAGGTCAAGGTGGTTGCGGAAGCCCCCGCCGATATCGCGCCCAAAATTACATATCCCGTTGCGGTCGTGGCCAGCAGCAAACTGGCGGACGACGCGAAAAAGTTCCTTGAGTATCTGAAATCTGATGAAGCCGCCAAAGTATTTGAAAAATATGGCTTCACAGTGGTAAAATAACGATTGGTGGACTAGCATTATGGATCTGTCGCCGTTATGGCTCTCTATCAGGGTTGCGCTTCTCGCAACCCTCATTACATTTTGCCTGGGCCTTCTGGCTGCCCGCCTGGTTGCAGGCATGCAACGGGGGCGCGGATTTTTGGACGGACTATTTACGCTGCCGCTGGTGCTGCCTCCAACGGTTGTGGGTTTTTTTCTGCTGGTGATTTTCGGCCGGAACGGCCCCATAGGAATGATTTTGAACCAGATTGGAGCGCCCGTAATTTTTACCTGGGGCGGCGCGGTGGTAGCTTCTGTTGTGGTGGCTTTCCCTCTGATGTACCGGACGGCGCGGGGCGCGTTTGAACAGATGGACGCCAATTTGCTGGCCGTTGGCCGCACGCTGGGCATGTCTGAATGGGAGCTTTTTTTCAGAGTGACCATTCCCAATTCCGTTCCCAGTATTATGGCGGGCATGGTGCTTGCGTTTGCGCGCGCGCTGGGCGAGTTTGGCGCGACCATTATGGTTGCCGGCAACATGCCCGGCAAAACGCAGACGGTCTCGGTAGCCATCTATTCCGCCGTACAGGGCGGAGACTGGGACCTGGCAACCAACTGGATGCTGATTATCATCGGCATTTCGTTTGTTACGATTGTACTGATGAACTGGTGGACGCGAAAGGCCGCCCGTTTTACGGGGGAGGTGCAAAGGGATTGGCGCTGATTGTGGACATAGAAAAAAAACTTGGGCGGTTCCGTTTGCACAGCCGTTTTGAGGCGGACAATAAAACCGTTGCCATCCTGGGCGCTTCGGGCTGCGGCAAGAGCATGACGCTCCGCTGTATTGCCGGTGTGGAAACGCCGGACAAGGGGAGAATAGAGCTGGACGGCCGCGTGCTGTTTGACAGTACAAAGAACATCAATCTGCCTGCCAGGAAGCGCAGGGTGGGTTACCTGTTTCAGGATTTTGCCCTGTTCCCCAACATGACGGTGGAGCAGAACATTGCCTGCGGGATACCAAAGGACAAAGACGTTCAATCTGTTGTGCGAGAGAAGGTTTCCACCTTCTATTTGGGAGGGCTGGAAAAGCAATATCCCTCCCAGCTTTCGGGAGGGCAGAAGCAGCGCGTGGCCATAGCGCGCATGCTGGCGGGCGAGCCTGAGCTTATTATGCTGGACGAGCCTTTCTCTTCTCTGGACAGCTTTTTAAAATGGCAGTTGGAGCAGGAAATACTTTCTTTAAGAGAGAATTTTACAGGCAGCATTCTTTTTGTTTCACACAACCGGGAAGAGGTATACCGCCTTTGTGAATCTGTGGTTGTGATGGAAAACGGCAAAACGCAGGAGCCAATGAGCAAGCGCGACTTGTTTGAAACACCGGGAACGCTTTCCGCCGCGCTGCTATCAGGCTGCAAAAATATTTCCGCCGCACGCAAAACAGGAGAATATTCCCTGTTTGCGCAGGACTGGGGCACAGAACTGCAAACGGCTGAAGCCGTGCCGGACGACCTGAAATATGCGGGATTCCGCGCGCATTTCTTTGAGGTGACAAAAGGCCCGGGGAAGAACACAATGGAGTGTGAAGTGACCAGGGTGGTGGACGATATGTTTTCCACCATTGTGATGGCAAGGACTGCGGGCGGAGATGCTTCCAATAACCGCACATATTTGCGCTGGGAGCTTTCCAAGGATACGTGGGACGCAATGGAGTGTCCACAAAAACTGTATCTGACAATGCCCGAAAAACATTTGATCTTATTGAGGTAGATATGCAAGACAAAACCGGACGGCTGATTGATTATATGCGTATTTCCATAACGGACCGGTGCAATCTGCGCTGCGTGTACTGCATGCCCCCGGAGGGCGTGGAGAGTATTGGGCATGCGGAGATTTTGCGGTACGAGGAGATTTTGCGCGTTGTGCAAGCCGCTGCTTCCCTGGGCATCTCCAAAATCAAGGTGACGGGCGGGGAGCCGCTTGTGCGCAGGGGCGCGGTGGACCTGGTGCGGCAAATCAAACAGTTGGACGGGATACAAACCGTAACCCTTACAACCAACGGCGTTTTATTCGCCGGTTATGCGGAAAAACTGAAGCAAGCCGGGCTGGACGGCGTGAATTTCAGCCTGGACAGCCTGGACGCAAAAACGTATCAGGCGATTACGCGGATGGACGAGATGGACCGGGTGGTACAGGCGGTGGAACTTGCCTGCGGCATGGGATTTATAACAAAGATCAATTGCGTGCCCATTAAAGGGTATAATGAAGCCTCCGCTGTGGAGATAGCATCCCTTGCAAAACGGCTTCATGCGGACGTGCGGTTTATAGAGCTTATGCCTTTGGGCCTAGGGAAAAAATTTGCCACTGTGAAAAGCAGGGATATTTTGCAGACGCTGGCCCAGGTGTTTGGGCAACCGGAACTTTCCGGTGAGAAACGCGGAAACGGCCCGGCTGTATATTATGATTTTCCGGGTTTTATGGGCAAAATAGGTTTTATCAGCGCGCTTTCCGGAAATTTTTGCGGCAACTGCAACCGGGTGCGCCTGACATCCGACGGATTTTTGAAGGGCTGCCTGTGTAACAGCCGGGGAGTCGCGTTAAAGCCGATGTTGCGGAAAGGCGCCTCCCAGGAAGAATTGGCGCGGGCCATACGCGCCGCCATAGAAGAAAAGCCGGAGGCTCACTGTTTGTCGGAGCCGGATTGCGACACAAAAGAAACCAGGAAGATGTTCCAGATAGGAGGCTGAAGGGTGGGGAAAATTGAGGCCGTATGCCTGAGCGATGTGCGCGGCGTTAAAAAATTCAATAAAAATAGCGCCGTATTGATTGAAAACCACGGCCTGGAATACGACGCCCACGCGGGGGACTGGCACCGCCAGGTAAGCCTTCTTTCCAGGGAAGAGGTGGATGCGTTCCGCGCGCGGGGCGCACAGGTGGGTCCCGGCGATTTTGGGGAAAACCTGCTGGTATCCGGGATAGATTTCAGCGCCGTCCGCATAGGTACGCGGTTTGCCGTTGGCAGCGCGTTGCTGGAAGTTACGCAGATTGGGAAGGAATGCCATGCCCATTGCGAGATTTATAAACAGGTGGGAGACTGCATCATGCCCAGGCACGGAGTGTTCGCAAAAGTACTGAAGGGCGGGCCGGTTGCCGTAGGGGATGCGATTGATATAGTGGGGGCAAAATACCGCGCGGCTGTGATTACGGCAAGCGACAGCGGATATGCGGGGGACCGCAAAGATGAAAGCGGCCCGCTGCTGAAAATTCTTCTTGAGGAAGCGGACTATCATGTAGTCTCCAGCGCGATTCTGCCGGATGACCAGGAAAAACTGGCGGATGAACTGAAAAGGCTTTGCGACGGAGGTGTTTGCGATATTGTTTTTACAACCGGGGGCACAGGCCTATCTGTGCGGGACGTGACGCCCGAGGCGACTCTTTCTGTTGCAGAAAAGCTGGTTCCGGGCATTGCGGAGGCCATGCGCGCGGCCAGCATGCAAAAAACAAACCGCGCCATGCTGAGCCGGGGCGTATCCGTTGTGCGGGGCCGCACGCTCATCATTAATCTGCCGGGCAGCCCCAGGGCTGTTGGAGAATGCCTGGAGGCCATCCTTCCCGCGCTGGGGCATGGGCTCGCCATACTGCGGGGGGATACGGGGAACTGCGCAACCATATAAATTCGGCTGTGGAGGATGAACAATAATGCACTTAAAACAACTGGAGGCCTTTGTGTATGTTGCAAAGCTGGGCAGCTTTTCCAAGGCGGCGGACGCGATTTATTTAACGCAGCCCACCGTGAGCGCACATATAGGCGCGCTGGAAAAGGAACTTGGCACCAGGCTGATCATACGTTCCACCAAGGAAGTGTACCTTTCCCCTGCAGGTAAGATATTTTATGATTTTGCGGTGCAGATCATCCGTTTGTGCGACCAGGCTGTGCAGGAGGTGCGCAGCTCTTATACGGAAATAGCCGGAACGCTGGAGATTGTGGCGTCCACCGTTCCCTCCCAATATATACTGCCTAAAATACTGCCCGGCCTCACCAGCCGGTATCCGCAGGTTTTTTATCAGGTAAGCCAATACGACAGCGGCGAAGTGGTGGACAAAATTGCGCATAACCGGGCGGAAGTAGGCATCGTGGGCGCGCTGCAGAACAATGAGAATTGCGAATTTATTCCGTTCACAAACGACCAACTTGTGATTATTACGCCCAATACGGAAGAGTATCAAAAGCTGCAGGGAAAGATGACGCCCGCGCAGATCAAAAAATTTCCGTTTGTTACGAGAGAACTGGGCTCCGGCACCAGAAAAAGAACGGAGGAATTCCTGCAAAGCATAGGGATTGAGTACCGAAGCCTGAACCTGGCGGCGCAGTTTCAAAGCACGGAAAGCGCGGTGCAGGCTGTTAAAAACGGCGTGGGCATATCTATTGTTTCCAGGATAGCGGCGGAAGATTACCACAGGCTCGGCATGCTGCTTATATTTGATTACGAAAGCATCCATTTAAAACGGCAATTCTATCTGGTTGTAAGGAAGGGGCACCCGCTCTCGCCCGCAGCCAGGTTTTTTGTGGATGAACTGAAAAATTGGGAAAAATAACAGGATCAGTTGAATTAAATGGATATGCTTTATTGAATTTATAGATAAAATCTATAAATATTAAAAATTGAATTATAAAACAAAATTTCATCAGCCTTTGGAATGCGCTATACTATAAATAGAATAACTGTGTGTATGGCAATAAATTTTGGAGGGTATTGAATATGGCAGACTACAACAAAATGTGGGAAGAACTGAATATGGATTTGGAAACGCACAGCCAGTTGTGCGAGGTTTTGCCTGTGATGTTTGGAGACGTATATCTTTCACAGGAAAACCGGCCGGAGGGAATGGACTATTATTATTTTGTGGTGGCGGAAATTCACGGCGTCCGCCCCATGGAACTGCTGGAGCATCAGAAAAAAGGCGGTAAGGTACTGGGTACATTCTGCGTATATGTACCGGACGAGGTTGTATTTGCCGCGGGTGCGATTGCCACCGGTTTATGCGGCGGATCCCAGTTCTGGGTGCCGGGCGGAGAAAAAGTGCTGCCATCCGGCACGTGCCCTTTAATCAAGGCTTCTGTTGGGGCCAGGCTGGACAGGACATGCCCCTTCTTCAGGATTGCCGATATGTATGTTGGCGAAACAACCTGCGACGGAAAAAAGAAGGCGTGGGAGATACTCGGGGAAAACGTTCCCGTGCATATCATGCAGCTTCCCCAAATGAAGCGGCAGTGCGACGTGGAAGCCTGGGCGGAAGAGATACGTCTTTTTATTAAAACGGTGGAAGAGCTGACGGGAAATAAAGTGACGGCGGAAAGCCTGGCAGACGCGATACGGCTGATAAACGGCAAACGCCAGGCTCTGGCGCGCCTGTATGAAACGCGCAAAAACAAAAAGCTTCCCGTTACGGGAAAAGATGCGCTGCTGATATCGCAGATAGCGTTTTACGACGATCCCACACGCTTTACACAAATGACGAACAAACTGTGCGATGAACTGGAAAGCCGGGCCAGCCAGGGCGTCAGCGTGTTTCAAGAGGGAACCAAACGTATTATGCTGACCGGCACGCCCCTTGCCATTCCCAACTGGAAGCTGCATCACATTGTGGAAACAAGCGGCGCGGCTGTGGTGGCTGAGGAGATGTGTACGGGCACCAGGTATTTTGAGAATTTGGTGGACGAAACGCAGACAACTCTGGACGGGCAGATTAACGCGCTGGCGGAGCGTTATATGAAGATCAACTGCGCCTGCTTTACGCCCAATGAAGGCAGAATAGAAGATATACTGCGTCTGGCCAGGGAATACAATGTGGATGGCGTGATTGACGTAAATCTGAAATTCTGCACCCTGTATGACACCGAAGGTTACAAGGTGGAACGCGCTCTAAAAGAGGCGGGCATTCCGGTTTTGGGAATTGAAACGGATTATAACGACCAGGACGCCCCACAACTGCGCACCCGCATAGGAGCGTTTATAGAAATGCTGAACAGCCGGAAATAGGGTACAAAGAGGTTACAATGAACAATTTACCGCAGAATTTTGAACAGTTTGCGGACGCGCGCAAGCAAGGCTTTTTAACCATGAAGAACTTAAAAGACGCGGGCAATAAAGTGGTGGGATATTTTTGCTCCTACACGCCTGTGGAAATTTTTTTGGCGGCAGGTGCGGTGCCGGTTGGAATCTGTTCCTTTACGGACGAAACCATCCCGGAAGCGGAGCAGGCGCTGCCCAGGAATTTATGCCCGCTTATTAAATCCAGCTATGGGTTTGCGGTGACGCAAAAATGCCCGTACATGTATTTTTCTGATCTGGTGGTGGGGGAGACAACCTGCGACGGAAAGAAAAAAATGTACGAGCTGTTGGGCAAAATAAAGAATATGCACGTGATGCAGCTGCCACAGGAGCAGGCGGGCGGGGAATCCCGGGAGTTTTGGTACGGGGAAGTGCTCCGGCTCCGGGAGCGCGTGGAAAAAGACTTTGGCGTTATAATCAAAGAAGAGGACATTAAACGGGCCATACATGAGAAGAATGAGGAGCGAAAACTGCTGACCGAATTCTACCAACTCAGCAAACTGTGCCCGCCCCCCATGACCGGCATGGAAAACCTGAAAGTTCTTTACGGCGTGGGGTTTAAATTTGACTACCAGACCCGCATGGAGGAGATCAGAAACATTATACGCCAGATCAGGGAAGAATACGCGGGCGGGGTGCGCAAGGTGCCGGAATCTGCCAAACGGATTCTGGTTACCGGGTGTCCCCTCTCAGGTGCGACCGAGAAGGTGGTCCGGGCCATTGAAGAATCCGGCGGGGTGGTGGTGGCCTTTGAAAACTGCACGGGCATTAAACCGCTGGAAGGACTGGTGGACGAGAACGCGGAGCCATACCGCGCACTTGCGGACAGGTATCTGAACATTGGATGCTCGGTGATGTCCCCGGATACAAACCGCTTTGAACTGCTGAATCGCCTGACGGACGAGTTCCGTGTGGACGGCGTGGTGGAAATGACCCTGCAGGCCTGCCATACGTACGCGCTGGAAACGGCGGAGGTACGGCAGGCCATGCGGCAAAAAAACCTTCCGTACATCCATGTGGAAACGGATTACGGAACAGCCGATATTGAACAGATTAAAACCAGGATCGGCGCGTTTATTGAGATGATCTCCTAGGGGCCGGGCGCAATGCAGACTTTGATTGCTTTTCAAAACACGCATTATGTAATGATGGCCGAGCGCATCTTAAAGCGGGAAGGCATACGGGTTTTCGTGCTGCCCCTGCCGGCGCAGATATCCGCGGGCTGCGGGCTTTGCCTGGCGGTGGAGCCAGAAGACATGGAAAAATCTATGCAAGCGCTGTTAAAAAACAATATCGAAGCGTTTGAAGTGTATACAAAAACAATGAAAGATGGCAAAATAGTAAATATAACGACCAAACCCGGCCAATAGAAGGAATGAAGAATGAATAAAATCAGTTTGAAGGGCGGCATGGGCTGCGCATGCAAAATAGATTCCGCAAAGCTGCGATCTGTGCTGGCGGCCATTCCCAAAAAAGAAGACCCAAACCTGATGGTTGGGTACGATACCTCGGACGACGGCGCGGTGTACCGGCTTGCTCCCAATCTTGCCGTGATACAGACGCTGGATTTTTTTACGCCCATGCACGAGGACCCGTTTGTATTCGGGCAGATTGCTGCGGCCAACGCTCTTTCCGATATATTCGCAATGGGCGGAGACGCGGTGTGCGCGCTTAACATCGTCTGTTTTCCGGAAAAGGAAAAAACGGAGATATTGGAAGAAATTTTGCGGGGCGGCGCGTCCAAGGTGCACGAGGCGGGGGCCTGCCTGGTGGGCGGGCACAGCATCAACGATGATTCCGTTAAATACGGCCTTTCGGTCACCGGGACCGTGCATCCGGACAAAATATTCAGCAACGCGGGCGCAAGGGCGGGGGATTTGGTTATTCTCACCAAGCCGCTGGGCGTTGGAATCATCAACACCACAAACCGTGTGGGGGAAGCAAGCGCGGAGGCTGTTGAGAAAGCAAAACTGAATATGACAACGTTGAACAAATACGCGGCGGATATATTTAAGAAACACAACGTGCGCGGCTGCACGGATGTGACAGGATTTGGCCTGGCAGGGCATGGGATTGAGCTGGCGCGCGCTTCCGGCGTTTCGCTGGAGCTGTATGCGGACGCCCTGCACTGCATTCCAGAGGCAAAGGAATACGCCGCAGCGTTTCTGGTGAGCAGCGCCGGGCAGAAGAACCGCAACAATTATGCCTGCGACGTGGATTTTGGCGCGCTATCATTTGCGGAAGCCGAATTGATATTTGACGCGCAAACGTCCGGCGGGCTGCTGGCAACTCTGGCGCCCAAGGACGCGCAGGCGGCGCTGGAGGAATTGGGTAAACTGGAGATACCAAGCCGCGTTATTGGCAAAGTGACGGAACGGCAGGAGGTATCCATCGTTTTTAAGGAGGAAATGCAATGAAAATTATTGATGCGCGGGGCGAGACTTGCCCTGTTCCGGTGATTATGCTGAAAAAAGCGCTTGCCGAAGCAAACGGAGAAGACATCCGGGAGATTGTGGACAACGAACTCTCCCGCCAGAACCTGGAGAAAATGCTGGCCGAGCTTGGGCATCCGTTTGAGACGACAGAGGAAAACGGGACATATGTGGTGCAGGTGAACCTTTCGGGCGCAGGAGAAAAAGCGGCCCCGGAGATTCCCAAGCAGGACAGTGTGCTTGTAATCTCCGCCGACCAGATGGGCAGGGGGGAAGAGGAACTGGGGCGCACGCTGGTTAAAAATTTTTTGTACGCGCTCACCGAATCGGACAGCCTGCCCCAGAAAATTGTGCTGTACAACACGGGCGTAAAGCTTGCGTGCGAGGGCCACGAAGCCGCGGAGAGTTTAAAAAAGCTTGCGGAAAAAGGCGTGGAGGTTTTTGCGTGCGGCCTTTGCCTGAATTATTTTGGGCTTACAGATAAACTGCAGGTGGGCAGCGTAAGCAATATGTACGCTATCATCCAGATGAAGCTGGCGGCGGCAAAGATTATCCAACTGTAAAATGGAAACAGAACGTTTTTACCTGATGTGTTTTGCATCCACCCAAAAGGCTATTTATACCGAAAAAAAGCTGAAGCCCCAATACCCGGGCGTGCGCCTTGTGCCCATTCCGCCAGAGATTACCGCGGGCTGCGGCCTGGGACTCAAAATTGGGCTGGAAGAAACTAGCTTGGTTAATCGGCTGGGTTTGGAAGAAGATATATATGTTGTCGAGAAGCAGGGCAATAGAAGAAACGTGCGGAGGCTGGAGAGGCAATGATTTATTTTAACAACGGTTCTACAACCTTGATGAAGCCGGAAATTGTATATGGCGCGTTTGTGAATGCCTCTAAAACGTTCTCCAATATGGGCAGGGGCTCAAGCGCTCTTTCCATAGAAACGTCCAGGGCGGTGTTTGACGCAAGAGAAAAGGTGGCGTCCCTTTTTGGCGTTTCAAATCCTCTTCGCGTCGGGTTTGCCCGGAATGCGACTGAGGCGCTCAACACGGGTATATGCGGGCTGCTTGGCCCGGGAGACCATGTGATTTCCACGGTTTGCGACCATAATTCCGTGCTGCGGCCCATTTACAGGCTGGAAAAAGAGCTTGGATTGGAAGTAACTCTGGTGCAGTGCGGCGGCAACGGGGACATAGACCCGCAAGAATTCAAAAAGGCAATCAAGCCGAATACCAAAATGATTGTAATGACGCACATATCCAATGTGACCGGTACGGTTTTTGATATTGGCGCGGTTGGCGCCGTTGCCAAGGAACACGGTGTACTGTTTTTTGTGGACGCGGCCCAAAGCGCGGGCGTGCTGGATATTGACGTTGAAAAAGCCAACGTAGACCTGCTGGCGTTCACCGGGCACAAATGCCTGTTTGGCCTTCAGGGGGTGGGCGGGCTTTATGTGCGGGAAGGCTTGCGTGTAAGGCCACTGATGCTGGGAGGCGGTGCGGCAAACTCTCTGGAACTGCATCCGGATTTGGATATGCCGGAGACCACGGAAGCAGGCACCATCAATATGCCGGGCATTGTGGCGCTTGGAAGCGCGGTGGATTATATTTGCCAGCATAAAGAGGAGATTCAAAAAAAGGAATCCGCGCTGACGGAGTATTTTTTGCAAAAAATACCAGAGATACCCTACCTGAAACTTCTGGGAAGGCGGGAGAATAAGGAAAGGGTCTCCCTTTTTTCTCTTGTGGGCGCGGACTGTTCCCTGCAGGATATCGCTGCTTTTATAGAAGAGAATTATGGCATTGTCGTACGCACGGGCCTGCAGTGCGCGCCGCTTATCCATCCGTATATTGGAAGCGCAGAGGAAGGCACCCTGCGCGTAAGCATGAGCTTTTTTAATCAAAAAGAGGAGATAGATGTGCTGATACAAGCGCTACAGGAGTTTGCCGTCCACGTTGGCGCTTAAACGGGATTCTCATGGACATTGCCCTTAAAACCCCGTTTTTTTGATAAACATCGGAGGCGGGCAGCCACAAAGGAAATCAGGAGCCGGAAGCATACGCCGGTTTTTTTATTACGAATTTATTAAAAAATTGTGCAAACCCCAAAAAATATGATAAAATTCTTAAAGTACGCATATACATGCAAACCGAGTTATAAGGAGACAGCATGGGTATAAAACAATTAAAACCCTTATTGGCAAAGACGGCTGTGTTGATCTTTGTTTTTGTGTTGCTGTTGCCGGGGGTTCCGGCCCTTGCACAGACGGCCTACAGCAACGAAAAATTTGATAAAATGGCGTATGTGCTTATGGACCTGGACAGCGGTAAGGTTTTGGCGCAGCACGACGCGGACAGGCGGATTTATCCCGCGAGCACAACAAAGCTGATGACCGCCCTGCTGCTTATGGAGAACAAGGGGCTGGAAGGAGAGACAACGGTTGGCACTGAAATTAACGGCATGCCCACCGGTTCCTCCCTGATGCGTATCAGCGTGGGAGAAAAAGTGTCCGTCAAAGACCTCTTTTACGGGCTGATGCTTTGCTCCGGCAACGATGCTGCAAATACCATTGGGGTATATGTCTCGGGCAGCGTGGACGCGTTTGTTGCTCTTATGAACCAGCGCGCGGCCGAACTTGGCATGGCAAACACGCATTTTAATTCTGCATATGGCTGTTTTTTGAATCAGGACGAGACTGCGCCAATACCGGAAGAGAAGCTGGGGGTAAATCACTATACCACGGCTTCGGATATGGCCAAGCTTACACTGGAAGCCGCAAAGCATCCGGAAATTTTGCAGGCGGGCGGGACGGAAACGTATACGCTTTCCGCCACAAACAAAAATGAGACGCGCGAAATTGAAAATTCCAATCCCCTGGTACACAATCTTAAAAATCATCCCGAATTTGACCAGTTTCGTTACGACTATGCCACGGGCCTAAAAACCGGCACGGTGAACAATATTGTGGTGGAAGGCAATATGATCCGCAGCTACGGCAACGTTGTGGCTACCGCAAAAAAAGACGATCTTTCGTTGGCTGCGCTGGTGTTTGACGATGAATCGGAAAGCTCGTCCATGCAATCCTATAAGCGCTGGTCATTGGCGCCCGATCTGTTTAATTACGGCTTTGCCAACTACGCATGGGTGGATATGACGCCTTATATTTCGCTTGTTACGCTGACCCGTCCGGTTGCTCCGGCAAGCGGGGAAAGCATTCAGGGGAACTTTGAGATTGAAAGCAAGAACACCACAGACATAGCCAAGGTGCTGATGGACAGCGCGGACGCGCAGAGCCTGAAAGACGGCACGGTTCAAATAGAAAAACAAATAAAGGTGGACGACGCAATTGCCTCTTCCATGCATGCGGGCGATACGGTGGGAAGCGTGCAATACACATTGAACGGGCAGGAGGTGTGCGCGGCGGACCTGGTGGTAAAAAACCTGATGCTGGCCCAGACGCACACGGCTGATATACAAGGCGGCAGCGCCGGCGCCATGCCTCAGCCAACCGGCCAGGCGCAGGCGGATACGGGCGCGCCCGGATGGCTTTTGTGGGTGTTGATTCCGGCCGGGGGTGTGGGAGCTTTGTTTTTGGTCCGGGAAATTAATTTGCGCCGCCGCAAACGCCGCCGCAGACGGAGATACCAGGGCTTGGGCTCACAAACCAGGCGTAAGCTCTAAAAATATGCGGGTGGTTTTGAACAGCCTGGATCAGCAGTTGTAGTATTGGTAAATAATTTCTATGGCTGTATTAATCAGCCTGTCCCTATCGATCTCCTCGCTGCCGAATACGATGCGGTCCACGGTGGCTGAGATCATATCAAATGCGACTGTAATTTCCGCATCGGGATCCCCATGCGTTTTCCCTTCACTCACCGCTCTGAAAAAAGCCATCGTGTCCTGCATGGTGCGCTTTTTATTTTGCTCCAGCGCACGGGCGATTTTGGGGTTGTAATAAGAAAGAACGTTTAGTTCCCTGTTGAATTCCTTTGATTCCTCATGCACCCGTACAAGATTGCAGATGAGCGCCCGAAGCCAGGCCCTGAGATCCTCCTGGAACAGTTTCAGGTTGTTCAAAAGGTCTATTTTGGACGTTTCAAATTTTCCATGATATTTTTCTAGCACACCCAAAAAAATGGCGTCTTTGTCTTTAAAATAGGAATACAGGCTGCCGATGGAGACCTGCGCTTTTTGCGCAATCTCGTTGGTGGTTGTTTTGTAATACCCTTTTTCGCAGAACAGCGCAAGCGCCGCGTCCAGTATTTTTTCTTTTGTATTGATGCTGCGCGCCTGAACGGGCCGGCGGACAGTTTTTTGCGGCTTTTCCATATTTGTCACCCCAAATTTATTGTAGGAGATGGGATTATTTTTGTCAATAAAAAATATAAGTAATTACTCATGTTTTATATTGACGGGCGGAAAGAACTGCGCTATTATAATATGAGTAAAAACTCACATTATAAGAATTGAGGTTTCATGTAATGGACAAAAAGGCCAAATTGATTATGCTGGCCGTAGGCATGGGCACTTTTATGGCTTCGCTGGATTCAAGCGTCGTAAATCTTGCAATGCCTATGATAAGGGACGGTTTTGGCGTTTCCATTTCTTTTGTGGAATGGATCGTAACCGCGTATTTGCTGGTGGTGAGCAGCCTGCTGTTAACGTTTGGCAGGATTGCAGATTTGTATGGATATAAGAAAGTGTATTTAACAGGTTTTTCACTGTTTGTTTTGGGTTCGCTACTTTGCGGATTATCCAGTGGGATTGTAATGCTGATTGCAAGCCGGGTGGTGCAGGCGCTGGGAGCGGGCATGCTGTATGCAACCGGCCCCGCCATTATCACCAACGCGGTTCCGCCTGCCCGGCGCGGACGGGCGCTCAGCATTACGGCCATTGCGGTGGCCCTGGGGCTTTGCGCGGGGCCTGTGATTGGAGGAATGTTGGCAACACTGTTTGGCTGGCAAAGCATATTTTTTATCAACCTGCCTGTGGGGGTTGCGGGAATTGCAATGGTTGTACGGTTTATTCCACGGGACGAACCCCAAAAGGCGGCGCCTTTTGACATTGCAGGGAGCATTCTGATTTTTATTGCACTGTTGTTTATACTGGCTCCCTTGAGCATATCGGGTGATTATCCCATGCCCGTGTACCTGTTTGTTTTGCTGATTGCGGTTGGAATTTTTATTATTGTTTTGTTTGTGCTGTATGAAAAGAGAAAGCAACATCCCATGCTGAATATTGCGCTTTTTGGCAACCGGGTGTTTTCCGCAAGCAACGCGGCGGCGCTTTTAGCCTATATGGCCCAGTTTATCATGGTGTTTATGGCGCCTTTTTATTTGGAGAGCCTGCGGCAGTTTTCCGCAATGGCAAGCGGTTTGCTGTATATGCCCATGCCGCTGGCCACCATGTGCATCGCCCCTGTGAGCGGCAGGTTTGCCGACAAATTTGACAGCAGGTATTTGAGCGCCGCAGGCAATCTGGTTATGGCCGGGGGGCTGTTTATGCTGAGTTTTCTGGATGCAAATACGTCCATTGCCTTTATTGTGGCAGCAATGGTGGTTACGGGCCTTGGATTCGGCATGTTTCAGACGCCAAACAACAGCGCGATTATGGGAAACGTTCCGCCGCAAAACCGGGGCACGGCCTCGGGCACGCTTGCCACCATGCGGAATATCGGCATGGCGGTGGGCGTCGCAATATCCGGCGCGCTGTTTTCTTTCTTTCAGGCCAGCGCTTTGGGCGCGTATTCCTCCCAGGGCCAGACGGGCGCTATTCTGCAAAACAATGCGTTTCATACAGGGCTGCACAGCACCTTTTTGGCAGCCGCCATTGTTTCCCTGATTGCTGTGATTGCGTCTTTGAGCAAAGGCAAAATGAAGGTGGAAAGAGCAGAAAATGCAGCGGAAAGCAGGCAATAATTTTAGTGAAAAGAGCGGGGCGGGGGGAAACCCGTAGTCCGAATTAATATACAAATATTACTTTGAAAGCATTTGAATTGCCATCAGCACCCCAAAGCCCACCAGGCGGGCTTTGTCTGAAATGGTGAAGCAGTATTCACGCAAATCCCTGGGGTCCACGTCCGCAATTTTAAAGCGTTCGGCCACCGGAAATCCATCCCGTATGAGACCGCGCAGCACGCCGCCAATCTTGGGTATAACAGGCGTTCCCTCCACCGTTGCGATGGGCTCGCCCGCCTCAACGTGGTCGCCTATTTGTTTGATGTGTTTAATTATGCCCGCGCAGGGCGAATAGATCACGCGCTCCGTGGTATAGCCGCCAATATTGCCGGGTATGCCGGTGTTGGGGACAGCCGTGCCGTTAAGAATCACCCGCCCCAGGTCGTGCCCGCGTTTGGTTTCCACCACAGCGTGCACATCCCTGCCCGCATAAAAACCGGGCCCAACGCCGATTACAACAGGAGCCATGTGAATTGCGGTCCCAAGGTTGCGTTTGGCCAGCATGGCGTCCACGACAATATCCGGCTTTAGAGTCTGGATGGATGCTCCTTCCGGGTCTATCAGCACAGGAATCTTTCCTGTTGCCAGTATGGGATGCACTTGCAGGGGCTGCGTGCAGCGCACAGCCGCAACGTCTTCCACCGCATAGGTCCCGTCGTAAACCGCTTCGCAGAGGGAAACTGTGCGGCGGATGGAAGAGGGGCGCGCGAGTTCCGTAGCCACAACCTTGTAGCCAAAATGATGGAGTGCATACAGCGCGCCTGTAGCTATGTCGCCCGCTCCGCGGACGATCACAAGTTTTTGGTTCATATTATTATTTCCTGCCGATATATTCGGAAATCAATGCATCCGGCCAGTTTGTGCTGAGGCCGGTGATCCATACCGGAATGGCGGATTGTTTCATCAGTTCCGCTATTCGCTCCCTGTTTTTGCCCATCTGGTCTTCCTTGTTCAAAAAGACCACCCTGCGCGCGCCCGCAGGCGCATGGCGGAAAAGCCCCAGCGGGCTTTGGATAAGGGAGAGCAGGTGGCCGCAGGTAACAGGCTCTCCCGGAACCGCTCCTGTTATTTGGCAAAACAGTTCGGGCCGGTGCACAAACTTTTCTTCCACCGGCTTCCCCAGGCAATCCAGGCCAATCACGCCAATGGCAAGAGAGGTTTTGCCGGGGAATACGGGTTCCCATTCCGCGGGCGCTTTAACGGGCCTTTCCTTGGCGCCGTCTCCCTCCACAACAATCATATCAAAAATCCGGTTTGCTTCCAGCTCATCGATATCCGCGGGATCAAAGCCTTTCAGTTTGCCTTCCGCCGCCTCTTCACGGGCGGCGGCAATACAGCCGCTTTGTGCTTTTATATCCTGCGCGCGTCCTGTAAAAACAGGCATGCCTTCCGGGCGGCGGATGTGGGTGGTGGTGGTGAAAAGGGCGGAAAATCCGCGACGGGCGAGTTCCCGCGCCAGAGTGAGGCAGACCGTTGTTTTTCCTCCCGCGCCCACAAACGTTACGATCATAGCAATTACAAACCTTTATATTTCAGATTGAGCGTTTTTTACGCTTGCCCCTAATTGTAGACGATTTGCCCCGGATATGCAAGTGCGGCCGGGAGGCCATAAAATAAGCATTTTTGGGGCTTTGCTCTATTGACAATACGGATACCGGGTGGTATATTTTAGACATAAATAAAATTTTGGTCACCAAAATATTTTTTGAAATTATGCGGCGGCCTAAGAGGTCCATTTGCGCATACTATAAACGTATGTGCAGAATTGAAAAAAGGCGGACAAATGCCTATTATGTACAGAGTAGTCAGGGCAACATTGGATTGCCTTTTAATTTTTTAAAGGAGTTTGGCTTAAAATGGATTTCTCATTGATTAAAAAAAGAGCACAGGAATATGAAAAGGATATGTCGCGCTTTCTGCGGGACCTGATTGCCATACCCGGCGAGAGCAGCGGGGAGGCAGGCGTGATTGAACGGATCCGCAAGGAAATGGAGGCCCTGAAATTCGACAATGTGGAAGTTGATCCCATGGGGAATATTTTGGGAACTATGGGCGACGGTAAGAAGATTATTGCCTATGACGCGCATATTGACACCGTTGGCGTGGGCAATCCGGAAAACTGGACGTTTGACCCGTATGAAGGGTTTGAATCCGATACCGAGATTGGCGGCCGCGGTGCGTCCGACCAGTTGGGCGGTATTGTAAGCGCGGTATATGGCGCAAAAATTATGAAAGAGCTGGGCCTGCTCGCCGGATACAAGGTTCTGGTGACCGGCAGCGTGCAGGAAGAAGACTGCGACGGTCTGTGCTGGCAATACATTATCAATGAGGACAGGATAACCCCCGAATTTGTGGTGATCACAGAACCCACCGACGGCAAAATAAACCGCGGGCAGCGCGGACGCATGGAAATCCGCGTGGACGTAAAGGGCGTATCCTGCCACGGTTCCGCTCCGGAGCGAGGCGACAACGCCATATACAAAATGGCGGACATACTGCAGGAAGTGCGCGCACTGAACGATAAATTGAAGCACGACGATTTTCTGGGCAAGGGCACGCTGGCGGTTTCTGAGATATTCTTTACTTCTCCTTCCCGCTGCGCCGTTGCGGACAGCTGCGCCATTTCTATTGACCGGCGGCTGACCGACGGAGAAACTTATATTTCCGCGCTGGAAGAGATACGGCAGCTTCCCTCCGTACAGAAATACAACGCGGAGGTTTCCATGTACAAGTACGACAGGCCTTCTTACACCGGCCTGGTATACCCAACGGATTGTTACTTCCCCACCTGGGTTTCGGACGCGGACGCTCCCGCCACAACCAGTATGGTGGAAGCGCACGAAGGCATGTTTGGCAAGCCGGTGGTGGATAAGTGGACGTTCTCTACAAACGCCGTTTCCATTATGGGCCGCTACGGCATTCCGTGCATAGGCTTTGGGCCGGGCAAGGAAGCGGAAGCGCACGCGCCAAACGAGAAGAACTGGAAAGAGGATTTGGTGAAATGCGCCGCCGTGTACGCGGCGGTTCCTGAGTGCTATAAAAAAAGAGATCAATAAAGGTCTTTTTCGAGGCTCCGCCCCGCGCCCCGCTTCTTTTTTTAAAAAAGAAAAGAAGCAAAAGAATTTTATGTCAAAACGCCGCTGCACGGCGTTTTGGAGAAACCATAAACAAGCAGGGTATCAGAAATACGTTTGCCATAGGCAGGCTGGTTTGATTGCTTCCCAAAATACCGCGGAGCGGTATTTTGGACAAATGGGATTCCAAAGGGTCAATCGATCCTTTGGCGGAGGTTTAAGGAGGCAGAGCCTCTTTGGTAAAAAAATATAAAATCGTTAAGGGGATAATACATGAGCAACATTGAGAAGATGATAGCGGATCTGAAGAAACTTGATTTAAAGAAGATGTACGACGGCGACTTTTTCCTGACGTGGGAAAAGACGGACGACGAAATAGCGGGCGTATTCCAGGTGGCGGATATACTGCGCGGCCTGCGGGAGAACAATATTTCATCCAAAATATTTGACAGCGGGCTTGCGATCTCGCTGTTCCGGGATAACAGCACCCGCACGCGGTTCAGTTTTGCATCCGCATGCAACCTGCTGGGCCTGACGGTGCAGGATTTTGACGAGGGCAAAAGCCAGATTGCGCACGGAGAAACGGTACGTGAGACCGCCAACATGATCTCCTTTATGGCGGACGTTATTGGCATCCGGGACGACATGTATATTGGCAAGGGCAACAAATACATGCACGACATTGTGGACTATGTCAGCGAAGGCCACAAAGACGGCGTTCTGGAGCAGAAACCCACTCTTGTCAACCTGCAGTGCGATATCGACCATCCCACGCAGGCCATGGCGGATATGCTGCATGTGATCCATCACTTTGGCGGCGTTGAGAACCTCAGGGGCAAGAAGGTAGCCATGTCCTGGGCGTACTCGCCCTCTTACGGAAAACCGCTGTCTGTTCCGCAGGGCGTGATTGGCCTGTTTACCCGGTTTGGCATGGACGTGACGCTGGCGCATCCGGAAGGATACGAAGTAATGGGCGAAACCGAGGAAGTGGCGCACATGAACGCAAGAGCGTCCGGCGGCAGCTTTACTAAAACAAACAGCATGAAAGACGCTTTTGCGGGCGCAGACATAGTATATCCCAAGAGCTGGGCGCCCTATGCGGCCATGGAAAAGCGTACTGTTTTGTATGGCAACGGGGACGACGCGGGCATCAAAGCGCTGGAAAAGGACCTTCTGGCCCACAACGCGCTGCACAAGGACTGGGAATGCACGGAAGAGATGATGAAGCTTACTAAGGACGGCAAAGCGCTGTACCTGCACTGCCTGCCCGCCGATATTACGGGTGTATCCTGCCCGGAAGGCGAAGTGGCCGCCAGCGTGTTTGACCGGTACCGCGTTCCGCTCTACCAGGAGGCGGGATTTAAGCCGTATATCATAGCGGCAATGATCTTCCTGGCAAAGGTAAAGAACCCGGAGGCCAAACTGGGCGAATTGCTTAAAAACGGTTCTGCCCGCTGGAACGGATAATATGAAAAAAAAGAGGATCGTTATAGCGCTGGGCGGAAACGCCCTGGGAAAAACTTTGCACGAGCAGATGGAGGCCATACAGAAAACCAGCCGGCATATTGTTGCGCTTATCCGGGAAGGCCATGAGATTGTACTGACCCACGGGAACGGCCCGCAGGTTGGGCTGGTAATGGAGGTGTTCGACAGCTACAAGGTAAGCCATGATATAGACGCCTTTCCCATGTCCGTATGCGTGAGCATCACCCAGGGATACATTGGCTACGATCTTCAAAACGTAATGCGGGAAGAGATATTGAACCAGGGCCTGCACGTGCCCGTATCCACGGTGATCACCCAGGTGGTGGTGGACCCGGACGACCCGGCGTTCAGCGAACCCACCAAGCCAATCGGCCTGTTTGTGACCAAGGAACAGGCGGAGGAATCCATGAAAACGGGTGCAACGTTTGCCGATTTTGGTGATAAAGGCTTCCGCCAGGTGGTGGCCTCACCCAAGCCGCAGCACATTGTGGAGCACGAGACCATTAAAACGCTGCTGGAGGCGGGGCAGCTTGTAATTGCGTGCGGCGGCGGCGGTATACCGGTTAAACAGATGGGGAACCACTTGAAGGGTATGCCCGCGGTGGTGGATAAAGACCTCTCCAGCGCGCTGCTGGCCGGTCTGATTGGCGCGGATCACCTGGTGATTCTGACCGCAGTGGAAAAGGTTGCGCTCAATTACGGCAAGCCGGACGAAGTACTGCTGGACCGGATGGATATAGCGCAGGCTAAAGAATATATTGCGCAGGGGCATTTTGGCAAGGGTTCCATGCTGCCCAAGGTGGAGGCGGGTATCCAGGCGGCTTCGCAGAATCCAAGCTGCCGGGCTGTAATTACATCCATTGAAAAGCTGGCGGACGGGTTTAACGGATTGACAGGTACGGTAATTTATTCATAGACCGCGCAAATACCTGCAATAAACGATGACTCAATATCAATATTGTATAACGGGAGGCTTACAGGTTTATGATCAAATGCATTGGCAACGGAATACTGATCACCCAGAATAAGGACAACCCGGTGATACAAAATGGATGCGTTGTGGTGAATGGGAACAAGATTGTTGATGTTGGGCCCAGCGCCATCAGGGAGAAATACCCGGACGCGGAGTATTACGACGCGCGGGGCCGGGTGGTTATGCCCGGACTTATCAACACACACGGGCATATATACAGCGCGCTGGCAAGGGGAATGATTCTTGCGGACGCAAAACCGTCCCGTTCGTTTGCGGATATTCTGGAAAACCTATGGTGGCGGGTGGACAGGCGCCTGGACCTGCCAGAGATTCGCAGCAGCGCTTACACAACATATATAGACTGCATCAGGAACGGCGTAACAACTTTTTTTGACCACCATGCAAGCGCGGGCCGCGTGCAGGGCAGCCTGTTTGCCATAGCGGACGCGGCGCTGGAGCTTGGGATACGCACCTCCCTGTGCTACGAGGTTTCGGACCGGGACGGGGATGCGGTTGCGCAGGACGGCATGCGTGAAAACGCGGACTTTATGGCTTATGCCAGGCAGCAAAAGAACGAATTAATCAAAGGCCTGTTTGGGCTGCACGCCTCGTTTACCCTCTCCGATAAAACGCTGGAGCAGTGCGCAGCCGCGGGGGGCGGGGCCGGATTCCATGTGCATGTGGCCGAAGGCATAGAGGATCTGAAGGACAGCCGGGAAAAATACGGCAAACGAGTTGTAGAGCGATTGTACAGCCTGGACATACTGGGGCCAAACACCATTGCGGTACATTGCATCCATATTGATGAACACGAGATGGATTTGCTTCGCGAAACGGAGACAAACGTGGTACACAATCCCGAATCGAACATGGGAAACGCGGTAGGGTACTCCGCTGCTGTGCAAATGCTCAAAAAAGGCATTTTGGTGGGTTTGGGCACGGACGGATACACAACGGATATGCTGGAATCGCTTAAGGTTGCAAACATTCTGCACAAGCACCAGCTCCAAGACCCCAACGCCGCGTGGGCGGAATCTCCGCAGATGCTGTTTGCGAACAACGCGGCTATCTGTGCGAAATATTTTGAAAGCCCGCTTGGCGTGATCAAAGAAGGCGCGCTGGCGGACATTATTGTGGTGGATTACGATGCTCCAACGCCTGTGACGGGCGCCAATTTTAATTCGCACATTTTGTTTGGCATGATGGGCCGGAATGTGGTTTCCACCATGATTAACGGAAAATTTGTGATGCGGGACCGTGAACTGCTGACTGCGGATGCGGAAAGGCTGTATGCGGAGTCACGGGAAGTAGCAAAATCTTTCTGGAACAGAGTATAGCCGGGCTTCTGATAAAGCCCAGCTACTGCGTTCCACCACCCCGAAATTGTCTTGCTCCTCAGCGCAGGTTTATACTACGCTTTCGTAATGCTCAAAATGCCTTGTATCTGGGCTTTTCGGCAATCCTCAGGAGAATGTGGAGCATATCAAGTTTCATTGTAAGGACTTATGAAGGAGATAGATGACTTGAGTGAGATCATGACCCCCATCCCGTTCAATAAACTGATCCGGTGGATGCTGGAAGAATACCGGACCAAGAACAGCGTATTTGGCGTAAAAAAAGAACGGTTTTACAGGAATCGCTCCGACAAAAAATACCGGATATTCGGAACGGACTTGGGCAGCCCTATTGGCGCGGCTGCCGGGCCAAACACGCAGTTGGCGCAAAATCTGGCGGCAGGGTATGTTTCCGGCCTGCGGTTTATGGAGCTCAAGACCGTGCAGATTATGGACGGGGAAGAAATGCGCAAATGCATCGCGCGGCCCTGCATCTCCGTGCCGGACGAGGGATACAATGTGGAATGGTCCACCGAACTCACCGTGCAAGAGGCGTTTTGTGAATATGTAAAAGGCTGGTTTGCCCTGCACGTTGCCGCGCGCGAATTCAGTATCAGTGCGGAGCCGGATTTTTTGTTTAACATGAGCGTGGGGTATACATACGAAGGCGTTACCTCCAAAAAAATAGACGGCTTTATCAGCGATATGGCGGACGCAAGGGATACGGATGTTTTCAAAGAATGCAAAGAGTATCTGCTTGCCAATCTGGATTTGTTTGAGCATATAGACGCGGCGTATGTTAATAACATAAGCAGCCGGATATCCGGGTCCATTACGCTTTCCACCCTGCATGGTTGCCCACCTGCGGAGATTGAGCGGATAGCCAAGCATTTTCTGGCTGTAAAAAAACTAAACACCTATATTAAATGCAATCCCACTTTGCTGGGGTATGATTTTGTGCGCAATTTGCTGAATGAAATGGGATACGGCTATGTGTCCTTTGACCACCGTCATTTTGACGCGGACCTGAAATTTGCGGACGCGGCGGTTTTGATTGAGCGGCTGCGTAATATTGCGCAGGAACAAGGCCTGGAATTTGGCGTAAAGCTGACCAACACCTTTCCCGTACAGATCAGGAGCGGCGAGCTGCCCGGCGAATTTATGTATATGTCCGGCCGCGCGCTGTTTCCGCTCAGCATCAATGTGGCTAAAAAGCTGAGCCAGGCGTTCAAGGGAAAGCTGCCCGTCTCCTTCTCGGGCGGGGCGGATTATTTTAATGTGGATAAGCTGATACGGGTGGGCATAGCTCCCGTTACCGTAGCCACCACCATATTAAAACCCGGCGGCTATGCGCGCGCGCGGCAGCTCTCCGAAAAAGTGGAGGGCCTTGCGGAAGGCGCTTTTTGCGGCATTAACCTGCCCGCGCTGGAAGAACTGGCGGATAATATTGCGGCAGACAAACACCTGGTGAAATGGGCGCGGGAAGCAAAATCCCGCAAGATCAAAAGCAGCCTGCCCGTTTTTGACTGCTTTACGGCCCCATGCAGTTCGGGAGGATGCCCCATAAACCAGCAGATACCCGAATACCTGGCCTTGGTGGCCGCAGGGGAATACGATAAGGCATTTCGTGTGATTGCCACGGACAACCCGCTGCCCGCTATTACATCTGAGATATGCAATCACGCCTGCCAGTCCAAATGTACGCGGCTGGATTACGACGAACCCCTGCGTATCCGCAGCGCAAAGAATACGGCGGTAAAAAACGCGCAGAGAAAGTACATTGATCAGATTATACAACCTCCGCTGCGTACGGAAAAAAAGGTTGCCATTATAGGCGCGGGGCCGGCGGGCGTTGCCGCGGCGCTGTATTTGCGCCGCAACGGCGTTGGCGTAACAGTATTTGAGAAACGGGACAAGCCTATGGGCGTTGTGCAGTATATTATACCGGAATTCCGCATCAGCGCCGAGACGATTGGCATGGACTATGAGCTGGCGTTAAAAACCGGCGTGGAGTTCCGTTTTGGCGTACCGGCCAATTACGATATACAGGAATTAAAAAAATCATATGATTTTATAGTGATAGCCACCGGGGCATGGGCGCCCGGCGCATGCCCTTGTGAGGGGGAAGACAAACTGCTGGACGCGCTTGCGTTTTTGGAGGATTCCAAAACTTGCGGTTGCAGGCTGCACCTGGGCAAACGGGTTGCGGTCATCGGCGGCGGAGACGTAGCCATGGATTGCGCGCGCGCGGCAAAACGCTGCCCCGGCGTGGAGCAGGTAAGCATTTTATACAGGCGCACCCGGGAATTTATGCCCGCTGAGCGGGAAGAACAGGAACTTGCGCTGGCAGACGGGATTGCATTCAGGGAGCTGCTTTCTCCCGTATCCTGCGACGGAAAAATGCTGACGGTGGAGTGCATGGAGCTGGGGGAGCCGGAACCGGACGGCCGGCGCAAGTTTGTCTGCACCGGCAAAAAGGAAGAGCTTCCGTTTGACACCGTGATCAGCGCGGTGGGCGCGCGCGTGGACACAAAAGACTTTGCCCGCAACGGGATCAAACTGGCGAACGGCTACGCAGTGCTGGACCAAAACAACCAAACAAGCATAGAAGGCGTATATGTGTCGGGCGACTGCCGCGCCGGAGCCGCCACGATTGTGCAGGCAGCCGGGGACAGCAAGAGAATAGCTGTGGATATTTTGGACCGCCTGGGACTCGCGAATGACTTTGAACGCACTGCCGGTTCGCCTGATTCAAAAGTTCTTGCTTTCAGGAAATCCATATTGTGCGGTACCGGTGCCGGAACCAACGATCCCATGCGTTGCCTTGCGTGCGGGAACGTATGCGAGATTTGCTGCGAAGTCTGTCCCAACCGCGCGAACATCAGCGTGGCTGTGGAGGGCAGGCCCCAGATTCTCCACCTGGACACCCTGTGCAACGAATGCGGCAACTGCGGCGTATTCTGCCCGCATACGGGGAATCCTTACAAAGACAAGGTTACGCTTTTTGCGGACAGGGAAGCGTTTGCGGACAGCACAAACAAGGGCTTTGCGTTGCTTGGCGATGAACTGCTGGTGCGGGACGAGCAAGGCGAGGAATTCATCTGCAAGGCGGGAGACAAGAGGCTCTCGCCGGAATTTGCAGCCATGGTGCGGGCGGTTATGGACGAGCACAAGTATTTGCTTTAGGAGAGACGCATTGGTCAGATTCAAACTGAACGGAAACTGGATAGAAACCGATTTGAATAAGGACCTGCTCACCTTTTTGCGGAAGGATATGGGCATTAAGTCAGCCAAGGACGGCTGCAGCGAGGGCGCTTGCGGCACATGCAGCGTGCTGGTGGACGGAGTATCCCGGCGGGCGTGCACTTTGAACCTGCAAAAGCTGGATGGGAAAGAAATACTGACCATTGAAGGCTTTTCCGATTATGAAAAACAGGTGTACGCATATGCGTTTGCAAGCACAGGAGCTGTGCAGTGCGGGTTCTGCATTCCCGGCATGGTGGTGAGCGCAAAGGCTCTGCTGGATAAAACATGCGCGCCTACGGAAGAAGAGATTAAGAAAGCCCTTACCGGAAACATTTGCAGGTGCACAGGTTACGTTAAGATTATAGAGGCCATCCATGTGGCCGCCGTGTTTTTCAGGGAGCGGATGCCTGTGCCGCTTTATCAGACGGACGGCAGAATTGCGCAGGAAGTGTTCCGCATAGACGCGGAGGCAAAAACGCTGGGCACGGGCGAGTATGTGGACGATATCGATCTGCCGGGCATGGTATACGCCAGCGCAATCCGCAGCAAATACCCGCGGGCGGTGGTTGAGGAGATAGACACAACAAAAGCCCTGCGGCATCCGGACGCCATCGCGGTGATTACGGCGGAGGATATCCCGGGCAACAATAAATCCGGACACATTATGAAGGATTGGGATACCTTGATTGCCAAGGGTGATATCACACGGTATGTGGGCGATTCTATTGCACTGGTGGTATCCGGGAAACAGGAAACTCTGCAGGAGATCAAGGACCTGGTGAAGATTACATACACCCCGCTTACTCCCCTGACCACGCCGCAGATGGCGCTGGCGGAGGATGCGCCCCTGATCCACGCGAGTGGAAACGTGCTGCGGCACGACCGTGTAAAGCGCGGGGATGCGGACGCCGATTTTGCGCGTTCCAAATACGTGGTGACCCATGTGTACAAAACGCCGCCGACCGAACACGCGTTTATGGAGCCGGAATGCGCGGTTTGTGTAAACGAAGGCGGAAACCTGACGCTGTATACCGCCAGCCAGAGCATTTATGACGAGCACCGGGAAATTACGCACATTCTTGGCATTGCGCCGGAACGGCTGCACATCATTGCAAAGCTGGTGGGCGGCGGATTCGGCGGAAAAGAGGATATGAGCGTGCAGCACCACGCGGCGCTGGCGTCTTATATCACCGGGCGGACGGTGAAGGTGAAGCTCTCGCGCCGGGAGAGCATTATGATCCATCCCAAACGGCACGCCATGGAGATAGAAATGACCACAGCGTGCGACGAGGGCGGGATGCTTACCGCCATGCGCGCGCGCATTTTATCCGATACCGGGGCGTATGCGTCCCTGGGAGGGCCTGTCATTCAGCGCGCCTGCACGCATGCCGCCGGGCCCTATAAATACCAAAGCGTGGATATAGAGGGCCGGGCGCTGTATACCAACAACCCGCCGGGCGGGGCCTTCCGCGGGTTTGGAGTGACGCAGAGCTGTTTTGCCACCGAATGCAATTTAAACGAGCTGGCGGATCTGGCCGGGATTTCCCACTGGGAGATACGCTACCGCAACGCGGTGGGGCCGGGAGACGTGCTGCCAAACGGCCAGATTGCGGACGAGGCAGCGGCGTTCAAGGAATGCCTGCTTGCCGTAAAAGCCGATTTTGAAAGCAGCCCGTATGCGGGCATTGCCGGGTCTTTCAAGAACAGCGGACTGGGCGTGGCCGTGCCAGATACCGGCCGGTGCATCGCTTCCGTGGAAGCCGGACGCGTGCATGTGCGTACGGCCGCGGCGCGCATCGGTCAGGGGCTGGATACCGTTACCCTGCAAATGGCTTGCCATACGCTGGAACTGCCGCCCCAGTATATTGTGGTTGAGCGTCCGGATACCCAGCGGACGCCAAACTCGGGCACCACCACAGCCTCCAGGCAGACCGTGTTTACGGGGGAAGCCGTACGCAGGGCGTGCGGGCAGGTAAAGGAACTGCTGGATGCGGGCAATACGCTGGACGACCTGGAGGGCAGGGAGTTTTTTGCGGAATTTACCTGCGCAACAGACCCCATAACCACCGACAAGGAGCATCCATTCAGCCACCTGACCTACGGCTACGGCGCGCAGGTGGTGATTCTGGACGAGGCCGGCAAGGTACAAAAAGTGGTTGCCGCCTACGACGCGGGCCAGATCATCAACCGCATGAGCGCCGAGGGACAGGTGGAAGGCGGCATTGTGATGGGCCTGGGCTATGCGCTTACGGAGGATTACCCTCTGAAGGACGGATACCCCCAGGCGAAGTACGGGACGCTGGGCCTGTGGCGTGCGCCGCAGACGCCCAAAATGGAAGTGAAGTTCGTTTCCACGGATTACAAGCTGAACGTTGCATACGGCGCAAAGGGAGTGGGCGAAATTGCGACCATTCCCACCGCCCCGGCGGTGCAGGGCGCGTATTTGCGGCTGGACGGAAAGTTCAGGACCGAACTGCCTTTAAGGGAAACCGCCTACAGAAAGGATTGATTCGTTTGGTCATAAAAAACGGGATTGTTGTAACAGAAGACGGCGCTTCTGTGCAGGACGTTCTTATACGCGGCGGCGTGGTTGCGCGGATTGGGCAAAACCTTCGCGATACTGAAACAATCGACGCTTCGGGCAAGTATGTGCTGCCCGGCGGGATAGACGTGCATACGCACATGGCGCTGGACGTTGGCATTGCCGTGGCGCAGGATGATTTTTACACAGGCACTGTTGCGGCTGCCTGCGGGGGCACCACAACAATCGTAGACCACCCGGCGTTTGGCCCCAAGGGCTGCAGCCTGGAACACCAGATAAACCGCTACCATGGGTTGGCCGGAGGGCAGGCGGTGGTGGATTATTCCTTCCACGGGGTCATCCAGCATGTGGATGCGGACGTGCTTGCCAAAATGGAAACGCTCGCGGCAGAGGGCGTCACCAGTTACAAAATATACATGACCTATGATTATAAAATAAACGACGGTGACATCTACACGGTTTTGAAGCGGGCAAAGGAACTGGGCGTGTTCATCGCGGTACACCCGGAGAACGACGGGGTGGTAACCAAACGGCGGCAGGAACTGCCGGCGGAAGGATATACGCAGCCGATATACCACGAGCGCAGCCGCCCGGTGGAGTGTGAGGCCGAAGCCGCCAGCCGCGTGATGCAGATATCAAAGATGGCGGGAGACGCGCCTCTGTATCTGGTGCATATATCTAACCGGCTTGCCATGGAGTATATCGGCATGGCAAAGCAGCACGGCCTTGCCAACGTGTTTGTGGAAACCTGCCCGCAGTACCTTGCGCTGGACGAATCCTATTACCTGCGGGAGGATGGAATCAAATTTATTTTAAGCCCGCCGCTACGGGATAAAGCGAACAATGCGCTGCTGTGGGAGGATATCCAAAACGGGCGTATCGACGCCATTGCGACCGACCACTGCCCGTTTGACTACGCGCTCAAACAAAAGCTGGGCGGCGCGGACTTTACCAAATGCCCGGGCGGCCTGCCGGGCGTGGAGCTCAGAATGCCGCTTTTATTCAGCGAAGGCGTACTGAAAAAAAGGGTTGACCCAGAGCGCTTTGCAAGGCTGACGGCCACAAACCCCGCGAAGCTGTTTGGCCTGTACCCCCATAAGGGCGCGATACGGGTTGGGGCCGACGCCGATATTGTGATTATGGACCCGGGCAGGCGGCATACAATTACTCATGCGGACCTGCACGAAAACGTGGACCATACCCCATACGAGGGGATGGAGCTGTTATGCGCGGTGGATACGGTGTTCTCACGCGGGGACGTGATCGTAAGGAACAACCAGTATATTGGAGCCAAGGCCAGAGGCCGGTTTATTAAAAGAAATAAACCAATGCTGGATTTATAATATATAAGTGAATGTTTATAAAGGAGACACTTTGATGAGCAAGTATAACCTGATTGATTTAAGTATGGAGGAGAACAGGCTGAAAAGGGCGGTGGGCCGCGCTAAAGAAAAAGGAATTGTGATTCCCACCTTTGCGCAAATGAAAAACCCGGCGCTTATTCCGGAATCCGTAAAAGAAAAGCTAAAGAACGTGGGCCTGTGGGACGTGAATCCCATCAACCTGTTCCGCATCAACTGGCACAACCAGCCGGCGGACAAGGGCGGGCTATACGGCGGCGTGAATTATATTGAAATGCCAAGCGAGATCACAGGCGTAAAGGCCAGGATCATCGCCATCAGCGGCAAATGGTTCCCCACGGGCGCGCACAAGGTTGGAGCGGCATTTGGCTGCCTGGTACCCCGCCTGGTGACAGGTCAGTTTGACCCCACTACCCAGAAGGCCGTATGGCCCTCCACCGGCAACTACTGCCGCGGCGGCGCATACGATTCCGCGCTTTTATCCTGCGAATCCATCGCTATCCTGCCCGAAGGTATGAGCCGCGAGCGGTTTGAATGGCTCAAGAGCGTTGCGGGCGAAACCATCAAGACGCCGGGCACGGAGAGCAACGTAAAAGAGATTTTCGACAAATGCTGGGAGCTGCGCAAGTCCGGCCAGGACCTGATGATCTTCAACCAGTTTGAGGAGTTTGGTAATTACCTATGGCATCACGAGGTAACGGGCAGCGCGATTGAAGAAGTGCTGAAAACCGTGATGGGCGCGGGAGACAGCCTGCACGGGTATATCAGCGCGACCGGCTCTGCCGGAACAATCGCCGCGGGCGATTACCTGAAGAAGGTGTTCCCAAAGAGCCGCATCGCAGCCTCCGAGGCCCTGCAGTGCCCCACCATTTACATGAACGGGTTTGGCGCGCACAGGATTGAGGGAATCGGCGACAAGCACATTCCGTGGATACACAACACCAAGAACACGGATGTGGTTGTGGATGTGGACGACGAGATACCGATGCAGTGGATTCGCATGTTCAATGAGGAAGAGGGCAGAAAGCTGCTGGCGCAGAAGGGCGTAAAACAGGAAGTGATCGAAAAACTGCCCTGGATCGGTATATCCGGCGCGGCAAACATTGTTGCGGCAATCAAATATTCCAAGTATTTTGAACTGACGGAGAAGGACGTGGTGGTGACCATTTTGACCGACTCCATAGATATGTATTTAAGCCGCCTTGCCGAGCTGACCGATGAAAAAGGCAAGTTTGATGCGTTTGCGGCGCATGGGGCGAATGCAAGGTTCTTTGAAGGTCTTGGCACAGATTATGTGAAAGAGCTGAATTACTACGACCGCAAGGCTGTGCACAATCTGAAATACTACACCTGGGTGGAGCAGCAGGGCAAGACATACGATGAGATTGTGACCCAGTGGGAGGATGACAGCTACTGGACGGATATTCCGGCCCATGCGGCGCAGCTTGACGCGCTGATTGAAGAATTCAACAGGAAAGTGGCGGAAGCTTAAATTGATGAGCATGATTAAATACGCGCTAAATACAAAAAAGAACCGGGCCTTTACGGCTGAAACGGAGCTGTTTTCCCAAAAAGAGGTGGAGCGGGTTTACCGCTTTCACCGCTCTATGGGCAGCAAATACAATGAGACTCCCCTGGTGGGCCTGGACGCATTTGCAGGCCGCGTGGGTATTGCCAAATTCTATGTGAAGGACGAATCCAAGCGCGGCACCCTAAAAGCGTTTAAGCTTCTGGGCGGCGCGTATGCGGTTGCAAACAAGATATGCCAAAAGCTGGGCGTTTCGATTGACGGGATTGATTTTGATTATTTAAAATCGGACGATGTGAAAAAACGTCTGGGAGATTTGGTGTTTGCCGCGGCATCGGATGGGAACCACGGCAAATCCGTCGCCTGGGCGGCAAACGAATTCAACCAGAAGTCTGTTGTATACATGCCAAAGGGCACGGTGCAGGACAGGATCGACGCGATTGAGGCCTTAGGCGGCACGGTGGTGGTTTCGGATTACAGTTACGACTGGTGCGTGCGAGAGGTAAACCGGCTCTCCCGGGAAAAAGGCTGGGAAGTGGTGCTGGATACGGCCAGCGAAGGAGACGCGCAGGTAGCCACCTGGGTGATGCAGGGATACGCCACCATGGCGGCGGAGGCGGCAGGCCAACTGGGCGATGTGACGCCTACGCATGTGTTTTTGCAGGCGGGCGTGGGTTCCATGGCCGCGGCCATGACCGGCGTGATTGTAAACAGGTACAAACAAAACTGTCCAAAAATCTATACATTGGAGCCGCATCAGGCGGCGTGCTATTATGAATCCGGCCTTGCCGGGGACGGGAAGTCCCGCAGTGTGGAAGGCGATTTGGACAGCATTGCGGCAGGCCTTAGCTGCGGCGTGCCAAACCCCATCTCCTGGGAAATTATCCGCAACTTTGCGGACGGCTTTTTCTCTCTGGACGACCATCTGACGGCAAACGGCATGCGCATTCTGGGCAACCCGCTGGCGGGAGACGAGCGGGTGGTTGCCGGGGAATCCGGCGCGATCGGCACAGGGTTCATCGATTATATCATGGCGCACGAAAAAAAGCTTGCGGCAAAAATAGGGCTGGATCAAAATTCTGTGGTGCTGGTGTTCAGCACAGAAGGTGATACGGATACAAAGAACTACCGGGACGTTGTATGGTATGGCAAGTATTCGGGATAGGCTTAAAGCCTTAAACTTTGCAACTGGGTTAAAAACGTGCCGAAATGGCTGTCCGCGCAGTCGGTCAGATCACGCACAAACTTCTGATACAGACGAATGAGTTCCCTTGCTTCCTGCGTGAGTTCAGACCCGCCGCCAGAGACGCCGCCAGTGCGGCTCATGAGCAGCTTGAATCCAAGCTGCGCCTCCGCGTTTTTGATCATGGCGGTGGCTTTGGAATAGGAAAGGGACATAAGCTTGCTGGCGGCCAAAAGAGAATGTGTGACATCCACATTTTGCAGCAGTGTAACGGTTCCGGGCCCAAAGAATTTTTCTTCTCCGCGAAGAACGACTTTAAAGGAATACGTGATTTTTGTTTCCATAAACCAAACCTGACCTTACCGGAATTTATATGGGCGTAAAGAGCAATGCTGCTTGTATGCTAACATGGTTTTTGGGGAGTGTCAACATGGGAGGCAGCGCTGTTTTCCAGCCTGGCAAGCTCTTCTCTGGTATCTATATCCTTAAGCTCCAGAGGGTCGGCTGTTTCGTAGAGTTTCAGCAACTCCGGATGCGCATGTATCACATGTGTGCCAAATTGGCTCCGGCGCAGCCGCAGCAGCTCGCCAAACAGGGAAGATGGAAAAAGTACCGGATTTCCGCGTTTACCCCCATGGGCAAGGGAAAGCATTGTTCCCGGCGTATAATTCTCCAGCATGGCGCGAATGGTTTCGCCCTTTAAAAATGGCTGATCGCTTACGCAGAACATGCAGGCGTCCATGTCCAGAAGGGGTTTCAGTCCCATGCGGATGCTGCGGGCAATGCCAAGTTCCGGCCGGTTGTTGATTACACCGCTGATGCCATATGTTTTGGCAGTTTCAAGCAGGCTGCTGTCCGCGGCAACAATCACGCATTTGTCAAACAACTCTGCTGGAAGCTTGGACAAAATGTTTTCCAGCATGGTTTTGCCGGCAACACAGGCTTTCAGTTTATCTCCGCCAAAACGCACGCCTGCGCCGGCGGCCAGAAGTACACAGCCAATTTTCATGTTAGGCCTCCTTTACAATGGGATTATACCCCAAAAGAAGTCCGAATGCAAAATTGGTACATCAGATTTTATAAAACGAGGGATTTATATGCATAAAACGCTTGTTCAGCCTTTTTGGGAAAGCCTGGCCAAGGGAATAGCGGGCCATTTTGGAGAGAATTGCGAGGTAGTAATCCACGATCTGTCTTTGGATACCGAGCATTCTATTATTTATATTGAGAACGGGCATGTAACCGGCCGGAAAGTGGGGGACGGTTCTTCCAGAGTTGTTCTGGAAGCGCTTTCTAAAAAACCGGAAGAGCTTTACGACCGGGTAAGCTACCTGACCCAAACTGAAAACGGGCGGATATTAAAATCAAGCACCATCTACATCCGGGACAATGGCGGTGGCGTCATTGGCATTCTTGGGATTAACTATGACATCACCAATTTTATGATGATGGATTACACGCTGCAGGGCATGATTAAAACCCAGGACGAAAAAGAAGCCCCCGAACGCATCAATAAGGGTGTAAACGGCCTGCTGGACGAACTGATTGAGCAGTCTGTAAAACTGGTGAATAAGCCGGTTTCGCAGATGAACAGAGAAGACAAGATTCGCGCGATTCAGTTTCTGCACGATGCGGGCGCTTTTTTAATCACGCGCTCCGGGGATAAGATTTCAAAGTTTTTCAGCATATCCAAATACACGCTTTACAATTATATAGACTTAAAGGAAGACGAAGAGGAAGCGCGCTAAAGCAGGCAGGCGCTTCCGCCGCATACCGCCGGAATGCGGCGGAAAGTTTTCTTATAATCCCTTGCGCCGTGGTACTTTACAAAGGACAGGCAGCCTGATACAATATAAATAAGAAGAAGTCCGGGCACAAAAGGCGTTGCTTTCTGGCTGCACGGTTATTTTCTGAAAGATGGGTTGGCGGCTCTTTCATTTTTAATTTATATGCATAGATAGGATCTTATAAATAAATAAGAGAATACTTCTTGTTTTTTTCATTCAAACATGCTAATATAATGCACATTAGAAACAAAGGCGTTTTTATGGGTCACTCTTTGTTTTTTTATGGTTTTTTGAAATAAAAGCTCAAAAAATGAAACATTTTTTCGTAATTATTTCAAAACTAATTGTTTGGCAATTTATTGGGCGTATGATTTGTGGAGTGGAATTTATTGTTCCCATTTCACATTCTACATAGAATTTAAGGAGGAATAACATGAAAAAAGTAGTATTACTCATACTTGCGCTGGTTATGGTAGCCGCAATGTTTGCAGGCTGCGGCCAGCAGGTACAGGCTTCTGCCTCGCCTTCCGAGGCGGCTTCGGCTGCGGCTTCATCGGCTGCTCCCGCATCTTCCGAGGCGGCTTCAGCTACGGCTGCAGCCAGCGCTGCCGGCGTTATGCCTGCAGTAGCCAAAGATAAGATTAAAGTTGGCGTAATCCACATTACAGACCCTTCCGAGGGTTCCGGCTACACCTATACTCATGATCTGGGTATTCAGAAAATGCAGAAAGAGCTCGGCCTCAGAGATGATCAGATCGTTCGTAAAAACAACGTGAACGATGCGGATCCCACAGCAATCGAGACAGCCATGAGAGAATGCGTTGAAGAAGGCTGCAATATCATATTTGCCACTAGCTGGGGCTTTATGGATACTTGCGAAGCGCTTTCAAAAGAGTTCCCGGACGTAATCTTCTCGCACGGCACCGGATACAAGAGCAACGGTAAAAACTTTAACAATTACTTTGGACGCATTTACCAGGCGCGTTATCTGGCAGGTATTGCGGCAGGCCTGAAAACCGAGTCAAATAAGATTGGGTATGTGGCTGCACAGGGCAAAGACAACTCCGAAGTAACCGGCGGTCTGAACGCATTCGCAATGGGCATTCAGCTTGTGAATCCGGATGCAAAAGTATATGTGAAAGTTACCAACAGCTGGTTTGATCCGGCTGGAGAAGCCAACGCTGCCAAAGCTTTAATTGCAGAAGGCTGCGACGTGATTGGCCAGCATTGCGATACGCCTAACCCGCAGCTTGAAGCTGAAAAAGCAGGGGTATGGGGCGTAGGCTACAATTCCGACATGAGCAAGGACGCTCCTAAAGCGGTTCTGACCTCCGTTGTTTGGGATTGGGGCGTATATTATACCGCTGCGGTTAAATCTGTTATTGATGGTACATGGACAGGCGAAAACTACTTTGGCGGAATGAAGGAAGGCCTGGTTGGTATTTCTCCTCTGAGCGAAGGCTTGGTTGCCGAGGGCACTGCAGACGCGATTGAAAAAGCGAAAGCCAAGATTTTGGACGGCAGCTTTAATGTATTCGACGGCGTTTTGAAAACCAACGATGGAAAGACAATCGGCGAAGCCGGAAAGACGCTTGACGATGCTACAATTACAGGCGGAATCAACTGGTATTACGAGAATGTCGTTGCTCAATAAACAAACGGCAATCTAACCGATAAAAAAACCGAAAAGCGTCAAAAATATTTGTTTTTGGCGCTTTTTACTATTAAAAAAAGCCTTGTAATAGTATATAATGTAAGATGTCAGTTCTATATTAAAACAAAGTAACCCGTCCTGGGATACAATTGAGGTGAAAGAATGAATTCGGTAGAAAACGCTGCGGAATTGCATAAGGACGTAGCCATTGAGTGCAGGGGCATAACGAAAACATTCGGCAAGGTTTTGGCCAACGACAAAATCAACCTGGAAGTACACTTTGGCGAGATTCTCGCGCTGCTAGGCGAAAATGGTTCGGGCAAAACAACGCTGATGAACATGCTCTCCGGTATTTATCATCCCGATGGGGGCAAGATTTATATAGAAGGCGAGCAGGTGCATATAGGTTCGCCAGCCGATTCCATTGCGCTGGGCATTGGCATGATCCACCAGCATTTTAAGCTGGTGGATGTGATGAATGCAATGGATAATATTGTGCTGGGCGTACATGAAAAACGCCTTCCGCCACGCCAGCTCAAGGAAAAGATTCTGGATATCAGCCGTAAATTCAATTTGGAAGTGGAACCGGAAAAAAAGATATATGATATGTCGGTCAGCGAGAAGCAGACCGTGGAAATATTGAAGATTTTGTATCGTGGCGCGCGTATTTTGATTTTAGACGAACCAACCGCCGTATTGACGCCGCAGGAAACGGAAAAACTGTTTGTAATACTGCGCAAAATGAAGCAGGAAGGCTGCGCGGTGATTATTATTACGCACAAGCTGAACGAAGTGATGGAGATTTCCGACCGGGTTGCAATCCTGCGAAAAGGCAGGAGCATTGGTACTGTGATGACAGCGGAGACCAGTGAGTTGCAGTTGACAGAACTGATGGTTGGGCGTGCGGTAAACCTGCACATCAAGCGCCCGGAAATCCCGAACAAAAAAAAGGTGATGTCCATAAAGGGTTTGCATGTAAACAAACCGGACGGAACCAAGGGACTGGTGGATGTGAGCTTCGACATGTTTTCCGGCGAGATACTGGGTGTTGCTGGCGTAGCGGGAAGCGGGCAAAAAGAGCTTTGTGAATCCCTTACGGGCCTTATGCAAGCGCAGTGCGGCGAAGTTTGCTTTGAAAAAGACAACATCCTGGGAAAAAGCCCGTATGAAATACAGAAGCTGGGCATCCGCCTGGCGTTTGTGCCCGAGGACAGGTTGGGTATGGGCTTGGTGGGGTCCATGGGCATGGCGGAAAACATGCTTCTGAAAACATACAACGAGGGCAAGTCCTTTTTTGTTGACCGTAAACCAGCGCGGGAGATGGCTGAAAAGCTGGTTAAAAAGCTGGAGGTACAGACGCCCTCCGTTGATTTTCCCGTTCGGCGCCTGTCCGGCGGAAACGTGCAAAAGGTGCTTATTGGCCGGGAAATAGAATCGGGCCCGGTTGTTCTCATCACCGCTTACCCTGTGCGCGGGCTGGATATCAATTCTTCCTACACGATTTATGATCTTTTAAATAACCAGAAGGAGAACGGCGTTTCCGTTTTGTTTGTGGGCGAGGACCTGGATGTTCTGATGGAGCTTGCGGACCGCATACTTGTTTTGTGCCATGGCGAAGTAACCGGTATTGTGGACCCAAGAAAAGTGACCAAGGACCAGATTGGCCTTCTGATGACGGGCACATCCATTGAGGAGGTATCAGGCAATGCCCAATAAAAAGTTGCGGTCCAAAGAGCCGTTCATTTTAATTGAAAAACGCGCGGAATTGGGGCCCAGGGAATCCATGCTGGTGCGGCTTGGATCCGTGTTGCTGGCCCTTGTGGCGGGCGGCCTTTTTATGCTTGCCATAGGCTATAACCCGCTGGAGCTTTACGGCACCATTGTTTCGGGCGCGTTCAGGAGCGCGATGGCATTCCAGGCCACCATAAAGATTATGATTCCGCTGCTGATAGCGGCCTTGGGCGTAACGCTGGCGTTTAAAATGAAGTTCTGGAACATTGGCGGCGAGGGACAGATTATTGTGGGCGCCATATTCGCTTCTTATTTTGCGTTGTATTGCGGCAATTGGCCGCATGTGCCGCTGGTGATTGTGATGCTGATAGCGGGCGCTATTGGCGGCGGCCTGTGGGGTTTGATTCCCGCTTTTTTCAAGGCCAAGTTTAACACAAATGAGACGTTGTTTACGCTGATGCTGAATTACATCGCATTAAATCTTGTTGTTTTGTTGCGTGACGGCGCGTGGGCGGATCCCTCTTCCCCTGGATTTCCAAAAATTGCCCGTTTTATTGAAAACGCGCAACTGGACAAGGTTTTTGGCATTCAAATTGGCTGGATCATCGGCCTTGTATTGGTTGCGGTTGTTTTTATCTATATGAAATATACCAAGCACGGCTACGAGATTGCAGTTGTGGGCGAGAGCAAATCCACCGCCAATTACGCGGGAATGAACGTGAAAAAAATTATTCTTAGAACCATGTTCATCAGTGGCGCCATTGCCGGTATTGCGGGCATGGTGCAGGCAACGGGATCCGACCTTACGCTTGCTACGCAGGTTGCCGGCGGTGTTGGATTTACGGCCATTATTGTTGCCTGGCTTGCGCGCCTGCATCCCGTGGGGATTTTGCTGGTGGCGTTTTTGTTCAGCATTCTGCAGAAAGGCTCCAGTGTGATGCAGTCTACTTACGGCATATCCACTTACTCGGCAAACGTTATTCAGGGTATTATTCTGTTCTTTGTACTTGCCTGTGAATTCTTTATATTCTATAAGTTTATTTTAGGCCGGAAGGGAGGCAGCAAATTATGAATATAATCGATTTTATTGCCAACTCCATGCTGGCGGGCACTGCGCTGCTGTACGGTATTTTGGGTGAAATCACAAACGAACGCGTGGGGCATTTGAATCTGGGCGTAGAGGGTATGATGGCCCTTGGCGCGTGCGCGGGTTTTATGTGCGGCTTTGCAACAAGCAACATTACGCTGGCAATTTTGGCCGCATTTGCCGCAGGCATGCTGGGCGCGCTGATATATGGCATTATTACCATTACATTTATGGCAGACCAGACGGTAACCGGCCTGACGCTCACCATATTTGGCGTGGGGCTTTCCAACTTTATCGGCGAACTGATGCTGAATAAAGCGCCAAATAAAACCATCCGCCTGAGCGATTCCATGAACGCGCAGATTGCAGACGTTCATATCCCCGGCTTAAGCGATATCCCCGGTGTTGGGCAGGTGTTTTTCTCCTACAACATATTTGTATATTTGGGGATTGCAATCTCCATTGTGCTGGCCATTTATTTCAGCCGCACGTCCATAGGGCTGCGCGTGCGTTCCATTGGTGAGAATCCGGCTGCCGCGGATGCTGCGGGAATAGACGTAAAGAGACTTAAATATATCCACGTGCTGCTGGGCGGCGGTATTTGCGGTATTGGCGGCGCGTATGCATCCATGATCACCAACGGCGGCGTGTGGCTGTCAAACAGCGTGGGCGGCCAGGGCTGGATTGCTGTGGCGCTTGTTATATTCGCTAGCTGGAAACCGGCAAGGGCCATTCTGGGCGCGTTTGTGTTTGGCGCGTGCTCCGTGCTGAAGTTCTACATTCCAAAATCGCTTTTCCCCATGCCCAACGCAATATACGACATGCTGCCCTTTATTGTGACGGCCTTGGTTCTGGTCGTCAGTTCCGTGCGGCGCTACAAGGACAACCAGCAACCCGCAAGCTGCGGTGTGAACTACTTCCGCGAGGAGCGTTAATTAATTTACGAACTTGAAATTGATTATTATAGAGAGGCTGGCCAATGGCGGGCCTCTTTTACTATTCTTTTTATCAAAGAAGCTATACTTCAAGCAGCTATATAAAATTAAATGAAATATACATTGACAGACGAGGTATAATATGTTTTAATATAAATAATAATAGAAGATATAAAAATGAAAGGAGAGACAAAATGGAGGGTGTGGGACGCACAAAAAAGAAGCTTTAAAGGTTTGATTATAGCCTTTATCATCATTGGCGCTGCGTTTGCAACCGGCGCAATCTTGTGCACTATCTATTAATAAATTGCCAAAATTGCTTATTATATTTAACAAAAAAAGAAAAAATTGTGATAAAATTAAAAGGATGGAGGATGCCCGTAGTGTCTGACGGAAAAATGAAAAAATTGCATATACTCAGTGGGAGCGGAAAAAAAATCGGCAGGATGGCGTTGCCGTTTTTGGCTGCCGGTGTTGTTTTAAATATGCTGTTTCCTGCATTTTTCAGCGTGGGTGGCCCCGGATTTGCTTTAATGGCGGTTTCCGTTGCGGTTCTGGTGGTGGGGATTGTTATATGGTTGTGGTCCGTGGCGCTGATCGTCTCCAAGGTACCTAAAAAAGAGCTCATTACAAGCGGCCCTTACGCTTTAATGAAGCACCCGCTGTATACCGGCGTTGCGCTGCTGGTGCTTCCGTGGGCCGGATTTTTGCTTAACTCCTGGATGGGGCTTGCCATAGGCGCCGTGATTTATATTGGCTGCAGGTTATACGCACCTGAGGAAGAAGGCATGCTCTCCCGTGCTTTTGGCGAGAAGTGGGATGTATACTGCCACAAAGTCGTGCTGCCGTGGCTTTAATAGATAAGGAGAATATATGAAAACTGCTGTTGTATCCTATTCGTTTACCGGTAATAACGGAAAGCTGGCGCAAAACGTCGCAAGAAAAATTGCCGCGGATTACATACCGGTTACTGAACAAAAGGAAAGAACCACGGGCACAATTATGGGGGACTTGATGTTTGGCAGAACGCCGCGCACCGAACCCCAGACCCTGCCGAATTATGATTTGATCGTGTTTATTGGGCCTGTTTGGTGCGGACATGTGGCCACGCCCCTGCGGGGATACCTAAGGCTGATTACCAACAATATGTGCAGGTATGCTTTTTGTTCCATCAGCGGCGGCGCGGAGGGCACTAACCCAAAGCTGGCGGGGGAATTGCAAAAACTGACGGACAGGGAGCCCGGCGCGGTGATAGATCTGCATATTGCGGACCTGATGCCGCAGAACCCCAAACCTACCTGGAAAATGACGTCTGCCTATAAGCTGAGCATGGCGGATGTAGAAAAACTGGCGGATACGGTTGTAGACGCCATCAAAAAAATTTAAAGATTTTTCTGAAAAAAATATAATGCGGTTTTAAGGGGCGAATGAGCCCTTTTTTTACGATGCAACTTTACTCTGCGGTTAAAAAATCTTTCAGTAGAGCCAGGCACACCTGTTTGCGATAGGAAGCCGTGGAGCGCTGGTCATCTATGGGCGTAATGTATGGTTCGTATTGCGCCGCAATTTCGTCCGCGGCGGCGCGTATCTCCGCCGGCGTTTTGCCAACCATAGCTGCTTCCAGCCCGGGCCTGCGCACCACGGTGGCGGCAACCGAGCCAAACGCCATTGGAATGGCGGTGGCTTTGCCGTCTTGCACGCGTATGGCGGCGGCAAAAGAGGCCTTGGATATGGCGACAGCGTTGCGCGCGCCCACTTTTTTATAATATGTGCGGGTAAAACTGGGTTGGGGGATAACAATGCCCTGCAGCAGTTCATCCGGCGCAAGGGCCGTTTTGCGCACGCCCAGTATAAAAGAAGAGAGTGGAATTTCCCGGGAGCCTTTTGCGGATACCAGCCGCACGCGCGCGTCCAGTGCGTATAATACGGGCAGGGTATCGCCCGCGGGAGAGGCGTTGCAGATGTTGCCGCCCACCGTGCCCATGTTGCGGATGGCGGGGGAGGCAACCTCGATCATTGCCTGGCGGAGCATATGGGGAACTGCATCCGATTCCAGAAGCTGCGTATACGTGCAGCACGCGCCAAAATATAGCGCATTTACATCGCTGTGAATCTCCGACAGGGCTGGGATGTAATTTAAAAATAACAGGGGAGCGCCTTCGCGGCGGTTCACCATCCAGTCTGTACCGCCCGCGTAGGGGATGAGGGACGTGTTTGCGGCTTTGGCGTTGATTGCCTCTTCCAGTGTTTTTGGATATACAGAACTCACCATAATCCGTTGCCCTCCCTGCTTGCGGTAAGGATTGCGTCCACAATCATATTATACCCGGTGCAGCGGCACAAATTGCCTGATATTCCTTCGCGCACCTGCTCTTCCGTGGGATGCGGGTTGCGGGATAAAAGGGCCTGCGCTGCCATCACCATACCGGGCGTACAGAATCCGCACTGCACCGCTCCCGCGGTTGCGAAAGCCTTTTCCAGGCGGGCGTATTGCTCCGTATCCCTGAAACCCTCTATGGTCACAACGGTTGCGCCCGCTATGCTGCCCATTGCCACCAGGCAGGAGTTGGCCAGGCGGCCGTTTAAAAGCACGCTGCAGGCGCCGCATTCGCCTTCGCCGCAGCCTTCTTTTACGCCGGTGAGGTTCAAATGGTCCCGCAGTATATCCAGCAGGCGCGCGGCAGGGTCGCAATCCACAGCCGTGTGGTTTCCGTTTAAAGCAAATTCAATCATGCATTGCCTCCAGTATCTTTTCGGGGGTTAATGGAATTTCATGCGCCTGTATACCCGCCGCGTTTTCCACAGCGGCAACATAAGCGGGAGCGCCGCCAACGGACATCAGTTCGCCCGCGCCCTTGGCGCCAAACGGGCCGTTCTGGTACGGATTATCCACCATGGCCGTATGAAAAGGCACGGTATCCATGGAGGTGGGGATGATATAATCCGTCAGACTGCTCTGTCGGATGCTGCCGCCTACGCTCTCCATTTTTTCCATGGATGCGTAGCCGATTGCCTGCAGTATGCCACCCTCCATTTGCCCCTGCATCACTGTTTCGTCTATAGGCGTACCTACATCGAACACGCCCCACACGCCCAGGAGCCTGGTAGTCGCAAGGAGGGTATCCAGCTCCAGTTCCACTATGTTTACACCCCATGAGAAAGTGGCGTACGGATCACCGGTAAAGGTGGAAAGGTCCCAGGGAATCAGATCCGGGTGCACATAACGCTCTTCTATGAGCTGGCGTTCGCCGTCCTTCCAGTCAGCCTTGAGCCGCGCCGCCGCTTTTTCTACCAGGCGGCCCACCACCATGACGGATCGGGAAGCCACGGTGGGCCCTGAATTGGGCACGCGGCTGGTATCCGGGTTGGGGTATGAAACCTGTTCCAACGGTATGCCCAGCACTTTGGAGGCGATTTTGCTGAATGTGGTTTTGGCACCCTGGCCCATATCCGTAATGCTGGTTAAAATTTCCACAAGTCCGTCTTCATGCTTTAAAAGCTGTACAACAGACTTGATATAGTCGCGTTCCACAGAACCGGTAAACGCGCAGCCGTGCAAAAACAATGAAATGCCGATTCCTCTGCGGTAACGCCCGGCCTGGTTTTGGTATTCTTTGCGCTTTTGGCTGTATTTGGACATTTCTTCCGCCCGCCGGATCATTTCGTCCATTACAATGGGATCGTGAAACAGGCCGCCGGTGGGAGTGGCCTCTCCCTGGCGGGCCAGATATTTCCGCTTTAATTCCAAAGGTTCCAGGCCTAGCTTAGCAGCCAGGTGGCCCATATATACTTCAATGGCAAAGTGGCTCTGCGGCCCGCCGAACCCACGGAACGCGCCGGTGGGGACGCGGTTGGTCACAACCGAGCGTCCGCATACGTACAGGTTAGGAAAGGTGTATGGCCCGCACGCACAGATGATGGAGCGCTGCAGCACCACGGAGGTTACGCCGTCATAAGCCCCGGCGTCCAGAATGGTATTCACCCGGATGCCGGTTATTTCACCTGTGCTGCCAATGGCTGCGGAAATGGTGATTTTGGAAGGGTGCCGCTTGGTGGAGGCAATGATATCTTCCCTGCGTTTGTGCGCGATGCGCACGGGTTTGCCGGTTATATAGGCGGCCAGCGCAACATAGCCGCACAACTGGGAGGGGTATTCTTCCTTGCCGCCAAAGCCGCCTCCGGTTGTAGACTGAACGATGCGAACTTTGTCCGTCGGGCGGCCGGTGACGTTCACCACCGCTGCGTGCACATAAAAGGGGCACTGCATGGAGCCGTATACCGTAACCGTCTCCCCGTCATACAAGCCGATTGCTCCTTGCGTTTCTATATACGCCTGTTCCTGGTAACCGGATTCAAATGTTTCGGTAAACACCTCCGCCGCCTCGCTGAACGCTTTTTCCACATCGCCCCTTTTGTAACTGTATTCGTTTATAATCTCGGTGGCTTCATTTATGGTAAGGACGGCCTTAAGCTCGGTATATTCCACCTGGGTCTGGCGGATGTATTCGTTGATCTTTTTTTCATCCGGTCCTGTGATGATCAGGATGGGTTCTCCAACATAGTTTACCGTTTCCTCGGCAAGAAGGGGTTGCTCGGTGTTCACCATTTTGATGCGGTTTACGCCGGGAATATCTTTGTAGCCAATCGCAATATATGCGTCTTCCATGGCGGGAAGAACGATTTTATCAATGCGGGCGTGCGGCTTTATGGAACGCACCAGGCCTGCGTACTGCATGCCTTCAACCTTCATGTCTGCTATATAGACCGCGCGTCCGCTCATTTTTTCGTTATGATCCACTTTTGCAACCGGCCTGCATATGGATTGCGTTCCGGTAAAGCTGCATTTTTTAGGGGCTGCTTTGGGCATATAATCACTTTCCTTTTCTTTTCGCATCGGTTTGTTTTATATTATATAAACCTTCTGCCTGTTTTGAAACCTGGCGCAGAAAATCAGCCATTTCCACGGGCTTTGGTTTTACCGGCCGCCGGGCCTTATTTTAGTATGTGCCGTAAACGCTTTATGAAACAATCCCAAACAGATTCCGATTGTTCAAAAAAAACCGGAGGAATGGTTCCCTGCCGGATATCTTTGTCCGCCTGTTCTTGCCTTGCATAAACGCCGGTTAAAAAACAGTTATTGTATTGTAACGCTTGCCTGTATATTTGAGCGTATCACTCTGCAAAAAAAAAGTCAATGGGAAAAACTTTTTTTTAGGTCAAAATACCGGCGAAAAGGAAATACTGGCCCGCAATACCATTTTGCAGATAAAATGCTAAAAAAAACATCAATTTTTACGATAGTTATGTTGGAATACGATTATGCCAATATGGAGTTACAAAATACTAGATCAATTAACTTAAAAGGCGTAAAGCCTGCCGCAACAGGAGGCAAGAACAATGGAAAAACCGATTTTAAAAGTAAAGCTGTTTGGAGATTTTTCCGCTGCATGCAACGGGCAGCCGTTGGTTCTGGAAGAGAATGCGGGAAAGCCCGCAAGGCTTATCCTGGCGTTTCTTTTGATGAAACGGGGATGCGCCGTAAGCAATGAAGAACTGGCGGATAATCTTTTTGCAGATACGGCCGCGCTGCAAAGCGGGCTTGACGCCCTGCGGGAGGCGTTTGCATCCGCGTGGCCGGGCAGGGAAGTTATACGGGAAGGCTACGGTATTGCGGAGGATATATCCTGCGTTACTGATGTGGACGTATTTGAAGCGGCCGTAAAGGAAGCGCTGGCAGAAGGCAGCAACAATGAGCGGCGCATTCTATTTTGCCGGGAGGCATTGGAGGCATATGCGGGGGATTTTCTGCCCGAATTTGCCGGGCTTGCCTGGGTTACGCCCTATGTTTTAAGATACCAGGAAATGTGCTATTACTGCGTTAAAACAGCGTACAGAATTTATCAGGAGAAGCGCGACCCGATTCCCTTGATTGGCCTGCTGGAGAAAGTGACCGGCATATATCCCCTGGAAGAGGAATTCCGCATCATGTACATATCAAGCTTGTATGCGCTGGACCGAATTAAGGAAGCTGTTGACGAATATGACTTTTTTACCACCCTGTTGTATGACGAGCTGGGCATCAGCCCGTCCGACGAAATGGTTGAATTGTATAAAAAAATTACCGGCACGCTGAATTCTTTTGCCAGTTCAATCGCCTTTATACGCACAGATATGAACGAGGAAACGCGGGGGCGCGGGGCATACTATTGCAATTACCAGTCTTTTACCAACACGTACCGTTTTGTTGTAAGGCATATTGAGCGCAGCGGGCAGACAGCGTATCTGATGCTTCTTACGTTCAGTGACCTGGGAAACGATACGGTGGAGCTGAATAAAAAAATGCAGAAGATTTCCCTTGCGTTTCATACTGTAGCGCGGGAATCCCTCAGGCGGGGAGACGTGTACGCGCGTTACAGCCCCTCCCAGTTTATTCTGCTGCTTATGGATATCAGCGAAGAGAACTGCAAGGTTGTTTCCGCCCGCATTCAGGAGCGCTTTTTGAACTATTACCAAGATTCGGAGGTCTCGCTGCATTTTAAGGTCATCCCTGCCGCAGATTCCAGCCAGCTTGCAGACAGCTAGGGCCTGAGAAGTTTTGTTTTTTGGGGGGAGTTACCCCCGCTGGCCGAAGAACCGCATGCCCCAGGCGTGTAATTTTATAATCATTGGTCATTTTTACATGCAAAAGCGCCCTTTTGGGCGCTTTTGCGGTGTATAGGTAAATGAATGCAGGAATTAGCGTTTTATAGAGTTGGTTGTGAGGCTTTTGAGCGGTTTGCGCCGTATCAGGCGGTACAGCACAAGCAGCAGAACCAATGCCAGCACCAGGCACAGGGCGCCAATGGAGAACGTGACCGAATCCGGCAGGCCGAGGCTTTTGGTTGCAGCCGTAAAAGATGGCGCAAGAACCGCAGCCAGGCCAAAGCCAATGAGCACCATGCCGTAGTTTCCACCAGAATATTTTGTGCCAAACAGGGAAGACGTAAGGGACGGAAACTGCCCGATGATGCCGCCGTAGCATGCATAGGTTACGATTACCGCCACGGTGGTCTGGTATGAGGTTGCAAATACCATCAGCAAAATACCGGCAAGGGCGGAGGCAAGCACAATGAGCACCAGCTTTAAGCGTCCCAGTTTATCCGCCAGAGTGGGGAGTATGAACCGTGCCGAGGCGTTGGAAAGCGAACCGATCATAACGGAGGCTACCGCAACGGCATCCGGGATGCCGCGCCCGATCTGCAGCGTTTGGGATACGGGAGACACCAGGAAATATGAAACCAGCCCCAGCATCATAACGCTGAGCAGAATGTAAAAATGAGGGGTGCCCAGCATTTCTTTGGTTGTGTATTGCTTTTGGGCGTCTGCCGGAAGCATTTGCTCCGCCGGTTCCGCAAAAGAAAGCTTTTCCGGGTTGCGCATAAAGAGTATGGCAAGAACCCAGGAAACAAAAATCATGCCGCTTATGATAAAAAATGAAGTCTGTACCGTGAAATTTACGAGGGTCATTTTTACAAACGGGGTAAGTATGAACCCGCACAAACCGTTTGCCATCACCACAATGCCGGAAGCGAACCCGGTGCGGCGCGGGAACCATTTTTGGGCGCAACTGAGCACTGTGGTATAAATGGTGCCGCTTCCAAGGCCGTGCATGGCGCCGTAAAAGACGTACATCAGAACCGGCGAGCTTCCCAGTGCAAAGCCGGATAAAAAAATGGCAAGCGGAAACAAAAGTCCGCCGAACAGGATGGTTGTTTGGGGCGATGTTTTGTCCTGCAGCCGCCCACCAATGATGGCGCCTACCACAAAAAAGATCAGGGAGAAGTAAAAGTTCATGGAAGAAGCAAGGGAATCCCAGCCGGTGAGTTTTACGACATATGGCTGGTAAATGGACCAGATGTGCTGGTATCCGGTAAAGAATATGGCCAGCGCGCCCACGGCAATGATTAAGGCCGGGTGCGGCGTTGTTTTAGTAAAGCCCGCGGCTTTTGTTTTTGTAAGCTCCATGTTTTTATGCATACAGCGTCTGTACGCCAGCCCGCATCCTGTGGCTGGACATCCGCTGCAAATCTCCTTTTTTAACAGTATAAACACAATAATTCTGACATGTTGCCCAAATGAAATGCTAAAAAATCCCGTCAGAAGCAATAAACTTTCTTTTTAAGTAAAAAAGCCCCCGTTTTTTTGCCAAACGTGAGCTTCATTGCTTTTTGTTATTATAGCATAGAAGGTTTTAAAGTCAATTGTGCAAATACCCAAATGTTATTGTAACATTTTAAAAGGAAAAGCAAGCAAAAAATATAAAAGTGTTTAGCCTCCATCTTTATGGTGTATTCATTTACCATCTCTAAAATAACTAGGCGGCTCTGTATTTTACAACACGGCGCGCTCTGGAAGGAAGATTGTATTGAAACAGCAGGAAGAAACACAAAAAAAGGTTTTACAACCCCCTAATTCCATTCGTCCCGGCATTGCATTGGCCCGGATGGATGGAACCAGAAAACGCCTTGGGCAATGCAACCAAAATGCAGTGGATGCCATTGCCAATTTGATTCAGTTGCCGCCGTACATGAAAAAGTAGAACGCGGAACAGAAAGGGGATAAACACAATGGATTTGCAGGGTAACATGCAGCAGGAAGAAGACACGCAATCCGGAAAATACCTTACATTCTGCTTGGGAGAAGAAGTTTTTGGCATTGCAATCAGCTATGTGACAGAGATTGTGGGCATGCAGCCGGTTACGCATATGCCTGAAGTGCCGCCGTACATCCGGGGGATCATCAACCTGCGGGGACGCATTGTGCCTGTTATGGATATGCGCACACGCTTTGGGCTTGCTGAAAAAGAATACACGGAGCGGACTTGTATTATTGTTATAGACGTAAACGAAGCGGCGGCCGGATTGATTGTGGATGGCGTTGCGGAGGTTGCCGTGATTGGGGAAGAGAATATTGAGCCCCTGCCCGGCGCAACAACAGCAGGCAGCCGGAGGTATATCAGCGGTATAGGTAAGAACGGGGAAGCGGTAACGCTTCTGCTGGACTGCACCAAGTTGTTTGAAGAAAATACAGATTTAAAGGAGAAGGCATCATGAAGAATATGAAAATAGGCAAAAAATTATTTGTGGCGTTCTTGGCCATTATTATTGGATTGGGGGCCATTGCGGGGTACGGCCTGTTTTCCATTGGCAGCCTGAATGCGGCGGATCAGAACATGTATAACGACAATTTGCTTGGCGTCAGCAGGATCAATGATATTACCGTGGCTTTTTATGACCTGCGGCTTTCCGTTATGAAGGCGGTATATATGAACAGTACCCAGGATATTGCCGGAGCTTTGGAGAAAGCGCTTGCAACTGCGGACGAAAAGCTGCAGAAAGGTTTTGTGGATTACCAGGACACCGTGGTTGGACAGGAAGACCAAAATCAGTTTGACCAATTGAAACAATTGTATGCTGATTATACTGCCGAAGCGTATCAATTTACAGATATGCTCAGTAGCGGGGAACTGTCTGCCCAGCAAATTACAGACGAGATCAACGCGCTTGGGGCTCTTGGAGCCAAGGTTGCGGAGCATATTGGGGCTGTTACCCAGTACAACCAGGATATAGCTAATAAAACCGTGGAGGCCAATCAAAGCCTGGGGATGACAAGCATCTTTCTTTTGATTGCGCTGGCCGCTGCCGCCGCCGCCATAAGCATTCTGATATCCGTATTTGTAACCAGGGGTATTACACGTCCCATCAACAGCCTGGTTAAACTGGCGGACAAAGTTGCGCTTGGCGATATTGAAGTGCGGCAGGAATTGGACGACCTTGAAAAGTTTGCGCAGAAGCCGAGTGGCGAAGATAATGCGCAGGTAAATAACGAGATTGATATACTGGTTGCGTCCCTGAAGAAAGTAATAACCAATATTCAGGACAATGCGGACAAGCTGCAAATGATTGCGGCAGGGAACATTGATATAGAAGCAAATGTTCTCTCTGAAAAGGATGTTTTGGGAAAAAGCATGCAGCAGACGGTTAGGACCATAGACAATCTGATTTTTGAGATCAACACAATGTCGCAGCAGCATGACCTGGGGGACATTGACGTTGTGATCCCCGCCGAAAAATTTGAAGGAGCATACCAGGTGATGGCCGAGGGCATCAATACAATGGTACAGGGCCACATTGCGGTTAAGAAAAAGGCCATGGCATGCGTATCGGAATTTGGGCGCGGCAACTTTGACGCTCCGCTGGTGCGGTTTCCCGGCAAAAAAGCGTTTATCAACGATATTATAGAGCAAGTGCGTTCCAACCTGAAAGCCCTGATTACGGATGCAAACATGCTGGTGGAGTCCGCGCTGGAAGGGAATCTATCCGCAAGGGCGGATGTAGTCCACCATGAGGGAGATTTCCGCAAAATCATCCAGGGCGTCAACGATACGCTGGACGCCGTGGTGGAACCCGTGCGGGAAGCGGCTGCGGTGTTGAAAGAAATGTCTGCCAAGAACTTCAGGACGTATGTGTCCGGAAATTACAAGGGAGACCATGCAGAGATTAAGAACGCAATCAATTATACGCTTGATTCTATGAATAAAATATTAAACGAGATCAAGCAGGCGGCTGAGCAGGTGGCGGCGGGAAGCATGCAGGTATCCGCCGGGAATCAGGCGGTTTCCCAGGGGGCGACCGAGCAGGCAAGCTCCATAGAAGAGTTAACGGTTACCATCAGCAATATTGCGGAGAAAACCCGGCAGAACGTAACCAACGCGAACGAATCCAAAGCTTCTGCAACCCGGTCCAAGGAACTGGCCGAGGGAGCAAACGAAAAAATGAAAGAAATGCTGCACTCCATGGAGGAGATTAACGAATCGTCTGAAAACATCTCCAAGATCATCAGGGTGATAGACGATATTGCGTTCCAGACCAATATATTGGCTCTCAACGCGGCTGTGGAGGCGGCAAGGGCAGGCGTTCACGGCAAAGGGTTTGCCGTGGTGGCGGAGGAAGTGCGCAGCCTTGCAGAAAGAAGCGCGCATGCGGCAAAGGAAACGGCGGAGATGATAGAAGGTTCCGTAAAAAGAGTTGGCGAAGGCACAAAACTTGCGGATAAAACGGCGGAGGCGCTGGATTTGATTGTGCAGGGCGCACTGAACGCGGAAGTGCTGGAGGAGCAGATTGTGCTGGCTTCGGGCGACCAGGCCGAACGCATCCGGCAGGTGAACCAGGGGATAGACGAACTCTCCAAGGTTGTGCAGACCAATTCTGCAACGGCACAGCAAAGCGCCGCGGCCAGCCAGGAACTTTCAGGCCAGGCGGAACTGCTGAAAGAAAGAATCAGCCAGTTTAAAATAAAGGAAGATGCGGACGGAGGTGTTGTGCAGGAATTGCTGTATTATCAAACGGCCGCCGCGGGCGACGTGAAATATTGATTCCAAGGACACATTTATAAAAAAGCGCGGTAAAAAAAGCCGCGTTTTTTTTAAAAATTTTTTTGTCGAATATAAACTTTTTGGATGTTTATACGATTAAGTATTTAATAGATAATTTTTCTAATCATTTTAATAATGGAGTTGGGCGTATGGCTTGTTGCAATGGGTTGACTAAGGACACATACTTTTTTAGGAGAGCAGCGGTTTCAGTTATTGTATGCATTGCGCTTGTATTCACCCAACTTGCGCCCGTAGCCTATGCGGACGAATCCGGCGTGCCTTTTGCCGGATTTAATCAGCAAAATATAAACTTAACCGCCACAAACTGGTCTACTTCGGACCAGGCAACCGTTGGCAGCGCCATCACCATGGCGGGCAGCGACAGCCATGCGGTTTATTATATCAATTTGACGGGCATCGCAAATTCTGTGGACTGTGGCACGTTGAAGATTGATTTTTCTGTGTTGGCGACCATTGGAAACGAGGCAGCGGTTGATTTGGACAGCGCCAGCGCCACCATCACTTTCCGTGAAACGGAGGGTGGCGCCCCGCTTGATTCCTATACCGTAAGCCGCGGAACGGCCAGCCCGGGCACTGGGCTTTCTCTTGCGTCGGACGCCACGGTTCCGGTTCGCACGCGTTTTATTTTTATAGACCTGCGCGGCGTTAAGGCGGGCAGCACAAACACGGTGTCTTTTTCGTCTCCCTCCCTGTACATACGCGACGCGCAGGACCCCACTTTAACAGTAAGCCGCAGCACAGACTGGACCAACCAGGACGTAACGGTCACCCTGACGGCCGCGGATACGCAAAGCGGCGTGCAGGGTATATACGACGCTTCAAACAGTCATTCTGTTTCTTCTACAGCTCAATACCAGTATAACGTTTCATCCAATTCTTCCGCCAGCTTTTACACAATGGACTGGGCGGGCCGCACATCTGAAGCGGTGAATGTTGTTGTATCCAATATAGACAAAAACGGCCCGGCAGCCGCCCCGGAAATCGGCCTGAGCAAAACGGGATGGTCCGCAGAACCCGTTACGCTGACGCTTTCGGATACAGCCCCGGCAGGGGGAGAAAGTCCGGAGACGCGCCAGTACAGGCTGAACGGCGGGGAATGGACGCCATATACCGAGCCTGTTACGCTCAACACGTCCGGTGAAATCAATATAGAAACGCGCGTTGTGGACGGAGCGGGCAACAGCTCGGGCATAAAATCCGCCACGGCATACGTGGATTTGATTTCGCCTGCCATAGATACGCTTTCGCCGGAAGTGTATTCCTCTGGCGGCGCAACCATTACGTTTGCTGCAAGCGATGCGGGCGGTTCCGGCCTGGCGGAAAAACGCTGGGCGGCGGGCTCGCAAAACGTGGCCTATTTTGCCATTGGGGGGACGGTTTTGCCGGGCGACACGTTTGACGTTGCCACGGGCGGCGTGTATACGGTTTATGCCAAAGACAACGCCGGCAATACCACGCTTACAACCATTAACGTGGATACCTATCCAACCATCAGCACCATTCAAGACCAGAATGTGGACGAAGACCAGCAAAAAACGGTCAACTTCACGGTATCTGATTCGGAAACAGAGGCAGGCAGCCTGGCTGTTTCCGCTGTTTCTTCAGACACCGGGGTTCTGCCTGATCCGCAGGTGACCAATGAAAACGGAAGTGTCAGCCTGGTTCTGGCGCCAGCCGAAAACCGGAACGGAACCGCGACGGTAACCGTAACCGTTCGGGATGGCAGCGGCAACAGCACACAGGCGCAGTTTGTTGTAACCGTAAACGACATAAACGACGTGCCGGTTGCAGCAAACGACGAGGCTCTGACACAGGAGGATACGCCTGTATCCATTGATGTGCTGGCAAACGATACGGACAGCGATGGAGATACCCTTACCATTTCCGCAGCGGGGGGAGCGTCGCACGGTACGGTTACAATCGCGGGGGACAAGCGTTCCTTGACGTATACGCCCGCCGCCAATTATAACGGAACGGATAGCTTTACCTATACGGCTACGGACGGAGACGCCGCGAGCCAGCCGGCAACTGTTTCTGTGACCATTGAAGAGGAAAACGATCCTCCGCACGCCGTGGACGACTCGGTGACCCTGCAGGAAGACAACGATATTTTAATAGACGTGCTGGCAAACGATACGGATTTGGACAAAGATACCACCGCAGACGAAGTTCTTACCATTCAGTCCGTATCTGCTCCAGACCACGGGACGGCGGTATTGCAGGACAATAAAATCCTGTATAGCGCACCCTCTGACTGGTCGGGAACGGACAGCTTTACCTATACCATTCAGGACCGGAAGGGAGTTGCATCCCAGGCCACGGTGCGCGTTACGGTGCAGCCGGTAAACGACGCTCCCAAGTTCAGCGGCGACTTGAAGGACGCATATACGGTATTGGAAGACAGCGGAGAGCATACCGTTACATTTGATATTTCTGATGTGGAGACAGACCAGGACAGCCTGATGCTGCAGGCTGCAAGCGGCGACGAAACCAAGATACGCAATTCCTCCATTGTAATTGGCGGCCTGGGCGACTTGGACAGCGAGGCAACGCTTGCTTTTACGCCGGTTGCAAACGCGAATGGAGATGTAGACCTTTACCTGAAACTGAGCGACGGTTTTATTGTGACTGAAAAAACCGTGACCATCCATATTACGCCCGTAAACGATGCGCCCCAGGCAAACCCGGATACGTACCAGTATTTTGAGGATACGAGCCTGGTGATAGATATGGATGAACTGACGGATAACGATACGGACATAGAGGACGATCCGCTTACTTTTGCGGGAATAGCTTCCCAGCCTTTGCACGGCACTCTGGTGTTGCAGAGCGGCAACAGTTACCGCTATGAGCCTGAGGCAAACTACAGCGGGGATGTGACGTTTACCTATACCGTTTCGGACGGAACGGATACCGCAACCGGGCTGGTGACATTGAAGGGAACGGCCGTAAACGACGCGCCCACCATTACGCTGGACAGCAATAATGTATACGAAACGGACGAGGACGAGACAATATCCGGCCTTAAATTCCACATTAGTGACCTGGAAACGGCTGAAAACGACCTGATTGTTACGGCGGGCAGTTCCAACCCGGATATTGTTTCCGCGGACCACATCACTGTAAACAAGGGCTCGGACGGCGCGTGCACACTTTCCATACAGCCCAACGCAGACCGCAATGGCGAGGCTACCATTACGCTCACCGTAAGCGACGGGAACCTGATGAACAGCGCCGGCTTTTTATTGAAGATAATAGCTAAGCCCGATAACCCCATAGCCCAGGACGATTATATTTCCGTGGCGCAGAGCGGAACGGCAGTGTTTCAGCCCATGGCGAACGATAACGATGTGGACGGGGACACGCTTACCATTGTAAGCTACACCCAGCCTGCCAAGGGAACGGTTACCAGGAACGGGGACACGCTTTCTTATCAGGATACCTCGGGCGCGGCGGGCGCGGACCAGTTTACATATACAGTAAGCGACGGGGCGCTGCAAGCCACAGCAACCGTATATATTTCTATCGGCGGTTTTTCCTTCCCGCCTAAAATATCCGGGGTTCCAAGCCAGTTTTTGAACGAGGACCAATCGACGTCTGTATTGCCCTTTACGATTTTTGACCCGGATGCGGGCGAAACGCTCACGCTCACGGCATCCTCCGACAACGAGGGCCTTGTGCCCAATGAACCGGCCAATATTGTGCTTGTAAAGGGAGCGGACGGGAACTGCTCCGTTCAAATCGTGCCGTTGGCGGGTAAATCCGGAATCGCGAACATTACGCTCACCGTGGAGGATCCGGCGTATAACCAGGCAAAGAGCAAGTTTACGGTTACGGTATATCCGGTGAACAGCCCGCCCGTTGCAGTGAACGACGCTTTTGTTGTAAATGAGGACACCACCAGCATCCTTGATATGCTGAATAATGATTCCGACGATGAAACTGCGCATGACCAGCTTAAAATCGTATCGGTCCACACGCCCGATGATTTTCACGGACGGCTGAACCTTGTGGATGGGGAATACCAGTATACGCCGCATCTCAACTATTATGGAAGCGATTCCTTTACCTATACCATGACGGACGGGGAGACGACCGCCCAGGCATCGGTTACCATTACTGTAAACCCGGTAAACGACGCGCCACGCGCCTACAACATTTGGAGAGAGCTGCCAAACAGCGCAGGAACCGAAACCGTTACCTTTGGCATCAGCGGGTACGACCTGGAGGGAGATACTCTTTACCCGCACAGCGTCGGCGCCCCGCGGAACGGCACGGCGGTCATTAACGGAGACGGCACCATTACCTACACCCGAACAAAAATATCTGCGGAAGACAACGGCGCGGATTCATTTACCTATACCATACGCGACCGGGAGACGGCAACCGGGGATGTTCTTTATGCAACCGCTACTGTGTACATAGGCGTTGATTTTGGTTCCAACGTATGGTCCGAGGATGTGTGGGCATACGAAGATGAAGACGCGGAGGCTTTCTGGATACCGCTTTCGTTCAGTTTCCCCGGCGGCCATACAATCAGCGTTTCAACGGGCGCGTCCACGCTCGGTTCCATTACCCAGACAGACGCAGCGGGCAAGCGCGTGCAGTTTACGCCCAATGCCAACGCTAACGGAGAGGAAACAATTTCTTATACCGTAACGGACGAAACGGCGGGCAAAATTTCCACCTCCAACATTCATCTGACGATCTATCCGGTGAACGATCGGCCTGTGTTTACCATAGTGCCCGATGACCAGACAGCCCAGGAAGACCATGCGACGGGAGAACTGGACGTCCAGTTCAGCGACCCGGACAGCACAGGGCTTTTGTTCAACGTGTTTGTAGTAAATGATGATGAATCCAAGCCTGTCTTGTTAAAAGAAGGGGTCACTGTTACCCGTGCAGACGAAAACAACGCCAAAATACAGCTTGCGCCGGTGGCAAACGCCAACGGCACCGCAACGGTTACATTGCAGGCCAGCGACGGCATGCTGAGCGCGGAGGAAACCTTTACCTTTACCGTAACGCCGGTGAACGACGCGCCCACGGCGGAAGACCTGTCTGTGATTATGCAGGAAGACACCTCCCAGACTATTACGGTTTTAGGGCCAAACAGCGATGTGGACGGCGATACCCTTATTGTTACGGCGGGCAGCGCTTCGGACGGCGCCGCTGTGGTAAACCCGGACGGCACCATAACCTATACGCCAAAGGCGGACTTTTTTGGCGTGGATGCTTTCACCTATACGCTGGACGATGGCCACGGGGGAACGGCTACCGCCACTGTTACCATTACGGTGCAGAACGTGAACGACCTGCCGGTGATTGGCGGGCTGAATTCCAAATACCAGACCGACGAGGATATTGCCCTTGCCGTGCCCTTTACCATTTTTGACGCGGACGGGGATGTGCTCACGCTCACAATTGCGTCCGGCAACACAACGCTGTTCCCGGAGGGAAGCCTTGTTCTTACGGGAACGGGCGGCAACAGAACATTGACGGCAACGCCCGCGGCCAACCTGTTTGGCAGCGCCCTTATAACCTTAACGCTGAACGACGGGCACACGCCGGGTACAACAACCCAGAAGTTTACCATTACTGTGAATTCCGTGAACGACGTGCCCACGGTGGTTGGAGACAGCTACACCATTGCGGAAGACACGCCCACGCAGTTTAACGTGCTTTCAAACGATTCGGATGTGGACAACGCCGTGTTTAATATTGTGGCTGTCGGAAAACCGGCAAACGGCACGGCGGTAAACAACGGCGGCTCTATTCTTTACACGCCAAAAGCAAATTATTACGGGACAGATACGTTTACCTATACGGTTGCGGACAGTGACAACGGGCAGGCAACGGCAACGGTAAACGTTACCATTACCCCGGTGAACGACCCGCCAAACGCGGCGTCGGATTCGGCTACAACAGCCGAGGACACGCCCGTGACGATTTCCGTTCTTTCCAATGATTCGGACGTGGAAGGAAATACGCTGCAGGTGCTCTCCGCCAGTGGGGGCAGCCTTTCGCAAAGCATCACGGTAAACCCGGACGGCACCGTTACGTATACGCCTGCGCTCAATAAAAATGGCACGGATACGTTTACCTATACCGTATCAGACGGGCAGCCGGAAAACAACCAGAGCACGGGCACCGTTACTGTAAAAATCACTCCGGTGAACGACGCGCCCAAAGTGGAAAACGACCCGTCCAATCCGCCTGGCGAATGGACGATGAAAGAGGATGAAACAGGCATCTTTAAGTTTGATGTGAGCGACCCGGAAACAGACGTAAAAAATCTGATTGTTACCATGTATTCCAGCAACCAGACTATTATTAAGGATACTTCCATTACGTTTACAGGTTCGGGAATTGTAAAAACGGCGTCCCTTGTGCCCGAGCTGAATCAGTCCGGAGATTTGACCATATACGTGAACGCAAGCGACGGGGATAAAACTACAGTTGCTATCTTCAATCTGCATGTGATCCCGGTGAACGACACGCCGGAGATACATGCGCAAAACCTGACGACAAACGAAGACACACCCGTTTCTGGCAGGGCAACGGGCAGCGATGTGGAATCCACGGCTCTGACGTTTGCCCAGGGAACAAACCCGGGAGAGGGCCCCTCGCATGGCAGTGTGGAAGTGCAGAGCAACGGCGATTACACGTATACGCCCGCCGCAAACTATAACGGCACGGACAGCTTTGTGGTAACGGTGGACGACGGGTCCGGCGCGGACAACAGCGTAAGCCGAAAAACTGTAACCGTAACCGTGAATCCGGCGAACGACGCGCCCACCGCGGCCCCGGATTCCGATTCGACCAGTGAGGATACCTCTGTAATTATACCCGTTCTGGCAAACGATTTTGATGTGGATACGGACCCGGACCTGAACGCGCACCCAGGGAGCGAGAGCATCTCCCTTGTATCGGGCAGCATTACAGCGCCCACGCACGGCACGGCGGCGGAGGAATCCGGGCAGATCAGGTACACGCCCGCATCCAACTGGAACGGCACGGATACCTTTAACTACACCATACGGGATACGGCGGGTCTTACATCCACAGCCACCGTTACGGTGGTGGTGAATCCGGTGAACGACGATCCCGCAAATGGGGACGATTTGTACACCGTTGTGGAGGATACGCCCAAAGTGCTGGATGTTCTGGATAATGATGATGTGGATATAAAGACCAATCCATCCACAGAGGAACTGACAATCACAGGCATTCAATCGGGGCCGTCGCACGGGACGGCAGATTATTCGGGCGGTAAGAATATAACTTATACGCCAGCCTCCAATTACTATGGAACAGACAGTTTTGTATACAATATGCAGGATAAAGCGGGTAAAACAGGCGAGTTTACCGTAAATATCACGGTAACGCCGGTGAACGACCAGCCCACCATAACCCCCAAGCCCATGCCTGACCAAACCGTGGAAGAGGACGTTGCCACAGGCGCTCTTTCCTTTACGGTTGCCGACGTGGAAGACGAGGTGGCGAAGCTTGCCGTAACGGCAAGCAGCAGCAACCAAACGCTTGTTCCAAACAGTAATCTGGCGGTTACAAAGAATTCGGACGGAACCTGCACCATTACCGTTACGCCCGCGGCACACCGTAACACCCAGGCGGATGGCACGGCGGTAATCACCGTGCAGGTAAAGGATTTGGGCAACCTTACAAACACCGCCACATTTACGCTGACGGTTACCGCGAAAAACAACGAGCCTGACGCGCAGGCGGATTTTTTTGAGACGGACGAAAATACCCCTGTGCTTCTGGATGTGCTGAATAACGACGACGTGGACCTGAACATAGAAGGGGATACTCTGGAGATATTGTCTGTTTCACACGATGATCCCAAACTGGGAGAGTATAGCGTGGTTACAGACCCCGCGGACAACAACAGGCAAAAAATAAGCTTTACGCCCTACGCAAACTGGACAAGCAAGACAGACCAGAACCAGGTGCTGCATTACACCATGAAAGACGGGTCTGGCGCCGAGTCGTCCGCGCTGGCCACGCTGGCCGTAAGGGCGGTGAACGATGATCCGCAAATAGCGGAAACCATTCCGGACCAGGAAATGGACGAGGACGCGGAAACCGGTACCGGCGCCATAGCGTTTACGGTATCGGACGAGGAAGACGCGGCGGCGGACCTTGATGTAGAGGCCACGAGCAGCGATACAGCTCTGTTTACGGAAGCCGGTATTATTCTATCCGGAAGCGGGGCGAACCGCACCATACAATTGATTCCGGCGGCAGATCAGAACGGGGAGGCAACTATCTCTTTAACTGTTAAAGACAAGGATGGCGGAGAAACAACCAAAACGTTTAAGGTATTGGTTAATCCGGTTCCCGATCTGCCCGAGGACGGAGACGACATTTTTACGGTGGTGGAGGATACGCCCACAACCCTGAATGTACTTTTGAATGATGCAGAGGTGGATACTACCACCAATCCGGATATTACCACGCTGACGCTGCTTTCCATTGGTACAGGTGAGGCCGCGCCCAAGCATGGAGACGCGGTGATTGTGGATAACAAAGTATTGTATACGCCCGATTTAAATAATAACGAAGACGATTCGTTTACCTATACCATGAGGAACCAATCCGGGCTGCAAGGCACTTTTAAGGTTGATGTTAAAATAACGCCGGTGAACGACCCGCCCGATATCATTGCCGCCATTGGGGATAAAGAAACCTCGGAAGGAATCGCCATTGGGCCGTTCAGCTTTACGGTGAGCGATGTGGACGATGACCTTAAAAACCTTTATGTGGAGGCCGGCAGTACAAACCAGGTGCTTATACCCATAGACTCTACTCATATTACCTTTACCGCAGATGAATTAAATTACGCAAACCGTGCGGTTTCCATTCAACCGGCGGGAAAATGGAACGGCGCCTCCACCATAACGCTTACCGTAAAGGACGACGATCATGCCTGGGATGCGGGCAGCGTGACGACATTTAAAGTTGTTGTAAAAGAAGTGAACGACCCGCCGGTAGCGGTTGCCGATTCGTTTACATCCAACGAAGACACGGCCGTTACGCTGAACGTGCTTGGAAACGATACTGACGCGGACCTGGAGACAAACCCGTCTACGGAAACAATGACCATAAAAGAAATTACCCAGCCAAACCATGCGGCCGCCAGCATACAACCCGGCGGCAAACAGTTATTGTTTACGCCCAAAGACAACTGGAACGGAACGGCGCAATTTACTTATACCATTCAGGATGCGGCGGGCATTACCTCCACTGCCAACGTACAGGTGAAAGTGAACGCTAAAAACGACGCGCCCACGGTGGCGGCGGATACGGCTTCTACAAATGAAGACACGGAAGTGACCATAGACGCCCTGGCCAACGATTCAGACATTGATACGGATACGGATTTAAACACAGACCCCAACTGGAACCCCGCAAGCGAGACGATTGCAATTGATCCAGGTGGCTTTGCAAATGTAGACGGCGGCACGGTTGCGGTTGTGGATGGCAAAATTAAATACACGCCAAAAGCAAACTGGAACGGCGCGGACGAGTTTACCTATACGGCAGTTGACGCCGCGGGCGCAAAAACAGCGGGAACCGTAACGCTAACCGTAAATCCGGTGAACGACGCGCCTATGGCAGCGGACGATGCCGCCACCCTGAATGAGGATTCGGCCAAAACAATTACGGTTCTGGCAAATGATTCGGACGCGGACCTTTCTGCAACAAACAACCATCCCGTAACAGACGCGCTCACGGTAGCCATTCAAACAGGCCCGCAGCACGGCGGGGTTGTGCTGAACGCAAACAATACGGTCACCTATACGCCCGCGGCGAACTGGAACGGAAGCGACGAATTTACCTATACCATCACAGACAAAGCGGGGGCTGCTTCCAGCGCAACGGTGCGCCTGACGGTAAACCAGGTGAACGACGCCCCCGTGGCGGTTGCGGACAGCAAAACGATTGATGAAGATACGAATATTTTAATAGACGTTCTGGCGAACGATACGGATACGGACAAGAATGAGGCCTTAAACAAAACGCCGGGTGCGGAATCCCTGTCCATTGTGGCGGGCAGCGTAACGGGCGCGCAGCACGGCACCGCGGTGATAGAAAGCGAACAGGTGCGCTATACGCCCACGGCAAACTGGAACGGCGTGGAAACGTTTACGTATACCGTGCGCGATGTAACAGGAGCGACTTCCGTGGGAACTGTTACGGTTACGGTCAACCAGGTGAACGACGCGCCTGTAGCAGCGGCGGATTCCGCCACCATTACGGAAGGCTCGTTTGCCACCATTAATGTGCTTGCAAACGATTCGGACGTGGATAAGAATGCAGCCTTAAACGCAACGCCTTCCGCAGAAAGCCTGCACGTTGATCCGGATGGATTTTCTGCAACCGCACACGGATCTGTTGTTGTAAACGGAGACAATACCATAACCTATACGCCCGTTGCGGATTGGAACGGCACAGAAACATTCACGTATACGGTGCGGGACGCCGCGGGAGCGTCTGCAACCTCGCAGGTAACAGTAACCGTGACCCAGGTGAACGACGCGCCTGTGGCAGCGGCGGATTGGGGCGAAACAAACGAGGATACAGCCGTTGCCATAGATGTGCTGGCAAACGATACGGATAAGGACAAAGACCCGGACCTGAATGCAAATCCATCCGCAGAGAGCCTTACCCTGGACAGCAACGGGTTTTATGGGGTTCAGAACGGAACGGCGGTTGTTGAGGACAACAAAATAAAGTTTACGCCGGCCGCCAACTGGAACGGAGAAACCAGCTTTCAGTATACCGTGCGGGATGCTTCCAACGTACCGGCAACGGCATATGTTACGGTTATGGTGCATGCGGTGAACGACGCGCCTGTGGCCGTTGCGGACGCCGCCACGGTAAACGAGGATTCCTCTGTGCTGATCAATGCGCTTGCGAACGATACGGACGCGGACCAGAGCGCAACACTGAACAAGGATACTGCCGCAAACCCCGCGGGCGAGATTCTTGCCCTGGATGCGGGCGGCTTTGCCGGCCTGCAGCACGGAACCGCGGTTGTAGAAGGCGGGCAGATACGGTACACGCCCGTGGCCAACTGGAACGGCACGGAGACCTTTACCTATACGGTTCGCGACCCTGCCGGCGCGCCGGCTGCCGGAACCGTTACGGTAACCGTGAATCAGGTGAACGACGCGCCGGTAGCGGCAAACGATGAAGTGACAACAAACGAAGATACGCAGGTTGTGATAAACGCGCTTGCAAACGATACGGACCTGGATAAAGATGTGGACTTGAACGCCAATCCGGGAGCGGAAGTTTTGTCACTGGATGCGCTTGGATTCGGAGAGGTGAGCCACGGAACGGTTGCGGCTGACGGCAACCAGATCAGGTATACGCCCGAGGCCAACTGGAACGGAGAGGTCTCCTTTACTTATACAGTGAAAGACAAGGCGGGAGCGGCTTCCGTGGCAACTGTAAAGGTTATTATAAAAGGCGTGAACGACGCGCCGGACGCGGTGGCGGACGCTGTGGAAATGGACGAAGATACGGCCATTTTGATTGACGTGCTGGCAAACGATAAGGATACGGATAAAAATGAAACATTGAACAATGACCCCGATGCAGACCCGGACGACGAAGCGATACTGCTTACCGGCGTATCCGGCGCAACCAACGGAACGGCAGAGATGGAGGGAGGAAAGGTGCGCTTTACTCCCAAAGCCAACTGGAACGGAACGGAAATATTCTCTTATAGTGTGCGCGACGTGTACGGGGATACGGATACAGCGTTTATAACGGTTACGGTGAAACAGGTGAACGATACGCCCGCTCCCCAAAACGACACGGCAAGCGCAGACGAAGATTCCAGCGTAATCATTGGTGTTCTTGATAACGACTGGGACGAAGACCTTTCCACCGCCAACAACCATCCCATGGAGGAACAGCTCTCCTCGCAGGTAAGCAGCGCGCCCGCGCATGGCACGGCGCAGGCAAATGCGGACGGCACGATTACCTATACGCCCGCCGCCAACTGGAACGGTACGGACAGCTTTACATATGCGGCGGTGGACAAAAAGGGAGCGTTTAAAAACGCAACCGTGTCCGTAACTGTGGCGCAGAAGAACGACCCGCCCGCCGCGCACGACGATACAGCCTCCACATACGAAAGCACGCCTGTGGATATTAATGTGCTGGCGAACGATACGGATATTGATATGGATGCAAACCTGAACGCCAATCCGTCGGCAGAAGTTCTTACCATTCTTACAAACGGCTTTACGGGCGTGGAGCACGGAACGGCTGAAGTTGTGGGAAACAAGGTGCGGTTTACGCCGGAAGATCATTGGAACGGCACGATTACCTTTGGATATACAATACGGGATAAGGATAACGCGCAGTCTTCCGCCAGCATTACGCTTACAATTGGCGGGGTGAATAATTCCCCGCAGGCAGTTGGTGATACTGCCGTGACGGACGAAGATACGCCCGTAACCATCAACGCGCTGGCAAACGATACGGATATTGATCTGGATGCGTATTTGAACGGCGACCCGGACGCGGAGGAGCTCTCCCTGGTGGCGGACGGCTTCAGCAATCTGGACCACGGGACCGCGCAGGTGCAGGGCGGAAAGGTTGTATTTACGCCACAGGCCAATTGGAATGGCACGGAAATATTTACGTATACCATGCGGGATCTTGCCGGCGCCAGGGATACGGCGGATATCACCGTAACGGTTCGCGCCGTAAACGACGCGCCCAATGCGGAGGACGATTCCGCGGCCACCAGCGTGAATACCAGCGTGCTGATAGACGCGCTGGCAAACGATGCGGATGTGGATATGGACGGCGCGCTGAATGAAACTCCGGGAGACCAGATTTCCCTGGCGGCGGCCGGCATTTCCGGCGTGGACAACGGGACGGCCGTGATAGAAAACGGCAAGATACGGTTTACGCCCGCAAGCAACTGGAAGGGGACGGAGGAATTTACCTATACCGTCCGGGATACGGCCGGGCTTACGGATACCGCTGCAGTCCGTGTCTCAGCCGTAAACAAGGCGCCAACGCCGCCCAAACTGCTTACGCCCAAATCGGGAGACGCATTCAAGGACGGCCAAAAGATCCCGGTTACATGGAACCCGGCCACCGACCCGGACGGCGACCCGATTGCCTATACGCTCTCTTTTTACGACGGTTCCGTGTGGAAGGACATTGCCACCGGCCTTACAGCCACAAACTATAACCATGAGCTTAAAGATACGGGCATCACATCGGACCAGGTGCGCTATAAGGTGACGGCCCAGGAAGCCTTGGGCACATCATCCCCCGGTGGCGGCACAACGCCCGGAGACAGCACGGATACGTCGCGGCTCAGCACATCCAGCGTAGGCCAGACCTTTATTATAGACAACCAGGCCCCGCAGAACGTGCAGGTTGCAACCACGTCCGGTTCCTCCTGGAACAGGCAGGACGTGCAGTTCAGCCTCTCGGGCGGCCGTGATTTGCTCCGGTTTAAATACGAGTACAGCCTGGACCAGAATTCCTGGACGCAGCTTGGGGAAAGCGAAAAGGCAACGTTTGGGAGCAACGGAAACATTACGGTATATTACCGCGCTGTGGATGCGCTTGAAAACATATATTCCGCCAGCGTTAGTTTTAAGATAGACAAACTGGCTCCGGCGCAGCCGCAGATTAAATATTCCACCACCGAACCCACCAATAAGGATGTGGGCGTTTCTCTTGGGCTGGCGCAGGATCCTGGCGGGAGCGGAAACGCATCCGTACGGTTGCCGGACGGCGCGCAGGTTTCGGCAGGGGGAAACGTTATATGGTATGCGCGTGAAAACGGCCAGTATTCCTTTACCATTTATGACAACGCGGGCAATTCCACGGTTGTGCCTGTTAGCATAACCAATATAGACAAAACGCCGCCGCAGATTGGCGTGGACAACGGCGGCTATAAGTATAGCGAGTTAACCAACAAACCGGTGCGGGTTTCGCTCTCCTTCAGCGACGCGGGCTCGGGTATGGCTTCCCAGACGTATACCCTGGCAGAGACAAAGAGCGGCGGGACCGCGCAGGGCTATGAAGGCGGGATTACCGTGGGAGAGGATGGAACATATTACATCCACGCGTACGCGAAGGACCGCGCGGGCAATTTGGCGGAGGCTGTATTTGGGCCGTATGTGGTGGATACCACGCCGCCAAAAGTGGCGTACAAGATAGACAACCTGACTACCCAGGGCGGTGACATTGTTCTTAACTTTTCGGACGACGCCACGGGCACGGTGACGGTGACCATGCCGGACGGAACAGTGCAGAAGGTTTCTGTTGAGAACTTTCACTTTACGGCTACGCAGAGCGGCGTGTATATCATAGAGATTGTGGACGCTGCCGGAAACATCACCAGGCAGACTATAACGGTCACATTGCCGGAGACGCAGGTGCCCCAGTCTGCCCTGCCCCTGCCTGCGGGTCTGGCTCAAACTGATCCCTGTATTCTGTACGGAGCGCTGGGAGTGCTTGTGCTTATTATTTTGCTTATATTGCTTTGGGCGTTGCGTCCCGTGCGCGTGATCTATGTGGCGAGCACAAAGAAAACGCTTAAAATCAAAAAGCGTTTTGCGCATGCGCCAAGAAAAGGTGGGTTACTCAAAATAAATATTACTCCTAAAAAGAAATACAAGGATCTGGCGTTTATAACTGTGGTGTTCAGGCGCGGGTTCACCAAGAAGATGAAGGAGCGGTACGTGCGCTTGGTTTTGAACGGCCAGGAAGTGCTGCTGGAAAGCGTACAGAAGGAAGACGGCAAGGTGTGGAGAAGATCTGTGTTCCTGTAATGCGCAAGGATGCATCCTTGTGTGACTACGTCACAGACCGCATGATCCCTGAAGGTGTATACTGATAACAAACACAGGGAAGGGAGAGATATACATGCGTACCGTAACAATAACGCAAGACAATTTTAAAACAGAGGTATTGGAATCCAAGGTTCCGGTGCTGTTGGATTTCTGGGCCCCCTGGTGTGCGCCTTGCCGGATGGTGGCGCCGGTGCTGGACGAGATAGCGGCGGAAAAATCCGGCGTAAAGGTGGGCAAGGTCAATGTGGACCAGCAGCCCATGCTGGCCGAGCAATTCGGGGTTACGGGCATACCCACTTTGGTTGTAATGAAGGGCGGAAGGGTTTTTAATAAATCGATGGGCGCATTGCCCAAAAAAACAATTTTGCAGATGCTCTAGGCCGCAGGCAATGCATATACTAAAAAGGGCTGGTTTTTCCCGGCCCTTTTGTTATGGCGGGATTGACTTTTTACCCGCCCTGTGTTTTAATTGTGCAGGTTGCGGGTATCTATGGATTGGCACAGGTAACAGCCTTGAAAATCAAAAACAGAACAGGAGAAGGATATGCATTCGTTTGAGCCGCAGGGCGTATGCGCAAGCAGGATAGACTTTGAAATAGAAAACGGGATTTTAAAAAAAGTACATTTTGAGGACGGATGCCCCGGCAACCTGGAGGCCATCTCCCGGCTGCTGGAAGGAATGCCTGCCGCCGAGGCCGCCAAAAAGCTGCGTGGCATCCAGTGCCAGAACGGCACATCCTGCACGGACCAGCTTGCGCAGGCAATTGAAAAAGCGCTGTAACAAAGAACCGATGGCCACTTTGGAATCCCATTTTAAAAATAAAAAACAAGCAGTTATATCAAACAACGTAAAGCTGATAACCTGCTTGTTTTTTTGCATTAAATTCTTTTGCTTCTTTTCTTTTTCAAGAAAAGAAGTGGGGCACGGGGTGAAACACCGTGACTATTTGACAAGCATGCGCACCATTTTTTCTTTTTTGTTGCTGTACGGGTGGTAACGCATATTCAGGTCAATCCAATTGAACTTTTTCAAAATGCTCTTGTAATGGGTAAATGTATCAAAGCTCCGCTTGCCGTGATAGCTGCCCATGCCGCTTTCTCCCACGCCGCCAAAGCCCATGCCCGGGTTAGCGAGGTGGACGATGGTATCGTTGATGCAACCGCCGCCAAAGGGCACGCGTTCCAGAACGGCTTTTTCCGTTTGTTTGCTGGTAGTGAACAGGTAAAGGGCCAAGGGATGCGGGCGTGTATTTACGAAAGATACGGCGTCGTTAAGGGTATCAAAACCAAGCACAGGCAAAATGGGGCCGAATATCTCCTCCTGCATCACCGGGTCTTCCGGGGACACATTATCCAGAATGGTGGGGGAGATATGCCGCGCTTCGGGGTCCGCCTGGCCGCCGAAGTACACGGTTCCGCTTTTCATCAGGCCCATGAGGCGTTCAAAATGCTTGGCGTTTACAATATGGGGCAGGTTGTGCTCATCGCGCATGGGGAAGCAGGCCTGCATGGCTTCTTCGAGCTCCTTCAAAAACGCTTCTTTCACGCTGCTTTGCACCAGCACATAGTCCGGAGCTACGCAGGTTTGACCGGCGTTTAATATTTTGCCAAACGCTACGCGCGCAGCCGCAGTTTTCAGGTTGGCGGTCTCATCCACAATCACAGGGCTTTTGCCGCCCAGTTCCAGGCTGACGGGCGTAAGGTTTTTGGCGGCGCATTCCATCACGTGCCTGCCCACCTCCACGCTGCCGGTGAAAAAGATATAATCAAACTTTTCGGTCAAAAGCGCCTGGTTTTGCTCTCGCCCACCTTCTATTACGGTTACAAAACCGGGATTGTAAACGGAACCCAGAATATCCGCCAGCGCGTGGCTGGTTGCTGGCGCGTACGCAGACGGTTTTAATACCACGCAGTTGCCCGCCGCAATCGCCCCTATAACGGGTGAGAGAGAAAGCTGTACGGGATAGTTCCAGGGGGATATCACAAGCGCCAGGCCGTACGGCTCTGGCATAATAAAGCTTTTGGCGTGAAAATGCGCCAGGGGCGTAGAAACCCTTCTTGTTTTCATCCAGCCGCGCAGATGCTTTATTGCAAACCTAACCTCTTCCAGCACCATGCCTATCTCTGTCATGTAAGACTCGCCGGGCGCCTTGTTGAGGTCTGCCCTCAGCGCTTCGGCCAGCTTGGCCTCGTTTTCTCGCAATGCGCTTTGCAATTTGCAAAGCGCTTCAAGCCGGGTTTTCAGCGGCTTTGTTGCGCCGGTTTCAAAGAATGCCCGTTGGCGGGCAACAACCTCTGAGATCATCGCATACTCCTTTTTGTTGATTAATCAGGTCAGCATGCCCTGCAATACGGCCATAAAGTCGTTTAAATACATGGCGTATTCCGGCGAACCCACCGTCTCCACGCAGCCCGTTTCCACGGCTTCCACAAAGCTGACGTCTTTAAGCAATACTTTAAGAGCGCCTTCCACACTGTAAAAATGGAACAACACAAAGGGCTCTCTCCGCTCGTATATGCCGTGGCCTGATTTGCTGTTGCCCGCCTTGACGCGCAGGTAACACGCGGCGCCAGCCTCTGGGTACGGGTCCACGACAAACTGGTAGATGCGGTCCGGCTGGCGGGTAGTCCATTCCTTCATCTCCGGATTGCCCAGTTTGTTATATGTGGAGAGCGCCCGTGTGATCATATACAGGCTCATTTTAACCTTAAGCAGTTGTTTTGCGGGGCCTTTTGGCCGGTTCCCCGGCGACATGAGCATGAGGGACATGAGGAGCGATAATACTTTGAGCAACAGCCCTATCTTCCACATGCCTTTGATGGACGGCATTGCCTTGCCGCCGCGGAACATAATGTTCATTTTTTCTATGCTTGCAAAATTGAGGGAGATATCCGGCTTTTCCGCCGGGCCCTGTACAACGGAAAACTTGCCGTTGTCAAAAACCAAATGGCAGGCAAGCAAACCGCCGTCATCAGTTTTGGCGCCGATCTGCACGGTAGCGCGGACGTTTTTGAATTTTTCTTTCATCTTGGGGTCGTCGTCCAGAACCACCTGCATCACCGGAAACGCCGCGCCCATAAACAGTTTGGCGGTCATGAGTTCTTCGTCTGTGGTTGGCATAGCGGCACCTCCTTTGCGCTTATTCGTCTTCCCAGTTTTCATCCGGCTCAAACTCGCGGCCCATCATGGCGCGCACACGGCCCACGATGCCGTTTGCGTCCAGTCCGTAATGGGCATACAAGTCTTCCGCGTAACCAATGGTAGCAAACGTATCCCCAAGGCCGTGCTTCTGGAACACGCAGCCTTTTCCGGATTCCGCAATCACGCTTGCCACTGCGTCGCCCAGGCCGCCCAGCACGTTATGCTCTTCCACCGTTAATATGCGGCGGGTATCTGTTACAGCTTTCAGTATAGCCTCGCGGTCTATGGGCTTCACGGTGTGCATGTTGAGCACGCGGACGGAAAGGCCGTCCTGTTCGTACAGCGTTTTTGAGGCCTGGATGGACTGCAGCACCGCGATGCCGCAGCAGATGATGGTAAGGTCTGTACCCGGATGCATTTCTATGGCTTTGCCTATGCTATATTCGTAGTCTTCACTCTCATAACAGGGCGGCTCGAACCCGCGGCCGATGCGGATATACACAGGTCCGGAAATATCCACGCACGCCCGCACCGCTTTGCTGGTTTCTATGCCGTCCGCAGGGGCAATGACCGTCATGTTCGCGATGGAGCGCATGATGGCAAGGTCCTCCGTGCAGTGGTGGGTTGTGCCCGCGTGGCCAAAGGAGATGCCCGCGTGGGTCGCGATGATCTTGACGGGCAGGTTTTGATATGCAATGTCTGTGCGTACCTGCTCACCCGCGCGTAAAACAGCAAAAATGGCCATGGTGGAGGCGAAGGGGATAAGCCCGGCTTTGGCAAGGCCCGCCGCAACGCCCATCATGTTTTGTTCGGCAATGCCTACATTGAATAAACGTTCCGGAAAAGCTTCCCCAAAATGGACGATAGCCGTGGTTTTGGCAAGGTCTGCCGTCACGCCCACAATTTTATTATTTGTACGGCCCAGCTCGGCAAGCGTGCGCCCGTATATCTCGCGCGCCGTCATGGTGCTGGAATCATAACACGTCCAGGTTGTTCCTGTTGTAACTGCCATATCGATTCCCCCTTTAACCTTTCAGAATGGCTTCGCGGGCGCGCTGCGCCAGCTCGGAATCCGCGGAACCGTAATGCCATTTTACGTTGTTTTCCATAAAGTCCACGCCCTTGCCTTTAACGGTGTTGGCAAGGATTAAAACGGGTTTGTCTGTTGCTGCCCAGGCACGGTCAAACGCACCGGCAATTGCATCAAGGTTATGCCCGTCTATCTCCACAACATCCAGCCCAAAGGCGCGCCACTTGTCCGCAAAGGGCTCCAGGGACATTACGTCTTCCGTGCAGCCGTCTATCATCAGGCGGTTGCGGTCTACAATGGTGATTACGTTGCCCAGCTTAAAGTGATTCAGGGACATGGCGGCTTCCCACACGCTGCCTTCGCAGCACTCGCCGTCTCCCAGCAGGCAAACGGTTTTAAAGGGTTTCTGTAAATACCGCGCGCCCAGGCCCAGACCCACGGCCATGGAAAGCCCATGCCCCAGAGAACCGGCGGATACGTCGCACCCCTTGATTTTATTGCTGTCCGGGTGCATGGCAAACGGAGAGCCAAAGTGGTTGAAGCTTTTTAAATCTTCCAGGGGGAAATATCCCTTCATGGCAAGCTGGGGTATAAAGCCCGCCGCCGCGTGGCCCTTGCTTAAAATAAAGCGGTCCCGGTCCTCTAAGCAGGGGTTTTGCGGGTCTATATTCAGGTACTTGTAATAGAGCATCGTAAGTATTTCCACAATGCTCAGTGAGCCGCCCACGTGCGCGCCGCCGGAATACACCATAACGTCCACAATGTGCAGCCGCAGTTCCTGAGCGCGCTTTGCAAGTTCGCTTTTCTCTGTCTCTGTGATGGGCATAACAGATAAACCTCCTTTTTTATTTGGAGGCGCCGCCTCCAAACCACCGCCAAAGGACCATTTGGCCCTTTGGAATCCCGTTGCTTAAAATACCGCTGCGCGGTATTTTAAAAGATAAAGGGTAGCCTGCCTCAGGCATACGTATTTCTGATAATCTGCTTGCTTATTTTATTCAAAACGCCTTAAAGAGGCGTTTTAACATGAAAAGTCTTTTGCTTCTTTTCTAAAAAAAAGTGGGGTTCCGGGGGCAAAGCCCCGGTACGTAATTATTTTTTTATTGCGTGGAAAGCTTCGTCCGCAATATTGATGGTGTCGTCTATGTCTTTGTCTGTGAGCGAGCAGTTGATGAACTGGTTGTGATGGTTTGTAAAGAACGCGCCGCGCTTTACGCATTCCGCCACCCACTGCTGGTGCAAAAAGAGGGAATCGTCGTCCGCTATGCGCATATACCACATGGAGGGCGCGCCTGTGACTTTTAAATTAAAACCGTTGCGCCGGCCCGCTTCCACCAGGCCATCAAGCAGCTTTTGACCTTTTTCCAGGCAGATACTAGCGGAATCTATCTCCCGCATCTTCTTAACGCATGCTATGCCCGCTGCAAATGGTTCCGCGGAGAGCCAGTAGCTGCCGGTATACATAACGCTGGAAACCGCGTCACGGAGGGCGGCCGTGCCTGTGAGCGCGGAGACGTTGTACCCGTTGGCGAGGGCCTTGCAGTAACAGGCGAGGTCTGCCTTAAAGCCGAAATATTTGTCCGATCCGCCCACGTCCAGCCTGAAACCGCAGCGCACGTCGTCTATAATGAGCACGATACCTTTATCTGTGCACAGCTTGCGCACCTTCTCCCAATAACCGGGCGCGGGCATTTCGTTGTCCTCAAACACCGGGTGATGGTATGGGGTGGAGATAAACCCCGCAATCTGCCCTTCGTTCTCGCGCACCAATTTTTCCAGGCCTTCATAATCGTTCCAGTCCACAAACAAATTGCTTGCAACGTCTTCCTCTATAATGCCGGGGTAGCCCATCTTCTGCGTCCAGGGAGCGACGCCGTGGTATCCTCCTTTGACGCGTATCAGCTTTTTGCGCCCGGTTGCGCAGCGCGCCACCATTACCGCAAGGCTTGTAACGTCTCCGCCGTTTTTGGCAAAAAAGCACCAGTCCGCCATATCGATGGTATCCACCAGAAGCTCCGCAAAGTCGATCATGATGCGGGAGGGGACGGATACGCAGTTTTCTTTTTTAAGCTGCGCCACTGCGGCAGCGTCCACTTCCTCGTTGCAGTACCCCAGTATATTGGGCCCGTAGCCGCACATGTAATCAATGTAGCGGTTTCCGTCCACATCCCAGAAATACGAATCCTTTGCGTGGTCTGTGAATATTGGGAATGCAGTCACCGGGATATAGCAGCTTTCCGCCGGGCCCTGGTGGCCGTATACGCCTGCCGGAATGCATTTTAACGCGCGCTCAAACAGTTCGCCGCTTTTTGTGTTTTTATATGTTTCCATGACGCACCTCACTGCAAGTATGCGGCTACCTGCATCAGTATCCGCGAAGCGTTGTCGATCATTGGGATATACCCGCCGATCTTAATGTTTTCCCGGCCGATTGCCGTATAAAAATCCAGCCGCCCGTTTAGGATGTCCGCGGCTTCGGTAAGCCCGGAGAAGACCATCCGGGAACGGGGATTGGGAAAAGCGCCTGTCTCAGGAGAAAAGCGGTGGTTGTTCACCGTGACATGCACGGCGGGCCCGCCCTCCACCACAACATTTAGTATGCCGTCCGGTACGCCGCCGGCGCTTATCTTGCCTACGGGATCGTTGTTCGCGATCTGCGCCAGGGCAAAAAAAGCGGTGTGGAACGTTAAATACGTATTGATCTTGAAATATTGCTCGTCTTTGAGTAATTCCGGCGTTGGCTTTAAGAAATAAGCAAGGCGGTCCGTTAACTTGGTGAAATTATTTTGGAGGAATTTGATTTTGGTCAGCCCTTTTTTGATCCCCGGCATTGCCTTTCCGTCAAACATATTGTTCAGATGTTCGGAGCTTTTAAAGCTCAGGATAACATCCGCCTTTGCGGCAGGCCCCGGTTTGTATTCGCAGGCCCCGTCACGGAAGATCAAATGCGCGCTTTCGCCGCCTTTGATTCCAAGCTGAAGGGTCAGGTTTTGCTGGGCCAGATTTTTTGCGGTTTCATCCATTGCACACAGTTGGGGTATATTGCTCAGCACCGCGTGCAGGTTGATGCATGCCTTTGTTGTTGCGTCCATGGCACACCCTCCTTTATTATATTGTTCTTTTTGTTTACATCAGGTTTGCAGCCCCGGCGAAAGGAAGGCCGAAAGCCTCCGCAACGCCCCGGCAGGTGCATGCACCCCTGTATATATTGATTGCGTTTTGTATGCCCGCGTCCCTTTTAGCCGCTTCTTCCAGGCCCAGGTCCGCGATCATAAGGCCATATTTCAGCGTTGCATTGGTAAGCGCCTTGGTGGAGGTGTGCGATACCGCGCCGGGCATATTGGCCACGCAATAATGCAGAACGCCGTCTACCGTATAGGTGGGAGCCTGGTGCGTTGTGGCCCGCGTTGTTTCTGCGCAGCCGCCCTGATCCACAGCTACGTCCACAAACACGCAGCCTTGGCGCATTTGGGACAATATGCTTTTACGGATTAGCTTTGGGGCCGATGCGCCGGGTATCAGCACGGCGCCGATCACCAGGTCTGCTGCCGCAAGTTCTTCCTCAATGGAAGAGGTGGTGGAAAAAACGGTTTTTACCCTGCCGCCAAACTGGTCGTCCAGCTGGGCCAGCCTTTGTAAACTTACGTCCATAATGGTTACGTCTGCGCCCAGGCCCAAGGCAAGCCTGCATGCGTTGGTTCCAACCACGCCGCCGCCCAAAATAACCACCTTTGCGTTTTTAACACCGGGCACGCCGGATATCAGAACGCCGCTTCCGCCAAACGGTTTTTCCATGTATTTTGCGCCTTCTATCACGCTCAGGCGGCCCGCAATCTGGCTCATGGGAGCAAGCAGGGGCAGGGAACCGTTCTTATCTGTAAGCGTTTCATATGCCACGCCCTTGCAGCCGGAGGAAAGCATGGCGCGTGTTAAGGATTCCGCTGCAGCCAGGTGCAGATATGTGTATACAATTAAATCCCGGCGCAGGTAAGGGTATTCCTGCTCCAGCGGTTCTTTTACCTTTACAATCATTTCACTTGCAGCCCATACGTCCGCGGCTACGGGCAGCAGCAAAGCGCCGGCAGCAGCGTAAGCTTCGTCCGGAAATCCCGAGCCTTCGCCCGCTCCTTTTTCCACCAAAACCCGGTGCCCCCGCGCGGCATATTCCTTTACGTTTCCAGGCGTAATGCCTACGCGGAATTCATTGTTCTTGATCTCTTTTACGCAACCAATCTTCATGATGTTCGCCTCCCGAAGAGAAAAAATTAGGCAGACAATGATATGTAATATTAAATATGTTTACAAGCAAAGTATAGTATTATTTTAAATAATTGTCAATAATATGTTTGCACATTAGAAGCATTGTGTGTTATAATTTTTTAAATACCGGAGGAAAGAACGATGATAACTGCCGAAGCCGCGCGCCAGTACCACTGCCCGCGCTGGAGTGAATTGCCCGACGTGCCTTTATATATGGATCAGGTTGTTGAGATCATCAAGAAAGCGCTGGACATATTTTCGGATGGAACTGAGCCTGTTATCACAGCCCCCATGATCAATAATTATGTCCGGCAAAAACTCATAGACCCGCCTGTTTATAAAAAATATGTAAAAGATCACGTATCCGAACTAATGGTCATCAGCCTTTTTAAGCGCTCGTTTTCCATGCAGGAAATTAAGAGCGTAACAATGGCCGTAATAGACGAATATGGGATAGAGGAAGGCTACGACCTTTTCTGCGGCGAGTTGGAGGAATTCATGCGGGCTGCGTTTACTTCGGAAGACGACGATATTACGATCACCAGAAAAGGCGATTCCACAGAGGTGCTGCTGCGCCTTGGAATGACGGCCTTTTTTGCCAAGCTGCTGGTTCAGAGCAAAATGGAAGCCGTGCAAAAATCCGGTAAATAGCGCGTATCCTTCGCCGCTCTTTTTATATTTTAAGCTATATTTCATTCTGTTTTTTTATTGCTAACCTGTTATTCATATGAAGAAGCGTTCGCCGTTCGATTTTAAGTGAGAGGCAATGGAGCCGGTACAGAAAACGTCCGGCGAGCTTTGATACAGAAATCATATATGAATGGAGATGAGCCAATTGACGTACAAAGCCGAACCCTACAGGTGGGTCGCTCTTTTTTGCGTTGTCCCGATCCTGGCCGTAACACAGCTTTTCTGGCTGACCTTTTCCGCCATTTCGGACACGGCAGCCCACTTTTACAACGTCTCACCGCTCAGCATTGCGTTTTTGTCCATGAGCTACATGATCATTTATATTATAATGACCATTCCGGCCTCCATGCTCGCGGACAGAAAGGGCCTTCGGGCGGCGTATATTACCGGGGCGGTTATTACCGCAGTATTCGGTTTGATGCGCGGCCTGTTTGCGGACAGCTTTACGCTGGTGGTGATTGCGCAGGTTGGCATGGCCGTTGCGCAGCCGTTTTTGATGAATCCGATTACAAAACTGGCGGCCGCGTGGTTCCCGGTGAACGAGCGGGCGACGGCCACGGGCATTGCCTCCATAGCCGGATACCTTGGAATTGTTGTGGCCATGGTAGCCACGCCCATACTGGTGGCGGAGCATTCCATGAGCGGAATGCTGATGGCATACGCATACACTTCCATTGCCTCTGCGGTTCTGGTGATTGTGCTGCTACGTGAAAAACCCAAAACGCCGGCCGGCCCGGGAGGAGAGATATTGAGCGGCTTTTCTGTGCGGGATATGGGAGCGCTTTTTAAAAACAGAAACTTCTTTTTGCTTGCAATCATTATGTTTATTGCCCTTGGCGCATTCAACGCGCTTTTAACCGTGATTGGAGACATGCTGCTGCCCAGGGGCATTGATGCGGACCAGGCGGGGCTGATTGGCGGCGCGATCATTCTGTTTGGCCTTGGCGGGGCTGCCGTGATCCCCATTCTTTCCGATAAAAAGAAAAAGCGGCGCATATACCTGATCGTCTCCCTGCTGGTTTCCCTTGCGGGCATTGCGGGGTTGTGTTATGCTTCGGATTTTACGGTGTTGCTGATTGCGGGCGCAATTGCGGGATTCTTTTTGATGGGTGTTGGGCCGCTTGCGTTCCAGTTTGGAACGGAGATTGCCTACCCCATGCCCGAAGGCGCTTCTTACGGAATGCTGATGACTTCGGGGCAGATAGCGGGCATTCTTTTTATACTGTTTCTGTACGGACTTGCGGCGGGCGACGGTTCCATGGTTCTCCCGCTCTCCATTTTGTTTGGCCTGCTGATTGTGGGACTGTTTGTTTCCACGCGCCTGAAGGAATCCGCCATTATAAAAGCTGATTCCTGATTTGAAAAGATAGCATTTAGAAAAAGCGCAGAATAAATCCCTGCGCTTTTTGTTTTGCAAAACAGCAGGTAAAATAACAGATTAAAATTTGTTTAAAAAACAAATATATGCAGAAATTAAAATTTAAAATTTCATATTATACAATATATTAATCTAAATGTTCGAACATTAAACATTAGAATGCAATTAGAATCGTTGACAATTGCATCTCTAATGATATACTAATAAATGTAAAGATTAAGAAAATAGTGGTAACGAGGGCGTTTCAATTTTGCAGAAGTTGAAACGTATTTTTTTGGAAGCAAGAAACTGAACAGGCTGGCAAAGACGCCTTTTAATAAGGCGTTTTTTATTTCTCCGAAAAACAAATGCCTTGAACTCAAAAAAATAAGAAGGAGGTGCATGGGTTTGAAGAAAGTGGAATTTATAATCAAACCTGAAAAACTGGAAGACGTAAAGGAAGTCCTGAATGAGCTGGACATCAAGGGAATGACGGTTATCACTGCGTCCGGATGCGGACTGCAAAAGGGCAAACGGGAAGTTTACAGGGGTGTTGAGTACAACATCAATCTGCTTCCCAAAGTAAAGGTGGAAACCATTGTAAAGGACGAGAAGGTTGAACTGCTGGTGGATGCGATTCAGAAAAAAATCCGTACCGGCAACATTGGAGACGGCAAGATTTTTATTTACGATGTGGCCGGAGCAGTCAGGATAAGAACGGGGGAGTCTGGCGATGCTGCAATATAACAGAGACGGCAGTACCATGCCGATAGTGGGGCTTTTTATAATGGCGCTTTTTATAACCGTTATGGGCGCCGGATTTGGGGTCTATTCGGTGATGAACAGCGTCTATTTCTCATTGATGGGCACAAAGTTCCCCGCAGTGCTGCTGGCCGCGGTAGTTACTTTCCTTGGCGTTCGCTATGTGGTGGCTACTTTTAAACTGAGACGCAAAATTCAAGGCAAAGAGTTTTCCTGGAGTAACTTTAAAAAGACGGCAAAGGAAAGGAGAGATTAAAATTGTTAATAAAAAAAAGGATTCTTTTAATAGCACTTATAGTTATAACATTGGTTACTGTTTTGGCCGCCACAACAACGGCGTTTGCCGAAGAAACCGGGCCGGTTCCTGACCCGAACGGATCCACAATCGGCACTGTGGCGGATATCCCTGCGGCCAATCCCGGCGCTCCCACTACAGACGAGGTGGCGGCCCAAGTAGGCAAAAATACTATCAGCATCAATTTTGTTTGGGTGCTTATCTGCGGTATGTTCGTATTCTTCTTCCAGGCGGGATTTGCACTGGTTGAATGCGGATTTACGCAGGCGAAAAACGCGGCCCATACCATCGCCATGAACTTTATGGTATTTCTGATTGGCGCTCTTGGGTATTGGATATGCGGGTTTGCTTTCCAGTTTGGCGGCGTTGGCGGCGTGGCTTCGCTGGGCGCAGGCACGCAGGTTTTGAACCAGAGCCTGTCTGTTGACGGTTTTGGAAGCTTTCTTGGGTTGAACGGCTTTTTCCTTTCGGGCAACACGTACGACGTTGGCGTGTTTACGCTGTTCTTCTTCCAGATGGTGTTTATGGATACCACCTGCACCATACCAACGGGCGCTATGGCGGAGCGCGTTAAATTCTCCGCGGTTGTGATATTGTCTTTCTTTATTTCTATGATCTATTACCCCGTGTTCGGCAACTGGATGTGGGGCGGCGGCTGGCTCTCCACTTTGGGTAAATTCTTTGGCCTGGGCCATGGCGCTCTGGATTACGCCGGTTCATCCGTCGTGCACGGCATGGGCGGTATGATCGCATTCACCAGCGCTGTCATTATTGGACCCAGGATTGGCAAGTTCCGCAAGGACGGCAAACCGAACGCCTTTCCCGGACACCATATTCCAATGGCCATGTTTGGCACCATTGTATTGTTCTTCTGTTGGTTTGCGTTCAACGCAGGCAGCAGCTTGAGCGCAGGCGACCTGAGGATTGCCGTTACGGCAACCAACACCATGATTGCCGGCGCTGCGGGCGGCGCTGCCGCCATGTTCTTTATGTGGGGTAAATATGGCAAGCCTGACCCGTCCATGACCTGTAACGGCGCTCTGGCGGGATTGGTTGCCATAACGGCTCCCTGTGCGTTTGTAAACAGCGTATCCGCAACCATTATTGGCCTAATTGCCGGGGTGCTGGTTTGCGTGGCTGTTTCGCTTATTGAAAACAAAGGAAAAATAGACGATCCCGTGGGCGCAATATCCGTTCACGGCGTAAACGGCATTTGGGGCATTATTGCTCTGGGACTGTTTGCGGACGGAACTTATGGAAGCGGCCTGAACGGTGTGGACGGCTTTGTAAAAGGCCTGTTCTACGGCGATCCGGGACAGCTTTTGGCGCAGCTTGTCTGCGTTGGCACCCTCATCGCCTGGGGCTGCGGTTCTTCGTGGTTGTTTATTAAACTGATAGACAAGATTATGGGCATCCGCGTATCCAAGGAAGCGGAGATTGGCGGGCTGGATATTCCTGAAATGGGCGCTCTTGGCTACCCGAACTTCCAGATTACCAGCCAGGATTTTGACGGCATTAAGTAGCCTGCGTAAAGCAGGTCTCGTTGCCCTGATATTGTTATAGCGAGACCTCCAATTCTCTCTATATTCTTAAGGAAACCGCAGCCCTTCAGAATGCTGCGGTTTCCATATATTTAACAGGCTGTTGCCGGGCTTAAAAAGGCTCAAGGGGAGGACGCGTTTTAGCGATATATATAGCGGTACGGCTGTACGTAACGGCATTTGTATACTTTTACGGACAATTGTATGCCGGAAGATTAGTTAATGCCGCTTACGGGCAGGGGAACGCCTGCATTTTGATTATGTATTAAAGAGGTTGATAAAAGGTATGATTATTGCATTGCTGGTTTTACTGCTGCTGATTTTTGTTTTGCCCTTTGTGTGCAAACCCGTTGAGCGCAACCTGGAGATATTTCTTTTTGCCGTGGGTGTGGCAG
>JAEYKI010000008.1 GCA_023408315.1 Bacillota bacterium
ACGTGACCTTATACAGCGTATGGAACGGGATGCCGTTACCTGTCGCATACGTATCCGCCGTGGACTGCGCAAAGCCGTAGATACCGTCCGTCATGGTCTCAGAGCCTGGAAATACGGAACTGCCGAAAGATGCGTTTTCATTCAGTATGACCGCTTTGGAAAGGATCGTACCGGTAAACGCACCATCGCCAATGGAGGTAACACTGGACGGGATAGTCACGGAGGTGAGCAGCGTATTGCCAAACGCTTCACTACTGATGGTGTTCAGTCTGCCGTTCGCGGCGAACGTGACGGTGCCCAGGTTGAAGCAATAGAAAAAAGCCATATCGCCGATGGAAGTAACACTGGCGGGGATGGCAACGGAGGTCAGCGATGTACCGGAAAACGCTCTGAATCCGATTGTTTCCAGTCTGCTGTCCGCAGCGAACGTGACGGAGCCCAGACTACTGCATCCATCAAAAGCACTTTCACCTATGGAAGTAACGCTGGATGGGATGGCCACGGAAGTCAGCGATGTATCGCCAAACGCGTTGTCTCCGATTGTTTGCAGGCTGCTGTTTGCGGCAAATGTGACGGATCTCAGAAATGGGCATGATTCGAAGACACGGTCGCCGATAGAGGTAACGCTGGATGGAATATCCACGGAGGTGAGCGACGCAGCGAAAAACGCGTAGTCTCCGATTGTCTGCAGGCTGCTGTTTGCGGCGAACGTGACGGAGCCGATGCCGCAGAGGCTAAAAGCCTGATTGCCGATGGAAGTAACGCTGGCGGGAATGGCCACGGAGGTGAGCACCGTAGTGAAAAACGCGTAGTCTCCGATTGTTTGCAGGCTGCTGTTTGCGGCGAATGAGACGGAGCCCAAAGCGGTGCACCCGCTGAAAGCGCTGCTGCCTATGGAGGTAATGCTCGCGGGAATGGCCACGCTTGTAATGGCAGGATTATTTATGAACGCGTTGTCGGAAACCGCGGTCACGGGCATGCTTCCGCTCCCCGGATCAAATGAATCCGGTATGGTTACTGATGCGTCCGTGCCCGTATAGGACTGGACGGAAAGCGTGCCGTCCGCAAGCTCGACGTATTGGAAACCTCCGCCGCTGTATGTATCGCCTGGGGCTGCAAACGCTGCCGTGGGCAGCAGCGTAATCGCCAGCGCCGTAGCCACAATAACAGCCGTTATCCGATATTTCATCTAAGCGTCAACTCTTTTCAAAATGTTATGATAGTATAAGTATAGATGTGCGAATATGATATTACAAGCCAAAATATCTCATAATATGTATAAAATAGCCAACTCACCGCTCCCACTTTCCGTTCGGGAAGTCCAGTACAGGCATCATTTGTCATCCTGTTTACAGTCAAAATAAAATAACAAAATAGAAACTGTAAAATAAAAAGGCCTGCAAATGCAATTGCAAAGCCCTTTTTTGGTCTGGGTGACAGGAATTGAACCTGCGACCTCTTGAACCCCATTCAAGCACGCTACCAAACTGCGCTACACCCAGTTATGATTTGACCTAGAAAATTATAATTGATATTGCTTTTTATTGCAAGTGTGTTTTAAAAAATTTCTTTACGAATTAATCGGCTGAATTAAAGATAAATGGGAAAGCAAATATGGGAATAATAATGCTGCAAAATAAAAACATTGACGTTAATCGAACGATCGTTTATTATACAATTATGAGAACAAAGGATGATTCAAAAAAGGACGCTATCTTTAAGGCGACCATAGAACTTTTAAACGAAATCGGCTTTGCAAATATTTCAATGTCCAAGATCGGTAAGCGGGCAGGCGTTTCTTCTTCAACCATTTATGTCTATTTTGAGAACAAGGAGGATATGTTAAAAAAGGTTTATCTGGACGTAAAAGAGAAAAAAGGCGCGCTCATATCCCGAGGCATTCGTGAAGATATGCCCGCGCGCGCGGCGGTCGAACTGTTTGTGAGGAACGAGATTGCGTTTGTGCTGGAAAACGAGCCATATTTCCTGTTTATGGAACAATTTGCAAATTCGCCGCTGGTAAACAATTTAAACGATGCAAACCCGTTCTTTCAAACGATTGTAACCGTGTTTGAGAACGGCATAAAGAACGGCGAACTGAAACAAATGAGTCTTGATTTGCTGATGAATTATTTGGCGCATTCCGTTGTTCAGGTTGCTAAATCTTATGTAAAGCGCAATATTCCGCTGACGAGGGAAGACATCCAAAAAATCGTTCAGATTAGCTGGGATGCCGTTAAAAGCTAAACAGTTTGAAATTATAATAAGAGCATGATCTGTATTAAGGAGGGAACTATGTCGTATTTGGGCGAGAACATACCAAAACTTGGGTTCGGATTCATGCGGCTTCCGATGATTGGCGCCGAAATTGATATTGAACAGACAAAGGAAATGGTTGATCTGTTTATGGCCAAAGGGTTCAGCTATTTTGATTCTTCCTGGGGGTATATCGGCGGAAAATCGGAAGAGGCAATGAAAGCGGCGATTGTTGACCGTTATCCCCGGGAGAGCTTTCAGATTGCGACCAAATGCCCCGTTTGGATTGTGAACACCAAAGAGGAGGCCAGGAATATGATCTGGACTTCCCTGAAGCGCACGGGCGCTGGCTATATCGATTATTATCTGCTTCACAACCTGGGAGACGAACGCACCCAATGTTTTGAGGACTTTGGCATGTGGGAATATGCGCGGGAGCTTAAGGAGAAAGGGCTGGTGCGGCACATCGGCTTTTCAATTCACGACAAAGCGGATGCGATGGACAAAATCCTGACCGAGCACCCGGAGATGGAGTTTGTCCAGTTCCAGCTGAATTACGACGATTGGGAAAGCCCCACCATTCAGGCGCGCAAATGCTATGAAGTGGCGCTGAAGCATCATAAACCCATCGTTGTAATGGAGCCGGTCAAGGGCGGCATCCTGGCGAACCCGGCGGAAAACGTTAAAAAAATATTGCTCGATTACAACCCGGACGCATCGCCCGCGTCGTGGGCCATCCGGTACGCGGCCTCGCTCAATAACATCATCACGGTTTTAAGCGGCATGTCCACAATCGGCCAGGTTAAGGACAACGTATCCTTTATGGAAAACTTCAAGCCGCTCAGCCCGGAGGAGCGCGTTGTGATAGAAAAGGCGCAAAAGGCGCTCAGCAAGATACCGCGCATGCCTTGCACGGCCTGCGAATATTGCGTAAAAGGCTGCCCGCAGCACATACCCATTCACAATGTTTTTGCGGCGTACAACCGCAAGATGATGTACGGAGATACGGGCAGCGCAAAGGCCCACTACGGGCTTGCGACCAGGGCGGGCGGCAAGGCTTCGGACTGCATTGCCTGCGGAAACTGCGAGCGGGTCTGCCCGCAGCACATCGGGATTATACAAAACATGCAGACAATAGCCCGGGAACTGGAATAAAATTTTTTTCTGCGCGAAAAGCCCTTTTTCCGCAAGGTTAAAGGGTTTTGTTTTATCCTGCATACCCAAAATTTGGTTTCCAATATTTACAAAACACTTTGGCGGGTGCTACAATAAATTTGACATAATTCGACTTGCACCTGGTTTACATATTCAATGTTTGCGGGGTGAAATGAATGAATCGTTTTTTGGAGTTTTTCAGAAACTGGTCAAAGAAAAAAATCATTATACTGTGTTCCGTCGTGGGGGGGCTTGCTGTTGCGGCGGCATTGCTTGTTTTTGTTCTGCCCATATGGACCATTACGGGCATGGACGTCTCGCATTATGAAAATGATATCAGTTGGACGGCTGTGGCGCAAAACGGCGGCATTCAGTTTGTTTATATCAAAGCGACCGAAGGCACCACAAACCAGGACCCCACGTTTAAAGCAAACTGGGACGGCGCGGTTAAAAACGGCATTACGCCGGGCGCATACCACTATTTTACGGACAAAAGCGCGGCGGAAACGCAGGCGCAGAATTTTATCAACACTGTGCCAAAGGCGGCGGGCATGCTGCCTCCCGCCGTGGATATAGAGGGGACGCTGGTTCAAAACGCCAATTTTAAACAGGAGCTCGCCGTGTATATCAAAGCTGTCACGGAGCATTACGGCGTAAACCCTGTGTTTTATGTCCCGTATTCCGTATATAACGCAATTTATGATGAATACAGCGGCTATCAATTCTGGATTATAGACGACAGGTCCCAGCCGCTCATAAAGAACTGGACGTTCCGCCAGTACCCGGACCCTGTAAACGTTGCGGGTGTGAGCGAACAGGTGGACCTGGACGAATACCACGGCACACTGTGGGGCTATGAGCAGTTAAAGCTGCGGTAGAGGCATATGATCCAACGGGCTTAAATTTTATATCCTATTTACCGCGCGCCTGTAACCGTTTGCGCTGCCAAAATGCCCAACGCGGCAGAGGGTGTAATAAAAGTATAAATTACAGGCTTTTACCTGTCCGCCGTTCATGGTATATTAAATAGCGGTTTAAAACCTTAAATCGTTCAAGGGAGAGGTGTGTTATGCCAAGCGCAAAACCCACATTGGAGCAGAAACGTCTGGATGCCGATATATGGATCATTGTTGCCGTAACGCTGGCGGTTTTGGGCGTATTCTTCGCCGTGCAGAACCAAATGACGGGCTTTGTGAAAGATTCAAACCAACCCGTATTGTTAAGAACGCTGCTTGCCGCAGCGTTTCAGTTTGGTATTGCCGGGCTGGGCGTAACCATTGTTGCGGCTTTCAGAAAAGAGAGCTTCCTGGCCTATGGCCTAAGGGCGAAGGGAACGCTTAAGTCCATCGCGTTATGCGTCCTGTGCTTTGTTCCGTATATTGTTTTTGCGGTGGCAACAGGGCTGGCAAAGAGCTATCTGCCGCTTCAGTCCGTCTGGACAACAAGGGACGTTCTGGCGGCCGGATTCCCCGAAAACACGGCTGGCATGCTGCTTATTGCCGCAGCCTGGGGATTTTTTGAAGGCTTTAATTATGTGGTCATCAGCGGCAAGATTAACAAGCGGTATCCGTCCAAATACAAATGGCTCAACTGGGGAGCCATTGTTTGCGCTGTCCTGTGCATTCTTATCCACGGCATGATAGGCGTTACATTCGCGGGCGTTATAGAAATGATCACCGTGCTGGTTATTATTTACGGCATGCTGATGGTAAAGGAATTCACGGGCAACGCATGGGGGTGCGTGTTTATATTTGTGTTTTTGTGGAACGCTTTCTGATAAAAAAAGCGGATTTGTACGCGGTATCCGCATGAAGAAGAGCGGCCTGCATTTTTTGCAAAAAACCGCTCTTTTTTGCATTATTATGAATAAAACATGACATGATGAAAAATGTAATAAAAAAACTAAAAAATTCTCCGATAATGGTTAAAAACGACTGTTTTTAACACTTGTATTAAATTGAAATAATTTGTAAACTATATTATAAGTGAAAGAATTTTGTTTAGTTACTAATTATAAAACATTTTAATTTTTTTAAATGTTTTAGGTAAAATAATTGAATGAAGGAAGAGGACCATGTTAAGTAAGACGGTAAAGCGTAAGGGAAGCAAGCTTCCCGGGGTGCTTGTACTGGTTGGTTTGTTGTTGGCTGTTTTCGCACCGGGAACGGCTTTTGCAAGCGAAGCTGACCTCAAGATCCCCGAACTGTCGGCAGGCCAAAACATGATGCTGATCATCGGCATTGTTGTATGCCTGCTGGGACTGCTCTTCGGTTTCTACCAGTACCGCAGAGTAAAGAAAATCAAAGCGCATGAATCCATGCTGCGCGTATCCGAAACCATTTTTAAAACCTGCAAAACATATCTGCTCCAGCAGGGAAAATTTTTAGCAATTTTACTTGTATTCATAGGCGCATGCATCGCGTTCTACTTCGGATTTCTGCAAGGCAAGGGATCAGGCGTTATCATCATTCTGGTCTGGACGGTTATTGGTATTCTGGGTTCTTATGGCGTCGCGTGGTTTGGCATCCGCATGAACACGCTGGCAAACAGCCGCATGGCGTTTGCGTCGCTGGAGAAAAAGCCCTTAAAGCTTCTGAACATCCCGCTGGACGCAGGCATGAGCATTGGCGTGCTTTTAATCTGCGTGGAACTCATTATGATGCTGTTCATATTGCTGTTTGTTCCGCGCGAGATTGCGGGCGCGTGCTTCATTGGCTTTGCGGTTGGCGAATCCCTGGGCGCCAGCGTTCTTAGAATCGCGGGCGGTATCTTTACCAAGATCGCGGACATCGGCTCGGACCTGATGAAGATTGTGTTCAAAATCAAAGAAGACGATCCGCGCAACCCCGGCGTTATTGCGGACTGCACGGGCGACAACGCGGGCGACAGCGTTGGCCCCACGGCGGACGGCTTTGAAACATACGGCGTTACGGGCGTGGCATTGATTTCCTTTATCTGCCTGGCGGTGGGAGAGTCCTTCCAGCCCACGCTGCTGCTCTGGATATTTGTGATGCGCATACTCATGATCGTCACATCCATCGTATCCTTCTATATCAACAAGGGCATCAGCAAAGCGCGTTACGGCAAGGCGGACGATATGGACTTCGAAAAGCCCCTTTCCAGCCTGGTTTGGGTAACCTCCATCATGTCCATTGCCGTTACGTTCCTGGCCAGCTATTTCATCATTGGCCCAGGCTCGTCGGTATATGCCGCCAATCCCACCCTGTGGGTGACCCTGGCCTGCATCATCAGTTGCGGCACGCTGGGATCGGCGTTGATCCCAGAGGTAACAAAGGTGTTCACCAGCCCCAAATCACAGCATGTGCAGGAAGTGGTGGCCGCATCCAAAAACGGCCCCTCGCTCAATATACTCTCCGGCCTGGTAGCGGGCAATTTCAGCGCGTTCTGGCAGGGCATTGTGTTCTTTGGCCTGATGTTCCTGGCGTATTTCGTAAGCACCTTTGGCCTGGATCAGATTATGATATTCCCGCCCATCTTCGCGTTTGGCCTTGTGGCCTTCGGGTTCCTGGGCATGGGCCCCGTAACCATCGCTGTGGACAGCTACGGCCCGGTTACAGACAATGCGCAGTCTGTGTACGAGCTCTCACTGATTGAGCAGGAAAAAGACATAGACAAAACCATAGAAAAAGACTTTGGTTTCAAACCGGATTTTGAAAAAGCAAAATACTTCCTGGAAGCAAACGACGGCGCGGGCAATACCTTTAAGGCCACTGCCAAGCCGGTATTAATCGGCACCGCGGTTGTGGGCGCCACCACCATGATATTCTCTTTGATTCTGGTAATACAGAACGTGCTGGGACTTGACCCCAGTTCCATCCTGAGCATACTGAATCCGTTCACCATCCTTGGGTTTATTGTTGGCGGCGCGGTGATCTACTGGTTCACGGGCGCTTCCACCCAGGCCGTTTCCACAGGCGCTTTCCGCGCGGTGGAATATATCAAGAAGAACATCCAATTGGACGAAAACGCCAGCCTTTCCGCAGCCACGGAAAAATCCAAGGAAGTGGTTAAAATCTGCACGCAATACGCGCAAAAGGGCATGTTCAACATATTCATCGCCATTTTCTGCTTTGCGCTCGCGTTCGCGTTCTTCTCCTCGCCGGTGGGCGGAGACAACGCCGTTTCGTTCTTTGTGTCATACCTTATCTCCATAGCCGTGTTCGGCCTGTTCCAGGCCATGTTTATGGCAAACGCCGGCGGCGCGTGGGATAACGCCAAAAAAGTGGTGGAAGTGGATTTGAAGCAAAAAGGCACGGAGCTGCACGACGCCACGGTGGTGGGCGACACGGTTGGAGACCCGTTTAAAGATACTTCCTCTGTTGCGCTTAACCCCATTATCAAGTTCACAACGCTGTTTGGGCTTCTGGCCATGGAAATCGCCATCTCCGAGGCGTTCCGGGCATACGCTCCTTACATTGGGGCCGTGTTCCTGGCGGTTGCAGTTGTGTTTGTATGGCGCTCCTTCTATAAAATGAAGATCATGGACCACGGAAAATAAACAAAAGATTTAATTATCAAGAGGCCATGGCCGCGTATGCGGCGGCCTCTTTTTTTATATTTTAAGTTCCATATATTTCAATTATTTTGAAAATATTGCTTAAGTGCGGAAAATAAATAACGATATTTATATAAGATATTCTTTTGAAACAGGCGGAAGTTCTTTGTTTACCAAGCTAAGGTGTAAAATGAAAAGTGTTTTTTTGATCCGAAGGGGGATTGGAAAAAAAATAACGTTGCTGTTTTTACTGTGCATGGTTGTTGTGCTTTTTCTTGGCTGTGTTTTGTTTAACAACGTCTTAATGAGCTCTGTGAACAAGATGGAAAACGTTTATGTGCAGGACAGCATTTCAAAAATAGAAAACGCGTATAATCAGGAGCTAAAGGATATCCAGCTTATGGCGCTTGCATGGGGGCCCTGGCACAACATGTTTAATCCGTACCAGGAGCCGGGCAGCAGGGAAGCGGACGAATACCAGATGAAAATGGAATTTGAAAGCAAGAGCCTTAATATGATGCTGATTACAGACACGTCCGGCAACGTTCTGTACGGAAAAACAATGGATTTGAACACAGAACAAATGTTTGATATTCCGCCGGAAGTTTTAAACTGGTTCTCCGTCATGCGCATGCTGAACAACAAGGATCCGCAAAAAACATTCAAGGGCGTCATTAATCTGGGCGGCGTTCCCATGCTGGTAGCCTCGGGTACCGTGGAAACGTATGGTGCGGACAGCAAAATGGTGGGGAATGTTTTTTTTGGCCGCTATTTCAACGATTCGGTTTTGAGCCGCTTATCAACGCAACTGAATTACAACATGGACATGCAGTGGCTGGGCGGGACCGCGTTTTCAAATCTGGATGCCACAGGGGATTCTTACGGCTATCTGACCCAGATCATCCCCCGGGACCAGGATACCATTCTGGGCATTGTTGCCTTCCCGGATATAAACCACTATGCAGCGCTGCAGATAACGGTGTTTCTGGCGCGGGACATTCATCAAATGGGCACAAACGCGTCCTTCCTTTCTATTATTATGCTGGCCGTATTGTTTGGAGCCATTTTTGTGCTGCTGCTTTTTTCCATTAACCGTGTGGTGCTGCACCGGCTGGCCGGGCTTGATGCGGATGTGGAGAGGGTTGAGCAGAACAGAAGCTTTTCAGAGCGCGTGCGGGTGGGCGGCAGCAGGGACGAAATCACCAGCCTTTCGGCGCGCGTAAACGGCATGCTGGATGTGATGGAAGACCTGCACGAAACAGTGCGTACGCAGAACGACGCGCTGGAAAAAACCGTGCGGCAGCGCACGCAGGAATTGGTGGAGGCAAACGCGGCGCTCTCACGCGAAAAAGAGCGCATCAAGCACATTGCCTATCACGACACGCTCACCGGCCTGCCCAACGGCACCTATCTGTCCGATTACCTGAATTATCAGGTTTCCAGCAGCCTGCGGAACGGCGACCCCATGGCTGTGTTCTTTCTGGATTTGGACGGGTTCAAGATCGTCAATGACACGCTGGGCCACGCCGCGGGAGACCAGATTTTAATACAGGTCGCCAAACGCCTGGGCTGCCTGCTGCGCCGCAGTGATTTTATCTCGCGCATTGGCGGAGACGAATTTGTGATACTGATCAACTCCGTGAGCCAGAGGGAATCTGTGGAGGTGATCGCTCAAAAAATACTGGAATGCATTTTGGAACCCTTCTGCGTAATGGGCCAGGAATGCTTTATGTCCACCAGCATTGGCATTGCCTTTTGCCCGCAGGACGGCAAGAGCTCCCAGGAGCTTTTAAAAAACGCGGACATGGCGCTGTACCGCGCAAAGTCGGAAGGCCGCAACCAGGTATGCTACTGCACGGACGAATTGAAAAACCGCATCCGTGAAAATATGCTTTTATCCAACCAAATGTGGCGCGCGCTGGAGAAAGAAGAATTTGAGCTGTATTACCAGCCGCAGATTGCCTGCGAAACGGGCCGCATTGCGGGGCTGGAAGCTCTTATCCGCTGGAATCATCCGGAGCGCGGTCTGGTAATGCCGCAGCAGTTTATTTCCCTGGCAGAGCAAACGGGCGCAATCATGCCTATGGGCCTTTGGGTATTAAGGCAGGCGTGCATCCAGTGCAGGAAGTGGCAGGACGAATTTGGTATTCTGCTGCGCATGGGCGTAAACGTTTCCATCAAGCAACTGCAAACGCCGGAGATTGTAAGCCAGGTACAAGCAGTGCTGCAGGAAACGGGCCTTGGCCCTGGCAGCCTGGAACTGGAGATAACAGAAAACATTCTCCTGCGCGAAGTCTCGTATGCGCTCAACATATTGAATTCCCTGAAAGCCCTGGGCGTTTTGATCTCCATTGACGATTTTGGAACGGAATACGCAAGCCTGAATTATTTAAAGCACATGCCGGTGGACAGGATCAAGATCGCCATGCCCTTTGTGCAGGGGCTGGATGAAAGCGAGAAAGACCAGGCAATCACGCGCTCGCTTATATTCCTGGCCAAGAGCATGGGCCTTTCTGTGATTGCGGAGGGCGTGGAAACGGAAACACAGCTTGATTTTTTAACAAACCGCATGTGTGACGAAACGCAGGGTTTTTATTTGTACCGCCCCATGCCCGCGCAGGAAATAGAAAAACTGCTCAGGGGCCAGAGCCAAAAAAAGATGTTGCTCTAAACAACGCGCCGGAAGCGTTATTACCTGTGCGGTGATTTGCTTTTTTTGTTGCTTCTTACCGCAATATTTAAAATAAAAAAATTTTACAAAAAACCAATTTACAATTTTGCAGCAGATTGTATAATAAAACGGATTGGTTAATTGTTGAAACCCCGTATTCATATAATACCTGCAAAACAGTTTAGATAAAAATTAAATATACGCACTTAAACCCCATTGTTTTTGTGTGCAAAAAAACAGAGAAAGAGGTGCTTTTAGACGGATGGTTTGCAAAATCAAGGAAGAATGTTATTTTCACCAAATCATTATCCCGCAGCAAAACCGTATGGGAGAAATTTACCGTGAGCGTTACTGCAACGGAGACAGAAGTATATGCGCCCGCTACAAAGTTTACGAGGCATTGGGGAAGGATGGCGTGCCGGAAAGCCTGTACCCTAACATGGAGGAAGTGGCGGCAAAACTTTTGCAAAGCCCTTAGACCTGCAGGCTTTGTAATAAAGAAAAAGCCTTTCAGACGCATTTTTTGTTTGAAGTCTTAAAATATGTATGCTATAGTGTTTAAGGCGTCCGGGAAGTAGCCGGGCCTAAAGTTTTATCCTTACATGGAGGTTAGATACATGCTCACTGCAATTGTGGGAATCAACTGGGGCGACGAAGGTAAAGGCAGGATGGTTGACCTGCTCTCGGAAGAGTACGACATCGTTTCTCGCTACCAGGGCGGCAATAACGCCGGCCATACGGTGATCAATGATCTTGGCAAGTTTATTTTAAACCTGCTGCCGTCCGGCATACTGCGCCCGGAAGTGGTGAATATCATGGGAAACGGCATGGTGATAGACTTGCAGCATCTGTGCGGCGAGATGGGCCGCCTGATGGACGCGGGCGTAAAAATAACGCCGGAGAACCTTAAAATCTCCAACCGCGCAATCATATGCATGCCTTACCATGTGCAGCAGGATATACTGGAAGAAGAACGCCTGGCTGACGCAAAATACGGCTCTACGCGGCGCGGCATTGCGCCCGTGTACGGCGATAAATATCTTAAAAAAGCGCTCCGCATGGGAGACCTGCTGGAGCCGGACTCGCTCGCCAAAAAGCTGAACGGCATTGTGGAATGGAAAAACATGACCATCCGCGGCGCTTACGGCGCGGCGGCGCTGAAAACGGACGATTTGACGGACTGGCTTCTGGAGTTTGGCGGCAAGCTGAAAGCCTTTATAACAGACACGGGCATTTACCTGAACGAAGCTTTGCAGCACAATAAAAAAATTATGTTTGAGGCGCAGCTTGGCGCGCTTCGCGATATAGACTTTGGCATCTACCCGTACACTTCGTCCTCTTCCACCATAGCGGCATACGCGCCCATTGGAGCGGGCATACCGGGCAGAAAGCTGGACAGCGTCATCGGCATTATGAAGGCGTATTCCACCTGCGTGGGAGAAGGCCCGTTTACAGCCGAGACGTTTGGCGAGGAAGCAAAAGAGCTTCGCGAGGCGGGCGGCGAATACGGCGCGGCCACCGGCAGGCCCAGGCGCGTGGGGCCGTTTGACGCGGTTGCCAGCCGCTACGGCATACGTGTGCAGGGTGCGGATATGATAGCCATCACAAAGCTGGACGTGCTTTCTTATCTGGACCAGATACCCATTTGTGTGGCGTATGAGGTAAACGGAAAACGCACGGACGAGTTCCCCATTGGAGAGACGCTTGCAAAAGCGAAGCCCATTATAGAAACCATTCCCGGCTGGGGCTGCGATATCAGCGGCTGCCGCAAGCCGGAAGAGCTGCCGGTGCGCGCATACGGCTACATTAAAAAGCTGGAGCAACTGGGCGGCTGCCCCATCAAGTATGTATCGGTGGGCGCAAAGCGCGACGAATACATCGTGATGGACTGAATCGGCAACATTATTAAAGGCATATACGCAAGCTGTGTAGTTTCATAAAAACGTATAAAAAAAGGCTCGAATTTCCGCGGTAAATTTTCGGAAATTGCGGGCCTTTATTTTGTATATTAGCAACTGTTTTGGAAACCATAAATAAGGTGCTCAATTCAATTTATGGAGGGAAAAGACATGTTGAACAAAGTAGAAATTTGCGGCGTAAACACATCCAAACTGCCTGTAATACCCCATAAGAAAGCAAAAGAATTATTTGTTTTAATCAAAAAGGGGGACAAGGCGGCCAGGGAAGAATTCATTTACGGGAACCTTCGGCTGGTTTTAAGCGTTATACAGCGTTTTAACAACCGCGGGGAAAATATAGACGACCTGTTCCAGGTCGGGTGCATCGGTCTCATTAAATCCATAGATAATTTTGACCTCTCGCAAAATGTGCGTTTTTCTACCTACGCGGTGCCGATGAAAGTGCAAAGTCATAAAAATAATTATTGCTAAAATACACTTTTGGTAACGAATCAAAAGGCTCGCTAAGTTTGATATGTACGGGACCTGCCGGCCCCGTGCGCGCGGATTCTTTTTTATATTTAATTACAAATGCTACCATCTGCAGCATCTGCAACAACGCCTTCTGCGCCTTCTGTTTGGGATGATAATGATGATCGTCGAATCGTCAAACCGCTCGGAGAAGGGGTCAAAATCAAAATCGTCAGGATCAAATAAACCTCTGCATATAGAACTCATAAAAAAACCTCCTTTGCTTAACGTAGTATATGCGCCGAAAGCCTGATTGTTGCAGAATATGCCGGAATATACAGAAAAATAAAGAAAAACGCCTTTATGGCGCAAACAAAAACCCCCAGCACATAAATGCATGGGGGAAACGTTGCTTTTGCGAATGAACGGCTCAGGAATTAAAGAAGCTGATGTTGTTTACAACGGCGTAGATAATAAATCCGCCCAGGCACGCAATCAGCGTAATGAGGTATGTGCGGAAAAATGCAACAAAGCGCGTTTCAAATTTTTTCTCCAGGCCGCGCTGGGTGAACATGATTGCGCCAAACAGTATGATCCACAGCCAGCCTAAAGGGGTGTTTTGATACTGTTCAGGGTTAATGTTAAAAAAGAACGGAGCGCCAATAGAGAACCAGATGCCCGCGCCTCCCAGAATACCCAGCACAATTTGCAGCGCTTTGGATTGTTTTTCAGTCATTTTCATATGATCCTCGCGAAAAAAATGGATTTTAATAGAATAATCATATTATTGCACAATACCAAAAGAAATTCCACTAAAATTTATAAAAAATATTTATTTTTACGCTTTAATCTGATAAAATGAATCAGTCAGTTTCTAGTGGAAACCCTGCAAATCTTTAATTTATTTCGAACGTAACGTTTTTTTTAAACGGTTTTTTATAGAAGAAAAAACTTGGGAGGATAATTTAATGAAGGTTTACAACCCGCAGGAGATCCGCAACATCGCCCTGGTGGGCCATGGCGGAGAAGGCAAAACAACACTCGCGGAAGCAATGCTCTTCAATTCCGGAGCGCTTGAGCGCATGGGAAAAGTTGAGGATGGAAACACCGCGTTGGATTACGATCCGGAAGAAATGAAACGCGGCATTTCCATCAGCATCGCGCTTGCGCCGGTGGAATGGAAAAACGTAAAAATAAATATTATAGACGTTCCCGGATTTTTTGATTTTGAAGGAGAGGCAATGGCCGCTTACCGCCTGGCGGATTCGGCGCTTATCAACCTCTCCGCACAGGGCACGGTATCTGTTGGCGCGGAAAAAGCATTCGACTACACCACCAAACATAAAATTCCCCGCGCAATCGTTATTAATCAGATTGATAAAGAAAACGCAAGCTTTGATAAAACGCTGGACGCGCTCACGGCCAAATATGGCTCCGCCATTTGCGCTGCGCAGGTTCCCGTTGTGAACGGCGGCAAGTTTGAAGGCGTTGTGGACCTGGTTTCCATGAAAGCGCGCATGTTTGCGGGCAAAGACGTAAAAGAGGCGGATATTCCCGCGGCGGTTGCCGCGCGCGCGCAGGAACTGCGCGACGCGCTTGTGGAAAACGCGGCGGGCGGCGACGAAGAACTGATGGAAAAATTCTTTGACGGGCAGGAGCTTTCCAAGGAAGACATTGTAAAGGGCCTTAAAATGGGCATTGCATCCGGCTCCATATCGCCGGTATTTGTGGCGGCCGGTTCGCAAAACCTGGGCGTTGTTACCCTGCTGGATTCTCTGGCGGAACTGATGCCCGCGCCCGCCAACCATATTCCTGCAAAGGACAAGGACGGAAAACCAATAGAGCTTAAAATGGACGCGTCCGTTCCGTTTGCGGGCCAGATCATCAAGACCATCGCGGACCCGTTTGTGGGCAAGATATCCATCATCAAGATTGTATCCGGCACGCTGTCTTCTGATATGACGGTTCTGAACACCGCCAGCGACAAGAACGAGAAATGCTCCAACCTGGGCATTATGCGCGGCAAAAAGCTGGTAAATGTGGACAAGCTGTGCGCGGGAGATATTGGCGCCATTGCCAAACTCCAGGGCACCGTTACCGGCGATACGCTGTGCGCGGCAAACAATCCCGTAACGTTTGAACCCATTGTGTTCCCCAATCCGTGCATACAGCTTGCGGTGCTGGCAAAGAAGCAGGGCGAGGAAGAAAAGGTGTTTGGCGGCCTGCACAGGCTGGAAGAAGAAGACCCCACGTTCAAGCTGGAAAAACAGGTTGAAACCGGCGATATGCTGGCAAAGGGCATGGGCGAAATGCACCTTGAAGTGATTATGAAAAAGCTCAAGAACAAGTTCAACGTGGAAGCGGAGCTGGTTGACCCCCGCGTGCCGTACCGCGAGACCATCAAGAAGCCTGTGAAGGCGCCCGGCAGGCATAAAAAACAGTCCGGCGGGCATGGGCAGTTTGGCGACGTTGTGATTGAGTTTGAACCCCTGCACGGCAGCGATCAGGATTTTGAGTTTGTGGATAAAATTGTGGGCGGCGTTGTGCCCAGGCAATACATCCCCGCCGTTGAAAAAGGCCTGCGCGAGTGCATCCGCAAGGGCGTGCTGGCCGGGTTCCCGGTTGTGGGCCTTAAAGCCACGCTGGTGTTCGGTTCCTATCACCCGGTGGATTCCTCTGAAATGGCGTTTAAGGTTGCGGCCAGCCTGGCGTATAAAAAAGGCCTGGCAGAGGCAAACCCCGTATTGCTGGAGCCCATCTGCAAGGCAGTGGTTTCCATTCCGGACGAGTACATGGGCGATATCATTGGCGATATGAACCGCCGCCGCGGCCGCATCCTGGGCATGAACCCGGTGGACGGCCTGCAGCAGGTAACCGCGGAAGTGCCCATGAGCGAGATGTTCAAATACGCGACGGACCTTCGCTCCATGACGCAGGCAAGAGGTTCCTTTGAGCTCACGTTTGAGCGGTACGAGGAACTGCCCGCCAACCTGGCAGCCAAGGTTATAGAGAAGTACAAGAAAGAAAAAGAAGAGGAAGAAGAATAACACTTGGCGGGGGACCAGTCCCCCGTCCGATTTTAAAAATTTCGGTAAGTGGTAAGCCTAAAAACCGCGCCTGCCAACAGTTACATCGGCGGCGCGGCTTTTCTATTGTTTTTATGTTTAAAACAGTATCTTGCTCATGCGGTCAATTTCTTCGTTAATCGCTTCATATACCCCCGGAAAGTTGGATATATTGAGGCCGTGCACCAGACAGGGAATATAGTACAGCTTGCCGCATTCCCGGCAGGCAGCCTCCACGTGTTTGGCAATCTCCTCGCGCGTCCAATCGTCGTTGTCCACCTTGCCGCTGTCAATATCGCCCATAAAAGAGATTTTGCCGCCGTATTGCTGAATCAGCTCCGGAATATTGTTGGTTGTCATGCAGCCCTGCCAGATATCTATGCCTGCTTCAATCATCATGGGAACCAGGGGGGCGGCATAGCAGTCGCCGTGGTGAACAATTACCTCCACGCCGTTGGCTTTCCAAAAGCCGTATATTTTTTTATAAGCGGGCAGGAAAAATTCCTTGAATATTCCAGGAGAAAAAACAATAGAGTTCTGGCTGCCCCAGTCGTCGTGATGGAAAACAGCATCGGGGTGGATGTGCCGGACAGTTTCCGCCGCAAGGGAGACCTCGTATTCCACAATATAATCAATCAGCTCGTGCATCAGTTCGGGTTCCGCAAGCAAATTTGCCAAAGCGTCTTCCACGCCCATCAGGTGATGCGTCATTTCAAACACGCCCGGAGCGCACACGGCTGTTACAAACTTTTCGTTGCGGTCAATGGAATTGGCATGGGCAACGGCAGGCGCCCATTCTTCCTCCGTATAAAAAACGGTGGGGGCTTTTACTGCTTCTTTCCATTTGCTGATGTCTTTTAATACCTTGTGCTCGTCGTCGTGAACAGGATAGGAACCAATCTGGTCTTCCCTCCAATTAAAGGTAATTCCCCATTTATTCTTAACTGTCACCCCAGGCGCCGGAGCCAAAGGAAGGTCCATTGGAGCATCCAACATCAATTCCATGAACTCATACTGTTTCACAAAACGGTCAGGATGTCCGCCCTTGATTGTTTCCATTAGGTTTTGTTTGATGGATAACATAAATAAAACACCTCACTTAATACAGTAATTAAACGCAAGTATTTTTTTGGAATATGAAATTATGAAATATATAAAATGTATTTTATTCCTGAATTTACTGTTTTAAGTTTACTTCTGTAGTGTTGCAGGTGTCAAGTGATTTTGTAATATTTTATATTGATTTTGCATTATTATGGCTTATAATTGTAATATTTAATACAAAATTGCATTATTATGCTTTTTAAAGCAATGCAATGCTTTCTTTGGATTATTCAAATTCCACCGCCCCTTTCATATAGCTTTTGTCTCCATCCAGCATCATTTCATACGCGCGCCCAAGCTCCTCTGGCGCAAACCGGTGGGATATCAGCCCGTCCGCCGGAAGGGTACCGCTTGCGCAAGCATCCACAGCTTCCTGCATCAGGCCGTGTATGTCCGGGTAAAAGCCGGGGTGCACAAAATGCACCTGGGGGCAGCGGCACATCAACTCAAAACCAAGCTCGGGCGGCCACGCCTCCGGTTTATCGTAAACGGAGGACGCAACAATAACGCCCCTGTCCGTTTCGCCGGGCCGCTTGATCAGGTGGGCGGCGGCCAGCAGGCCGTTCAGGCTGCCGGTCAGTTCAACCGCGCGGTCAAACCCTGCTCCGCCCGTTATCTGCAAAGCGTCTGAAATGGCGTTTGCATCGGACGCATGAAAGGTGTGGGCCGCGCCGCATTTGCGTGCCAGCGCAAGGCGTTCCGTGCTCCTGTTGAAAGCCGCTATGTTTGCCGCACCCCTGGCGTGCAGCAGGGAGATGGCCAGCAGGCCCATATACCCGCACCCCACAACCGCCGTGCTGCCGCCCACAGGCGGCATTGCCGCGCGGGCAATGGCAAGGCTGCACATCACAGGCTCTGCAAGGCAGTTTTTAACCGGGACGCTGCCGGGCAGCTTGGCAAAGGGGGCAAACTCGCTTATTGTCACATGGGAGGCAAACGCGCCGCCGCAGGCGCCGGATATCCGGTCGCCCGGCGCAAAACGCGTCACTTGGCTGCCCACGCTCTCCACAATGCCGGTGGGTTCGTGCCCAAAGGCCGCGGGGTAGGGTATTTCGCTTGAGATGGCGGGGAAGCCAAGCGGGCCCCTGGGCAGAAAGGTTCCCTGGCCCAGGTAAACGGGCAGGTCGGACCGGCAGACCCCCGCAATGCTTATTTTTATCACCATTTCATGTGGGCCGGGCTGGGGAATGGGCGCGGAGAAAACTTCTATTTTTTTAGGCGCTGTTACGCGCAACACAATCCTGTTCATGGGGCTATACTCCTTTATACACAGAATGTAGCGTATAATACTTTGTGTATATATTACAACAACAAAACGCGGGTGTCAAAGCAATGCTCCTGTGTTTTTTTTGTCATTAAAAAACTCTTAAAATGAATGAAAAAAGTAAAGCCCGGACATCTGATAACCGATATACTGTTATATACGATTGAATCTTTGACTGTACGTACTGGTACGTATATAATAAATGCCGGGGGTGAAATGGAATGAAAGACAGCGAATTGATCAGGCTGCTTGGTTCCTATTGCGTCACGCTTAAACGGTCCGGCCATTCGCACGACCTGTATTACAGCCCCATTACCGGCAAAACGTTCCCAGTGCCGCGCCATCCGTCGCAGGAGGTGCGCACAGGCACGCTGGAAGCCATACTGCGCCAGGCTGGCATAGAAAGGAGCGCCGCGTATGCCTAAAGTGCTGTATCCCGCCATATTCACAAAAGAAGGCGGCGGATATACCGTTTGTTTTCCGGATATGTCCGTCTGCACCACCCAGGGCGATACCATTGTGGAAGCATACGAAATGGCTGCGGATTGCCTTGCGCTCTGCCTGTATGACCTGGAAGCAGAGAAAAAGCCCGTGCCTGCGCCGTCCGATATCCGCAGCATCAAGCAGGAGGGCGGGGATTCCTTTGTATCCTATGTCATGGCAGACCCCGCGGTTTACCGCCGCAGGTATGGCAGCCGAGCCGTTAAAAAGACTCTCACCATCCCCGAATGGCTCAATGAGATGGCAGAGGAGCAGGGCGTGAATTATTCGCAGATTTTGCAGGCCGCATTGAAAGAGAAGCTGGGGGTTAAGTAAATTTTGAAACTTTTTCTTTTTTAAAGGCTCTGTTGGTATTTTCTGTTGGTATTCACGTTTAGGGCGGAAAAATATAAAGTTAAAAATGAACAGAGCCCTTTTATATTTAACACAAAATACAGAATAAACTAAAAAATAAATTCAAGTAATTTTGCCTCCCTCTACAGAGGGAGCCTGGAATGAAGCAAATAGAATGATTTGGGCTTATCAGAAATAGCACTGATTCATTACCAACACTCTGTTTTAACAAAGCCTTTTTAAAAGAAAAGGCATGGAAAAAATAGGAAAGGAATACCCAGATGATTTATACCGTATACCTGAACCCGACAATAGACAAAACAATGTACCTGCGCGAATTTCAGTACGGCAAAACAAACCGGCCATACCGCGTGGTTGTGGACGGCGCGGGCAAAGCCATCAACGCGGCCATTGTGCTTGCGGTGCTTGGGCAGCGGGTAGGCGTCATTGGGTTTTCGCATACAGACGGCGGCATTATACGCGCGCGGCTGGAAGAAGTGCATATACCGTACGACTTTGTGGAAACGGAAGGCCGGAGCCGCGTCAACATCAAGCTGTTTGACGAGAAAAAAAGCACCATTACAGAGATTAACGAATCCGGCAGCCGGGCGGACCACAAAAACCTGCGTGCGGTTGCGGCTAAAATTTACGCAACTGCGCAAACTGGGGACATGGTGATACTGACGGGCAGCCTGCCAGAGGGATGTGGCAGCCATTATTACGAGGAACTGATTGAAGACCTGAAAACCAAGGGCGTGCGCTGCGTGCTGGACGCGTCCGGCGACGCGCTGCGGCAGGGCCTGCGTGCTTCGCCGTACTTCATTAAGCCAAACAGGGACGAGCTGTGCGAGCTCTTCGGCGTAAAAAACGCCGGGCTGTATGAGCTTGCCAAAATGGCGGCGGAGCTTGCGGACGGGGGCGTGCGGTACGTAATGGTTTCCATGGGAAGCGAAGGCGCGTTGCTTACAAACGGCATGGAAGTGTTGTATGCAGAGGCGCCCAAAGTAGAGGTGAAGTCCACTGTGGGGGCGGGGGATACCATGCTGGCCGCCGCTGCGGTGCTTCTTGACAATTCCATGGAAAAAGCTTTACAATCAGGAGTGGCGGCGGCCTCCGCGTCCTGCATGCAGGAAGGGACCCGCCTGATGAAGAGGTCGGACTACCAAAAGTTTTTGGATGAAATAAAGGTAACAGAACTATGATGAGAAGAACAAAAATCGTATGCACGCTTGGCCCGGCAACGGAGTCCAAAAGCGTGCTGCAGGAGCTTGTGCAAGCCGGAATGGACGTTGCCAGGTTCAACTTTTCCCACGGAACACACGAATCACAAGCCAAAATGCTTGAAAGCCTGCGCGCCGTACCCGGCGGCTCCCAGGTGGCGACTCTGCTGGACACAAAGGGCCCGGAGATTCGCATAGGGTATTTTAAAGACGGCAAGGTAGAACTCAAAGAAGGCGCGGAATTCACCCTAACCACGCGGGACGTGAAGGGCAGCGCTTCCATTGTATCCGTCACGTTCGCAGATCTGCCCAAGGATGTTGCAGAAGGCGCGCGTATATTGCTGGCGGACGGGCTGATTGAATTAAAAGTGCTGCACAAAACCGATACGGATATTACGTGCCGGGTGGTGAACGGCGGCGAACTTTCGGACCAGAAGGGTGTAAACCTGCCCGGTTCCTGCCTGTCCATGCCGTTTGTGAGCGACAAAGACAAGGCGGACATTGAATTTGCCGCGCAGGCGGGCTTCGATTTTATTGCGGCTTCCTTTACGCGCACTGCGGACGACATTCTGGCCATACGCGCCATACTGGAGAAATGCCACGGCAGGCAGATACGCATTATTGCAAAGATAGAAAATTCGCAGGGTGTTGCGGACATAGACGATATCATCCGGGTATCGGACGGCATTATGATCGCGCGGGGAGACCTGGGGGTGGAAGTCCCCCTGGAAGAACTGCCCATGATCCAGAAAACCCTGATCAAAAAAGTATACCACGCGGGCAAGGTGGCCATTACGGCCACGCAAATGCTGGAAAGCATGATCAACCACCCGCGTCCCACGCGCGCGGAGGCGACGGACGTTGCCAACGCCATATACGACGGGACCAGCGCCATCATGCTCTCGGGCGAGACGGCTGCCGGGCAGTACCCGGTGGAGTCGGTCCGCACCATGGCGCGTATTGCGCAGCGCACGGAATCTGATATAGATTACCGCCGCAGGTTCAAGGCGATAGACCTTGCCATCATCCCGGATGTAACAAACGCCATATCCCACGCGGCGTGCACCACGGCATACGAGGTGGGGGCGGCCGCTGTTATCGCGGTAACGCACTCCGGCTCCACGGCGCGCATGATCTCCAAGTTCAGGCCGTCCATGCCCATTCTGGGCTGTTCGCCCGTAGATGTTGTGCTGCGGCAGATGAAGATGTCCTGGGGCGTTATTCCCGTGCACGTGGACCATGCCGAAAATTCGGACGAGCTGTTCGAGCTGGCAGTAACCAGCGCGCAAAAGAAAGGCCTGATAACAAACGGGGACGTGGTGGTTATTACGGGCGGCGTTCCTCTTGGCATGTCCGGCACCACAAACATGCTCAAAGTGCATCTGGTGGGCAATGTGCTTTTAAAAGGGACGGGCGTAAACGCGCTGGAGGCGGTGGCGCCCCTGTGCATTGCGCAGACCGAGGAGGAAGCCAAGGCAAAATTTAAGGATGGGGACATTTTGGTGATGCCCTATACAACAAACGAACTGCTGCACATTATGAAGCGGGCAAGCGGCATAGTTACGGAGGAAGCGGGCTCGGATTCCCACGCGGCCATTGTGGGAATGGCTCTTGACATACCGGTGGTGGTGGGCGCGTATAACGCGTCGCACGTACTTAAAAGCGGCATGATCGTCCGCCTGGACGCTAAGAACGGCATGATCTGCAACACGGACTGATTGGCGGGACTGTATGCTGGAATTTAAAAAACTTGAGATAAAAGACAAGCAAATTTTTGAGAGCTATATGAACGGGCACGGATACAGGCATTCGGAAGCCTCTTTTTCCAACCTGTTCATATGGCAGAACGCGTGGAATATAGAGTGGGCCGAGGATGGAGAAGCGCTGTACATGAAGATGGAAGGCGACGCTTACCGGCCTTTTTTCTTGCCGCCGTATTTAAAGGACTGGTCAAAGTCCTGCCAGCCCCACATGAAAAAGGTGGAGCAATACATGCAGAACGCCTCCGGCGGCTTTTATGTAAAATGCGCAATCCCGGAGATGGTGCAGAAAATTATAGAAGACTGCGGCAGGCGCTACCGGTTTGCTTACGACGCCGCCAATTCAGAATACGTGTACAACACGGCAGACCTGGCCCGGCTGGAGGGCAAGAAATACCACGCAAAGCGCAACCACATCAACGCGTTTTTAAAGCGCCATACCTTTGAATTTTATGACTACAGCAGTGAATGGCAGGAAGCCTGCCTGCAGATACACAATTCCTGGATGGAAGAGCACAGGGATTCCACAGAAAAAGATGTGGCGGACGAGCTTGTGGCAACATCCCGCGCGCTTATGTATTTTGAACAGCTTAATTTTACCGGCTGCGTCATTGTGGCGGACGGCGTTCCCGCCGCCTTCAGCATGGGGGAGCGCATCAGCCCGGATACAGCCATTATCCACATAGAAAAAGCGTGCTGCGGCTTTGACGGCTTATACCAGCTCATCAACCGGGAGTTTGCCGCCAGGCGCTTTGCGGACACAAGCTTCATCAACCGCGCGGAAGACATGGGCATGGAAGGCCTTAGGCGCGCGAAACTCTCTTATTATCCGGCGTTCATGCTCAAAAGGTATGACTGCCTGCTGGGAGGCTGAAATGGTTCTGCGCAAACTGACCCGGGAGGATATTCCCGCGGCAAAACAACTGTGGATGGAGGCCTTTGGCGATTCCGAGGAGTTTGTGCGCTATTATTTCGCCAATAAAATGAAGCTTAAAAACACCATGGGCGCGTTTATAAAAGGCAGCCTGGCGGGGGATATTACAATGCAGGAGATGCTGGTGCGTATCCGCGGCGCAAACATTAAAACAGGGTTTCTGGCCGGGTGCGCCACAGCAGAAAAACACCGCAACCAGGGGATCATGCAGCGCCTTCTGGCGGCGCAGATGCGCGCCATGAACAGAGAGGGGTACGCCCTTTGCCACCTGCACCCGTTTCTGCATGCGTTTTACCGTAAATTTGGCTGGGAAACGGTTTCTTATATGTACTATAATGTACAAAAAGAAAAAAATACTACAGAAATTATAAAATTTCCTAAAGAAAATCCGAAGGATTTCGATAGATTATACAAAATGTATTGCGGCTTTTGCGCAAAAGCGGACGGATATTTTATCCGCACCCCGCGCGAAATGGCAATCCGCCTGCAGGAGCACGCGATAGACGGCGGCGGCATTCTGGAAACGGACGGCGCATATGCCTTGTATTTTGAGCAGGATGAAGGCCTGGACGTAATAGAATTTGCCTGGCGGGAAGAACAGGACAGGGAAGAGATGCTGGGCATTCTGGCGCGCAGCGGCCAAAATATTGCGTATTACACGCCGGATTTTTGCGCAGAGCTGGGGGAAGCGGAAGAATACACCATGATGCGCGTGGTGAACGTGCAACGGCTGCTTGAAAAATTGCAGCTTTCTAATTGCAAATTCACCATAAAGGTGCAGGATGAGTTTTTGCCGTGGAACAACGTTTCGCTGGTTTGCGAATACGCGCAACAAAACGCAAAAATAGCGTCATACAGCGGAAAATCGCCTGATATAGAGGCGGACATACGTGAACTGGCCCGCCTTGCGGCCGGGAAAACGGCGGGAAACTCCGGCCCGGCAAATGAAATTTTTAAAAAACAAAGGACCGTTTTTTTCAACAAATACTAGAAAAATCTCTTGTATTCGTGAAATGAAAGGTGTATAGTGATACTAATTTTATAACTTGCAGGTATATTGCGATGTGGGGTTTGTTTGTAGGAATTGGGCTTGGCCTCTTGCAGGTGCTCTTGCTCAGAAAAACAGTTACATTAATGCTTGGGAACTCGTCAAACGGTCCTGTAACCGCGGTGCTGATTACAGTATTAAAGCTGGCTGCAATATTGGGCGTTTTGCTGTTGCTTACATTTACGGTGGGAATAGAACCCATGCTTTGGGCGGTTGGCGCCATGGTTGTCATCATGATCGCGCATCCTGTCTATCTCAACATTAAACAGGCAAAGAAATCCCGGCAGGAGGTAGATAAGTAATGGAAGTTGCAGGCGTAGCACCGCATAAGATAGACTTTTTCGGCCTGCAGATCAACCAGACAGTTGTTACCGCCTGGTGCGTCACTTTGGGCATACTTGTTTTTTCTCTTATCGTTCGGTATTATTGTTATCCCCGGTTCAAGGCTGTGCCTTCCGGCATCCAGTTGTTTCTTGAGTTCATGGTCAGCATGGTGCAGCGCTTTTCCAAAAGCGTGCTGGGCGAATATGGCACGCCCATAGCGCCGTATATCATGACGCTTGCGCTGTTCCTGATTATCAGCGGCATGACGGATCTGGCCGGCGTCAGAATTCCGGCGACAGACCTTAATTTCACCGTCAGTATCGCCCTTATAACCTTTATTCTTATCTTTGTATTTGGAATACGCTACAAGGGCGTTAAGGCCACCGTTACGGGCTATGCGCATCCTGTGGCTTTTATTGCGCCTTTCCGCGTGATATCTGATATCATTATTCCGGTATCGCTCTCTTTTCGAATGTTCGGCAACATGTTCGCCGGGCTGATGATCATGGACCTTGTTTATGCCGCAATGGGGACGTTCGCCATTGGTGTTCCGGCGGCAATGAGCCTGTATTTCACACTGTTCGACGTGGCAATGCAGACGTTTGTATTTATGATGCTTACCCTTTCCTACATCAAGGAAAAGGTTGAATAACAAAAGCTAACTTAAGGAGGAATCATTCTCATGGCAGATGCAGGATTAATTGCAATAGGAGCAGCAATAGCGGTATTCACAGGCGTTGGCGCTGGTATCGGTATAGGTATAGCGGCAGGCAAGGCGTGCGAAGCCATTGCGCGCCAACCCGAAGTGGGCGGCAGAATCACCACCACCATGCTGCTTGGTATGGCGCTGGCAGAATCCACCGCAATCTACGGCCTGGTTGTAGCCATTATTCTTCTGTTTACATTCGGCAAATAAAATTGATTAAGTAGGTGTTACTATGTCGGGATTAGGTATAGAGCTGCAATCAGTTTTGCTCCACCTGGTCAATATGGGCATTGTTTTTCTCATTGTGTGGAAACTGCTGTATAAGCCTGTCGCCCGCTTTATGGAGCAGCGCAAAAATCAGATTAAGAAGCAGATTGAAGAAGCAGCCGCCAAACAGGCCGAAGCGGAACAGTTAAAAGCAAGGTACGATGAAATGGTGCTGAATGCGCAAAGCCTGGCGGCCGATCTGATAGAAAAAAGCAAGGCCGCCGCAGACGGCCAGGCACGGCAGATTATTGTTTCTGCGCAGGCCACGGCAAGCGAATACATGAGCCGTTCCAAACGGGATGTCCAGTTGCTTAAATCCAGGGCAAGAGATGAAATGCGCGGTGAGATCACAGACATGGCGGTGCAGATTGCCCGCAAGATCTTAAGGCGCGAGGTTTCGCCCGAGGACAACAAAGAAATAATAGAAAGCTATTTTAGCGGGAAGGAGATTTAAGCATGAAGACACCCGGTAAACTCATAGCCGCGTCCAAGCTGAGCCGTGAAGAAATAGACGGAATCTGCAACAAGTTTCAGAAGATGCTGGGGCAGGAGATAGATTTTGAGATCGACATCGATAAATCCATCATCGGCGGCTACAAAGTGATCGTGGGAGAGAGGCTCTACGACCTTTCCATAGAATCCTACCTGGACCGCATCCGTTCCGCAGCGCAGGATAAAACGGGCCCGCAGTTTGACCAGTATATAGAAAGCCTGGATTTGGACGGCGAAAGCACGCAGAACCTGCAGGCGCAAAAGGAACTCCTGGACGAGTTTAAAAAACAGGTAGACACATTTAACGAAAAATTTGATATATCGCACATTGGCATTGTGGAATCCTCCGCGGACGGCGTTGTAAACGTAAAAGGGCTTTCCAATTGCAAATACGGCGAACTTTTAAAATTTGAAAACGACGTTTACGGCATTGTTCTCAACCTGGAGCTGGAACGCATTGGAGCGGTTCTCCTGAACGGAACGGTGGCGGTAAGCGAAGGCTCGGTGGTGCACCACACCGGCGAGGTTGTGCGCGTGCCTGTTGGCGAAGTGCTGTTTGGCCGCGTAATCAATCCCATTGGAGAGCCGGTGGACGGGCAGGGAAAAATAGAGGCCAAAAAGTTCAGGCCCATTGAATCCCAGGCGCCGCCCATTATGGACAGGCGCGGCGTATACCAACCCCTGCAAACGGGCATTATGGCGGTGGATTCCATCATCCCCATCGGCCGCGGCCAGCGCGAACTGATTATTGGAGACCGCAAAACGGGTAAAACCGCCATTGCGGCAGATACCATCATCAACCAAAAGGGCAAAGGCGTATATTGCGTATACGTGGCCATTGGGCAGAAGGCTTCATCCGTTGCCGAGATGGTGGAAAAACTCCGCGCAAACGGTGCGATGGAATATACCGTGGTTGTTACGGCAACCGCAAGCGATACAGCGGCCATGCAGTACCTGGCGCCTTATTCCGGGTGCGCGGTTGCGGAAGACCTGATGTACGAAGGGAAGGACGTGCTGGTGGTATACGACGATTTATCCAAGCACGCCATTGCATACCGCACCATGTCCCTGCTGCTCCGCAGGCCGCCGGGACGCGAAGCCTACCCGGGCGACGTGTTCTATCTGCATTCGCGCCTTCTGGAGCGCGCGGCAAAACTCTCCGACAAGCTGGGCGGCGGTTCCATGACCGCGCTGCCCATCATAGAAACCATGGAGGGCGATATTTCCGCGTATATTCCAACCAACGTAATTTCCATTACAGACGGCCAGTTGTTTCTGGAGTCCGAGCTGTTCAACGCGGGCCAGCGCCCGGCCATTAACGTGGGCCTTTCGGTATCCCGCGTGGGCGGCGCAGCGCAGATCAAGGCCATGCGCAAGGTTGCGGGCCAGCTCCGCATTGTGCTGGCGCAATACCGCGAACTTGCGGTGTTTGCGCAGTTTGCCTCCGATTTGGACAAGGCCACCCGCGAGTCCCTGGACAACGGCCAGCGCCTGATGACAACGCTCATCCAGCCGCAATATCAGACTTATCCGGTGGAAGAGCAGGTTGTAATTTTGCATATGGCGGTAAACAAGGTGCTGCTGGACGTGCCGCTTAAAGCTGTGCGGGATTTTAACGCAAACTATCTGGCGTATGTAAAAGCCATGCACGCGGATATTTTAAAATCCATTGCGGATACCGGCGATATTACAAAGGAACAGATGGATACGCTGCTGGAAACGGCAAACAATTATAAAAAGCAGTATCTCTCCAAGCTGGAACCGGATGAGAAAGAATAGGGGACGGGTGAGCCATGAAAGGCACTTCTGAAATCAAGCACAGCATTAAAGCCACGCGCGATATCAGCCAGATTACATCTGCCATGAGGCTTATTTCCACGTCCAAAATGCAGAAGGCAATCAAAAAATACCGCGCAAACTCTATTTACTTCAACAAGGTGCGCCAATCCATGAAGGATATTTTGCGGCATTCGCCTCCAAATACCCAGCACCCGTTTTTGCAAAGGCAGAAAAAGGGCGCAAAGGCATACGTGGTGCTGGCGGCGGATAAGGGCATGTGCGGCGGGTACAACCACAACATCATTGCCTTTGCGCAAAAGCAAATGGAAGGCGAAGGCGAAAAGCTTGTAATCACTGTGGGGCAGGAGACACGCGCGTTTTTTGAAAAAAAGAATATCCCCATAGATATTGAATACCTGCATATCGCGCAGGACCCCAGCCTGTACAACGCGCGCAACCTTGCGGCAGACCTTACGGAAATGTACATGCGGGGGGATATTCAGGAAGTAAATATTGTGTTTACGCGGTTTTACTCCAGCATGCGCCAGACGCCCGCCATGTTCAAACTGTTGCCGGTTTCCATGGACGATTTTGCGGATGTGGAGGATGAGCCCATAAAAAAACATGAGCTTTATTATTATCCTTCCCTCAGCAACGTTCTGGAAGTGCTGATTGGGCAATACATTGTGGGCATTATATACGGCGCTATTGTGCAGGCGTTTGCCAGCGAGCACAGCCAGCGCATGATGGCCATGGAGAACGCCACCAAGAACGCGAACGAAATGGTGGATAAATATACCGTACAGTTAAACCGCGCGCGCCAGGCAAGCATCACAAGCGATATCACTGAGATTGTGGGCGCAATGGACGCATTGTAACTCGGTGGGGAGCTAAAAGACTGTCGGGGAGTACTGTGTGCTCCCGCGGGCTCTATGGTTAGTGTAGAGGCAGGCTAGTTATTATTATTTTATTATTGTAGATGGGATTCCAAAGGGTTAAGTGACCCTTTGGCGGAGGTTTGGAGGCGAGGAGCCTCCAATATAAGAACTCCCACAAAGGAGCTTTCTATGTACGAATACAAAATAGTCAGTATAGGAAAGATAGTCAAAATAGCGGGTTCGGTAATAGACGTGCAGTTTGACGAGCGGGAGGTGCCCGCAATCAACACCGTGCTGTACGCGGAAGTGCAGGACCGCGGCCGCGTGTGGCTGGAGGTTGCCGCCCAGATTGGCAACTATACGGTGCGCAGCATATCCCTGAACGCAACCGAAGGGCTTGCGTGCGGCATGTCTGTTGTTAACACAGGCGCTCCCATCACCATTCCGGTGGGGCCGGGCATCCGCTCGCGCACCATCAACGTGGTTGGCGAGCCCATAGACAATAAAGGCGATATAGAAACCACAGAATATATGCCCATATACCGCCCGGCTCCGGCGTTTAACGAACAGAACCCGATTTCCGAGGTGTTTGAGACGGGCCTTAAGTGCATAGACCTGCTGGCTCCGTATCCCAAGGGCGGGAAAATCGGCCTGTTTGGCGGCGCGGGCGTGGGCAAAACCGTTATGATCCTGGAGCTGATCCACAACATTGCCACCGAGAGCGGCGGCTACTCCGTGTTCACGGGTGTGGGCGAGCGCTCCCGCGAAGGGTTCGACCTTTTGCAGGAGATGTCAGAATCAGGTGTTATAGAAAAAGCGTCCCTGGCGTTTGGCCAGATGAACGAGCCGCCGGGGTCGCGTCTCCGCGTGGCGTTTACAGGCCTTACGCTGGCTGAATATTTCCGCGATGTGCAGAACCAGGACGTTCTTTTGTTCATAGACAACATATTCCGTTTTGTGCAGGCAGGGTCCGAGGTGTCCGCATTAATGGGCCGCATTCCTTCCGCGGTGGGTTACCAGCCCACGCTGGCAAACGAGCTGGGCGCGCTGGAGGAACGCATCACGTCTACCAAGCACGGTTCCATTACGTCTGTGCAGGCCGTATACGTACCCGCGGACGATTTGACCGACCCGGCGCCCGCAACAACGTTTACGCATCTGGACGCCATTAACGTTCTCTCGCGTGATATTGCGCAGCTTGGCATATACCCGGCGCTCTCTCCGCTGGAATCTTCTTCCCGCATTCTGGACCCCGCGGTTGTGGGCCAGGAGCATTACGATACCGCCCGCCGCGTGCAGCAGGTGCTGCAGCGCTACAAGGAACTGCAGGATATCATCTCCATCCTTGGTATGGAAGAACTCTCAAGCGAGGACAAAATTACGGTGTTCCGCGCCCGCAAGGTGCAAAGGTTCCTCTCCCAGCCCATGTTTGTGGCGGAAGGGTATACCGGCGTAAAGGGCGAGTATGTGCACCGCGAGGATACGGTTCGCAGCTTCAAGGCTATTCTGGACGGCGAGGTGGACGACCTGCCGGAGGAAGCGTTCCTGATGGTGGGCACAATAGAACAGGCCATTGCAAAAGCCAAAGCGATTGCGGGCTGAGGAGTGAAGATAAATGTCTGCTGAATATCTGCTGGAAATCATAACGCCCGAGCGGTCTTTCTTCTGCGAAATGGTGGAGCAGGCCGTGCTGCCAACCCCTGAAGGGCTTATGGGCATTATGAAGGGGCACGAAAAAATGGTTATTGCCATTAAGCCAGGCGAGCTCAAAATCAATAAGGGCGGCAAATGGCTGTATTGTTCCGTCTCCCAGGGGTTTGTGGAGATCAGGCCGGACGAAACGCTGCTTTTCACGTCCTCCGCCGAATGGCCGGAGGAGATAGACGTGCGCCGTGCGGAAGATGCAAAGTGCCGTGCGGAAGAACGCCTGCGCCAGAAACTGAGCACCCGCGAATACAAAATGAATAAACTCGCGGTTGCCCGCGCCATGACAAGGCTTCAGCTCAGTAAAAAGAATATCAAGCTGTAAAGTAACTAAAAATCCGGCTGCATGCCGGATTTTTTATGCAACTTATACTTCCATTTTGTTTTGGTGCTTATCTTAAAAATAAAAACGCCTCAAATTCCCGGCGCACCAGTTCCAGCCTTGCGGCCACCGGCGGGGCAATCTTTCCGGCGGCTATCAGCGCGTCCAGTTCCGCCAGGCAAACCCACCGCGCGTCCACCGTTTCGCCTTCCTGCAACACAATGCCAAAGGGCGCTATGTCTTTGCGCACAATATACGTATCCGCAAACTGGTTTTTTTCCTGGCGCACCCCAAGCAGGGCAAGCTCTTCCTCGCCTGCGCGTATGCCCGTTTCTTCAAACAGCTCGCGCACAGCGGCCTGGCGGCTGGTTTCTCCCGCCTGGGCAGAGCCTGCCGTGTTCTCCCACAAATCGGGGTATTCGTCCTTCTGCGGGTGCCGCAGGGTAACCAAAATTTCGTGCCTGCTGTTTACCGTCCATACGCAAACCACTGTGTGGAAAGTGCCCGGCTCCATGCGCTGCCCGCGCACATGTGTGCGGCCAAGCGGCTGCCTGCCGCTGTCAATCAGGTCCCAAAGTTCCATTTGCATTTTGCTCCAATGTTATAAAACAATATTTCAAGTGTTATTCTATTACCAGCATGTCATTTTCATCAAACTTCCAAAAATCCGCATATGCCACTTCCCAATAATAGCCGTCCAAATCCCTGAAATAGCCGCTGTATCCGCCCCAAAACGCAGTTTGTGGCTGTTTTGCTATTGTACCGCCAATTGTTACTATCTTGAGAAATATTTCATCCACTTCGTTTTTGGATTTTGCGTTATAGGCAAGAGTGATTCCACCAAAGCTGTTAGTGGTTTTGGGCGGGTCGGATTCGCTGATGTCTTTTGCCAGTTCGTCAAGGGGATATAGCTCCAGCCTTGTTCCGCCATTATTGAAAAACACCACATTGGGGTTTTCTTCATTATTGGGGGTTGAAAAACCAAGCGCATCCCGGTAAAATGCACGGGCTTTTTTAATATCGCGTACGCCAAGGCAAATCAGATTAATCCTGTTCATATTGAAACCTCCCGCTTTGTATGATAATTTATAGTATCATATCTCGCCATGGAGGGAAAGAAAAATGCAGAACACAAGGCGCCTTAAATCTCACCATAGCGTAACAGAAGAATAAATGATATGATTTATATATAAAAATTGATGATTTTCTTTTCAGTTCTTTTTCTTTTTTCTAAAGAAAAGGAATTAAATAGCGAGGTATTGATGAGCAAAATAATATTTGTAACGGGCGGGGCGCGCAGCGGCAAAAGCGCGTTTGCGCAAGAAATTGCGGAAAAGTATACGGATGTTGCGTACATCGCCACGGCGGAAGCGGGGGACCCGGAGATGCAGGAGCGCATCGCCCTGCACCGCCAGAGCCGCCCGCAGGAGTGGGCGACCATAGAGGCTCCGGCAAACCTGCCCGGTGCGTATAAACAACATGCGTATGCGTTTTTTTTGCTGGACTGCATGACGGTGTATATCTCCAATAGGATCTGCGCCGCGGTGCCGGATATGGACGCGGAGATCATAAACATGGCGGTGCAGAACCAGGTGGAGGAGCAGGTGATGGCTGAGTTTGCGGATGTTATAAAGACCATCCGCGAGCGGGATCTAACCGCCCTGTTTGTAACCAACGAGGTGGGCCTGGGCCTGGTGCCCGCATACCCCATGGGCCGCATGTTCCGGGATGTTGTGGGCCGCGCGAACAAATTCATGGCCGCCGCGGCGGACGAGGCGTGGCTGGTTGTTTCCGGGATACCTATGAAATTAAAATAGAATTGATGTGCCTTTTTTTAAACTGAAAAGAAAAGGCGCTCCAAAGAAAAACCTTAACGATTCATTATTTTTAAAAATAAACCTTTTATAATAGAAGAAAGAATATTTAGGGAGGTTGCGGCATGTCGATTGAAGAACCAAATCAAAATGCAGAAAAAGTGGGGGCCGGTCAGAAACTTACGGGGAAAGCGTATTGATTATTCTGATCGCCGTTCTTATTCCAAACCTGATTATCCAATTGATCCAAAACGGTTTTGGCCCGCTTATGTTCGGCGCGTTTGTAGGGGCTTCGCTCATAACGTTTTTATTCTTCCTGTTGTTTAATTTCCTTTTAAAAAAAGCGTTTAATAAGCTCTTTAGAGGCAAAATGCCAATCAATGCGCGCATTATTGTAAGCCTTGTTGCAGCATACGTGGCGTATTATTTCATTATGTATCTCTCGGCGCTGCTTACATTCCATTCATAAAGCCGGTTCGCAGACGGATTCTATGCGAACCATTATAAAATATAAAACATGTAAAAGTTTTTCTTTCCGGTTCCCTTTCTTTTCTCAAAAAGAAGGGGAACAAAAAGAGGAATACCAGAGAGGTAAAGATGCACTTTTTCAGGTTATTGGGATTTACAGTACAGTTCATGACGCGGATACCCATCCATAAAGAGTTCAAGGTGGGGGAGCGCGACTTTGGCGCCATGACCATGTTCTTCCCCGCCAGCGCGGCAATTGTGGGGGCCATTATGGCGGCGGTGTACTGGCTGCTCAGCCTGGCGGGCCTGCAGTGGGCCGGAGCGGTTGGCAGCGTGGTCGCTGCGTGCGTGGCAACGGGCGGCCTGCACGTGGACGGCTTTGCGGACATGGCGGACGCGTTTGGCGCGGGCAAAGGTAAAAAGAAAACGCTGGAAATACTGAAGGATTCGCACATGGGCACATACGGCGTGCTGGCCATTGTGTTTATTGTGCTCATTAAAGTGATACTCATCAGAAGCATCCCGTACTCCGCGGCGGTGCTGATCGTTGCCGCAACCCCGGTCGCGGGCAAAATACCCATGGCAATCGCCGCGGCTGCGGGCAAATACCCCAGGGAGGAAGGCACGGGCAAACACACCATCAACCACGTAAAACCCCGCCACAGCATTGTTTGTATTGTTATCTGCGGCGCGCTGCTGCTTTTGTGCGCGGGCTGGCCGTCTTTAATTGTGCTGCCGGTGCTGGTTACCGCCGGTTTTGTATTAACGGCGGTCTCCAATAAAAAGATAGAAGGGGTAACGGGAGACATCCTGGGCGCGGCAAACGAGCTGGGCGAAATGCTCTGGCTGCTGTTTGCGGCGCTGTGGTGTGCGCTTGTATGACTTGTTTTTGCTTTGTGCGCCACGGTGAAACGGAGGCCAACCGCAGCGGCAGGATATCGGGCCGCACAGACCTGGGCCTGAACCAAAACGGCGTTTGCCAGGCGCGGCAAACGGCGGAAAAGCTGAAGGGAGCAACGTTCGACGCGGTGTATTGCGGCAACTTAAAGCGCGTTCGGGAAACGTTTGAGATCATACGCCCGTCCATACGGTTTGCGGAGGAACACCTGTATTATAATGAAAACATCCGCGAGGTGGACTTTGGCGAATGGGAAAACATGACGGCGGGAGAAATTGAATCGCGCTATCCCCAGGAATGGGCGGCGTACATGGCAAACTGGACGGACTACGCGTTTCCCGGCGGAGAAGTGAACCGCGCGTATTTTGAGCGGTGCAGCCTGTTTATATGGAACATTGCAAAAAAGCATGCGGGCGGCAGAGTTGCGGTGTTTGGGCATAAGGGTTTTATACTGGCCTGCGTGTGCGCCCTCAGGGGCTTGCCGGTGGAGCGCATGTTTGAAACGGACATTGCAAACGGCTCGTTTTTTTTGATGAATCTGGACGAATAACTTTCTTTTTAATCCTGATTGAGTTATAATTTTGTTTAAAGTTGTTTTGGAGGAAAGATACAGTGGAACATCTTATATTTAACAGGGAAGCGGAGTGCGCCAATCCCAAGGCGATGAGACAACTCCAGCTTGAACGCCTGAAAAAACAAGTGGAATACGCATACGAAAACATACCCCATTACAAAAAGAAATTCGACAGCATCGGGCTGAAACCATCCCATATCCAGACGCTGAAAGATATAGAAAAAATTCCATATACAACAAAAGAAGACCTGCGCGAAAACTATCCCTACAGCATGTTTGCCGTGCCTATGCGGGACGTTATCCGCATCCACGCATCCTCCGGCACAACGGGCAACCCCACGGTTGTGGGTTATACCAAAAACGATATAGAAATGTGGAGCGAGCTTTGCGCGCGCTTTATATACGCCGCGGGCGCAAACCCGGACGACATTGCGCAGATTGCGTTTGGCTACGGCCTGTTCACCGGCGGATTCGGACTGCATTACGGCATGGAACGCGCGGGCATAGCGGTTATTCCCATTTCCGGCGGCAACACGGAACGCCAGTTTAAAATTATGCAGGATTTTAAATCCACCCTGCTCATTTGCACGCCTTCCTACGCGCTGTATATGGGCGAGATGACAAAGAAACTGGATATAGACATGAGCAAGATTAAGCTGCGCATCGGCCTGTTTGGCGGCGAAGGCCACACGGACGAGATGTGCAAGGAAATAGAAAAAGGCCTTGGCATCCTGGACACAGAGAACTACGGATTATCGGAGGTCATTGGCCCCGGTTTCTCCGGTGAGTGCTACGTGAAAAACGGCATGCACATTGCGGACGACCATTTTATCTCCGAGATCATAGACCCGGATACGGGCGAGGTGCTGCCCATGGGCGAGATTGGCGAGCTTGTGATTACCAGCCTTACCAAGGAAGCGCTGCCCATTATGCGTTACCGCACCAAGGACATCACCCAACTGTACGAAGGGCCCTGCGCCTGCGGCCGGACGAGCACCCGTATGCGCAAATGCATGGGCAGAACGGACGATATGCTGATCATCCGCGGGGTGAACGTGTTCCCCAGCCAGATCGAGTCCGTTTTGGTTGGCATGGAGGAGATCGGCCCCAACTACGAGATCGTGCTGTTTACAGAAAACTACATGGATAAACTGCAGGTGAAGGTGGAACTTGCGGACGCAAGGTGCCTGGACAGTTTCGCCAACCTGGAGAGGCTGGAAGAAAAGATAAAGCACAACATATTCACCATGCTCAACATACACGTGGACGTCAAACTGGCGGAGCCTTATACCTTAAAGCGGTTTGAAGGCAAGGCCCAGCGCGTGACGGACATCCGCAAGAAATAGAGTTTTTTGAGGGCGCTGCCCTCAAAAGAAAGATAATCAAGTACATAACGGAGGACAGATGAAACAGATACTGCTAGGAAACGAGGCTTTCGCGCGGGGCGCGTGGGAGGCGGGCGTACATGTCGCCACGGCCTATCCGGGAACGCCCAGCACGGAAATCACGGAAACGATATCCAAATATAAAGAAATATACAGCGAATGGTCGCCCAACGAGAAGGTGGCGCTGGAAGTCGCCATCGGCGCCAGTATCGGCGGGGCGCGGGCGCTTTGCTGCATGAAGCACGTGGGCCTGAACGTTGCGGCGGACCCGCTGATGACGGCGGCCTACACCGGCGTAAACGGCGGGCTGGTGATTATAGTGGCGGACGACCAGGGGATGCACAGCAGCCAGAACGAGCAGGACAGCCGCTACTGGGCGCGGTTTGGGAGCCTTCCCATGCTGGAGCCCGCAAGCAGCGCGGAAGCAAAAGACTTTATGGCGTATGCGTTTGATTTAAGCGAACAGTTTGATACGCCGGTGCTGGTGCGCACATCCACTCGTATATCCCATTCCCGCGGGGTTGTGGAAACGGGTGAACGCAGGGAAGTGCCGGTAAAAGAATATACAAAAGACATCCGCAAATACGTAATGATGCCCGGCATGGCAAGGGGCCGCCACTTGATCGTTGAAAAACGCACCAAGGACCTTGCCGCTCTGGCCGAAACCTACGAATTCAACCGCGTTGAGATGAATTCCGAGGAGATTGGCGTTGTAACAAGCGGCATCTGCTACCAATACGTGAAGGAAGCGTTGCCGGATGCGTCCGTGCTCAAGCTTGGGTTGGTAAACCCTCTGCCCATGCAATTGATCGCGGATTTTGCAAAGAAAGTTAAAAAACTCTACATTATAGAAGAACTGGAGCCCATATTTGAGGAGCAGATCCGCGCGGCGGGCATCGCCTGCATTGGCAAGGAACTGTTTACACGCCAGGGCGAATACTCCGCCGCAATGCTCAAAGATAAGATTCTGGGGCAGAAGACGGAGAGCATCCAGACGGACCCGATTCCGCAAAGGCCGCCTGTGCTGTGCGCGGGCTGCCCGCACAGGGGCGTGTTCTATACCCTGAGCAAGTTAAAGCTCACCGCAATGGGAGACATCGGCTGCTACACGCTGGGCGTGCTGCCGCCCTTAAACGCGCTTGACGCGGTGGTGTGTATGGGCGCGTCCATCGGCATGGCCATGGGCTTTGAAAAGGCAAGGGGTACGGTCGCCGCGCGCAAAACCGTGGCGGTCATCGGCGACTCCACATTCATCCATTCCGGCATCACCGGCCTGGTGGACATGGTATACAACGGCGGCACGGGCACCGTGCTGATACTGGACAATTCCACCACCGGCATGACGGGCCACCAGAACCACCCCGGCACGGGCAAACGCATCAGCGGCGAAGAAGCGCCGCAGCTTGACCTGGAAGCGCTGTGCAAAGCAGTGGGCGTGGAGCATATCGCGATAGCGGATCCGTTTGACCTCAAGGGGTTGGAGAAGATATTAAAAGAAGAAACCGCGCGGGAAGCGCTTTCGGTCATTATTGTGCGAAGGCCCTGCGAACTTCTGCCAGGCAGAACTTCCAAACCGGCGGTAACGATCATAGAATGCAAAAACTGCGGCGTCTGCATGCGCATGGGATGCCCGGCGCTCATCAAGGGAGAGGCAGGGGTAGTTGTGGACGAAACACTGTGCACCGGCTGCGGCCTGTGCGTGCGCGTGTGCCCAACCGGCTGCATCAGGGAAGGCGGTGCAAAATGAAAGACATCAATATCCTCATCGCGGGCGTAGGCGGGCAGGGGACTTTGCTGGCAAGCACCATATTGGGCCAGCTTGCGCTGGACGGCGGTTTTGACGTAAAACTCAGCGAGGTGCACGGCATGGCGCAGCGTGGCGGCAGCGTGGTTACATACGCGCGCATTGGCCAAAAAGTGTATTCGCCATTGATAGACCTGGGCGGCGCGGACGTGCTGATCGCGTTTGAACTGCTGGAGGCGGAGCGCTGGCTGCCGTACGTAAAACAGGGCGGCGACGTATACGTCAACAGCCAGAAGATACTCCCCATGCCTGTGATCACGGGCGCGGAAATATACCCGGCAGATTTGCAGGGCAGGATTACAAAGCATTTCCCAAACGCGCGGTTTGTGGACGCGCTTGCGCTGGCCTGCCAGGCGGGCAGCTCCAAGGCCGTTAACACCGTAATGCTGGGCGTTCTCGCAAAAAGCCTTCCGTTCAGCCAGGAGGCGTGGCTTGCCGCCATGCAGAAAACAGTTAAAGAAAAATTTCTTGCTTTAAACACCAAGGCTTTTGAACTTGGGTTATCCATTTAAACAATAAAAGGAGGAAAATAAACGCGTGTACTGGAACGAACATATTGAATGCATGCCCAAAGAGCAGCTTAAAAAATTGCAGGGCCAGCGGCTGCACGATACAGTGTACCGTGTGTACCAGAATGTGCCCTTCTACCGCAAAAAGATGCAGGAGGCTGGGATTGCTCCCGAGGACATTCAGAGTATAGACGATATTGTAAAGCTGCCCTTTACCACCAAGGCGGATATGCGGGACAATTACCCCTACGGCTTGTTTGCTGCGCCCATGAGCGAGATCATCCGCATCCACGCATCCTCCGGCACAACGGGCAAGCCAACGGTTGTGGGCTACACCAGGAATGATATTACCAACTGGGCGGAATGCTGCGCGCGCGCCCTTGTAGCGGCGGGCGGCAACAGCCATTCGGTGGTGCAGGTGGCCTATGGCTACGGCTTGTTTACAGGCGGACTTGGCATGCATTACGGCGTGGAGAAGCTGGGCGGATCGGTTATCCCTATCTCCGGTGGCAACACCAAGCGCCAGATTATGATTATGAAAGATTTTGGCTCCACCATTTTGTGCTGCACGCCTTCCTACGCGCTGTACCTGGCGGAAGCGATCAAAGAGGAAGGAATTGACCCTTCTGAACTGAAGGTGGAATCCGCCATTCTGGGCGCGGAGCCCTGGAGCGAGGAGATGCGCCGCGATATTCAGGACAAACTTGGCATTAAAGCGTTTGATATCTACGGGCTCAGCGAGATATCCGGCCCCGGCGTATCCTGCGAGTGCGAGCTCAGAAACGGCATGCACATCAATGAAGACGTGTTCTACCCGGAGATCATAGACCCCAACACGCTTAAGCCGGTGGAAGACGGGCAGCCCGGCGAACTGGTGTTTACCACCATTTTAAAGGAAGGCATACCGCTCATCCGCTACCGCACGCGCGACATTACCATTTTGGATTCAAATCCGTGCGCCTGCGGGCGGACATCCCGCAAAATGCGCAAGGTAATGGGCCGCAGCGACGATATGCTCATCATCCGCGGGGTAAACGTATTCCCCACACAGATAGAATCCGTGCTGGATAAATTTAATGAGATTACGCTAAACTATGTGATAATCGTAACGCGCGAGAAATCCGTGGATAACCTGGAAGTAAAGGTGGAGCTTGCGGAGCAGCTGGCGTCCGACGAAATAAAGGAAATGGAACGGCTGCAGCACAGGATAGAGTCTGAAGTGCACGCGGTGTTGAATATCAATGTAAAGGTGACGCTTGTTGGGCCCAAAACCATTGAGCGGAGCGAAGGCAAGGCAAAGCGGGTTATAGACCTGCGCAAGATTTAAGGAGGGAATAGGGATGTTGATCAAACAGATTTCCGTATTTGTTGAGAACAGGCAGGGCAGGCTGCACATGCTCACAGAAGTGCTCGCAAAGGAAGGAATTGACCTGAAGGCCATGACCATCGCGGACACCACGGATTTTGGCATTATGCGCTGCATCGTGGCCGACCCGGAAAAAACGCTCAAGGTAATCCAGGCCAACAATTTCACCGCAACCATTACAGAGGTGGTGGCTGTGGAAGTGCCGGACGTGCCAGGCGGGCTTTCCAATGTTTTAAAGATACTGGACGAAGCTAACGTTAGCGTGGAATACCTGTATTCCTTTGTGCGTAAACATAAAGACAACGCCCTGATTATCTTCCGTGTGGAGAATCCCCAGGACGCGGTTAAAATTCTTCAAGCCAAAGGCGCAACCGTATTGCCGGGGGAAGTATTATATAATTTGTAGATCCGCAGGGGTCTCAAGGAGAAGGCTTTGTACAGGAACACATATGCGGAAGTCGATTTAAGCAGCATTGCACACAACATTCAGGTTATAAAATCGGTCTTGTCCGCAGATACAAAGATTATGGCGGTGGTCAAGGCAGACGCCTACGGGCACGGTATTGTGCCCGTATCCAAAGCGGCGCTCCGGGCCGGGGCAACCTGGCTTGCCATTGCCCTGCCAGAGGAAGCCATTCCGCTGGTGGAAGAAAAAATAAGCTGCCCAATACTGGTTATGGGCAGGAGCAATAACTCTCAAAAAATGCTCGCGGTTACGCTGGGGCTGCGGCAGTGCGTATCGGACGCGAGTGAGATACAAGAGCTTGCACAGATTGCTCAGGAACAAAAAACACACGCGTTTGTGCATGTAAAGGTGGATACCGGCATGGGGCGCATAGGTGTGCGCTCAACCATTGAATTTATGCACATGATCGAGGCGTTCCGCAGCAACGATTCCGTAATTTTCGACGGGATTTTTACTCATTTCGCCTGCAGCGACGACATGGATAAATGCTTCACACACGAACAGAATGACCTGTTTAAAAAATACGTGGATATTGCGCGCAAAAACGGATTTTCACCCCTGGCGCACGCCTCCAGCAGCGCCGCGTCCATAGATCTGCCGGAGATGCAGTACGGCGCCATCCGGCTGGGCATTTCCATGTATGGGTATTACCCGTCCTGCCATGTGTGCCGCGAGTTGGTGGGCCTTAAACCCGCCATGCAGGTGTACACGGAAATATGCCACTTAAAAGATATTAAGAAGGGCGACCCTGTGGGCTACGGCTCCACCTGGAAGGCACAGAAAAAAACAACGGTCGCAACCCTTCCCATCGGTTACGGAGACGGGTATAACAGGCTTTTATCCAACCGCGGCCAGGCGATTGTGATTGCGGGGGGCAAGCCGTATATGGTTCCGGTAATCGGCAGGGTGTGCATGGACCAGATTATGGTGGATGTTACCGGCATTCCCGCACGGTTGGGAGACCGTGTGATTGCCATGGGCAGCGTGGACGGTAAAAATGTGGACGCGGACGAAATTGCCCGTATCTGCGAAACCATTAGTTATGAAATATTGCTCTCCTATACCGCACGTGTTCCGCGTGTGTATGTGGGGGCATAATGGATTTGATTTTATCGCAGCCTTTTTAGTGTAACTTGGGTAACGGGAAAGGTTGCGCCAAAAATATTTTTATTTTTATATAGGTTTTCTTTTGTGGTGCCTTTCTTTTTTTAGAAAAGTGCCAAAAGAAAAAGTGGAGGGGCATGGACAAAGCAAAGGCCAGAGAACGGATGAAGGAGATGCGCGCGGCGCTCACTTCCAAGTATGTCAACGACAATTCCGAGCGTATATTTGAGCGGCTGACCGGATTGCCGGAACTGAAGGACGCTGGCAGCGTACTCATTTACAGCCATTTTGCAAACGAAGTAAAAACCGGCGGGCTGGCGGGCTGGCTTTTGTTTTACGGCAAGCAGGTGTTTTTGCCGGTGGTGGACGGAGACAAGCTCCTGGTTGCAAACATGAAATCCTCCGCGCTGGAATTGAACCATTTTGGCATCGCGCAGCCAAACAAGCACAAAGCGGCCATTGTTCCGGTGGAAGACATGGACGTGATTGTATGCCCCGGCCTGGCGTTTGACCGCAGCGGCAGCCGCATTGGCTTTGGCAAGGGGTATTACGACGGGTTGCTTGCGGGCGCGCGGGCCTTCAAGATCGGCCTTGCATACGATTTCCAGGTCATAGGCAAAATAGATGCAGAGGCGCACGATGTGCAGATGGACATGGTGGTAACGCCGCGGGAAGTGATCCGGAGGCAGGGTTGATGCGCGTTATTGCGGGAGAAAAGCGCGGGACTATTCTGGTATCCCCGCCAAACAAGGACATACGCCCCACGCACGACATGGTGCGGGAAGCCATATTCGGCCGTTTGCAGTTTGCCATTCCCCAAAGCCGCGTGCTGGATCTGTTTGCGGGCAGCGGCGCGCTGGGTATAGAAGCGCTCAGCCGCGGAGCCGCCTACGCCGTGTTTGTGGACAAGAGCGAAGCAGCCATAGCCACGGTGCGCGCCAACGTGCAGAAGACTGGATACGCGGAAAAATGCGCTATATACAAAAATGGCTACGAAATTGCGCTGAAAATGTTTCATTTTGGCAGCAAATTTGATATAGTATTGTTAGACCCGCCGTATGCGGGCGGGCTTTATGAAAAAGCGCTCGCGGCCCTGGATGCCGCCGGGCTGCTGAATTCCGGCGCGGTACTGGTGCTGGAGAGCGGAGAACCCCTGGGGCCGCCTCCCGCGCCCTATACGCAAACGCAGGCCAAGAAATACGGCAAAACATACGTGACGTACCTGGAGTATAAAGAATGAACAAATGCGTCTATCCCGGAAGCTTTGACCCAATGACATACGGCCATTTGGATATAATAAATCGTTCCGCACGGTTGTTTGAGGAAGTGCATGTTGCGGTTTTAAACAACACAAGCAAAAGGTGCATGTTCAGCCTGGAGGAAAGGCTCCAAATGCTGAGCGATGAGACAGCGGGCATAAAAAACGTCCGCGTCCATTCTTTTGGCGGGCTGCTGGTGGATTTTCTGCGCGGGCAGGATATATCCATTGTGGTGCGCGGCGTGCGTAACCAGACGGACATGGACATGGAAGAAATGATGGCGAGCACCAACCGCATCCTGTATCCGGATATGGAAACAGTGCTGCTGGTGGCAAACCCAAAGCTGAACCATTTGAGTTCAAGCATCATCAAGGAACTCATTCGTCTGGGCGCCAACATTACCGGTTTTGTACCGCCTTCGGTTGTGCGGAAAATCAATGGGGGTAGCGGAAATGAAGATCAATGAACTGTTCGACGAGCTGCAGTCTGAAATAGACCGCAGCAAAACAGGCTTTGGGCGCAGAAAGCTGGACGCGCTGATTGTGGAAGACATTTTGAACGATATGCGCGAAGCGCTCACCAAGGAGCTGGAATCTGCGCGTAAGGTGATTGAAAACGAGCAGAGCATTATAGAAGCCGCCAAGAAAAAAGCGGCGGATATTCTGGACAATGTGGACGTGCGCCTGGGCGAACTGATAGAGGAGAACAAGGTAACGCAGCTTGCCTATGAAAAGGCGAACCATATCACGGACAACGCGAACAAGCAGGCGCGGGAGCTGAAATCCAACGCCATTAATTACGTGGTGGAAGTGCTGGACGATGTGCTTGGTTATTTGCAGGAATACACGGATATTGTGAACGAGAACAAATCCAACTTTGTGATTAAACGCGATAAAGACCAGGCGTCTTTTTAAGGCGGTTCAATTAAACCAAATAAAATCTGCATTAAGATATTGAAGTTTAACCCTTTGCTAAAAAAAGCAGGGGGCTCTTTATTGTGCGGATCAATTCGTGTTTTGCCATAAAAGCAATCTTTAGTCAGCTTGCGCTGACAGCTCCTTTGGCAAAGGAGCCTGATAGCGCCATATACGCCAAAGGCTTCCTTTTGGAAAGGAGGTGGCGCGCAGCGCCGGAGGATTGAAAGTTGAAAACCACCTACTTAACCGGCTTCTTTTTTTTCCGCCAGCTTCGCACCCACAAAAGCGCCAGCAGGCAGGGAACCAAAAAGACAACGCCTCCCACAACGGCGGCCTGGGCGCTGGGCGCTCCGCCAGCCGCCGAAGGAAAGCTGGCCGGGCTGACGGATAAAAAGTTTAAAAATACCACGCACAGAATAACGGCGATTACAGACTGTGTGATTTTAACGGGTACAAAATACCTGTTTTTTATTCCCGCCAGAGACATCACGGAATACGTCTGGAACAGAATGGAAGCGCCGGAAAAGGTGATAATCAGCGTTGCGAAGATAATCCGTTGCTCCATGATGCCGGATATGCCCCCAAGGGCAATGCAGCCGTTGCTTACCTCCAAAAGGCCAATCAAAAGCGGGTGCGTCAGAGCCGGGCTTATATGCATAAGCTGGAACAGCGGGTTTAAAACCCAGCTTAAAATAAGAAAAAAATCCAGCTTTTCCAGGATTGCAGTGAAAACGGAGAACAGGATGATAAACCCGCCGATCAGCGCGATGGTGGAAAGCGAGCCCATAATGGAATCGTTCAGCACCTTGCCCACGCGTATGCCCGCAATATCAGATTTGCAGGTTCTTATGCAGGGGTTATCCCGCATAGTTTTTGGATAGGCAAAGAAATGAAACAGCATGCCCGCAATGAGCGCTGAGAATATGTGCGGAAAATACATGAATTCCGCGGCGGCGGGGAACTTTAAAATGCTGGTGGCTACAGCGCCGCTGATAAACAGCGGGCCGGAGATGCTGGTGGCGTTGATGATGCGCACCGCGTCATTGTGGGTAATGTCGCCGCTCTGGTATAAATCGCCCGCCAGTTTGGCGCCCATGGGGTAGCCCGAGAGCGCGGAGGATACAAAAATATAAAACAGGTTGCCGCTCGCGCCAAACAGCCGCTTGGTCACGGGTGTGCAAAAATCCGCAAGGGGTTTTAATATCCCCGTGCGCAGCAGTATGTTGCTGCCAATCATAAACGGAAGCAGGGAAGGCACAATAATGTTCATCCAGTCGGCCAGGCCGTCCTTGGCCGCGGCAATGCATTCAGCGGGAAAAATAGCGATGCAGGCCACCAAAAAAAATGCTATGATTATAAGAAGGACACGGTTTGCGTTCATGAATGCCTCCCAAAACCCCGTAATGTATGGATAATGATACATATGAAAGGCAGGACTTCCGTATGAATACCAACCCCGCGCAAACGAATATTGCATCCCCCAAGGTGGGGCTCGCCTTGGGTGGCGGTTCCTCCCGCGGGTTTGCGCACATGGGCGTAATAGACGTGCTGGAGCGCGAAGGCATACCCATCCACATGGTTTCCGGGTGTTCCATGGGATCCATTATTGGCGGCATTTACGCTTCCGGGTGCGATATTTCCTATCTGGACAGCTTTATACGCGCCATCGATTTAAAAAAGCTGTGGGATTACACCGTTCCGGCGCACGGTTATGTGCGCGGCAGAAAGATACAGCAGATGATACAGATTTTAACCCGCAGCTACTGTTTTGGGCAAACCAAGCTGCCGTTTTCCTGCATTGCCGTGGACATGGAAACGGGCGAGCTGGTCACCTTTCGGGAAGGCCCCCTGCACGAGGCCATCCGCGCGAGCATTTCAATTCCCGGCGTGTTTATTCCACACAAATACAAGGGACGGGTTTATGTGGACGGCGGCGTGCTGGACCGCAACGCCATTGCCGCGGCGCGTGAGATTGGCGCGGAGTTTGTGATCGCCTCGGACGTGGGGTACCGCGGCGAAGGCCTGCCCAAGCCAAACGGCATTATACAGGTGCTGGAGAATTCCTTTACCTTTGCCACCTGGGCGCTGACCCGCGAGCAGCTTAAAAACGCGGACGTTGTGATTAAGGTGCCCCTGAGCGATATAGACGGCAACACCACGGACGATAAAGACGTTGCAACCATTATAGAGCGGGGCCGGGAAGCCGCCAAAAAATATGTGCCGGAGATTAAAGAGAAATTGGGCCTTAAATAGCTCCTTTTTTAATCTTATGCCGTTGGGCACGGCAACAAATTAGATATTGTCAGAAAAGCGCAGGAGCAGTTAAAATCCATTTCTTTGGCATAAACTATACCATCAAACCAACCGAGGCGATGCGTCATGGCCCTGCCGCAAAAAGACGGGCGCATACTTTTTATTTTATGCATACTGGCCGTTCTATACGCGGCCATACTCATTCTGGATTTCAGCGCAATAAACCCGGGGCTGTCCAAATTGCTCAAATACGCGGGGGTGTGCGCCTGTTTTGTGGTTGCCGTTCTGCTGTATAAGAATTCGCACAGCAGGCAGGGCGCAAGGCTGCTTGTTTTTGGGATGCTATTCACTCTGGTATCGGACGCGTTCCTGCTGTTTTCAAACGTGCAGGCGGTGGGCATTGCAACTTTTATGTTTGCGCACCTGTGCTATATCAAGCGCATGAGGCCGGCGGCGTTTAAAGCCTTTTTTGCGGTTGCTGCTGCGGATATACTGCTGTGCGCCGCCGGGCTGCTGTTGCGGCTTGGCCTGCCGTATGTGTTCATGCTGGGCAGCGTATACGCGCTGCTCATTGCCGCCGCAACCGTATCCGCGTTCCGCTCAAACCTGCCCAAAATAAACAAGCGCCTGGCCTGCGCCGGCATGGTGTTGTTTGTGCTGTGTGATACCAGCGTAACCATATCCAACCTTGCGCCGGCGGGCAGCGCGCTAGCCCTGGCAACTTTCCCGCTTATATACCTGTTCTATATCCCATCGCAGGCATGTTTGGCCATGAGCGCGGGGGAGTATAAAAAGTAACTTCTTTCCTGCTATTGCCTTTTTGACAACAGGGCTTTTATATGGTAGTATAAGGCAAAATAATATGAAAAGTACGTTGCATACATGCTTGATCCGATCTATCGCTGGTTTTCAAATAATGCATAACTATTTTGGCTGAAACAGCCTTTAGTTGTTATACGTTTGATTCCGGGTGAAAGTGGTCAAGATGTGTGAAAATGCCTTGCGCGGCACACACGTTTTACGTGTGCTTTTTTATTTATGCAGCTTTTAAAACCACATTCACGACCAATTTGAGAAATGAGGTTTTAATATGTTTGATGTAAGAAAAATACAAGAACAAGCTATTTATAGTGCCATAAAAGAAGCAGGCGGCGAGGGGATGGCAAAAGAGATCGTATACGGGGAACATGGGCAATATTCGTTGGAGGATAATGCAACATGGGTAAAATCCACCATGAGCAGGCTGGAAAGCCGGTTTGGCAAACCTTTACTCCGGCAAATCAGAAGGAATTGCCAATGCGGATACGGGATGGATGAAAAACTGGCGCTGGTGCAAGAACTGGTTGCATCCTCCTCCTGCTTGGAAGAGTTTGCCAGCCAGGACAAAGCAAGGGCCGCCGGTTTGTATTGCGAAAGAGGAGAACTTTATCTGCAATTTGCATTTTGTGCTTGCCCCATGCTGGCGGGTGTGGGTAAAATGGATACAGATACATGGTGCCTGTGCACAACAGGGTACAGCAAGACGCTTTTTGAGAAAGCGTTTGGCTGCGCGGTGGAAGTTGAATTGTTACAAAGTATTAAAATGGGCTGCGATACATGTATCCAGAAAATCATTCCTCTCGGCTCCGTCTGGAAATAGGCGTATAAACGATTCGTTTGGAATATCTCAAAAGCGGCTGGTATCCGGCCGCTTTTATGCATAAATCCCTGTATCCCACAAAAACTACACCCGAATAAGGAGGATTTATATATGCTGAGTGACAAAAGAGAAAGATACGTTACCTATGATTCGCCCATGTATAACCTGCACGGCATGAAAAACGCGCTGGCAGACAAGTCAAAGCAAAGGGTAAATAGATAAGCGGGAGGGCGGGAGCCCTCTTTTTCTACCTGCAAAAGTTTTAAGAAATTGTAAAAATGTCAAAATATGATGTTTTTTACCTTTTGAAATGGTATATTAAAAAAGAATGTTGTAAACAGGAATCATTTTTTTTACAAGAAATGGAGCGCAATAAATATGAAATGGCTTAATAAACTGGAGCGGAAGTTCGGAAAGTATGCAATTCATAACTTAATATTATTGCTGACTGTTTCTATGGCTTGTGTGGTTGTTCTTGATTTGTATGCGGCAGCTTCGCATGCAACGTTTAGCATAACAAGTTATTTGGCTTTTGACAGGGATCTGATATTGCAGGGGCAAATCTGGCGCTTGATCAGCTTTGTCATTATGCCGCCGGCTGCCTCCATTATTTTTATTATATTTGTTCTGTATATGTTTTATCTCTTTGGCAAATCGCTTGAAGACCATTGGGGCAGCTTTAAACTGAACGTCTATTATTTAATAGGTATTATTGGAACCATTATTGGGGGTTTTATTACAGGCTCCGCAACAAACCTGTATATAAACCTTTCCCTTTTTCTTGCTTTTGCCGTTATATATCCGGATTATAAAATAATGGTTTTCTTTGTTTTGCCGGTAAAAGTCAAGTATCTGGCGTATATAGACGCGGGTTTCTTTGTTTTTAGCCTTATACTGTTTCCCGTTGATTCTAAGGTTGCCTGCGTTTTCTCTATAATCAATTTCCTCCTTTTCTTTGGGCCGGAGTTCATTAAGAGGCAAAAAAACAGGCAAAGCTACAGAGCGGTGCAGAAAAATTTCAGGAAAGAAATGAAGAAATACAGGACATAGAGCCGCGGATCAGCTTTTTAATGATCCGTGTGTACCCAGGTTAACAATTTGCGTGGTTGAATATAAGGGTAGCCAATTTAAATAATTTCGATTGTTTTCTTTTTTAAAAGAAAAAGAGCGAAGCCCAACCCTAAACAACAATGATCTTCTCAGTATAATCCCTGCCCGCGGTTTTGGTTTTGCAGGCAAGGGCGTAGATATCGCTGGCCTGAACGTCCAGGCGGGAGAGGGGACCCGCCGGCAGTTGCGTACCGCGGGTGATCACGGGGATGCGGCTCTGTTCGCTGATGCGGGAGAGCGCGGGCAGCGCGTCTCTGCGGTAGCCGAGCACACGGGCGTAGAGGCTGCTATATGTATTTGCTTCGGTAACGAGTTCGGAAGTAATGCCCAGCAGCGCGCAGAACAGAATGCGGGATATGCGCGTGTGCGTGTACCGCTTGCTCTTAACCGCCGCAATCAGGGATTCCAGTGTATCCGACGTTTGGGCGGCTTTTTTTATTTTGTTCTCCAAACCCTCGGCCACGCCGCTGATGCGGGCAAGCTCTTCCGCGGGCATGGAACGGATGCGGTATAATAGCATATCCGTAAAATAAGCGGGGAATACGGGCCGCTCTGTGTTGAGCAGCTCATCAAAATAATTCTGGCATTCGGGCGGGACACTTTGCAGTGCGCCCGCAAAATCTTCCCCTGCAACAGCATTGCGGATGGCGGTAGCGCTGGATATGCCCCCGGAGAGGCCGGGCTCGTTGTACCCCGCGCCCTCGCGCCGGATGACGCGGGGGGTAAGCTGGCTGTTCTGCCGGATGATTGCCTTTATATACTCCACGCCCAGAATGTCGTTGGGCTCTGGCGGAGCGTTTGCCTCCCGCATGGCAAGGGTACGCGCGGCGGGGAAGGAATGACCGGAGGCAAGGAAGGATTTCAGGCGTTCCCTGTACGCCGGGTTTTCACGCGCAAGCCTGCTGGCCGCACGGGTCAGGGCGTCCAGGTCCGCGCTCTCGCTGCCAAAGCACAGTTCATCCGCGCCGATGGCGGTTGCTATCGCCACGCCGCCCGCGGCGAATCCTTCCGCGCTCTGGAGCGCATAGGCAACAGGCAGCTCTATCACAATATCCATGCCCGCAAGCAAAGCCATACGCGCGCGCGCCCATTTGTTAAAAATTGCCGGAGCGCCGCGCTGCACAAAATTTCCGCTCATAACGGCTACGCAGAAGTGTGAATTACCAGGCTTTTTTATCAAATTCTTCTGCAAATTATGTCCGTTGTGGTATGGATTGTACTCGGCTATGATCGCGGTTATTTTCATCAAAAAACCCTTTCCAAATGCGGCTTTATTGGTTATAATAGTAACCGTGCTTTAAGGAATTGTTATATTTATGATCTATTATAACAATTTTTTGCGGATAAATGAAAGAAAATTATAATCAAAGGGGTATGAAACTAAAATGGCTTTAATGGACATGCTCAAAAAGAAGGCAATGCAGGACAAAAAACGCATCCTTCTGCCCGAGGGAGACGAGCCGCGTACGGTACAGGCCGCGGCCATCATTGCTAAGCAGCAGATAGCGGACGCTATTCTGATCGGTGACGAGGAAAAGATCAAAGCAGTGGCGGCGGAAAAGAATGCGGACCTCACCGGAGTTACCATCATCAATCCGGCAACATCGCCCAACCTGCAAAAATACGCAGAACAGTTTTATGAAATGAGAAAAGCCAAAGGTGTCTCGCAGGAACAGGCGCTCGCTACCTGCAAGGACACCATTTATTTTGCCGTGATGATGATTAAGAACGGAGACGCGGACGGTTTGGTATCCGGCGCCGTGCATTCCACGGGAGACACGCTGCGCCCGGCGCTGCAGGTGATTAAGACCGCGCCCGGCATCAGCATTGTATCCTCCTGCTTCATCATGGAGGTTCCCAATGCCAAGTACGGTGACAACGGCGTCATGGTATTTGCGGACTGCGCCATCAACATCAACCCGAACGCGGACGAACTTGCCGCCATTGCGGCAGCCAGCGCGGAAACGGCCAAGTGCATCGCGGGCATAGAGCCCCGCGTCGCCATGCTGTCCTTCAGCACAAAGGGCAGCGCCAAGCACGAGCTTGTGGACAAAGTGGTCGCCGCTACCGCCAAGCTGAAAGAGATTGCCCCGGACCTGATGGTGGACGGCGAGCTGCAGGCGGACGCGGCCCTGGTGGAATCCGTCGGCCAGTTAAAATCACCCGGCAGCCCCGTTGCAGGGCGTGCCAACACGCTCATATTCCCGGACCTGCAGGCGGGCAACATTGGCTACAAGCTGGTGCAGCGCCTTGCGGGTGCGGAAGCAATCGGGCCAATCTGCCAGGGCATGGCTGCCCCGGTGAACGACCTTTCGCGCGGATGCAGCGTGGAGGACATTGTGTCCGTTGTGGCAATTACAGCCGTTCAGGCACAGGGAAAAAAATAAGGGAGACATAACTTACATGAAAAACGTACTTGTAATCAACGCGGGGAGTTCCTCGATCAAATACCAACTGATTGATATGGATACGGAAACGGTTATTGCAAAAGGCCTTGTGGAGCGTATTGGCATAGAAGGCTCTGCTATTACGCATAAACCCAGCGGCAAAGACCCGGTAACCATCCAGAAACCCATGAAATCTCACATGGACGGCATGCTGCTGATGATAGACCTGCTGACCGACAAAACGCACGGCGTGATCAGCGACCTTAGCTCCATTCAAGCGGTGGGCCACAGAGTGCTGCACGGCGGCGCGGATTTTGCATGCTCCATTGTGATAGACGGCGCGGAGGGCAAGGTTATGGAAGCCATCCGCGACTGCGTGGAGCTTGGGCCTCTGCACAACCCCGCAAATATTATGGGCATTGAAGCCTGTGAAAAAGTGATGCCGGGCATTCCCAACGTGGCGGTGTTTGATACCGCGTTCCATGCCACCATGCCCAAAAAAGCGTTTTTGTATGGCGTGCCGTATGAAATATATAAAAAATACCGCCTGCGCCGCTACGGGTTCCACGGCACTTCCCACCGGTATGTGGCAAAGCGCGCCGCCGCCATTCTGGGCAAGCCGGAAGAGGGCCTGAAGATCATCACCTGCCACCTGGGCAACGGTTCTTCCATTGCCGCGGTTATGGACGGAAAATCTGTGGATACCTCCATGGGATACACCCCGCAGGAAGGCCTTGTGATGGGCACCCGCGCGGGCGATATGGACTGCTCCATTATGCCTTATTTAATGAAGAAACTGGATATGACGCCCGATCAGGCGACCGACTACATTAACAAAAAATGCGGCGTGCTGGGCATTTCCGGCGTTTCGAGCGATTTCCGCGACCTGTGGGCCGCTGCCGAAGAAGGCAACGAGCGCGCGCAGATTGCTCTGGACGTGTTTATTTACCGCATCCGCAAATACATTGGCGCGTATGCCGCGGCAATGGGCGGCGTGGATGTGATCACCTTTGCCGGCGGCATTGGAGAGAACGACAGGCGCATCCGCAAGGCTTGCGTTGAAAACCTGGAATTTATGGGCGTAAAGTTTGACGAAGCCGCAAACCAGGCGGTTAAAGGCGAAGGTGTTATATCCGCCAAAGATTCCAGGGTGGCCGTACTGGTGGTGCCTACGGACGAGGAAATGGTGATTGCGCGCGATACCGTGGAACTCACCGGCATCTGATGAAACCCCCGCGTTTTATGCAAAATAATGGTTGACATCGGAAAGGCTAGTCTATATAATAGCTAAGTAACTGATTATAACCGTACAGGAGGTGTGGATAAATGGCTGTTCCAAAAAGAAGAACTTCTCAGGCCCGCAAACATTCAAGGCGCTCCATGTGGAAACTTTCTGCTCCCGCGCTGTCGAATTGCCCCCAGTGCCATGAGCTTAAGCTGGCTCACAGGGTCTGCGGCAACTGCGGATACTATAACGGCAAACTCGTTGACGCCTCTGTAACTGCGGATGCAAAGAAGAAATAAAAAACATACAAACAGGAGAGCTTAAAGGCTCTCTTTTTGTTTCCAAAGATTTTTTTGCTTTTTGCCTCCCTCTGACGTTCTGCGCTCGCATTCTTCATGTACCCAGTGGGCTTCCGCCTTCCTTAATCCAGAGTAATAATACAGCCGCGCGTGCAATATGCTTTAGTAAGATTTATTGCGGAGGGTATTGTTATGGAATGGCTGAGTATTTCTACCATTATTGTTCTGGCGGTTATTTGCTTTGCGTGCGTAATAGCCTCCGTTATTATGATCAGCTTGCTTGTGTACAGAGAGGAATCTGGCCGGGAAGACGCCCAGGCTGGGGTGGACGAAGAACCTGGCAAACATAAAATGCGGTCTGCGTTTTGATGTTTTGATATAAAAAAAGAAAACCGGGGCTCTGCTTTTTAATCTTTGAAATCCAAAAGTTTATACGCCTCAATATTTAATTCTTTGGCAATCAGAAACAATAGTTCCAGAGAAAAGGACCGGATGATATTGGGGGCTTCTATGGCGCTTAAATGCGAACGGCTGATGCCTATTTTTTCCGCCAGTTCCTCCTGCGTCATTCCGGAGCGTTTACGGAAATAGGAAATATTCAAACCCAACTTGATGTAATTTTCTTTATTTGTTGCGGAAATAGGCTTGGAGTTAGACATAAGCTGCTTTTCCTTTCAAATCTATTGTATCCTATCTTCATACTATGTATAAATAATCTGTTATAAAGCAATTGCTTAAACATAAATAGCATATTATAATGTTTAATATATTATTTTAATAGAAGTGTGGTGTCCCTTTGAAAAGAACAATCCGGCTGATGCGGCAAATAGAAACAGAGCGCGCAAATTTAAACAGGCTGATAGATATTTCATTTCAAAAAAACGGAAAAATTATTGTGGATAAAGAAATTAATAAAAGTTCCCAAATATTAGACAGGCTTTGCGTAAAACTTTTTGATAAAAACAATGTATAGCCCCAAATATAGCTGGGACGAAACATAGGGAAGAGGTGACCCATAGCAACATAGGATTTGCATGTTAGAATGGCGAAGGAGAGAGGATGCCAGTGGGTAAACTTTTAATGTTAAAATCTCCCCCATTGAGCTTTCTTATATAAACCATAATGAAATCTGTATCGATATATTTTACCAAACGGGACTTCAGGAGAAATGTTTGCCTCGTTTTTTTCGCGATAAGAAAAATGGTAATAATTATTTCCTTCATGATCATTTTCAATTGCGGCAATAATATTGCTATCATATAACAATTGTAAAAATTCTTTTTCAGAATCTAGAAAGCGTGGTACTTCAGTCGCGTTTTCGAGAATATAGTCAACAAATTTATCATATTTTTGTTGATATTCATCAAAAGTAAAATCAGATTCATCAAAGAAATCAAAAAATTTAATAAAATGTTTGAATTCATCTACAGAATAATAGAAAGATAGATAATCTTTTAATGAACTTAAAAAATATGTAGAATAGCTATTTTGAAATTCATCGCTTTTATATGTAGAAAAATCAAAATTTGATAATTCACCCAAGCCATCTTTGTTCATTTTTTTTTGTATTAATTGCATAATAACTAGAATATCTCGTGGTCTTGATAATGATATTCTTAAGAATTCTACAAAAGCATTGTCGTATCCACTATCAGTTCTTTTTGTCGGGATTCTCCAATTGAAATAGTAATCCCAAAACAAGCCAGAGTAAATTTGACCTTTGTTATTGTATGATAGAATTTTTTCTGCAATACTAAAAAGGTATGACCTATGAAATTCAGTATAAGTTGTGCGCCATTCTAAAAAGGCTGAATTATCAAGGATTTTATTAGTTGAATTCTGAAGATTAAGTGAATTAAAAATATCAGGACGCAATAATAAAATTATTTTAAAATGGCCTTGTGTATCTTTATGGTTTTGAAAAATTTCTGTATTTAGGTACCAACAAGCATCCGACAGACCACGAATGCACTCAAGATATTCAGTATAAGGGATATTATTAGGTCTAATGTCTATTCCGTCTATTAAAAGAATAATATTTTTATTTAATTTTAAATTTAAAAGAGAATCTGTAAACATTTTATTTATATAAAATAAATTCATTTGGAATTTTGCTTCAGAGAATTCACAGCTTGTTTCATTTAAACCACCAACCTCGGCATATTTGCACATCAATTTAGCAACTTCTTCACTTTTATCAAATATTTTGAGTGCTGTATTGATCTCTGGTGAAAAAGCATTGTAATAATATTCATTGATGGCATTCATAACTTCTTCAATTTTACTTCTACGTAGTGCCATAACTACATTGCGATTGTCGGTTACAAAATTGCTTAGCAGTAGTTGAAGGATTACCTTCCATATATCTCCATAGCTAGAAACCTCTAATTTTTTTTCTTTTTTTAACATATGAAATTTTTCGTAATCAGTTGCTAAAATAAATTTTAAATTCGATATATTGTTTTTATATTCGTTATTATTTAAAAATGTAGCATAAGCTGTTTTACCAGTGCCTTTTTCTCCAATAATAAAATAACAACTGGGGGTTATTATTTTTTCTAAAAATGCATTTTTAACAAAAACCTCATTAAACATTTGTTTATTGCCACGTTGTGTATAATTTTGAGCATCACTAAAACCTAAATTAAGTTCTAAAATGTTTTTCATTAAACCACCTCCGAATATATTTTGCATCATTATTCCAGTAAAATTATACACGAAAACACATAAAATGTAATCATTTATTAGAAATTGTTTGTTATTAATTATCCTTCCAACTTACTTGTTATCTTTAGTGAAATTTTTAAACCGCCCTAGATATTTCGTGGTAAAAAAGCATGGACACTTTATGCAATTTGGCATATATGTGAAGGCTTTTTACCCTTTGTATTCGTTATTAAGTCATCATATTTCAGAAATGAAAAACAGGAGAACCCCACGGCTCTCCTGTTAGTAATATTTTATTTCGCCGCCCACTCGTCCAGCCCTTTCAGTATCGCGTCCCTGGTCTGCGCGCAAATACCGGGCAGGGAGCCGCCCCAGGATTTTTCCGCCTCCGCGTAGCCTTTTTCTATGGCTGCTTTCAGCGTTTCCAGCTTGGCGGGGTCGTTGCCCGCAAGGCCAATGGCAAAGTTAATGGCCCTGGCCGCGGTTTGCTTCACGCCCCAGTAGCCGTCCTCAGAAACCGCTTCCTGCGCGGCGGCGCGGGTCGCGTCGTCCACCTTCAAGCCCTGTATAAAGCTTTTCAGGTTGCCGCTGTATTTCTCAATAATCTCAGAAAAACTCTTGCCAGCCGCCTGTTGCGCCTCAAACGTTTGGGAATTCAGCAGGCTTTCAATCAGCGCGCTCAGGCCCGCGTATTTCTGGTCGGCTTTCAAATCAACGCCGCTTACCTGCGCGGAGGTATAGGTAATCTTCCGCGTTTTTTCCGTTTGCGCGGATTCTTCAAACACAGCCGCCGGAGCATCGGCCAGCGCCTCCGGGCTGATCTCTTTATCCTTGCGGCAGGTTGCGGCGCCTGCCGCGTTAATGGCAGAGCCGGATACCGGATTGACAGACATATTAAATCCCCCTCTCTTAATGTACCCTGTTATATATATCGTGCAAAATTGCAAAAAGTTGAATCGTCCCGCAAACCGGACGGCGGGCGCATGCGGAAATAAAGGCAATCCGCCGCCTTGCCGCATATGCAAGAGTAAAAGCATGCGGGGGGTTTTTATATGTCCATTGGCATGGTATTGGGCGGCGCGGGCACCAAGGCGTTTGTGCACCTGGGGGTGCTCAAGGCGCTGCGCGAGCGAGGAATCAGGCCGGATGTGTTCTCCGGCGCAAGCTCCGGCTCCATTGTTGGGGCGTTTATGGCGGCGGGGCGGGGGATAGAGGAAACGCACGAGGCACTTAAAACATACAGGTTTTTCAACTTCGCCACTGTGGGGGTGCAGGCGTCCGGCTTGCTTAACCTGGATAACCTGGAGCGCAATTTAATGAAGCAATTAAAAGAGCGCACGTTTGAGGAACTCAGGTATCCGCTGTTTGCGGCGGCAACAAACCTGTATACGGGGCGGGTGGATTACATATGCAGCGGGCCTCTTATTCCTGCCGTTAAAGCCTCGTGCGCCATACCGTTTTTGTTTGCGCCCGTAAAGCTGAACGGCAGCCTGTATGTGGACGGCGGGCTGATGGACGACATTCCGTATGCGCCGCTTCTGGGCTACAGCAGCCATATCATTGCAAGCAGCGTATCCCGCGCGCGGGAGGTGGAGAAGGTGGGAAATTTTGCGGAGCTTGCCGCGCGGGTGGTGGAGCTGGTGATGAACCAGGACAGCGAGAACGCCAAACGGAACTGCGACCTGTTCATAGAGCCGGAGGGCGTGGAGAAATACGGCATACTGGACACGGGCAACGGGGACGAATTGTTTAAGTTGGGGTACGAATACACAAAAAACCTGCTGAAAATGCAATAACCGACAAATAACCTCCCGCATATGTATATAGTAACACTATATACGGGGGGAATTTATTATGGCAACAGGCATTGTGCTTGGCGGAGGCGGCACAAAGGCGTTTGCGCACCTGGGGGTTCTGCAGGCGCTGCAGGAGGCGGAAATTAAGCCGGATATGATCTCCGGCGCAAGCGCGGGAGCGATTATGGGCGCGTTTATTGCGGACGGCAAAACGCCGGAAGAAACGCTTGGGATTATGAAGCTGTTTGATATTATGGATTACGTAAGCTTCAACTGGCCCCTTACAGGGCTTTTGGACCTTGACAATCTGGAACGCAAGCTCAAAAAAAGGCTGGCCGCCAAAACGTTTGAGGAGCTTAAGATTCCGCTATATGTGGCGGCGTCCAACCTGCGCACGGGCTATGTGGAATACCTTGGCGCGGGGCCGCTGGCCACGGCGGTTAAGGCCAGCAGTTCCATACCCTTTCTGTTTGAGCCGGTTGAGATAGGCGGGCAGAAATACTGCGACGGCGGCCTGCTGGATAACCTGCCATATGCGCCGCTTAAAGGCAAATGCGAAACAATCATCACGGTAAACGTTGCACGCAGCCGCGAAGCCGGTAAGCTGAACGATATTGTGGAGATCGCGCTGCGCGCCATGGAAATCGTCCTGGGGCAGGATAAACAGAGCGCCGTGCAGGAATCCGCCATGTATATTGAGCCGGAGGGCACGGAGAACTATTTTCTGTTTGATACCGGCCACGCGGAAGAACTGTTTGACCTGGGGTATGCGCATGCCAAAAAAATGTTGGGCAGGTAAGCTTTTACGCATAACCGCCGTTTTTTGTTTATTTAATCAAACATGGGGGTTTTCTTACAGACAACCCCTTTTCTTCTAGCAAAAAAGAAAAGTGCCCAAAAGCGTGGCCAATAACATCCAAAGAAATAATTTGAAAAAAACCTGCAGATTATATATAATATTGGTTGGTACGTTTGCAGGCAAGGGGGATTTTTGCATGAAAATCATACTGGATGCAATGGGCGGCGATAACGCGCCCGAATCTGTGGTGCGCGGCGCGCTGGACGCAATGCGCGAATTCAGCGATATCAACATTATGCTGGTGGGCAAGGAATATACCATACGGCAGGTTCTTGCGGACAACCAATACGACAACAGGCGCCTGGAAGTGGTAAACGCGGGCGAAGTGATAGAAATGTGCGAGAGCCCCGCGGCGGCCATACGCAAAAAAAAGAATTCGTCCATGGTGGTGGGCTTAACGCTTGTATCCCAGGGCGCGGGCGACATATTCATATCCGCGGGAAACACGGGCGCGCTGGTTGCGGGCGGAACGCTGATTGTCCGCCGGATTGAGGGCGTCAAGCGCCCGGCAATCGCCACGCAGCTTCCATCCAAAACGGGCAGCGTGCTGCTGATAGACGGCGGCGCAAACGTGGACTGCAAGCCCACCTGGCTCGCGCAGTTTGGCGTAATGGGCTCGGTATACATGCAGAAGGTTATGGGCATAGCGGAGCCCAAGGTTGGCCTTGTAAACAACGGCGGCGAAGAAGAAAAAGGCAACGCCCTCACCAAGGACGCATTCAAGCTGATGGAAAAAGCGCCCATGCGGTTTGTGGGCAACGCGGAGGGCCGCGACCTTTTATCCGGCAGTTTCGACGTAATTGTATGCGACGGGTTTACGGGTAATATTATTCTCAAGTTCCTGGAGGGCACGGCAAGCACCATTTTGTCCGTGCTGAAGGAAAACATTATGAAAAGCACGCTCTCAAAAATTGGCGCAGTGTTTATGAAGGGCGCGTTTAAAGGTTTAAAAGCCAAATTTGATTACAGTGAATACGGCGGCGCTCTGCTGCTGGGCCTGCGCGCGGGCGTTATGAAGGCGCACGGCAGCTCGGATGCAAAAGCCATCGCCAGCGCGGTACGCGCGGCAAGAAAGTTTACAGAAGGAGATGTGGTCGCCACTATCAAAAGCCAGATGGAGCAGCTTGCCTTTGGCGGCGGAGAAGACGACGATTAATATGGAATACACAGGCGGTATGCATGCGGACCCCAAGGGTTTGGAGGAAGCCATTGGGTACGCTTTTTGCGATAGGGACCTGCTTATAAAAGCGCTCACACACCCGTCCTGGGGAACAGGCGATAATTATGAGCGCCTTGAATTTTTAGGCGACGCGGTAATAGAGCTCGCCGCCAGCAATTATTTATTCAACCGGTTTCCAAACGCGGGGGAGGGCGAGCTTACCAAGCGGCGGGCGGGCCTTGTTTGCAGCGACGCCATGGCCGCGGCGGCAAGGCGCATTGGCCTTGGGCAGTATATACTGCTTGGCAAGGGAGAGATTGCCTCCGGCGGCAGGGAGAAAAAATCTGTGCTGGAGAATGCGTTTGAAGCGCTGGTTGGCGCGGTGTTTCTGGACGGCGGCATTGGCATGGCCGGCCGCATAGCGGAGAACCTGCTCATCAGCCTGCCGGAAGTGGCGCAGGAAACAATAGAAAACGGCGATTATAAATCCAAATTGCAGGAAAAGCTGCAGGCGGAGGGCGCGGCGGATATTGTGTATCTCACATATTTAACGCAGGGCCCCCCGCACGACGCGGTGTTCTTCGTCCGCCTGTACATTGGCGGCAAGCCTGTGAGCGAAGGCCGGGGAAAGACCAAGAAGCAGGCGGAGCAGGACGCTGCCAAAAACGCAATCCATAATTTAAAATAAATTTTCCATTTCATTTATTAAGGAGTATTGCCATGTTTGATTTTCCAAGAGTGAAAGAGACCGATCCGGAAATATTTGAAGCCATGCAAAAAGAGCTTGGCCGGCAGGAGGGCAACATTGAACTCATCGCCAGCGAAAATTTTGTTTCCGAAGCGGTTATGCAGGCCATGGGCAGCCACCTGACCAACAAGTACGCGGAAGGATACCCCGGCAAACGCTATTACGGTGGATGCGAATTTGTGGACATAGCGGAAAACCTTGCGCGGGACCGCGCAAAGCAGCTTTTTGGCGCGGAGCACGCAAACGTGCAGCCGCACTCGGGCGCGCAGGCCAACACCGCGGTATACTTTGGCATGCTGGAGCCGGGCGACACCATTCTGGGCATGAACTTATCCCACGGCGGGCATCTTACACACGGCAGCCCGGTGAACATTTCCGGGAAATACTTCAATTTTGTACCCTACGGCGTAAGCGAAAAAGACGAAAAAATAGATTACGACGAACTTATGCGCCTGGCTGAGGAATGCGAGCCCAAGATGATTGTCGCGGGCGCCAGCGCATACCCCAGGGCGATTGACTTTGCAAAATTCCGTGAGATTGCGGACAGTGTGGGCGCATACCTGATGGTGGACATGGCGCACATTGCGGGCCTGGTTGCGGCCGGCCTGCACCAGAATCCGGTTCCCTACGCGCATTTTACCACAACCACAACGCACAAAACACTGCGCGGTCCCCGCGGCGGCATGATATTGTGCGCGGAAGAATATGCGAAACAAATAGACAAGGCAATATTTCCCGGCATACAGGGCGGCCCGCTGATGCATGTGATAGCGGCCAAGGCCGTGTGCTTCCGCGAGGCAATGGCCCCGGAATTCAAAACCTACCAGCAGCAGGTTGTAAAGAACGCGGCCGTGCTGGCGGCGGCGCTTGTGGAAAATGGCCTTACCCTTGCTTCGGGCGGCACAGACAACCACCTGATGCTGGTAAACGTGGGCAAAAAGAACCGCACAGGCAAGGAAGTGGAAGCGCTTCTGGATAAAGCGCACATTACGGTGAACAAGAACACCATTCCGTTTGAGACGTTAAGCCCGTTTGTTACCAGCGGCATCCGCATCGGCACGCCCGCGGCAACCACCCGCGGCTTCAAGGAAGCGGAAATGAAGCAGATTGCGGGGCTTGTCGCCAGCATTATAGACCGCGGCGAAGACGCGGTGGCAGAGGTTTCGGCCCAGGTTGCGGAACTGTGCAAAAAAATCCCGCTTTATATCAAATAATTGGCAAAAAAGCCCGCGCAATTTTTTGCGTGGGCTTTCCTTGCCTCAATATATAGTATATTTAAAATGTTTTGCGACAAAATAACACAAGATATTCTGGCGAATTCTGATTTAACATGGATTTAACATGTGTTTAATACCGATTTTACAAACCTCCTGTATGATAAAAACACAGTAAGTTTTTTAAAAAACGGAGGTAAATGTATGAAAAAGAAATTGATTACCGTAGTCGTTCTTGCATTGGTTGCAATGATGGCGTTTACGGCTTGCTCCACAGCGCCCGCTGCTTCCAGCGCACCGGCTTCGTCCGCTGCTGCTCCGGCTTCGTCCGAAGCTGCATCTGCCGCACCGGCTTCGTCCGAGGCTGCGTCCGCCGCACCGGCTTCGTCCGCTGCTGCTGCCCTGTCCGGCAAAGTGACCATGTCCGGTTCAACTTCCATGGAAAAGGTAGCCAAAGCTCTGGCTGAAGATTTCATGGCCAAGAACCCCGGCGTAACCGTGGACGTACAGCTTGGCGGCTCCAGCGTGGGCATCCAGGACGTTCTGGCTGGCAAAGTTGACATCGGAAATTCTTCCCGCGAGCTGAAAGACGAAGAAACGGCTGCCGGCGCAGTTCCTAACGTGATCTGCCTGGATGGCGTTGCTATGATCGTGAATCCCAAGAATACTGCGGTCGATCTGACCAAACAGCAGTTGATCGACATTTTCACCGGCAAAACCACCAACTGGAAAGACGTTGGCGGCGCAGACAAACCGATCGTAGTAATTGGGCGTGAAGCTGCTTCCGGAACCAGGGGCGCTTTTGAAGAAATCCTTGGAATCAAAGACAAATGCAAATATGCGCAGGAACTCAACGAATCGGGTGCGGTGATCACAGCAGTTAGCACCACGGAAAACGCAATTGGTTACGTATCCCTTGACCTGGTTGACAGCAAAGTAAAAGCTCTGACACTGGACAAGGTGGAAGCCAACGAAGCGAATATTCTGGCTGGAAAATACATCCTCTCCAGGCCGTTCATCATGGCTACCAAGGGCACTTTAACCAACGCTACAGCCCAGGCTTTCCTGGACTACGTGCTGGGTGACGAAGGCCGCGAAGTAATCAAAAGCGTAAAGCTGATTCTGCAGCCCAAGTAAGATAACGAATCGAATCATTTAAAACCAAAACCATTCAGGATACGAGGTAAACCTCAGTTTACCTCGTATCCATATTTAAAGAGGTGATTGCTTTGCTGGAAAACCCGGTAAAAAGTTCCATTTCTATCTATGCAAAAAACAACGCGCGCAAACAATCCATTGAAAAGGTAATGAAAATTGTTTTTATTGTGTGCGGGCTCTCCGCCATTGTTGCTGTTTTGGCCATAACCATCTACATGTTTTATTCAGGCGCGCCTGCTTTTTTCAAGATAGGACCGCTTGAATTTTTATTTGGGACAACATGGGCGCCAACGGCCAGCGATCCCAAGTTTGGAATCCTTCCCATCATACTTACCTCCCTTGTGGGCACCGGAATGGCCATTGGCATCGGCGTGCCCATAGCGCTGCTGACCGCCGTGTTTCTGGCGGAATTTGCAAAATCCAGAATAGCTGCCATTGTGCGCGCGGGCATAGAGTTGCTTGCGGGCATTCCCTCGGTTGTATATGGCCTGCTGGGCATGATTGTTCTTGTGCCGCTTGTAGCCAAGTGGGAGGAAGCCCTGTTTTTAACCGATCCCAACCACACGTTCACCGGCGGGGCAAACCTGCTCTCCGGCGTAATTGTGCTGGCGATTATGATATTGCCTACCGTAACCAACGTAAGTTTAACTTCGCTCAAGGCGGTAGCGCGCGACCATAAAGAAGCGTCCTACGCGGTGGGCGCAACCAAAATTCAGACCATATTCAGCGTTATGATCCCAACGGCGCAGTCCGGCATCATATCCGGCGTCGTTCTGGGCATAGGCCGCGCACTGGGCGAGGCAATGGCCATCATCATGGTGGCAGGCAATGTGGTGAACATGCCGGGCCTGTTCAGCAGCGTGCGCTTTTTAACAACCGGAATTGTTTCGGAGATGAGCTATGCTTCCGGCCTGCACCGCGAAGCCCTGTTCAGCATTGGCATGGTATTATTCATATTTATTATGGTTATCAATTTTATACTGAACTCTGTATTAAAGAAAGGGGCTGATATGAATGCGAACGTTTAAACAGCTTTCCAATAACGTCAGCCTCACGGCTAAAAAAACCAGGCCTGCGGATATAACGCTGAAAGCGCTTATATTTATCTGCGCGGCGCTTACCATGGGCGTTTTGTTTGTAATCGTATTTTACGTAATGCTCAACGGCATTCCGCAGCTTACATGGTCGTTTTTGACCTCTGTTCCCAGCGAGCTGCACCAGACGGTTGGCGTTCTGCCCAGTATTTTAAATACGCTGTATATGATAGCCATCACGCTGCTTATTGCAACGCCCATAGGCGTGGGCGCGGCTGTCTATTTAAATGAATATGCAAAGCAGGGCAGGCTGGTGCGCCTGATAGAATTTACCACAGAAACGCTGGCCGGTATTCCTTCCATTATATTCGGCCTGTTTGGGGCGCTGCTTTTCAGCGTGATATGCGGCTTTGGGTACTCCATCCTTTCCGGTGCGCTTACCCTCACTATTCTGGTGCTTCCAATCATCATCCGCACCACCCAGGAGTCCCTTAAAACGGTGCCCGGCAGTTTCCGCGAGGCGGCGCTTGGCATCGGTTCCACCAAGTTCTATATGATCCGCACCGTTATATTGCCAAGCGCAATGCCCGGCATTATAACGGGCGTAATTTTAACCATCGGCAGAATTGTGGGCGAATCCGCCGCGCTGATATTTACGTCCGGCATCGGCACAAACATGCCCAGGGACTTTTTTGGGCACATTATGGAATCCGGCGCAACGCTCACTATTTACCTGTACACCAGCGCGGCAAAGGGCATGAACGACGTGTCCTTCGGCATAGCGGCCGTATTGGTTATTATTGTGCTTATCATCAATCTGCTGACCAATTATTTAAACAAGAGACTTAGAAGGATATAGGGGTGCTTTTATGGGTAAGAATAAACTGCTTGTTCACAATTTGAATCTCTGGTATACTGAGAACCATGCATTGATTGATATCAGCATGGATATTCAGGAAAACATGATTACAGCTCTCATCGGCCCTTCGGGCTGCGGCAAATCCACCTTTCTCAGAACCATCAACCGCATGAACGATTTGATAGAGGGTATACGCATAGAGGGTGAAATACTTCTGGATAGCGAGAATGTATACGACCCAAAGGTGGATGTTACCATTCTCCGCAAAAAAATCGGCATGGTTTTTCAGAAGCCCAATCCCTTCTTGATGAGCATTTATGACAATGTGGCATACGGGCCGCGTATCCACGGCATTAAAAGCAAAACAGACCTGGATGAAATAGTGGAAAACAGCCTGAAGGCGGCGGTGCTGTGGGACGAAACAAAAGACAGGCTCCGCAAATCCGCCATGGGCCTTTCTGGCGGCCAGCAGCAAAGGCTTTGTGTGGCGCGCGCCATAGCCGTGCAGCCCGAGATTCTGCTGATGGACGAACCGACCTCCGCGCTGGATCCCATTTCCACTCTTAAAATAGAAGACCTGATGCTGGAGCTGAAAAAGCAGTATACGGTTATTATTGTTACGCATAATATGCAGCAGGCCGCGCGTATTTCGGATACCACGGCGTTCTTTCTGCTGGGAGAAATGGTGGAATACGATACCACTTCTGTTATTATGCAGAATCCAAGAGACAAACGCACGGAAGATTACATAACGGGAAGATTCGGTTAAGAAAGGGCGGGGAAAAATGACAAGGATCAATTTTGAAAATGAACTCACCAATTTAAAGCACATGGTCATCCGCATGGCGGAATCGGTGCAGAATGCGATTGAGCAGGCCACGCGCGCGCTGGTTGCCAAGGATTACGAACTGGCGGCCACAATCATCAAGGAAGACGACCTGATAGACAAGATGGAAATAGAAATAGAGGACACGTGCATCCAGCTCATTGTTACGCAGCAGCCTATGGCCAGCGATATGCGCCTGATATTCACCATCAACAAAATAGCGGTAGACCTGGAGCGCATAGGGGATTACGCGCATTCCATCTCCAAGCTGAACATCAAGATGAAGGACGAAGTGTATATGAAGCGCTTTGTTAACCTGGAGAAAATGAGCGAGATATGCGTAAAGATGATCAGGTCCGCCATTGACGCTTTTATTAAAAACGACCTGGAGCTGGCGCAGAAGATTTACGATATGGACGACGAACTGGACGATATATACCACGAGATTTTTACGGAGCTGATGTCCTACGTAATCATGGATCCCAAGAACATTGCGCAGGCCATGAACCTGCTTTTGATCGCCCGGTATTATGAGCGCACGGGAGACCATACGCAAAACATTTGCGAATGGGTGTACTTTAACAAACAGGGCAAACGGCTCTCTGACCCGGAAGAAGTGATATAATAAAAACGGCTGCAAAGCCGCTTTTATTATATCAGGTTTGCAGGATGCTTTCCCTCGCCTTACGTTTGTGGGACGTTTGTGAAAAAACGCAAAATATAAGCGCAGCTTGCCATTTGTGCCAGTGTCCTGTATATTGTAAAAGACAATCCATAGGAGAGTGAACTTGCATGAAAGATCATAAAATATCGTTTAATAAGCATTGTCCCTGCGTCCAAAAGGAATGCCCCATCAAGGGAAACTGCGTACTGTGCATACAGAGCCACAATGACCAGAAAACGCATCTTCCGGAATGCATGGAGATTATTATGCGCCCAGAGGTAGCAAAATTGGCAAAGCTTGTAGAATACAATATCTCAGAAGGGCATCATACTCCGGAATTCTGGGAAACTTTTGACAAAGAGAGCTTTTTGGACAGTGTAATTAAACGGCAGGAATAGGCCGAATGCAACCTGGCAAAGTTTATTCAGCGAGCCGCTTAAGCGGCTTTTTTAATACAATTGTTTTTGCTGGCGGCTGCAAAAAGAACGGTTTGCTTAAATCTATGTTTCTTTGTATAATCTATTAGGAAAAGGAGCGCGCCCATGTATTCTTTGATTACGTGTGTTGATGAAAACAGCATAGCAAAAGCAAAAGGAATCCTGCCGGGGGACGAACTTGTGTCCGTAAACGGGGAGCGCGTTCTTGATTATATAGACTACGCGTATTTTATGGGCGAAAAAAATCTGCTACTCTGCATACGAGGCCAGAACGGGCGGGAGCGGGAGATACCCATCCGCAAAGAGGACTGGGAGGACATTGGCCTTTCCTTTGCAGAGCCACAGGTGGGCAGCCCGGCGCATTGCCGCAACAAATGCGTGTTTTGCTTTGTGGACCAGCTTCCGCCCGGCATGCGGGATACCCTGCGCATAAAGGACGACGACTGGCGGCATTCCTTTTTAATGGGCAATTACGTGACGCTCACCAACCTGGGGGAAGAAGACATATCACGCATCATCCGGCGCAAGGTATCGCCACTGTATATATCCGTGCACGCAACGGACGCAGAACTCCGCAAAAAGCTGCTGGGGAATCCATTTGCGCCGCCAGTTATGCCCATGCTCAAAACGCTTGTATCTTCCGGCGCAGCACTGCACGCGCAGATTGTGGTTTGCGCGGGGCTGAACGACGGGGAACCGTTGCGCCAGACAATCGCGGACCTGTTTGGCCTGCATCCGGGCGTGGCCTCTGTAGCGGTGGTGCCGGTGGGTCTGACGCGCCACCGGGAAAAGCTGCCAAACCTAAAGCCCATTACCAAAGAGAACGCGCAAAGCATTTTGGGCATGGTACACGCGCTGCAGAAAGAATATCTGAAGCAGAGCGGCACGCGTTTTGTGTTTGCGGCAGACGAACTGTATATCCGCGCGGAGCAGCCGTTGCCGGAATATGATTGTTACGAGGATTTTGCGCAGATAGAAAACGGCGTTGGGTTGGTTGCGCTGTTTGAGGACGGGGTACAGGAAGCCTTGCGGGATTTTGGCCGGGGCAAATATACAGATATAACGGCGGTTACAGGCGTGGATTTTGCGCCGTTTATGAAAGAAATTGCAAAAAAACTGAAATCTGCTTATAATATGCATGTACAAGTCTGCGCTGTGCGCAACGGCTTTTTTGGAGAAACCGTCACGGTGGCGGGCCTGCTTACGGGCAGGGACGTTTTGGAACAGCTTGCGGGCTTTTCCCTGGGTGAAAAGCTGTTTTTGCCGGGCAGCATGTTCCGCGAATTTACGGACGTAACGCTGGACGGCATGACTGCGGGGGAGATTAGCCGGGCGCTGCGGGTGCCGGTGGAGATTGCTCCGGCAGACGGGTATGAATGGATTGCAGCAGTGGCAAAGGAGAAATAAATGGCAAAACCGTTGGTAGCGATTGTGGGCAGGCCAAACGTAGGCAAGTCCACCTTTTTTAATAGAATATCCGGGCAGAAGATCGCCATTATTGAAGATACGCCCGGCGTAACGCGGGACCGTATATACGCGGACGCGGAATGGCTGGGCAGGGAATTCACCCTCATCGATACAGGCGGCATAGATATGGCCGCGGAGGACGTGATCCTCTCCCAGATGCGGGAACAGGCGCAGATCGCCATTGATTCGGCGGACGTGATCCTGTATTTTGTGGACGCGAAAGAAGGCCTTGTGGCGGAGGACGTGAACGTGGCGGACATGCTGCGCCGCACGGACAAGCCGGTGATCACGGTGGTAAACAAGGCGGACAACCAGAAGGAAGAGCAGAACGCATACGAGTTTTATTCCCTGGGCCTGGGCGAGGTGTTCGCCATATCTGCCGGGCAGGGGTTGGGGCTGGGAGACCTGCTGGACGCGGTGATTGCACACTTTGGCGAATACGATGCGGCGGAAGAAGACGAGCGCCTTAAAATTGCGTTTGTAGGCAAGCCAAACGTGGGCAAAAGCTCCCTCACTAACAAGATACTGGGGGAGAACCGCACCATTGTGAGCGATATTCCGGGCACAACGCGGGACGCGATTGATTCCCTGTTTGAGAAGAACGGGGAGAAATTCACCCTGATAGACACCGCGGGCATGCGTAAAAAGGGCAGGATAGAGGCCGCCAGCATAGAGCGCTACAGCGTAATCCGCACGCTGGGGGCCATCCGCCGCGCGGACGTGGTGGTGGTGTTGCTGGATGCTACCGAGGGCGTGACAGAGCAGGATGTTAAGGTTGCGGGGTATGTGGATTACGAAGGCCAGCCCTGCGTGATTGCGGTGAACAAATGGGACGCGGTGGAAAAAGATACGCACACCATGAACCGTTTTAATAAAGATTTGGACGAACAGCTTCAGTTTATGCCTTACGCCAAGCGGATATACCTTTCCGCAAAAACGGGCCAGCGCATAGACAAAATGTTTGATCTGGTAAAGGAGGCGAAAGCAAACAGCGGCAAACGGATCACCACAGGCATACTGAACGACTGCGTGCGGGAGGCAATCACCGCCGTGCCGCCCCCAACAGACAGGGGCAGGCGGCTTAAAATATTTTACGCAACGCAGGCTTCGGTAAATCCGCCTACATTTATTCTATTTGTAAACGATATAGAGCTTGTGCATTTTTCTTACAAGCGGTATTTGGAGAATTATTTCAGGAAAACCTTCGACTTTTCGGGCACGCCAATCCGGATAATCGCAAGGGAAAGAAACGAATCGGGAGAAAATTAACATATGGAATTTTTGTGGATCCAATATAGTATTATAGCGGCGGCCGCCTATCTGATAGGCTCGGTATCATTTTCTTATATTTTTACAAGAGTGTTCAAGCAGAAGGACATCCGTGAAACAGGCAGCGGCAACGCGGGCACAACCAACGTTTTACGCAATTACGGCTGGAAGATGGGGCTTCTAACGCTGGTCTGCGACCTTGTAAAGGGCGTGGCGGCGGCTTTTCTGGGGCTCTTTCTGCTGGGCATGCCCGGCCTGTATATCGCCAGCATATTTGTAATTGCGGGCCATAACTGGTCCTGCTATTTAAAGTTTCGCGGCGGCAAGGGCATTGCCGCCACCACCGGCGTGCTGCTGGTGATCATGCCCATTCCCACCATTGTGATATTTGCGGTATGCGTGGCCATTGTGTACGCAACGCGCATTATGTCCATTGGCTCCATCATCGGGTTGATCGCGTCCGCGGCCGCTTCCTTCTTTGTGCAGCCGGGCAACACCTTTATGCACATCACCGTCATCATCATCGCCCTGCTGGGCATATTCTCCCACAGGGAGAACATCAAACGCCTCGCCCAAGGCAAGGAGAACAAACTCTCCATGTCCAAGAAAAAGGCGGAATAGTTTTTGGAGGCTCTGCCTCCAAGCCACCGCCAAAGGACCGATTGGCCCTTTGGAATCCCATCTGTTTAAAATGCCGCGTTAGCGGCATTTTTTAGGATTTTTGTACAATCCTCCGGCGCTGCGCGCCACCTCCTTTTACAAAGGAGGCTTTTAGCTTCTCTGCGGTATCGGGCTCCTTTGGCAAAGAGCTGTCAGCGAAGCTGGCTAAGGATTGATTTATTAATTTTTAAGCAGACGCTTTCAAAACTTTGATCTATTTCATCGTTTGTAAAGCGCAACACTTTCAAACCTAATGATTTTAAATAACCGGTTCGCAATGTATCATATTCAATAGCTTCTTTTTCAAAGTGCTGCGAACCATCGAGTTCAATGACAAGCTTTGCGGTCGGACAATAAAAGTCTACAATATATTCACCGATTATACGCTGTCTGTTGAATTGAAATTGTGTTTGCTTCAAAAAATCATACCATAGATGATTTTCCTGCTTTGTTGCATTATTTCTTAAAAAACTGGAATGAGGTTTTTGCTTTTTATCTCTTGGAAAAATCATTTTTACAATCCTCCGGCGCTGCGCGCCACCTCCTTTTACAAAGGAGGCTTTTGGCTTCTCTGCGGTATCGGGCTCCTTTGGCAAAGAGCTGTCAGCGAAGCTGGCTAAGGATTGATTTTTCATAAATCTAATCATCTTTACAATCAACTTCATTCATAATAATCATACCATATGATTATAGATAAAGGAAAATTTAGTGATATTTTTTACGGACAAATATAGAAGGACATAAACTCAAGAAATGTATTCTGCCATCATAAAATTTTTATAACCTGTATTAATAATCACATAACCCTCCTCATATATATTTATTGGTATTACACCACTATAAGGGAGGGTTTCTTATTATGCAGTCATTTGATTTGTACAATGATATATCGGTCCGGACGGGCGGAGACATATACATCGGGGTCGTCGGGCCTGTGCGCACGGGCAAATCCACCTTCATCAAACGGTTTATGGACCTGCTTGTGCTGCCCAATATCATTGACAGCTACGAACGGGAAAGGGCGCAGGACGAACTGCCGCAAAGCGCTGCGGGCCGCACCATCATGACCACCCAGCCCAAATTCATTCCAAACGAAGCGGTGGAGATCAGGGTGGGCGACGCGCACTTCCGCGTCCGTATGGTGGACTGCGTGGGATACCTGGTGAGCGGGGCAATGGGTTACGACGAGCTGGAAGCGCCCCGCATGGTGCGCACGCCCTGGGTATCGGAAGAGATTCCCTTCCGCGAGGCGGCGGAAATTGGCACCAAAAAGGTAATTGACGAGCATTCCACCATTGGCGTGGTGCTCACCACAGACGGCACCATTACAGACATTCCGCGCGAATCCTATGTGCGTGCGGAAGAGCAGGTAGTGGGCGAGCTTAAAAAAATCGGCAAGCCGTTCGTAATCGTTCTCAATACGTCCGAGGCGGGGACCATGGAATCCCAGGCGCTGCAGCGGCAGTTGCAGGAAAAATACAGCGCGCCGGTGGTGCTGCTGGACGTACTCGCCATGACGCGTGAAGATGTAAACGACCTGATGGAAAAAGTGCTGTACGAATTCCCCGTCCGCCAGATCAAGTTTGATATTGCGGGCTGGGCCAACGCGCTCAAAAAAGACCATTGGCTGATAGAAGCAATCACAAAGGTGATAGAAGAAAACATGGGCGGCCTGGAAAAGGTGAACGACTATAAAAAAATACTGCCTGCCTTTAACGAGTTGGAATATGTGCTGCCGGAAAAAAAGGCGGAGGTAGACCTGGCGGAAGGCAAGGTGAACGTGCGGCTGAATTTGGACGGCGGGCTGTTTTATAAGATATTGGGCGAAGAATGCGGGTACGATATCAAGGACGATTACCATTTGATGTCTATGGTGAAAGACCTGATTGGCGCAAAAAAGGAGTACGACAAGATTGAGTCCGCGCTGAAGGGCGCGGCAGACTTTGGCTATGGGGTGGTGATCCCCTCCATGGAAGAACTCAAGCTGGAGGAACCGGAGCTTGTGAAACAAGGCAACCGCTTTGGCGTAAAGCTGAAGGCCAGCGCGCCCAGCCTGCATTTGATCAAGGTGGATATCAAAACGGAGGTTTCGCCCATTGTGGGTACGGAAAGCCAGAGCCAGGAGATGATGAAGTATTTTATGTCCGAATTTGAGAGCGACCCCAAGGCCATCTGGTCCACCGATATATTCGGTAAATCTCTGCATGAACTGGTGAAAGAAGGACTCTCCAACAAACTCAACAACCTGCCGGACGATGTGCGGGATAAGATGCAGCAAACGCTGCAGCGCATTGTGAACGAGGGAGACGGCGGCGTGCTCTGCGTGCTGCTGTAATACGCCCGGTTTCTGCACAAAGCGGCTTAATATCGGGCCTGTACAATAAAAAGTGCTTGAAATAACAAAAACTGTGTGTTATAATCACAGTGCTGAAATGATGCAATATCTGCAAGAGTGGGTGCAATTCCCACTCTTTTTTCTGAAATGAAGGTATTTTCGCCTGGGCGGAATACCGGGGCTTGCATTGCGGGATGAATTTCCGCTTTTATTTTGGGTAAAAATACAGACAAAAACAACGGTTTTATGCCAAAATACAGTTTTGCATGCCGCAAGTGCGCATGTGACATAATAAAATGCGTGCCCAACACAAAGAAAAGATTTAAAGGAAAGATAAAATGCCAAACATTAAAACTCAGGTGGAACAGATAGCCAGGCCGGTTGCAGAGGCCATGGGCTACGAATATATAGACACGGAATTTGCAAAGCAGGGAAAAGATTGGGTGTTGACCCTGTACATTGGCGGGCCTGACGGCATTACGCTGGACGACTGCGAAAAGGTAAGCCGGGCGGTAGACCCGCTGCTGGACGAAAAAGACTTTATAGAACAGCAGTATTACCTGTGTGTCTCCTCCGTGGGCCTGGACAGGCCGCTTAAGTCTAAGCGCGATTTTGAGCGCAACATGGGCAAATGTGTGGATGTAAAGCTGTATAAACCTCTGGACGGCGCAAAAGAATACTGCGGCCAGATTGCGGCGGTGGGCGAAGACAGCCTGGAGATACACACGACAAACGGCAAAACAATTGCCATACCGTTTAAGGAAGCGGCTAAAATTTCTCTGCACATAGAATTTTAAATTTTCCTGCAACAGGAAAAACGGAGGGGTGCGAAGTGAACGTAGAATTTATGAACGCCTTACAGGAAATTGAGAACGAAAAAGGCATTAAAAAAGAGGTGCTGGTGGAAGCCATAGAAATGGCTTTGATATCGGCATACAAAAAGCATTATGGAAGCACACAGAACGCGCGCGTGGAAATAGACAGCGAAACGGGCGAAATACGCGTGTTTGAAGTGCGCGACGTTGTGGAAGAAGTGGAAGACGAGGATACGCAGATCACGCTGGAGGCCGCGCGCAAGCTAAACCTTAAATACGAGATTGGCGACGTGTACGAAATAGAAGTTACGCCCAAGGAATTTGGCCGTATTGCGGCGCAAACCGCCAAGCAGGTGGTTGTGCAGCGCATACGCGAGGCGGAGCGGGGCATTATATACGACAAATATTCCGAGAAGGAAAACGACATCCTGACGGCAACTGTGCACAGGATAGACCGCGGCAATATTTTTGTGGAATTCGGCAAGGCGGAAGGCATTATTCCGGCCAGCGAGACGGTGTATACAGAGCAGTACAACCTGGGCGACCGCATGAAGGTGTATGTGATAGAAGTTAAAAAGACAAACAAAGGGCCGCAGATTATTGTGTCCCGCACGCACCCGTACCTCATCAAAAAACTGTTTGAGCTGGAAGTGCCGGAGATTCGGCAGGGCATTGTTCAAATCAAGAGCATTGCACGCGAGGCTGGACAGCGCACCAAAATGGCGGTGTATACGGACGAAAAAGACGTGGATCCGGTGGGCGCCTGCGTGGGCCACAAGGGCATGCGTATAGAGAAAGTGGTGGACGAACTGCGGGGAGAGAAAATAGACGTGGTGCCCTGGAGCAGCGATCCCATTGAATTTATAGCCAACTCCCTGCGCCCGGCCAAAGTGCTGATGGTGCAGGTGAAGACGGACGAAAAAGCCGCAAAGGTCATCGTGCCGGATTACCAGCTTTCGCTGGCGATTGGCAAGGAAGGGCAGAACGCGCGCCTGGCCGCCAAGCTCACGGGCTGGAAGATAGACATCAAGAGCCAGAGCCAGTCCGAAGAAGAGGTGTTTGGCAAAAAACAGGAGCCGGAGCGGCCTGCGGAAGAAACGCTGCAGGAAGAAGAGTTTGAACTGGGCGAGATTGAAACCGCCCTGGACACGGACGAAACGGCGGAATGATTGAAACGGAAAAAGGCTGGGAGCCAGAGCGCATGTGCGCCGCCTGCCGCAAGCGGGCCGCAAAACAAAACCTGCTGCGCATTGTGCAGCGGGACGGCGCGATTCACATAGACAGGGAGCAGAAATCCCAGCGCAGGGCCGTGTATCTTTGCCGCAGTGTGGAGTGCATCCGCAAGGCGCAAAAATCAAGGGCGCTCGGCAGGGCGTTCCGCCGCCAGGTGGACGATTCCGTGTATGCGGAGCTTGAGCGGAGCGTGGACAACAGGCAATGAGCGGAGACTTTAAGAGCTTTATGGGGCTGGCTGCCCGCGCGGGCAAGCTGCTCGGCGGGGCGGATGCCTGCAGGCGCGCGATACGGCGCGGCAAGGTTAAGCTGGTGGTGCTGGAGGCGGACGCTTCCGCAAACACAATCAAAGAATTCACTGACGCGTGCGCGTATTACCGGGTGCCCGTCATTGTAAATAAAACAGAAGGAACTTTGGGAGAAGCATTGGGAAGGCCGGCGAACAAAGTATTTGGAATCGTAAGCCCGGAATTTGCGGGCAGGCTGATGGAGATCCACGAAGGACACATCCGGGGGTGTATAAGCATTGAGTAAACTGAAAATCATGGATGAAAACAAAACGTTGTTGGATGAGGCAAACAAAATATTTGAAAAAATATTGTCCATGCAAACAGAAGCGGACAGCCAGATCCGGGACATCCGTGCGTTTGAAAAAAAGATTATGGAAATTTCGAGGCGGAAGCAGATAGAAGAAACTTTGCTTGCGGAAAAATTGGCTATGGAAAAATTGATGGAAGCGCGCAAGCAGGAAGAGCGTCCGCAGATCGTTCATAAAACGGTAGAACCGGAGAAAGCGTCCGCGCAGACTCCGGCAGAAAAAGCCCCCGAGAAGCCTGAGCAGGAGCCGGTTGCAGAACCGGAAAAGCCTGTTGCCCAAATAAAAGAAAAGCAAACGCCGCCTGTAGAAAAAGCGCAGGCTCCCGTTGCGGAAGCCGCAGCCCAGCCCACGCAGGCGCAGGAAAAGCCTGTAGAAAAAAGCGAGCAGCCGCCTAGGGCGGAGACCCAGGAACGGGTGCAGACCAGAACCTTCCCCGATCGTTCGGATGACCGTCACAGGCAGGACAGGCAACCATACAACCGCGAAGGGCAACCCCGGCAAGAAAGGCCGCAGTATGACCGCGAAGGGCAGCCCAGAGGCGACAGGCCGCCGTACAACCGCGACGGCCAGCAGGGCCAGGGCGGCTATCAGGGACAGCGCCCACCATACAACCGCGACGGCCAGCAGGGCCAGGGCGGCTATCAGGGACAGCGCCCGCCGTACAACCGCGACGGCCAGCAGGGCCAGGGCGGCTATCAGGGGCAGCGCCCGCCATACAACCGCGACGGCCAGCAGGGCCAGGGCGGCTATCAGGGACAGCGCCCGCCATACAACCGCGACGGCCAGCAGGGCCAGGGCGGCTATCAGGGACAGCGTCCTCCGTACAACCGCGACGGCCAGCAGGGCCAGGGCGGTTATCAGGGGCAGCGCCCGCCATATAACCGCGACGGCCAGCGTCCGCCATTTGGCATGAACAAGGATAAGGACGAAGGCGATACGCGCCCGCAGGTGCGCAAGGCTCCGCCGCGCCCCAAAACAGACGGAGAAACCGCGGCGCTTGAGAAAAACAAGGCTTCCAATTACGACGCCAAAAAGATCAAGAAACCCGCCGCTGATGAAAACAAGCCCAAAGCTGTTAAAAAGGGCCCCGGCGGAATTAAGGAAGGCGGCGCTTATAAGGACCATGTGGTGCTTACGGCTGATGGAGATGTGGAAGAATTCTCCCGCGGTTCCCGCAAGCACAAACGCAAACCGCAGCAGAAGTTTGTGTTTGAGCCTATTGTAATTGAAAAAGCGGTAATCACTTCCGATACGCTTTCCGTAAAACTGTTTGCGGAAAAGATTGGCAAGCCGGTTTCAGATATACTAAAGAAGCTGTTGCTTCTGGGCATGATGTGCACCATCAACTCCCAGATAGATTACGATACAGCCAGCCTGATTGCAGGCGAGTTTGGCATAGAGCTGGAGCAGAAGATGGAGGCCACCGCGGAAGAAACGCTTACCGCGGGGGATGAAACGCAGGACAACCCGGAAGACCTCATTAAACGGCCGCCCATTGTTACCATTATGGGCCACGTAGACCACGGCAAAACGTCTCTGCTGGACAAAATACGTTCCACCAAGGTCACGGAGTCCGAGGCGGGCGGCATCACCCAGCACATTGGCGCATACCAGATAGATGTGAACGGGCGTCCCATTACCTTTATAGACACCCCGGGCCACGAGGCGTTTACAGCCATGCGTGCGCGCGGCGCGCAGGTAACGGACGTTGCCATTCTGGTGGTTGCGGCGGACGACGGCGTTATGCCCCAGACGGTTGAAGCCATTAACCATTCCAAGTCTGCGGGCGTGCCCATTATTGTTGCCATCAATAAAATTGACCGGCCGGCGGCAAACGTTGAAAAAATAAAACAGGCATTAACAGAGTACGACCTTGTTGCAGAGGAATGGGGCGGTCAAACCGTTATGGCCCCGGTTTCGGCTGTAACGGGCGAAGGCATAGATCAACTGCTGGAAATGATACTGCTGGTATCAGACGTGCAGGAGCTCAAGGCCAATCCCAAGCGCCTGGCGCGCGGCACCATTGTGGAAGCCAAGCTGGACAAAGGCCGCGGCCCGGTTGCCACGGTGCTGATACAAAACGGCACGCTGCATGTGCAGGACGCCATTGTTGCGGGCACGGCCATTGGCCGCGTGCGCGCCATGGTGGACGACAACGGCAATACGGTGCAGGAAGCAGGCCCCTCCAAGCCGGTTGAGGTAATCGGATTTTCCGAGGTGCCCGAGGCAGGCGACGTTCTCTATGCCGTGGAGCAGGATAAACTCTCCAAGCAGGTTGTGGAGGAACGCAAGGACAAACAAAAAGCGGAAATGCTCAAGAAGATGACCAAGGTGTCCCTGGACGACTTGTTTACGCAAATTGCGGAAGGCCAGATCAAGGACCTCAACATCGTCATCAAAGCGGACGTGCAGGGTTCGGTGGAAGCGGTCAAGCAGTCGCTGGAGAAGCTTTCAAACGAGGAAGTGCGCGTAAAAGCCATACACAGCGGCGTTGGCGCCATCAAGGAATCAGACGTTATGCTTGCCGCGGCTTCCAATGCCATTATCATTGGCTTCAACGTGCGCCCGGAGGTAAAGGCCAAGGCCGCAGCCGAGCACGAGAAGGTGGACATCCGCCTGTACCGCGTGATTTACAAGGCGATAGAAGACATCACCCTTGCCATGAAGGGCATGCTGGAGCCGGAGTTTGAGGAAGTGATACTGGGCCATGTGGAAGTGCGCCAGACATTCAAGGTATCCAACGTGGGAACCATTGCCGGATGCTATGTAACGGACGGCAAGGTGCAGCGCAATTCAAACGTGCGTTTGCTGCGCGACAACGTGGTGGTGCACGAGGGCAAAATATCCTCCTTAAAACGCTTTAAGGACGACACAAAAGAAGTTGCGCAGGGGTATGAATGCGGCGTTTCTCTGGAAAACTATAACGATATCAAGGAGGGCGACGTCATAGAATCCTTTGTGGTTCATGAAAAAGAGCGCTGAAGAATAACAAATGCCGTATAACAGAGACAGAACCGTCAAAATAGCGGAGGAAATGCGCCGCGAACTGGCGGAGATCATACGAATGGAAGTAAAGGACGACCGCCTGTCCAAAATGGCCACGGTCTCCCGCATAGAACTGACCCAGGACCTCAAATACGCCAAGGTGTATATCAGCGTGTTTGACGCGGACCAGGCAAGGGAAAAAACAATAGACGCGCTGAACCATGCCGCCAGCTTTATACGCACCAAGCTGGCGCACAGCATGAACGTGCGGCGCGTTCCCGCACTGACGTTTGTGCTGGACAACAGCATAGCCTACAGCTTTGAAATAGAACGGAAACTGAAAGAGGTACTGCACCAAAGTGATGAATGAAATAATCTCCGCAATCCGGGGGAATGACAATTTTGCAATTTTGACGCACATCAATCCGGACGGAGACGCTCTGGGCAGCATGCTTGCGCTGAACACGGCCTTGCGGGCATTAGGCAAAAAATCAACCGCCATTCTGCTGGCGCCCGTACCCAGAAAATACGCAATGGACGAGCTGCCGCTGGATTTTAAGATGTACGATCCCGCGGACCGGGGCTACGATTGCGTGATCAGCGTAGACTGCGCGGATTTTGGCCGCCTGGGCGAAGCCAAAAGCCTGTTTGCGGAGAAGTTCAGCATCAATATAGACCATCATACCTCCAACAACGGGTTTGGGAACGTGAGCCATGTGGCGGCGGAACCTTCCTGCGGGGAGATTATTTACGACCTGATTCATGCGCTGGGCGCACAGGTGGACAAAAAAATGGCGGCGGCGCTGTATGTGGCAATATCCACAGATACAGGCAACTTTACGTATGACAATACCGTTGCGGATACGTTTGAACGTGTTTCAGCCCTGGTGCGCACGGGCATACCCCTGTCGCGCATCGCAAACCGCCTGTATAACGAGAAATCCCTGGAATCCACCTTGCTTATCGGCAAGGTCATCGGGAACCTGCGCCTGTATTTTGACGCGCAGGTTGCAATCACCCACATAACACTGGGAGATTTGCAGGACACGGGCGCTTCGCCGGAGGACTGCGAAACGGTGATCAACTATGCGCGGGATATAGATACGGTGGAACTGGCCGTGTTCATCCGCCAATTGCGTGACAAAGCCTACAAGGTGTCCTTTCGGTCCAAGGAAAAGGTGGATGTGCTGGAGATTGCCCAGCGGTTCGGCGGCGGGGGGCATGTGCGCGCGGCGGGCTGCTCCATGAACGGCGAATTTGGGGACCTGATGGATTCCATCCACGCAATAGCAAAGGAAATTTTCGGGTGAACGGCGTTATTCACGTTTTAAAGCCGCCGGGCATGACTTCAAGCAACCTGGTGGCGGCATTGAGAAGAATATTAAACCAGAAAAAGACGGGACATACAGGCACGCTGGATCCGGGTGCATGCGGTGTCCTCTCTGTTTGTGTGGGGCGCGCAACCAAGCTGGCGGACTACCTGATGGAAAGCCCTAAAACATATGTTGCCGCCGTGCGCTTTGGCGCGGAGACGGACACGCTGGATTCATACGGCAAAGTGACGCAAACGGGCGGGGGACGCGCCGCGCCCGGGGCGCTGCGGGAAGCCTGCGCTGCGTTCACCGGCCCGCAGGAGCAGGTGCCGCCCATGTATTCCGCAATCAAGGTAAACGGGCAAAAAATGTACGACGTTGCGCGGCAGGGCGGGCATGTGGATTTAAAGCCCCGGCCCGTTACCATATACGCCATAGAAATTCTGGAGATGAACGAGGCGGAGCAAAACTGCCTGCTGCAAATAGAATGCTCCGCGGGAACGTATATCCGCACCCTGTGCGCAGACATGGCAAGGCATATGGGATGCCTTGGGTACGTATCTTTTTTGCTCCGTTCCAAAGCGTGCCATGCAGGGGTGGAGGCGTGCCATACGCTGGAGGAAATAGAGGCGCAGGCCGCCGCGGGAGACGCATCGTTTCTGATTCCTTCGGACAGGGCGCTGGAGAACTATTCCGCGTGCATGCTGGACGATTATCTGTTTCCAATTGTAACCACGGGTTCAAAAATAGACCTGGCCCGTACCAAGAAGGGCGCGCAGGTGCCGCGGGACTGCTTTTTGCGGGTATACTGCAGGGGCCAATTCATCGGCGTGGGCCGGGCGGAAGGCAGCCTGCTTGCGGTAAAAACAATGTATTATATAGGATAGCTGCCAAATGATTTTTTTAAAGCCAAAAGATACAATTGCAGAAGAAACAGCCGTAACGGTGGGCATGTTCGACGGCGTGCATTTGGGCCACCGCGCTTTGATGGATACGCTGCGCCAAAACGCGGACGGCGCCAAAACGCTGGCTTTTACCTTCCGATTGGAGGACGAATCAGAGAGCCTGTACACAATGGCGGAAAAAGAGCGCCTGCTGGCCGCCACGGGCATGGATTACGCATACCTGCAGCCCTGCACGCATGCGTTTATGGATACCACGCGGGATGAGTTTATATTGCTCCTGAAAAACAGGTATAATGTCCGGCTGCTTGCGGTGGGGGAGGATTTCCGCTTTGGGCACGGCGCGCAGGGAAACGCGGCTTATCTGCTCCAAAACGCGGAGCAGCTTGGCATTTCTGTATTGGTTGTGCCTCCGGTGCTGTACGGCGGAGAAAAAATCAGCAGCACGCGCATCCGCAGGCTGGTTGCGGAAGGCAACGTATCAGAGGCGGCAAAAATGCTGGGCGGTTATTATTCCGTATCCGGCAAGGTGGAACAAGGGCAGCGGATTGGCGCTTCCATCAGCTTTCCCACAGCCAACATCCGCACCGCAAAAATAAAGCCCGCCTGCGGCGTATACGCAACGCTTACGCAAGTGCGGGGCCAATGCTACGGGTCCGTCACAAACGTGGGCGTGCGGCCCACAGTGAGCCAAACCGGGCAGGTGAACATAGAAACGAATATTTTTGATTTTAACGGCAGAATATATGATGAGGAGATTGTTGTATATTTTGTGGAACGCCTGCGGGGCGAAATACGCTTTTCCGGGCTGGACGGTTTGCGGGAACAGATTGAGAAAGACAGCCAAAAAGCGCGGGAAATTATCCAGAATGTGCAAAAACAAACGGTTTACAAACCGGATACGGTGTGATATGATTGGATAGAAAAACGCCCTGGAAGCATAAGCCGACAGGGAAAGCAACCATGTACTATGAACAGCGCAACTCCGGCGTGTCCACAGTTCATGGGGGTACTAAATTATTGGAGGAGACACAGACATGGACAAGGAAATTAAAAACAAACTGATTCAGGAGTACGCCACTCACGAGGGCGATACGGGTTCGCCGGAAGTGCAGATTTCCATCCTCACTTACCGCATCAACCACCTGAACGAACACTTGCAGTCGCATGCCAAGGACTTTCATTCCAGAAGGGGCCTTTTAAAAATGGTAGGCCAGCGCAGAGGACTATTGAATTATCTGAAATCAAAAGACCTGGAGCGCTACCGTGCGTTGCTTGTAAGACTGAACCTGAGGAAGTAGCATAAAGATAAGAGCGGGGCAATTTCCCGCTCTATATTTTTATAAAAAGAAACCCAAACCCATTGTTTGGAAAATGTGTGTGTACAAAAGAGAAGTATGAGAGGCTCTTTGTACGGTGTGTTGGCGGTAGAAATTAAGGAGGATCGAATGCAACATAAGATTTTTGAAACAGAACTGGCCGGGCGCAAGCTCATAGTGGAGTGCGGCAAATACGCCGGGCAGGCGGACGGTTCCTGCATCATCCGGTGCGGAGACACGGCTCTGCTGGTTACGGCAACGGCTGCGGAAACGCAGCGGGAAGGGATAGACTTCTTCCCACTGAGCGTAGAATTTGAAGAGAGAATGTACGCCGTGGGCAAGATTCCCGGCGGATTTATGAAAAGGGAGGGCAGGCCCTCAGAAAAGGCGATTTTAACTTCGCGCCTGATAGACAGGCCCATCAGGCCTCTGTTTCCCAAAGGATATTTTAACGACGTGCAGGTCATTGCGACCGTGCTGTCCGTAGATAACGAGATACCCCCGGAAGTATACGGCATGATCGGCTCGTCCATAGCGCTGTCTATATCCGGCATCCCCTTCATGGGCCCCACGGGTTCCATTGTGGTGGGTTACGTGGACGGCGAATATGTCCTGAACCCCGATTCTGAGCAGCGTGAAAAGAGCCAGATGCACCTGGTGGTGTCCGGCACAAAGGACGCTGTGATGATGGTGGAAGCCGGCGCTAACGAAGTAACGGAAGCGGTAATGCTGGAAGGCATCATGGTAGCGCACGAAGCAATCAAAAAAATTGTAGCTTTTATAGAGGGCATTAAGGCAGAGATTGGCAAACCGGCAAAGGAAGTGGATTTGTACCACGTTCCCGAAGAAATAGACGCTGCGGTGCGCGAATATGCAACCCCCAAGGTTTGGGAGAGCCTGGATACAATTGTGCGCGAGGAACGCGAGGAGCGCCAGAAAGCCATGAAAAAGGGAGTGCAGGAGCATTTTGCCGAGCAGTTCCCGGACGGCGCAACCCATATTGGCAATGTGCTGTATGCCATTACCAAAGAAGTAATCCGCGACAAGATCATCAACCAGGAATTGCGCCCGGACGGCCGCAAATACACGGAGATCCGCCCCATCTGGTGCGAGACCGGCATATTTGCGCGCACGCACGGCAGCGCGGTGTTTACGCGCGGCCAAACGCAGGTAATGACCATGGTAACCCTGGGCGCCATGCGCGAGAGCCAGACGCTGGACGGCCTGGGAGAAGAGGAATACAAGCGTTACATGCATTATTACAACATGCCGCCGTATTCCACAGGCGAAGCAAAACCCCTGCGTTCGGCGGGCAGGCGTGAAGTGGGGCACGGAGCCCTGGCAGAGCGCGCCATACTGCCCATGCTGCCCTCAGAGGAAGAATTCCCTTACGCCATCCGCGCGGTTTCGGAGGTTATCAGCTCCAACGGCTCCACCTCCCAGGCCAGTATATGCGCAAGCTCGCTGTCCCTGATGGACGCGGGCGTACCCATGAAGGCTCCCGTTGCGGGCGCTGCCATGGGCCTGATTAAAGACGAGAAGAGCGGCAAGGTGATTGTATTAACAGACATCCAGGGCCTGGAAGATTTCATGGGAGACATGGACTTTAAGGTTGCGGGAACTGCAAAAGGTATCACCGCCATTCAGATGGATATCAAGATCAAGGGCATAGACAGGCCCATTCTGGAACGCGCGCTTGCGCAGGCTCTGGATGCAAGGCTGTTTATTCTGGGCAAAATGAATGAGGTTCTCCCTGAGCCAAAAACGCAGCTTTCCGTGTATGCGCCCAAGATCACGCAGTTTATGATCGATCCGGACAAGATCCGCGAAGTCATCGGGCCAGGAGGCAAGATGATCAACAAGATTATTGCGGAAACCGGCGTGAAGATCGACCTGGAGGACGACGGCCGCGTGTACATCCTTTCCGCAGACGCGGAAGCATCCGCCAAGGCCCGCCGCATCATAGAAGGCATTGCCAAGGATATAGAAGTGGGCGAAACATATTATGGCAAGGTAACCCGCATCATGAACTTCGGCGCGTTTGTTGAGCTTGCGCCGGGCAAGGAAGGCATGTGCCGCATCAACAACCTGGACCACAGCTTTGTGGAAAAGGTGGAGGACGTGGTGAAAGAAGGCGACGAGATATGGGTGAAGGTTATAGAGATTGACAAGCAGGGAAGAATCAACCTTTCCCGCAAGGTGCTGCTGCCCAAGCCGGAAGGCGCGGACGCAGACCGCCCCGACCGCCCGGAACGCCGCGAACGCGACGGCCGTGACCGCGGAGACCGCCCGCCGCGCCGTGATCACAACGACAGGCCCCGCCGCGAGCGCCCCGAGCGCAGCGAGGAACGCCGCAGCGAAGACAGCGGAGACGACGAATAAGTAACTTAAAAGAAGCCGAAAGGCTTCTTTTTTTAAAAGGCTATGTCACAACAAATAGTTGATAAATGAGATTTTTTGTAGGAGAACCTTAAAACTCTCCTGCAAACTGGAATTTTGAAGTCTGAACTGTACTCAAAAAGCAGAGCAGTTTTATACTTTCTTCCGTGTCAAGAAAATTCCAACGATTGCCCCTATAAGGATAATCGGTGCTAATCTGACAAACAGCCATTCAAATGCGTGAAAAGCTACTCCGACAACGGCGGTTTCAGGGTCATTATAATCCCATCCTAAGTAAGGACTATTTAATACTATTAAGACCGCAGAAAATGTTACTATGACCGTACACAATGAGATAATTAGCCAATGAAGTATTTTTCTTCTCGTGGTCTTCCTTTGTGCAAGGTGTAAGTTTATAATCTCCAGTTTTGCGGAAATCACTTTTAAATCATCAACTTTCGACTCAATAACAGTTTCCCCAAGCAAAGTGCTTACGGATGTTTCAAGCACTTCCGATATGGAGATTAACATATCAGAATCAGGAACTGACAATCCTTGCTCCCATTTAGAGATTGTTTGTCGCACCACATTCAGCTTGATAGCAAGTTCTTCTTGCGAAAGTCCTTTTGATTTTCTGATTGCTTTAATGTTTTCGTTTAGCATTAGGGATAACCTTCTTTCTTTCGGCTGTTACCACTATTGTATTGAGGAACTGCCCGTTGCTACAAGCAACGCATATTAACATTCAAGATTTATAGTCGTGGTAGGCTGTTTGGTGTATTGGCGAGGAAGAACTAAGGCCCGCAAAATTGTTTTATATATCTTCTATTTATCCAACAAAAAGACAAATTCCGATTTGTATAATTCTTATCCGACCAGTGGAACTGCTGGTCTGTTTGATAAATCTCTACATTTATCAGTTTTCAGTGTAGCCAGCACGAAAGTTAAGAAGATGTTCCTTTTCTCTGTATCACTTTCTTTGGCATAGTTTACAAGGTTGTTCCATACAAGGTAGTTGTTCAAATGCTTTGTAGAAACATCATTAAAGCGACGCATAAGCTTCTTTAACTGACTATGGTAGCTGTTGATATGCTGGATAGTATAAATGCCTTTCTTGGCTTTGCCAGTTTTCAACTGAATAAGCTGCTCAATACCATTGGCATTTGTAAATCTAACATAGGAGTTCATTATTCTGAAGGGCATCTAAAATATTATGTCTCCACAGAAATGCAGTATTTCTATGAATACCACAAGCAACAGCAGTTTTGCGAATAGATAAGCCACTCATCATGCAGTCAATATACTTTTCCCATACGGACAAGTCTTTTCTTGTGCCAGAAACAATGGAGTTGGTTGCTATAACAAAGGACTTGCCACAATCTTTGCATACATATCTCTGTGTACCGTCCTTACGGTGTCCATTACGAACCACATGGATACAACCACACAAAGGGCAAACACGACTATTGGAAAATCTTTCTTTTGCAACAAAGTCCTCAATATTCAGAGCTTTACCAAATGCAGGACTCAACAGCATTGTTTTTAGGCTTTCCTGTTCTGCAAGTGTCAATTTACCGATAATATCTAATGCGTCTTTGATAGTAGGCATATCCAATCAACTCCTTTTTGGGGTACTATTTACTACTGTATATTATACGCTATTTATCGACAAAAATCAGCCATATGTTGTGACATAGCATTTTAAAATGAATTATTCGTATTCCAGATAGTCCAGATCAGACTCAAAATCATCTGTTTTTATTTCTGCCGGCGCATCCCATTCGTCTTCCGGCATATCAATAATCGTCTCCCTGGGCAATCCCCATTCATCCTCCAAAAACTTAAGCTCAAATTCTTTTGGCACTTCCCATTCCTCCTCCGGCAAATCAAAATCTATCCGCGGGCTTGCTTCCGGCACGCCCCAGTCTTCCTGGGGCAGTTCCCACACGGTTGAAAGCAGGTTTTCCTTGGGGCTGCCCGCGTCCACCTTGGCATAAATAAAGCGTTTCTTGCTCATGCTATACATAACCCGCAGGTAATGCCAGGTGGTCACAGGGTGGCCGGGGTCGTAAGTCATTGCGGTGTTGTTCCCGCCCCCGCCCGAAATCACCATTTGTATCCGCTCCGCTCCGGGCAAGGTAAACGGATAGTATGTGTGCACATGGCCCATCAGCACCATTTCCACTTTTTTTCTGCTGCTTATTTCATCCGCAAACCACTGCGTGGAATCGTTTTTGTCCGCCGTGCTGTTTCCATGCACAAGCATGCCCAGGTTGCGGTAATATTTCTTAAGGTCCTTCATGGATATCGTTGGGTTCTGTTCCAGGCAGCAGGCGTATCCGTTTTCCACAAACGCATTCAGCATGCGCGGCAGGGGGTCTTTGCGCGGGGGAACGTGCATGGTTACAAGTATATGTCCGCTTGCTTTTTCGGCCGCATCCAGAAAACCGGGAAAATTGCTGTACCTGCGCTTATCCGCGTCCGAGGGATGTTTGGGCAGGCGGATATATCCGTGCGGAAAATAAAACAGGTGCCTGGAATTTGGGCGTCCTTCGCATTGGCTTTTTTGATTCGGGCTTTTAGCCCGTTCAAGTACGCGGGGCTTTGCGTCCGCAAAGGCCACAATTGAAACGGAGGCCCCCAGGCCCCTGGCCGCAATGTGGATTGCAAAATTCATATCTCCCATATACCCGCTATAACGGCCCTCCGCATTTATGCCTTCCTCCACGCCGTACAGCTCGTGGTTGCCCACGGTGGGAATGATGGGAACCCCTTCGCCCGTTTCCCGGTAAAAGCGCTCGCAGCGTTCTATAAACGCTTCGTAATTTTCCCTGGAACCGGTTTCAACCATGTCTCCGCCCAGCAGAACAAACAGGGTGTCATCTTTTTCCTCCGCAATTCTGTGGAGTATCTCTTCAAATCCGGCGTTGTTGCCATCCGCTTTAAAGTGGATATCCGCCAGGTAAATAAACTGCTTATACGGTTTGCCCGCGCTGCTCACGCGCTTTGCAAGCCTCTCTTTCATGGTGTCAAGCAACTGCATTTTTTTACCTCCCATTCTTGCTCAGGAAGCAACGGAGGTGGACGTGTACAGGTTTACCAGAGCCGTATTAACACTGTGCAAAATATTGCCTTCGCCGGGCGTAAACAGGTATTCCAGCCGGAGCTTTAAAGTCTGGCCCGCCACCAGCGTTGCGTACCCAGCAAAAAGAAAACCGCCGGGCGTCCCCACCGCAATCAGCTTTTCATCCGCTTCCGTTTCCAAGCCGGGCTCCACACCGGAGAAAGAGGAAAAATTGTCTTTTAAAGATTCCACCGCGCCGCCGGCAGGAATCATAAACGGGTCTGCGTCAATATCAAACCCAAAGCCTATGATTTGGGAAGTTTTTATTTTGGCCGTGTTCAGGTCGGCTTCATATTCCGGGTTGTGTATCTCCACAAGCCCGCTGAAAGCCAGGGGGGAGGGAGTAAGCCAGGCGTGATCGTCCAGCCGCGCAAGCACGCCAAAATAAGAAGCGCCGTCCTTATCAAATAAAATGACATCCTGCCCGATTTTTTTCTTCAACTGGCCCACAAAATAATCATTTTCACAGCAATAGTACATAGATTGTTCCACCCGATTTCCGTATATATTCGTCAGTATATACTATGAAAATAATGCAAAACCGTGCCAGATTGCAGGGTATTAGCGGCTAAGGGCGTTTGCGCGCGTAATTTTCCGTTAATATTCGGCGGCAAACAGCCGATATAAAACGTGTGCCTATTTGCAGAGCCGCTTTTGCATGAAAGGCGGATTAGTACTTTAGGCAAATTGGGGTTATAATAATACAATAATTGTTTAAAAGAGGAGTCAATCTGGATGTACGTAGAAGAAAAACTGAAATCAGGCATTAATGTGGTTTGCCAGCAGGTTCCCAATTTTCATTCCGTATCCATAGGCCTTTGGGTCAGGGCCGGTTCCGTTACGGAGACGGAGAAAGAGAACGGCCTTTCGCACCTGATTGAGCACATGCTGTTCAAAGGCACGGAGAAGCGCACGGCCAAGCAGATCGCCATGGAAGTGGATAACCTGGGCGGGCAGATTAACGCGTTTACCGCAAAGGAATGCACCTGTTATTATATCAAAGTAATCCGCGATAAAATGAAGGAAGGCATAGAGGTACTGTCCGACCTGTTTCTGAACAGTGTGTTTGACGAAGCCGAGCTGGAAAAGGAAAAAGGCGTTGTGCTTGAGGAGATAGCCATGTACAACGATACGCCGGACGAAGTGGCGCACGAGTTGATTTCATCCACCTTTTTTAAGGGAACGCACCTGGAAAAAGCCATTCTGGGGCCCGCGGATAACATACGCAATTTTAAGCGCGCGGACGTTGTGAATTATAAAGAGCGGCACTATGGCACGCAGAACATGGTGATTGCGGTGGCGGGCAATTTTGACAAGGACGAGCTGATGGGCTGCCTGAACGAATATTTCTGCACAGACTGCATCCCGCATGTGCCGCAGTCCAACCTGGAGATCAACAACCTGGCTTTGGTGCGCAAAAACAATTTTGTAATGCGCGATATAGAGCAGGTGCACCTGTGCATGGCCTTCCCCGGATGCGCGTTTGAGGATAAAAGGCGCTTTGCGCTCTCTGTTTTAAACAACATCGTGGGCGCTTCCATGAGCTCCCGCCTGTTCCAGAAAATACGGGAGGAAATGGGCATGGCCTACGCTGTGTACTCCTACCCGTCGCTGTATTCCACCATTGGCATGTATACCATTTACGCGGGCACCACTCTCAAAAACATGCAAACGGTAATAGAGCTTATTGTGGGCGAGCTTCAATCCATGAAGAACGGCAAAATAACAAAAGAAGAGTTTTTGCAGAGCAAGGAGCAGCTGAAAGGCAATTATATATTGGCATTGGAGAACACATCTGCTAAAATGAATGCAATTGGCAAGGGCAAGCTGATTACCGGCAAGCTGACCACAGAGGAAGAGACCATAGAACTGGTGAACCGCGTGAGTTTTGAAGATACGCTTTCCCTGCTGGACGACCTTATCAACTTTGACGCATGCACCATCACAACGGTGGGCAAGGAAGACGTCGATTATAAAAAGCTGCAGTATTAGTGGCTGCAAGGGAGCTCTGAATGGATAAACTGGAAACAATTTTTGCGTACCAGAAAAAGTTTGACGACGAGATTATAGAAAAACGCGGCCTTGGCGGCGTAACAATGGAAGAGTGGATACAGAAGGAAACGCTCGCCATGCTGTCCGAACTGGCCGAGCTCATCGACGAGGTGAACTTTAAATGGTGGAAGAACAAAAAAGAAGTGGACGTAAACCTGGTCCGGGAGGAGCTGGTGGACATCCTGCATTTTTTTGTGAGCATGTGCCACAAAACCGGCATGGATGCGGACATGCTGTTTGATATGTACATGAATAAAAACAAAGAGAATTTTGACCGCCAGCACGGTATATCCGCAAAAAAAGGATACGAGCTGAAATAAACGACGGAAGCAGGAGAGACAGCATGAAAATAATGATCGCATCGGACATCCACGGCTCCGCCTTTTATTGCGAAAAGCTTCTGGGGGCGTATAGAAGGGAAGGAGCCCAAAGGCTTCTGCTGCTGGGCGATTTGCTCTACCACGGCCCAAGGAACGATCTGCCGGAGGGTTACCAGCCCAAACAAGTAATAGAAATGCTGAACGCGCTCAAAAAAGAGATTTTATGCGTGCGCGGCAACTGCGAGGCGGAAGTGGACCAGATGGTGCTTGCGTTTCCGGTTCTGGCGGAATACTGTATACTGTCCCTTGGCAGCCGGATGATATTTGCCACCCACGGGCACCATTACAACAGGGAACAATTGCCGCCGCTCAAAAAAGGCGATGTATTGCTGTATGGGCATACGCACGTTCCGCTGTGCGAGGCGGGGGAGGTTATCTGCCTCAATCCCGGCTCCGTTTCCATTCCTAAAGAAAACAGCCCGCGCGGTTATATGGTTCTGCAAGGCAGCCGGTTTGAGTGGAAGAACCTGGACGGCGTTGCATGGCAGCATTTGGACCTGGAATAAACCTGCTATAAAATTAAAAAAATGCTTTCTATGTTTCCATAGAAAGCATTTTTTCTTTTTGCCCGCTCAAATGGAGCAGTGCACAAATGCCGCGATCCTGTCCATAGGGATCACAACGGTGGAGCCGACATTTGTGATGCAGCCGGAAAACCCGCGGTTTCCAAACCGGTTGCCGTCACGGCCGCCGGTAAATGTGGGGCAGCCGGGAGTCTGGCACGCGCTCCCAAGCGAGCAGCACGGGCCGGGTCCCAGGCAGGTGATGAGCCGGACAAAACATGGATCAACAGTGGTCAAAACGCCTGTAAAGCCGCAACCGGAAGCTCCGCCGCTGGTTGTATAGATCGTAACCGTTGTGCCGATCCACCTGGCCATATCTTCTGCAAATTCTTCGTTTATAAAAAGAACTTCAGTATTTTCTCTGCCCATACTATGTATCTCCTTTTGAATCAGATAAGGTTTTAAGTTGCCTGAAATATTGTATGTTTTTGTATAAAACATTGTTAAAAAGAAAGGCATAAAAAAAGGGCCTGTTGAAGCCCGTTTTATTACTGCCGTTTATTCGGTTTTACCATCCGTCCCTTCCAGCTCTTTAATGTCATAAATCCGGTCGTCCGCGTGGCGCTGCATCAGGGGGGTGCCCTGTTTGTTCATCTTTGCTTTAAAGAAGTAATCCTTGGCGCTCTTTATATCGCCCAGTTTTATGTTCAGCTCGCCCAGCAGAATACAGAGTTGTTGGTCCTGGTTTGGCGGAATGTCCATATTCTGGTACACGTACATGTATGCGTCCAGGGCTTTTTGAGCGGTTTGCATCTCCATTTCCGCGTCCCCGGTATCCTGGTATATGCGGCTCAGTTTAAAGAGCAGCTTGGCCTGCGCCATCTGGTAGCGCGCAAAGCAGTTGGGCGCGCATAGCAGGGCAAGGTAATAGCCTGCAAAAATGGAATTTGAATCCGGGTCCGTTCCAAACTGAAAACCGGATGCCATTTGGGAAATCCCCTCGGGCAGCGTCCTCTGGCCGGGCTTGTCCGGGTGCCCAAACTGGTCTTCCAACGCGCTGAAATAGCAGGAGGGGCAGGTAACAACCTCATAATACAGAGGCTCTATATCCTTGTAACGCGTGCGCTTGTCTTTATCTGTAGACAGATGCACCAGCTTGGCTTCGCGCGCATGCAGATGGGAAAATTCCGTTTTGCACAGGGGGCAAGTGCATTTTCTTTGCAGCAGGTGTTCGCGGTCCTGGTTGTTCATGGAAAGCTGGTATGTTTTATGCCCCTCGGGAAACAGGGAAGCAGCGCCGGCTGGCGCTTTGGGCGCGGGCGCTGCTTTTTGTTCAGGCGCTTTTTTTTGCTCGGTTTCCAGGGCCTCCTCTGCCACAGGCGCTGCGGGAGGGGCAGGCGGCGCTATAATGGCCGCGGGTTCGCCCTGCGCGTCTTGAGGCCCGGCAGTTTCCGCTTCCGGCAGTTGCTCCACGGATTTTCCGTATAACTCTTTCATAAGCTCAAACGCAAAGGCGGGCTCTTCGCGGATGAATTCCGCCGCCTGCGCCCGGCTGATCACAATGGCCACCACATCCGAGAGCGCAATAAATTCGTTTTTTGTTTTGATATCAAAAAAAAGTACGGATTCGCCGAACGTATCGCCTGTTCCGTATTTCTTCACTATTGCCTGGTTTTGTTTGCGGTAGCCTACAAATTCCGCCACCTCGCCGCTCAGCACAATGTACAGGGCTGGATAGGAATTGGTACTCATAATACAATTTTTCAGGTATTTTTTTGCGTATTTCAAGTCTTTTAGTGTACTTAAATTCATAGTTCTCGCTCGCAGTCGTAATTATTCCCCCACACTATAATAGACCCATTTTTTACCTAGCGCAAGCATTTGTGACTTTTCGTCAAATTTTTTTACATTTTTATAACCTTCTTGCGCTTCTGTGCGGATATCGGTTATAATAGCAACGGCATTTTTTGCATGGGAGGACGGAAAAATTGGATAAAATCGTAGTACTTGGAACAGGCACCGCTATTGTGAGCAAGTATTTTAATACCTGCTTTGCGCTTTGCCATAACGGGCAGATTTTGCTGGTGGACGGCGGGGGAGGCCACGGCATTTTGCAGCAGATGGACCGCGCCGGCCTGAGCTGGGACGATGTCCACGATATATTTGTGAGCCACGAACATACAGACCATTTGTTTGGCATATTCATTGTGATCCGGTATATAGGCTACCTGATGGAGTTGGGAAGATTCCAGGGCGATATGCGGTTTTACTGCTGCCAGCAGGTGTACGACAAAATTATGGCCATCAGCGAAATGATCATCCGTCCCGGCGAGCGGGCGCAGTTTGGCCGCCGCATGCAGTTTATTATTATAAAAGACCGGGAACAAAGCAAAATAACAGGCTGCGATGTTACTTTTTTTGATATACAGTCCAAAAAAGCGCCGCAGTTTGGCTTTAAGATCAAACTGAATGACAAAGTGCTTACATTCCTGGGAGACGAGCCGTGCAGCCAAAACTGTGAGGAATTGGTGCGGGGCAGCGACTGGCTGCTCTCTGAAGCGTTCTGCCTGTACGAGGACCGGGATATCCACAATCCGTACCAGTACCACCACAGCACAGTGCGCGAGGCGTGCGAACTGGCGGAAAAATACCGCGTGCCCAACCTGGTGCTCTGGCACACGGAAGATTTAACCTGGCCAAACCGCAAGGAACGCTATACCAAAGAAGCAAAACAGTTCTACAGCGGCAACGCCCACGTGCCCGAAGACCTGGAAGTATTGGAAATATAAGAGGGAAGTGACTTATGCAAATTGATATACAAAGCTGGATGCAGCGCTTGACAGAGGAGTTGCGCCGCGCATTGGGCGGGCGGCTGCTGTTCGTGGGCCTGCAGGGCAGCTACGGCAGAGGCGAAGCCACGGAAAGCAGCGACATAGACGCAGTTGTGATACTGGACAAGCTTGGCGTGCGGGAACTGGCGCAATATAAACAAATTCTCTCCCAAATGCCGCACAGAGAAAAAATATGCGGGTTTGTTTCCGGTAAAAACGAGCTTATGCATTGGGAAAAGGCGGACCTGTTTCAGTTTTATCACGATACCACACCTTGGTTTGGCAGGCTGGAAGATTTTATAACGCCGCCGGGCAAGGCGGACGCAAAGCGCGCCGCCCTGGTTGGCGCCTGCAATATTTACCACGCCGCCGTTCACAATTATCTGCACGAGAACGATCCTGGCCTTTTGCGTTCCCTTTTTAAGGCCGCGTTTTTTGTTTTGCAGGCAAGGCATTTTTATGAAAAGGGCGTTTATATTCAAACAAGGGCGGAGCTGCTTGAAAATTTGCCGGAGCAGGAGCGGGCCCTTATCAAAAACGGCCTTTTATATGCAGCCACGGATATGCAAGGCAGCATGTTTGAAGAACTTTCCGGCGGTTTAATTGAGTGGGCTGGCGGAATAACCGCCGTTTTGGGAGATTGAATCCGGCTGAAAAAACCTGCGCTTCAAACCGTTCCGCAGAAAACAGGCATTAAAAAAACACCTCTTAATCATATGGTATAAAAGCGGCAGAAGGTTTGCCGGAAGATTTGGCCCCGGCTTTATGTTATCAGGCGCGGCGGTCAATTTAGAAAGTTTTCGCAGCCTTTGGCTGCTTTTTTTATTGACGTGTTTTCCATGAAATGATACGCTGTTTTTGACGCAATGTTTACAAAAAGTGTGGAATTATATTTTTTTATAATCAATTTTTTATTCTAAAAGGAGGCCTTATGAACCAAAAAATCTGGAAATATCTTTGCATTGCGGGCATGGTGGGCCCGCTGGCTTATTTGCTGCACGTGGTGCTGGGGGGAGCGCTGTGGCCGGGTTACAGCCACCTGATGCAGCCCATCAGCGACCTGACGGGCGCGGGCGCGCACGACCTTGCGCTTATGAACAACATCCTGCTGCTGTACGGGCCGCCGTGCATCGTGTTTGGCTTTGCCGCCATGATGTATCTGAGGAGCTTTGCGCCCAAAATATCGCAGACCGGCATGCTGCTGTATTTTTTGATGCAGCTTGTTTCTATTCTGTATAATTTCTTTCCGCAGGATGTGCCCGGCGTAACCACTTTTGCCGGAACCATGCATATTGCCATTACGTTTGCCATTATTCCGCTCACTATACTTGCGCCCATATTTGTTGGCGTTGGCATCCGCAAGGTAGCAGGTTGGAAGGGCTTTGGCAGGTATTCCATTATCTCCGGCGTCATTCTGTTCATCGCGGGCGGCACAACGGCCATGATTTTTGCAAACAAGCTGGACTACTTTGGCCTGGTGGAGCGTATCAACATTGGCACGCTGCAGCTTTGGACTTTTATTGCGGCATACAGGTTTTTTAAGGCGGATACCTCCGCAATGCCCAAATGGAGCGGCAAGTAAATCCGGTTTTAGTTACAATGAAAGGGCATACCGCCTTTATTTTACACAAAATTCATAATTGCCGCGTGGTACGCGTATTACATTTTGCAGCCATATGTTATAATATGGATAAGAAAACTGGATAGAAGGAGGATTCAAAAAAAGTATGGAAAAAATAAAAAACGGCATTAATTTTATTGTTTCTTTTATCATTACATACAACACTGTGGCAATGGTTGTTTGCAAAGATTTTTTTCTGGAAATACTGCCGCTGGCCCTGCTTAGGCCCATAACCGCCTTCTTTATTTATGTTGTTGGGTGGCAGGTATCCTGTTTTAAAAAATTGAATTATGTACTTAAAGATTAAAAAGCGTGAAATTGTTTATTAAAATGTTAATACTAAAAATGATAAAGTAAAAGGAGTAAAAAACATATGAAAATAAGCGCGAGAAACCAGTTGAAGGGCAAAATTGTTGAGATTAAAGACGGCGCGGTAAACGGCGTTCTGGTTCTGGACATTGGCGGCGGAACCCTGATTACCGCAAGCATCACCATGCAGTCTATCCGGGAGCTTGGCCTAAAGGTGGGAGGGGAAGCCTACGCCATCATTAAGGCGTCCAGCGTGATGGTTGGAGTGGACGACTAACTCGGCGGGGGACCGGTTCCCCGTCCGATACCGCCCCCCGGGTGCTTCGTACATGGATTTTAGCATCACGTGCGCGGCTCATATGGAAGCCGCGCACGGATGGCAAGCTTAATTTTATTAAAAGAGCCGCTTCTTTTCTTTGGGTGTGGAACCCCTTTTCCCGTATTATAAGCATTCATTTATATTCATTTTAAAATATAATTACTTATTCCATCCATGCCTTCAAATGATTTGATCTCATACACAAGGCCGGCATTAGGGCAGGGTTTGTTATACCGGTTCAGCCATACTGCTTTTATGCCGCAGTTGGCGGCTCCAATCATATCGGTTTCCCAAGCGTCGCCTATAAAAACAGCTTCATTGGGTGCTGAGCCGCTTTTTTGAAGAGCCGCCTCAAAAATCGCTTTGTCCGGTTTTCTTGACCCCACTTCTTCCGATAGGATTAAAAAATCATACAGGCCTTCCACCCGGCAGACGCGTATTTTTTCCGTCTGGCTTTCGTACATTCCGTTGGTTACAATGCCAATTTGCACTTGCTTTTTTATAGCGTCAAGCAGCTCGCGAACGCCCGAAACGGCCCGCAGATTTGCAGTGGAAGCCTGCTTGTACACTTGCGCGAATGCGGCAGCCTCCTCCTCCCGCAGGTCTGCCCCAAACTTTTTAAAGAGCAGGCGCATCCGCTGCAGCCGGGAATTACCGTCTGTAAGCGCTCCGTCCAGAACCTTTGTATAAAATTCGTTGAGCAGGGCCTCGTGTTCCGCCTCCATGTCTTCCAGCGGTACGCGGGAAAGCTGCGGGCACGCGTTTTTGAGCGCATCAAGCCCGCACAACCGGGAGTGCTTGTAATCGAATATCGTGTCGTCCAAATCAAACAGCACCGTTTTAATCATATTCAAATTATAAAGCAGGCAGGGGAGAGTTACAATATTTAAGTCCCATCCGGGCCGCAACCGCCCACTTTGATCTTTACCGTTTCAGAAGAATACGGGCCCAAGCGCACGGTCAAGTCGTATGCGCCTGCGGGGATTTGCGTTCCCAGGCATACATACGCCACGCCGCCGGCCAGCGTTTGGGATATAAGAGACAGTACGCTAAAATCGAACCCCACCACATACCCGCTTCCGTCGCCGCCGGAATAGGATACCCGGGCAAGCAGCACAACACATTCTCCAATATTAAAACAGGTTTTACCGATATAGGATACGCCAGTAGGGTAGTCGGGCCAGAAGCCCGGCTGTACCGCCATAACGGTTGAGAGCGGCCAGCATGTGGGGGGCGTCAGTTTAGTGGGATCGTCTGTGTACAGTTTGATCCAGGGCGAAGTTGTTACGGAACCCGTAACGCCGCCCGTGTTGCCGGACGGGCCCTCTGCGGAACCCCACCAGTTGTACGTGGCGTCCAGCGTTCCCAGGCCCTCGTTGCGTATCAGGTAGCCTGTGCTGTAATCCGGCGGGGGAGCGGGCGCTATGCCGGAATAGCGGAACGCGTTGTTATGCACGGGAATGGTATACGCCAGAGCGCCCGCCCTGATCTGGAGGCCGTTGCCGGTCTCTTCGTCCGTAAAGTTATTGTTTGTAACCGCAGTATGGCAGGAGGGCCGGAGCGGGCTGTTATCCTTGCCCAACAGAGCCAGGTTGCCGCCGCTCGTAAACGTATTGCCAATTACGGAACCAAACTGCATCCCGAGTAAAACGCGGCAGTCTTCCACCAGGTTATCAATAAACTGCCCGTTGCATATATTGCCTACATTTATGTTTGTACCGCCTTTGGTATTCCTGAACCGGTTGCAGCGTATCACCATCCCGTTGATCAGGTATGCGTCCGGCTCCGCATACGCAAGTATACCGCTTTGGTCTTTCGCGTTTTTGATATCGTTTTGGGAGATATCAATGTTTTCATACAGTGCGTTATCGGTAGCGCCGCGGGCAAGCCGGATGGCGGCCAGCGCGAATATCCCCACCGCGTTATTTACATGGATGATGTTGTTAGTGATAGACAGGTTGCGCAGAATGCCCGGAGCGGCGGTAAAGCCAAGATAGGCGACGTCGCCGTGTATCCAGTTGTATGTTACCGTACTGTTTTGAATCAAAAAAGCCGGGGCCACAAAAGCCTCTTTGGGAACAGTTATCCCAACACGAAAGTTCCTTATTTCAAAGCCGTTTACGGTAACGCCGTTGGCCATTATGGTTACGGGATAATCGCTTTCTATCACACTTTCACCGCCCGGCCTGCCGCCCTCCACAGGATCCCTGAACGCGCCCGCGCCAAGCAGGGTGAGGGGTTTGCCTATTGTGATCTCCTCGTTGTAAACGCCCGCGGGCACGATGATCGTGCCGCCCGGTTGCGCCGCGTCAATGGCGGCCTGTATGGTTGTATAACCGGAAAGAGGCTGGCCATTGCCGTTGCCCAGTGTGATTGTAGCCATTGTGTATCACTCCTTTAATACGGTGTTTGCTGATAATAGCGGATAATTGCCAGTACAGTATATGACGAAATAAGACAAGTAGTGTCAAAAAAGTTTATAATTTGGAGGCTCTGCCTCCAAACCACGCGCCAAAGGGACGATTGTCCCTTTGGAATCCCATTATTTAAAAGCAGCTAAACGCTGGTTTAAAATAAAAATTAATTCTATATAAATTATGGTATAATCGATTAACACATATTGGCATTGATCGTCAAAAAATATAAACTATTCTATTTGAATTTCACGAATGGAATAAAACATCTCAAGCATATGGAACGATAGATAAAATCCCTGAAAAATGGGTATTTACAGAAGATAGACTTAAAGAACTTTTTTGATATTGCTGGTATTTAGCGTTGTTTTCTTTTGGTTACCTTTTCTTTTTTAAAAGAAAAGGTAAGGAAAGAAAAAAGGGAGAATACCTAAACAAAAAACAGCAGCCCGTTTGGACTGCCGTTTTTTTGTATATGTTTAAAGGTATGAGGCTTAATACATGCCCGGCATACCGCCGCCCTGGGGCATTGGCATGGGGGGCTCTTTGGACGGGATATCCGTCACAATGGACTCTGTTGTCAGCAGCATGGCCGCAACGGAGGAAGCGTTCTGCAGGGCGGAACGTACAACCTTTGTGGGGTCGATGATGCCCGCTTCGATCATGTCCACATAGATGTTCTTCGCGGCGTTGTAGCCAAAGGAAGAACTGTTGTTTTCCATGATCTTCTCAACAATAATGCTGCCTTCCACGCCAGCGTTGAAGGAAATCTGGCGGACGGGTTCTTCAATGGCGCGCAGTACGATGGCGGCGCCTGTTTTCTCGTCGCTTTCCAGCTTCTCAATCAAAGCCTTGATGTTGGAGGCAACGTTCAGCAGGGCCACGCCGCCGCCGGGTACGATGCCTTCTTCAACAGCAGCGCGGGTAGCGGAGAGAGCATCCTCAATGCGCAGTTTGGTTTCTTTCATTTCCGTCTCGGTTGCAGCGCCAACCTGGATAACGGCTACGCCGCCTGCCAGTTTCGCCAGGCGCTCCTGCAGCTTTTCTTTATCGTAATCGGAAGTTGTTTCTTCAATCTGGTTCTTAATGGAACCAATGCGGGCTTTGATGTCTTTCTCGTCGCCTTTGCCTTCCACAATGGTTGTGTTGTCTTTGTCAACCTTCACCTGGCGGGCGCTGCCCAGCATATCCAGTTTGGCTTCTTTCAGGTCCAGGCCAACTTCTTCAGAAATCACGGTGCCGCCGGTCAGGATAGCGATATCCTGCAGCATTGCCTTGCGCCTGTCGCCAAAACCGGGGGCTTTTACAGCAACGCAATTGAACGTGCCGCGCAGTTTGTTTACAATCAGGGTAGCCAGCGCTTCGCCTTCAACGTCTTCCGCAATAATCAGCAGCTTTTTGCCTGTCTGCACAATCTGCTCCAGAATGGGCAGCAGTTCCTGAATGGAAGAGATTTTTTTGTCTGTGATCAAAATCAGCGGATCGTCCATAACGGCTTCCATTTTATCCGGATCGGTCACCATGTAAGCGGAAGCGTAGCCGCGGTCAAACTGCATGCCTTCAACCACTTTCAGTTCGGTCTTCATGGTTTTGGATTCTTCAACGGTAATGACGCCGTCTTTGCCCACTTTATCCATAGCCTGGCTGATCAGGTTGCCAATTTCTTCGTCTCCGGCAGAGATAGCGCCAACCTGCGCAATTGCCTGGCTGCTCTGGATGGGTTTGCTCAGCTCTTTAAGGCCTTCCACAGCAGCGTCGGCTGCTTTCATGATGCCTTTTTTAATTGCCATGGGGTTAGCGCCCGCGGCAACGTTTTTAAGGCCTTCGCGAATAATGGCCTGTGCCAGCAGGGTAGCGGTGGTTGTGCCATCGCCGGCAATATCGTTGGTTTTGGTGGCAACTTCTTTAACAAGCTGCGCGCCCATATTTTCAAACGGGTCTTCCAGCTCAATTTCTTTAGCAATCGTCACGCCGTCATTTGTGATCAGGGGAGAACCGAATTTTTTGTCCAGAACAACGTTCCTGCCCTTGGGCCCAAGTGTTACTTTAACGGTGTCTGCGAGTTTGTTTACGCCTGATTCCAGGCTGCGGCGCGCTTCTTCGCCGTATTTAATCTGTTTAGCCATATCTTAACTCCTCCTACTTCTCTACAACTGCCAGTATGTCGTTCTGGCGCACAACCATCAGTTCCTCGCCGTCCATTTTAATTTCTGTTCCGGCGTATTTGGAATAAATAACCGTGTCTCCATCTTTTACATACATGGTGATTTCTTTGCCGTCTACAACCCCGCCGGGGCCAACCGCTACAACAACTGCCATGAGCGGCTTCTCCTGCGCGCTGCCGGGCAGAACAATTCCGCTTTTGGTTGTTTCTTCAGCTTCTACGGATTTGATCACGACTCTGTCGCCTAAAGGTTTAATCTTCATTTCCAAGCCTCCTTATATTCGTTACATTCGAAATTCGGTTGTTAGCACTCTTTTTAGGTGAGTGCTAACAGTATGTTTATATGATATATTGTATCCAATAATATGGCAAATATTATTTTTTTTGTTAAACGTGTAAATACGGCGTTTAATTAAAATTATATTCCGGTTGCTCAACTTTAATACGTTATGCTTTGATTTTCTTTTGTATACTGCCGCAACAAACAAATGTAAAATAGAGTAAAACAAAAAAAGGGTACAGGGGGACAAAACGCATGGATAAATGGGACAAGCGGTTTATGGAACTGGCAGAGACCATCGCAACATGGTCCAGTTGCTACCGGGAGGGGCGGACCATTGGAGCAGTAATTATAAAAAACAAGCGCATCATCACCACCGGTTACAACGGCGCGCCCGCGGGCATGAACACCTGCAGGGACAGGCAGTCCTGCCTGCGAGACCAGCTAAAGATTCCCTCCGGCGAACGCGCGGAACTGTGCTACGCCATCCACGCGGAGCAGAACGCCATTATACAGGCGGCCAAACTGGGCGTGGCGATAGACGGCGCCACCATGTACTGCACGCACCAGCCCTGCGTCATCTGCGCCAAAATGATCATCAACGCGGGCATTGTGCGCGTGGTGTATAAATACCCCTACCCGGACGAATTCGCGCAGAAGATATTTGCGGAAACAGGCGTAAAAGTGGAACAGTTTGCGTAAATGATTTTTCCACCTTTTTCTTTTTTGGGAGCGGAGTCGAGCGCGCGCTAAAGCGTGATGAAGCGAAGTGGGTAGAAAAAAGTGGAACCCAAAAGAAAACTAAAATTGTTGTCAAACGGATCGCACCCAAAATGCCAGCCTGCGCGCAACAGTGATAGTAAATGGGCGGCAAAACTTTCGTATATAAACAGGCGATTTAATGAATGAGCCCGTTTTTGCTTTGTATATAGCCGCTTAATCCGCCGTTACGCAATCGCCGCCGAACCGGGCGTATAGCTCCAGCTCCCGTCGTTCTTCACCGCCTTGCAGTCGTTAAAGAAAAATGCACCTGTGCCGCCGCGCCATTTGCTCACGTCAAACGTAAAGCCGTTATCTGTTGCGCCGGTAATTTTTACCGTAAACAGCATACCGTTTTTAAAATGCAGATTTTCCTTGTCTATCAATCCCTGTTCGGCCAGCTCGTTAAACGTGCCGGTGATGCCCTGTAAGCCATACGAATTGCTTACTATATACACCAGCGCGCTTTTTTCTGCGCCGGTCAGGTTCGTGACCTGGGTCAGGTCGAGTGCCAGCACGCCGGAATCCGGGTTAAGCCCTTTGTCCTGGTTCCACAGGTCGTTCAGTACGGTTTTATAAAAACCCACCAGGTCGTCGCCCTGCCCGGTGATTTTGATATAGGATGGTTGATAGGGCTGGGCGGGATAGCTTTCCATGATTTGGCCTGAGTAGCCGACCTCAACATTCTGACCTGCTTTTAAAGCGGATGCATCCGTTTTTTTATTGTCTATGCCCCAAATATCAATTTTTGTGGAAACTGTATAGAGTTCCGCTGAAGCGGAGTCCGCAATCAAACAAGAACCATCAACTATCTGAACAAGTTTGCCCGTTAAAACCGCAGCTGCCTGGGACGGCGCGGGGGCCGCCTGCGATGGCGTCCCGCTCACGGAATTGATTGAGCACGCCGCAAGAGCCAACATCAACGCAATCATTGAAATACCAATCACACAAATCTTTTTCACAGCAGTCACCTCGTTTCACAGTTTTAGACTGAAAAGTACCGATTTTGTTCCTATAAAGTAATCGTGAATAACCGGGCTTCCTCCAGTATACCGTGCCGGATGTATGGAATAAACCCCCGATTTCCTTCATATTTATATCTATAACTTTCATACATAAGAAGGAGGTATCTATATGAGAAGTTCCAGAGAGGAACAAACGTATTCAACCAGGGGAGATTACCATTCCGGCGGGGGCAGCAGCGGAAGCGGCGGAACGGCCGCGGGCCGCGTGCTCATTATTGTGATTGTCTGCGCGTTTATATATTTTATCAGCGCGGGCGCGGCGGGGAAATGGATTGCCCAGAACATCGTTACGCCTGTTCTCTCAATCTTCGACCAGGGAGACGCCGCGTCCACATCCACCGTCGGAACGCTTCCGGACGCCAGTTCGTCGGCTGTATCCACCGCCCAGGCCACGCAGAAAATCCTTCTGCCGGATATGACGCTGTATTGCCTGCAAATCGGCGCGTTTAACGAACAGAAAAACGCTGACGAAACGGCTACCGAGGCCAGGAACCGCGGAGGAGCGGGCTACATTTTAACGGACGGAACCATGCGCGTGTTGCTGAGCGGATACAAGAACGAAGCGGATATGAAGAACGTAGCGGGCAACCTATCCGAAACATCGGGCTACCAGACATACGAATACCCGCTCACCGCCAAGGGCGTTACGTTCAATATCACGGCGCAGCAAAATAACATAGACACAATCAAAAACTTCTTTACAGAGGCGCAAACGGTGCACGACGCGTTCTACGACCTTTCTGTAGCGTTTGATTCCAAAAAAAGCACATCGCAGGAGGTTCTGGACCAAATCAGCCAGATGAAGGCGCAGACGGATCCGCTGGTGCTTTCCATAAACAACATGGCGCAGGGCGGGGACAACGTCCTCAAAAACATGAAAACGTTTGCAGACGGCTTGCAGCAGGTGCTTTCCGTTGACCTTGCCAATAAAACAGACGTGGAAATTTCTTCTCAGTTGAAGTATAATTATATATGGATCAGCGACCTGTATAAGAATTTTGTGGCGCAGATCCAGTAAGCGGGAGGATGACGTTTGAAAATCAGAGAAATAGGCGAATTGCTGGACGCGCAGGTATTATGCGGAGAGGACAAGCTGGACAGGGAGATTAACTGCGCGTGCGGCTCGGATATGATGAGCGAGGTGCTTGCCTTCACCAAGCACGAGGCCGCCCTGCTGACCGGGCTGGCAAACAACCATGTGCTCCGCACGTGCGAGATTCTGGATATTCAGTGCATTGTTTTTGTGCGCGGTAAAACACCCGCGCCGGAGATTGTTCAAATGGCAAAAGAGCAGGACTGCGTCCTGCTTGCAACGGACAAGCCCATGTTTACAAGCTGCGGCATCCTCTACAGCCACGGCATCAAGGGCGGAATGCGGGAGGAATAATGGAAGAGAAGCCCGCATACCAGATCAGCTACAAGGTAAATAAGGACGATTTTCCCGCGGCGGGCGAGGCGTCTGCAGCCATTAAGGGGAAGCTCAAACAGATCGGCATGGACCCGGACATCATCCGGCGTATTGCCATTGCGGCGTACGAGGCGGAGATCAATATGATCATCCACAGCCTGGGCGGCGATATGAGCCTTTCCATTTACCCGGAGCAGATTGTAATCACCTGCGCGGATACCGGGCCGGGCATTACCAACTTAAAGCTGGCCATGCAGGAAGGGTATTCCACCGCAAACGAAGCGGTTCGGGAGATGGGGTTTGGCGCGGGCATGGGGTTGCCCAATATTCACAAAAATTGCGACAAAATGGAGGTTAAGACCGCTCCGGGCGGCACAACCATCCGTATGCTGTTTAATATTTAGCGAAATCAGGGAATTTTAATGGCAGAGTATTTTCATTCGGTGCGGCTGGAGCGCGACAAATGCAAGGGATGCACAAACTGCATCAAACATTGCCCCACCGAAGCGATCCGCGTACAGAGCGGCAAGGCCAAAATTACGGACGAGCGCTGCATAGACTGCGGCGAGTGCATACGCGTTTGCCCGTACCACGCCAAGTACGCGCTTACGGACACGCTGGCAAGCATAAACAGGTTCAAATACAAAATCGCCTTGCCCGCGCCCACGCTGTACGCGCAGTTTACCGGGCTTAAAAATGTGGACAGGGTGCTGGCCGGCCTTAAACTCATGGGTTTTGACGATGTGTTCGAGGTCGCGCGCGGCGCGGAGATTGTTTCAGCAGCCGTGGCAAAAAAGCTTCAGAAAGAACACCCAAAGCCGCTCATCTCTTCCGCCTGCCCTGCGGTGCTGCGGCTCATACAAGTGCGCTTTCCGGAGTTGCTGCCCCACATTGTGGATGCGGACGCGCCGGTGGAAGTGGCCGCCAAGGTTGCCAAGGCCGAGTTTGCGCAAAAGCACAATGTTTCCGTTAAAGACATTGGCGCATATTTCATTACGCCCTGCCCGGCAAAGGAGACTGCCATCAAATCGCCCCTGGGCAAAGAAAAAAGCGATGTGGACGGCGCCATATCCATCATGGAGGTATACGGCCTTTTAACCGGGCAGCTCAAAGTTCCGGCTACCGTTACCTATAAAGACAGGGAAGAAATGTCCACTGCCGCGGGCGTGGGGTGGTCGCTCTCCGGCGGAGAGGCCTCGGCCGCGGGCGCGGTTCATTCTCTTGCGGTGGACGGCATTGCAAACGTGATCCGCGCGCTTGAAGATATAGAAAACGGCAAGCTGCAGGACCTGGACTTTTTTGAAGGCCTGGCCTGCACGGGCGGCTGCGTGGGCGGCCCGCTGGTATTCGAGAGCAATTTTGTGGCCCAGACGCGCATTAAAACACTGTGCGAGCGTATGGAAAATAAAACGGCAGACCCGGAAAAAATGGAAAAATACCTGCAGACCGGCATAGCGGACCTTAAAACGGGCCTGAAGCCCCTGGAGGTGCTTAAGCTGGACGGGGACAGGCTGCGCGCCATGCAGAAGGTGGGGCAGATAGAAGAGCTTGTGGACCGCCTGCCGGGCATGGACTGCGGCTCCTGCGGCGCGCCTACCTGCCGCGCACTGGCAGAGGACATTGTTCGCGGCTATGCAAACGAGCTGGACTGCATATTCATCATGCGTGAAAAAGTGCGCCATCTGGCCGAAGAAATGGTGGGGCTTGCAAAAAAACAGGACGAATAGAAAGGCAAAACGTATGGCTACAATCAAAACAGTGGGAGAGGCGCTGGGTGTAAAACAGCTCACCGCGGTGGAAGACGAAAAAAGCGTAACCGGCGCGTATGTGTGCGATCTTTTGAGCTGGGTAATGGCAAAGGGAGAACCGGACAGCGCGTGGATTACGGTGCAGACCCACCTGAACGTGGTGGCTGTGGCCGCGCTCAAAGAATTCTCCTGCATCATAGTGCCGGAGGATATCGCAGTGCCTCAGGCCACACTGGACAAGGCGCAGGAAGAGGGCATAGCCGTATTCTCCTCGCCGCAAACGGCATACCAAATCTGCCGTGCGCTCCTGGCGCTTGGCATCGGTTCCTGATGCGGCTCTATTATGACTTTCATATTCATTCCGCGCTCTCGCCGTGTGCAGACGTGGATATGACGCCCTGCAACATTGCGAATATGGCCGCCTTAAAAGGGCTTGACGCAATCTCCGTGTGCGACCACAACAGCGGCGCAAACCTGCGTGCCGCGGCCGCGGCGGCAGAAGCGGCGGGCGTTCTTTTTTTGCCGGGCATAGAGCTTACCACGGCGGAGGAGGTGCACCTGCTTGCGTATTTTAAAGACCTGGACGCAGCCTGCGCGTTGGGGGAAGCAATGTATGCGGCACTTCCGGATGTACCCAACAACGAGGCATTCTTTGGCATCCAGCTTGTAATGGGTGAAAACGACGAAATCACAGGCAATCAGGAGAAACTGCTTTTGTCCGCGCTGCCGTATTCTCTGGAGGAATGCGTGGAAATGATCCGGCGGCATGGGGGGGCGGCGGTTCCTGCGCATATCAACCGTGAATCCAATTCCATTCTTGCAAATCTGGGATTTATGCCAAAAACCGTTCGGTTCAGGGCTATAGAAACGGTTAAACAGTTTGATACGCCGGGTGTTGATTTAACATCTTATACTGTGCTCCATTCCTCGGATGCACATCAACTTTGTGATATTTCGGAAAAAGATAACTTTTTGATTGTTAAAAAACCCACAATTCACAACATTTTTGAGGCATTAATCAAATAGCTTTACAAAATTGATATTTTTTTATCAAAATAGTAAAAAAAGTAGTGCAAAACCGCAGTAAATGTGATATTATTGTTGCGGCTAAATTGTTATTTAATTAACAAAGTTTATATATAAACTATTTTAACGGAGGATTAAAATTTGAAACCGGAAGAAAAACAGCAGAAGTTTGATGAACTCAAAGCATTCATCAGCGAGACGCGCGACAAACCGGGGCCGCTCATGCCTATCATGCAAAAGGCGCAGGAGCTGTTCGGCGCTCTGGATTTTGAAGTCCAGAAGAGCATATCGGAACAGCTTTCCATACCAATGAGCGACATATACGGCGTTGCGACGTTTTACTCACAGTTCTCTCTGGAGCCAAAGGGCAAACATGTAATTGGCGTATGCATGGGCACGGCCTGCTATGTAAAGAACTCGGAGCCCATCCTGCATAAGCTGGCGGAAGTTTTAAAAACGCCGCCGGGATATACAACGCCGGATTCCCTCTTTACGCTGGAAGCAACGCGTTGCCTTGGCTGCTGCGGGCTTGCGCCCGTCATTATGGTTGACGACCAGGTATACGGCAGGCTGAAGCCGGACGATATTCCTGGCATTCTGGCAAAATACAAGTAAAATGCGTGAAATATCGCTGCACATCATGGATATTGTGCAAAACTCCATTACGGCGCAGGCTTCAAAAATTGGCGTAAGGGTATGCGCGGATTACAAAAGCGACCGGCTCTGTGTGGAGATAGAGGACAACGGCAAAGGCATGAACAGCGAATATCTGGCAAGGGTAACCAGCCCATTTGTGACAGCGAGGTCAACAAGGAAAGTGGGGCTTGGGATACCCCTTTTTAAAGCGGGCTGCGAGCGTGCGGGCGGAAGCTTTTGCATCACGTCTGCGCCCGGGGCTGGCACAAAAGTGTGCGGGGAATACAAACTCTCCCACCTGGACCGCCCGCCCATGGGAAACCTTGCGGAAACGCTATATACACTGGCAGTATGCAACCCCAATTTGGATTTTATGTTTGAGGCAGCCGGCGGGGAGAAAACGTTCTCCTGCGGCACGGCGGAGATCAAAAAGGCGCTGGGCGGCCTGGCATTGGACACGCCCGAAGTATCGTCATGGTTGATCGGATACCTTACGGAAGGTATTGATGAAATATTTGGAGGTAATTTTGAATGAAGTCTCTGGCGGAATTAGAGGAAATCAGAAATAAAGCGCTGGATAAAATAAGCCTGCGCACCCAGTCCACCGAAAAAAAGGTGCTGGTTGGCATGGCCACCTGCGGCATTGCGGCGGGCGCGCGCCCTGTTTTGACCGCTTTTGTGGAAGAGGTGGCAAAGCGGAATTTAAAGGACGTAACGGTCTCCCAAACGGGCTGCATCGGCGTCTGCAGGCTGGAGCCCCTGGTTGAAGTGTATATGCCCGGCCAGGAAAAAGTAACCTATGTGAAAGTGAAGCCGGAAATGGCAAAACGCATTGTGAACGAGCATCTGGTGAACGGAAACCCGGTTTTAGAGTACACCATAGGGTATGGCGAACGTCCGGAAAAGCAGTAACGTTTAGGAGGATTTTTTAAATGGAATTTTATCGTGCGCATGTCCTGGTTTGCAGCGGTACGGGCTGCACATCATCCGGGTCTGCGGAAATCATACAAAAACTGGAACAAGAGCTTAAAAAGAACGGCCTGGACAGCGAAGTGAAAATCGTAAAAACGGGCTGCTTTGGGTTGTGCGAAGAAGGCCCCATCATGGTTATCTATCCGGAGGGCGCTTTCTACAGCCGCGTGCAGGCTTCGGACGTGCCGGAGATTGTAACCGAGCATCTTTTGAAGGGCCGTATTGTGGAACGCCTGGTGTACCACGACGAAAAAACCAGGGAGATACAAACATCCCTGAACGAAGTGGAATTTTATAAAAAGCAGGTCCGCATCGCGCTCCGCAACTGCGGCGTGATAGACCCGGAAAACATAGAGGAATACATCGCTCTGGACGGTTATAAAGCCCTGGGCGTTTGCCTGACAGAAAAAAAACCGGAAGACGTGATAGACATTATCAGCAAATCCGGCCTGCGCGGACGCGGGGGCGGCGGATTTCCCACCGGTACCAAATGGAAGTTTGGCGCGGCAGCCAAGGGAGAAAAGAAATACGTTGTATGCAACGCGGACGAGGGTGATCCCGGCGCGTTTATGGACAGGAGCGTATTGGAAGGCGACCCGCACTCCGTAATTGAGGCAATGGCCATTGCGGCTTACGCCATCGGCGCGGACATGGGCTATGTGTACGTTCGCGCGGAGTACCCCATTGCGGTAAAACGCCTGAACATTGCCATTAAACAGGCAAGGGAATTCGGCCTGCTGGGCACGGATATTTTTGGAACGGGATTTAATTTTGATATCGACGTCCGCCTGGGCGCCGGCGCGTTTGTGTGCGGCGAGGAAACGGCGCTGCTTGAATCCATAGAAGGCAAAAGGGGCGAGCCGCGTCCCAAGCCGCCGTATCCGGCCAACCGCGGCCTGTTTGGCAAACCCACCATCATCAACAACGTTGAAACGTTTGCAAACGTTCCGGTCATTATTTTAAAAGGGCCCGAATGGTTCGCTTCCATGGGCACGGAGAAATCCAAGGGAACCAAGGTGTTCGCTCTTGGCGGCAAGATCAACAACACCGGCCTGGTGGAGATTCCCATGGGCACAACGCTGCGCGAGATTATATTCGATATCGGCGGCGGCATTCCCGGCGGAAAAAAATTCAAGGCGGCGCAAACAGGCGGCCCTTCCGGCGGGTGCATCCCCACCGAAAAGCTGGACGTTGCGATTGACTACGATTCGCTGACGGCCCTTGGAACCATGATGGGGTCCGGCGGACTCATTGTTATGGATGAAGACAACTGCATGGTGGACGTCGCCAAGTTCTTCCTGGACTTTACGGTGGACGAATCCTGCGGAAAATGCCCGCCCTGCCGCATCGGCACCAAGCGCATGCTGGAGATTCTGCAGCGCATCACTTCCGGCAAGGGCGAAGAAGGCGATGTGGAGAAATTGATCGAATTGGGAGAGAATATTAAGGAAGGCGCTTTGTGCGGCCTTGGAAAAACCGCGCCCAATCCGGTGCTGTCCACCATCCGGTATTTCCGCGAGGAATACGACGCGCATATCCGCGACAAACGCTGCCCGGCGGGTTACTGCAAGTCCCTGCTTTCATACGAAATCGATCCGGAAAAGTGCGTGGGATGCAGCATGTGCTCCCGCGTATGCCCGGTGGAAGCGATTACGGGGCAGATCAAAAAGCCGTACAGCATAGACAAGGATAAGTGCATCAAGTGCGGAGCGTGCGCTGAAAAGTGCAAGTTTGGCGCGATTAGAAAGTAAAGGAGAACTGTTATGATAACATTGACCATAGATGGCGTACAGGTAACGGTGCCGGACAATACTTCCGTGCTGGACGCGGCCAAGGCGGCCGGCATAAACATTCCCACGCTGTGTTATTTAAAAGGCGTAAACGCAATTGGCGCCTGCCGCATCTGCCTGGTGGAGGTTGTGGGAAACCCTGTGCTGCAGGCGGCCTGCGTGCTTCCGGCGGCGGAGGGCATGAAGGTGATTACAAACTCGGAGCGGGTGCTTAAAACCAAGCGCGTCACGCTGGAACTGCTGCTTTCAAACCACGACCGCGAATGCCTTACCTGCATCCGCAATAAAAACTGCGAGCTGCAAACACTGGCGGAAGAAATGCATATTACCGAGCTGAATTTTGAAGGCGAGAAATATCTGCGGCCACTGGACGAGGTTTCTCCGTCCGTGGTGCGCAACCCCAACAAGTGCGTCATTTGCAAACGCTGCGTGCACGCCTGCGAAGACGTGCAGAAGGTGGGCGTTATTGGCGCTGTGCACAGGGGATTCAAAACCATTATTGAGCCTGTGTTCGGCAAATCGCTGGTGGACGTGCCCTGCATTGGCTGCGGGCAATGCATCAATGCGTGCCCGGTGGGCGCTCTTACCGAAAAGAGCGAAGTGAAGAACGTGTGGAAAGCCCTGCACGATCCCAAAAAATTTGTGGTGGTGCAGCCCGCTCCCGCGGTGCGCGCCGCAATAGGCGAAGAGTTTGGCATGCCCATGGGCACACGCGCAACCGGCAAGCTGGCTGCCAGCCTGCGCAGGCTTGGTTTTGACCGTGTGTTTGACACCAACTTCGCGGCGGACCTGACTATTATGGAGGAAGGCACAGAACTGATCCACCGCATCAAGGAAGGCGGCAAACTGCCGCAGATTACTTCCTGCTCGCCCGGATGGGTAAGTTATTGCGAATACTTCTTTCCGGAATTTTTGGAAAACCTGTCTTCCTGCAAATCGCCCCACCAGATGCTGGGCGCTGTCGTAAAGTCCTATTTTGCTGAGAAGATGAAGATAGATCCGGCTAATATTTACGTTGTGTCCGTAATGCCCTGCGTGGCAAAAAAATACGAGAAAACGCGCGACGGCGAGGCAGGAGCCGGATTCCCGGATGTGGACGCGGTTATTACAACGCGCGAGCTTGCGCGTATGCTGCGCGAGGCAAACGTGGACTTTGCCAACCTGAAGGACGAAGAATTTGACGATATGCTGGGAGAATCCTCCGGCGCGGGCGCGCTGTTTGGCATCACCGGCGGCGTTATGGAAGCGGCTTTGCGCACGGTTGCCGATATATTGACCGGGCAGGATTTAAAAGACATTGAGTACTGCGATGTTCGCGGTATTGCAGGCATTAAGGAAGCTACCCTTAAAATTGGCGGTATGGACATTAACGTTGCCGTAGCGCATGGCACGGGAAACGCAAAGAGATTGCTGGAAGCAGTCAAGAGGGGCGAGAAGCAATACCATTTCATAGAGATTATGGGATGCCCCGGCGGTTGCGTAACGGGCGGCGGACAGCCATTGGTTTCCTCGCGCCTTAAAAACTTTGGAGACCCGCGCGTGCTGCGCGCCAAAGCCCTGTACGATGAGGACGAGGGAAAGGTGATCCGCAAATCGCACGACAACCCGTCCATCAAAAAGCTCTATAAAGAATACCTGGGCGAGCCCGGCGGGCATCTGTCCCACAGGCTGCTGCATACATACTATAACAAGAGCAGGGAAAAGTATAAGGGATAGACAATAGCAAAAACATATCAAACAAAAAAAGCGCCTCCCAAGGGCGCTTTTTTTTGCGGAATTTCACCCCGAGTCCTGTTTTCATGCGGTTAATGGTGAATTAGGACTTTTAAAGAAAGTAAAAAAACAAATATGATAAATAAATTGAAACTGTTTGGATTTGCATGCGGAGGCAGCCGCCGAAAAACTAACGCACGAAGGAATAGGCGCAATTGAACTGTGCGGCGGGCATGTCCTTGTGGAGTGATAGTTAAAATAAAATTTTCAGCTTATGGCGATATTCAGTGTTTGTTTCAGAATGGCTGCCATCTGGTTCGGAGGTATACGCATATCATCCTCCACCCATTGTATCAACATCCCGTTCAGACCGCCAAGGCTATACGAGAGGGCAAATGCGAGTACCGTTTCATTAGCCTGAATGCCCGGTTTAACCATATGAAAAACAGATGGGGCTCTATCCCTTACAGTCTTATAAAGTATATCGAGCAATTTGTTTTTTCTTAGAAGCTTTAAGAAATCCGTGTGTTGATTCCAAAAATCAAAATAGGCCTCTGCGACTTCCAGATAGTGCATGGGGGCGGTTTTGGCTACCATATTTTTAAATTGTTCTGTAAGCAAATCCATATATTCGTGCAGGATGTCCTCTTTTGTCTTATACAAACGATAGAAAGTCCGGCGGGACAGATCTGCTTCCTGACAGATTTGTGTTACTGTAATTTGTGAATAGTCACCCGTTTCTATGAGCCTGAACAACGCGTCCGTCAGCATTTTCTTTGATTGCAATGCAATCTTGTAATTCATCCTGTTCATATATATTCTCCTTGAAGTGGCACACAATCTGCCAATGTGCAGCACAATAGCGCAAACTATTGTACCAAGCATCCCGTTGTATTATAATAAACAATGTAAAGTGCGTCAAGTGCGACATATAAACAAGGAGAGAAAGAAAAATGGCCTATATAAAAAATATAACCGGAATACAGCAGCTTGATTTTCAGATCAATCGGATATTAACCTATGGCGAAGCGGCGGCAGACATGAAAGAAATTCTTGAGAATACGCGCAAAATCAAGGACTTTTCACAATGGTTCGAGGTTTGGATGGCTCTCGCAAAGCGGTATGTGTATACGCGTGAGTATATGCGCGCAGCTTATGCCTACAGGATGGCTGAATTTTTTCTTAAGGAAGACCATCCGCAGAAAAATGAGATATATGAGGCGTCTATTGAAAATTTCTATTTGGCCTTCAAACAAATGGAGCTGGATTATGAGATCCACGGGATACCCTACATGAATACAGAAATGCACAGCCTTATTTTCAGAAGTAAAAACGAGAAGGGCATTCTGCTTGTTTGTGGCGGTTATGATTCCTTTATTGAAGAATTTGTCCTTGCGGTAGTGGACTTTGTGGATGCAGGGTATACCGTGATATTATTTGAAGGAGGCGGCCAGGGGAAAACGCTTAAGAATGGGCTTACTTTTGTTCCAGACTGGGAAAAGCCAACTTCCCGCGTGCTGAATTATTACGGTGTAGAGGCCTGTACGATGATCGGCATATCTTGGGGCGGATATCTGGCGGTAAGGGCCGCCGCTTTTGAACGGCGTATTACAGCGGTGGCTGCATACGATGTGCTTGAAAACGGTTTTTTATGTATGACGCATATGTTTCCAGAAATTTTAAAGCATGTTGTTAGGTGGGCGGTACGAAACCACAGAGAAAATTTAGTGAATCGGATGCTTGGATATTTCAGAAAGAAAAGTTTGCTTGCAGATTGGGCAATAATGCAGGGGATGTACATAACCGGAAAAAATACACCCTATGAATTTTACAGAGAGTTGCAAAAACATACTCTAACGCATGTTGTGTGTGATCAGTTGACCTGCCATGTATTGTTGCTTGCCGGAGAAAAAGACCATTACATTCCAAATGACCAGTTCTATAAATTATTACAAAAAATAAAATTCGCCAGAAGCCTGTCTTCTAGGATGTTTACTGAGGCAGAAGGCGGCGAGCAACATTGCCAGATAGGAAATCATAAGCTTGCTGTTGATGAAATACTGAACTGGATGAAAACTTTGGCAGGCTGAATTAGACGCAAAAGATGGCTTCAGCCTGCAAACAATGTATATAGTTAGGTAAAAACATTTTACAAATCATAATTGACACACATAAGAAACTGGTTTAAACTAAGTATGAAATTCCAAAATTCCATTAAAATAATACTATTAGCGAGGTGACCAATATGGATCGTAAATTAAGATACGGCATGGTGGGCGGCGGCCCCGGCGCGTTTATCGGCGCGGTGCACAGGCGGGCAATCAGTATGTTGAACCGTATTGAGCTTGTTGCCGGATGTTTTTCCTACATTGAGGAGGAAATCAAACAGGCGGGCAAGGAACTGGGCGTTGCTCCCGACAGAAATTACATGACCTTCATGGAAATGGCGGAAAAAGAAGCGGCCAGGGAAGACAAAATAGATTTTGTTGTTATTGTTGCGCCCAACCGCGTGCACTACGAGTGCGCCAAACTGTTTCTGGAAAAAGGAATCAACGTTGTATGCGAAAAACCGCTGTGCTTCACGGTGGAACAAGCGGAAGAACTGCAGTCCATCGCAAAGAAGCAGGGGCTTTTATTCTGCGTTACTTATACGTATACCGGCCATGTTATGGCAAAAGAAGCCCGCGAAATCGTCCGCAGCGGCAAGATTGGCGACGTTCGCATTGTAATGGGCGAGTATCCGCAGGATTGGCTGCTGGATTCCATTGAGAATGTGGACGCTTCGGCCCGCCCCTGGAGAACAGACCCGGCCATGACCGGACGTTCCAACTGCATCGGCGATATCGGCAGCCATACGGAAAACATGATTTCCTATATCACGGGCCTTAAAATTAAAAGCCTGTGCGCCAATCTGGACGTGTTTGGACAGGGCGGAACGCTGGACAACAACGGCGAAGTGCTGCTGAAGTTTGAAAACGGCGCTTCGGGCATGCTGTGGTCTTCACAGGTTGCCATTGGGTACGAAAACGCGCTTCGCGTGCGCATCTTCGGCTCCAAAGGCACCGTTGAGTTTGTACAGGAAGAAAGCAATTATCTCAGGCTTGCCATGCGCGGCGAAGGCTGGCGCATACTTTCACGCGGCAACAAATACATTTCGCCCAACGCGGCCAAATTCAGCCGCCTGCCCTGCGGACATCCCGAAGGGTTCCACGATGCTTACGCCAATATTTACACGGCGTTTGCAAACGCGGTGGAAGACAAACTGGCCGGCAAGCAGGTGAACGAAGAAGATTACGGTTACCCCACGGTAGACATGGGTGTGGAAGGCGTAAAATTCATCAACGCGGTTGTGGACAGCTACGAGGCTGGCAGCGCGTGGATAGAGATGAAATAAATTCTGATAAAACAAAGAAGGATGGTAACAAGCCATCCTTTTTTTGTTATTCGTTTTTAAACAAATCATCCTGGCTGACAGGGATTGGGTTTCCGTTTGCGTCATGCCTGGCTGCATAGGCAATATAAGCTTTTTCCAGAATGTCTGCGCGAGTCAGGTATTGCGGACATTCTGCCTTGCCTTGATACATTTCAGATACATTATTCTCAGGTTTCTTTCCAGGCGTTCAGGCATATGGGAACTGTTTGTATAAAAATCTATGTTTTATTTCCAGCGTGTTATCCATATACATGTGATAGACTGTTCTGAAAGGAAACTGCGCCATGTTTGAATACTATCCGTTTGACCTCATTCCGCTGCGCTACCCATACAACGCACTGGAACCCTATATCAGCGAAGCTTCTTTAATGGAGCACCACACCAGGCATCTGGCCGGATGCGTAAACTCGCTCAACAGCGTCCTCTCGAATTACCCGCAATACCAAAAGTGGCCGCTTGAAAAGCTGGTCAAAAGTTACCGCGCCCTGCTGCCGGAGATACACGCGACGGTTAAAAACTGCGCGTCCAGCCTGTACAACCACAATTTCCTGTTCAACATCATGGGGCCGGAGGACGCAGGGCCAGAAGGCGCGCTGTTGGAGGCAATCGTCCGGCAGTTCGGTTCGCTGGACGCGTTCCTTTGTCAGTGGAAGCAGAGCGCCTCCAAGGTGCACGGGTCGGGCTATACGTGGCTGGCCATGAACAGCGCTAAACAGCTTATGGTCGTGAATACTACGGACAGTATCTTAAATCTGGGCCTTTTTCCCGTGCTGGCGATAGACCTGTGGGAGCACGCGTATTATCTGCAATACAAAAACAACAGGGAGGAGTATATAGAAAACTGGCTGCATACCGTAAACTGGCCCAGCGCGCAGGGATATTACGCATATTATTTATTCCATAACTGAACCTTGGCCCGCATGTTTATAAAAGCAAACATTTTTAAATAAACTGGCAAAAAAAATACTATTGCCTTATTTTCCCAAAACAACAGTATAGTAATAATGTTTCATTTCATTAAATGTCAAATTAATTTTACAAAATAAAACATTTCATGTCAATATAAAACTGTGCGTAAACTTTCTCCCGGCGCGCCGTTTATAATTGCACCATAGAATACAGTTCGTCTTTTTGATCCTGGTTGATGCCTATATAGCGCAGCGTTATGCTGGGAGAACTATGGTTAAAGGTATCCATAATAAGGCCGATGTTGTATTTGCTAAGCTTGTATGTCCAGTATCCCCAGGTTTTCCGTAAACTGTGCGTTCCAAAATTTTCAATGCCTATTACGCCCGCTGCCTCCTTTAGCACGCGGTATATCTGTATCCGGCCCAAATATCCCCCTTTTTGGCTTTTAAACAGGCAATCTTCCAGTTCGAAATTTCCGTTTGACATATAGGCGTACAGGCATTTTCTCAATGTGTCGTTGAGCTTGATTTTTTTTTCTTTGCCGGTTTTCTTTTCGTGCAGGTACAGATGTTCTTTAAAATTCCACTTGGATTTAAATATGTCTTTTACTTTCAGACCGTTGATATCGCTGATTCTAAGACCGGTATTGACCCCAAATTTAAATATAACGGCGTATTTGGGGTCATATCCATTCAAATACTGATAAAGCTGCTTAATTTTTTTTAAATCACGTATTGGCTCTACTGTCATAATTAAGCTCCTGTAATGTATTGTTTAAATAATATATATACAATTAAATGCATTCATTTTTTAATATAGCAAATTAAAAATAATTATTCAAATTAAAATATAACCCTTTAATATCATGTTTTTATTATATCAGTAATGAAACATTATTACTAAAATGATACATTAATAGGAGCGGTGTGTTGCAATGGAAAAAATAAGTAACTGTGATATCTACAGCAAAAACGGAAAGCTCTTATTGGCCAAAGGCAAAAAAATAACCAAGAACGTATCCAAAGCGCTTAATAAATACGGCGGAGAAGAAATACGGCAGTCGGAGATAAAAATAGAAAACATATCCACGTCCATTAACAATAAAATCAACACCAAATATCACGCGGCGCTGGAATATCCCAGCGAATTGCTAAAAAAAATTATATTCGAATCCAAATATGAGCCCTGGTGGATTTTTGTGAATGCCCTGGCAAACTATGTGGAATGGGTTTACGAGCACTCCATAGACGTTGCTTTGATATCCGCAATAATAGGCATGCAGTTTCATTTAAGCAAGGATTGTTTATGGGCCTTGTGCCTTGGCGCTCTGCTGCACGATGTGGGCAAATTGCTCATTCCCAAGGACATTATAGAAAAAAGAGGCCCGCTGACCGATGACGAATGGTTTCTGGTACACCAGCATTGCGAACTTGGCATTATGTCCCTGAAACCGTACGGGCTGCAAAGCGATTCTTTGCATATTGTTTTAATGCACCATGAAAGGCTGGATGGAAGCGGCTATCCCGCAGGGCTAAAAGGAAGCGAGATTCATCCCATGGCACAGATCGTAATGGTTGCGGACGCCCTGGACGCCGCGACATCATACAGGCCGTATAAAGAAATGCAAAGCATGGAGGCGGCAATCAAGGAACTGAAAAACAGCAGGTCCCAATATTCCAGTAAAATTGTAAAAATTGTGGAAAGCATGTTCCTTTAATATCGTTTATCAATCAATTTTTCATTGCCTTACACCCGCATCCGTTTTTACAGGTAATAAAACATACAGGTTGTCCGCGTGTGCCCACATTTGCGGATGACATTTTTTATTTTAGTATGCTATAATATTTCAGGAGGAAAATGCCATGCAAAAAGTACCTGTGCAGGCCCAGGGCGAATCTTACGACATTTTTTTACAACCGGGGCTGCTGCTTAACATAAACGAGTATCTCTCGCCTTATAAAAAAGCCGTTGTGGTATCGGATACCAACGTGTACCCCCTGTATGGAAAACACTTTGCCGGTCTGCCTTCCGTTGTGCTGGAAGCGGGTGAAGAAAGCAAAAATCACCAAAGCCTTCTTAAAATATACGATGTTCTCTCACAAAACAACCTGACCCGGGACGATGCGCTGATTGCCCTGGGCGGCGGCGTGGTGGGGGATGTCACGGGATTTGCCGCGGCCACTTTCAAACGCGGCGTGCATTTAATCCAGGTACCCACAACCCTGCTGGCGCAGGTGGACAGCTCTGTGGGCGGAAAAACGGGCGTAAACCTTCCGGCGGGCAAAAACCTGGTAGGCAGCTTTTACCAGCCTTCCGCGGTGCTGGCGGATACGGATACGCTGAAGAGCCTGGATAAAAGGCAGTACGCCGCGGGTATGGCGGAAGTAATTAAATACGCCTTTATTGCGGACCGCAATCTGTTTGATATGCTCAGGCCAGGCGGCGGCGATATATCAGGCATCATCAAAACCTGCTGCGAAATTAAAGCGCGCTATGTGCACCAAGATCCTTACGACCGGGGAATACGCATGCAGCTTAATTTTGGGCATACCTTTGGGCACGCCATAGAAACGGTTACAGAATACAGGCAATACCTGCACGGCGAAGCGGTGGCCATTGGCATGGTGCTGGCGGCCCGCGTGGGAGAACGCCTGGGCGTTTCGGAACCTGGGCTGGAGCAGGAAGTCCGCAATCTGGCCGCCATATACGGACTGCCTGTGGATGCGGACAAAGAAGTGCTTCGCCAGGCGGCGGAAATTTTGCTGCAGGACAAAAAAGCGTCGGCAGGCCGCGTCCGCTTTATATTGATAGACAGCATCGGACACGCTGTAATACGGAACCTTTCAAAAGAAGAACTGGGAGACTTAATGCATGGTTAAAATAGCTCCATCCAAATTGAGCGGATCTCTTAAAATACAGCCGTCCAAAAGCATGGCGCACCGCGCCATTTTCTGCGCGGCGCTGGCGGGCGGCACGTCCCGCCTTTCAAACGTAGCTTTTTCAGACGATGTCAACGCAACCCTGCAAACAGTCCAGGCGCTGGGGCTTTGCACGTGGGCGGCGGAGGACGGCGCGGTGATACTAACGGACCAGGCGGGCAGCGCCCTTTCGGACGCGGACTGCAACGAATCCGGCACTACTCTGCGGTTTTCCATTCCGCTTGCCATGGACGGCAAGCAGCATACGTTCATGGGCAGGGGCAGGCTGCTTTCACGTCCGCTGGATATCTATGAAGAAATCTGCCGCAGGCAGGGGATCCGCATGTCGCGGGGAGAAGGTTGTATTACCATCCAGGGGGAACTGTTTCCGGATTTGTTCACAATGCGCGGAAATATTTCATCCCAGTTTGTCAGCGGGCTTTTGCTTGCGCTGCCCCGGTTAAAAGGGGATTCGCGCATTATCTTTACCACCCCGCTGGAGTCGCGGCCCTATGTGGATATGACCATGGAAACAATGCGGCGTTTTGGCGTGGAAAGCGAAATTTCTGCCGGGGATATTATTGTTTACGGCAGCCAGCGGTATACGCCGCGGGACATTGTGATAGAGGGTGATTATTCGCACGCCGCGTTTTTTGCGGTGGGCGCGGCAATCTCCGGCAATGTGGAGATGACCGGGCTTACCGGCAATTCCCTGCAGGGAGACAAACATATTTTTGATATTATAAACAATGCGGGCGCGCAGGTGAACGGGACAAGCGTATCCCAGGGAGACCTGAAGGCCCAGGATATAGACGTATCCCAGATACCGGACCTGGTGCCCGCGCTTTGCGTTCTGGCCTGCCGGGCGCAGGGAACAACCACCCTTTACAACGCCGGGCGGCTTAGGCTAAAGGAGAGCGACCGCCTGTTTGCCATGGCGTATGAATTGAGCAAACTGGGCGCCGTTATGGAAGAATACGACGATAAGCTGGTTATAAAAGGCGTGGGCAGGCTGCACGGAGGCCGCGTGGACTCTCACGGAGACCACAGGGTGGCCATGGCGCTTGCCGTTGCTTCCTGCATGGCGGACGGAATCATTGAGATTTCAAACCCGCAGGTGGTCAGCAAATCCGCGCCCGGGTTTTTTGAAGAATTCACGGAACTGGGGGGTCAGGTATTATGAGTTCCGTATGGGGAAGAAACATTCATATCAGCCTGTTTGGCGAATCCCATTCAAGCGCCATTGGCGTGGTGGTGGACGGCTTGCCGGCGGGTATTTCCATTGATATGGACAGGGTGGCAGCATGCATGAAACGGCGCAAGCCCGTGGGGGCGGCGCATTCCACGCAGCGCAAGGAAACGGACGCGGTGGAGATTGTATCCGGCCTGTTTGAAGGTCATACCACCGGCACACCGCTCTGCGGAATTATTAAAAACCGCGACCAGCATTCCTCGGATTACCACGAACTGCGGTTTAGGCCAAGGCCCTCCCACGCGGATCATACGGCATACATTAAATACAACGGATTTCAGGATTACCGCGGAGGCGGGCATTTCTCCGGCAGGCTCACCGCGCCGCTTGTGTTCGCGGGCGCAATCGCAGAGCATCTGCTGGATGGCGCGGGCGTTCATGTGGGCGCGCATATCTATTCCATAGGCGATTGCATGGATACGCCGTTTACGCAAAAAACCAGCGCTGCGGACCTGGACGCGTTGCAGCAAAAAGCGTTTCCTGTGCTGGACGACGAGGCGGGCGCCAGGATGCAGCGCCAGGTATCCCTTGCCAGAATGGATCTGGATTCCATTGGCGGCGTTGTAGAATGCGCTGTTATTCCTATGCCGCAGGGGCTGGGCGATCCCATGTTCGGCAGCCTGGAGAGCATTGTTTCCGGCCTGCTGTTCTCCATACCCGCTGTAAAAGGCGTGGAATTTGGGGATGGGTTTGCCATTTCGCAGTTGCGTGGCAGCGTTGCCAACGACGCTCCTGTGGTTTTGCAAAATGATATATCCTATAAATCAAATCATAACGGCGGCGTGCTGGGCGGCATTTCAAACGGCATGCCCCTTATTGTTCGCGCGGCTCTCAAGCCAACGCCGTCCATTGCTGCGGAGCAGGATACGGTGAACCTTGAGACCATGGAAAACACAACCATTCAAATAAAGGGCAGGCACGACGCCTGCATTGTGCCGCGGGCCGCGGAGGCGGTGCGCTGCGCCGTGGCGCTTTGCATTGCGGATATGCTTTTGGAGGACAAAAAGTATGACTGAACTGGATGCGCTCAGGCTGAAAATAGACGGGATAGACGAAGAGATTGTGCGCCTGCTGGAAGACCGCATGCAGTTGGCGCGCGAGATAGGGGCATGCAAAGCCTCCTGCGGCATGCCCGTTTTGGACCCGGAGCGGGAAACCGTTGTGATAGAGAGCCGCACGGCCATGCTTCAAAATATGGAGAATGCTGAAGCGGTCCGGGAGATATACAAACTCATCATGCAGTTCGCGCGGGAGAACCAGGGAGACAAGCAATGAACCTGTATTTAACGGGCATTATGGGCTGCGGAAAAACTTCGGCTGGCAAAATGGCGGCGGCAATTCTAAAAGTACCTTTTTTTGATTTGGACGCGGAAGTGGAAAAACGGGAGCAATTGCCCGTCAGCGAGATTTTCAGCAGGCATGGGGAGGAATACTTCCGCCTGGCGGAAGCGGAAGCTCTGCGGCAGGTTTCCAAACAGGCGGGGGCTGTGGTTTCCACCGGCGGCGGCATTATTTTAAAGCCCCAAAACGCGGAAATTATGAAAAACACCGGCAAGGTCGTCTGGATTGAGAGGCCTGTGGACCTCATCCTCAAATGTGTGGACGCGTCCGTGCGGCCCCTTATAGCCGAAAAACCGCAGATTCTGGTGGATATATACGCCCGGCGCGAGCCCCTGTACCGCAAATACGCAGACGCTATTGTGGAAAACACCGGGTTCCTGGAAGACGCCGCAAAAGAGATTGCAGGGCAGTACAAACTATTGGCCGGTATATAAGGCCATCAGCCAAGATGGTCTTTTATTTTATTCAGAACATGTTCTTTATCCTGTTCATTCGGCAGAATGCCAAAGAAATGGTGGAACGCAAAAAACGCCTGCCAGATCAGCATGGATATGCCGCCCAGAGTACGGTTGCCCTGGCTGGCGGCTTGCTTTAAAAAGTCCGTTTCCAGCGGGCGGTAGATCAAATCGCACACCAGCGCGGCGGGATTCACATTTTTCAAAAAAGTAAAGCTCTCAAATGCGGGGCATCCGGCCATGCCCTGGGGCGTGGTGTTGATTAGAATATCGCAGTTTTGAATGCACGCGTATGTGTTGCCCGCTTCAAACACATCCGCCTGCCCGCGCACTTCGGCGGCAATTGCCCGCGCATGCCCGGCAGAGCGGTTGAGAAGGGTTATCTGCGCCGCGCCTTTTGCGGCCGAGTCCCGCGCCAGAGCGCCGGCAACGGCCCCCGCGCCTATAAATACAATTTTTTGCCCTTTATAATCAATCCCTTTTTCTTGGAGGCTTTTTAAAAATCCGGCTTCGTCTGTGGATATGCCAGCCAGTTTGCCATCCCGCACCGCAACAGAGTTCACACTGCTGCCCTGGGGCGTATTTGCAAGGTAGGGGATAATGTCCTTTTTGTAGGGCATCGTCACGTTAAAGCCGCAGATGTTCTTGGCGGGAATCTCCGCAACAAAGCTGCCCAGCGCGCCCGGCTCCACTTCGCGTATGCCGTATTCACATGCAATACCGTACAGTTCGTACAGTGTATTGTGGATTACAGGGGAGAGGCTGTGGCGTATGGGGTAGCCTATGACGCAGCATGCCTGGGGCTTTGTATTTTTCATAGTGCAAACCTTTCGCGTTTTTGATAGAATAATGTTAACACGGTTCAAAGAAACCTGCAACCGGAGGGAAGTATGAAAACAATACGCATCATCAACGGCCCCAATCTGAACATGCTGGGCGTGCGCGAGCCAGAGGTATACGGCTCCCTCACCCTGGACGAAATCAACACGCGCGTTGCCAGCGAGGCGGAGGTACTGCGCATCCAGGTGGAATTTATGCAGTTCAGCGGAGAAGGGGAGATTATAGACGCCATCCATTCGGCCCAGGGGGCTGTGGACGGCATCATTTTAAACGCCGGGGCATACACCCATTACAGCTACGCTATACGGGACGCAATCGCCTCCGTATCTGTGCCCGTGGTGGAGGTGCACCTGAGCAATATACACGCAAGGGACGAATTCCGCCATACATCCGTAATCGCGCCGGCCTGTGCGGGGCAGATATCCGGATTTGGCGTGGCAAGCTATCTGCTGGCGTTGCGCGCTCTTTTGCACAGATTATAGTACAATCCTTTCACGCCACGACAGTTTTCGCGCGGCGCGTCTGTTACACTATACAAAAAACAACGGGTAGGTGAAACAGATGCCAAGGTCCGTCAGTCAATTTACATACGCGGGGGCGAACAGGGTTCCCAGTCCTGAGGAAATGCTGCAGATCATTCAGGAGCAGCGCCGGTTTATAGAAAACCTGAAGGGCGAAAATTTCAGGCTACAGCAGCAGATAGCAGAAATGGAGAACGACCGCAGCACGGTGGCAAAAGTAATGGGCATCGCGCAGAAAAACGCGGAGGACATCATACGCAAGGCGAGGCAGGAGGCGCAGGAGATTAACGAAAACGCCAGGCTTCGCGCAAAAAAGAATCTGGATGCGGTGGACTCGTATGTGGAAGAACTGCTGGAAACGGAAGATTCACTGGAGGGCCTGCTTGGGTTGCTCCATCGGTTCAGGGACCAAATGCTGCGGATTGACGAAGGGCGACCGCAGTTGGAGATTGGCGTTCAGGCGCAGGGAGAGCACACTGCTGTATAGAGTCAAAAAAAGAACCGGTCAAACCGGTTTTTTTTATCATTGGCGTTTCATTCGCAGCTGGGTATCACGTATTTATAGACAATGTTCTGCGTGTCGGCCTCGGATGGGGAAGCGTTGTATTCGTTTGCCGTAATCACGGCAACCATATCCAGCTCCGGGACAACAATTATTTTCTGCCCCCCCGCGCCGTCCGCGCGGTACGTATTATAATCTGTATTTTTAGCGTCGTCGTGCGCCGCCTCCAGCCAGAAAAGATACCCGTAATCCGTCTGGCCGGACGCGGCTATCTGTTTTTTGGTGGATTCCTCCACCCATTCCCCAGGCACTACCTGCCTGCCGTCCCACTCGCCGCTGTTTAAGTACAGGTAACCAAAACGCGCCATATCCCTTGGCGTAAGATACAGGCCGGTTCCGCCTCCATAGTGTCCGTCCGGGTCACGGTCCCAGCTTTCGCAGTGCATTCCAATCTCAGAAAAAAGGTATTTTTCAGCGTACTCCTTTGCGTCCATGCCCGATGTTTGGGCAATGCCGTTCGCCAAAAACTGCGTGAGCCCGGTATTGTATGCAAACCTGGCGCCCGGCTTATCCGTGAACGGCAAGCTTAACGTATAGGTAAGCCAGTCCGGGCTGGAGAAAAAAGGCGCATAATTTTTGTCTATGGATTCCAGGCCGCCGGACATGGTGAGAACGTGCCGAACAGTAATTTCCTTCTTGGCCGCGTCGTCAATCTGCTCAAAATATTCGGGCAAAAGCTCCGCAACGGGCTGGTCCACGCTTTGTATCAGCTTTTGCTCAATGGCAATGCCCGTCAGCGCAGACAGCACGCTTTTGGTTACGGAATAAACCCTGTTTGCGTTGTCCGCGTCCATGCCGTTGTAATATTTTTCATACACCAGGTATCCGTGCCGCACAACCAGCAGGCTGTATACATTCGGAAAACTGCCGGCAATATATTCGTCTGCCTGCGCAAGCACAGGGGAACGCATACCCTGCGCCTCCGGCGCGCTTGTGCTCCAAAGTTTTGTGGGCCAGGGTTTCACATCTGCGGAGGCGTTCGCGCCGACCGCCGCTGGGGCGCCGGACGCGGGCTGCTCCATTACGGTGGCGCACCCGCCTGCCATCAGCATTGCCGCCGCCATGATAAAAACCAGAATTTTATTCATATCCTTGCATCCTCCATCTAATTTGACCCTTTGTTCATAGTACCATATGTTATACAAAATGTTAATATAAGAAAAATTTAACAAATAAAAATTTATATTGTTTTTAATTTCGCAGCATTTTTCCGGCTTAAAAGCGGCGCTTTTTTAAGCCGACTGCTTCACCTAATGGCTGGGGTATTCATACTATAAACTATATTTTAAATGGGAGTGAAAAAGGCCATGAGCAGCTATTTTGTTATAGGCGGCGACGAGCGGATGGCACATCTGGCCGGCCTGTTGCAAAAAAGGCACACGGTGGAAGTTGCGTGCATGGAAGAGCTGAAAACAGACTCCATAGGGGACGAGGAGCGGATCATAAAATCCATCGGGAATTCTGACGCCGTCATTCTCCCAATCCCTTACACAAAGGACAATATACATATCTTTGCTCCATTCTCCACAATCAAACTGCCATATGGCGCAGTATTTGAAAACCTGAAGGAAAGCCAGACCCTTTACTATGGAAACGCTGGTAATGCCGAAGAAGTGGAAACCTGCGCGTGCCAGGTGAATTTTTTGCAAAACGAAAAATACGCCTGCTGCAACGCGCGCCTGACGGCGGAGGCGGTGGTTGGGCTTGTGATTGCAAAATACAGGGTTTCACCGTTTCACAAGAACATATTGGTGCTGGGGTACGGCCGCATTGCCAAAATGCTTTCGCGGCTGCTGCAGGGCATGTGCGCGCACGTAACCGTTGCGGCCAGAAAAGATGCGGATATCAGCCTGGCACACGCGCTGGGGCTTTCCTCCCTGCACATTGGAGAAATCGCAAAGCATATGTGCCGGTTTGACTTGATTGTAAACACCATTCCCAAATGCGTGGTAACCGCCGCCGAGCTGTGCAATATGAAGGACAGCGCGCTGCTGATTGAAATTGCGTCCAAACCGTATGGGGTGGATTTTGAGGCGGCAAAAACGCTTAAAAAAAATGTGGTAATAGAACAGGGATTGCCCGGTAAATACATGCCCGCGTGCGAAGCCGAAGCGCTGGCGGCAATTGTTTGCGTATAATGATTTGGAGGAAATAACAATGGAATTGACCAATAAAGAGATCGGGTTCGCTATAACCGGCTCATACTGCACGTTTGACCAGGTAATCCCGCAGATTCGCAAGCTGAAGGAAATGGGCGCGCAGATACATCCCATTGTGTCCGAGAACGTATCCAAAACGGACACGCGCTTTATGAAGGTGGAAGACCTGTATGAAAAATTGCAGTGCATTTCTGGCCGGGAAGTGATAGACACCATCACAAAGGCCGAGCCGATAGGCCCCAACGCAATGTTCGACCTTTTAATCGTGGCGCCGTGCACGGGCAACACGGCTTCTAAAATTGCGCTTGGAATCACGGATACGCCGGTTGTAATGGCGGTGAAAGCCCACCTGAGGAACCAAAGGCCTGTGCTGCTGGCAGTGGCCACAAACGACGCGCTGGGCGCGTCCGCAAAAAACATTGGCAGCCTGATGAATACGCAGAATATATTTTTTGTGCCCATGAGCCAGGACAATTATATTAAAAAAGCCGCTTCCATGGTTGCAGAAATGGATTTGATTCCAAAAGCGGCGCAGCTTGCGCTGGAAGGAAAGCAGTTGCAGCCAATTTATAACAAGCCAAAAGAAGTATTTTAATATTCAAACAAGCAAAAGATAGAAAAAAACGCAGGAGAAGTGCAAATGGTAAAGTCGGAAGACACAAAGGAGAAAAACAAAGAGGAAGCCAAGCCAACAAAAGCGGGAGACTCTATTAAAGAATATGGCAGCGCGGCCATACCGCAAAGTTCGGATGATCCGGTGTATATCATCAATATCATCGGGGAGATTGAGGGGCACGTAATGCTGCCGCCCCAAAGCAAGGCAACCAAGTATGAACATATCATTCCCCAGCTGGAAAGCATAGAACAGTCCAAAACCATCAAGGGTGTTGTTTTTGTGCTTCACACCATGGGCGGAGACGTGGAAGCGGGCCTGGCCATAGCGGAAATGATCCGCGGCATGAGCAAGCCCAGCGTTTCTCTGGTACTGGGCGGGGGGCATTCCATTGGGATTCCTCTTGCCGTAAGCACAGATTTTTCTTTTATTACGCCCACATCCACCATGACGGTGCATCCCATCCGCATGACGGGCCTGGTAATAGGCGTGTACCAGACGTTTGAATACTTCCAGAAGATGCAGGAGCGGCTCACCAATTTTGTGTGCGGCAACTCCAAAATATCCAGAGAAGATTTTGAAAAATTGATGCTCAATAAAAACGAGCTGACCACAGACATAGGAACCGTTTTAATAGGCAGGCAGGCTGTGGACATAGGCCTGATAGACGCGCTGGGCGGCATAGAGGACGCCATGCTTAAAATAAACGAGATGATCGGGAGCGGCAAACAAAACGCCGTGCTGTACCAGTAATCAAAACGTTCGCAGGAAAGCTTATCCTTTTTTAAGCGTTCCGCTGTTATAAATAGATAAACGCTCTCATATATTTAAACAAATGTATGGGAGCTTTTTTTATGCTGGAAGTACTGGATGATTATTTGCCCCGCAACATTTGGGAGGGGATCAAATGCCTGCCTGCCGCCGTGCGGGAGAAAACGGAAGAGATACGCATCCGCGCGGATAAGCCCGTTTTTATAACGGCGGCCGCAGAAAAAATTGCGTTGCGTGCTCCCGTGGAAGGCGTGCGCGGCGGAGGCAGGAATACAATTATAGCAACCCGCGGAGATGTGGAGGACGTGCTATCCGCGCTTACCGGGCATTCCATCTATTCGCGGGCAGAAAGCATCCTTTCCGGGTTTTTTACGGTAAAAGGGGGCGTGCGCGTAGGGCTTGCGGGCAATTTTTTGTATGATGACGGCCGCCTGGCAAATATCACGGCGTTCTCAGGGCTAAACATCCGCCTGCCGCGGGCAATCATTGGAATTGCGCGGCCCATAGCAAGGCATGTAAGCCGCAACGGAATTGTGCAGAGCCTGCTCATCATCAGCCCGCCGGGGCACGGAAAAACAACGCTTCTGCGTGATATTGTGCGGTCCGTTGCCAGCGGAGAGGACTTTAAGCCCCTAAACTGCTGCGTGATAGACGAGCGCAGCGAGATAGCGGGCACATTTGGGGAAAAACAGATGTTTGATATGGGGGAGATGTGCGACGTTTTAAACGGGGCAAAAAAGCCGGACGGCATCCGCATGGCCCTGCGCTCCATGGCGCCCGAGGTCATCGCGACGGACGAGATAGGGGACGCGGCGGACCTGAGGGCGCTTATGGAGGCGCGCTGCGCGGGCGTTACCATTATTGCCACCGCGCACGCAGAAAACATGGAGCACCTGCGGCAGCGGCTGCTGTTTTCAAAAATGATGGACGAAAGGCTCTTCCAAAGGTATGTGCTGCTGGGAAGCTCGCAGGGCCGGGGCACGGTAGAGGCCATATACAACGATCGGTTTGCAAAAATTTATTCAAATGATACGGGGGCCGGAAATGAAGATTCTGCTATGCGCGGTCATTTTGATCTGTACATCAGCAATCGGAATGAACGTATATAGAAATTCGCTACGCAAGCTGAGGCTTTTGGAAGCGTTCCGCAGCATGTTCCTGCAGTTTGACGCGTATATTGGCATTGAGCATTGCGAGATACGCGAATGCATGCGGCGCTACATATCCCTGGGAGACGCGGCGGCCCCCATACTCCAGGAGGCAGATGAACGAATGGAGCGGGATAAACGCACAACGTTCCACCAGGCCATGCAGGAATCACTGGAGAATTTTTCCGCCGCCAACCGCAGCCTGCTGGAAAAAAAGGACGCGGACCTGGTGGCGCATACCTGCCGCGAGCTTGGAAGCATGCGCCGCAGCCACATTTCGGAAGTGCTTACCCGCGCGGGCGGGCTGCTGGAGCGCCGGATAGGCGAGTGCAGGGAAAAGGACGTAAAAAACGGAAAGCTGATGAACCAACTGGGCGTCATTATTGGCATTGCCATAGTGATACTGATTATTTAACGGAGGAAGAAATGAGTATAGACCTTGTTTTCAAAATAGCGGCCATCGGTATCCTGACGGCTATTTTAAACCAGATGATGACCAACTACAAGCGGGAAGACATTGCCACGGTGATCACGCTGGGCGGCCTTATTTTGGTGCTGCTCATGATCATTCCGGTGATAGGCGATCTGTTTGACAGCATCCGGTCTGTATTCGGGCTGTACTGAAATATGGATATTCTAAAGATAGCGGCATTGGGGATCATATCCGCCGTGCTGGTGCTCACCATTAAAAAAACGCATCCGGAAATGGCCGTGCAGCTTAGCATTGCCGCGGGCGTCATCCTGTTCCTGTTTTCCCTTGATTATCTGCGGGAGGTCGTCTCCTTTATCCGCGATTTTTCAGACAAGTTCAGCTTTGCGTACAGCAGCATCCTGCTGGTGATCAAGATCATCGGCATTGCGTATGTGTGCGAATTTTCTGTGCAGATTTTAAAGGACGCGGGGGAATCTTCCATAGCCTCCAAGGTGGAACTGGCCGCCAAGCTGCTGGTGGTGGTGATCAGCCTGCCGCTGCTCTCCACGTTTCTGGATCTTGTGTTGGGGTTGCTCAAATGAAAAAATGGCTGATTTTAATTGCGCTGGCCGTATGCCTGTTCCCATCGTTCGGGCTTGCCGCCACGGCGCCTGCCTCCGCCGCTTCGCCCGCGCCTGCGGCTTCCGGACAAAGCGAGAGCCAAAACGCGGATTTTGACGCGGAGCTGCGGGATACGCTGTTTAATACGGACCTTTCCGGCCTGGAAGGCAAGTACAACGAGTATCTCAAGTCACTGAGCGGCAAGGACGCGCAGGGCATGGTGTACGACCTTTCCAACGGAGATTTCAGCTCCCTGTCCCCCGGCGGGGTGCTGGCCGCGGTATTCGGGCAGATACTCTCCGGCGTGCGGAACAATATCCCGGTAATGGTGCAGATACTGGTGATATTGCTGGTGATGAGCGTACTCACCCAGCTCAACACACTGGGCGGGGGCCAGTCGGTCTCGGGCACGGCGCGCTATGTGGGGTATATCATTGTCTGCGGGCTTATCATTTCCATTGTATTCAGTATATTCAATTCGGGCAGGGATGTGGTGCAGGCCGTATCCAGCTTCACGGAATACTTGACGCCCGTGCTGTTCACGCTTCTATCCGCCATTGGCGGGTTCACGTCCGCTTCCATACTAAAGCCCGCGGTCACCGCGTTTACGGGCGGCATTGCGCAGATCATCATTCTGTACGTTTTTCCGGCGCTTATTATCAACATGGTGTTTGTATTCATTGGCAACCTGTCTTCCAACCTCAACTTAAAAGGCTTCAGCAGTTTGCTGGACAGCCTGATCAAATGGTCGCTTGGCATCATATTCATTGTGTTCCTTGGCATGGTGGCCATCCAGGGAGTGGGCGCGGGCCTGTTTGACGGTATTTCCATCCGCACCGCCAAATACACCATAGACAGAACCATCCCGGTTGTGGGGGGCATGTTCTCCGAATCCGTTGATACGGTGGTGGCGTGCTCCGCCCTTGTAAAAAACGCGGTGGGCATCACCGGCCTGGTTACCATCATCTCTATTCTGGCCGCGCCTGCCATCAACATGATCATCAATATATTTTTGCTCAAAATACTCGCAGCCATCTGCGCCCCCTTCAGCGACGAGCGCTCGGTGGAAATGCTCAACGGTACCACCAACGTAATCACACTGCTTTTGGTAACGGTGATGACCATAGGGGTAATGGCGTTTATTCTGGTGGCCATATTGATGGGCGTGGGCAACATCAACATGATGATGAGGTAGTGCAATGGATATCAAAAATTACATCGTCACAATCGTGTCCACCGTTGTTTTGAATGAAATACTGCTGATGATTCTGCCGGACGGAAACATGAAAAAATACGTCCGTGTGGTTTGCGCCATTGTGATTCTTATCATCATCATCACGCCGTTTGTGGGCATGCTCACCGGCAGCACGCCTTCCATAGACATGCAAAACTTGTTAAACGGACTGAATCAATCATATATTGAAAAAACGGACATAGATATATACCAAAACTATGTGAATACAATTTTTGAGAGAAACGCCGGTTCGGAGTGAATGAAATGGACAAAGAAGGGATATACAAAGGGTTAAAGGGTGTTTTTAATAAAATACCTCCGGGGAAACGAACGCAGATTCTGGTTGTTGTTGTGATGATAGCGGTGATACTGGCCATATATTTTTCCACATTCACGCCTGCGTCGTCCGCCCAGCCCCAGCCAACCGTGAGCCATGCCATTGAAGATACGCAAGACACATCGGCAAAGGACGCCCTGAGCGCGGAGATGGAAAGCGTGCTTTCTTCCATACAGGGAGCGGGCAGCGTGCGCGTAATGATCACGTACGTTTCCGGCAAAGAGATTGTACCCGCCACTTCGGAGAACACGGAAACCACAACCAGCAGCAGCGGAAGCGGTTCCGGGCAGAACAGCGAGACCACCAAGAAACAGACGGATGTGGTGACGATACAGAACCAAAGCAACTCTGACGCGCTGATATTAAAGGAAAAATCGCCGGAGGTAAAGGGCGTTATTGTGATTGCGGAGGGAGCGGGCGACATCAGCGTCCGGCTGAACATCATGAAGGCGGTAGAAACATTGCTGAATATTCCAGCCGATAAGGTGGATGTTTTTAAAATGGAGTCAAAATGAGGAGGTAAGTAAATGAAAAGCAGCAGCAAGATTGTACTGGTATGCGTACTTATAGCAGCCATAGTGGTGACGGGATACATCAATTACCGGATCAACAACCCGGAAGACCAAACCGAAGCCAAGGCTTCCGCTTCGCCCGGGGAAATGGCGGAAACAGTGTCCAATCAGGATTCGTCCGCGGTATTTGCGCAGTTCCGCAGCGACAAGGCTTCAACGCGCAAACAGGAAGTGGAGTACCTGGATTCCATCATCAACAACAAGAGCGCGGATGCGGAACAGGTGAAGCAGGCCATGAGCTCTAAGGTTGCGTTAACCAGCGCCATGGAGCAGGAAACCGTGGTGGAAGGGCTTCTGAAAAGCTCCGGATACGCGGACGCGGTATGCACCATTTCCAACAACCAGGTGAGCGTTGTTGTGGCAACCAAAACGCTCTCCGACGACCAGGCTGTTAAAATTCTTGAGATCGTAAAAAATCAGACGGGCGCGGCTCCGCAGAACATTAAGATTATGCCCCAGGGCTAATTTTGGGGCAGAGCACCCCAAAAGATTGCGTGAACAGCCCCCAAAACGGTTTGCACCGGTATTCTTACCATAAATACGGCGCGGATATTTGGTTACTATTTGAAAAACGGATGGTGATCTGATATAATTATCGTAAATACAAAGACGGAGGTTCATATGGATGAGTGATAACAATGTTGCGATAAATACGGAAGAGACCACCACACTCAAAAAAGAAAGCAATGGCACCATCTCCTTTGCCAACGATGTAATATCCACAATTGCCGGCCTGGCCACCATGGAAATAGAAGGCGTTGCCGGCATGAGCGGCGGCCTGGTGGACGGGATTACGGAATTTTTGGGCAGAAAGAACTTCTCCAAGGGCATCAAGGTGGAAGTGGGCAAGGAAGAGGTTGCGGTGGACATCAATATCATTGTAAACTATGGCATCTCCGTTCCAGAAGTCTGCCAGAACATCCAGCAGAGCGTGGTGAAGGCCGTTGAAACCATGACGGGCCTGCGCGTGGTGGAGGTGAATGTGGGCATTCAGGGTGTTGTTTTTAAGGATGAACCGCTGGAGGAAGAACCTGCGGAGGCGTCTGAAAAGCCGCCCAAACCGGAAAAATCGAAAAGGGTGAAATAACAATACAAGCAAAAGATAATCCGTATTTTTGCGGTTTTTGGACGGAGGATAAAAAGCTATGAAAATGAAAGTTTCCACCAGGATTATATTCACCATATACCTGCTTTGTGTCATTGGCCTGAGCCTGTTTGTGCTGGCGACCGTATTCGGGATTTTACCCTCCGGTTTCCTGCTGCAGGCGGCAACAACCATTGTGCAGGGCAGTTTTTGGTTTAAGGTTCTGTACACGGCCATATTTGGCGCGGCGCTTGTGGTGGGCGTCTGCCTGCTGTTCTTTGGCGTCCGCAAGGAAGAACCAAAAACAGCCGTTCTGGCCACAGTGGAGAGCGGAAAGATATCCATTGCCATCAGCGCGCTGGAGGAGCTTGCCGCCAAGTTTATCAGGCAGACAGAATCCATCAAGGGCGTGGGCATAAAAATCACATCGCTGGTGGACTCGATTGAGATTGACGTTAAGATCAGCGTATTGCCGGAAGTGAGTATACCGGAAGTGACGCAGACCCTGCAGGCCGGGCTGATCGCGTACATGGAAGAATATTCCGGCATTAAGGTAAAGGTAACCAGGATTGTAGTTACATCCATAGATGAAACGATCAAATCCAATAAAATGATCGGAGGTTCTGATGGACGGGTTCGGTAACTGGTATCGGGAGAACAAAGGCCTGTTTATCGGTATGTGCATTGGCCTTGCCACTGCCATACTGTTTTTAACAATTGGTTTTTGGGCTACCCTGCTTATCGCCGTTTGTGTGGGCGCAGGCGCGTTCCTGGGCCGCCACCCGGAGGTGCGCCAGGGCATTTCCAACTGGTTCAGATCCCTGTTTGACAAAAAATGAGTAGAAAGACAGCACGAGAAGCAGCCATGAAGCTGATCTACGAATACGGCATTACAGGCATTTTAAGCCTGGACACCATGTATGCCATGCCGGACATTTTAAAAGTAGACAAGCTGACGGAAGACAATATGGAATACGTAAATAACATTATAGAGCATTACTTGGATTCCGCAGAAGAGATTGACGGCAACATAGAGAAGTATTCCATCTCCTGGAACTTAAGCCGTATATCCAAGGTAGACCTTGCCATTCTGCGGCTGGCATTTTTTGAACTGATGAAAACGGATACGCCGCCGGAGATTCTGGTGAATGAAGCGGTGGACCTTGCCAAAAAATACTCGGGCGCAAAATCGCCCGGATTCATCAACGGCCTTTTGGGCGGCTATTTAAAGGAGAACAACACCTGATGCCCGCCATAACTGTGGGAATAGACACAAGCTGTTACACAACATCGCTCGCAGCCTGTACGTTTGCGGGCGATATTTGTTTGCAAAAAAAGCTGATGCTGCCCGTTGCCACAGGCGAAAAGGGCATCCGCCAAAGCGACGCGGTGTTTGCGCACATTAAAAACCTGCAAACCCTGCTTGCCCAGACCGATTTTGCGGCGCTTGGGGAGATAAAAGCCGTGGCTGCAAGCTGCGCCCCCAGGCCGGCGGAAGGATCTTACATGCCGGTGTTCATGGTATCCAAAACCGTGGGAATGGCGTTTGCCAGCGCCGTGGGCGCGCGGTTTATAGAAACCACGCACCAGCACGCGCACATATACGCCGCGCTGATAGGGCAGCATGTAAAGCCTCCTTTTTTGGCGGCGCATCTCTCCGGCGGCACCAGCGAGATTCTCCGGGTGGAAGAGCTCGCGCCCATGAGCGGCATAGAGATTCTTGGGGCCACCAAGGATATCCCCGCCGGGCAGCTTGTGGACCGCATAGGCAACCGCCTGGGATTCCCGTTCCCCTGCGGCCCCGCTGTGGAGGAATGCGCCCAAAAGGCTGCGGGCACGCTGCAATTCAAAGCCAGCGTTGCGGGCAAAAGCTTTCATTTCTCTGGCGTGGAGGCGCAGGCCATGCGCGCGCTGAACGCAGGAGAGAGCAGATCGCAGGTGTGCCATGCCGCGCAGGCGGCAATAGCCAAAACAATTGCCCGGGCCCTTATTGCCGCGGGAAAAGAAACGGGAATACAAACCGCCCTGCTGTTTGGCGGGGTAATCTGCAACGCCATGATTAAAGGATTGATAGCGGAAAAGCTGACGGCAGAAGGCATGGAGGCAAGGTTTGCGGATAAGCAATACTCCGCGGATAACGCGGCGGGATTGGCGAGGATGGCGGGGGAATTCATGGAGCGATGAGGCCATCGCTCCCTACAATACCGGTTGGATATATTGGCGAGGCAAATGTTTATGAAAGACTTACCGCAAAGAAAAAATATCCGGTTGAAAGATTATGATTATTCATTAAACGGAGCGTATTTCATAACAATCTGCATTAAAGACAGGCATGAATTGTTGGGGAAAATTTATGGTTGGTGCAATGACCGCGTTGCCCCAATCATAGAATTATCAGAATATGGTATAATCGTAAAAAAGTATATTGAAAATATAAACTCAGTTTATAACAGCATACTTGTTGACAAGTATGCTGTTATGCCAAATCATATTCATTTGCTTATATTTTTACATAATGGGCAAATTGGGATTTCACGGAGCGATGAGGTCATCGCTCCCTACAAAACGTCAATACCAACTGTTATACGTTCATTTAAAACTTTTGTTTCAAAAGAATGCGGATTTTCAATTTGGCAGGCGTCATACCACGATCACATCATCCGCAATGAAGAAGACTACCGGAACCATTGGCGGTACATAGATGAAAATTCCGCAAGATGGACGGAAGATGAATATTATATGGGTAGGCAAAATGCATCCGTGTAGGGTGCGATGACCACATCGCACCGTGCTGCAACGCGGCGGGATTGGCGAGAGGACAATAATATGATAGTTGACATTCGTACACCAGATTATGCATTTGATTCGTTACTTAATTTTTTAGATATTTCAGATAGAGATTTTATAAATACTTATGCAAAATTTCAAAAAGATATCGATAAAGTTTGGAAAGAATTTATAAATTGCGTAGAAACAAAGTCTATCAAAGATATAGAATTTATTGCTTTTCAAGTAACATCAAATAGTAATAATTGTGCGGAAATAAAGAAAAACGGAATTAGAAATTTACAATGGGTTTTATCAAATTTGAGTGATTTGAGAAATATATTTGCTGAGCATGAAATATATTTTGATATTAAAAATAAAAAAATGTTTTACAAAACCGATATAATAAACATTGATTATGCTTATTATTGTGGAGAAAACAATTTAAGTAGTAGAGAGAAAAAATTTAAGGAAATTTCACGTAAGATTTACAATGATTGTCAGGCAACTGTATTTTTTTCGATGAATGATGTTAAAAAATATGGAACACGTATACATGAAAAGGCCTGAGTTTATATATACTTTTATTAAGGCTTTTCCAGAACTCAAAGATATTGAGACTGAATGGTTAAAAAAAGCAGTGGTTATATTATTACATTTAGAATTAATTTTGAGCAACTTTTATGGTTTACATTTTGCGATGTAGAGTATGATTGCTTAGATGAGTCAGAGAGAAATGAAATTTTAAAAAAATGGATTTTTTCTAATTTAATTAGACGTAGTTTTGAACATTTAGAAGACATACCCAGATTATTGCTTATATTAAGCCCGAAGCTCTAATAAAACCGGAACAAATTATTAATTATGAAAAAATAATATAAAATTAAAAAATAAATATCTATAAAAAGGGTTCAATTGACCCTTCGCGGGGTTATAGGGGCGGAGCCCCTATAAATAAAGAACCCTAACAATCATTGTTCATTCAAACCAGACAGGGGAACATTCATTTTATTGCCCGGATTATCCAGAGAATGCACCATGCAGGTCTGGTCTGCGTCGTTCACGGATTCCATGTAAACCCGCGTGTTTTTATATAATACGTTTGCCATAACAGGCGAGGAAACAATTTGTTTGGCACGGTCACTGTTCATGTATCAATACCTCCCGCAGTTTTTGTTTAGTATCCCGTAAAAAATATAAAAATAACCGCTGTGGCGCAGCAAATATTTTTTCTGCCCGCCAACTGTGTTACAATATAATAAAATGCCTGTGGCACGCTGACTGTAATAAAAGGGATCAAAGGTTCAAACGCCCCCAAAACAGCGAGGTAACTATAATGTTAAAAAACGAAGTGCTGGACTGCATCCGCAGCCGCAGGAGCACGCGGAATTTTAAAGAACGGCAGATAGAGCCGGAGTACATGGAAGCGCTGCTGGAGGCCGCGGTGTGGGCGCCCAGCGGGGGCAACAACCAAAGCTGGCTGTTTACCGCCATACAAAACAAGGAACTGCTGCTAAAACTGAACGAGCTTGTGCGGGCAGGATTCCAGACCTGGGTTCCGGACGACGATTACCCGGCCAAGCTGGGGGCAAAGGCCGCCTCGCAGAAAGAAAGCTATAATTTTTATTACCACGCGCCCACACTGGTCATCGCGTCCAATAAACCAAACTATGAAAACGCAATGGCGGACTGCTCGCTTGCACTGGAAAATATTTTTTTGGCCGCGCAGTCTTTGGGCCTGGGATCGTGCTATATCAACCAGCTCCATTGGCTAAGAGGGGACGCGGGCGTGCGGGAATTTTTGCTTGAGCTTGGGATACCGCCGGAGCATACCATCTGCAACGCCGCCGCGGTGGGGTATATTGGCAGGGAATCCGCGCCGCCGCTCAGAAAAGCGGGGACAAAAAAGGTTATCAAATAAGCTCGGTTTTACGGCTAAAATATATAAAAGGAAAATAAATGATGGAATCTGCAAACACCAGTATCAATCGAATCCGCCAAAACTTGCGTCCAGACTGCAAAAACTGCTTTGGCTTCTGCTGCGCGGCGCTGCCCTTTGCCCACACGGACGGCTTTCCGGCGGACAAGCCCGCGGAACAGCCCTGCACCAATCTGCAAATGGATTTTAAATGCCGCGTGTACGGCGAACTTGGCGACCTGGGGCTGAAAGGCTGTGTGGCTTATGACTGCTTTGGCGCGGGCCAAAGGGTGGCGCAGGTTGCATATGGCGGGACAAACTGGCGCCGAAAACCGGAAGCCATAGGGCAGATGTTCCGCGTGTTTGGCGTGATGCAGGAACTGCACGAGATATTGTGGTACCTGTGCGAGGCGCACTCGCTGCTGGAAGGAACGGCCCGCGCTGACGCCGAAGTGCTGTTGCAGGGACTGGAGATTGTATCCCAACTGGGGCCGGAGCAGCTTTTGGAGCTGGACCTGGAAAAATACAGGGAGAAAGCCAGCGCGCACATCAAAAAAGCGGCAGAGGAAGCACAGTCGCGCGTGCCCGGCGGGCTGGCCCTGTATCCAGTGCAAAAACTGGCGCCCAAGCGGCGGCTGAACCTGATGGGCGCTGACCTGAAAAATACGGATATGGTAAGCGCGGATTTGCGGGGGGCATACCTGAAGGGCGCAGACCTGCGCGGAGCTGACCTGAGCTTTGCGGACATGCTGGGCGCGGACACGCGGGACGCGGACCTGCGCGGCGCAAACCTGGAAAAAAGCATATATCTGACCCAGATGCAGGTAAACGCGGCCCGTGGAGATACGGCAACCAAATTGCCCGCGTGGATGCAACGGCCGCCGCACTGGGAGGGATAGGCAGTAAATGCAGTAAAAACCGGCATGCTGTTGTAAACGGACGTACAAACTGCCGCAATCCTTTTTATAAATAAACGCGGGCTACCGGTTGCTCAACCTGGGGCTGGCAGGGTCGCATTCCGGCTCAACGGAGTTGGAGAGGGTGGAGAGTTGCTTTAAATAGTAGCACAAAATTCTGTTCGCACGGTCCATGTATTCAAGCGAAAGGATGCCGGGCGTCTCGTATCGCTGCACGTTTAGCATCACCTTTGCGATAAAGTTGGCGTAATCCCGCAGCGTCTGCTCCATATCGCGCCGGTGCTTGTTTTCTATGGGGAAGTTTCTTTTTCCTATACGGCTGATGCCCTTGAGCTCCAGCGAAAAATTAAACAGATTCTGAAATTTGAATGCGTACTGTTCCGCCTCCTGCCTTGTATCGTTCTCGTAAAAACCCACGTTGTCAGAAACATATTTGGACTGCGCCAGGAATGTGGGCAACCACAAAATATCCTGGTCAATCGGGTCGAAGGCAGGCAGGCGGTTATGGATGAACGCATACAGTATGCGGAGGTATTCGCTTGCCAAATCCACCATGTGATTGATGAGGAGCGGCTTTATAAGTATTAAAAATCCCTGTGTCATTTGCAGGTCCAGAATGTGCAGGAAATACTGGCGGATATTCTCCGTTGCCTCAAACGCCTCGTCGTTTATCAGCGTTAACTCGTCTGAAGACAGTTTCTTTCCCATCCTGTTAACCAGGTTATCAAACTGGGTTATATATTTACGCGCTTTGGCAATCTCCGCGGTGTCGTCCGGGTGAAGCGCCTGCAGAATGATCCGGGCGTTATCGCCCATAATCTCGGACCAAAACCTTATTTCAAAATGGTTGTTGTATGTAAGGGTAGCCATAGATCCATAACTCCTTTTATATGCTTACTTATTTTATTCGAATACAGAAGTTTGTGTTAAGGCTAGAAGAGCATGTGCGATAAGTTTCGCATTTTTAAGAGTTTTATGATGTTCTTGCATCCTGCGCGTGTGATACAATAAAAGAAATCCGTGCAAAAACGGCGGGTAAACGGGAGAAGTTATTTTGCAAAAGTTATTGAGCGTGTCGGACGACGCGTGGAGCATGCAGAAGTTTTGCTGCAATGCGGACAAAATACGGGAATTCCTTGCGCATAACAACCTGGACGGGCTGGAATACATCACCTGCTTTGAGGAACAGGCGGCGGCATTGCCGCCCGAGAAAATAGTGGGCAGGCACATGCCGTTCTGGCCCGCGTGGCTGGACTTCTGGCGCGGAAACAGGCAGGAGCTTCTGCGGCAGTTTGGCGGGGAGAACGATTTGCGCGGCTACTACATGGCGGATTCCCTGGATGAGTTTATAGAAAAAAGAAGGGCGGAACTGCGGGAAGGCACGGAAATGGGTATTCGGTACGCCGTGTTTCATGTGAGCCACGCGCAGTTTGAGCATTGCTATACGGGCAAATACACGTATACAAACGCGGAGATTGCGGACGCGTACGCGGACCTGATGAACGAAATGCTGCGCGGCGTGCGCGCGGAGTACGCGTTGCTGTTTGAGAACCACTGGTTTCCGGGCCTTACGTTTCTGGACGCAAAACTCGCCATGCGGCTGCTGGAAAAAATAGATCATCCAAACAAAGGATTTGTGCTGGACATCAGCCATCTTACAAACACAAACCCCAAGATACAAACGGAAGAGGAAGCGGCGGACTATATTTTAAAGGTGCTGGATGAAATGGGGGAGGCCGCGGCATACATCCGCGCCATTCATTTAAACAGCTCCGCCGGGGCAATGGCCAGGGTGCTCAAGCAAAAGGCAGAGCCGCCGCGGGGGGGCAGCTTTGAGGACAGGCTGGTTGAAGCTATGAAATACGTCTGCGGCATGGACCCGCACAGGCCCGTGGCGCATCCTTGTATCCGCCGGGTGATCGGCCGGGTGCGGCCGGATTATCTGGTATACGAGCTTGCGTCTTCCACGCTGGAAGAATTGCAAAACGCCGTATCCATTCAGAACCGCAGCGTTTGCGGGAAAGGCTGAAATAAAAGAAGCTGCCGCCTGGGGGAAGGGCGGCGGTAAACCCCTGGCATACCGTTTACCACTCCTGCTGCACAACGGTTTCCGCGTGATCTATATCAAAATCCGCGCGGTCAAAATAATCCATGCCGCTGCTGCCAAAGGTGGTATCCACGTTGATCCATGCGCCGGCACCGTCGTCGTAAGCCTGGTTCCACGCGTGGTCTCCCCAGGCGGAGCCGGAGAACCCAAGTCCGGTCACAAACCGCACCCGCACGCCAACATCCCTGCACATGGCCGCGTAAAGCGTAGCAAAGTCAAAACACACGCCTTTTTTTGTTTCAAAACATACAACAGCGCCGGAGGATACGCCGCTGGGGCTGGCCGCAATGGCCTCCGCCTTCGCGTTGTCGTACTCTATGTTTTTGCACACCCATTTATAAATAAGGTACGCTTTTTCCCTGCTGTCCGCCTCCGCGCCCACAGCTTTTTGCGCCGCCTCTTTTATCTGCGCGTTGGACTGCACGGCTTCGTCCAGCGTTACGCCGTTAAAATACCGGATGAGCTGCAAACTGCCGGACTGGCCAGATACGCCGCCATCCGTATTTTTGAACGTGTCGCTCAGCAGCACCTGTATGTTTTTGATAACGCCGGAATGCAGCATAGGGCCTACGGCATTCTGCTCAATAAACTGATACGGAGCAGATTTATTCGCGTATTCCGCCAGCGGCGAATTGCTGAAAAAACCCGTAAGCAGGCTCAGGCCAATGCAAAACAGTAAAACGAGCAACGCGGATACCGGCAGCCGCCACAGGCCGCCCACAATGCGCCGGGGAACGTTTTTCATCGCGTTCACACGGGCGGCAATTTTTTCTGACATCGGCTCAACGCCGTACCGGTAAAACGGCAGCACAAGAAGGTGCAGCAGGCCGTCCACAATAAACAAAACCGCAACAATAAAAACCAGGTACACCCAAATGTTCCGGCTCTCCACCCAGCCTTGCAGCGGCGGGATGATCTTGTATAAAAAAGTGAGTACCGCGTTGTTTCCGTCTGAAAAAATCGCGCGCGTAATGTAAAGGGAGAAGATTACAGACAAAAGAAGCTCCAGAACATCCACCAGGGAAGTAATGGAATTCATCACGTTGTCGCTGGAAAAGCGGCGCAGAAGCCCCAATAACACGGGAACAAAAAACAAAAGGGCAATCAGTATGGTTATCCAGTTTACGCCGCCGGAATCAAACACTTCTCAGGCTCCTTTTTTAAACCATGATATATTCATTATAGCATGAACACATAATTTTATAAGCGTTATGCGTCCTGTAAAAGCAGGAATATATTAAATTTTTTATAAACAAACAGATTTTTGCAACGCGTTTTTTGATTCATAAAAATTCAAAAGCAAGGGATACTAGAAAAATAAAAGACTTTAAGGAGGTTTTTGTAAACTTATGACATATGCAATGAATTTGCTGAAAGGGAAATCAAAAAGCAACGGATCCGGCTGGATGTTCCTTGGTCTGGGACTCGGGGCTCTGCTGGGAATGGCGGTGGGTGTTCTGATTGCGCCCAAACCCGGCAGGGAGACCATGCAGGATATCCGCGCCTCTGCGGCAAACACGGTGGAAAACATTAAAACAACCGTTCACAGGCAGGCGGAGACCATTAAAAACGCAGCACAGCACACAATGGATACAGTTAAATCCGCTGCGCAGGATACGGCGAAAACAGTTAAAAACGCGGCGCAGGACGCAGCGGATACAATGAACCAGGCGGCAGGCCAGCCCGCAACCAAGGGCAAAACAAGCAAAAAAAGAGTGATAGACCTGCGGAACACGGCTTATGAAATTGGCGAGGAATACGGAGACTCCGGCAATACAAGCGGCGGTACAGGCAGCAGCCATACAACAACGGGCGGCATGCAGACAGGCTCCAAAACCTGCTCCGGCGTCAGCCAGAGCGGAGGCAAGAGCAGCCCGGGCAGCAGCACTTCCGGCTGGAGCGGCAGAAACCAGGATGCAGCCACCAGCGCGGGCGGCGCTACGGTAAACGGCATGATGCAAAGCGGATATAAAAACAGTAATGTGGGCGGATGGAGCACCGGCAGCCAGGGAGCAACAACCAGCACGGCAGGCGCTACGGTGGGCAGCCTGCAGCAAAGCGCGGGCGGCAGCGGCGGCAGTTCGGTGGGCAGCCAAACGTCCGGCATGGGCGGCTCCGGCGAGTTTAAAACAAATAAAACTTCCGGCCTGAACTACGGAACAAGCGGATACCAGGGCTCCGGCTATAAAGCGGGCAGCACTGTAAACAAAAGCGAGGGGCAGGCTTCGTCCGCATTCGCGTCCGGCCTGCAGTCCAAAACAGGCAGCGCGTCCGGCAAGCCGGACCTTATGGCTGGCGGAACCTCTGCCAAGAATAAAAGTAAAGGTTCACTCAGAACAAGCTCCACGGGCTACGGATATATGTATGACAGCGAAGACGAAAAAGATTAAGTAATTTACAGATGATTTTATCACCCGGCACATCCCGTATGGGGTGTGCTTTTCTGTTGATTCAAATTGTATTATCAAAAAAATATAAAACATTATTAAATATACATTGACAGGCGAGGTATTATATCGTATTATATAAATAGATATTAAATATATTATAAATTTGTAAAAACGGAGAGGGAAAATGGGTAAAACAATCAAAATTATTATATTGGCGGTGATAGCGGCGGTATTGGCCGTAGCGATGATTTGGGGCATAGTTGCAGGCAATTCTTATATTGCGTTGCAAGGAAAGCATGCTGAGCGGCAGGGCGCAGCCCAGAACGCTGTGCAGACGCAGTTTGAGGCTGAAATGCAGGGCGTTCAAAACATCAGGCTGGATTTGGTATGCGAAGGCATAGACGTTGTGGTTACAAACGAAAGCAAGATACGCATAGAAGAGCATTCAAACAGGCAAATGGATGAAGAGGATATGATCAGGTGCAGCGTAAACGGCGGCACGGTTGCGGTTGAGAGCGGCCTTAAAAACGAATGGTTCAGCGGCTTCAGTTGGGCCAAATACGGGGATATCCAGGTAACGCTGTATGTTCCTTCCGCATACAAAAACAGCCTGGACCTTTATTCCGTTTCGGGCCGGGTAGATGTGCAGGACGCGCAGGCTTCCCGGGCAAGGCTGGAAACCATATCCGGTTCAATTAACGCGCGCAACTCCCGGTTCAGCAGCCTGGACCTCAAAAGCGTATCCGGCGGAATAGTGGCTGTGGGCTGCAACGCGGATGATGCAACGGCCAACAATGTTTCGGGCGCCATACTCGTCAACGAATCCGCTTTTAAAGAGTTAAGCGGCAAAACGATCAGCGGCGCATACGACGTTGATCTGAATGACATGCCCGGAGATATAAACATCAGCTCGGTGTCCGGGGCTCTCACGCTCAAACTGCCGGAGAACAGCGGCTTCAGCCTGCAAACCAACAGCGTAAGCGGAGGCGTATATAATGATTTTGCCATAGCGCACGGCGTATACAAAGAAGGCGGCAGCCGTGTAACCTTGGAAACGGTATCCGGGGGCATCAGCGTCATCAAGAAATAAAAACTGAAACCAACAAACGGGCCGGCGGCAGCGCCGGCTTTTTTGTTGCGCCTATGTAAAATGATGAAATGTTTTGGGCCAATTTATGTTATAATAGCAAAGGAATTTTAACGCATCGTAATTATGTGTCCAGAATTCAACGCAATCGCGTTTTTAATACAATTTTAAGCATTGGAGGATCTATGAGCGCACAGATCATCAGCGGAAAAGAACTCTCTGCCCAGATTCGGGAAGAACTGAAAGGTAAAGTTGCAGAACTCAAGGCAAAGGGCAAACACCCGGGCCTTGCCGTTATTCTGGTGGGGGAGGACCCCGCTTCCACCGTGTACGTAAACAACAAGGAAAAGGCGTGCCAGGAGACAGGCATTTATTCGGAGGTTTTGCGTATGCCCGCTTCCACCAGCCAGGCGGAACTTTTAAAACAGATAGAAGCGTACAACGGCGATGCCAAAATAAACGGCATATTGGTGCAGCTCCCCCTGCCGGGGCACATAGATGAAACAGAAGTAATCCGCGCTATTTCACCCAAAAAAGATGTGGACGGGTTCCATGTGCAAAGCGCGGGCGCGCTGTTCACCGGCCTGCCGGGATTTGTTTCCTGCACGCCCAAGGCGTGCATCAAACTCATTAAAAAAACAGGCGTGGATATCAGGGGCAAGCATGCGGTGGTGGTTGGCCGCAGCAATATTGTGGGCAAGCCGGTTTCCGTTCTTCTTTTGAACGAGAACGCCACAGTGACCATGTGCCATTCCAAAACGCAGGATTTGGCTGCAGTATGCGCCTCCGCGGACATACTGGTGGCTGCCATTGGCCGGGCGGAATTTATTACGGGCGAATTTGTAAAGCCGGGTGCGGTTGTAATAGACGTGGGCATCAACCGCGGCGCGGACGGCAAGCTGAAGGGCGACGTGCAATTTGACGAAGCGGCTGAAAAGGCGGCGTATATTACGCCCGTTCCGGGCGGCGTTGGCCCCATGACCATCACCATGCTGATGGAAAACACCGTGGAAGCATGCGAGATGTATGGATGAGTTTGTTTTAACCGTTACGCAACTGAATAATTACGTGGAGGACAAGCTTTATTCGGACAGCTTGCTGTTTGATATGCGGCTCCGCGGCGAGCTTTCGGGCGTAAGTCTGAAATACACCAGCGCGTTTTTTAACATGAAGGACGAGAACGCGCTGATTGAGTGCATCATTCCGGACGCGCTCTCCGTGCCCAACATTATGGACCTGAAGGACGGGGAGACTGTAATTGCCAAAGGCTCCGTAACCCTGTATAAAAAAAGCGGGCGCTACCGGTTTCTGGTGCGTTCGTTCAGCAAGGAAGGGCAGGGAGACCAGTATAAAAAGTTTGCGGAATTAAAGGAAAAGCTGGAAAAGCAGGGCGTGTTTGACGCGGAGCGCAAAAAACCGCTGCCAGCCTGCCCGCAGCACATTGGAATTGTTACCTCCGCCTCGGGCGCGGCGTTGCAGGACATTATCAATATAGCCGGGCGGCGCAACAATACGGTCAGGCTCACGGTATACCCGGCCCATGTGCAGGGAGAGGGCGCGCCCTATGAGATTGCACAGGGCGTCCGGTACTTCAGCGGCTCGGTGGATGTTGACCTGATCATTGTGGCGCGCGGCGGCGGCTCTGCGGAGGACCTTTCCGCATTTAATACGGAGGAAGTGGTATGGGCCGTGTACCAATCGCGCCTGCCTGTGGTAAGCGCGGTGGGGCACGAAACGGACTTTACCCTGTGCGATTTTGCGGCGGATGTGCGCGTGCCCACCCCCTCTGCGGCGGCGGAGATGTGCGTCCCCTCCAGGCAGGAGCTGCTGGACGGCATACGCGGCTATATGAGCGCATACGCATACCAGATATCCTCCCGCATGGAAGCGGCCGCATACGGTCTTCATACCGCGCGGCGCTCGCTCAACGCGGGCTTGTTGCAGGCCAACCTGGAAATGCGCGCCCAAGAAATCTCTTTTAATCAAAGGCGCATGTATGATATAGTAATAAAAAAACTCGAAGCGCTGCAAAACGGCGTTTTGGAGCGTAAAAACAGCATAGAGCTGCTGAACCCCCACGAGGCGTTCAGGCGCGGATACGCGCTGGTGCGCTTGAATGGCGCTCGCCTGGAAAGCGTGCGGCAGGCAACGGCGGGAGACGAGATCTCCGTGGGTTTGCGGGATGGCACGTTTTGGGCGCGCATACTGCCCGGCGGCCCGGAAAAGGAATGATGTCATGAAGCAGGGAAAAAAGATAGAAGAATATATGGAAGAACTGCAGGATATAGCGGACAGGCTGAACGATCCCGACGTATCCCTGGACGAGGCGGTTTTACTTTACAAAAAAGGCATGGAATCCGCCGCGTGCGCGCAGGAGCTTCTTGGCACATACAAGCAGGAAATAGAGATACTGAACCACACATTTGCAAACGAAGGCGGAACACAGGATGATTGAACAAATGGAATCCAATAAAAAACTGGTGGAGGCCCGGCTGATGCAGTTGCTTGAACTGCCTGGCATTAACGATACGCTGCGCTCCGCTATGAAATACAGCGTGCTTGCAGGCGGAAAACGCATCCGGCCCAACCTGAACATCATGGCCAACAACCTGCTGGACGGCAACACCCGGGAAACGCTGGACATTGCATGCGCCATAGAATTGATACACACCTATTCCCTGATACACGACGACCTGCCCGCCATGGACAACGACGAACTGCGGCGCGGCAAGCCCACCAGCCATGTGATGTTTGGAGAGGCCATGGCGATTTTGACGGGCGACGCTCTTTTAAACCTGGGCTTTGAGGTGATGACGGCAAACGCGCTCAAATATCCCTCCAACCTGGCTGCGCACCTGCGCGCCATGCAGGCCATAGGCCAGGGTGCGGGCGCAATGGGCATGGTAACCGGCCAGTGCGGAGACCTGGAGAACGAAGGCCAGATATTAACCGAAAGGGAACTGTATTTTGTGCACGAGAAAAAAACGGGCGCGCTGATAGAAGCTTCCTTGATGTCCGGCCTGCTGCTCTGCAACCCCAGCGAAGAACAGGCGCGCGCGCTGCGCACATACGGGCAAAACATAGGCCTTACCTTCCAGATCACGGACGACGTTCTGGACATCACCGGAACAGAAAAGAACATGGGCAAATCCATCGGCAAGGACAAAGCAGCCAAGAAATTCACTTTCCCAACGCTGTACGGCGTGGAGAAATCGCTTAAAATAGCGGCGGAAAAAACAATAGAGGCCACGCAGGCGCTGAGCGTCTTTGGCTCTAAGGCAGACCCGCTGCGGGACCTTGCCATGATGATTTTAAAGAGGAACAATTAGCATGAAGATTGCGGTGGACGGGCCCGCGGGCGCGGGAAAAAGCACGGCCGCCAAAGCCGTTGCCAAAGCCCTTGGCATAAACTATCTGGATACCGGCGCCATGTACCGCGCGGTTGCATACGCTTTTATAAGCCGGGGGATTGACGTGAATGATCATGATGCAGTATTGGCGGCGCTCCCAGGCCTGGACGTGCGCGTGGAATATACAGGCGGCAAACAGGTCAACCTGGTGGAAGGCGCGGATATGAACGCGTATATCCGCACGCCGGAGGTTTCAAAAGGCGCTTCGGACGTGGCGGTGATTCCTGCGGTGCGCCTGAAGCTGGTGGAACTGCAAAGGCAGGTTGCGGACGAATACGACATTGTAATGGACGGGCGCGACATTGGCACACATGTGCTGCCAAACGCGGATTATAAATTTTATATCACGGCTTCCCCCGCGGTGCGGGCGCAAAGGCGGTATCTGGAGATTCACGCCTCCCACCCGGAGGTTACGGTGGAGCAGATTAAGAGCGATATCATCAGCCGGGACAAGACGGACTCAACCCGCGAATTCGCCCCCCTGCGCCAGGCGGAGGACGCCGTTCTGGTGGATACGTCCAATATGGGAATAGAGGAGGTTGTTGCGCTGATAGTAAGCGCAATCAAAGCGAAATGAACGATGCGCTGTATCATATTGTACGCATTCCAGCCTGGCTGGTCATCAACTTTGCATTCCTTCCAAAGGTATACAATGCCAAAAGCCTGCGCTTCAGGCAAAGCTGCATTGTCATCGCAAACCACACTTCAAACTGGGACCCCATACTCCTTGGGCATCTTGTGTTTCCCGTGTGCCTTAAATACATGGCAAAGGAAGAACTGTTCAAGCCCGGATTTTTAAAGAAATTTTTTACCGCCATGGGCGTAATTCCGGTGGGCAGGGGAAAGGGCGATTTAAAAGCAATGAAGCTGGCGCTCGCCACCCTGAAAAACGGGAAGAGCCTCGGGATTTTTCCGGAGGGTCACCGCATCACAGCCGGAGAGCTGGGGCCGTTTGAAATTGGCCCGACGGTAATAGCGCTTAAAACAAAAACACCGGTGCTGCCCGTATATATGGATTGCAGGGGCTACCGAATCTTTCGCCGCGTGCGCGTAATAGCGGGAGAGATGCTGGATTTACATGCGCTGGCCCAAGGCAAATCGGACGGTGAAACCGTAGCGCAGATGACGGAAGTGCTGCGCGGCAAGCTGAATGAGCTTAAAGAAAGGCTTGCGCAGAATGGCTGAGATCAGGGTGGCTACAAACGCGGGCTTTTGCTTTGGCGTTAAGCGCGCGGTGGACGCCGTGTTTGCGGTGATAGACAAATACCGTCACATCTACACGCTGGGAGAGCTGATACACAATAAAAACGTAATTGCGGAACTTAGCGCCAAAGGCGTGCAAATTGCGCAGAACGTGGCGGAGATACCCAGGCTGCCTTCCACGCTGGTGGTGGTGCGCTCGCACGGCGTGCCCAGGCATGTGCTGGAAGAGATTGAGCAGAGCGGTTTTGAAACGCTGGACTTAACCTGCCCGTTTGTGGGGCGCATCCAGCAGAAGGTGCGGGATACGGCCAGCCCAAACATTGTGATTGTGGGCAAGGCGGACCATCCGGAGGTCATTGGCATACGCGGCTGGGCGGACGCAAACGTACACGTTGTAAACAGCGCCCGCGAAGCGCGCGAACTGCCGCCCATGAGCAACGTTCTGGTGGTTGCGCAAACCACCATCACCAAATCCCTCTGGGAGGAAGTGACCCGGGCGCTGAGGGAAAAATGTGAAAATATTGAAATATTTAACACGATTTGCGACACAACGGGCAAACGCCAGCGGGAGGCGGAAGAATTATCCGGCGAATCCGATGTTGTTCTTGTAATTGGAGGTAAGAATTCCTCCAATACGGAGAAACTATATACGTTATGCAAAAAAAACTGCGCTAATACTTTTTATATAGAGAATATTGACGAACTGCCACTTGAAAATATTCATTCTGATGATATAATAAGTATTGTCGCTGGTGCATCGACGCCGGATTGGCTGATTAGGGAGGTAAGAACACGCATGACAGAACTCGAAAAACAGGGAACTCAACAGGAAATGGACAATGTGACACCAGTTGTTGCACCAGAAACTGTTCACACATCGGAAGAATCGGGGGCACAAGAAGACAACGATTTCTTATCGCAGCTTGAAAAAACGTTTGTTTACATAAAGAAAGGCCAGCTGGTAAGCGGTTCAATCGTGCAGATTACTGAGAATGAAATTTGTGTAAACATTGGCTATAAATCAGACGGAATTATTAAAAAAGAAAATTTAACGGCGCGCGGAGACGCAACCCCCACCGATCTTTTTAAACTGGGAGATACCATTGAAGCGGAAGTTGTTTCTTTGAACGACGGCGAGGGCAATGTTGTATTGTCCCGCAAATCCATTGAATCCAAGCTGAAATGGAAAGAACTTACCGAGACGCTGGATTCAACCAAGATATATAAAATCAAGGTGGAACGTGTGGTTAAAGGCGGCGTTTTGTCCCGCCTGGAAGGGTATGACGCATTTCTGCCCGCTTCCCAGCTTTCTCTGAAATACGTGGAAGACTTAAACGAATTTGTGGGCCAGGAACTGGACGTTGTGATCATAGAGGTAGATAAACGCCAGAGAAGGTTTGTGCTCTCCCATAAGGCTGTACTGCAGCAGGAAGCGGAAGAAAAAGAAAAGGAAATTTACGATTCCTTCAAAAAAGGCGACAAGATTATCGGCAAGGTAAAACGCCTGACGGACTTTGGCGCGTTTGTAGATGTTGGCGGCGTGGACGGCCTTCTGCATGTTACAGACATCAGCTGGACCAAGGTGAAGCATCCTTCCGACGTATTAAAAAATGGCCAGGAAATAGAAGTGCTTGTTCTGAACGCAGACCCGGAGAAAAAGAAGATTTCCCTGGGATTAAAACAGCTCCAGCCCAAACCTTGGGACCTTGCGCCCGAGAAATACCTGGTTGGCAGCGAAGTGGAAGGAACCGTGGTGCGCATACTGCCCTTTGGCGCATTCATATCCCTGGAACCCACCATCGACGGCCTGGTGCATATTTCACAAATCACAAACAGGCGTCTTGAGAAGGTGGAAGAAGTGCTGCGCGTGGGCGATACCATTCATGCCAAGGTACTGGGCGTAGACCCGGCCAAAAAGCGCATCACTCTGAGTATGCGCGCCCTGTTGCCGGAAGAAGAAAAACCGGAATCCAGAAAAGCGGTGGAGGATTACGAAAATTCTTATGAGCTTCCTCCCTTTGAAGACGCAACCGCAACACTGGCGGATTTCTTCCCCAAAATGGACGAATAAAAACCGTAAATCAACCGGCGGTGTTAAAACCGCCGGTTTTTTTCTTGTGGGTACAGGTTTGGTTCTTGACCTTTTTTGCCCTTTGCAATATAATTATTGGAGTTAAATTTTTGAGCCGAAGTGGCGGAACAGGCAGACGCACAGGACTTAAAATCCTGCGAGGTTAAACCCTCATACCGGTTCGATCCCGGTCTTCGGCACCACAAACCGCATATCAGTGCGGTTTATTTTTTTCCTGTATTTTACAATTTGTTCACGGTCTATTACGTCAAAAAACTTGTAAAATCTGGTTTTTTTTTATATAATCAGAGAGTTAGTTTTAAAAATGCGCAGACAATGAAAAATTGTTGCTCAATTACATTTCTGTTTACCTAATTAAACGCTTTGCTGAAATTGTGGGGTTTATGATATGAAACGCGTGTGCCTGCTGCTGATTTTGATTTCAGTTTTTTTTATTATTTTTTTTCTGGTTTTGGACACAAATATTTCGTTCGAACCTGAATGCCTGCTGCCCATACTAAACACGTTTTTTATTGGAGGCCTTCTTATACTGGCGTCTGTTTTCAACGCCAAAATTTATATTGAAGCCAATATCAACTGTGCGCTGTTTATGTGCTGCGGCATGCTTGTTTTTGGCTCCGGTTCTGCCATCGCCGGATGGTTCAGGTTTCTTCCGGGGGGCTCAAATTACACGGTCACCATACATAATATTGCTGCTCTTGCAGGCGGGCTGTTTCTTTTTTTGGGCGCATTGTGGGAAGACCGGGGCTATACAGCGCCAAAGCAGCAGCGAAAAACCAGCCTTTTCGCCGGGATACTGGGATCGCTGGCTTTGGTTGCTTTGTTGGTTCTGGCCACCCAAAAAGAAAAACTGCCTGCTTTTGTGGATCAAAACGGCTTTTCTATGCTGCGGAATATTGTTTTGCTGCTGGCCATTATATTGTTCTTTGGGACGTCCATTCTGTTCTATAAAATATACAAGCGAAAAAAATCGGACTACCTGTACTTATATTTCACAACGCTCTCCCTGATTACCCTGGGCCTTTTGGCTGTCAGGATACAGCATTCACTGGGAAGTCCTGTTAGCTGGGTGGGAAGGATAGACCAATATTTGGCTGGCGTGTTTGCAGTTTTGTCCATTCGGGCCGCGGTAAAAAGTGCAAAAAAAGAGGGAGCCAGCCTGCCTTCCTTAATGAAAAATTTTTTTATCAATGCGGGTGAAATCTATACTAAACTGATGGAGGAGTCTCCACACGCCGTTATCTCCGTAAACCGGCATTTCAGAATATTTCTGGCCAATCCCGCTACCGCAAGAATATTCGGGTATCAGATGAACGAACTGATCGGGTTATCGTTCCTGGAGCTGATCGGGAAAGACCACGGTTCATTGTTCCGCAGAAATTTAAAAAGTGATTTAAAAGCCATTCCGTGCAAAACAATTGAAGCGGAAGCCGTCAAAAAAAGCGGAGAAATCTTTCTGGCGGAGGTAACGCCGTGCATATATCAGCTTTCAGAACATTTTATATGCACATATATTATCCAGGATATCTCCGAGCGTAAACGTTCTTTAGAAGTTGAGCGAATCAAAAAAAAGCTGGAAGAAGCGCAAAGGCTGGCGCACATTGGCAACTGGGAGTGGGACGCGGACACGGACGAAACATACTGGTCCGGCGAGATGTACAGGCTGCTGGGGCTGGAACCGGACGCCGCATCCGCCCGCATTAACCTGTATTTTGAACACATGTTCCCAGCAGACAGGGAAAGGGTTCGGATTGCGTTGAACAGGGCCATACAGGCAAATGGGAGATTCGATGAGGAATTCCGCGTTCTGAGCATGGACGGTACCCTGAAAACCATACACGCCAGAGCTTATACGCAGCCCGGGCCGGGCGGCAAAGTTTTGCTAACAGGAACCATGCAGGACGTCTCCGGCAGAAAATTGCTGGAAGAAACCCAGAGAAGAAACTTTCTTCTGGATAAAGAAGCTGAATTTTTAAGGGAAAAGGAAAAAGAATATCTGCTGATACTGGATGGGTCAACAGAGGCAAGCTGGATTTATGATTATAAAAACGGAACGCTTTCGTATTCGGACGAATGGCTGATTCGGCTGGGGGCTTCAAATATTCACCCGAAAGAAATGAACAGTTATATGCGAAGCCTGGTTCACCCGGACGATCTGGAGCGGATCAGAAAACAAAGGCTGGACTATGCCCAAAATAAAGTACAAAAGTTTAAAAGGGAATACAGGATTAGGACAGCGGACGGCGGATACATATGGGTTTTGGACCAGGGAAAAATAATATACGGTGAAAATGGAGAACCAGTTAAAATATACGGTACGTCCATGGACATCACAGACAGGCAAAAGGGTCAGGAAGAGTTGATGCAACTAAAAAATGAGCTTGCGGCAGAAGTAAAATCTTTAAACATGCTGTATGAGCTGAACTCCAATTTTATCATTCAAAACAATCTGGATAAGATTATACGGGATATATTAAAGGCAGCCGTTTCCATTACAAATTCTGACAAGGGCCACATCCAAATGATAGACGAAAAAGGGGAATACCTTACAATCATCCTTTCTCAGGGCTTGGGAGACGCGTTTGTAAAAAAGTTTAAAACGTTGGACCTTTTCACCGGAACCTGCGGAAAAGCGTTTCAGGAAAAGCAGCGCGTATTTCAGAAAGTTGCGGAATTTCCGCTGTTTACAAATGAAACACTGCGGAGCATGCAAGATGAAAACATTGTATATGAGCTGTCCATGCCGCTTGTTACCAGTTCCGGCCGGTTTGTGGGCGTGATTAACACCTTTTATTGCAGCGAAAAAACATTAAATGATCACGAATGCCACATGCTGGAGATGCTTGCACGTATTGCGGCGGACAAAATAGACCAGCAGAGGATAAGGGAAACGCTCCAAAAATCGCAGGAACACGCGCTGGCGCTGGTGGAAGAGCTTAAGATCGCGGACAGAAACAAAAATGAATTTATCAACAAGCTTTCCCATGAACTGCGCAACCCACTGGCCGTAATTGTTGCCGGTCTTTCTTTTTTGGACGGCTCGGAAGGCAGCCCCAAAAGCGAGCCTGCAAAGGAGATCATACGCCGCCAGATAGGCCAGCTATGCCATCTGGTTGATGACCTGCTGGACCTCACCCGTATCACAAACAACAAGGTTACCCTGAAGAAAAAGCGGATAGAACTGAATAAACTCATTCTGGAAACAGCGGAAGAGCACAGTACCCTGTTCGCGGCAAAAAACATGCATCTGGAAACAATACTGTTTGGAAAAGACATATACATAAACGCGGACCCTGTGCGCATCAAGCAGATCATCGGCAACCTACTCCAGAACGCCATAAAGTTCAGCAACGCGCATACAATAACAACCGTCCGGACATATGAGATCAAAGCGGAGGCGGTGATACGGGTAAGAGACAACGGGATAGGGTTTGAGCCGGATTTCCTATCACAATTGTTTGAGCCTTTTAAACAGGCGGAAAACGCAACAGAGCGGACCGAAGGAGGGCTTGGGCTTGGGCTTGCGGTGGTAAAGGGAATTGTGGAGATGCACGGCGGCAGTGTGAGCGCGGAGAGCAAGGGGCTTGGGAAAGGCTCCGAATTCATCATACGCCTGCCGGCAGAAAGCAGCCTTGCGGCTGATATCGAAACAAAGGCCGGGTTTTGAACAGTTGCCGGGTTTTAAGGCGCGCATCTGCATTTTGCGCCCCTAATCCGTTTTTGCCGTATTGACCGCTTAACGGCGCGGCTTTATAATGAGGATTGGTATAAACGCCCTCGCAGGCGTTTGTGCGCAATACATCTAGGAGGAAAAGTAAATAATGACAAAGGATTACAAGGACATATTGCTGTCTCCTGTCAAGGTGGGCAACCGGGTCTCCAAAAACCGTTTTTTTGTGCAGGCCATGGAATGTACCGACGCGGACAAAAACGGCAATCCATCCGACCTCACGTACCAGCGTTATGAAAACCTGTTCAAAGGGCAGTTCGGGATGATTACGCTGGAAGCCATCACCGTTACCGGCGAAAGCAGATCCAGGCTCAATCAGCTTGAGATTATGCCTCATAACGAAAAAGCGTTGAAGAATTTTGTTTCCAAAATGAAGGAAGCGAATCCGGACGCGCTGTTCGTGTTCCAGCTCACGCATTCGGGCGAGCTCTCCAACCCCAAGTTTTCCAGGCGTGTAACCGTAAAACCGCTGCCGGGATTTGGCGGAGACCTTCTCAGTGAAGAAGAAGTGGACAAGATAATGAACCAGTTTGTGCTTGCTGCCAAAATAGCGCACGAAGCGGGCGCGGACGGTGTGGACTTAAAGCTTTGCCACGGTTATCTGGGATCGCAGATTCTGCGGCCCTATAACAACCGCAGTTGGAAATACGGCGGCCCGTGGGAGAAGCGCAGCAGGTTTGCGTTTGACCTGTATGAACGCGTGCAAAAGGAAGTTAACGACAAAAACTTTCTCATTGGCTCCAAAATTTCCGCATGGGAAGGTTTTCCGGGCGGATTTGGCACAGAAGGCCCGGATTCCCCCATTATGGACCTCACCGAGCCTATTGCGCTCATCAAGGGGCTGGAAGAGCGGGGTGCGCAGTATTTTGTGCAGTCCGGCGGCAGCCCGTCCATCACGCTGGCTGTAACGCAGGCGGAGAAATCCGCTCCTTACTTTGCTTACCTGCATCCCTCCTGGGCAAAAGCCTTTAAACAGGCTGTAAAACCGGAAACGGTGATTATTGGTTCCAACTATTCCGTATTCCGCAACGGCAAAAACGGGCTTCTTGCCGTGGAGCAGGAGGACAGTTCCATGTTCTCGTTTGGCGCCAAATTCATCAGCGAGGGCAAGGTGGATATGGTTGCTGTTGGCCGCCAGTCTTACGCGGACCCCTTCCTGCCCAGGAAGCTGGCGGAAGGCCAGGAAGACCAGATTAAATGGTGCACGCTTTGCGACCATTGCCTGGAACTTCTGATTCGCCAGAGGCCAATCGGCTGCTGCACGTTTAACAAGTATTATACAAACATTCTGGTTGAAGCGCGCAAGGCGGAAGGCCAGCTGAAAGAAAAGCACACCTGATTTAAAAACAAAGCAGGAGCCCGGCCATTTGCCGGGCTCCTTTGCGTTTTGGGGAAAGGAACAATACACGTCTTTGGCGCATATACTTTACTGTATATCGAATAATGGAGGAAAATGTAGAAATGCCAAATCACGTGTATAATCTGAAAGGCTCCTGTTTGGACGGATCGGAAATCAAGTACGATCACGAGAGGCATCTCGCCCAAAAATTGCCCGAGCAGGTGGACTTGCGGCCCGCATGTCCTCCGGTGTACGACCAGGGCAACCAGGGTAGCTGCACAGCCAATGCAGGATGCGCAGCGCGATCCATGCTGGAGGGAGACCCCGGCCTGTATCTGTCCCGCGCTTTCCAGTATTATATGGAACGCACCCTGGAGGGTACTGCCGACCAGGATTCCGGGGCAAGCATGAAGGGTGTAATATTATCCTTAAAGCGGTTTGGCGTTTGCCTGGACGCCGATATGCCGTATAATCCCGGCGATTACAAAACGCCGCCAACCGAGCAGGCAATTAAGAACGCCCTTGGATATAAAATTTCGGGAGGCGAGCTGCTGCAGGGCCTGGTTGCCATTCAAACGGCGCTGGCCATGCGCGGCCAGCCCGTGCTTTTGGGAATGCAGGTGTATTCTTCAATGGAATCCAAGCTTGTTGCCAAAACGGGCGTGCTTCCCATGCCAGGGGGCCGTGACGCTGTTTTAGGCAGCCATGCAGTGCTTGCGGTGGGATATCTGCCCGCGCTGCCTTCCACTGCCGGCGCAGCCAAGCCCGCAAAAAAAGTTTCCCGGTCCGCAGGGTATCTGGTGGTCCGGAATTCCTGGGGAGCAGGCTGGGGAGACAAGGGATATTTTTATATGCCTTATGCGTATGTGGAAAAAGGCCTCGCCTTTGAGGCGTGGATTATGGAAAAGTAAATGGAAATAATGGATTGGGACTCACAGGCTGTTTGCCTGATGAATATCGTTTGCACCGTGGCTCATGGAACATGACGATAAAATAACCGTGTTATTTTAATGCGGTTATTTTTGCTTTTGCGCCGGGCCATACGGCAGAATGCATTTTAAATTTTTAACCAGTCTTTTTTAGGACAGGCATTTGCATGTTGAAAACTCACGGCCTGCCTGATAAACTGGACGCAGGCATATTTTATAACAAACGGGGATCCGGTATGAAAAAATTTGAATACAAAATTATCCGCATCTGGGGTACGGGAGAGAATGCAGCAAGAACTCTGAACGAACTGGGCCGGCAGGGATGGGAACTGATGCAGGTGGTCCGGGGCTCCTGGCATTATTTCAAGTGGCAAAGCGAGTGATTTTTTTGACGAAACATTTCACAATTATTACGTTTTTTACGATTTGTTTGCCGCCTGCATCTTTCTATTGTATAATAAAAGAAAGATTTAAACCGGGCGCGCGTTCCCAAGCGTTTTTAGCCTATTTAAAATCTACAGAATATGGTATACTTGAATTAATGCCAACGTAAAAGGAGACTGGGGTTATGCCGAAAAACATTCTGATTGTGGATGACGAACCTGCAATGGTCAAGGGATTGCGATTCAATCTGGAGCATCAGGAAGGGTATGCGATAGATGTGGCCTACGACGGGGAGGAAGCGCTTGAGATTTTTGATCCCGCAAAGCACGACCTTGTTCTGCTGGACCTGATGCTGCCCAAACTGGACGGCACAGAAGTCTGCCAGAAAATACGCGCCATATCAGACGTGCCGATTATCATGCTTACCGCCAAAGATACGGATATGGATAAAATTATGGGGCTGGAATACGGCGCGGACGATTACATGACCAAACCTTTTAACATGCTGGAATTAAAGGCGCGGATTAAAACCATTTTCAGAAGAACCTCCGGCAACAAGCGTGAAAACGGCGAATCCGCCGTCACGGTTGGAGATATGAGCGTAAACCTTTTGAACCGCAGCGTGGAAATTGCGGGCCGTGACGTAAACCTTACGGCCAAGGAATTCGACCTGTTAAACCTGTTCATTACAAACAGGGGGAAGGTGTATAACCGCAATTCTCTGCTTGAGATTGTCTGGAAGCACATAGGAGACCTGCGGACGGTTGACGTGCACATCAGGCGGCTGCGCGAAAAGATAGAAAAAAATCCCGCAAAACCGGAATATATACTGACCAAATGGGGGGTTGGATACTATTTTACTAACAAGTAGTCCCGCTGTATCATGCAAGTATTTAGCTGGTGTTTCCTATGCATAGATTCATGCGGCTCAGCAACCTTATGTACTCCATACGCTGGAGGTTCGTGGTTATATACCTGCTGCTGGCAGGGGTAACCCTGGGCGTTGTTGCTGTGTTTGTATCCAATATGGTGGAAGAATATTTTGTAAACCAGAGAATCTCCAGCCAGATCACAAACGTGAATAAAATTTCTGTGCTTGTGGCTCCGTACCTGGAATCTTCCGATGCGGGTTCCCTGTACCAGAGCCTGGGCACAAACGGAAAAGAGATCGGCGGAAGGCTTCTGGTTCTGAATACATCCGGGATCGTGCAGGCGGACAGTTTTTCTTCCATGAACGGTCTTTTTTTAAATTACAGTGAAATAAACGATATTTTACAGGGCCAGCAGTCTGTTTCGTACGGCTTCCACCAGATCACAAACGCAGACGGAACCAACTTCTGGGCCGTCTATTACACGTCCGGCATACGCGCGCAGGGGCAGAACATCGGCGTGCTTGTATATTCCTCCAGCATTCAGGATGTGGTGGATACGCTCAACAAAATAAAACAGCAAATTGTTTGGGTGTATTTTATTGCGTGTGTGGTCATTGTAATCGTCAGCCTGTATTCCACCAACATCATCATAACGCCGGTGAAAAATATTAAAGAAACAGCCACCAAGATATCGCAGGGAGACTTGTCTCAGCGCGTTACCGTAAGCGGCAAAAGCGAGATTGCGGAGCTGGGCCAGGCGTTTAACCAGATGTGCGACCGCATACAGGACGTTGACGAACAAAGAAGCGAATTCGTCTCCAACGCCTCCCACGAGCTTAAAACGCCTCTTGCGTCCATGAAAATATTGGTGGAATCCCTTCTGTTTCAGCAGAATATTGATAAAAATATATACGACGAATTTTTAAACGACATCAACGGCGAGATAGACCGGCTTTCCAGCCTGATTAACGATCTTCTGCTTTTGTCCAAAATGGACAGCGACATCATCACCATGCAGATCAGCCGGTATTCGCTCAAAGACATCGTTCAGGAATGCATAGACGCGCTGATGCCCATTGTGAACAAACGGCATATACGCCTCAGCTTTATTGCCCCGGTGGATATAGAAGCGGAGTGCGACAAGATCAAGGTGCACCAGGCCATCAACAACCTGATAGACAACGCCGTAAAATATTCCAGAAACAACGGCTACGTAAAAGTATACCTCACGCGCGTGGGCGAAGAAGCCTGCATCACGGTGGAAGACAACGGCCTGGGCATTGCGCCCGAGCATTTGAACCATATATTCGAGCGGTTCTACCGCGTGGATAAGGCAAGGAGCCGCGACACGGGCGGCACGGGCCTTGGCCTGCATATTGTGCGTAAAATTGCCGTTATGCACGGCGGCCGCGTGGAAGTGGAAAGCATAGAAAAAATGGGGTCCAAGTTCATGCTGTACCTGCCCACCCAAAGCAGGGCCAGGAACGCGGAGAACCTTACGGGAACGGAGAGTTGACCATATGAGAAAAATAGCGATCGTCCTAACCATCCTGGCGGCCCTGGCGCTGTTGCTTGCCGCTTGCGGCGAGGGCAATACTGCAGCCACAGCCACAGCGGAGCCGCAGATTAATCCGCTTTCAGACGCGGCAAACCGTAACTCCGTTTTGGTCAACCTGTATTTTGGATACAAAGCTGAACAGCTTCTGGCGGCGGAGGAGCGCCAGATCAACGTGCCGGTGAACGAACGCATAGAAACCACCATTGTAAGAAACCTGATACAGGGAGCGTCCACATCAAAGGCGGATTTCACATCTGTCATCAATTCGGATACAAAGATTGTGAACATTACGAACAACAATGGCATACTGTTTGTAACCCTGAGCAAGGAATTCCTGCACGCGCCCGCAACTAGGCAAAACGAGAACATGAACGAGAACATCCGGCGCTACCTGGCGGCATACAGCATTGTGGACACGCTGATTGAGCAGGAGGGCTACGCGCGGGTGCAGATTCTGGTGGACCGCAACGATACGGGCGCGGGAACAGCCATCACCAATTCGGAGATTGGTTTTTCTGGCAACGATCCCACCGAGCCCCTGGCGCGCGACGGCGTGGATATACTGAATTCGCGCAACACCATGCGGGAGATTATGCTCTCTCTGGAGAAAAAAGACTGGAGCCGCCTGTATGGCTTTATTTCCTATAAAGACACCCAGGGTGTAGCCAAGCCCACCCTGGACCAGTTCAAAAACGCAATAACGGGCAAAAATATTGTTCTTTCCGGCAGCCAGGTAACAGACCACATAGCCAGCACAGAGCTGGACAGGGATTACGTGCTGGCCAACTTTACCATAAAGGCGGGGGACAGCGAACCGCAGGGCAGGTCCAACATCCCCGTTTATCTGGTGCGTGAAAACGACCTTTGGAAAATTCCGTACGATGTATTTACAAATAATTTTATGAGTACCAGCGAGTAGGGGAGCGCCATGAAAAGAGTGATAGCGGCTTTTGCCGCGTGCGTTTTCCTGTTTGCCGGATGCGCCAGCATTGTAAAGGAAGACGGGCAGAAAAAAGCATATCCAAGCGATCTGGCCTCCAATTACCATACGGTGGACCTTTCTCCCCGCATTGAGAAAACGCCCGCGCTGTATTTTTTAAATGCGGATTACAGCACGCTGGTTGCGGAAACACGCAGTATTTTTATTGAACAGAACACCAAACCGGAGGTGCAGGTGGTGGAGGAGCTTTTAAAGGGCCCCACAGACAGAAACCTGCGGCCGGTTGGGGATGGGTTTACCCTGGATTCCGTTGAAACCATGTACGATGCGGTGAACGTAAACCTTTCCACCAACTCCGTTAAAACGGACGAGCAGATTTTTACTCTGTCCATTGCCCTTGCCAACACCCTGACCGAGTTTTTAAACCTGGATTATGTAAACACCTATGTAAACGGAAAAGCGGCGGGTTTCCAGGGTAAGCCGGTGGGCGCACTTACAAAAAACCAGGGCATTCTTTCGGACGAAAAGGCAAAGCAGGTGCAGCATACGGCCCCCACGGCGCAGATACCCACGGTTTTGTATTTTCTGGACAATTCGGAAAAATACCTGGTGCCAGAGGTCCGCAACGTTCAGTATGCTAGCGAGAACTATGTTTCCCGCATTGTAGACGAACTTTCCAAGGGCCCGGAGCAGATGTATAATAACAGGCAATCTGTGGACTCCGGCATCCATGTTGTGGGCGCGCCGCTGGTGCAGTCCGACACGGACGGCAAACAGTCGCTGGTGGTGGACCTGAACAAAACGCCGGTGGTGTTTACCCAGGGATTTGAAGACGGCGAAAAGCTTGCCCGGGCTTCCATTGTTTATTCGCTGCTTGGGTTCTACCCAGGCGTGGACCGCATACGCTTTACCATAAACGGCGTTGCGGTGGACAACAACCTGTACACTAAGCAGGATTTCAAGTCTTACATCGGCGCTTCTGTGCGCCTGTATTTCCCCAACGCAGATTCCACCATGCTGATGCCTGTGGACCGCACGGTTTCGCAAAACGTTGCCACAAGCCCCTCCACCATTGTGGAGGAGTTGATTAACGGCCCGGCCCAGACGGATTCCACCGCCCTGTGGCCCGCTTTTCCCAGTGGCGTAATGCTGGAGGATGTAAACAGCGTGTACATTGCGGGCGATATTGTGGTGGTGGATTTTAACCGCAGCATACTGCCCAAGCTGAAAGGCGTTACCGCGGATGACGAGATGCTGATGGTGTACGCCATCATTAATTCCCTTACTTTTCTGCCTAATATACGGCTGGTGCAGTTTTTGGTGGACGGCGAGCGCACGCAGTATTTATCCAACACAATGGATATCCGCGATCCCATGATGAAGAATCCGGGGCTGATCAAGTATTAAAAAGCTTTGGCTTTTTAAATAATTTTTCCATTCAAGGAGACCGCTAGATGAAACTGACAACACGCAAAATCACTGTGGCGGCGGTAATGGCCGCGCTCATATTTGTAATCACATTCCTTGTGCACATCCCCATTCCGGGCACGCAGGCCGCATATATCAATCCGGGGGACGCTGTTATTTATATCTGCGCGTTTGTGCTGGGCGGCGCGCCCGCCATGTTTGCGGCAGGCATAGGAAGCATGCTGGCAGATATAGCCGGCCAGGCGGCCATATACGCGCCCGCAACACTGATAATCAAGGCGGCAATGGGGGTTGTGTGCGGCGCGCTGACGTTCAGGCCCTCGTTTAAAAAATACGTACTCGCCTGCATTGTGGGCGGGGCTATTATGCTTCTGGGCTATGCCCTGTATGATTACCTGATGTTTGGCGCCGCGGTGATGCTGGCAGATATGGTAGGCAGCTTTATTCAATGGGGCTCCTGCGCCGTTATTGCCGTTGCGTTCTACAGCCCGGTATTAAAGCTTAGGAAAACATTCCGCTTCAGAAAGGAACCTGTGCAATGAAACTGACTGTTCTTGGAAAATACGGCCCGTATCCAAAGGTGGCGGGCGCGTGCTCTTCTTATCTGGTGCAATGCGGTGACGTAAACATACTGCTGGACGCCGGAAACGGGTCTCTTGCCAACCTGCAGGCAATAACGGGGATCAATACCCTGAGCGCGGTGATATTATCCCATCTGCACAGCGACCATGTTTCCGATCTGCTGGTGATGCGCTACGCCGTGCAGATTAAAAAATACCCGGCTATTCCGCTGTACCTGCCCACCACGCCGCAGGATATGTACGGCCTTCTGGCGGGGGATAAGGCTTTTTGTACAGATACAATAACAGACGGAAAAACAATTTATATCAACGGGATTAAAATTAGCTTCCAAAAGATGACGCACGCGGTGGAAAGCTATGCGGTAAAAATTGAATGCCACGGCAAAACGCTTGTTTATTCGGGGGATACCAACCTGAACGGCGGCCTGGCCGGTTTTGCCGCGAATGCGGACCTGCTGGTGTGCGACGCGCAGTTCAGCAACCGGAACCTGTTTGCGGGCGCGCCGCACCTCTCGGCCGCGCAGGCCGCGCAGATTGCCACAGAGGCGGGAGCCGCCAAACTGCTGCTCTCACACATCAATCCGGAGCAGGACGAGGTGACTCTTCTGTGCGAAGCAAAGGAGTATTTTGCCGCCAGCGAGATCGCGCAGGAGATGTGCGGCTATACGGTTTAGCTCAAAGGGTGCTGCCTGTCCTACTCCCGGCGCGCTATTATTTACGGCTTTTTTGAACATATAAGCTTTTTGCTTAAAAAAGGGTATTGCGGTAGAACGCGACATATCGCCCGCCCTGCGCGGGCTTTTTGTTTGCAAAAATAATCAGAATATGGTATATTAAAGCAAATTTGCCGCGCGGGGTGATTGCGTTTGCGGATCCTCAACCAAAGAAAAGTCACGTTCATCTGCTTTTTTATAATGCTGGGCATTGTTGCGGCCTATGCGTTTCATATGGAGCCGGGGCAGGCCGTATGGCTGTACGGGGTGGTTGCCGCAGTTTGCGCGTTTGTATGTTTGCGCAGAAAGTTCCTGATCGCCGCCTGCCTGGCGGCGCTTTGCCTGGGAAATTTTGTTTTCATCCAGTCCTACACAACGGATTTCAGCAATATCAAGCCAAATACAGAATACGCCATCACGGGCGCGGTTTGCGACTATCCGCTGAAAGCCGCAGCGAATACGCGCTACACGCTCTCAAATGTTACGCTGGCCGTTGGGGGAGAGGCCATGCGTTTTCCCAAAAACGTACAGCTTGCCTCGCCCAACAATACGTTTGTGTATGGCGACGTTGTTACCTTTGAATCCGCCGTATATCCGCCGGACGGCGAGACCATGCCCGGCGCGTTTAACGAGCGCATATACCTGGCGGGCAAACAGGCGGGCTTTTCTGCCTACAGTGCAAACGTTAAAAAAACAGGCCATGTTTCAACCCTGTATACGCCCTTTTTGCAGGCGCGCGCCGCCCTGGAGCGCAACATAGACGCCATGTATTCACCCGATGCTGCGCCCGTTGCAAAAGCCATGTTTTTAGGCCTGCAGAACGAGATTTCCCAGGATGTGTACACATCCTTTTCCAAAACGGGCATCACCCACATATTATCTATTTCCGGCCTGCACATCAGCCTGATTGCGCTGCTGCTGGATTTTTTGCTCTCCAAAACAAAGCTGGGCAGAAACAAGCGGTATGTACTGAACATTGCGCTGCTGCTGCTGTATACGTCCATAACGGGCTTTCCGGTATCCGTGGTGCGCGCCGCGCTTATGACCGTTTTATACCTGGTTGCCAGGTGGCGGTTTGCGGAACGGGACACGCTGGAGTTTCTCTCCGCCGCCATGCTGGTTACGCTGCTTGCAAGCCCCGCGCAGCTTTTTATGCCCGGATTTTTGCTTTCTTACGGAACCGTGTTCGGCATCCTGTGCGCAACGCCGCCTTTAAAACGCCTGTGGGATAAAGCCAAAAAACTAAAACCCGGCGGAACAGGGGAGGCCGTATGCGTTTCGGCCGCGGCAACGGCGGCTTCCGCGCCCATGACGGCATATTATTTCAACAACATTGCGTGGATTGCGCCCGCCGCAAATTTTTACGCCATACCCGTGTCCTCCGGCATTCTGGTATTCACCGCCCTGTCCGCGCTGTTCTCCGTACTCTGGTTGCAGGCCGGGCAGTTTTTTGCGGTAATCTCCGAATCGCTCATTAAGTTTTTGATTATACTGAACAACTCTGTTTCAGCGCCTTCCTTCGGATTCACGCAAGTGTACAGTTTCCCCGTATGGGCGGGGGCCGCCGTGTTTGGGGCGCTGTTTGTCGCCTCCGATTATTTTATGGTCAAAAGACGGGTCAAGGCGGCGGCGCTCGCGTGCATTTTGGGCGCATCGGTCCTTGGCTTTGCGCTTTCCATGCCCACGCAAAACCCGCTTGCCATCCGCTTTTTGGATGTGGAGAACGGGGAAGCCGTTCACATTGCATACAATCAGAAGAACATACTGCTCTCCAACGCAACGTCTTCCGCCGCTTACAACGCAAACAGCTATTCGGCCCGCAACGGCGTTGCGTACGACCTGTTTGTGCTCACCGAAGGCAGCCCGGGGCATATGGAGGGCGCTCTCAGCATTTTGCAGAGCGGGCGGGTGAAAGGGGCCTTTGCGTATACGGACATGACGTCGGATATGGAAGAAACCTGCCATACCCAGGGAATTCGGATGCGCGCCGTGCAAAAATATGATACACTATGGGAGGACGGCGGGCTGAAAATAACGGCGCTGCAAAACAATTACCGAGCGCTTACTCTGCTGGTGAGCCTGAACGGCAAAAACCTGTGCCTGCTCTCCGGCCACAGCGCGGGCAGGTCCAAAGGCCTGAACGTATCCGCACCGGTACTGCGGCTGGCAAGCGAAGGGGCGGAAACAAGCCTGAGCCAGACGTTTTTGCAGACTGTGGCGCCCCAATACGCGGTAATCTCCACTTACAACAATCCATACGGCCTGCCCGCGGAAAAAGCCCTGCAACTGCTCAGGGGCGCGGGCGTGCAGACCTACCGAACAGATAAGGACTATACCATAACAATGACGGCGGATGAAGCCGGAAACATACAGATGAGGACGATGCATGAAAATCAATGAAGCGGCGGAACAGCTGAAAAAAGGAAATATAAAGCCGGTGTACCTGCTTGCGGGAGCGGAGGATTATCTGCGGTCGCTTGCGCTTGCCATTGTGCTGGATAATTTGCATATAGAAATGCAGGAATTAAACGTAGCCCGCCATATGAAGGGAAATGGGCTGCTGGCCGCATTGGAAGGCCTGCCCATGATGAGCGAATGCCGGGCGGTGATTGCCACGCTGGACAGCCTTGAGCCGGAGGAGGCCAAAAAGCTGCCCGCTTATCTGCCGCAGATGCCGGGCTCAACGGTGCTTGTGCTATTGAAAACAGGGGATAAAGAAGCGGAGAAGCGGGCTCAGGGCAAAGCATTTAAAGACCTGGAAGCGTGGGTGCAGAAAAACGGTTGCGTGCTGGACTGCGCGACGCCAAAGGAAGCGGAGACGGCAGATTACCTGTGCGGCCACGCGGCCAAACAAGGGCTTAAATTTTCCCGTACAGACGCGCAGTATTTCTGCCGGTATGTATCCGGCGGCCTGTCCCGGCTGGTGCGGGAACTGAATAAGCTGGCGGCGGTTTGCAGCGGACAGATTACCCGCGCGGACATACAGAAATATGCATCACGTTCTGCCGATTTCAACGTTTTTGCGCTGCACGAACTGCTGCTGCAAAAAAAGCGCGGTGAAGCGATGGACTTGGTTGCGGAAATACTGGAGGACGACCCGAACCCGGTGGGGCTCGTTTCTCTGTTGGCGGGAAACTTTGAACTGATGCTCATTGCGCGCGCCTGCGCGGACGCGCGGTTCCGGCCGGACCAGATCAAGAAAAACGTAATGGAAGCGGGCGGCGCGGCAGAATTCCGGGCGGAGCGCGCCATAGAGCAAAGCCGCCTGATGGACGCGCAGGCCATCCGCAGCGCGCTGGCAAGGCTGGCAAAATTGGATTTTGACTCCAAACAGGGCAATGTGAGCCTGAAAACAGACCTGTTTGCAATACTTTGCGGGATATACGTCTGATGTTTGAGAAGCAGAAAGAAACGGTCGAATTGCATACGGAGCGGCTTGCGCTGCTTCCGCTTACGGTTTTGCACGCCCAAGATATGCTTAAATTATGGAACGACCCCAATGTGATCCGTTATATGAACCTTACGGTGCACAACAGGCCTTCCGAATGCCGGGCGCGCATTAAACGGCTGCTGGGCGCAAACTTGCGCGGCGGCTGCCCAAACCACTTTGTGCTGATGGCGGGCGAGGAGGTCATCGGCCTGGCAGGATTCCCGCTGGACCGTGAGGAAGAACTCTCCTTTGGCTTTTATTACCTGCTCCGCAAAAAATACTGGGGCATGGGCTACGCGCTGGAGGCGGCAAGCCGGGTACTGGCATATCTGTTTGAACAATACCCGCGTGCAACGGTTTACGCGGATTCCGTTGCGGACAACACGGCCAGCGTGGCCATCCTGAAACGCCTGGGCTTTCAGGAAACGCGCAGGGAAGCGGGGGGGTTCACCAAGAACGGCATGGAGCAGGATATACTGCATTTTATGCGCGTAAAAAAATAAGAAGGCTTCAGTTCATCACCGAAGCCTTTTTTTATGCTTATTTATTTGTTTTTATTAATTTATTAAAAATTCCTTTTGGGTCCTTAGCCAGCAGAACCACCAGCCAGGCGATCAGACCCGCAATTACAACCACAGCGCCCAATGCGGCGGCGTCCGGCGTCATCTCAAAAAATTCTCCGCCTTCGGCCAGGTACGCCATCACGTGATCCACAAACCACATCAGAGCCGCGCCCCAGTAAATAAAGCACAGCACGCTTAATTTATATTTGCCCCCCGGCGCATTTACATACCAAACAATGGTTGAAACAATGGCGGCGGCGGCAGTAATAATAAAAAACATACCTTATCCCTCCTGCCTGGCGGCAAGTTTGCTCGTCTTTGCACGGCGCTCCACAACAGCAACAAATACAGCCCATGCGGCTGTCACAAATACCGCCATTCCGGTTCCAATGGTCGCAATTTCGTGCAGCATCGGGCCTATGTCCGCCGGATTATTCATGGCTGTCAGGAAAGGGGGCCACGGAACAACTTCGCCGTGCCAAACATGCTCAACCGCCAGCAGCAACACGCCGCCCCACAGCAGCTTATTCAGCCAGCCCAGTTTGCGGCTCCAACTGAATTTCATGCCGGATCTAAGCTGTGCTTCGGCCTGTGTGGAAAGATTATACTGCTTTTGGCCGCTTTTCTTTTCTTTTTTTTCCATGGATTTCTGTACGATCGTCATCACAATCGCCTCAGCCATGGGTACCACAAAACATGCCATTTTTAAAACCTCCATACGTTTATTTAATAGAAATGCAAATAGCATTCTTTTTGTAACTTATTTAAATGCCATAAAAACAAATAACCCAGAAAAGGTGCCTGCAGGCATCTCTTCCGGGTTCTTCCCAGTGATAGTAAATAAAAAATCTGTTTTGGTTATAAAGTCTTCATGACTTTATACGGATATTATACCATAACCAATTTACATTGTAAACAGATACTGTATTTGATTGGGGTTATTGAGCGGGGCTGCTCAATTTTTTTGCCAATTGCGCTTTCGTGCGGTTCGCTTTGTTCTTGTGCACCACGCCTTTAGACGCAGCTTTATCCACCGCGCTCACGGCCTGTACAAACAGTTCTTTCACATCGCCCGCGTTGCTCTCGGCCGCTGCGTTAAACTTTTTAATGTCTGTTTTTAAAGCGGACTTGATGTTCTTATTCTGGAACGTCTTGGTCTCTATCACTTTTACACGTTTTTTCGCAGATTTGATATTTGGCAATCGATTCACCCCCATGCTTATAATTTCAACAAATGGTATTTTATCATACAGAATGGCGCAATGCAAGGATTTTTTATACTCTCCGCATGAGATTTGCAATTGCTGGCAAAAATAAAGGAGCGGGCTTGCATAACAGCCCAATATAAATCAAATGGGGGATTTGCGCATGCAGAGCATACGGACAGACCTGGCAAAAGAAGCGGTTGCGCTGGATAACGGGCAGGAAATAGAAGGCGTGGGGGTTTACGACTTTAAGGTGGACGAAGATATCGCCGTCAGCCGCGTAGAGATCAAGAACGATCAGGGGGCTAAGGAGATTGGCAAAAAGATAGGCACCTATGTAACCGTGGAGTGCCCCGAATTGTATGAAAAAGACGAAAACCTGATTGCCAAGGTGGCGCACACATTTGCAGACGAAATTACGCGCATGATGGGCGGCTATAAAAAAGCGCAGAACATACTGATTATAGGCCTTGGAAACCGCAACGTAACGCCGGACGCTCTGGGGCCGCTGGTATGTGAGAAGGTATTCGTATCCCGGCATATCAAAAAATACCTGCCCAATATGATCGATTCGCGGGTTGCGGAGGTCTCGGCCATATCGCCCGGTGTGCTGGGCGTAACAGGCCTGGAAACCGCGGAAGTGATAGACGGGGTGGTGGATAAGATCAAGCCGGACATGATTGTTGTAATAGACGCCCTGGCTTCCCGCAGCATATCGCGCATAGGCACAAGTTTGCAGGTTTCCAACGCGGGCATCAGCCCCGGCTCGGGCATCGGCAACAAACGCAGGGCCATCGACCAGGAAACGCTGGGCATCCCCGTGCTGGCGGTGGGCATACCCATGGTGGTGTACGCATACACTATCGCGTCCGAGATTCTTCTTTCCGCCGCCATGAAATCCAACACCAGCGAGGGCCAGATTAAAAACGTGATCAATATGATCCAGGATATAGAGGGTTCGGACATGATTGTAACGCCCAAGAATATAGACATGCTGATAGACAACGCGTCCGACCTGATTGCGCGGGCGCTTAACTTCTCTATACACAAGGATTTGTCCGAGGAAGAAATCAAGAGGTATATGAGTTAAACTGTCGTAATAAAAATGAAAAACATTTAAATAAATTTAAAATAGCGCCATATTATTTAACCTGATCAAAAAGCGGCATATAATATAGATTTGCTTAAAGGCCGCAGCTGGTCCAACCAAAGTCTACCGGTTTCTCTCAAAAGCATAAAGCCTCCCACTATCTCATACATTTACAATCGGGAGGTATTTTGTATGAGAAAAAACAGAAGCGCATTTGCCGTTGCCGCCATACTGCTTGCGGCGCTTTCGTTTTGGGTCGCGTGGAGCCACTACGGAAACGCTTCCGCGCAGCCGGACGCGTCTGCGGCGCAGGCCGGAGGGGGACAAGAGGCGGCGGGGGGCGTACTTACCCTTACGCCTACAGAACAGGCGGAGGTGCAGGTGGATTCAAAAGGCGTGGATATCGTGATAGACAGCGCCAAACCGGCGGTTGCGGGCGATGATGCCGGCAATCAACAGGCCGGTAATCCGGTTGCGGATTTTTTCAGCAATCTGGCAGCCAAAATAAACGGCAACGGTTCCGGCTCTCAGGCGGGGCAGATATCCATTGAAGTGGGCAACGAAAACGAGATCACAGACCAGGACGTGACCCACGAGGTGCATATAGACGTTGAAAAATATCCCATAGAAAAGAGCGCAAATGCCTCCGTGCTGATCTACCACACGCATACGCGCGAGGCATATACGCAGGAAACCCCAAACCAGTACGTGCCTGTAGGCAGCTTCAGAACAGACGACCAGAATTTCAGCGTGTGTGCCGTGGGGCAAAAGCTGGCAGACCTGCTGACCCAGCAATACGGGCTTGCCGTGCAGCACGACACCACCATGAACGAGGCAGTGCCCTTTACGGCAAGCTACGATAAATCGCTGCAAACCGTGCAGGCGGATATTGAAAAAGACCCCAACCTGGGTGTGTTTATAGACGTGCACCGGGATTCCATTGGAGATACGGCGTTCGCCCAAAAAGACATTGTAACCAAGGACGGCAAGCAGTACGCGCGCATCCTGTTTGTGGTGGGCAGGGGAGACGGCCTTACCGGCGCGGAAGCTCCTGACTGGGAGGCAAACTATGCGCTTGCAAAAGCGGTATCGGACGAGATCAACAAACTGATGCCAGGGCTCTCGCGCGGGGTTATGGTAAAGGCGCGCAGGTACAACCAGCAGCTTTCCAACAAGTGCCTGCTCATTGAGTTTGGGTACGACGCCAACACCATAACGCAGGCGGAAAATTCCGCGGATATTGTGGCCCAGGCATTGGGTACAATACTGGGGAAATAACTGCTTTACTCAAAACTGGGATTGGGATATAATTGAATCCGTGATTAAAATTACTCAGGAAACAGGGCGGCATCGCATGAAGGATACAGATACAGTATTGCCTATTGGTTTTTTTGATTCGGGCGTGGGCGGCATTGCGGTTTTAAAGCAGGCCATGGCCATTCTGCCCGGTGAAAGCTTTATATATTACGGCGACAGCGGACATCTGCCTTACGGCAACAAGAGCGAGGAAGAAATAAAGGCGCTCTCCCTGGACTGCGGCGCCATTCTCTTTGAAAAGGGCGTTAAAGCCATTGTGATGGCCTGCAACACCGCCACCAGCATTTCTGTGCAGATGATGCGCGATTTATACCAGATACCCGTAATCAGCATAGAGCCGGCCGTAAAACCTGCCATAGAGGCTATGAAGGATGGCTATGTAATCGTTCTGGCAACGCCGGCCACCGTTCACCAGGAGCGCTACAGCACGTTGCTTGCGCGCCTGGGGCACACGGAGAGAATTATAAACATACCGTGCGCGGAGCTGGCTTTGATGATAGAGACAATGGACTTAAGCAACCCGCGCATCAAGGCGTATCTTTGCGAAAAGTTGATCCCGTATAAAAACAAAAAGATAGACGGCATTGTGCTTGGATGCACGCATTATTCGTTTATCGCCGGGCTGATTCGTGAAACCGCATTGCAGATATTCGATGGTGCATGTGAAATTTTCGACGGAAAATATGGAACCGCCAGGCAGTTAAAGCATGTGTTGGAAGAGCGGAATATGCTGAATCTACCGGGCGCAGATTCCACGTTGCAATTGTATTCTTCAGGCGGCGATAAGGACATTGCGCTGTATCATAAATTTTTGATATTATAAAAGTTTTTTTTCTCAAAGATATGGTATTTTTTTTTGTTTATGATACACTATATCTAGTGTTGGTTTAGCAGCCTGGCACCATATGCATTTTTTAATTATTTTTCCCAGTATAATGAAGTGTAAAACAACCAAGGGCTTTTGGGGAAGCCCTGTTTTACTGACTTCATCGGGACTATAGGGGGCAAAAAAAACATGTTAAGTAAAAACGCAATCACGGTACTGGAGAAACGCTATTTAAAGAAGGACGAGCAAGGTAAAGCGACTGAGACGCCTGCGGAGTTGTTTATGCGGGTTGCGGAAGCCATTGCGGCGGCGGACAGGGAATTTGCCGGCGGCGCGGATACTTCTAAGACCAGGCAGGCATTCTATGATATGATGATGAACCAGGAATTTATGCCCAACTCGCCCACACTGATGAACGCGGGCAGGGAACTGGGGCAGCTCTCCGCCTGTTTTGTGCTGCCTGTTGAAGACAGCATGGAAGAGATATTTGACGCGGTAAAATATGCGGCGCTCATCCACAAAAGCGGCGGAGGCACAGGGTTCAGCTTTTCCAGGCTTCGCCCAAAGGGCGCTTCGGTCAACTCCACGGGCGGCGTGGCCAGCGGCCCCGTCAGTTTTATGAAGGTATTCAACGCATCCACAGAGGCGGTGAAGCAGGGGGGGACGCGCAGGGGCGCAAACATGGGCATTCTGCGGGTGGACCACCCGGATATACTGGAATTTATCCAGTGCAAGAAAAACAACAGGGATATCACCAATTTCAATATCAGCGTAGGCATTACGGAAACGTTTATGAAAGCGGTGCACAACGGAACAGAATACGCGCTGGTTGATCCCAGCACAAAAAAAGAAACAGGCCGCCTGGCGGCGCGCGAGGTGTTCGACCTGATTGTAGACATGGCCTGGACCAACGGCGAGCCGGGTATTATATTTTTGGACAGGCTGAACCGCGACAACGTGGTGAAGCAACTGGGAGAGATAGAAAGCACAAACCCCTGCGGCGAGCAGCCTTTGCTTCCATACGAGAGCTGTAACCTGGGTTCTTTGAATTTAAACCGGTTTTTAAAAGAGAAAAATGGCCTTTATGAAATGGACTACGGCCGTTTTGGAAAAGTTATCTCAACCGCTGTGCATTTTCTGGACAACGTAATTACGGTGAACAATTATCCGCTGCCCAAAATAAGGGAAACGACGCTTAAAACCCGCAAAGTAGGCCTGGGACTCATGGGGTTTGCAGACGTATTGTACAAGCTGGAGATTCCGTACAACTCGGAGCAGGCCATTGCGTTTGCAGAGGAAATCATGTCCTTTATCCAGAATGCGGCTAAGGACGCTTCCGAAGAACTGGCAAAACAGCGCGGCACCTTCCCGGAATACGAATTCAGCACCCTTAAAGGCAAACGTCTGCAGCGTAACGCCACGGTTACCACCATTGCGCCCACGGGCACCATTTCCATTATCTGCGGCGCTTCCAGCGGCATAGAGCCTGTGTTTGCTCTCAGCTACATACGCAATGTAATGGATAACAACGAACTGGCCGAGACTCACCCGTATTTTGAGGAAGTGGCGCGCAAACGCGGCTTTTATTCACCGGGGTTAATGCAGAAAATTGCAAAGGAAGGCACCATTGCCCACATGGAAGAAATTCCGGAGGACGTGCGCCGGGTGTTCGTTACCTCCCACGACATCACGCCGGAATACCACATCCGCATGCAGGCAGCGTTCCAGAAACACACGGACAACGCGGTTTCCAAAACCGTAAACTTTACAAACAACGCCACGCACGACGACGTGCGCGAGGTGTACGAACTGGCGTTTGAGCTGGACCTGAAGGGCGTTACCATCTACCGGGACGGCAGCAGGGACGCACAGGTGCTGAACATTGGCAAGGTGAACCGCGAGGGCTACGCCAAGGCAGAACCCAAGGTGGCCGAAGAACATCATGACGAGAAGGTGACTCCGCGCGTGCGGCCGGAAATGACAATGGGTATCACCCAGAAGGTCAAGATCGGCTGCGGTAACCTGTATGTAACCGTAAACTACGACGAAAACGGCATCTGCGAGGTGTTCACAAATCTGGGGCGCGCCGGCGGGTGCCCGTCGCAGTCCGAGGCGACGAGCCGCCTGGTATCCACCGCTTTGCGTTCGGGTATAGACGTGAAGGCCGTTATTGAGCAACTGCGAGGCATACGCTGCCATTCCACACTGCGCAAAGGGGATGTAAAGGTACTCTCCTGCCCGGACGCAATCGGCCGGGTGCTGGAACGCGCGGCAGAACTGCACGGCGAGAATTACCACGCAAACATACCGGAGAACGATATCAAAGCGCCCAAGGGAGATTCCAAATGCCCGGAATGCGGTTCCGATCTGGAACACGAAGGGGGCTGCAACGTATGCCGCTCCTGCGGGTATTCCCACTGTGGGTGACCGTCTGTTTTTGAGGGCTCTGCCCTCAAGCACCCCCAAAGAGTCACTTGACCCTTTGGAAGCCCATTTGCTAAAAATGCCTGCGGCATTTTTCGGAAACAACTAGTAAAAAGGCCTTTTGGTTATACAAAAGGCCTTTTTTTGCTTTGAGTTATGAAATCACGGTTCTTTTATGTTTTGGCGGTATTCTTTGGGGGTGCATCCCATAACTGTATGAAAAACTTTCCCAAAATAGCTGTTGGATGAAAAACCACAGGCCTCGCTTATGGTGATGATACTGTCTTGCGTTCTTAATAAAAGCTGCGCTGCCTTGCGTATCCGAAAATCGGTTAGATAGGAAAAAGGAGACATGTGGAGATTCAGCTTAAAACATCTTAAACATTCTCTCTTGCTGACGTTTGCCGAATCTCCGATGTCTTCCACGCCGATTTTGTTCATATAATTATTTTCTATAAAAGTCATCATCGTTTTAACTCGTCCGGTTACTGGAACGGAGTGATTCACAGACGAATGAAGCGCATTCTTATATTCTTTTAACAAATAGAGCCAAAGTTCAGAAATGAAATTGCGAACGATCATTTCGTAACCTGCGTCGCCAAGCAGGCACGACTGATATGCCCGCTCCATAACCTCTATTATTTTCTGCTGCTTTAGATCATCCCGTTTAAATAATATTCCCTGAATTAAATTGCTCTGCAATATTGGATCAATATATTTACTTTTAAAAACGCTGTCTTTAGCGCCTTCAAGCAATTCCTTCCGAAACAGCTGGGTATGGTAAACGACTTCCGTGTGATTATTTTCTTTTTCTGCCTTATGAAGACAGTTTGAATTAATGAAGATTGAATCGCCTTCTTGAAGGATAACTTCCTGACCGGGCAGGCAGAACCGGCAGCGGCCTTTTATTACATTGCAAAATTCAAATTCCTGATGCCAATGCCAGGGAACAGTTTTCATTAAAGCAAGAAGGAAATTGCCTTTACCTGAATCGGTATTTTTTTGATACTGATCCCATAGACCCTGCAATGATGTATGAAATCCGTGCACTTCAAGCACTCCAGCAACAATGAGGTATGGAAAACCGGATTCCATAGTAATGTATTCCTGCTGTGCGCTGTTTACTAAAACCTGTGTTTGGAGATTCATACGGCATTCCTTTTACACGCGCGCTTTATTTGGCGCTTTATTACCATTATTATAGCGCGATCTATATTTATTGTCCATTTGTTTGCGCTATAATTATATTATAAACTTATAACGGGCAGGAGGCTCATTGTTGAAATGAATAAATTCCCCCTTGTAACGTCTAGGTACAGCTTGATTCAAACTCTTTACTGGACATCTTGTTGTATGATGATCAGCTTTGCTGCAGTTTATCTTTTATCCAGGCATTATAGCAATTCGGAAATCGGCATCATTTTGGCAGCAGTCAATATAGCGGCATTCTTTTTACAGCCGGTTATGGCTTCTTTTATTGACAGAACATCCAGAATATCTCTCAAAAATTTTTTATGCGTTTTGTGCTCAGGTATACTGGTACTGTCGTTTTTAATATTGTTTTTGGGGGATATAAAGTATGCGGCAATTATTTTAATGGTAATGGCATTCGGGATATTAATTTCCATTCAGCCTTTGATAACCGCTATTTGTTTTGTGTATGAGAAGGCTAATATTAAAATCAATTATGGGATTGCCCGCGGCATTGGCTCCGGAGCCTATGCGATTACTTCTATTGTCCTCGGAAATATAATTGATCGGCTTGGCGCTGGGTTGCTGCCTGTATATTACATTGTTGTTTTAATTCTTCTGTTTTTGGTATTGTTTACTTTTCGTCCGCGCAAAACTGAAGCAGAACAATCACAGAGCGCGAAATGTTTAGCTTCTACAAAAGCGGAGCCTTTAAGTCTCAAAGATAGGACCGTAAGAGAGTTACTGTCAGCTCCCGCTTTTTTCAAAAAGTACAAGACATTTTCAATTTTTATTGCCGGTTCATCACTGGTGTTTTTTTCACATTATCTGATCAATACTTTTATGATTCAAATCATGTACGGCATTGGCGGCGGTACAGCACAAATGGGAACAGCCGTATTTATTGCGGCAATAATGGAAATTCCCATCATGTTTATATTCGGCGGGTTAAAACAAAAAGTAAGCTGCGGCACATTGTTGAAAATAACTGCAATTGTCTTTATAATTAAGCATTTGCTGACATTTTTATCTGTTTCAGTCTCTATGTTTTATGTGACACAATTATTGCAGATTGGCAGTTATGGTTTATATATTCCTGCTTCGGTATACTATGTAAATCAGATCATGGAACAAAAAGATTTTGTTAAGGGCCAGGCTATGGTTACCGGTGCAATAATACTGGGGAGTATTTTGGCAGGCCTGATCGGCGGTATTCTGCTGGACCGTTTTAATGCGCAAAACATGCTGTTTGTTGGGCTAATCGTTTCGACCGCAGGAAGCATACTGATGCTCTTTACTATAAAAACAGCAAAGAAAAGGGCAATGGATATGAATCAAGAAGAATATACAATTTAATAACTACATTGCGAAAGGCCTTTTGGTTATACCAAAAGGCCTCTTTTTAATCTGTTTTGTTATTTAAAAGGCCGTTTTGTCCAGGCCCTGCATTTATTCTTCCATCTGCAGCTTGGACGCAAAAAACGGCAGCATATCATTATTCAACTGTTTATAATCCACCGAGTGCCTGCCGTTTGTAACAACGGTATCGTGTTCTATATTATATTTCTTTAAAAGCTCAGAAAAATACGCGCAGCCTTCCGGTATCCATTTGTAAGTATCGTTCTTTCCCCATACGATGCGTATAGCCGCGAGCTGATCGCTTTTTTCAAGATACGCTTTTGTTTTGCTTTCCAGGTTTCCAAACCCGTTTTCCCAGTTCTGAACAATCGCGTCGTCTGCTTGGGTAGAATCAAATTTCGGGATATGATAGGGCGGGTTGGCGGCAGAATCCGGCGAAAAAGCGGCGCCGTAAGCAGGCAGAAAGCCGGAATAAGAATTCCAGTCGTTCATGGCTTTTTTGAGCCCGTCTTTATTAAACAGACCGGGACTGATGGGATAAATTGCAGAAAACACGTCCGGATGCGCAAGCCCTATATTCACCGTGGCGGATCCTCCCATGGAGAAACCGGCAAGGCCCCGGGCTTCCCGCTTCGCAACCGTTCTGTAATTCGCATCCACGTAGGCTGTCACCTCCTGGGTCACATGTTTTTCCCAATTGCCTGTTACGGGAGAATCAGCATAAAAACTTCCATCACCCTGGGAAGTGGAGCCGTTGATGCCAACCAGTATGAATTCTCCTGTTTGCGCCATTTGATCCCGGTCTATCATCTGGACGATATACTGGCAGTTCTCACCGTATCCGTGCAGGATATACAGCACGGGGTAGCGTTTGTCTGAAGCATAGTATGATTTGGGCAATACGACATAAATCTGGTTCTCCGATTTTTGGGATATCTTATTTTCTGCAAGAGAAGGCGCGGGAATGGTGGCGTCAAATTCATACTCCTCTTTTGGGCTCGGAACAGAAACGGCCGAAGTGGAAGGCGGCGCTTCCGCTGTGGAAACCTGGGAAGAGGAAGCCGGGGCGGATACTGCGGATGCTGCGGGAATTGCCGCAACCTGGGAACATCCAACCAGCATGGCAGCCAGCAGCAGAAATACAATTAAATATTTTAATTTATACATTGCAGAATCTCCTTTAAAAAAGTATGATAATATTGTATATTAGGTGTTGTATTGCAGTTAACATTTCTTGCTTAATTTTCTAGGGCATTACAAATTAGAATTGCAGGGTAAAGCAAATGGCCGGTTATTCTCTGTATAAAGATTTAAAGAAGCTCATTATTACGATTGAGAAAAATTTAAAATCAAACGTCACCCTGGACGGCCTTTCTATGGAAGTCAATATATCAAAGTTTCATCTGAGCCGGATATTCACCAAGGTAGCCGGGATGTCCCTTATGGCGTATATACGGAACCGAAAACTTTCTGCCAGCATACACGAGCTTTTAAACACGCATCTCAAAATTATAGACATAGCGCAGGAATATGGGTTTGAGTTCGAACAGACCTACATACGCTCGTTCGTCAGAGCCTTTGGCCTGAGTCCAAACCGCTTCCGCAAATTAAAACCGTCTGTTGTAATACAGGAAGTATTAAGCTTGGATCATTTAAGGGAAATAGGAGCAAACGGTATTGCCATTCATCCGCCCATTGTTCTATACCCGGAATTGCTTCTGGCTGGAGTCCGGCATAAGATATACCAGAATAACGACGCGCAATTTCACGAGGGCAATGCCAAGGGGAACGAATTCTTTAATACCTTTAGAAAAAAAATCTCCAACGCTGTGAATCCCCATGTTTACTTCGGCCTGGTGGAAAACATTCCGGGCGAGCCGGATTGTAACTTTTATACGCCTTCCGTCCAAGTGTTGTCCGGCGCTGGCATCCCACAGGGAATGGTGTGCCACAAGCTCCCCACGCAGAAATATGCGGTTTTCAAATACATTGGCCTGCACCATGCAATGCATACGCATATCAACAATTTATTGGATACGCTTCGCTATATATACGGCGAATGGCTTCCGGTTTCCGGATATGCTCCGGCTGTGCCGTATCATTTTGAACGGATAGACGAGCGGATTACGCGGCAGGATTACTGTGAAGTGGAGATATACGTCCCGGTCGCGCCGCAGTAAGTTGGAAGCTATGGAAAAACCGTTTGCCGCAACCATAAACAAGTCTTTTTTTTATTCAGAATCTTGTTATTGCGTGGCGAATATTGTAGAATCAAATAGCGGAAAAAAATTAATATATATAAGGGATTTATGCATAATGCAGTAAAGATGAACCGTGCCACTAAAAACGGGCAAAAAATTATACAGGTTTTAAGCGGCAGAAGCAACGCGTTCATTGTATGCAATGGCAATCATTTTTTACTCGTGCATTGCGGACCGAAAAACAAATGGACGGAACTGCGTGATAAACTGAACGCGCTGGGTGTGCGCAAGGGGAATTTAAACGCCCTGGTGCTTACGCACGCACATTTTGACCACGCGGAGAACGCCCATAACATACAAGAAGAGTTTGGCGCTCAGATACTGATTCATTCTTATGAAGCGCAGTTTTTTAAACAGGGGTTCAATTCTCCCATCAAGGGCTCGCTGGCGTTCACAAAACTGCTGGCAGGTTTTTTCGGCAAAAGGGCCGAGAGCAAAAGCTACACTCCCGCTCACTGTGTTCCCTTTCCAGGCGGTTCCTTTGATCTTAAAGAGCTTGGCTTTTGCGCAATCATAATGCCTACGCCGGGCCATACCGCAGGTTCTGTAAGCGTGATTGTGGAAGATGAAATTGCGCTGGCGGGCGACTCGATGATCGGCTTATGGCCAAAGAGTGTTTATCCGCCTTATGCCGTGTCTCTGCACGATATGGTTGCCAGTTGGGGCAAATGATTGAATACCGGGTGCAGTATTTTTGTTCCCGGGCACGGCGCAACCATCGGCAGAGAATTGCTAGAAAAAGAATATTTAAAATATAAACAGAAATTGCGTATATAGGCCGGTGCATAATCGCGCCGGCAACCGGGCATACTGGCAGCGTGCGGAGCGTACCGCATAATAATTTTGGAACAATTCCGTTTTATTTTCGTCAAAAAATAAAAACGGTATCAGAGGCTGGCAAATGAACTGCAAACAATTTGAAAAACTGCTTGGCCGGTATATGGACGGCGATCTGGATCACGCGTCCGCGGAAGCTATGCGCGCCCACATGGCGCAGTGCCCTCCCTGCGCGCGTGAATTTGCCATGCTAAAAAAGATAACGGGCGGCCTTTCCCAAATGGGGGATGCGCCGTTGCCCGCTGGATTTGAACAGCGCTGGAAACAAGCGGTGCGCAGCGCCCCCTCGCCGCGTAAAAAAGCCGCCTTTGGCAAGCTTCTGCCCGGCCTTGCGGCCGGCGTGGCCGCCATTGTTGTTATCAGCACCGTATTCGCCTCCGGCATGCTGAACCCCTCGCTGTCCGCGCGCGATTTGTCGGCGCAGCCCGCCCGGAACGGAATGATGGCGGGGGGGGCCGGAAAAGCGGAATCCGCTTCGCTGGCGGACAGCGCGGAAGCAGGGTCTGCCATGATGGCGCCCGCTCCCGAATCCCAGGCTTCTGCCACGCCCGAATTGCCTGAAGCAGCGGCGGCGCCTGCCGAATCAGCCGCGCCGGATATGTCCGCGCAATTTAAAATGGCGGTGGAGGAAGACTCCGCCGTTATATCTGTGCAGGTTGAGCCGGATACGCTGGAGAACCTGAAGACGTACCTGAAAACAGTAGAATCCGTTTATATTGAATTTACGCGCAGCGGCAGCCACCTGACCATCACAATCACGGATCAGAATCAAGCGGCTGTTGCGGATTTCACAAAGGAAGCCGGCCTGGAGGTGAACCCGCAGCCGGGGGAGACATACGATTTCTACAGCGGGCAGTAATGCATTTTATGGTCCGGCAGCGCGTATATTGAACGGAAACGATTGAAGGAGAGACACATTATGAATGACAGTGAATGCACGCACGACTGCGCGTCCTGCGGGGAAGCATGCTCGGAAAGAGACGCTTCACCCGCCAGTTTTTTGGAATCTTTAAACGAATACAGCAGTGTTAAAAAGGTATTTGCCGTGGTAAGCGGAAAAGGCGGCGTGGGCAAATCACTGGTTTGCAGCCTAACTGCCTGCGCGCTCAGCCGCCAGGGGCTTAAAACCGCCATACTGGACGCGGACATCACAGGCCCGTCCATCCCCAAGCTGTTTGGCATCCATCAGAAAGCCCGCGGCAGCGAAATGGGCATATTGCCCGTTACTTCTCAGGGAGGCGTAGATATTATGTCCGTCAACCTCCTGCTGGAAAACGAGGCCGACCCTGTTGTATGGCGCGGCCCCATTATTGCGGGTACCGTGCGCCAGTTTTGGACGGACGTGGTTTGGCACGGGATCGACTGCATGCTGGTGGATATGCCTCCGGGAACGGGCGACGTACCCCTGACTGTTTTCCAGTCCCTTCCTGTGGATGGCATTATTGTGGTTACTTCACCCCAGGAACTGGTTTCCCTGATTGTCTCCAAGGCAGTGCGCATGGCGAACATGATGAAGATTCCCATTGTGGGCCTGGTGGAAAATATGAGCTATTTTAAATGCCCGTGCTGCGGGCAGGAAACCCGGCTGTTTGGAGAGAGCCATGTGGACGCGGTCGCAAAAGAATTCGGCCTGCCTGTGCTGGCCCAATTGCCCATAAGTCCGGATGCTGCCGCCGCATGCGACGCGGGGAAAATAGAAAATTTTGATGCGGACTGGATGGATGCCGTTGCAAAAACGCTTACACAATGGCAAAAAAAATAGTTTTAAAACCGCAATGTTATACGAATTTATTTTACATTTCATAAAAAGCAGGCATGATAGCCTGTTTTTTAATTAAAAAACTATATAAACAGCAAGAATTTGTTAAACTTTTTTAAAATGTTTACGATGATGTAACTGGATAGGTTTGGTATATGGGTTTTTCTAATAAATTGGGGGTTCATCTGCATTAAGGACGGATGAGTAGAAAAATATGAAAACTGCTGTTTTGAATATTGAATCGTTGAATTTGAAGTCCGGAAGGGAATCCAAGAAAAAGTATGATTTGAATGAACGGATCACGCTTGCATTGCTTCTGATAGGTATTCCCGAGCATATCAAGGGATATCATTACTTGTATGAAGCGGTAAAAATCGCGGCCGACTCCAAAACAGCCGTGAAAAACCACATCACCAAGGAGCTGTACCCCATGATTGCCAAGAGTTACGGAACCCGCCCAAGCTGTGTGGAGCGCGCCATTCGATATGCCATCCACATTGCGTGGACGGAGGGGCAGATGAGCCATGTGTTGTACGATTACACATACAATAACCGAAAGAAGCCTTCCAACGGCAAAATCATCTCGCTTCTGTGCGATAAGTTTATTAAATTGCCTTCCTGACTGAATTGATTTTGATCCACTCCCTGGCTCTTATGGAGCCTTTTTTTATGCTGTTTTTTATTCCTGAAAGCTGTGAGTTCAAAAGCAATGTTCTCTGCGGTTTACGCGTTCTGCTCCGGCAGTGAGTTGTTTTTAAATTTGCCCGCAAGGACGGCCGCAAAAATGGGAATGGTCACGCCAAACAGCAGCAGGCCAATGGGCGGCCCGGGTATCGTAAAGTTGCACACTTCCATCACAGGCGCGGCCACGCCCAGCACCCCGTTCAGAATCAATATCCAGCGCGCCGCCGCATTGCTCTTTGAACCCTTGAACAGCGGGGCGATCAACACCATGGCGACGCACAGGAAAGCGTAGCCAAGGGTTTCTGTAGACCAGAAAACGGAATGCAGGTTGCCAAACGCGAACACCGTGAACCCTGAGGTGTCGCCCGCCAGCATGGTGTACCGCACAGATGTCATTTGCAGGTAGTAATTAATGGATATCTGCGCCACATATACGACGGTAAAGAGCACGGCCATCCGGCTTAAAAATCGCGCGTTGCCCTTGGTGCAGTAACTAAAGCTTGCAAGGGCCGCCAAAAAGGCCGGTGCAAGGATGCAATCCGGCACGCAGAACAGCAATACCTGCAGTTCATTAAATTTGTAGTTCTCCATGCCCGTCCAGTTAAAATCAAGAGGGATTGCCACTGTGCAGATGATCATGGCTGCAAGAAACCCCGCCGAACATATTGCCACCAGAATGGAAGACCAGAATCCAAACCGGCGCGCCAATAAATTGTTTTGTTCGTGTTCATTCATACGGATAGTCCGCCTTTCAAAATATTACCCCCACAGGGAGCGGCTTTACTACAAGTTTTCGCCGCTGGTGAATTCCAAAAGTTCCACGCCCATATCACGCAGGCGCATGAGCAACGCAAACAACTGCGACTGGTCCACCAGATTCCCACGCAGCAGGGTGCAGCCGTTTGGAAGATGCTCCGCCGCAAGCTCGCCAAATTCCCGCATTCTTTCCGGATTCAGATGGCTTTTAACCGTTATTTTGTAGTATGCCATAGAATCATTCCCCTTTTTGAATCTTTAAGAAGAGTATACCCCCGGCAGCTGCCCGGCGCGCCACAGCAGGCCGTGGTTTTTGCAAAAATAAAAAAGCCACAGTTTCCTGTGGGGGCAATTAAGCCTTTGTCTTTTCCTTTAAAAAAGTCATTATATTAAATCTTTATCCTGCGCTTTTTTAAGCGCGGCAACGCGGTTTTTTACGCCCAGCTTGCTGAAAATGTGAGAGATGTGCCACTGCACGGTATTAAGGGATATATAGAGTTTATCCGCAATCTCCTGGTTGGAAAGTCCAAGTGCCATCTCGCGCAGAAGATCCATTTCGCGCGCGCTGAGCGCGCCGGGGGAAGGCCTGCCGGTTTTTGGTCCGGCTTTGGCAAAATCCAGTATCTTTTGAATAAACGGAATTGAAGCATGATCCATCCTGGAGAGCAAAGGCAATATTTCCGGCTCGTCCAGAAACGCTCTTAGGTAATTTTCCGGCGCTGCAATATCAAGCGCGCGGTTCAATGCGGTAAGCCCATCCGCTTCTTTGCCGCTTTTGCAAAGAATGTTGGCGCGCAGCAGCAGCAGCGGAATCAAGCGGACCAGGCGGCCGCCCAAGGCGGCGGATTCCTCTGTGCGCCTCAAAACCTCCAGCGCGCCGTCCGGATTACCCTGCAGCAGCAGCAGGCGGGCATAGGTAAGGCAGGGCGCTTCCGTTGCCGGCAATACGGGCATTGCGGGCGCAAGTTCCCATTCCGCCGCCCATCTTTGCGCGTCTGCCATGTTTCCGCGCAGCATTGCCGCATGGGCCTGCAGCGCGGATATATTCATATCAAACGTTGTTTTTGAAAGATATCCCGGCGTGGTATAATCGTTTATGATCCGCATGGCTTCATCCGTTTTGCCGAGCGCGTATTTAATTAAAAAGGCAGAGGGACCCAGCTTGTCCAGCCAAAAAGAACCCATACGGCGGTAGAGTTCCAGCCCGCGCGTCAGGTTCGCGTCTGCCTCGTCCAGCTCGTTCGCTTCATATTGCAGGTTCGCAAGAGTGATATACAAAAGGCCGGAGGCGGATGGGGGAGCGATGTTTTTTTTAATTCCTTCAAACAAAAATTCCTTAAGGCGACGCACCGCTTCCGTTCGGCGCAGCATCAGGTTCAGGCTGTTTGCGTAATGAGAAAGCGAGACCATGGTGTTGAACGAATTATCAAACGCAAGGCCGTATTCGTATGCGGATATGGCGGCTTCCGCCGCTTCGGATGCCGGGCCATGGCTGATCAGGATGCCCGCCGCAAGGTTCATGGTTGCGGCTTTTAAAATCGCGTCGCTCTCTCCCATAACCACAAGGCCTTGCCGCGCCATGTCAAGAGCGGTTTGCGGGTATGCGTCTTCTATAAGAAGCGCACGCAGATACAATATCCGCGCTTTATTGTCTGCGGACGCGGCGCTAAAAAAAGAGTCGTCCAGATGTTTCATATAGGCAAAAAACTTTGGAAGTTCACCGGACAGCAGGCATGCCACAGCCTTGTTTACGCAAAGCGTTTCACTCTTCAGCACGCGTTCGTCCGGGAAACGGTCCAGCCACTCCACCAGCACCCTAAGGGGGCCGTGTTCAAACATATGGGTTTTCGCTTTTTCCACCATACTGAACGCAAGCTCTGGGTTCTGGGTTAAAAACCCGTACTCCGCCGCCTCGCGCGGACGCCCGTTTGCGTCAAACCATTCGGACGCGCTTTGATACACGGCGTATTTCCGTTCCTCCTGCAATCTGGACGCAAGGGAATCTGCAAACAGATGGTGGTAACGGAACCAGACGCGCCTGTCGTCCAGCGGAATCAGGAACAGGTTTGATTTTTCAAGCTCCAAAAGAGTTTCGGCGCAGTTGCCCGCGCACAGCACATGGCCGCACAGGGGCGCGCAGAACCGCTCCAGAAGGGAAGTTTCGGTTAAAAACCGCCGAAGCTCCGGGCTTAAATGGTTCAAAACTTCTTCCACCAGGTAATCAATAATGTATTTATGATTCCCCCCAAACGCATCCACAAAAGCGTCAACGTCCTCCGGCGCGGTATGGCGTATGGCCAGGGCTGCAAGCTGCAGCCCGGCCGCCCAGCCTTCTGTCCGCCGCTCCAGGGCATTAACTTTTTCCGGCTTCAACGCAAGCCGCATGGTTTGTGAGAAAAAAGCGGCGGCTTCGCTCTTGGAAAACCGCAGGTCGCCTATGCGTATCTCCGTAATCTGTCCTCCGGCGCGCAGGCGGGAGATTGCTATAGGCGGGTCCGCGCGCGTAATGAGCACCAGGTGCACGGCAGGGGGCAGATGCCAGGCAAAAAACTGCACGGCCTGGTGTACGGATTTGGATTGGATTACATGGTAATCGTCCAGAACCAAAAACAACCTGTCCCGCACGTCCATAAGATCGGCGGATATGGAGGAGGCTGCTTCCAATGGCTGCACGGAAACCTCGCGCACCGCGTCCAGGGTTCTGTCCGAGATAGCATTGCAGGCTCCCTTAAGAGCGGCTGTAAGGTATGTAAAAAAGCGGGAATGCTCGTTATCCTGCGCGTCCAGTGAAAGCCAGGATACCGAGCTGCCTGTATTGGCCAGCCATTCGCATACCAGCGTTGTTTTGCCGTATCCGGCGGAAGCGGAAACAAGTGTGAGCCTGCTGCCCGCGTTCAGCGCCGCATCCAGGCGTTCCAGCAGGGCCGTGCGGGGGACAAAATCGGCCCGAGCGGCCGGTCTGTGCAGTTTTGTGGCTAAGATTGTTTCCATAACGCAAGCCTCATAACAGTAAGCTTTTTATATACATATTATATAGCATACTGCGCGGCTTTAAGAAAGCAAAAATTTTGTGCAGTTTAATTACGGCGGCGGCGTTTCCGTCTGCTGCCTCAGAATACCATCCGCTATCAGCTCATACCCGTTTGAAGCAAGCGTAAATGCAATGATGGTCAATAAGTTTGCCATTGTAATCATTTCGCGGCCCGCTAACCTTTCTTCCGCCGACGGGCTGTGCCTTTCAGCAAATATGGCTTCTATCTGCTTAAGCCTTTCTGTTGTTGTATAAAATGAGATAAAGCCTGCCGTCAGGTTCATCCTGCTCATATCCGCAAGTTCTTTTGCTATGGTATGGTTTAAAGCCGTATTCTCCTCAAGCGTCCCTTCGCCCGTTTGCTCCAGGCGTATGGATTCTTCCGTCAGGTCCGCCTGGTGGAAAAGCACGCCCAAAGCTGCTGCAAACAGCATGCCGCTGATGCGGTCCAGATCGTTTAATGTATAGTTAAACCGGCTTAACTGATCTTTGTTGTTATTGTCTGAAAGATCGCCAGCTTTGTTGTCATCCATTTTTAAAGGCCTCCGAATATGTAAATTGCAGCCTGCCGCCGCCTTTGGTTCTTTGTATGCTCCGGCACGCCTGTTATTATGGGGGAGGCGTTAGCTGCCGCTCCTCGCGCAGCGTGCTGTCCGCAATCATGTCAAACCCTCTTGCCGCCAGAAGATACCCCAGTATTTTAAACATATCGCCTGTGGTAACAAGTTCGCGGCCCTGTATCCGCTCCTCGCTCCAATCGTTTGACGGATCAGCCGTTTCATATAACTGCTGCTGCCGTTCAAAGGACGTATAATAAAATAACGAAACAGCCAGGACGTAAAGCCAGTTGACGGTTGCCAGTGTACTTGCAACCTCATAGTTCATTTGCGCATCCACGTATGCCGATATGGTGTGCTCCTTCTCACGGCGAAGGATTTCCTCCACTTCGTCTGTGGCTGTGAATACCAAGGTTACGCCCATTGCGCCTATAACGTTGCCCAGTCGGTCCATATTATTCAAAAGGGCATTATATTCAATTTGCTCGTCCGAAAGGTTTATTCCGGAATCTTGACTGCCCTCCGGTAAATTCTGCATGACTATGTACCTCCGTATATTTAATCTATGTGCGCAACGCTGTTTTTGACAAAATGCAGAGTGTGGATGGCGTTAAAAAATGTCGCAAACTGTATTTATTGTTGTCATCTGTAAAATTAAAACATAAATCCGTAACAAAACCTAAACCAGACAGGATAATCAAAAAGCGGCATGGATCATGCATCCTGCCGCTTTTTGCATGTAAGAATTATCCGGCGGTTACGCGCCAGATAACTCCGGATTCCGGCATATATTCATATTCTTTTTCTTCCTGGCCAAAATCCACTATAAAAAGCTCCCGGTTTGCGCCAAATAAAATATCTATGGGCCGCTCCAGGCCGCCGCCCCCCGTATAGGATGCCGCAAATCCGGTCTTGTTGATTGCAAAAGGCAAAATAGCCCGCGTGCGCACGTCTATGCGCGAAACCCTGTGGCCCACATGAAAGGGCGATTCTTTTCCGTCCGGGTCGCCCGCGCCAAATTCCGCAATCATAATATCTCCGGGCGTGCCGAACGAATCGTCCGGAATAAAATCAAAGCCCATGGGCGCGGAGTGCGGCGCAAATACGGCAAACGGCTTGGGCGGAACGTTTGGATGGGTGTGCAGCAAAAATTCCGGCTGCGGCTTGCCGTCCGGTTTAAAACCGGGGTCTGTAACCGGCCTTCCCGCCGTATAGTCCGGCCAGCCGTACCAGATGCCGGGCCGAATGACCCACAACTCGTCCGGGGAATTCGCAACCGGCCTGCTGCCTCGAACGTCCATGCCGTGGTTCGTTGCAAAAAGCCGGTTGCTTTTATCAAACCGGAGCCGGAATGGATTGCGCAGGCCCCAAGCCATCAGTTCCAGATCGGTACCGTCCGGATTGACGCGAAGAATACTGCCGCTCGCGCGGGCAAACCCTTTTACAATTTCATCCGGGTAACCGGGCGAACCGTATGGAGAAAAGGCCCCCGTATATGCTTTTTCTTTTCCCAGTGCCAGCAGGTTATCGGTCGCAAAGCTCTGACCAACCAGCATTACAGGCTCTCCCGGTTCATCGTGTACGGCTGGGTGTTTTTTAATCCAGTCGTTGTCCCGCCCCACAACGCCCGTATTGGTGGCAGTACCCTGCCCAAAATATATCTTTCCATCCGCGCCGAATACAACGCGGTTGTTGTGGTGATCGCCCTGGCTGGGCAGCCCGGTAAGTATATCCGTTTTGGAGCCGTCTGGCTTTATGCGTGTAACGGAACCCCTGTGTGCCACATATATATCGCTCCTATAGGCTGTAATCCCGGTGAGGGGGGGCGTAAACCCTTCTGCCAGCACTTCAAACTTACCGCCAATTCTGCGCAAAACCCTTCCGTTGCCGGAGGTTATTCCCGCGTCTGCAAGCAGCATTTCGCCTCGGTCGTTCAGAATCAGGTTGATGGGGGTTGTCAGGCCTTCCGCAAAAACTTCTATTTTAAAACCAGGGGGAAGGGATATATCTGCGGGATCAATTGCCCGCGTGGTGCGTTCCGGATTCATATGTACCTCCAAAAAACGTTTTTGTTACTCTATATGCGCAAAAATCTGTGTTTAGTACCGTTGCGGAATATGCAAAATAAACTGTTGCAGCTTGTTAAATATTGGCTGAACAGCCAATTGACATAACGTACGTTCTGCATTTATAATAAATTCATCCGCCTAACGCGCGGGCATAAAAACAAGCTTTTAAAAATTTTGTAGCTCTTAAAAACAATAAGGGCAAACCTGCCAAAAGGCAGGGACGCAAAGCCGTAAGCCTAAAGGTTGATCCCATGGCGGTTTGGCTGCTGGAGATTGCTTTTTAATAAAGTATTGCAGCAGCTTTTTTGTTGCGAAAAAACAGCCTGAGGGGGTGCCTTATATGAACCTGAAAAAAGCAGCAGCCATACTGATTGCGGCTGTATTTCTCTCGGGATTATTCCCCGCAACAGCCTTTGCGCAGGTTGCGGAAGACCCCGTCTTGGATTGCATGATTACGTTTGAAACAAACGGCGGCACTGCGCCAGGCTCTATAACCGCCGCGCAGGGCGAACCGTTTATTCTGCCGGGAACCGTGCTGGACGGCTATTCTTTTATGGGCTGGTATACGGACGACGGAACGTTTAAGGACAAAGCCGGCAGCGCGGGCGATTTTTATACGCCGGAAGGCAGCATTACGCTGTTTGCCAGATGGGAGATCAGGCACTTCAACGTTACCTTTCAGGATTATAACGGAACCATGCTGAAAACCGAAACGGTGGATTGGGGCCACAGCGCCGCAGCGCCGGATGTTCCCCCGCGTGAAGGTTACCGGTTGATTGGGTGGGACAAGGATTTTGGCGATATAAAAAATGATTTAACCGTAACCGCCGTTTATGTGCGGCAGTTTACGGTAACATGGAAGCTGAACAACTGCCAGCCGGACGTGCAGGTGACCGCGGACGCAGGGAGCAACGTGCAGGCAAGCATCCCGGCGGCTCCGTCCCAAAAGGGATTCCGGTTTACGGGGTGGCAATACGCGGAAGGGGACGGGGAATCCGGCCTGGCTGCGCTTACAAAAGACATGACGGTTAACGCGTCCTGGATGCGGCAGTATACTGTTACATGGAAACAGGATAACGGCGAACCGGACATGCAGGTAACGGCGGACGAGGGGAGCGATGTGCAGGCAAGTATTCCGCCAGTTCCGGCCAAAACCGGGTACAGGTTTACTGGATGGCAGTATGCAGATGGGGAAAAAGAACAGGACCTTGCCAACCTTTTGAAAGATATGACCATTCAGGCAGGCTGGGTACAGCAGTTCACCGCCGTTTTCCTGAATTTTGACGGAACGGTTTTAAGTGCGCAAACAGTGGACGCAGGCGCTCCGGCTGCTGCTCCGTCTCACTTTTCCGGTCCTTCCGGCATGCATTTTACTGGCTGGGACAAAGATTTTTCCACCATAACAGACAATAGTACAGTGCAGGCGCAATATGCAGTCAACACATACCGCGTGGTGTTTTTAAACTGGGACGGCGCACTTTTAAAAGTGCAGTGGGTGGAACATGGCAACCCCGCCGCTGCTCCCCAAGACCCCGAACGTTCCGGCTACAATTTTACCGGCTGGAATGCCGCGTTTGTTCAGGTGACGGACGACATGACCATAACGGCTCAGTATAAAAAAGAAAAAGTGCACTCCGCTGCCGCCGCGGCGTCCACGGCAGAGCAGGCAACGCCGCCCGGCGCGCCCCCTTCGCAGAACATACTGGAAACCGTGCCCTCCGCGGCTCCCGTTCCGTCCATAAAGAACGATGCAACTACCATTGAAGAAAACACGGTTCCGCAGGCTTTTCCGGCGTTCGGCAGCGAGGCGTCCGGAGAATTAAAGGGCATACCCATGTGGCTGATTGTGCTGGTATTCTTAATTGCAGTGGCTACGCTTGCGGGGTATCTGTCATGGAGCCTGTATTACAGGAAACAGCATTGAAAAAAGCAATATTTTTAATTTGTTCGGATAAAAGGTTCCGCAAAAATGCATTGCGGAGCCTTTTTTATTGCAATTGGCATCTGCCGCGCCGCCCTGCGCGGCGCAGTATAAGCCTTGTTGCCGGGAACAAAAAGCACCGTATGAAATTTTAAAAAACATCTCCTGCACCGTTTCCGATTTATACAAGTTTGCGCAATACCCCGGCTGTATAATAGCTTCATACATAAGACGAAGGAGTCTGCGGTTCCGGAAGGGACGCGGGCTTTCTTGTATATTTGGATGAGATAAAAGGAGGCAAAGCAGATGAGCAGCACAAAAATTGATTTTATATACCTGAACGAACAGGATATGATTGCTGCAGGCGTAAAAGACATGGCCGGTTGCGTGGAGGCCATGGAGGAAATGTTCAAGCTGATGAAGATAGGGGATTACCGCATGGGCGGGCCAAATGGCAATTCGCACGGCGTAATGATGACGTTTCCGGATGAGCCGGAGTTTCCCAATATGCCCAAGAACGGACCGGACCGCAGGTTTATGGCCATGCCCGCCTACCTTGGCGGCAAGTTTGACATGGCGGGAATGAAATGGTACGGCTCCAACGCGGAGAACCGTAAAAAAGACCTGCCGCGCTCCATTCTGATGCTTACTTTAAACGATAAAGACACGGGCGCGCCGCTTGCCTATATGTCCGCAAACATACTGAGCGCATACCGCACGGGCGCGGTTCCCGGCGTGGGCGTTAAATATTTCGCCAAGGAAGACTCAAAAACAGTGGGCATTATTGGCCCCGGCGTTATGAGCAAAACCTGCATCGCTTCCATTATGGCTGTAAGGCCCGGAATTGAGACGGTAAAAATAAAGGGCCGCAGCCAAAAATCCACAGAGGCTTTTGTGGAATATATCAAAAAAGAATACCCTTCCATCAAAAATATAGAGATTGTGGATACGGAGGAGGAAGCGGTGCGCGGCTGCGATATCGTGGGCGTAAACACTTCCAGCCCCACGGGCGACCCGAACGGTTATCCATATATCAAAGAAGAATGGATCAATCCCGGCACGCTGTTCCTGTGCCCGGCGGCCGCGCGGTTTGACGAGGATTTTATACTTAACCGCGCACGCAACGTGGCGGACAACATCATGCTGTACGAGGCTTGGGAAGAGGAATGCGGCTACCCGGCATACAATACCATCCCCATCCCGGCCGTATACTGCATGGACTTGATCCACGACGGCAAAATGAAGCCGGAGCAGGTGGACGATCTGGGCGACATGCTGGTGGGCAAGGTGCCGGTACACCGCAAGGAAGGCGAGATTGTTGTATATTCCGTTGGCGGCATGCCCGTGGAAGACGTTGCGTGGGGTACCATTGTTTACCGCAACGCGCTCGCCAAAGGCATTGGCACAAAGCTGAACCTTTGGGAAACGCCGGACCTGGCATAACCGGTAAAAAAACAGGAAGGACGTTGGACGATGCGTATTGGAGAGCATCCGATTTTAGGAACGCCCGAGAAGGGACGTCTGGTTGAGTTTATATACGACGGCAAAACCATACAGGGTTATGAAGGCGAGCCAATCGCCATGGCGCTGCGCGCCGCGGGCGTAATGGTGCACCGGCATACAAAAAAATTTGGCAGGCCGCGCGGCGTGTTCTGCGCCATTGGCCGGTGCACAGACTGCGTAATGGTGGTGGACGGCAAACCGAATGTGCGCACCTGCATTACGCCCCTGGCGGAAGGCATGAAAGTGGAGACGCAGTTTGGTGTTTCCGCGCAAAAGGAGGGCTTGGCGTGAAGCGGTACGACATGGTTGTGATAGGCGCGGGCCCGGCGGGGCTTTCCGCCTCTATAGAGGCGGCGCGCTGCGGCATGCGCGTGGCTGTGTTTGACGAAAACGCAAAGCCCGGCGGCCAGCTTTTCAAGCAGATTCATAAATTCTTCGGTTCCAGGGAACACCAGGCCAAAATACGCGGATTCCGCATTGGCGAAAAGCTGCTTGCAGAGGCTGCGGAAGCCGGTGTGGAAGTGGTGCTGGACGCCACGGTAACAGGGCTGTTTCCCGAAAACGAAATCACCGTAAAAACAGGCGAAGAAGTGCGGCACTGCAAGGCGGACTCCGTTGTGATTGCCACGGGCGCTTCCGAAAACATGGTGCCCTTTGAAGGCTGGACGCTGCCCGGCGTAATTGGCGCGGGAGCGGCCCAAACCATGATGAACCTGCACGGCGTATTGCCCGGCAAACAGGTTCTAATGCTGGGCAGCGGCAACGTGGGCCTGGTGGTGGGATTCCAGTTGATGCAGGCCGGATGCAAACTTGCGGCGATTTGCGACGTGGCCCCCAGGGTGGGCGGTTATGGCGTGCACGCGGCAAAAATCGCCCGGTGCGGCGTGCCGTTCTATATGTCCCACACCATTGTTCGCGCGGAAGGCGCGGACCGGGTTAACGGCGTTATCATAGGCGAAGTGGGTGCGGACTATAAAATCATCCCGGGCACAGAAAAGCATTTGAACGTGGATACCGTTTGCGTGGCGGTGGGTTTATCGCCCATGTCCCAGCTCGCCAACATGGCCGGATGCAATATGGAAGACAATCCCCCCAAAGGCGGCTATGTTCCCCAGGTGAACGAATTTGGCGAAACATCCGTCCCCGGTATTTTTGCCGCGGGAGACGTCTCCGGCATAGAGGAGGCAAGTTCTGCCATGATAGAAGGCCGCATAGCCGGCGTGGCGGCGGCCTGCCGCCTGGGCTTTATTTCGGAAGCGGAGCGGGACGCGCGCATAGCGGATATGAAACCAGCCCTGGAGAGCCTGCGGCAGGGTATGTTTGCGCCCGGCAATAAAGGCAGGCAGTTCAACAGGACGGAAGAAGGATGCGAGATTTCCCAAAGCCTGCTTAAAAACGGGTATGTGGCGCAGGAGGAGATTAGCCGCTACCCCGGCGTTGTAAGCCGCGGGGGCGTGCATCCGGTAATTGAATGCACGCAGAATATTCCCTGCAACCCCTGCCAGGATGCATGCCCCAAGCACTGCATACAAATTGGCAGCCGCATCACGGCCCTGCCTGTGGTCAGCGAGGCGCACGCGTGTTCCGGTTGCGGCATGTGCGTGGCAGCCTGTTCCGGCCAGGCCATCTTTCTGGTGAACGAAGATACAGGGGATGGCTATGCAACCGTAACCCTGCCATATGAGTTTCTGCCCCTTCCGCAAAAAGGGGAAAAGGGAATCGCCCTGGGCAGGGACGGCCAAACGGTATGTGGGGCGGAAGTGGTACAGGTGCGCAGCACCCCGGCTTTTGACAAAACCAACCTGCTTACCATCAAAGTACCCGCGGATATGGCCATGCGGGCAAGATTTTACAAGGCGGAGGCGTAAGGTATGGCGTGCAACAGAAACAGGGATATAGGCGCGTTTGCTCCCGCGCCGGACGACGAAATGATTATCTGCCGCTGCGAGGAAGTGACCAAAGGAGAGATACGCCGCGCGGTACACGACGGCATGTTTACCTTAACCGAGATCAGGCGGTATTTGCGGACCGGTATGGGCCTTTGCCAGGGGCAGACCTGCTCCAGGCTTGTTAAATCCATCGTCGCGTCAGAGCTTGGCATCCCCCCGGCGGAGCTGGACCCTGCGACAGCGCGGTCGCCCATGCGGCCGGTGGAGATGAAGATTCTGGCGCAGGATACGGGAGGCGGTACAAATGAGTAACAACGCGGATGTGATCATTATAGGAGCCGGTATCATCGGCTGTTCCGCCGCTTATAATCTGGCTAAAAAAGGTGTTTCCGTCCTTGTGCTGGAGGCGGGGGATACAATAGGGGACGGCGGTTCTTCCCGCAACGGCGGCGGCGTCCGGCAGTCCGGGCGCGACCCGCGCGAGCTTCCCATTGTGATGTATGGCGTGCGGTATATCTGGCCCTATTTAAAAGACGAACTGGGCATGGACGTGGAGTATTACAAGGAAGGCAACCTGCGCCTGGGCAAAACGGAAAAGAACCTAAAAACATTGGAGGGCCTCACCCGCGCGGCAGAGGACTGTGGCCTGGACGTGCGGATGGTATCAGGAGAGGAAGCCCGCATCATCTGCCCGTATCTTTCGGAATCAGTGCTTGGCGCAAGCTGGTGTCCAAGCGACGGGCACGCAAACCCCCTGCTCACCACGCTCGCATATTACCGTCGAGCGCGGCAAATGGGGGTGCGCTTCATCACCGGGGAAAAGGTGATGGAAATTCGCAAACTAAAGGGCGCGGCCAGGCAGGTAATCTCCCAAAGCGGGGTATACGAGGCTGACCGCATTATAGTCGCCGCGGGCCTGGGCAGCAGGCCCATACTGAACACAGTGGGGCTGGATGTCCCCATGACGCCGGTTTTGCTGGAAACGCTGGTTACAGAATCCATGGGGCCGCTGTTCTACCAGATGCTTGGTACGGCGGACGCAGATTTTTACGGACACCAAAGCACTCACGGTTCCTTTGTATTTGGCATCAGCAGCGGGCTTGAGCCTTATGCAAGGGCAGGGCGGCCGCTCAGCACTTCCATGAGCGCTTCCGCGGCGTGCAGAAGCATTATTGGCTACTTCCCGGTTTTAGAAGACCTTAAGGTGGTGCGTTCCTGGGCGGGCTGGATGGACAACTGCGCGGACCATGTGCCGGTAATCAGCACAGTGGAGGAGGTGCCGGGCCTGGTGATTGCCTGCGGTTTTACCGGGCACGGTTTTGGAATAGCGCCGCCGGCGGGCATGCTTCTCTCAGAGCTGGCAACAGACTCAGCGCCCACTCTGGATCTCTCCGCATTGCGGTATGACCGGTTTAAAATGAACTGAACCCCATACCCAATCAGAATAATTGATGTGACAAAGAAGTCTTTATCCCAAACGGATGAAGGCTTTTTTAATTTTGTACCCTGGCATTCCGCAGAGCGCGTTTTCTGTCAATGATGCGGCAAGCGCCATCCGGGCCGCCCGGTACTTTAAAAAGGAGGAAACTATGACCACTTTAAAAAGAACTCTCAGCACCAGGGACATGGTGATCTATGGTCTGGTGTTTATGATCCCCCTGGCGCCGGCCGCCATGTACGGCGTATATCTTGGCCCATCCAGCGGTATGGTTGCACTCTGCTACCTGATCGGTATGGCTGCCATGCTTTTTACGGGCCTCAGCTACCGGTTTATGTCCCAGAAATATCCGCTTGCAGGTTCCGTATACCTGTATGTGCAAAAGGGTGTTTCGCCGCCGCTTGGATTCATGAGCGGCTGGGCTATATTGCTGGATTATTTCCTGATGCCAGCCACTGTGGTTATTATTGGCAGCGCCTTTGGAAACGCGCTGCTGCCCGATGTACCCACCTGGGTATGGGTGCTGGTATTTGTTGCTTTCAGCACGGTAACCAATGTAATGGGTGTGGACTGGGTATCCAAGAGCAGCTGGATTTTATTTGTTCTGCAAATAGCCGTTATCGCCATCTTCCTGTTTTGCGCCATCCGCATGTGGGCTACCGGGGCCATTCAATTCAACACCATTTCCTTCTTTAATCCGGAAGGCTTTAGCTTCTCAGGCATCATGCAGGCCACCGGTATTGTGATACTGAGTTATCTGGGATTCGACGCAATCAGCACGCTGGCGGAAGAAGCCAAAAATCCGGAGAAAACCGTGGGGAAGGCAATCATCTGGTCCATTCTTTTAAGCGGCATTATATTCATCGCGGTCACATTCTTCGCCGGAATGGCCATTCCGGATTACCAGAGCCTGAATCCGGATTCCGCATTCCTGGATGTTGTAAACTTTGTGGGCGGTCCGTGGCTAACCATGCTCACAACCATCGTGCTTATTGTTTCGTTCGGCATGGCAACCTGCCAGACCTCGCAGGCAGCCGTGGCCAGGGTGCTGTTCGCAATGGGCCGGGATGGCGTGCTGCCCAAGCAACTGGGATTTATCAGTAAAAAACACCAGACTCCCTATGTGGCAATTATTGCCGTGGGTGTCATTATCACGCCCATCGCCCTTTTGTGCACGCTGGATCTCATCTCCACCATGGTAAGCTTTGGCGCGCTGGTGGGCTTTATATTGCTCAATATTGCCGTTATCTGGAAATTCTTTGTAAAAGACAAGGAAAAGCGCAAAGAGCATCCCATAAAATCCACGCTGCTGTACCTTGTTTGCCCGCTCGCAGGGTTTGGCATTTCGCTCAGCATATTTATCAACCTTGGCCTAAACGCGCATGTGGTTGGTTTTGCGTGGCTGGCGGTTGGCATTGTATACCTGCTCTTTGTAACAAAAGGGTTCCGCAGCCCGGTGCCTCAAATGGAGCTGGATTAGTTGCGGGTTTGAAAGTATTGCAAGCAAAAAAATCATTATTGACATTTTAATTTGCGTAAAGTACTATAATATTCAAATGCAAATGCAAGGGCGCTTGCGCGTCCTTGCATTTTGCTTTTTTGTTTAAGCCCCGGGTGGCTGCAAGGCTTCTTGGGGGAATTGGAGGTATTATGGAAGGGTTGCCTATGGTGGCCATACAGCCATATTTTGTATTTGCGACATACGAATATTATAAAAAGCCTGTTATGCGCCATGGTATCTCTCATGTTTACCATTACCACCGCAACTGCCTGGAATTCGACCTGATCAACGCCATACCGGACGCTTGCGTGGACATTTTTTTTGAAAAAAAAAGCACGGGCGTGCACGCGCGCGTTTGCGGCACGGTAATGCAGATCACCGGCCTTGTGGACCATAGGGAAGACGAATACTTTGGCATACGGCTTATGCCCGGCATACTGCCCCCCAACATTTTGGCGGAAATGAAGGACCTTGTATGCCATGAACTGGAGCTGGCGGACGTGGCCAAAAACAAAGACCTGGCAAAACGGATTGAGGACCAGCAAGACTGGCAGCAGGGCGTCCGGCTTTTTTTGGAGGATTATCTCGCCAGCCTGCGCAAGGCGGCCTGTTACTCCCTGGGCGCGGATCAGCGGCGGCTGGCAGACCATATCCGGAATATGATTCTCTGCTCCGCCGGCAACATTCGCATACAGGAAATCGCTGAAAAAACAGGATACACGCCGCGGTATATTAATCATTTGTTCAACCGGTATTTTGGCCTGAGCCCTAAAACGTTTGAGGAGATCATCCGGTTTCAGAGCGCCATACAGCGCATCAACCACAACCAGGAAGAGCAGCTCACCAACATCGCCCTGGAGTCCGGCTATTTCGACCAGGCGCACTTCATCCGCGAGTTTAAAAAATACCTCACCATAACCCCGGCGGAATACCGCACGCTGGTGCGGGAGCACGCCTATCTGGAGCGCCTGAACGTTCATTCTGCCCGGCAGAGGAGCCTTACCATGCAGCGCCACATAAACGGCGCGCTTACCGCATGCGGGCGGCAGGGCTGAGGGCATGCCCGCGGCTCAACTTGACGAATCATGGCATTTGTGATATTATAAACAAAAACAGGGGAGCTTGCGCATGCAGGCTGAGAGGAAACAGGCGTTTCGACCCTTTAAACCTGATTTGGATAATGCCAACGTAGGGATCTTCATTAAAGCGCGTTTTAGTGGATATGTCATCTGGCATATCCGCTATTTTATTTTAAGGAAGATGTTTATGCTGTTTGAAAAAATAATAGAAAACGTACGCAAAACCCGCCCGCTGGTGCACTGCATCACCAATTACGTAACGGTGAACGACTGCGCGAACATGCTTCTGGCCTCCGGCGCCTCGCCCATTATGGCGGACGATATTGCGGAGGTGGAAGAGGTCACTTCCATTTGCGGCGCGCTGGCGCTCAACATTGGCACGTTGAGCGAACGGACGATTGCATCGATGTTCCGGGCGGGAAAAAAAGCGAACGAACTGGGGCATCCGGTCGTGCTGGACCCCGTGGGCGCGGGCGCGTCCGCCCTGCGGACGGATACGGCGAAAAGCCTGCTCAGTGAGATTAGATTTGCCGTTATACGCGGGAATATTTCAGAAATCAAAACAATAGCGTCCGGCAGCGGCACAACACAGGGCGTGGACGCAAACGTGAGCGACGCGGTGACGGGCGGGAACCTGGATTTGGCCGTGCGCTTTGCCAAAGACCTGAGCGCGCGGGAAGGAGCGGTGATTGCCATTACGGGCGCAATTGATATTGTGGCAGACGTAAAAAACGCGTATTGTATAAAAAACGGGCACCCCATGATGTCCCGCATCACCGGAACAGGGTGCATGCTTACCGCATTGCTGGCGGGATTCTGCGGAGCAAACCCAAATGATACTCTGGACGCCGCAGCCGCGGCTGTGGCCGCCATGGGGCTGTGCGGCGAGATTGCGTATGAAAAAACGCAGGGGACAGGCGGCGGCACAGGTTCGTTCCGCATGCACCTGCTGGACGCCATGAGCCAAATGGACGCAAAGACGCTGAACGGAGGGCTTAAGATTGAGTTTCGATAAAGATTCCCTGCTATTGTACATAGTGACGGACCGCACATGGCTGGCGGGACGCACGCTTGCCTCCCGGGTGGAGGCCGCACTGCAGGGGGGCGCCACCTGTGTGCAAATGCGGGAAAAAGAACTGGATGCGGAGGCGTTTTTAAGGGAAGCAAGAGCCATGCGGGAAGTAACGGCCCGGCATGGCGTTCCATTTATAGTGAATGATGATGTGGAAATTGCCCTGGCCTGCGGCGCGGACGGCGTGCATGTGGGGCAAAGCGACCTGAAAGCATGCGAGGCCCGCAAACGCATAGGTCCCGGCAAAATACTGGGCGTATCTGTGCATACTGTGGAGCAGGCCGTGCAGGCGGCAGAAAACGGCGCGGACTACCTTGGCGTGGGCGCTGTATTTTCTACCTCCACCAAACAGGACGCGGATAGGGTATCTGCGGATATGCTCCAGAACATCTGCCGCGCGGTTTCCGTTCCGGTGGTGGCCATTGGGGGAATCAGCGCGCAGAATATTGCACAGCTCTCGGGCAGCGGCATTGCCGGGGTGGCGGTCATCTCGGCCATATTCGCGTCCCCGGACGCAGGGGAGGCCGCGCGGCAGATGAAAGCGCTGGCGCAAGAGGCGGTGCGGCTGTGAAATACAAAGGAGCCATATTTGATCTGGACGGCACGCTGATAGATTCCATGCCGGTGTGGGGAAACCTGGGGCGCGATTACCTGGCGTCTGTGGGTGTTACGCCGCCGCCTGGAATAGGCCGCACCCTCAAGACCATGTGCCTGCGCGAGGGCGCGGAATACTTTATCAATGAGCTTCATGTGAACAGATCCGCGCAGGAAATTATGGACGGCATCGTGGCGCTGTTGGAAAGGCAGTACCGGGAGAGCGTACCAATAAAGCCGCATGTACTGCCATTTTTGACGCATCTGTGGAATATAGGCGTTTCCTGCTGCGCAGTAACGGCAAGCGACCACTCCCTGGCGGAGGCCGCGTTAAAACGCCTTGGCATCCTGCCCTTCTTCCGGTTTATCCTTACGTGCGGCGACGCGGGTTGCGGCAAAGGCGACCCGGCGATCTTCCAAAAGGCAGTGCAATTGCTGGACACGCTCGCAGGGGAAACAATCGTGTTTGAAGACGCGCTGCACGCCATACATACGGCCAAAGCCGCTGGGCTGGCCGTTGCCGCGGTATATGACGCGTCTGCGGAAAGCGACGGGCAGGCCATACAAACAGCGGCGGATTATTACCTGGAATCATTTGCAGACTGGGGGATCATACCATGAAAACAGTGCTGACCATAGCGGGATCAGACTGCAGCGGCGGCGCGGGCATACAGGCGGACATCAAAACCATTACGGCGTATAAAATGTATGCCATGAGCGCCATTACCGCCCTGACCGCCCAAAACACCACAGGCGTATACGGCGTGCTGGACGCAGGCGCGGAGTTTGTATCCCTGCAACTCAAATGCATTTTTGAGGACATCTTTCCGGATGCGGTGAAGATTGGCATGGTATCCAGCCGGGAGATCATCTGCGCCATTGCGGAGAGCCTGGAATATTACAATGCCAGGAACATAGTTGTAGACCCGGTAATGGTTTCCACCAGCGGCAGCCGCCTGCTGGGAGAGGGAGCGGCGGACGCGCTGGCAACCCGCCTGATGCCCTTGGCAGCCCTTGTGACCCCCAATATTCCGGAGGCGGAAGCAATAAGCGGCATAACCATACGCTCCGCGGCGGATATGGCGCTGGCAGCGCATAAAATCTCCTCCGGGGCAAACTGCGGCGTACTGGTCAAAGGTGGGCACCTGGCGGGCAGCGCGGACGACCTTTTATATGCAAACAGCAAAGATATCTGGTTTCGCTCGGAGCGCATAGACAATTTAAACACGCATGGCACCGGATGCACGCTTTCCTCCGCAATTGCCTGCAATCTGGCGTTGGGCCTCAGCCTGGAGGAGAGCGCCAGAAACGCCAAAAATTTTATTTGCGGCGCGCTTGGGGCAGGGCTAGACCTGGGTCGGGGCAGCGGGCCCCTGGACCATTGCTTTAACATCCAATCTTTTTTGCAGCAGGAATAAAACAAAAACGGAATGCACAAATGCACTCCGCTTTTATGATAGCGTTTATTCAGCAATTCGGGCCGCAACTATAGTTTGGGCCGCATCCGCATCCCTGGCCGCAACCGCATCCACATCCCATGCCGCCTCCGCACAAGAAAAGCAGCAATATAATAATCATAAAGTTATTTCCAAAACATCCGCACATAATGGCTCCTCCAATTTTTTATTTATTGTACAATATGCGGAGCCTGGCGTTAGGTTGGTGACAAGGTCACAAAGCCGCCGGCGTCAGCCGGCATGTCTTCTATAAAGAACATATTGGTAGATATATAACGCTCAAATTTGGAATTTTAATTGGCTTTTTTAATGGATGATAACGCAACGGTTTGTAACGATTGTTCCCAGTTCGTTTCCGTTATCTATTTCAGAAAAATTAGTAAAAGTATGATGGCGGTTTAACAATAAAATAATTTTGCCCTGCCTGCGCATTTCACCAATTAAGGTGATGGTATTAAAAAGCCCTTCTTTCTCAAGATTGCGGAAGGGTTCTATCAATATAAAAAAGGAGTGGCTGTTTACTATGTGCAGAGCGCTGTTCAATCTGTCATAAATTTCGCCGGAATACGGCCCGTGCGACGGCATCTCAAAAGTATGTCCGTCCAATTGAACACAATTAGCCAGCATCTGCATATTTTTCAGGCAGTACTCATTTGGTATAAACGCATTTGTTTCAAAAATCATGTCCCGCGCCTGCAATCGGTCCAATAAATTAAAGGACATTTCATTGAAACAAATGCTGACCGACTGATAAGTGGGTACCAAAAAACCGTTTGAAAATAGAAATAAGTCTGTTTTGCCCAACTGCATATTGGAAATAATGCCCAAAACATTTGAATTGGCCGAATTGTAGCCCCTTAAGCTTTTTTTAATAGATAGATTTTGCGGTTGCGGCAAATTTACATAATTCATAATATCTTTACCCAAAAATGAAATTCTTTTGCTTAATTCATCCGGTTTTATGGTATAATAAATCGAGTCCTTGCAATTAGCTATCCGCCACCCAGACTGATAGTCTTAAACAGTTGTAAGGACTCGTACTTTTTTAGTCAGCAGCCTTTTTCACCTTTACTTTACAAGTTTTTTTGGTACCTTTACCTCATAGAGGAACCCGCAGCACATTGGAGTCACGAACATGTCCGCCGTTTTCAGCAAGGTGCGTTCCGCGCCCTTAACGAGGGGTGATTTCTGGCCTTTCGCATTGGTCTTTTTCATTTTTTTTTACCTCCTGTAAAAATTAAATATGCTGAATACATTTTCAGTATATTTGCTTTAAATACTACATTTATCTGCAATACTCGCAATCATCGTGGCACGAATCGGGGGAAAATAGACATAAAATTATAAAGATATTACTTCTTCTATCAAATAATATATTATGATACAATAACTGTAATATTATAGGCGATAATTTAAAATAATTCATAGAAAAGGCTTAATTATGGGATGGCTTTGGATATTATGGGAAATTAGCGTAAATTGTATCGAAAACGTGTTATTTATCTTTTTATTAATCAGGCAGCTTGGCTACAGCCCGGAAAAAAAGAAATACACGTTTATCTGTTTTGCCGGTTTGGTGGTTATTGAGACCTTGCTTAACTTTAACGAGGTTCCGGATATACCAACTGTGTTGTCTTTATTATCCTGCTATATTGTATCATCCGTTTTTGTTTTTCAGGGAAGCCTTCCCAAGCGCCTGCTTTGGGGATGCTCGGGAGCGGTGATCGCGCAGTTCTGCAATATAATAACCATCAACCTGTTTACAATATTCGGAACGATCAATCTGCTGGAGGGCAGAGCCCAAACCGAAACCAGGTTTGAAATGATGATATGCTATATTCTGCTTTACGCGCTCTTCTATTTTATTCTGGCCAACACCAATCCCAAGAGCAAGATATTTTTAAAATGGCCCTTGCGTATTGTTGTCATCGCCATTTTTGTTGTGGGCATATGGGCTATCCAACTGATTATTGATATATATGTAGACTTAAGCAGCGTTCACGAGGGTTCTGAAATTTCGCTGATAGACGATAACCTGATTGCCGTATCGGTCATCATAATAGGAACATTCCTGGGTATTTTGTTTCTGTTTGAATATGTGGGCAGCCTGGCGCAGAAAAATATAGACGCTCAGGCCGAACTGCAGCGGACAAAATGGGAAAACGCGCAGTTTAAGCACGTGAGCGATACATACCAGGCTCTTCGGTCCTGGAAGCATGATTTTAAAAATCACCTTGCCTTGATTCAAACCTATCTCACAGAAAACAAGACCGAAGAATTAAAGCAATACATAGCGGAGATCACGGAAGAAACCGGCCCGTTTATGCATTTGTATTATACGGGGCACTCCGTAATAGACGCCATTTTATCCAATAAATTATTCATAGCCTCCTCCATGGGCATACGCATCAAATCCAACGTTGTATTGCCGGAAAAATTAAACATCACTGACTCCCAGTTGTGCTCCATTCTAAGCAATTTACTGGACAACGCAATTGAAGCGCAAAAAGATGTTTCGGATCCTTTTATACACATATCCATCCAGCAGGAGAGGGGCATGCTGTACATAAAAATTGAGAACAGCTCCAAGGGATATTACAGATATAAAAACAATCAGCTGGTGTCTGTAAAAGATTCAAGCGATCACGGAATAGGGCTGCAGCAGGTAAGAAGAATAGTGGAGAATTTGCACGGGATCATAAGCATAGATCCAAAACCGGCCAATTTTTTGGTAAAAATCCTCATTCCAATTGATATTGAAGGCGTGAATATAGCATGAATTTATCTATTGCAATCGTAGAAGACGAAGATCTGCATAAAAATCATCTGGTTTATTTAATACAGAGCTGGGCAAAGAAAAAAGAAATAGAAATAAAAACAGTTGAATTCCGTACTGCCAACCTATTCATTCAGGCATATGGGAAAAACAGCCTGTTTGACGCTGTCTTTTTGGATATTTACCTGCCGGACGGAAACGGCATGGAGATCGCCCAGATCATCAGAAAATATGATACGTTTATACCAATAGCTTTTATAACGCAGTCAAATGAATTTGTAAGTCAGGGTTATAACGTTTGGGCAATGCATTATCTTATGAAGCCGGTTTCATACCAGGAAATTGCGCTGTGCCTGGAAAGAATTATAGAGCTTAAAAAACAGTTTATGGACCAGACTTTCTCTTTCAAATTTGAAGGTATCATCCGGGTGCTTGACTGCAAGGATATTTTATATTTTACAAGCTTCCAGCACTATGTGGAAATATATACGGTAAAGGGGCAGTACCGCTTCCGTGAAAACATCAACAATCTGGAAGAAAGGCTTCCGGAACAATTCACACGGTGCAACCGCAGCACCATAGTCAACCTCTCGCATTTGTATTTATACAACGCGCAGACAACATCCAAAAGCATTATTCTTTCCAACGGAAAATTAATCCCCGTCAGCGAGGGATATGCCAAAACCGTAAAAGAGAAATGCTTCAATATAGTCTATTAAAAAGGAGAGGATTTGCAGTATGTTTGAACGTTTGGCCGCCAGGTTTACAGATTATTTGATTGGAAAAGGCGCAGACCCGCAAAACAGGGAAATATACGCATACGCTGTTGAGTCTGTTATAAGCAACGCGGTATCATATGGAATACTTCTTATCTTAGCGGCTGTTTTCAATTTGGTGCCGCAAATGCTGATACTTTTTTTATTCTGGCTACCGTTGCGTTCAAACTGGGGAGGGGTTCATGCCTCAACACAGGCGCTTTGCCTGGTTTTGTCCGCGCTCTTCGGTATAGGCAGTGTCTTGCTCTCGGTTTATTTTATCCCGGATATTCTGTTTATTATTATTTGCTTGGCCGCCTGCATTCTGCTGACATATTACTTTGCTCCGGTTGTTCATCCGCATCATCCGGTGTCCCAGGAAAGGCTTGCCCAGGTAAAAAGGCTAGTCCGCTATGTTATTCTTATAGAATCTGCGGCGGTAATCGCTCTTTACTTTGCAGGGCTGTCGTGGGTTTCCTCCATAGGGTTTTACAGCATTGGTTTTGCCGTATTGTTTGGCATGCTGGGAAAAATCTTAAATGCGCGCGTTCAATAGTTTTATAATTACATAATTTATTTGTATTATTTCACTCATCCATATTTACCCCACACAGCGCTTCAAACTGGGCGGGAGATCCGCTGAATGCGTTCATATCTATAAAGCGTTCTTCGCCCGCATAGCCCGGAAGGGCATGGCGCGCAGAATACTGCCAGAACGTCCACCTGTGGCCGTCCGGCAGAATTGGCTTGGTGATAACACTTCGAATCCAAATAGGATTCTCCGTATACCCGCCCTGTATATACAGCTTGTAACTGCGGGATGTTACATAGATCACGGGCTTTTTGCCGTAGTGCTTTTCCAGTTTGACAAGCATGCTGTCAAGTTCACGGCTGATTTCGGCTCGGGAAGGGGGCAGCTCCGAATATTTCCCATACAGCTCCAGGTCCACTGCCGGAGGCAAGCCGCCTTTTAGCTTTGGAACAGTTCTAATATAGTTGTCCGCCTGTGTATTTCCCGGGCTCTCAAAACTGAAAAAATGGTACGCGCCCACCTTAAGGGAGGTTTTGGTTGCCGCTTGCCAATTGGTTTTGAACATCTCATCCTGCATGCCGCTTCCTTCGGTTGCCTTAATGTAGGCAAAGCGGATATCCTGGGAGGCAAGCACGTCCCAGTCAATCAGGCCCTGATACCCGGATACGTCCACTCCCCGCACAGGATATTCCCGCAGGGAAGGATTATTAATATGTATAACGCCATTGTACAGCAATGCGCCCAAAAGGGCAAACGCGCCGGCGATGCATATCGGCACGATCCATTTATACCGTTTTTTCATGATTACTCCAACAAATATTCTTGCTATTATAATATACACCACGCAGTATGATATGACAAACCTCTGCAGCAAACGGCGCCTCGGCATAATATCTCCATGAATTCACGGGGTTCATTTTTTTATTAAATAAGTATAGAAAATTACGATATGCTCAGGCTTTATAGTTGCTTAAAATTTCAATGTTTAACTATTTAATCGAGATGGTTGGAATTCTTACGCGGTTTTTGTAACCGTATTGTTTTTGCTTTTTTAAAATGTTATAAGCATAAATAAAGGATGTTTACCTTTAAATTAAACTGGAAAGGAAAATAAATTATGAAAAAAGTCATAGCTGTTCTCTTTATTGTTGCACTGGCTGTCGCGATGTTCGCGTGCACTGCAACACCGGCAGCATCCTCCGAAGCGGCTCCGGCATCGTCCGCAGCAGCGGCTCCGGCATCGTCCGAAGCGGCAGCCCCGGCATCGTCTGCGGCAGCTCCTGCCGACAAGGTGATTAAGGTTGGCATCATTAACAATCCACCGGCCGAATCCGGATACCGCGCGGCGAATGTGGCAGACTTTGAAAAAGTCTTCACAGAAGCGAACGGATACAAGGTCTCGACCTACTACAGCCTGAAGAATGATGAGCAGCTCAATGCAGCTGCGCAGTTTATCACCGACGGCGTAGACTATCTACTTATCTCAGCCGCCGCTACAGATGGATGGGATTCTGTCCTTAGCAAGGCTAAAGAAGCCGGCGTAAAAGTGTTCCTCTTTGACCGTATGCTGAAAGCTGACGAGGGCCTTTATGAAGCTGCTGTTGTTTCCGATATGGCGAAAGAAGGAACCACGGCTGTTGAATGGCTGAAAGCCCAGAAACTCAGTGAGTATAATGTTATCCACATTCAGGGCGCAATGGGCAGCGATGCGCAGATTGGCCGTACAGCCGCGTTGGACGCTGAGTTCAAAGCCGGCACCATGAAAAAGGTTGTACAGCAAACCGCTACATGGGATGAAGCTGAGGCAAAGAAAATTGTTGAATCAGTGATCAACTCCAAAGAAAAATTCAACGTTATCTATGCTGAAAACGATGGCATGGCAAAGGGTGCGGTTGCGGCTCTTGATGAAGCCGGTATCACCCATGGCGTTGGCAAGGATGTCGTTATAATGGGCTTCGATTGCAACAAGTGGGCGCTAAGAGAGCTGCTTGCAAAGAATTGGAATTATGACGGCCAGTGCAGCCCCTTCCAGGCTTCTGTAATTGAAGGGATGATCAAGGATCTTGAAGCCGGTAAGGCTCCTGCACAAAAGAAGGTTATTTCTGAAGAGAAAGGTTTTGATGCAACGACTATTACCCAGGCGGACATTGATACATACGGTCTTGGTGAATAATCAATAACTATTTCTACACCTAATAACAGGGACTTCGTATCAAAAAAGTATGTGCGGTATGGAGTAAATGGATATTTTCCGGCTACTCCACACCGCTATCTTTAAAAAACTTCCAAAACTTAAAGGATGGTTAGCTAGCTATGCAAAACGACATCGTTTTATCCATGCGGGGAATCTGTAAAGCTTTTCCGGGTGTGCGCGCTTTGCAAAATGTAGATTTTACACTGCGCAGGGGCGAAATTCACGCGCTGATGGGGGAGAATGGAGCCGGTAAGTCAACCTTAATCAAAGTTTTAACAGGCGTATACCCCAAGGATTCCGGTCAAATCCACATAGCGGGTATGAATAAAGAAATAACCGTAAGATCGCCCCAAGAAGCCCAGAATTTAGGCATCAGCACGGTTTATCAGGAAATAACCCTTTGCCCTAACCTGACGGTTGCCGAGAATATGTACATCGGGCGGGGCAATTATCATTTGGTAAACTGGGGCTCCATAGAAAAAAAGACAACTGAGATTCTTTCCAAACTGAACATTCCGGCAAGAGCCACGCAGCAGCTTGCCACTTGCTCACTGGCTGTACAGCAAATGGTCGCCATTGCACGTTCTGTGGATATGGACTGCAAAGTACTTATCCTGGACGAACCAACCTCCTCTCTGGATGAACACGAGGTTGCAAAGCTTTTTTCTCTCATGCGCGAACTGAAGTCCAGCGGTGTTGGCATTATTTTCATAACGCATTTTCTGGAGCAGGTGTATGAGATAAGCGACAGGATAACCGTTTTGCGGAACGGTGAACTCTTAGGAGAGTACGAAATAAAGGATTTGCCGCGTTTGCAGCTCATTTCAAAGATGATGGGTAAAGAGCTGGATGACATTTCGGCATTGGAAAATAGTAAAACCCTGCAAGCCGAGCCGGATGCCATACCCGTTTTTGAGGCGTTTGGCCTATCCAGCGCGGAAGGTACACAGGCGTTTGACTTTAAAATTCATAAGGGAGAAGTAAACGGGTTCACCGGGCTTCTTGGCTCTGGCCGCAGCGAAAGCGTACGCGCTATATTCGGTGCCGATAAAATTACCGGCGGCAGGGTGAAGGTGAACGGGAAAAACGTTAAAATATCCAAACCTAAAGACGCCATGAAGCATGGCATCGGATATCTGCCAGAGGACAGAAAACAGGACGGGATTATTGAGGATCTCTCTGTGCGTGAAAATATTATACTTGCCCTGCAGGTAATGAAGGGCTTTTTCCGGCCTTTTTCCAGAACTGAGGCGGAAGCTTTTGCAGACGAGTATATCAAATTACTGGGGATAAAAGCCGCTTCAACGGATACTCCTATAAAATCACTTTCGGGCGGTAATCAGCAAAAGGTAATACTTGCCCGCTGGTTACTTACAAATCCAAATTATTTGATCCTGGACGAACCGACGCGCGGCATTGACGTGGGTACAAAAGTTGAAATACAAAAGCTTGTTTTGAAGCTTGCCGAAAAAGGCGTTAGCGTTACATTTATTTCATCCGAAATTGAAGAGATGCTTCGCACATGTTCGAGGCTTATTGTTATGCGGGATCGTAAAATAGTGGGCGAACTGAAGGGCGATGATATGACGCAGGCTAAAATTATGCACACGATAGCGGGGGAGGCAGCTCAAAATGTCTAATGGTTTAAAAAAATTCGCGAGGTCTCAATTGGTTATCCCGTTGCTTGCGCTTTTAGCAATCATTGTTTTTAATTTAATCAGAGATCCTGGATTTTTCTCTTTAAATATTACAACCAATAATGATGGGAACACAGTTCTTTCTGGAAATATAATCAGTATATTAAACGGTGCATCCGAGCTTGCTGTTTTAGCAATCGGCATGACGCTGGTAACGGCATCGTCAAGAGGACAGGATATCAGCGTTGGCGCTGTAGCAGCCATAGCAGGCAGTATTTTTGTTAGTGTGCTTAGAACAAATCAAATTACAATGCCAATTATTCTTGTAGCCTTTTTGGCAAGTTGTGTTGTTGCAATTGTTTTTGGCGCATTTAACGGCTCTTTGGTTGCCGTATTCAAGATTCAGCCAATGATTGCATCCTTAATACTGTTTTCTGCCGGACGATCTATAGCGTATTGGATAAACGGCGGGGCAACGCCTACTGTTGAAAGCCCGCTTCTGGGTTACATTGGAAGCTTTATTCCGGGCATCCCCATACCCACCCCAATTATAATCGTCATTATATTCGGGGTGTTGGTTTCGCTTGTCTTAAGGTTTACCAACCTTGGGTTATACACGCAAGCGGTTGGGATCAACGAAAAATCCGCGCGCTTAAACGGAATCAATGCTGTTTGGATAAAACTGTTATCATTTATGATACTGGGTGTTTGCACCGCTATTGCCGGTACGATCTCCGTCAGCAGAGTAGGCCTTATCAACCATGAAACCATTCTTTTGGATATTGAAATGGACGCTATTTTGGCGGTCGCCATTGGAGGCAATTCTCTGAGCGGCGGAAAATTCAGCCTGACCGGTTCGGTGATAGGAGCTTATGTTATACAGGCGTTGACGATTACGCTTTATGCCATGAAGGTGCCGTCTACGGCAATAAAAGCCTATAAGGCAATTGTAATTATAGCCATTGTTATAATCGGTTCGCCAATTGTAAAAGCATATGCCCTTCAACTGCGCGATAAGCTGTTTAAAAAACCGGCGAAAGATAAGCTGCTTTATAAATCCGAAGAAAGATAAGCAAACCGACGAAAATGGAGAATGAATAGTATGACCAGTGTTAAAGATTTATTTGCCGGGGTGCCGGGGAAAAAACTCAGGGAGCCTATATCCAACACCAATTTACTTTTGACCATAACAATTTGCATTTTTGTTGGCATGTACATACTCGCCATGCTTGCCTGGGGCGGCGGTTTCTTGAATCCCCAGCAATTCCTTGATATTTTTAATAACAATGCGTTTTTGATTGTAATTGCCTGCGGATTGACTGTAGTTATGATAGCCGGCGGCATAGATATTTCGGTGGGTGGCATAACTGCGCTGGTAACCATGGCGTGCGTTGTTTATCTGGATGATCAGGGCGGCAGCGTAATCGGCTCGTTGGGCCTTGCTTTGGGTATAGGGCTGGCATTCGGCCTGATCCAGGGAGTATTGGTATCCTATTTGGATATACAGCCCTTTATTGTAACTTTAGCCGGTATGTTCTTTGCAAAAGGCATGACAACCATAGTCAGCGCTGTTCCGCGAACGGCAGTGCACGAAGCCTTTCTTGCACTTAAGCAATTTCGTGTTGTTATTCCGGGTATCGGTTCTTACGGAAAAACCGGCAACTTTATTCCCGCCACAATTGAACCCGGCGTAATAGTGGCTATACTCGTAGTAGTAGCTGTGTTTATAATTCTAAAATGGACGCGGTTTGGACGCAACCTTTATGCCGTAGGCGGTAACAACCAGAGCGCATTAATGCTCGGCATCAATGTAAAGCGCACAAAATTTTATTCCTACTTGCTGTGCGGGCTGTTATCCGGAATCGGTGGCTATGTTTATTTAATGCATACCGGGGCAGGGAATGCTTCCAATGCCACCACTGCAGAAATGCAGGCAATTGCGGCTGCCATTATTGGCGGAACATTATTAACCGGCGGTGTTGGCAATGTAGTCGGTACGCTTTTTGGAGTGCTCGTTTTAAAGACGATCAGCAATATTGTGATTGCTTCGGGCCTCAGGGAGCCATATTGGCAGAGCATTACCACCGGGCTTATGCTATGTTTCTTTATACTGCTTCAGAGCGTGATTCTTGTAATTCGTGATAAGGGCGGCTTGAAAATGCAAATGCCGGAATGGATGAAGTTCAAGGGCAAAAATAATAGAAGGGACTTGACATAATAAGCCTGTAAAAGGGAAGGCGGCTATGCTTAACATAATTCCCCCTGTATATTTGTGCCGCAAGGCAAACCGTAAGGCTGGGTTACCCAGCCTTACGCCTATTTTGGGCTTTTTAAATCGCACGGGGCAGGGAAGTGAATGACAGCAGGAGCAGGATATTACTTCCGGTCAAAGCAGGCCTTATTTTAATAATCGGCAAGCAAAAAACGTGTCTTAAAACTGCGCCGTAACCATCCAAATGCAGGCTGGTTTGGCCAAAAATTTTGTTAATAAAATATCAAATTTGACAGAGGTATTGATACATGCTATAGTATTTTGTGAATTGAAATTATGAAAATTTCAAGGATAACTGTATTACCAAATCAAACCATGAAGGGGCGGGGCACAGGCTTACTTTATGGTTTTTTATTTGCGAATTAAAAAGCTAAACTTTGTTCAATGAAAGGAATTCTATTTGAAATTGAGACTATTTGATACTGCTGTTCAAGAGCTGAAATACAAGGTTTTAAAAGAAGTAGTGAAACTGGAGCAAGCCGGAACACTTGAACAGGAACTGCATAGTATTCCGTATAAAATCATTCCGGGCCCTAAAGCAACCATGCGCTGCTGCATATATCACGAGCGGGCCATTGTGGAAGAACGTGTTAAACTTGCAATGGGGGGCAATAAAGACAATCCCTGTATAGTTGAGGTGATTGACAGCGCTTGCGACGAATGCCCGGTAAAGCGTTTTGTTATAACAGACGCATGCAGGGGATGTATTGCGCACAGATGTGAAAGCGCCTGTCCGGTTGGCGCTATAACGGCAGGAAGGCAGCAATCCGTTATTGACTCTGAAAAATGTATTGAATGCGGACGATGTATGAAGGCATGCCCGTACAGCGCTATTATAGAAAACCAGCGGCCGTGCGTAAAAAGCTGCGTTCCCAAGGCAATCGTTATTGACGAGCATAAAAAGGCTTTAATAGACAGCAAAAAATGCACAGGTTGCGGAGCCTGCGTTTATCAATGCCCATTTGGCGCTATTGTTGACAAGTCGTATATATTGGAAACCCTGCGTTTGCTGAAACATTCAAACAACGGAAAGAGCTATAAAGTGTACGCGGTTCTGGCGCCTTCTTTTGCCAGCCAGTTTTCTTATGCAAAGCCGGGGCAAATTATTACCGGAATAAAAAAGGCAGGGTTTCACAGTGTAATGGAAGCTGCGTTGGGTGCGGATATAGTCGCGCAAAAAGAGGCCCATGAACTTGTTGAAAAAGGTTTTTTAACAAGCTCCTGTTGTCCGGCATTTGTAAGTTACATTAAAACGGCTTTCCCAAAAGCAGCTCAATATATATCCCATAATATTTCGCCTATGGCCGAAACTGCCAAATTAATTAAAAAGAAAGACAGTACTGCAAAGGTAGTTTTTATAGGGCCCTGCACGGCAAAGAAGTTAGAGTTTAAAGAACCGGAGATCGCCGGGTTGGTTGACAGCGTGATAACCTTTGAAGAATTACAGGCCTGGTTTGACGGTGTGGGAATAGAAATAGAAACGCTGCCAGAAGAATCTTTGAAGGATGCGTCTTATTTTGGGAGGAATTTTGCACGGAACGGCGGCCTTACACAGGCCATAGAATCCGTTATAAAAAAGGATGCGCCCGATTTTATATTGAATTCCGAGGTTTGCAATGCCGCCGAACAATGCAAAGCGGCTCTTTTAAAAGTATCCAAGGGAAGGCTGGCGAAAAATTTTATTGAAGGAATGTTTTGCGAAGGCGGATGTATCGGAGGATCGGCCTGCCTGACACACGGCATAAAACATACTCATATTATTGAACAATATGCCTCTCAATCAGGGAAACGGGATATAGACGAGTCTCTGCGCGAACTAAAAAGCAAAGATTATTAATATCCATACTTTATAGATATCCATTGGAGGAGCATTGCATAAAAGATTTTTGTTTTTAGGGTATGGAGGATCAAAAATTGCATGAGTTTGCTGTCGTTATGGATATAATCCGCATTGTAAATGAAGAAGCAAAAGCGTGCGGATTGAGGAAAGTTACCCGTATTAATATTGTGGTGGGCGAACTTTCTTCAATGATGGATGAATCGGTACAAATGTATTTTGAGATTATGGCGAAAGACAGCGTAATGGCGGATGCGGTACTCAAATTTGAGCATAAGCCGGCAATGCTTAAATGTTTGGATTGCGGAAAAGAATTTGGGCATGAAGGCAGCTTTAAATGTCCTGCCTGTAGCGGCAGTTGTATGCTTATAGGGAATACGGGGCGTGAGTTTTACATCAGATCTTTTGAAGGCGAATAAAAACGGCAATACCCGCACGGGGTTATAAAAAATATGAGGTGAGCTGTAATGGAAGTTATAATCATGAAAGAATTACTTGAGGCAAACGGCAAGCTGGCGGAAGAAAACCGCGCATACTTTGCTTCGCGGCATATTCTTGCGGTAAATTTGATGGGCGCTCCCGGATCGGGTAAAACCACATTGATTTCAGCCGTTGCGAATGCGCTGGATGGTATTCGTGTGGGGGTGATTGAGGGCGATATTGCTTCTTCGATTGACGCCGATAACCTGGAAAAACAGGGCATCCCCTCTTCACAGATCAACACGTGCGGAGAGTGCCATCTGGACGCGCACGTAATCAGACAAGGAGCCGACCTGATTGATTTGCGGGACGCAATTGTTTTTATTGAAAACGTGGGAAACCTGATCTGCCCCGCAGAATTTGATCTTGGCGAGTCTGTGCGCCTGCTTGCCGCAAGCGTGCCCGAGGGTGACGATAAACCTTTTAAATATGTGCCAATATTCAGCTATGCGGATGTGGTTGCGCTGACTAAATGTGATCTTAAGGAAGCCGTGGGCTTTGACAGCGGCAATTTTATGGAAGGGCTGCGGGTGGTATCCTGCGCGCCTGTTTTTGCGGTAAGCCTTAAAAAAGGCGAACAACCCCAGGGAGTCAGAGCCCTTGCGGAGTTTTTGGAAAAAAAGTATAAAGAAATGATATGATATTTTATAGGGACAAAAGTAATACAGGCGTTTAAATTGAGAAAAAATAAGATTATTCATATTAAGCAAAGAACGGCCATGAAGATTTAGGAATAAATCAATTTTCAGAAGCCGTTTTTTATTTTCTATGCAAGATAGTTATTTGCCAGTACGCCAGGCTGGAAACTGTGCAGCTTGCAGTCTTTAAGAGATTTATAGATTATATCTATAAATCAGCTTAAAAAAACGTTATAATACTATTAATGAAATATTGAATATAATAAATTAACTGTTATAATGATAAAAGTAAATATAATATTCAATAAATAAGATATTCAGTTATCCTTACGCAATTGCGGCAAAAGGTATATGCAAAAAGGGTTATGTTTTATATGCCTGTTCAGTTTCTAAAAAGGAGTATAGGCCAATGGCAGAAATAGATTCTGTTTATATGAAAGCAGTGAATTTAAACAAGTCTTTTGGGTGCATAAACGCTTTATCCGGCGTTTGCCTTGAAGCGGCGCTGGGCCAGATTTTAGCCGTTGTAGGCGATAACGGAGCGGGAAAAAGTACTTTTATTAAAATCCTTTCAGGGGTCATTCCGCCGGACAGCGGCTTTATTGTTCTGAACGGAAAAACGTATGAACGCCTTACGCCGCGAATGGCAAACCAATGCGGCGTTTCGACGGTTTACCAGGATCTTTCGCTGGTCAATACCATGAATACGTGGGAAAACATATTTCTGGGAAACGAATACCGGCGCTCCGGTTTTATGGAAGAGAGCCGGATGCGCAGAGAAGCGATTGGCCTTTTGGAGCAGTTGGAGATACGCATACCCAATCCGGATGCGGCGGTGGGCACGCTTTCGGGCGGACAGCGGCAATGCGTAGCTGTTGCAAAAGCGATTCATCAGGGCGGCAGGCTGGTTATATTTGACGAACCCACTGCCGCCATGGGCGTTAAAGAAACACAGGCGGTACAGCGCCTTTTGGTCAAGCTTGCGGGCGAAGGCTACGGAATCATTGTAATCAGCCACAATATCGGGCAAGTGATAGAAATATCGCACCGTATATGCGTGATGCGGCACGGAGCCGTGCTGGCCGTAACGGATACGGCCGCTGTGGATTCTGAGCGCGTGGTTTCCATGATTGTAAACGGAATGGAGCAAAATGGATGATGAAAAAAGATCAGGCCCAAAGCCGGTTTCATAAATATTCTTCCCAGATTTTGCTGGCGGGCGTGCTGCTTTGCCTGCTGCTTGTAATGTCTTGTTCCACACAATATTTTTTTGCCTGGAAAAATATATTCAATATCCTGGATCAGGGGGCTGTATACCTGATCCTTTCAGTAGGCATGACGTTTGTAATCGCCAGCGGCGGGGTGGACCTTTCTGTGGGAAGCCTGGCCGGACTGAGCGGCGTATTGATGGCGGTGATGATGAAGGCGGGCGCAAGCGTACCGGCTGCGATTATGCTTGGTATTGCAGTTGGCGTGCTTCTGGGCGCTTGCAACGGTATCATTATCTCCTGCATCAGAATTAACGCTTTTATTGCCACTTTGGTTACAATGACGATCACACGCGGATTTGCCCTGATACTTACGGGCGGCGTATCTGTTTACGGGTTTGAGCAGGGGTTTAAATGGTTTGGAACGGGATATATCGGCCCTGTAAACCCTCCTATTTTAATTTCGCTTCTGTTTGCATTGGCGGGCATGGTGCTGCTTCGCCGCACTTTGTGGGGCAAGTATACGCTGGCGCTTGGCGCGAACGATGAAGCCCTGCGGCGTGCAGGGGTTAAAACCAGGCTTTACCGCACAAGCATATACGCTTTTTCCGGACTGTGCGCCGCAACAGCCGGTTTGATTATGACGGCGCGTTTAAATTCCGCTGCGCCCCTGGCCGGGCAGGGATATGAAATGGATGCAATTGCCGCGGTGGTGCTGGGCGGGGCTAGCATGAGCGGCGGACGTGGTTCTGTACTGGGAACTCTGATTGCCTGCCTGATTCTGGCGGTTGTTCGGAACGGCCTGACTTTGTTAACCGTGCCGACGTATTACCAGCAGGTTGTTACCGGGTTTATTATACTGGCGGCCATTATAATTGCGGAATTCCGCACCCGCCGCCAGGCGGCTATTTTGTAAGGAGCGCTGATGAATAAAGTTCTTTTGGGCATGGGGTCTTTTGCCATGGATACCCGGATTGTCTGCCCTGCATTGCCAAAGGAGGATTCCTTTGCCCTGGTAAGCGGCGAGCAGGTTGCGCCGGGCGGCAGTTGCGCCAATATGCTGGTCACCTTCGCGGGCCTGGGCGGAGTAAGCCGTATGATTGCCAAGATTGGCGATGATGCGGCGGGCACCGCGTTCCGTGATACTTTGGCAAAAGACGGGGTGGATAATACGCTGCTGCTGGTAAAACCGGGCGGCGTGAGCCTGCACACCTATGTGATGGTGACGCCGGAGGGTGCCCATTCTATTTTTGTGAACCCCGGGAACAGCATGATGGACCTTAAGCCCAGGGAACTGAGCCCCGAGCTGTTGGACGGCGTGGATATTTTTTATTCCGATTTGTTTCCTGCCGCCGCCGCAGTGGCAGTGGCAGGAATGTGCAGGCAAAAGGGCATACCGGTTGTGATATGCCTGCAGTGCCCGCCTTCTTTTATGCACGCACTGGGCGTGACGGACGAAGAGATTGCACAGGCTATATCTCTGGCCGATTTGTTTATCAGCGGACGCGAAGGCTATTTTGAACTCACGGGATGTGCGGATTACCGCGAAGGAGCAATTGAAGCACACAGGCGTTTTGAGCCCTGCGCCGGGGTGGTTTGCACCGCGGGCGCAGAGGGCGCGTATTGGCTGCATAAAAGCGGCGCCCTTTCCGTTCCCGCCATGCCCGTGGCCGCAGTGGATTCCACAGGCGCGGGAGACAGTTTTTTTGGGGCTCTGCTTTACAGCTATTATTGTTTGGGGGAAAGCCGTCTGGAAGCTCTCCGGTTTGCGGCGGGCGCGGGAGCGCTCAAATGCACCGTTCCCGGGCCGCGCCTGAAAGTGCCGGAAGGGCAACTGCGCGCGTTTGTTGCCGCAACAGGCGGATAAGAGTGAATGATTCGCTTTTTAGCGTATTATAATCCATCATTTTAAAGGAGGACAATATGAAAAAAATCAAACTCAGCGTGGTCATACTGTTGATCTGCGCAATTCTGGCTTCGGTACTGGCCGGTTGTACGCCGCAGGCGGCGGAATCCGCTTCGGCAAGCGCATCACCCGCGCAGGAGACAAGCGCATCCGCTTCGCCAAGTGCCGCAGAAGCGTCCGCATCCGCGTCCGCACCGGCAGAGAGCGCCGCGGTTGTCAACGCAAAACTCAAAGAGGCGGAGGACACCATGCTTAAAACGCTTGATCCGCTTCCCGGCAAAGGCAACGGAGAAAAGATTGGCGCTGTTGCGTTCAGCATGACCAACCCATTCTGGGTAACGGTTCAAAAAGGCTATGAGGACGCGGCTGCGGAATACGGCGTGGCTGTAGATGTGGTTGCGGCTCCCAAAGAGGCCGACGAACAGGGCCAGGCGGACGCCATGAACGCGCTTTTGGCAAAGGATTACAAAGCGCTGGCAATCTCCTGCATGACGGGCTATAACCTGGTGGAATCGGTCGCCAAGGCCAACAAGCAGGGCATTCCGGTTGTGGCTGTTGGCACAACGCTTGATCCCAAGGCAGCCGAAGATGCAGGCGCAAAAGTAAGCGCGTTTGTAACGTCCGATTTTGAGAAGCAGGGTTATCTGGGCGCGCAGTATATTATGAAGCTGATTGGCGGCTCCGGAAAAGTAGCCGTTATTGAAGGACAGGCAGGGTCTGACAACAGCGAACAGCGCAAAAATGGCGCGATTGCCGGGTTTAAAGAAAACGGCGGAGACGTTGTGGCGGTGGAAGCAGCCAACTGGGACCGCCAGACCGCATACACGGCGGCTACCAACATCCTGCAGGCAAACCCGGAGTTGAAGGGCATTATGTGCGCCAACGACGAAATGGCCCTGGGCGTGGTTGAGGCCATGAAAGCGGCAGGCGCAAAAGATAAAGTAAAAGTGGTTGGAATTGATTTTATTGAAGAAGCCAAAACTTCCATAAAAAATGGCGAACTGGACGGTTCGGTGGTTATGTCGCCCTACCTGTTCGGCAAAGCCGGCTTGATCCTTACGCTGAAAGCCATTCAGGGCCAGCAGATTACAGAAGACAAGTGCTGGACTCCGTTTGATCTGGTAAATAAGGATAATGTAGACCAGTATGAAGGCTGGCAATAAAACAATTGAGATATCGGGACGGCAGCGCTGCACGGCGCCTGCCGTCCTGTTTTTGAATCAAAAACATTAGATCAACGGGAAAGGAACGAGATGGCTACATATTCTTTATCTGGCCGCATATTAGGCGCTCTTACCGGCGCGGCGGCGGGGGACGGCATGGGCGCGGCCACCGAGGCGCGCACAACGGCGCAGATCGTTGCCTGTTTTGGGCATCCGGTCACAGATTTTGAAACGCCTCCGCCGGATACCTTTGGAGCGGGCAATGTGCCGGGCCAGGCTACCGATGATTTCAGCTCCGCGTATTTTTTGGCGGAGGCAATTGCTAAAAACAACGGGGTAACAGATGCGTCTGCCGTGCGCCAAGCGCTTATTGAATGGTCGCGGCATGCGGTATTCTTTGACCGGTTTGCGGGCCCCACCACCCGTTTGGCGATCAAACGGTTTATGGGCGAAACGGCGCCGCCCGGAAACGGCGTGAACCTGGATTCGCGCCAGGCGACCAATGGCGCCGCCATGCGCATTTCTCCGGTTGGCCTGTTTCATCCGGGAGATATGGATGCGTCGGTTGAGGACAGCATTACTGTAACAATGGTAACGCACGATAATTATCTGGCCATATCCGGAGCGTGCGCCATATCCTGTGCCGTAAGCCGGGCGTTGATGCCCGGCGCAGATTTGTACCAGGTGCTGCAGGCGGCGCGGTTTGGCGCAGCGGAGGGCGAGCGCCGCGGGCGCATGGTTGCCAGGGATGTGCCTGGGCCGTCTGTTGTAAGGCGGCTGGACGAAGCGCTGCGGATAGCCCTGGGGCCCGGAATGCCGGAGGAAAAAATGTTTGCTCTGGGCAGAAGAATAGGCGCGGGGCTGCATGTGGCGGAGGCTGTGCCCTGTGCGGTTGGATTTGTTGCGGCTAATCCCGGCGACCCGGTTGGCGCGATTGTTGGCGCGGTTAACGTGGGGTATGATACGGATACGGTGGCCACCATGACAGGCGCAATTGTTGGCGCGCTGTACGGCGCGGATGCTTTACCCGCACACTATCTTCCCGTTCTGGAAAAAGCGAACGGGCTTGCCATCCGCAAACTGGCGGAGGAGATTACGGCCATAGCCAAAGTAAGGCAGAAGGAGAACCAGTATGGCGGCAACTGACAATCTGTATAACAAATATCTGGGATGCATATTGGGCGCTGCGGCGGGCGACGCCCTGGGAGCGGCTACCGAATGCAAATCTGCACGCCAGATTATAAACGCGTTTGGCGGAAGAGTGACAGATTTTGAAACGCCTCCAAATGATTGCCTGGCACGGGGCAGGTCCAGGGCGCAGGTAACGGACGCTTTCAGCATTGCGTATATATTGTCGCTGCATCTGCTGCGGGCGGGCGGGCTGGTAAGCCGCCGCCTGGCTGAAGAGTCTTTGATGGAATGGGGTAAAACCGAATGGTTTCTGCCTTTTGCAGGCATGACGACACGCAAGGTGATCAACAGGCTGAACCAGGATAATTCCCAGGAACTGTGGGCGTATTCCGGGCACCTTGGCAATAAGCTTTTTAAAGGGCATTATTATGCGCTTTCTTCAAACGGTGCCGCGGTAAAGGCGTATCCGGCGGGGCTGCTGCATCCCGGCGACCCCGAAGCGGCGGTGGAAGCGGTGGTGGAGCTGACCATGGCCTCGCACGACGACCCCCTGAGCATATCCGGCGCTGGCGCGGTAGCCGCCGCGGTGGCCGACGCGCTGGGAGAGGAAGCAACCGTTTTTTCCATGACGCAGGCGGCCATTAAAGGCGCTGCCCTGGGAGAGAAACTCGCGCGCGGGCGCAAAGACATCTGGGATTATCCGGGACCTTCCGTACAGGACAGGCTGGAGATGGCCGTGGAAGAAGCGTTGCGTAACGCGGCATGCGACGCAATGGAAGCGATAGGTGCCCTGATTGGAAGCGGCCCGGCCATCGCGGAAACCGTTCCCGCTGCTTTTGGCTTGCTGATAGCAGGGGAAGGAAATGTTCTCAAATCGCTGCACGACGCGGTGAATATTGGGGATGAGACTGCGGCAATTGCATCTCTTGCGGGCGCATTGGGCGGGGCATTAATGGGAACGCAGGCGTTTCCCGCACATTATCTGCCCACGGTTGATGCGGCCAACAGATTTGATCTGGCGGCACACGCGCACGCGTGGATACGGCTGATAACAGGATGAACGGAGAGGAAGCGCGGATGGAGAAGTATCTGGTCGAAACGGCGTTAATGGGGCACGGCCTGCCTGGCGTAACGGATAAAGAACTGTGCCGCAAAAAAGAGCTGGCGCAAGGGCCGTTCGTCTGGCTGCAAAACGGAAAAATAATGCTGGGAGCGCTGGATGCGTTTTTACCGCTTCGCGGTGCGGGTAATACAATAGCCCGCGTAAGCAGGGAAAACCTGGAGCAGGCAAAAAAACAGGGGTTAACGGCTTTTCTTACCGCATCCGCAACCATGGCGGTCTGCGCCGAACTGGGTATGCCGCTGGCAATAACCGCCGGAATGGGGGGCATAGGCCCGGCGCCCCTTGCAAAGGTTGGGGCAGACCTGCTTGCGCTGGCGGAATTGCCGGTCGCGCTTCTGGCCACTGCTCCCAAAGACGTATTTGACCTAAAGGCTACCATAGAATGGCTGCAATCCGCCGGGGTGGCTGTGTTTGGATATGGCAGCCCGGTTTGCGACGGATTTTTGATTCAAAGCAGCCCAGTATCTTTGGATGGCATGTACGGGGGAGAAAACGGCAAGCAAATGCTGCTGCTGAACGCTGTTCCTGCCGGGCAGAGGAGAATTTTACCGGCGCAACTGGCACAGGCAATGGAGTATGGGGCAAGGCAGGCAAAGCTGGGAGCGGAATACCACCCTGCCGTAAACGCCGCGCTGGACGGGATGAGCGGAGGAGAAAGTTCCCACCTGCAAATAAATGCATTGTGCGCCAATATCGCCTTGGCAGAAATTATGACGTTTGGGCCGGAAGAAGAGGGGAAACAATGAACCACCGGGAGCTGCTTGAAGAGACGAACCTGTACCGGGATGAAATGAGCCCGGAAGAACGCCTGCGCGCCTATCAATCGGGCATGGAGGCTGACCGGCTGCCTGTGTCCATATCAATCCGCGAAACCATCGCGCCCTTTTACGGTTTTACTATAAGCGAATACAGGCAGGATTTTGAGAAGCGCGCCGTGGTATACAAACAGGCGTGCCGTGATTTTGCCTGCCTGGGAATCAGCATAGGACCCAACTTAAGAGGGATTGGGGAAGCGCTGGGCGCATGTGTTGTCTACCCGCCAAATGGGGCGGATTATCTTACAAGTTATCCGCTTTGCGATATTGCGCTTGCGGACTGCCTGGAACCGCCGGACCCGTATACCGCTCCTGTGCTTAAAAAGATGCTGGATGAATTGGGGCGCTATGATAAACATTTTGGAAAAGCCTGCCCGCTCGCAACGGATATTGCCGGGCCGTTTTCTACGGCGGCATCCATTGCGCCCATTGGCTTGCTTTTAAAAGAATCCCTCAAGCGCCCGGAAAGGGTGAGGAAGCTTTTGGAATTATCCCTTGCCGCGGCAGTGCGCTGGCTTGAAGCGGCGCACAGGGAACATGGCGTTAAAACTGTGAATGTTGCGGATCCGGTGGCTTCCTGCAGCGTAATTGGGACGCGCCTGTTCCGGGAGATGGCCAAGCCTTTTTTATTGCGGCTGCGCTGCGAAGCAGAACGTATTACCGGTAAAGCGCCGGGGCTTCATATTTGTGGAAAGACCGCTTCTGTCTGGCCGGACCTCGCGGAGCTTGGGTATGCCTCGTTCAGGGTGGACAATTGCGAGAGCCTGGAGGAACTGAAAAAAGCCGTTGGGCAAAAAATGGCCATATCCGGCAACGTGCCTCCGGTGGACGTATTGCTGCACGGAACCATAGACCAGGTTTTGGAGGCCTCCAGGGAATGTATAAGGCTGGGAGCGGACAGCCCCTGCGGGTTTACGCTTGCGGCAGGCTGCCAGCTGCCGCCTGGGGTACCGGCGGATAACCTGCTCGCCATGCTGCTGGCAGCGCGCAAGTATGGCAGAAACGCCCGCAAGGGGCGATATTGAGGATGTGGTTCCGCAAAAATTCATACTGGAGAATAAAAAGCACGATTTTGCATCTCCTAAAAATGAAAACAAGCTATCAAACACTTAGATAACACTCTAAGTGTTTGATTTATCTATATCATATATGTGGCGGGCAAACAGAACTTACCAGAAAACAATCATTTGAGCCAACGAATTCTTGGCTTTGCATCATTCATAAAATAAGCTGCCAGTTTAATAAAATCTCTCTTGCTTAAGAGGGATTTTTTGTGTTTTTACGACTGTACTGGTGAAACGTGCACGTGAACAGAAAGGAGAAAAAAATATTGGAACAGATGTTACTCATAAACGATGTTGGAAAAACATTTGGAAAAACAGAAGTTTTGAAACATATTGGCTTTAAAATAAATAAAGGAGAAGTGTATGGCCTGATTGGTCAGAACGGTGCGGGCAAAACCACTCTGTTGCGGCTGATTGCGGGGCTTATGAAACCCTCATATGGAAGCATTGGGCTTAAAACAGAGAAAAAATTTATCGGATACATGCCACAAAGTTGCAGGTTTGACGATGGAATGACGGTGCAAAAAACAATCCGGTTTTTTACGGACCTGCGCGGCACCTTTGCCCAGGAAAGCCTTGATCAGTTAAAAAAGCTGGAGTTGGATGAAAAAAAGAAAGTAAAGCATTTATCACCGGGTCAGCAGAAAAAGATGCAGATGGTGATTGCCATGGCGGGAGACCCGGATTTCTATGTCCTGGATGAACCCACGGCGGGCCTGGATCCAAAAGCCACAGAGGAGATCATACATTTGATACGCTCTCTTCACGCGCAGGGGAAAAGCATATTGCTGTCCTCCCATATTTTGCAGAACATAGATGAGGTCTGCACCAGCGTGGCCATCATGGACAAAGGAGAACTGGTATACGACCGAGCGGTTGAGGAGAGTTATATTATTAAAACCAGTCCGCTGACAGACGATGCATTTTCGGCTGTTCGTACAGGATACAGCGTCACGTGCAATACGGACCGTTCCGTGCTGGTATTAAAAACGGACAAAGCTGGACTCTCCAACTTCATCAAACAGCTTGTATCTCTTTCAGTGGATATCTTGGAGGTTTCAGCTTCTAGCGTCAAACAGATTGTACAGGAACAGATTAACGGGGAAGGAGTTGCGGTGGGATGAAGCGTTACCTTGGATTCATGTTGCTCAGAGATATAAAAAAAACATTCAGTATTCGCGCAGCCTTTATATGGATCTGCATGTCCGCGCTCTGCATCTTCTTTTTCTTCACATCAGATGGGAAGCTGCAACTCATACAGAACAACACAGTAGAATTTATGACGCTGATGCTGCCGCAGATCATTTTCGGTTCATGGGCAGTTTTGTCCGTTTATTTTGACATGATTTCCGCGGACCGGGAACACAACGTACTGGACATGATCCTTTGCTCCGGAGCTGCCAAAAGCTCGGTTTTTCTGTCAAAGCTGCTGACAATGATGGTGATATCCCTTATACTTTCAGTAATGTATCTTTTACCAATTACAGCAGTCATTGTCGGGCTCTCGGAGCAATTGGGTTTTATCAGCCTGTTCTTCCAATACCTGATACCGCTTTGGGGGTATATCATGGTGTATGCGTCTCTGGGGCTGATGATCTCTGTTATTGCCCGGTCATCCAAAGCTGCCATGATCTGGAGCCTTGCGGGAGGTCTGATCCTGATGCCCCGGTTCTTTATGATCATTGTGGATGGCCTCGGGTCTGTATTTAAGTGGACCGAGGGAATAAAAAATTCTATCGCCATGATCTCGCCCGGCGTACTGATGAACGCCCTGTCTGATTTTACAGATGCAACAAGGCTTGCGCAGGCTGCTGCAGGATTCTCTGCCTGTATCATTGCGCTCACTCTTTTGTCCTTCCTTGTTTTCAGGAAACAGGACGAACTCAATTACGGCGAATAGCCGGGAGGATATAAAATGAAAAGAATATTTATCATTACTTTGATCATTTGCCTGGCAGCCCTGCCGCTTTTTACAGGCTGCGGCTTAAGCGATACAGTGGAGGGGTTTGTGGTTTCAGAGGCGCAACTGGCTGACAGAAGCGCCATAGAAAACGCTAAACAACCGAGTGAACTGGCAGCAGGCAAAGATTTGTATGCATGCGTATCATTTATAGAATCACCAAAAGGCATGAAATATACAATCAACTGGATACTGGACGGGCAATCAGTTAAGACCGAAGATAAGGCAACGGCAACGGAACCAAGGAGCGTGATTGTATATACAATTGAAAAAGCAAAACTGCACGCCGGGGCTCTAAAGGTACAGATCCTGTATCAGGACACGGTCCTGGCGGAAAAAGACGTCACTGTAAAATGAGGTGAACAATGGATCGCGGTGAAAGGGAGCGGCGGTTTGTGCAGTTATATGAATCGCATTTTAATGAGGTATATAGGTACGTGTTTATCCGTACCGGATTTCATCAGGCATTGGCAGAGGATATTTCGCAAGAGATATTTCTGGATGTTTTCCGCGGGTTTGACCAGTTTCTCGGCCTGAGCAGTGAGAAAACATGGGTGATGCGCATTGCCAGGAACAAGGTGACCGATTTTTACAGGAAAAAGGCGCGCGCCTGCTTTGAAACCGTAGGCCTGGACGACCAGACGGCCGTTGAAATTCCGGATGATTCGCAAAATCTGCAAACACTGCTGGAGAGCGATATGGACAAGATAAAAGTTATGCGATGTCTGGAATCCCTTCCAGAACATTACAGGATGGCGCTGCTGCTGAAGTATGCGGACGGCCGAAGCGTGCGGGAGATTGCAGAAATAGCCGGCAAGACCGGCAAATCGATAGATAATATCCTGCTGCGCGCAAAACAGGCTTTCATAAGACGGTACGCACTACTTGGGGTGGAGGATGAAATATAATGAAAAACAACACTGACCGGTTTTTTAAGAAAGCAATGGATACCCTGCAAAACACCGCAGACCCGGCTCCTGTGATAAAAGAGGCGGTGCTTCAAAGAGTACTGGCCCAGGGGAGAAAAGAAACAGCATCAGGCAGGATGAAGAATTTTGTTACGGTTTATCCGTGGCGCTTTGCACTCGGCGTGGCCGTAATTCAGAATGTTGCCTGCACGCTTGTTTTTGGGTCCGGTTATACAAATTTGATATTGCAGTTTATGGGGAGGTGAAACCATGGGAATATTTATGGAGGCCTTCAACAGGCCTGCGGAGGCATACCGGCGGCGCAGCGGCCATATTGCCTGGATATTTGTGAGCGTCACTGTGCTGTTTATAACGGTATTTGACCAAATAACCAATTATTACGCAAACATTGGTAACTTTGATGTTGCGATAGACCCGGTAAAAATGCTATTGCTTGCAGGCGCAGGCATTGCCACTTATTTGGTTGCCTGCATTGTGCTCTTTATAATTTGCCGTGCGTTTGGCAGTAAAACACATTTACCGGTTTATTTCAGAACATGGGGTATTTCTTATATCCCCACCGCAATCTGCGCGCTGGCAGTGTCTCTTTCGGAAACCTACTTTTATATCTTTTGGAACAACTCGTTGTGGGGTATGCTGCTGGGGACTGCTTTTATAGCAATCCTGATCTGGAAGATTATTTTGTATGTGGTTTTTTTACGCGAGACAGCCGGGCTCAAAGGGAAAAAATTTATGGGTGCGTTTATACTATGCGCGATTGTTTTTTTGATGCTCGCAATGGCGGATATGCGGATTGGGCTAAAAAGCCCTGTTCTATAAGTTAAATTAGGTAACTGCTCAATAAAGATAGCCATTATGTTTTGCGGCTATCTTTATTTTTATATAATTCATAGAATGCAACTTGAATAAAAGGCTTTTTTAAAAAATAATTTATGGCATTATATAATTGTATAGCGTTCTACCAATGCCGGGCCCCCGGGGTCACATACAGGCCTGTCTATTCCCAGCAGTAGAGATAATTCCGTAGCAACATAGCAAACAATCCTATAAATATGATCTAAAAAAACAGGTGTTAACGATGATGGCAGTTTTTTTTGTTCAACCAAAATAATTATATCTACAATGAACGATTCATAAGAAGACAGATGTTTATATATATCTGATATTAACTCCTTATTCATAGGAAAATCCGGCACACCGTTTTGTATAAATGATGTGTTTTCTTGAACACGTTTTTCATCGCTTAAAAAAATATTGGAATAGTTACCTACCTTTTCCTTAAACTCAGTATAATAGAGTCCAACATTATTTTCTATAAACAACGTTTGAGGGTATATAATTCTCAACCAGAATCCCAAAAAATAGGTAGGATTAATATTTCGTGTTTTTTTATTAACGAATTCGCCAAGTATGTATAAGTACATGTTAGTCAAATTGATTATGGAATTCGTTTCTGCAGGTGTAATAGATATATAAAAATCTTCCAGCAATTGTCTCCGCAGTATTCCTGTTGTAAAATGTTTAAACTCACCGGTGACTCGCGAAGCATCAATATTTATCTCACTTGTTTGCTCTTCCGTTAAATCTTTGCGAGCTTTTTTGGCTAACTCAAAAAAACTGGATGCAAATAATTTTAATTGCGAAATTTCACTCGTATACTCTGGTGCAAAGCGTTGTTTTAAAACATTGGATTTATCGCTGAATATTCGGAGCCAGAACCTGTTTTCTTCCTTATTCGTTAAGCCATTGCTATTGGCCATGACAATTGCCTCCAATAAATAATTTATAATATATTATTTGAGCGATGAACTTATTGTGATTTAAACGGAAGTGACCAGTCATCAGTTGGTCGTATATAGGCTTTGCAAAAATGTTTTTGTTTTGAAAAAAGAATTCAACATATGCTTTGTCTATCACCGTCCAGGATAGGAGGGAGCGGATCGTCCGGCACTTTTTTTCAGCTCTTCCCGTGCGATTTTTTTATACAGGGGATAGTGTTTTTTGAGGTAAGGGGTTTTTTGCGCTCAATCACTTCGGGCGGCAGCAGATCGCGCATGGCTCCGCGCAGAACGCCTTTTTTATTCCCGCCGACGTTTAGCATTATCAATAAAAATAATTGTACAAATTTTAATTTAAAAAATTTAATTTTATATTGCCAATTTTATAAGTTTATGTTATCTTACATATTGTAGACCGTCGACGTAGACCCGTATACATGGACTGGTCTATTTTTTTATATATCCGAGCCTAAATAAAAACGTAAGGGAGAAAAGCCATGAAATTATTTTCAAAGCTCGTTATCGTTGTTTTGGTACTTTCTGTGATGGTGGCATTTGCTGGGTGCGGCACAGTTCAAGATACTGTACCGGCGGGGGACAGCACGGCAAGCGGGGAAGCAGCACCGGCAGAAGGAAGCGCGGAACAATCAGCGTCATCAGGGGATAGCGGGAAAATAAGCGTAGCTTTGTTGCTGCCGGGTTCACTGAACGACGGCGGCTGGAATGCAAACGCATATGCGGGGCTTATGGAACTCAAAGATGAGGGATATGAAGTCGCTTTTACTGAAAGTGTAGAGATTTCGGCAATTGAGGAAGCTTTTACGAACTATGCATCAAAAGGATTCGATTTGATTGTCGGGCACGGTTTTGAATTTGGCGAGCCTGCGATGCGAGTTGCGCCGGGATTTCCAGAAGTAAATTTCTTTGTTTCAGGAAAAATGCCCGATGGGGTAACCGCGGAGAGTATCCCCAATAACATGGCATTTATGGATATGAAGGAGTATGAAGCGGCGTACCTTGCGGGAATGGTTGCCGGCGGTGTAACAAAAAGTAACATTATCGGATACGTAGCGGGGCTTGAAATCCCGTCGCAGTTGTCTGACATGGGTGCGTTTGTGATGGGCGTAGAAGCCGTGAACAAGGATGCAAAAGTATACGGCGTTGTGACCGGTACGTTTGAAGATCCGGCAAAAGGCCAGGAAGCGGCAAACGCACAGATTGACATGGGTGCAGACATTATATGCCAATCTGCGGACTCTACCGGAATGGGCGCTATGGAGGCGGCCAAAGCGAAAAATGTTTACATCATTGGATATGGCGGAGATCAGAATGAATTGTTCCCTGATCTTGTTCTTACATCTTTTATCACCAACAATAAAAGCGTGATCGTCACGCAGGCGAAGAAGATTGAGTCAGGAACGTTTGGCGGGCTTTGGAGCCCAGGTGTGGCGGATGGTACTTGCTACATTGCGCCCTACCATGATCTTGAAAACGTGATTCCTAAAGAGATCCGGGACCAGGTTGAAAAAGCAAAAGAACAGATTAAATCCGGTGAACTGGTGATACCCGAAATTACAGAGCGTATTGACGAGAAATTAAGTTAAAGTAGCGTTAAGGATGACAAGCCGGGCAGAAGGCGTCTTTATCGGCCTTCTGCCCGGCTAAAAGTGAGGATTTCGCAATGCCAGATACGTTAAGAATGGAAAACGTAACAAAGAAGTTCGGGGATTTTACGGCAAACGATCATATCAGCCTTCATTTGAAACAAGGTGAGATTCTGGCGCTGCTGGGTGAAAACGGCGCCGGAAAAACAACGTTGATGAACATATTATACGGCCTTTACACGCCGACAAGCGGAAAGATATTTCTGAACGGGGCTGAGCTTAAAATCCATAGTCCTCTGCATGCGATTGAGCTGGGGATTGGAATGGTTCATCAGCATTTTATGCTCATTCCGGCTTTTAAAACATGGCAGAATGTGGTTTTGGGGCTGCGGGATGAGCAAAGGCTGATGCTTAAAGAAAAGACTGCAATAGACAAGATCATGAAAATAGCGGGGGAATATTCCCTTCAAATATATCCGCATGCGAAGATCAGCGAGTTATCCGTAGGGCTGCAGCAACAGGTGGAAATTTTAAAAGTGCTGTACAGAAAATCAAAACTGCTGATTTTGGATGAACCAACTGGAGTACTTACGCCCATTGAAAAAGAAAAGCTGTTCATAACACTTAAAAGCCTTGCAAAGAGCGGCGTATCCATCATTTTTATCTCACATAAGCTGGACGAAGTGATGGAAATAAGCGACCGCGTGGAGGTATTGCGCGTGGGCAAGAATGCCGGCGGCGCGCGTACAAAAGATGTGGACAAAGTAACGCTTGCCAGAATGATGGTGGGCAGGGATGTTGTGCTGCGTGTTGAAAAAGCACAGAACAAATCTCTGCAGGAAAAAGTATTGCAGGTGCGCGATTTATCCATACAGGGGAACAGGCGCGCCTCGACGATAGAAGGACTTAATTTTGATATATACGCAGGCGAAGTGATTGGTGTTGCCGGAGTGGACGGCAACGGCCAATCTGAGCTGGCAGAAGCCATTTTTGGATTGAGACGGGTTACAGGCGGCAGCATTCATATCTGCGGCGTTCATACAACCAACTGCAAACCAAAGCAGATCATACGGAACAAAACGGCCTATATTCCCGAGGACCGGAAGCAGGTGGGTACGGTGCAGGACTACACGATTGATAAAAACATGATACTCAAGGATGTGGAAAGCCTGTATTATTGCAAACACGGACTGATAGATTATAAACGGTTAAAAAAGGATACGGACAAAGTGATTCAAGAATTCGATATCCGCGTATCCAGCCGGAACTGGCCTGTGGGACTGCTTTCGGGCGGCAATGTGCAAAAAGTGATATTGGCGCGCGAGCTAAATGCAAAACCAAAACTATTGCTGGCAATGCATCCGACAAGGGGACTTGATGTGGGCGCATTGGAGTTTATCCATAAAAAGATTCTGGAAGCAAAAGCTTCCGGAACGGCTGTGCTGCTGATTTCCGCCGAGATGGAAGAAATACTTTCGCTTTCGGACAAGGTGGTTGTGATGAGCAACGGCAGGATGTCGCGGCCTTTGGAAGGGGATGAACTGACAATGGAACACATCGGGCTGTTGATGGGCGGAGAAACGATAGATGAGGAGGCGCCGGACGGACATGAAGTATAACGCGCAATCATTGCAAAAAATGCTGAAAGGCCCTTGGACGATACTGATGGCGGTTGCGGCTGCATTCGCCGTGAGCGTGCTGTTTATTTTAGCGCTTGGGGAAAACCCGTTTGCCGTTTACGCTTCCATTTTATCCGGCGTTTTTGGCCACCCCTACGGCCTGATGGAGGTGTTTGCCAAGGCTACGCCGCTTATTATCATCGGTGTGGGCGTTGCAGTGGCTGGAAAAGGCGGTATGACCAACCTGGGTGGAGACGGGCAATTTTATATTGGCGCTATCTCCTCCATTGTTATAGGCATATACTGCTTTGACAAAATGCCTCCGGTACTGATATGGATTCTGGCCGTTGCTGCCGCGGTGGCAGGCGGCGGTATTTGGGGCGGTATTGCGGGCTGGCTGCGCGCCAGGTTCAATACAAGCGAAGTCATCATCACCATTATGATGAACTATGTTGCGCTGTATCTGGTGGCGTTCTTGGTTGGGGGGCCCCTGCAGGCGCCGGGCGGCATCCCTCAAACGTACGCGCTGGACAAAACACTGTGGTTTTCAAAATTGTTTGAGAGCGGAAGGGTTCATACAGGGATCGTTGTTGCGCTGTTTATAGCCGTTATTGTTTGGCTGGTATTTAAAAAGACGGCTCTTGGGTACAAAATAGAAACCTTTGGCTATTCCCGGTTTGCCGCGGCGTACGGCGGGATTGATACAAAGCGCTATATGCTTTTGACCATGCTGATCAGCGGAGGAATTGCGGGCCTTGCGGGTATGGTAGAAGTTTTTGGTACATATTACCGCGTGCTGGAAGGCATCACAACGGATCTTGGCTTTATAGCCATGCTGATTGCACTGTTAGCCAGGTATAACCCGATTGCGGTGATTGCGGGGAGCCTGTTTATCGCCGTTCTGACGGTGGGCGCAAACTCCATGCAGATCGATATGAACGTGCCCACGGCAATCATGGGCATTGTGCAAAGCCTGATTATATTCTTTGTTATCGTCATGCCGGGCATACAAAAGAAGATTGGCCGGAGCTTGGTTCAAAAACGGCAGAGCGAAAGGGGGTGATTTGCAATGGATTCAATTATTTCACAGGCCTTTATTGTCACCCTGCTTGCGGCCGGAATACGTATGGCAATGCCCATGCTGCTTGCGGCAACCGGTGAAATATTTGCGGAGCGCTCCGGAATGCTGAATATCAACCTGGAAGGCCAAATGCTTATGGGGGCTTTTGTTTCCTTTGTAGTTGGGTTTTATACCAACAACATGTTTTTGGCGCTTTCTGCCGGTATTGCGGCCGGTATTTTGCAGGCGATGCTGATGTCTGTTGCATGCATATCATGGGGCGGGCAGCACGTTGTTGTGGGCATCACGCTGAACATATTTGTTTTGGGGTTTACAAGCTTTTGGTACCGGGTACTGTTTGGGGTTACGACGGCGCCGCCAAAAACGGACCTGGCTGGCTCGGGCGCTTCGCCCATTCCCTTCCTTTCGAATATACCGGGGATTGGAAACATTCTGTTTAATCAAAACTTTCTGTTCTACGCCGCGGTTGTTATTGCGGTTGGGGCGGCGTTCGTTTTGGGCAGGACGCAGTTTGGATTGAAAATATCCGCTGCGGGCGAGCACCCGAGAGCGGCGGAAACAATGGGCGTGAACGTAACAAGGATGAGGTATGTCTCCATGGCGGTATGCGGCGCGTTGGCCGGACTGGGCGGCACATATTTGTCGCTGATATCGCTCAACCGGTTTATGGATAACATTACAGCCGGAAGGGGGTTTATTGCCCTTGCAATCGTTATATTCGGAAAGTGGAATCCCAAGCTGGTGTTTGCCGCTTCGCTGATTTTTGGCATTACGGATGCATTTCAATTGCGTTTGCAGGCGGTGGGAGTGGAGATACCATACCAATTTATGCTGATGCTGCCCTACCTGCTGACCATTATCGTGATGGTAATTACGGCACGGAAGTCCCACACGCCGGACGCGCTGGGTTTAAATTATGAGCGCGAATTAAAGTGAAGAAAAAAAGAGGCGCTATTTTACAACAGGGCTTATGGTTGAAGCATTTTTACCTGAAAGCCGGAGCTGCTGTAAAAGCAATATAAAAAAAATTACAATTAAAGAAAGGTGGATTTTATATGAAGAATAGTCTGATATTAAAAAACATTGATAAGATTGTGAGTGGAGACATTGAAAAGGGAATTATAGACGGAGATACGATTGTAGTCCGTTCCGGGCTTATTTCGCAGGTGGGTTTCGAAAAAGAGCTTGATCTCTCGGGAATTGATACGGTTGTGGACGTAGACGGGCAGATTGTGGCGCCCGGATTTGTTGATGCGCATGTGCATAACACGCTGGACGATTATGCCCCCCAGAGAGGGGCGGTTGGCTGCTATTCGGATACGCTTTTCGGCGGGACGACCACAATGATTTCGGAAGGCGAGCAGGGACCGGGCTGGCCAAGGTTTTACGACGATGCAATCGGCTGCAAAGCGGCGGCAATTATGGCGCACCGTGTTTTTGAACGTTTTCGTCCGGGCGGCGGGCTCAAAGTTCATGGCGGCGCTTTGGTTTTGGTGCACGGGCTTACAGAACAGGATTTTAAGGATATGCATGACGCCGGCGTATGGATCATTGCGGAAATCGGCGGCGGCGGGCTGTCTGACCCCAAAGAGGTTGCGCCAATGCTGGAATGGGCGCGCAAGTACGGCTTCTTCTTTTCAATCCATCTGGCGCCTCCGTCCATTCCCGGTTCTTCCTGGGTAACGTCCAAGGAGATTCTGGAACTGAAACCGCATAAGGTGGCGCATACAAACGGCGGATCGACCGGCGTATCGTTCGACCACATTGAACGCCTGATGGATGAGAGCGATATTGCGCTTGAACTGATTGCCAACGGCAACTTTGTGAATTTCAATAAGATGGTCCGGCACATGGATCAAAAAGGCCAGTTGTCCCGGCTGGTGATGGGTAGCGACGCTCCCACGGGGCAGTCGCCGCTTGAGGCCGCAATCAACCGTGCAGTCGTACGGGCGTCTGCGTTAAACGAAATACCGGCGTGGAAGGCGATCGCGATGGCAACCGGAAATACGGCCGATTTGTATAAGCTGAACGTGGGCAAGATTGAAGCGGGGCGCGAGGCGGATCTGCAGGTGATCGACAATCCGCCGGGATCCGTAGGCTCGGATGCGCTTAAAGCGATTGAATGCGGCGATCCGTTTGGCTGTTCGCTTGTTATTTCGGACGGGCGGATTATTGCATACCGGGGAAAAGATTCGCGGCCTACACAGCGTTTCTGCCGGGTTGACGGCGAAGACGCTTATGTATCGGGAATCAACGAGCACTTGTTCTTCCCTCCGCAGATTGGACGTCATTTTGAAGGATTAAGAGGCTGAACCCTTTGGAAACATGATTGTTTACGAATCACGGTTTAAAGGGTACTATATTGAGTAGTGAGATGGAGGCAGAACTCTATGGCGACAACACTGATTAAAAATGCAAAAGCGATTGTTACGGCCGATAAAAACGATTTGATTCTTTATGACGCCTGCATATTGATAGACGGCAATGCGATATCCTATGTGGGAAAAGAGAAAAAAGACGCGGACCATGTGATTGATGCGGGGGGATGTTACGTTTATCCCGGGCTTATCAATACGCATCATCATTTATATCAAACCTTTACAAGGAACCTGCCGCAGGTACAGAATATGGAGTTGTTTGAATGGCTGGTCACACTATATGAAATATGGAGAGGGCTTGATAACGACAGCATCTATTACAGCACGTTGACAGGCGCAGGCGAGCTTGCCAAATACGGATGTACGACATGCATGGATCATCATTATGTTTTCCCCAAAATCGGGTCGGATGAATTCATCGATCAGCAGTTTGAAGCGGCAGATAGAATTGGTTTGCGTTTTCATGCCACCCGTGGTAGTATGTCAAGAGGAAAAAGCGACGGGGGCCTGCCGCCTGATGATTTGGTCCAGAGCGTCGATAAAATACTTACGGACAGCGAACGCCTGGTAAAGAAATACCACGATGCTTCCAAGTTTGCGCTGCATAATGTATCGCTTGCGCCGTGTTCCCCCTTTAGTGTAACCACAGAGCTGCTCAAAGAATCGGCGGTGCTTGCGCGAAGCATGGGGGTGCGTCTGCATACGCATTTGTGCGAGACGATGGACGAAGAGAAGTATTGTCTTGAAACAGTGGGCATGCGCCCGCTTGAATATATGCAGGAATGCGGCTGGATTGGCCCGGACGTATGGTATGCGCACGGTATATTCTTTAACGATGAAGAATTGAAAACGCTTGCAAAAACAGGCACCGGGATAGCGCATTGCCCTGTATCAAACATGAAGCTGGCCTCCGGTGTGTGCAGGGTTCCGGATATGATTGCGCTTGACGTGCCGGTGGGGCTTGCGGTGGATGGCAGCGCAAGCAACGATTGCTCAAACCTGATGGCTGAAATGCGTTCCTCCTATCTGGTGAACAGGTTAACCTACAGCAATAAGGCGCCCACGGGCTATGACATATTGAAGCTTGCAACCGCCGGCAGCGCAAGAGTGCTTGGCCGGGACGATATCGGTTCACTTGAAGCGGGCAAAGCGGCAGATTTGTTTATGATTGATGTGGATATTTTGGAGCTTGCGGGGACATATCTTGATCCGGCGAGCCTTTTTGGTACCGTCGGGTACTCGCGGCCTGCAAAAATGGTGATGGTAGACGGCAAAATAATCGTGAAAGACGGACAGCTGATTGGCATTGATGAAAAGCAGGTGTTTGAAAAATCAAATCAGCTTGTTGACGGCATGCTGCGAAAGCAGGCGCTGCGATGAATAAGATGCTGAACCGGCTGACCTGGGATACGATCGGCAAAATGGACCGGGACAATACATACTTTGTTCTGCCGATCAGCTCAATGGAGCAGCATGGGAAGCATCTGCCGGTTGGGACGGATGATATTATTCTGGAAAGAGTGCTGGAAAATATTTGCGAGGGCAAATCTGTATTTGAAAGCATTTATTTTCTGCCCACAATACACTATGGCAACAGTTGTGAGCACTGCGGTTTTCCCGGGACGATATCGCTGCGTGCGGATACGGTGGTTGCGATGATTGAAGACGTCTTATCGGGGATGAAGCAGCATGCTTTTAAAAACTTGATCATACTGAATTCTCATGGCGGGAATTCGGATTTGCTGCGTGCGTTTGCGCAGGAGTGGAAGCTTGCGTATTCTATAAATGTATACACAATCAATATTTGGGCGTCAGGCTTCTTCAACGATGCGGCGGGCATGATAAAAACTCCTTTGGAATATGAAATTCATGCGGGAGAGATTGAGACCTCGATTCTGATGCATACCGACGGCGATTGTGTGAAGCGCGAGATGATTTTACGCGGATTGGATGTTTACGCGACGCTGAATGACTATGATTGCGGGTGGACAAGCAAAGAACTATCGCCGGGCAACGGGATAATTGGAGCCGCGTCTAAAGCGGATGCAGAAACCGGCGAAAAAATACTGGAATATATGAGGCGGAAAATACTGTTTTATTTTAGCCAGATTATTCAAGGCAATCGGCCTGATAAATGGCAGACGCTTTGAATAATGTATCAATATGATAAAGAGAGAATAAGTGTATGAATAATATATTTGACGGAATGGAAGGGAAAATAGTCAGAGAAAAAACCCTTTCTATTAAAGTGTACGAGCGGTTGCGTGAACAGATTCAAAACATGCCCAGCGGCCAGAATAAAATGCCGTCGGAGGAAAACATTTCACTGAGTCTTGGCGTCAGCAGAGCAACTGTGCGGGAGGCTTTGCGGATGCTGATGGAAGAAGGCGTCGTCAGCAAGGTTGCGGGCGTGGGTATTTTTGCGCATCCTTCTGTGACTATGCATAGAAACCGGATCGATTTGAATCCAAACTTTTTTAAATTGCTGGAACAAAATCATGGTGAAATTAAGTTAAACATCCATCAATGCAAATTGAACGCGCCAAGCGAACGGTTTTTAAAACACTTTCCGGATAATGGTGATAAACAAATATACATGATGCACTGGACATATGTTGTGGACGGCGAAAATCTTATACACAGCGTTTTTGAGCTGCCTGTGGATGTTTTTAAAGAGATGCCGTCAAATAATATAGAAGTAAACAGTTTACCGGAGTTTTCACAAAAATATCTGTATGCGCCTATTTCGTATTGCGCGATGTATGTAAAAAGCGGATTTGACGCCAAGATCGCAAAAATATTTGATGTCCCGGAAAATACGCCTATGCAGGTTTGGGAAGAACTCTTGTATGACAGGGATGATAAAAAAATCGGGTTTTGCGTACTGCAGTTTCATCCTACAAAATTGGAGCTTACTATTTTAAATAGTTTTGAATAGTCTTTAAATATAACAGATCAATAGACCATCAAAATATACCGAAAAACAGGTATTTGGGATACTGGGTCATTGGGGATAAGATTGCAAAGGAGGCCTTTATACCTGATATTGTTATATGGTATACCTGAGAGACATGAATGGTTCCGTACATAAGACAATAGGGAGTATACAAACGCAATTTACATTGTAAATGGATATTGTGTTCCTTGCATGCTTCCGCTTGGTATTTTGGTGCAAACATTATATGGTACTGGCATCCCCCACTCCAAAAACACGCCGCACCGGGATGGAAGCGGCGTGTTTCAGTATATGAGGTTATTCAAGATTTATATTATTCTTTTTGAGCCAGTGGTTCACCTGCAGCAGGTATGCGTACACCTGCGGGGTAGTCATCAACTGGCCGTACATAGGTTTTGCAAAAATATTTTCGTTTTGCATCAGGTTCTCCACGTAATTTTTATCAATCACGTCCAGGATGGGGGAGTTAGGATCATCAAGCACTTTTTTCAGCTCTTCCCGCACAATTTTTTTGTACAGGGGATTGTGCGTTTTGGGATAAGGGCTTTTTTTACGCTCTATTACTTCTTTGGGCAGCAGGTCACGCATGGCTTCGCGCAAAACGCCTTTTTCGCGGCCGCCGTACGCCTTGATGTCCCAGGGGATATTGTAGGCGTATTCCACCAGGCGGTAGTCGCAGTAAGGCACGCGCACTTCCAGGCCGTTCGCCATACTCATGCGGTCTTTGCGGTCCAGCAGCGTCTGCATGAACCAGTTGATGTTCAGAATAAACATCTCGCGCATGCGGCTGTTGATGTGGGGTTCGCCCGGAATTTTCTCCGCCTGCGCGATGGTTTCAAAATACCGTTCCCGCACATATAGGTCCGGGTCGATATCCCCAAGGCGTCCTTTTTTGAGCATATTGAACCGCTCGTGGGTGGAGAGGGACCAGGGGAATTCGTCACGGTTGTAAATTTCGGGGTTATTGTACCAGGGATACCCCCCAAATATTTCGTCCGCGCATTCGCCTGAAAGAGCCACTGTGGCGTATTTTTTGATCTCTGCGCAAAACAGCAGCAGGGAACTGTCTACGTCCGCCATGCCGGGCAGGTCGCGCGCGTCAGCCGCCGCGTAAAGCGCCTGAGCCAGTTCCGGGATTCCCAGGGTGATCACGTGGTGGGTGGTGCAGGTGTGGCGGCTGGTGATGCCAATATACGTATCGTCGCTGTTCGGCTGGAAGTAACTGGCCTCAAAATACTTGTCGTTATCCGTATAGTTCACAGAAAAACTGTGCAGGTTGGCTTTTTCGCGGGAGGATATGGCGGTGATTACGCTGGAATCCAGCCCGCCTGAGAGGAAGGTGCACACGGGCACGTCCGAAACAAGCTGGCGGCGGATGCTGTCCATCGCCAGTTCCCGTACGGTTTCAATTGTTTTTACCGCAGACTGCGTATGATCCCGCGCGGAGAGGCTCCAGTATTTTTTTGCCGCAAACCCGCGCTCCGTAAAGGTAGCGCACGCGCCGGGCAATATTTCGTGTACGTCCTTGTACACGCCGCAGCCGGGTGTCCGGCCCGGCCCTAACAGGAATATTTCCGCCAAGCCCGCGCGGTCCACGTCCGGCCGTACAAGCCCGGAGGCAAGCAGCGCCCCAATCTGGGAAGCAAACAGCAGGCGGGTTCCGCGGTAGGCATAAAAAAGCGGCTTTACGCCCAAACGGTCCCTGGCCAGGAACAGCCGGTTTTCCGGCTCTTCCAGCACGGCAAACGCAAAGATGCCGTTCAGCTTCTGCAGGCAGTCCTCGCCCCATTGCATATAGGCGCACAGCAGCGCCTCGGTATCCGAATGCCCTTCAAACCGCCAGCCAAATCCGGCCAGCTCTGCTTTTATATCGTCCGTGTTATACAATTCTCCGTTATAAATGATGGTGCATTTATTTTTGCCCCGAATCCGGGCCATTGGCTGTATGCCGTTTTCCGGGTCTACAACAATCAGCCTGCGGTGCGCAAGGGCAGCGCACGGGGAATTATATGTACCCTGCGCGTCCGGGCCCCGCGGTGCAAGAAACTCATTCATTTTTTGGACAGAATCATCCAGCCCCGCAACACCGTTCTTGAAATCCACGATTCCGGATATTCCACACATTACGAAATTACCTCCAAGGTGTAGTGCTAAAGCAATTAAGCCTGCATTCTCGGCTCTTCTTCACTGAAATTTGCATAAGCTTATTAACAGTATATTAATCTCGAGGCAAAGTGATACAGGGTGATGCAAAGTGATACGGGACGGTTTTGAAATAAAAGAGTGATGGACAGAAAAAGGGCCCGCTTCCTTGCAACAGCGGGTCCTATTATAAAAGGAGGAAATATATTATTAACCAATTTTAGAAATCCGATTGCATTTTGTAATATTTAACTGTTTAATTATTACAAAACGCTTGTTTGTTTTTCCAGTATTATCTTTATGCTTAGTGTATCATATGTATTCCTGGTTGTAAAGATATTTTAACAAAAATGTAACAATTTTTTTCTGGATTTTTTTAATGTGTATATTAAAAAATTAATATCCGGGGATATAAAGAGCGCCCGCAATTTTACGATATATTTAAAAGGCTTTTCGCAAAAAATACAAAAGGAGGCAACAGAAATGAAATGGACTCCGGATCTTTCGGTTGGGATTGAGAAGATAGACGGCCAGCATCAGGAAATGTTTAAAATGGCAGAACAATTATTCAGCGCGGACAACGCCGCCAAAGGCGCGGGCTTTTTTGAGGAACTGCTGGGGTTTTTGGACGAATATACAAAAAAACATTTTGCGGACGAGGAAGCGTACATGGAATCCATTGGGTATCCGGGGCTTGCCCAACAGCAGCACGACCATGCGGAATTTTTATGCAAGCTTGTGATGCTGAAAGAAGATTTTGAACAGTCCGGCAAATGCGTGGACGTAATTTTAAAAACAAACAGACTTGTACTGGGATGGCTGAAAGGGCATATTTCCTGCGCCGATAAAAAAATAGGGGAGTATGCAAGGGCGTTGTAAATGATGCCTGAAAAAGCGAATGAAATGGGCTTTTTGTTTAGTTAAAGCAGATTATCTTTTCCTCTGCCGGGCTTGGGGTAAAACCAAAAAACCGGCCGTGCAGTTTTAACAGAAACTTAAAGCCATTGTTCCCCCAAAACAGGAGTTGGGAAAAATTTTGTTTTCCCCGGCTTGCCTCCCTCATCAGCGGGAGGCGTTTTGATGATGTCTCTTTGTTTTTAAAAAAGAGGCGGAAAAGAGCAAGAAATACTCCAATAGAATAATTTGCTAACAATTGGCGGATAGTATATAATATTTGCGGAACTGAAATTCACGGAGGAAACTATGCCAAGCAATTATACGGCAAAAGATATTCAGGTGCTGGAAGGGCTGGACGCCGTCCGGCGTCGTCCCGGCATGTACATCGGTACCACCAGCAGCCGTGGCCTGCACCATTTATTGTGGGAAATACTGGACAACGCGGTGGACGAGGCGGCCAACGGCTACGCGGAAAAAATTACGGTCATGCTGCACCAGGACAATTCGGTTACGGTGGAGGACAACGGCAGGGGCATCCCGGTTGGCATGCATCCGGAACTCAAGGTATCCGGCGTGGAAGTGGTGTATACGCAGCTGCACGCGGGCGGCAAATTTAACGACGCAAGCTACGCGTATTCCGGGGGCCTGCACGGCGTGGGCGCATCGGTTGTAAACGCGCTTTCCAAATGGGTGCGCGTGGAGGTGTTTCAGGACGGCTACTCCTACAAACAGGAATTCGCAACCACGGTGCAGCGGGGCAAAATGCAGGTGGGCAAGCCAATGGGGCCGCTGGAAAAACTTGGCCCCACATCCAAGCGCGGAACCAGGGTCACTTTTTTGCCGGATTCGGATGTGTTTGACGAGATAGAAATGAGCAGCGACACCGTAAGGCGTCGGCTGCGCGAATTTGCTTTTTTAACCCGCGGGCTCAAAATGATACTGGTTGACGAGCGCGTGCAGGGCCGCCCGCAGCAGACGGTGTACGAATTCCAGGGCGGCATTGTGGATTTTGTGCAGTACATGAACGAGGATAAACAGCCATTGCATACAACGCCCATACTGATCGAGGGCCAGAAGAACGACATTATTGTGTCCATTGCCATGCAATACAACGGCAGCTATAATGAAACCATTTTTTCTTACGTAAACAATATCAATACGCCGGAGGGAGGCACGCACGAAACCGGCTTTAAAACCGCCATCACCAAGGTGATGAACGACTATGCGCGCGCGCAGAATCTGCTGAAAGAAAAAGACCTTTCCCTGACGGGCGAGGATTTCCGCGAAGGGCTGTGCGCTGTGCTTTCGCTCAAAATGAAGAACGTGCAGTTTGAAGGCCAGACCAAAACCAAGCTGGGCAACGCGGAAGCCAAGACCGCCGTGGAGGCAATTGTAACGGAAAAGCTCTCCAACTATATGGCAGACCTGAATAACACGCAGGTTTGCACGCAGATTATAGAAAAGGCCATTGCCGCGGCGCGCGTGCGCGAGGCAAGCCGCAAGGCAAAAAAGACGCAGCGCGAGAAAAACAAGCTGGAAAATTCGCCGCTGGTGGGCAAGCTCTCCAGCTGTTCGGGCAAGAATTACGACCTCAACGAGCTGTTCCTGGTGGAGGGAGACAGCGCGGGCGGCAGCGCCAAACAGGGCAGGGACCGTGCGTTCCAAGCCATTTTGCCGTTGCGCGGAAAACCGCTTAATGTGGAAAAAAAGCGCATAGACCAGGTGCTTGCCAACGAGGAATTCCGCTCCATCATTACGGCTTTGGGCGCGGGGTTTGACGAATCGTTCAACATTGCCAATTTGAAATACAACAAGATCATCATACTCTCCGACGCGGACCAGGACGGTGCGCACATCCGCTGCATTTTGATTACGTTTTTCTACCGGTATTATAAGGAACTCATCACGGAAGGCCACCTGTACGTGGGCAGGCCGCCGCTTTATAAAATCGCCAGGGGCAGCAACGTGCTGTACGCGTACAACGAACGGCAGCTTGCGGAGGCTAAGGAACAGCTTGGCAAAAATTCTACGGTGCAACGCTACAAGGGCCTGGGTGAGATGAATCCGGAGCAGCTCTGGCAGACCACCATGGACCCGGCGAACCGCTCTCTCATACGCGTTACGGTGGAGGACGCCGCGGATGCGGAGCATCTGGTGACCACTCTGATGGGGGACAAGGTGGAACCGCGGCGCGACCATATCAGCGAGCACGCAAACTTTAATAAGAAAGATCACTTTGAAGGGATACTGCGCTATGGCAAAGAAGACGAAGCAAGTATTCTATGACGAAAATATCATAGAAAACACGCTGGAGGAGATGCTGAATACTTCCTTTATGACGTACGCCGAGTACGTTATTTTGGAGCGCGCCCTGCCGCGCGTGGAGGACGGATTAAAGCCCGTGCAGCGGCGTATTTTGTATACCATGAGCGAACTGGGCTTAACGCCCGATAAACCGTATAAAAAGAGCGCCCGTATTGTGGGCGACTGCCTGGGCAAATACCACCCGCACGGGGATACCAGCGTATACGACGCCATGGTTCGCCTGGCACAGCCCTACAGCATGCGGGAGCCCCTGGTGGACGGCCACGGGAATTTTGGTTCCATGGACGGGGATTCCGCCGCTGCCATGCGCTACACAGAGGCGCGGATGTCTCCCCTGGCTCTGGAGATGCTGCGGGACCTGGGCAAGGACACGGTGCCTTTCCGCCCCAACTTTGACGACTCCGAATGGGAGCCGGACATGCTGCCTGCAAGGTTCCCGAACCTTTTGGTAAACGGCGCGTCCGGCATTGCGGTGGGCCTTGCCACCAACATCCCGCCGCACAACCTGGGCGAGGTGATAGACGGGGTTGCGCACCGGCTTTTGAACCCGGATTGCAGCCTGCACACCATTATGAAGCACATCAAGGCGCCGGATTTTCCCACAGGCGGATACATTGTGAACACAGAAGAACTGGAAGCCGCCTACGAAACGGGCCGGGGAAAGATTACCCTGCGTGCCAGGGCGGAGATAGAAAAGTCGGAGAACGGCAAGCACTGCATTGTAATAACGGAAGTGCCGTACGAAATCAAAAAATCATCCATGCTGGAGAAGATTCTGGCGGTAAGCGAGGCAAAGAAGGATATATTTGCCTGCATAGACGATATTCGTGACGAATCCGACCGCGAGGGCGTGCGCGCGGTGATAGAGATTAAAAAAGGCTTTGACCCGCAGAAGATTTTGGGGCTGCTGTATAAATACACAGATTTGCAGATTACCTTTGGCATCAACATGATGGCCATTGCAAAAGGCCAGCCCAGGCAGCTTGGCCTGCTGCAGATTCTGGATTATTACATAGACCACCAGAAGGACGTGGTGACCCGCCGCACGCAGTATGACCTGGAACGCGCGGAAAAAAAGGAGCATATTTTAAAGGGCCTGATTATAGCGGTGGAGAATATAGACCGCGTGATCCGCATCATCCGCGGATCCAAGGACGTAAAAGAGGCCAAGGCCACATTGATGAGCGAGCTTGTGTTGACCGGGGTGCAGGCCCAGGCGATTCTGGATATGCGCCTTGCCCGCCTGACGGCCCTTGAAATTGAAACCCTGCGCGCAGAGTACGCGGAAGTAATCAAGCTGATTGCGTACCTTAAATCCATACTGGAATCTCCGCAGAAGCTGATTGAGGTCATTCGGGGCGAGCTTTTGGAAATCAGGCAGAAATATGCGAATCCCCGCCGCTCGCATGTGGTGAGCGTGGACCTGGCGGCGGAAGAGCCGGACGAGAGCGAGTTCCGCGTGGTGGAAGAGTGCGCCGTAATACTATCGCAGTCCATGCACTTAAAGCGGCTTTCCGCCAAAGCGCTGCAAAAAGGGCTGGAAGGCAACGGCATTGAGGACAAGAACGAGCCCAGGCTGCTTGTATCCACAGATACGGACAGCAAAATTCATATATTCACCAGCAAGGGCAACCTGTACATACTGCCTGCCACAAGCATTCCGGAGGGCAGGCTGAAGGAAGCGGGCAAGCCTTTGACGGCCATTATTCCCGGCGTGGATGCGGACGAACGGATACTGGCGGTATTCGATTTTAAATCTTTTCAGTTTGGCGGCAGGCTTCTGTTCGCGACGCGTTCCGGCATGGTGAAGGCCACCGAACTTGGCGAGTTTGACGCAAGAAAGAGCAAGATTCTGGCCTGCGGCCTGAAACCGGGGGACGAGCTTGTTTCCGTACAGCTTTGGTCGGAAGCGCCAAACATGCTGTTTATTTCCCGCCTGGGTATGTCCATCAACATTTCAAAGCTGGAGATTTCCGCAATGGGCCGCGCCGCCAAGGGCGTGGCGGCCATGCAGCTTAAAAAAGGCGACAGCATTGTGCTTGCCTCCCAGGTGAACGGCGCGGGACAGGTGCTCTGCATGACGGAGACAGGTTACGCAAAAAAGACCCCGCTCGGTGAGTTTGAATTACAGGGCAGGAACGGCAAGGGGTTAAAGGCCTTTAACCTTGCAGGTACAAACGGCAAAACAATTGCCGCGGCTGTGCTGCTGGACAAACCCTGCGCGCTGATGGCCACGCAGAAGGCGGGGGACATGACAGCAATTAAATCGGACGATGTGCCGCATGAGCCGCGCAACGCCAAGGGCGAACAGGTGGTTTTGGCTATTATGGGGAACGACATTGTGAACCTGGAAAAGCGGATATTTGAATAGTTAATTAATAGTCCTTTGTTCCTTTTCTTTTAAAAAAAGGAATCCCTAAAAAACAATACAAAAAGCCATCCTTTTTTTCAAAGGCGTGGCTTTTTTAAAAGGTTGGAAGCCCTCTTGCTGTAGCCGGAAAAAGCCACGGACAAGCTTACCGCCCGCACGAGACGCGGTTGCGCCCGCGGCTTTTTGCCTTATACATTTCCACATCCGCGCGTTTAAACCAATCCTGAATGTATTCTCCCTGCTTTTGGGTGGCAACGCCTATGCTTACGGTTATTTTGCCCGCAACGCAATGGGGGGTGTTTTCTACCCGCTTCCGTATTTTTTCCGCCACCATGCAGGCGTCGCCAACCTTTGTGTCCGGCAGAAAAACAACGAATTCCTCGCCGCCCCACCGGGCGAACACATCCGATTTCCGTATGATGCATTTTACGGTCTGCACAATATGAATCAGCACCTGGTCTCCAACGTCGTGCCCGTGCGTATCGTTTACATCCTTAAAGTGGTCAAGGTCAAACAAAATAAGAGACATATCCGCAACGCCCCGGTCTGCGTGCTGCATTCCGTCCATAATGCTCGCTTCCAGATAAGCCCGGTTCCGTATGCCCGTCAATTGGTCGTGCGTGGCGCTTTCATGCAGTTCTTCGTTCTGGCTCATCAATTCGGTCGCCAGATGCCGCAATGTCATCTCGGTGTTTTGCAGTTCCTGCTCCATTCTTTTTCTGTCTGTAATATCCCGTATAATGGATACCATTTGAGCAGGCGCTTTGCTTGCGCTGGGAACCACTTCGCTTTTTACTTCCATAATAAATTCCCGCCCGTCTGCGCACACGCCCCGGTATTCGTTGAGGCCCGGCTTTTTTCCGGTATAAAAGCCTGTTACGTTGGCCCGAATCCGGTTATGGTCCGCAGGCGCAACAAAATCGTAAATAACCCGGCCCGTCAACAGGCTTTTCTCTGCGCGTATGCCCACCAGACTGTAAGCGGCGGGGGAGGCCGCCAGAATAACGCCGCCTGTATCCGTAATAACAACGGCGTCCGGGGACGCGCTTAAAAAAGATTTATACACGGCTTCGCTTTCAGCAAGGCGTTCCTGAACAAAAGCCATTTCTTTTTTCTGGGATTCCAGCTTTTTGTTGAATTTTCTTAATTGAAAAATCCAAAGCAACCCTGCAACCACCACAAAGGTAAAGCACCCGAATATAATAAAGAACAGCCTGTAATCAAAGCCCTGGGTGACCTGGACGGGAATGTGGTTGTTGATTGCCTGCTGAATTTCTTCCTCAGTCAGGGTAGCTATCCCTTTATTCAATATATTGCGCAGCATGGGTTCGTTCCTGGAAACGCCCATGCTCAGCCGGTTCTCATAACCTGGTATTTGTCCGTTGATTTTAAGATTAAAAAGGCCGTCTTTGCGGATTGTGTAAGCGGCCATGGTAAGGGAACGAACGGTAAAATCGGCCCTGCGGGAGGAGACATATTCCATGGCTTCGGTTTCGGAGGCCACCGTCAAAATGTGTATATTGGGGTAATCCGCGCGCATTCTTTCCTCTATGCTGGTTCCCTGGGGCAGAACGGCCGTTTCGCCGGACAGCCTGGATATATCCGGAATGTAATCGTGTTCTTCCCGGGTAATCAGCACATTGGGATCCGTAAAGTACGGGTTGGTAAATATCATCCATTGGCGCCTGTCCGCAGTGTTGTTCAAAAAACTCAACATATCGCATTTGCCGGTTTCCATGCAGGCAAGGCTTTCATCCCAGTTTTTTGTTGGAACCAGCTCTATTTGTACGCCTGTGCGCTGGCTGATGAGCCGGATGAGATCGGATGCAATTCCCCAATGCTGCCCGTTTTCGTCAATGGCCTCGTATGGGTACCAATCTGGATCCACGCACATTTTAAAAGGGCCGTGAGCATTGAGATACGCCGTTTCCTCAGCAGTAAAAGCGGATGTGTTTTCTTCCGCGTGCGCCGTACCCATGCCTGCCGTCAGGCATAAAACAAGGCTTACAATGACCAAAGCCCGGCTTGCCCGTTTAATATTCGTATTCATTCGCTGAGATGCAACCCCCTGGTATTGGTAAAAATAAATAACGCGGCAACACAGAACTCCACCCCGCTTAGTCCGGTGCTATAAAGTTTATCGTAATATCAAATCGAAAATTAATAATAACAAGCCGTTATTTTTTATTTTACGCTTCCTTCCGGAGAGATTGTTGGGCCTGGAATCCGCAGGGTTGCGCCTTGTTTTCTTTATGGCTTGATCGTATAATTGAATTGATTTTAAAACTTGAGCTTGGGGGGATACACTATGTCGTTGTTTGTTTTTCTGGAATACGCGGGAATTGTTGCTTTCTCGGTTGCCGCCGTTATTACCGCAATTGAATTCCAGTTTGATTTTTTTGGCATATACGTGCTTTCGCTGATTACCTCGCTTGGCGGAGGAATCATCCGAGACGTACTTTTGGGCATATCGCCGCCGGTCGCGTTTATAGACATAACATATTTTTTAATCTGCATTGCAACAACAACCTGCATGCTGATTATTTTGGGTATCTTATCCAAGAAAAAAACCATTACATTTGAAAATCTAAAGGATAAAAAGTTAAACAATTTGCTTATACTGTTTGACGCGATAGGCCTGGCCGTATTTACCGTGGCGGGAACCAAGATGGCCATTACCAATGAATCCACAAACAACATGCTGCTTGCTGTGATTGTGGGGCTGATGACGGGCGTGGGCGGCGGCGTGCTGCGGGACGTTCTGGTGAACCGCAAACCCATTCTTTTAACCAAGGAAATATACGCGCTGGCCGCCATTACGGGCTCCATACTGTATTGCTTTATATACCAGCTTGTGCCGGAGGTGTTCAGCCTGTATGGATGCTCCGTCCTGATTTTTATGATCCGGATACTGACCATATATAAAAAGCTGGATATCCCGCGGCTGGCCATTTATAAAAGCTGACCGTTTTTTATGGCTAATTATGCAGCAAAACCGGCCCAATGCCGCGGAGCCGGTTTTCCAGACAAAAAAAGCGTGCCGTTCGCAGGCACGCTTTCTTATGTTTGGCGCTATACGCTGAAATTTTTGCTCATGTCGTCCGCCAGCATCGTCAGCTTTTGCAGGCTCAAATTAATTTCCTCAATGGCCGAGCTCTGCTGCTTGGCTGTTTCCAGCGTGGCGTTGGAGGCAACAATGGTTTTATCAACAGACTGCCGAATTTTGGCTGTCAGCTCCGCAATCTGCTGTGTCGTGTCCTTGGAGCTGTCTGAAAGGCTGCTGATTTCCGTGGCTACTACGCCGAATCCTTTGCCCACGTTGCCGGCGCGCGCCGCCTCTATGGATGCGTTGATCCCCAGAATTTTTGTTTCCTTGGCAATCCGTTCAATGGAACGCAGGATGGAGTTAATCTCGTCCGAAGTGTTTTTTACGCCGTTGATCTCTTCATTGAGGGCGGTTTGATTGCTGGAAACGTCTCCGGAAGAAGCGGAGAGTTGCTGCATGGAGGCGGAGATATTCCCAAAGTTCTCTGTAAGCACCTGCAGCATGGATTTTAGCTTGAGCTGTTCGTACCCCTGCTTGGAAAGGGAGTTGGTTACAATAAACAGCAAGTCAGCAGCCGCATCTATTTTTTCCTTGGGAACCACAGCCACTTTGCGCAAGGCTTCCAAATAGGTGTTTTCTTCCGCGCCAATCTCTCTTGCGATCTGCCTGAACTTATCTTCATCCGGGGTGTCCGGCACTATCTGGCCGCCAATTACGCTGCCAATCTGGTGACCTTCAACCAGAATGGGAACCGCAAAATCATACAGGCCCGCGTGGCATTCGTACACGTATGGCCTTCCGGTACTGCTCGCCTGTTCGCCGCCTTTCCGGCTGCATTCGTCGCACCGCTTGAGGCCGGTTTGCGTGGCGCGGGTATGATCCATGCAGAATTCAGCAAAATGATGCCCGTTGTCTATCATGTTTCCCATTGTATCAACCACACCGCAGCCCATGCCCATGGATAATGAAAAATGGTGCAGGAAGCTGGACATTGTTCTGATGTCAATTACATCGCCTATTTCCAGTGAAGCAATATCTATATCACCGTTGTTTAAATATGTAAGCATATGGCCCCCTTGTATATTTTTAATACATATATTTATTAATTCGAATTAATTTATAAAATCTTTATACTGAAATTGGTTTTTTTTCAATTTTTATAGTATTCTTTTGCAAAGCATTGGCGCAATAAAACCGGCAGAAAATTAATGCATCAATCGGTATCGCTTTTGCCCAGACTGTTTAATATATAGAATACCTCCCAACTTGAAATGGCAAACCAAAAATGTACTATTTGTATTGTTGCATTATTTGTATCGTAAAAAACAAATAAATTATTACACGTTTTAATTGTTTTTATATATTTTTTAAATATTGATTGTTTTTTAATCGCAGAAAAAAGCCATTCTGTTTTTTCAATAATCAAATTTATAGAATAACCCGCCTGAAACTTCAATAAATATAGATATCAAAGAGATTATGCAAGTGGAGGTTTCTGTATGCGGATATTCGTAATGAAAAAAAGCACTCTGATTAAAACCGCTGTTTTCGTGCTTCTGATTGTTGGCGCGGTGATTTATACACAGTTTTTTATGGGGGACGTAAGCGGCGCTTTCTCCCCAAAAGCAGAGGAACAAATGCCCGTATGCAGCATTAAAACGGACGTAAAACAGGTGGCCCTTACCATAGACACCGCCTTTGGAAACGACAAGACAGAGCAGATACTCAGTATACTGGACCAGTACAACATAAAGGCAACGTTTTTTGTAGTAGGCGTATGGGCGCAGGAAAACCCGGATATGCTGAAAAAAATAATCGCGGACGGACACGAGGTACAAAACCATTCCATGAAGCACGAGCGGTATCCGGATTTGCAGGCCTCCCAGGTGCTCGCGGACGCGCAGGCTGCCCAGCAGTATCTGAATGCTGAGACAGGCAAGAATGCAAACATCATCCGGCTGCCATTTGGCGCGTTTGACGACAAGACAATCCAGGTGCTGCAGGATAACGGATTCGTGCCCGTTAAATGGAGCGTGGACGCGGAAGACTGGAAAACAGACGACGTGAAGACCATATACAATAACATTATATCCAACATAAAAGGCGGAGACATCATTATGCTGCAAAACAACACAGCAGGCGCGGAAGGCGCGCTTAAAGACGTGATTGCGCAGCTTTTAGACAAGGGATACGAATTTAAGACCATGAGCCAGTTGCTTCCGCAGGGCGCCCTGCAGGTAGACGCGCAGGGAAGGGCATCCGTGGTTCAGAAATAGAGGGAGCAATCCATTACGATAATGAGCCGCTTAATACACCGGTTTTTCGAGCATGATCGAAACATTCTTTTAATTTACCCACGGAGGCACATATGGAAGATATTAAATGCACAAACAGCATCAACCTGATGGGAGAGATGATCTCCCCCTTAAAATACAGCCACACCGTGTACGGAGAAGGGTTTTACAATTTTGATATGTCGGTGAGCCGCCTCTCGGGCAAGGCGGATATACTGCCCATGACGGTATCCGAGCGCCTGCTTGATTTTACGCCCATTTACGAGGGCGAGACGATTTGCATCACGGGGCAGATACGTTCTTACAACAAGCGCAACGAGGACGGCTCCAACCGGCTTTTAATTACGGTTTTTATCAAGGAATTAAGCCGTGACTGCGACTTGGCGCGCCAGAAAAACGCCAACGAGGTAAACCTGGAGGGGTTTGTGTGCAAGCCCACCACATACCGTGTAACGCCCCTTGGGCGCGAGATTACGGACCTGCTGCTGGCGGTGAACCGCGCGTTTAACAAGTCGGATTATATTCCCTGCATTGTGTGGGGCCGCAACGCCAAATTTGCAAAAAAATTTTTGCCGGGCAACAAGCTTTCCGTCTCGGGCAGGCTGCAATCCCGTGAATACGAAAAGGTGCTGGAAGGCGGAGATGTTATAGTGCGCACGGCTTACGAGGTCTCGCTCAATAACATTGAACAATTAAAATAATCAAAACGGTTTATATTCACGTGTTAGTGTGGTAAAATGAATAGGTGTAAGGCCTATTTTTTTTGCCGCCGTTACCGGGGGTGAATGGAGGAAAAACATATGGTCAATCCAAAGCTGAAATCCGAAGATCTGGACAACCTGTTTGCCGCCCTGGCTACTCTTCAGAATCAGGACGAGTACTACATGCTGTTTGAGGACCTGTGCACGGTATCCGAGCTGGCGGCCATTGCGCAGCGGTTCAAGGTTGCGCAGATGCTGGATAAAAAATACACATGCCACGCCATAGCGGAGCTGACGGGCGCCTCCACGGCAACCATCAGCCGCGTAAACCGCTGCCTGCATTACGGAAGCGGCGGTTATCCGCTGGTGATCAAACGTTTGGAGGAAAAATGAACCTGGGAACACTCAACAACAGGCAAAAAGAAGCGGTAACAGCCGGCACAGGGCCGGTTCTTATTCTTGCGGGCGCGGGCAGCGGCAAAACCAAGGTTTTAACCGAGCGCGTGGCTTACCTTGTAGGCCAGATGAACGTACATCCGCTCGCCATACTGGCCATCACCTTTACCAATAAGGCGGCAGCGGAGATGCGCGAGCGTATTGCAAAAGCTTTGAATACGGACGTATCCGCCCTGTGGATCAGCACGTTCCATTCCATGTGCGTGCGCATTTTGCGGTATTCCGGCAAGCGGCTGGGGTACGATTCCAATTTTGCCATTTATGATACGGACGACGCGCTGCGGCTGATTAAGCAGGTGCTGGAGGAATTGGGGCTGAAGGATGATAAGAACTACCCGCCCAAGCTGATCCGCAGCATTATAAGCAAATATAAAAACACCACGGTGGACGAGGATATGTACGCGTTTTGCGACCGCACATACCCCATGCAGTCCTACCGCATAGAGGACATTTTTAAACGGTATTCCGATGAAATGCGCAGACAGAACGCAATGGATTTTGACGACCTGCTTTTGAATACATTAAAGCTGCTGGCGGAGGACGAGGAAACGCGTGCCTATTACCAGAACCGCTTCCAGCATGTGCTGGTGGACGAATACCAGGACACCAACATGGTGCAGTACCGGCTCACCAAGCTGCTCTCCGGCAAATACCGCAACCTTTTTGTTGTAGGGGACGACGACCAGAGCATATACGCTTTTAGGGGCGCGAATATACAGAATATACTGAATTTTGAGAAAGACTACCCGGACGCAAAGGTGATCCGCCTGGAGCAGAATTACCGCTCCGATATTAAAATATTAAAGTGCGCAAACAGCGTGATTCAAAACAACCAGGGCCGCACGCGCAAAACGCTCTGGTCCCAGATTGAGGGCGCGGAAAAGCCCAGGCTGTATACCGCGGCAAGCGACCGGGACGAGGCGGAGTTCATTGCGCGGGAGATAGGCATTCTCTCGCGGCAGGGCGCGCGGTTTGGAGACATGGCCGTTTTATACCGCCAGCACACCCTGGCGCGCGTGATAGAGGAAAAACTGCGGCTTTACGCCGTTCCATACCGCGTGTACGGCGGCGTAAGCTTTTATGAGCGCAAGGAAGTAAAGGACATGCTGGCCTACCTGAACCTGGTTGCAAACCCGGTATCGGACGTACACTTTATGCGCATCATCAATGTGCCCAAACGGGGGATTGGCGCGGCTACCATACAAAAAATTACCCAGACGGCGCACGAAAATGGAATTTCCTGTATGGACGCCGTGCTTTCTGCGCAGACTTATTTTGCGGGGCAGAGTTTTGCCAAAAAGCTGGGCGACTTTGCTTCTATCATGCGCAAACAATACGAAACGGCTGCGGAATCCGGCGTGCCGGACATCATCCGCAATCTGTATGAACAGACAGGTTACCGGGAAATGCTGAAGGACGAATTTCCGGATGATTACCAGCCCAGAATGGAAAACGTGGAGGAGCTCATTAATTCCGCGTATGAATTTGAGCAGAACGGTGGGGAAGGGCTGACAGACTTTTTGCAGAACATTGCGCTGATAACAGACCTGGACAGCATGGACGAGGCGGGCGGCGTAACGCTTATGACCATCCACGCCGCCAAGGGCCTGGAATTTGAAACAGTGTTTGTGGCAGGCGTGGAAGAAACGCTGTTTCCCAGCCGCATGGCGGTGGACGAAAACAACATAGAAGAAGAACGCCGCCTGTGTTATGTGGCAATCACCCGCGCCAAAAAGAACCTGTATCTTACAAATGCGCAGAGAAGGTCTTTTTTTGGGGAGTTTGCCATGAACCCGCCATCCCGGTTTTTGGCTGAGATAGACCCGGAACTGATAGAATGCCTTAACCGGCCGCAGCAGCCCGCGTTTGGCAAACAGCAGGCAGCGCCCGCGCATGCACCCCAGAGCAGGCCCGCCTGGAAGCCGGAGGAAAAAAAGCCGCAGCAGGTTTCCAAGGAATACAGGGTGGGGATTGTGGTTGCGCATAAAACGTTTGGCAAAGGCCCCATTGTTTCCATAGCCGGAGAGGGCAACCAGCAGGTGGCCACAGTGGAATTTGACGTAGCCGGCCCCAAAAAGATGTTTTTAAGTTTTGCTTCTTTGGAGATTGTAAAGTAAATGGAAATGCGTGATCTGGTTGATCAACTGAATCATTACGCTTACCGCTACTATGTGCTGGACGACCCCGCCGTATCGGACGCGGAGTACGACCGCCTGTATTACAAACTGGCGGACATGGAAAAAGAGGCGGGCGTGGTTTTGCCGGATTCTCCCACCCAGCGCGTAGGCGGCGTACAGAAGGAAGGCTTCCGCAAGCACAGGCACTCGGAGCCCCTCTGGAGCCTGGACAAGGCGCAGACGGAGGAGGAACTGCTGGCCTGGCAGCAGCGCACAAACAAGCTGGCGCTGGAGCTTGGCCTTCCCAAACCTACCTATTCGCTGGAATATAAGTTTGACGGCCTTACCATCAATTTAACATACCAGAACGGGCTTTTGGTTACGGCGGCCACCCGCGGGGACGGCGCGGTGGGCGAGGACGTAACCGCGCAGATCAAGACAATCAAAACCATACCGCTCAAAATACCGTTTACGGGCAATATGGAGGTGCAGGGCGAGGCGGTGATGCGCCTGTCTTCGCTTGCCAAATACAACAAAACCGCGGCTGAGCCCTTAAAAAACGCCCGCAACGGCGCTGCCGGGGCCATCCGCAACCTGGACCCGGCGACAACGGCATCCAGAAACCTGGACGCGTTTATTTATAATGTAGGATACATTGAAGGAAAGCAGTTTTCCACGCACGCGGAGATGATTGCGTTTTTGCGGGAGAACCGGTTTGACGTGAGCGGATACGAAAAGGAATACACAGACGTGCAGTCCATTCTGCGGGAGGTGGAGCGCGTTTCCAAAACCCGAAACAGTCTGGATTTTTTGATAGACGGCATGGTAATTAAAATCACAGATATGGAAACGCGACGCCGCATGGGCTATACGCAAAAATTTCCGCGCTGGGCCGTGGCTTACAAATTTGAGGCGCAGGAAGAAACCACCACCATTCTGGATGTGGTGTGGGACGTGGGCCGCAGCGGCAAACTGACTCCAACGGCTCTTCTGGACCCGGTGGATATTGGGGGTGTGACCGTAAAACGCGCAACACTCAACAATTATGAGGACATACAGCGCAAAAACGCAAAGATAGGCGCGCGGGTGTTTATCCGCCGCTCCAACGACGTAATCCCGGAGATACTGGGCGCTTCGCCAGAGCAGGTGGGCGGGCTGAAAGAAATTGAAAAGCCCGCGTGCTGCCCTGCCTGCGGCACACGTTTAGCCGAGATTGGGCCAAACCTGTTTTGTGAGAATTCCCTTGATTGCAAGCCGCAATTAACCAGCCGCATGGTGCATTTTGCCTCCCGTGACGCAATGAACATAGAGGGCATGAGCGACCAGACCATTAAGGCCTTGTTTGAAGATTTGGGCGTCACCAATATGGCGGGCATATATTCGGTTACAAAGGAGCAGCTTTTAAGTCTTGAAGGATTCAAGGACAAAAAGGCGGACAAGCTGCTGGAGGCCATACAAAAAAGCAAAACGCCGCCGCTTGCAAACTTTTTGCTGGCGCTGGGCATTCCCAATGTGGGCAAGAAAACCGCCAAAGACCTGGCGGAAAATTTCCGCACATATCAGGCGGTATCCAAAGCCACTATGGATGAATTGGTTGCCATCCGCGATATTGGCGGCATTGTTGCGCAAAGCATACTGGATTTTTTTGCAAACAGCCATTACTGCGATATTATAGCCCAGATGTTTTCGTCTGGCGTTCGCCCGCAGGAGGGCGAAGAAAAAGCCGAAGGCGGCTTGTTTGCGGGTAAAACCTTCGTACTCACCGGTACCCTTGCAGGCTATAAGCGCAGCGAGGCGCAGGCGATTATAGAAAAGCTGGGCGGCACAGTGGCCGGCTCGGTAAGCAAAAACACGGATTACATTCTTGCGGGCGAGGCCGCAGGCAGCAAGCTGGATAGGGCGCGGGAACTGGAAGTCGCCATACTGGACGAAGAAACTTTCAACCGTATAATAAACGGGCTTTAAAAAAATTGTAGGCTGCTTGCCTCCAAACCTCATGGCCAAAGGGACGAAGTCCCTTTGGGTGCTTGAGGGCAGAACCCTCAAATTAAGAACAGATTAGCCCTTTTAATACAGGCTGATTTCATGTATAATTTTACAGAAGATGACAAGGAGGGAACGTGTATGCGCGTTTCGATTGAAGAGGTGGAAAAAATAGCGTCTCTGTCCATGCTGTATGTTTCGGATGCAGACAAAAGAATGCTGCAGGAAAGCCTGGAACGGATTCTTGAGCACGCGGAAAAACTCAACAAGCTGGACACCACCAACGTAAAGCCAACTACCTATATATTAAAGCAGCAGAACGTATTCAGGGAGGACGAGCCGGCAGAGCAAAAAGACCGTGGCGAGCTGCTTGGCAACGCGCCCGAGCAGGAAGACGGATATTTTATTGTGCCGCAGGTTGTGGAGTGAGGGAGACGACATGAACTTAAACGAACTGACGATAACGCAGTCTCTGGAACTGCTGGATAAAAAAGAAATTACGTCTGTGGAGTTGACGGAAGCATGCATCAAGCGCATTGGGCAGGTTGAGCCCAAGATACACGCGCTTGTTTCCGCCACCGAAGATGCTGCGCTGGAAAAAGCGAAGGAAGTGGATCAAAAACGCGCTGCGGGTGAAAAGCTGGGGAGGCTGGCTGGCGTGCCCGGCATTATAAAAGACTGCATCTGCACAAAGGGCGTAAAATCAACCGCATCCTCCAAAATGCTGTATAATTATGTGCCGGTGTACGACGCGCATGTAGTGGAAAAATTAAAGGATGCGGATTACGTGATGGTAGGCAAGGCCAATATGGACGAATTCGCCATGGGTTCCTCAACAGAAAATTCCGGGTTTGGGGTCACCAACAACCCATGGGATACGGAGCGCGTATCCGGCGGTTCTTCCGGCGGCAGCGCTGCTGCGGTTGCGGCGGACGAGGCGATTTTTGCGCTGGGGTCTGATACGGGCGGTTCCATACGCCAGCCCGCGGGATTCTGCGGCGTGGTGGGACTGCGCCCCACATATGGCGCCGTATCGCGCTTTGGGTTGATGGCGTTTGCCTCCTCGCTGGACCAGATTGGCCCTCTTTCCAAAAGCGTGGAGGACGCGGCCATTGTGATGAACGTGATCTCCGGACGCGACGAACGGGATTCCACCTCCGCCATTATGGACTACCCGGACTATGAGCGGGACCTTAAAAAAGATATCCGCGGCCTGCGCGTGGGCGTTCCAAAGGAATACATGGAAGCGGACATGTCGGACGACGTGCGGGATGTGTTCAACGAATCCATACAAAAGTTCAAGGATATGGGCGCCGTTGTGGAAACAACCAGCCTGCCCACCTTTGATTACGCGCTGTCCGCTTACTATATCATTTCCTCTGCGGAGGTTTCCTCCAACCTGGCAAGGTTTGACGGCATCCGCTACGGATACCGCACAAAGGAATATAAAGATTTAAAGGAAATGTACAAAAAAACGCGCAGCGAAGCGTTTGGGGACGAAGTCAAACGCCGCATTATGCTGGGCAACTATGTATTGAGCTCCGGCTATTATGACGCGTACTATCTAAAAGCGCTGAAGGTGCGCACGCTGATCAAGAACGATTTTGAGGAGCAGTTTAAAAAGTTTGACGTTCTGCTCTCGCCTGTAACGCCCACGCCCGCGTTTAAGATCGGCTCCAAATCAACGCCCCTTGAGATGTATGTATCCGATTTGTTTACGGTGCCCATCAACGTGGGGGGCATGGCGGCCATATCCGTGCCCGCGGCTTTGTCCAGGGACGGGCTGCCCATTAATATGCAGATTATCACCAACGCGTTTTGCGAGAACGTAATGTTCCGCGCCGCGTATAACTTTGAGCAAATTTCCGGCTTTTCTGCAAAGCCGAAGCTGCATGAGGAGGAAAGCAAATGAAATACGAAATCGTCATTGGCCTGGAAGTGCACGCGGAGCTTTCCACCCGCTCCAAAATATTCTGCTCATGCAAAAACGAGTTTGGTTCGGACCAGAACACAAACGTATGCCCGGTGTGCCTGAGCATGCCCGGCACCCTGCCGGTTTTGAACCGCAAAGTGGTGGAGTACGGCGTTAAAGCGGGCATGGCGCTCGGGTGCGAGATACCCAACTTTTCCAAAATGGACCGCAAAAATTATACGTATCCGGACCTCTCCAAAGCATACCAGATATCCCAGTTTGAATTCCCGCTATGCAAAAGGGGCGAGGTTACCATCGCCGTGAACGGTGAGGAGCGCGTGATTGGCATTACCCGCATCCATATAGAAGAAGATGCCGGCAAGCTGGTGCACCAGAGCGGCTACAGCCAGGTGGATTACAACCGCGGCGGCGTACCCTTGATAGAGATTGTTACCGAGCCGGACATGCGCTCTGCGGACGAGGTGAAGGTGTTTCTGGAAACCGTGAAGGCAAACCTGGAGTTTATGGGCGTATCAGACTGCAAGATGCAGGAAGGCAGCCTGCGCTGCGACGTGAACATTTCCGTCCGCCCCCAGGGGCAGAAAAAATTTGGCACCCGCACGGAGATGAAGAACCTGAACAGTTTTTCCGCCATTTACCGCGCTATTGACTATGAAGCGGGGCGCCAGATGGACCTGCTGGACGACGGCGGCACGGTTACGCAGGAGACCCTGCGCTGGGACGACGCGCTTGGAAAAACATTCTCCATGCGGGACAAGGAAGAGGCGCACGATTACCGCTACTTCCCGGACCCGGATCTGGTTCCAGTTTATTTGACGGACGAGGAGATATCCGGTTTCCGCAGTTCGCTGCCTGAGCTGCCGGGCGCAAAAAAAGCGCGTTATATGGCGGACTTTGGCCTCTCGGACTACGACGCTTCCATGCTGACCGGTTCCAAATACACGGCTGCGTTCTTTGAGGACTGCGTTGCCATCGGCGGAAATCCAAAGGCCGTCTGCAACTACATTATGGTAGACATGATGCGGCTTTTAAACGAGGGCGGCAAGGAACCCTGCGATATTCCCGTACAACCCCCGGACCTGTGCGGTCTTTTGAAAATGGTTGAAAAAGGCGAAATTAATTCCAGCGTGGGCAAGCAGGTGTTTGAAGAAATGTTTAAAACCGGCAAAAAGCCCGCGGCAATTGTGGAGGAAAAGGGCCTCAAACAAATAGACGACGCGGACGCAATCCAAAAGCTGGTTGAGCAGATTGTGCGGGATAACCCCAAACCGGCGGAAGACTACCGCGGCGGCAACAAAAAAGCAATGACCTTTTTTGTGGGCCAGGTAATGAAAGCAACGGGCGGCAAGGCGAACCCCAAAACAGTAAACGAACTGGTGCAAAAAGAATTGGAGAAATAGCATAAAAAAAGCAGCTTGGGTGTGCAAATTGCAAAAAAAAGTGTTATACTGGGATATAACAAGCGGGGAGAAGTTTTTACTATGAAAAGCATGACTGGGTTTGGCAAAAGTGAAATAGCGGAGGATGGCCGTAAGATACGGGTGGAGGTCAAAAGCGTGAACCACCGTTTTCTGGACATCAACATCCGAATGCCGCGGTTCCTGCTTTTTTTGGAAGACGAGATTCGCAAATATTTAAAAACGGTACTCTCACGCGGGCGGGTGGACGTGTTTATCAATTACACATCCGAGCGCGAGGACGCAAAAAAAATACTGGTGGATATGCCCATAATTTGCGGCTATTTTAATGCCGCGCAGCAAATTGAAAAAACGCTGGGCATAGCGAACACCGTGCAAACGGCGGATCTGCTGCGGTTGCCCGACGCGGTGACGTTTGAGGAAAATGATGCGGACCAGGAGGCAATCAGGGCACTGCTTTTAAAAACGGTGGAAGCGGCGGCCAAAGAGCTGATTGCCGCGCGCGAGGCGGAAGGCCAGGAACTGATTGCAGACATAGAGGGCCGCCTGGGCCTCATTTTGAAATCTGCGGGCGAAATTGAGGGCCGTGAGGATTTTGTGCTGGCGGATTACCGGCAAAAACTTACGGACCGCATAGCGGAGCTGCTGGGAAACGTGCCGGTGGACGAGACGCGCATAGCGCAGGAAGTAGCCCTGTATGCGGACAAATGCAACATCACGGAGGAAGTGGTGCGCATCCGCAGCCATGTGGAACAGTTTATGCAGGCTGTCGCAACCGGGCTGCCCCAGGGCAGGAACCTGGATTTTATTGTGCAGGAACTGAACAGGGAATTCAATACCATCGGCTCAAAATCGAGCGACGCGGCCATTACCAAGCTGGTGATTGCAGGCAAGGTAGAGATAGAAAAGATCAGAGAGCAAATTCAAAACCTTGAATAGGAGGAAATTATGTCTATCAAACTGATCAACATAGGCTTTGGCAACATAGTAAACGCAAACAGGGTGATTGCCATTGTAAGCCCCGAATCTGCCCCCATTAAAAGGATTATTACAGACGCCCGCGCAAACGGCGTTTTAATTGACGCCACATACGGCAGGCGCACCAGGGCGGTTGTTATCACAGACAGCGAACACGTTATTTTATCGGCGGTACAGCCGGAAACAGTTTCCCACCGCATCGTCTCGCGGGACGACATGCAGGAGGAGTAATGGCAAAAGGCGTACTGATTGTTATATCCGGGCCGTCGGGATGCGGCAAGGGCACCGTGGTGAGCGAACTTTTAAAAAAGAAGGAAGCAGAAGCGGATCTTTCCATTTCCTGCACCACCAGGCCGCCGCGCGGCCAGGAAGTGGACGGCGTAAATTATTTTTTTAAAACGCAGGAAGAATTTGAAGAAATGATCGGCCAGGGCGCGTTTTTGGAATACGCGCACGTGTTTGGCAAATATTACGGCACCCCCAAACAGTATGTGCTGAATAAGCTGGAAGCCGGGCGCAACGTAATATTGGAGATAGACGTGCAGGGCGGTATGCAGATTAAGCAGAACTTTCCGGACGCGGTGCTGCTTTTTATATTGCCGCCCAGCATGAGCGAACTGCACAGACGTCTTAAAAACCGCTCAACCGAAACGCCGGAGCTGGTTTCCAAACGTTTTAACATGGCAAGGGGAGAAATAGAATTCGCGCGCAAATACGATTACGTGGTAATGAACGACGAACTTGCGCACGCGGTGGAAGACGTTGCCTGCGTATTGCGGGCGGCCCGCCTGCAGCCCTTCCGCACAGATATGATAGAAATGCTTCTGGAAGAAGGAGAATAAATAAATGATACACAAGGAAATACTTTACTTACTGAGCAAGGTGGACTGCCGCTACACGCTGGTTACAGAAACTGCCAAACGCGCCCGCCAGTTAATTGACGGCGCTACTCCGCTGACCGACAGCGTGGAGAAAAATTTTGTTTCCCAGGCGGTCAACGAGATTGAAACCGACAAGGTAACGTTCCTCAGGAATACAGACGGAATCAAATAATGTTTGCGGGCAAAAACATTCTGCTGGGCGTATCCGGTGGAATTGCCGCATACAAGGCGGCGGCGCTGGCAAGCGCGCTTAAAAAAAAGGGCGCGGACGTAGAGGCTATCCTCACAAAAAACGCGCGGGAATTCATTACCCCGCTTACGTTTGAAACGCTCACGGGCAACGCGGCCATTACGGATACGTTCCGGCATGCGGACCGGTATGACGTGGCGCATGTTTCGCTGGCAAAAAAAACGGACGTCTGCATTATTGCGCCCGCGACGGCCAACATAATAGGCAAAATGGCGCATGGGATTGCGGACGATATGCTATCCACCACATATCTCGCTTTAAAATGCCCGGTTTTTGTGGCTCCGGCCATGAATACAAACATGTATGAACACGCCGCTGTGCGGGAAAATATTGAAACAATACGCAAGCGCGGCTGCCATATCATAGACCCGGGAGAAGGACTGCTTGCCTGCGGAGACGTGGGCGCGGGCCGCATGGCAGAGCCGGAGGAGATTATACGGTTTATTGAAAAAACGCTTGCGCCGCAGCAGGATTATGCAGGGCTGAATGTGCTTGTAACGGCAGGACCGACCGTTGAGCCCATCGACCCGGTGCGCTATATATCAAACCGTTCTTCCGGCAAAATGGGCTACGCCATCGCGCAGGCGGCCCAGAATCGCGGCGCGCGGGTTACGCTGGTATCCGGTCCTGTAAACATCGCTCCCCCAAAGGGCGCGGAAGTTGTAGGCGTGCAGACGGCGGAAGAGATGTATAACGCGGTGATGCAGAAAAAAGGCGTGGCGCAGATTATTGTGAAATGCGCGGCGGTGTCGGACTATACGCCGGAGCATGTTTGCCAAGAGAAAATGAAAAAAGGCGAATCCATCTCGCTTGGCCTTAAGGCCACAAGGGATATATTAAAAGAGCTTGGCGCAAACAAAACGTTTTTTTTGGTTGGTTTTGCGGCCGAGACGCAGAATGTGGGCGGATACGCCCAAAAGAAACTGCGCGGGAAAAACCTGGATATGATTGTTGCCAACGACGTTTCCGATCAAACGATTGGGTTTGATTCGGACTTAAACGCGGTAACCATATATACAAGGGACGGTGAGGAGATATTCCTCAAGTCCGCGCCCAAACACGCAATCGCAAACAGGCTGCTGGATGAGATCATCCGCGCATACAGGAAAGGGTAGTGGCGCTTGTACGCAAAAGTGATCGTAGACATTGCCCACAGCAACGTCGACCGGTTTTTTACATACGCAGTCCCAAACGGTATGGAACTGCAGCCCGGTTCCCGTGTGCGGGTTCCCTTCGCAAACAAAACAATTGACGGATTTGTTATCCGCATCTCGGATACCTGTGATTTTGACGAGAGCAAAGTCAAGCAGGTATCTTGTGTTTTAGACCCGTTTCCGGCAATAACGGCGGAGCTGATCGCCCTGGCCGAATACATCCGGGACAAATATAACACAACGCTTGCGCAGGCTCTCCGGCTTATGATACCAGCGCAGATTCGGCGGGAAAAGGTGCACGCGCTCTTGCAGCGGCAGGCGTTCCTTGTACCGGGAAGGCTGCAGGAAGCCAGGAACAGCCTTTTAGCCAGAAACGGCGGCGTAAAGTATCCCCGGCAAATGGAGATACTGGAGATATTGGAGTGCGAAGACAGCGTGCCCGCTTCTTCCCTGAGCGCTTCCGCGCTAAAAAACCTGGTGCAAAAAGGGTTTGTGGAGGTGCGGCAGGTACGGATCGGACGGCCGGACTTCAAGGAATACGTGGAACCGGCGGCGGAGGTAACGCTCACTCCCCAGCAGCGGCAGGCGCTGGACGCGATACTGGCAAACCCCGGCGGCAGGTTTCTGCTGCACGGCGTTACGGGCAGCGGCAAAACGGAAGTATACATCCGCGTGATACGGGAGGCCCTCAGCCATGGCAAAACAGCAGTGATGCTGGTGCCGGAGATCAGCCTGACGCCCCAGATATACCGGTTTTTGCGGCAGCGTTTTGATGAAGAGATAGCGGTGTTCCATTCGGGCTTGTCCGCGGGCGAGCGGTTTGACGAATGGCTGCGCGTGCGGGAAAGCCGCGCCAGAATTGTGCTGGGCGCGCGGTCCGCCGTGTTTGCGCCGGTGGACCGCCTGGGCGTAATTATTATAGACGAAGAACACGAAGGCAGCTATACCGCGGACAATTATCCCAACTATACGGCACTGGAGATAGCGGAGAAACGGTGCCGGCAAACGGGCGCAACGCTGGTGTTGGGCAGCGCCACGCCTTCGGTGGAAACCTATTGGGCGGCCACCCAGGGCAAATATACGCTTCTCAAAATGCCGCGGCGCATGCACGGGCTTTTAATGCCGCGTGTGCTGGTTGCGGACATGCGGCAGGAGGTGCAGAAGGGTAATACCACCGCCGTCAGCGGCCTGTTGTATAACGAACTGGACAAGACCCTTAAGCAGGGCAGCCAGGCCATGCTGTTTTTGAACCGCAGGGGGTATTCCACGTTTGCCATGTGCCTGGCCTGCGGATATACGCATACGTGCGACGCCTGCGACGTGACCCTTGTGTACCACAAGGCGGCGGACAAAATGAAATGCCATTACTGCGGCCGCACGCAGGAAGTATTAAAAACCTGCCCCGAGTGCGGCAAGCCCTATGTTAAATATTACGGCCTGGGCACGCAGCAGGTAGAGGAGCAGATTAAAGACTTGTTTCCGCAGGCGCGGGTTTTGCGCATGGATCTGGACACCATGAGCACAAAGGACGCGCACGCCAGGGTATACCACGATTTTCTGGAACAGAAGGCGGATATACTCATTGGCACGCAAATGATCACCAAGGGGTTCGATTTTGAAAACGTCCGCCTTTCCGCTGTTCTGGCTGCGGAAACCATGCTGAACATGCCGGATTACCGGTCTGCCGAGCGGGCCTTTACATTGATGACGCAGGTGGCGGGCCGCGCGGGCCGCAGGGAAGCGGGCGTGGTGGTGGTGCAGACATACCATCCGCAGAACTATGCTGTGCTGCGCGCGCAAAACCATGACTACGAAGGCTTTTTTGAAGAGGAGATTGCGCTCAGGCGGATGGCGAAGCTTCCCCCTTTTACGGCCATGATTGAAATTGGGTTTTCCGGTAAGAATGAAGAAAAGACCATTGCGGCCGTGCGTGATTTTTTAAAAAATTTAAGCGCGGAGCTGGGGGAAGACAAGCGGGACATCCTTTCCATACGCGCGGGCGAGGCGCAGATTCGCCGCATTAACAAGATGGTGCGGTTTGCAGTATATCTAAATATAAAAAAGTCAGGGGGAGGGGCCGTGCAGAAGGTTCTGGCCCTGTTCCGCCGCAGCGCATACGAGGGCGTTCTGGTCGGGCTGGAGAGCAATCCCCTGTAGGAACAAGGAGCAAGCATACATTTTATGGCGATCAGGAACATTCTTATGGAAGGCAACCCGCGCCTGCGCATGAGGAGCAGGACGGTAGAAGAGATCACCCCCAAAATACTGGAACTGCTGGACGACATGGCGCAGACCATGTATAACGCCAAGGGCCTTGGGCTTGCGGCCCCGCAGGTGGGTGTATTGCGTCGTGTGGTGGTTATAGACATTGGAGACGGCATTATAGAACTGGTCAACCCGGTAATACTGCGCGCGGAGGGCGAGCAGCGGGAAGAGGAAGGATGCCTTTCCGTACCCGATATATCCGGTATTGTATTGCGCCCCCACAAAGTGATGGTGCAGGCGCTGAACCGCCGGGGCAAAAAATTCAAGATAAAGGGAGAGGGCCTTTTGGCAAAGGCGCTCTGCCACGAGATAGACCATTTGGACGGAATCCTGTTTATTGATAAAATGATAGCAAGGACAGATAAAAAAGAATGATAAAAAGTGATTTAAGAATTGTATTTATGGGCACGCCGGATTTTGCGCTTCCCAGCCTTAAAATGCTGCACCAGGAAAAGTATAACGTGGTTGCGGTATTCACGCAGCCGGACAGGCAGTCTGGCCGCGGCCACAAGCTGCTGCCGCCCCCAGCCAAGGAACTGGCGCAGGAATACGGCATTCCCGTGCGCCAGTTTGAACACGTTCGCAAGCCGGAGGGCGTGCAGGCGCTGCGCGATTTTGCGCCGGACCTGTGCATTACCGCGGCCTATGGCCAGATATTGACGCAGGAGATACTGGACATTCCCAGGCACGGGTGCATCAACGTGCACGCGTCACTGCTGCCCAAGCTCCGCGGTGCGGCTCCGGTACAGTGGGCCATTATTACGGGGGAGAAAAAAACGGGCGTAACCACCATGATGACGGCGCTGGCCCTGGACGCGGGAGACATACTGGAAAAAGACGAGGCGGATATACCGGACGATATGACGGCGGGAGAATTGTACGCGGCACTGAGCCTTTTGGGCGCGCAGACGTTGAAGCGCACGCTTGAAAAGCTGCTTGGCGGAACGCTGACCCGCACGCCGCAAACAGAAGAGGACGCGACATATTTTCCCATGTTTAAAAGAGGATTTGGGGAAATTGACTGGAACCAGCCCTGCAAAAAAATAAAAGACTTTGTGCGCGGGTGCAATCCGGCTCCCGGCGCGTATATGATGTACGGGCAGGAGAAAATTAAGGTGTTTGGCGTATCCTGCAAAACGGGCGCGGATAATGCCACGCCCGGCGAGATTGTGTGGGCGGACGAAAAAATGGGCCTTGGCATCGCGGCGCAGGACGGTATTGTTTGGGTGGACGAGCTCCAATGGCCGGGCAAGGGCAAAACCACAGGCTGCGAGCTGTTGCGGGGCAGGAGCATGCAAAAAGGCTATGTATTTGCCAGGTGTGCAGAATGAATGCAAGGCAAACCGCGCTGGACGTGCTGGCAGAAGTGGCGGATGGCGGCGCGTACCTTAACCTTTCTTTAAAAAAACATCTGCCTACCCTAAAAACGCCGGAGGACAGGCGGTTTTGCGCTGCCCTTGTTTCCACAGCCGTGCAGAACATCATCCGTATCGATTACGTTTTGCAGCAGTTTGTGCAGGCAAAGCGCGTGCATAAGGTAATACAGAATATTTTGCGGCTTGGCGTATGCCAGCTGATGTTTTTTGAATCCGTGCCCCAGAGCGCGGCGGTGAACGAAAGCGTGAAGCTTGCGCAGAAAAACGGCAAAGGGCAACTGAAAGGCTTTGTGAACGGCGTGCTGCGGAAGGTTGCGGAAAACCTTGGGAACATAGAATACCCGGATGCGGAGCGGGAACCCGCCAGGCATTTATCCGTGCTGTACAGCTATCCCGAGTGGCTGTGCAGGCAGTTTGTCGCTGATTTTGGCTTTGATTTTGCCGTGTCCCTGCTTTCCTGCGGTGCGGATACGGCGCTCACCTGCGTGCGGCTGGAGCGCCAGGGCTGGAGTGCGGAGGACGAAACGCTGGCAGAGGAATTTTTGCCCGGGAAATATTGCGCAGATGCGCGTTATATAAAAAGCGCGGGCGCAATTGAGGGTATGCCTCTGTACCGCAAGGGGCTTATAACGCCTCAGGGTGAATCTTCCATGCTGTGCGTACTGGCCGCGGGCATTGGGCAAACGGACGCTGTGCTGGACGTATGCGCCGCACCGGGCGGTAAATCGGCCTATGCGGCATGCATGTGCAAAACGCTGGTTGCAGTCGATCTGCACCCGCACAGGGTGGAATTGGTCCGCAGCACGTTTGCGCGCCTGCACATTGGGAATGCGGAGGCGCTCTGCGCGGACGGGACCATTTTTAATCCTGAACTGGAAGGACGCTTTAACGTTGTGCTGATAGACGCGCCGTGCTCTGCGCTGGGCCTTTTATACCGCAAGCCGGATATCAAGCTGCACGCCAAAAAAGAAGGCTTTGCAGAACTGGTTGAAATACAGCGCGCGCTGCTTGCCAATTGCAGCAGGTATGTAAAACCGGGCGGCAGGCTTTTATATTCCACCTGTACCGTGAACCCGACGGAAAATTTGGAAAACGCGCAATGGTTTCTGCAAACCCATCCGGATTTTGCAGCGGACGATTTCTCCCCGCAACTGCCCGAGGCTCTTGCAGGAAAAGTGCGTGACGGCTGCCTGCAACTGTTTCCCAATACGGACGGCGTGGACGGGTTTTTCATCGCCCGCTTTGGGAGGATGGGCTGATGCTGCTGAACCTATCCCTGGAAGAACTCCAAAGCGAACTGAAAAACATGGGCGAACCCGCGTTTCGTGCCAAACAAATACGGCAGTGGCTGGCCAAAGGTGTTCCGTTTGCGGGTATGGCAAATCTGCCCGAATCCCTGCGCGGCAAGCTGAAGGAAAAGTTTGCGGAAGGGTTTGCGAAAACGGAGCGCGTGCTTGCCTCTGCGGACGGTACCAAAAAATATCTGCTTGCCATGCAGGACGGCAACACGGTGGAAAGCGTTTTTATGCCCAACAATTACGGCAACAGCGTATGCCTTTCCACCCAGGTTGGCTGCCGCATGGGCTGCGTGTTCTGTGAATCCTGCAAAAACGGCTTTATCCGCAACCTTTCAGCGGGTGAGATGCTGGGCGAATATATCGCCATGAACACAGACGCGGGGCAGGGGCGGAATGTATCCAATATTGTGCTGATGGGCATGGGAGAGCCGCTGGATAATTACGATAACGTAATCCGGTTCCTGCGTCTGGTGCACGAGGCGGATACCTATAACGTAAGCTACCGCAACATTTCCGTATCCACCTGCGGCATTGCGCCAAAGATTCTGGAACTTGCAGGCGAGAGCCTGCCCGTAACGCTGTGCATCTCCCTGCATTCGCCTTTTGACGAACGCCGCCGGGAAATATTGCCCGTGGCCAGGGCGTGGAGCGTGGCCGAAATTATAGCCGCGGCAAAAACCTACTTTGAAAAAACAGGCAGACGGTTTATAATAGAATATGCGCTGATGGACGGCTTTAACAACAGGCCTGAGGACGCGCAGGAGCTTAAAAATCTGCTGCGGGGTTCTTCCTGCCATGTGAACCTGATCCCGCTGAACGCCACCACCGGCTGCGCCTACAGGGCTCCCTCCAAAAAAGGCGTGTATGCGTTTTTGGGGCTGCTGGAGCGGGAAGGGCTTTCCGCAACCGTGCGCAGGTCCCTTGGATCGGATATATTCGGGGCCTGCGGCCAATTGAAAAACAGCACGATAGGAAACGGGTAAATGGTCATTGTATCCAAAACGCATGTTGGCAATGTGCGCTCCACAAACGAAGACTTTGTAATGGTCCGCTGCGATGGGCAGCCGAAGTATATGCTGGTGGCGGACGGAATGGGCGGCGCCGCCGCAGGCGAGATTGCCAGCAAAATTGCGGCTTTTTCTGTGCGCCAGTATATAGAAGGCCTGCGGCTGGAAAAACTCACGCCCTCTGACCTGATTGGCGCGGTGAGCTACGCCAATAACCAGATATTAACGGAAACCCACTATAATGAGCGCTTAAAAGGCATGGGCACAACCATGACGCTGGCCGCCATAGAGGCAAACCACATTATTGTGGCGCAGGTGGGGGATTCGTGCGCATATTTATTTACCCATAAAAAGCTGCATAAAGTAACAAGGGACCACACCTATGTGCAAAGCCTGATTGACAGCGGCCTGCTGGAGAAATCACAAGCGGAGGACAACCCGTTTAAAAACATTATTACGCGCTGTGTTGGCATGAACGACCTTGTGGTGGATACATACGACATCAACTGGAACAAAAACGATATCCTGCTGCTGTGTACGGACGGCCTGACCGTTCATGCGGGCGAGCAGGAGCTTATGCAGTACATTGGCAGTTCCCTCCCGCTGGAAGAGAAGGCGGATGGGCTTTTGGAGCATGCGCTCGCCAAGGGCGGGCGGGATAATATCTCTATTGTTTTGGCGCAAAACAGTCCGGAGGATGCGGTATGACGGATGGTTTTATGCTGGCGGGCCGTTACCGGCTGCTGGAGATGATTGATTCGGGCGGGAGTTCTTTAATCTACCAGGCCATGGATACCAAACTGAACCGCATTGTGGCAGCCAAGGTTTTGAAGCCCGAGTTTGTAAAGAATACGCCCGCGCTGGACCGCTTTAAAAAAGAAGGGCAGGCGGCCCTGCGGCTTAAGCACGCCAACATCATCCAGGCCACCGACGCGGGCGTGGACGGCGAGAGTTATTATATTATTATGGATTTTGTCAACGGGCGCACGCTCAAGCACATCATTGCCATCAACGAGCCGCTTCCCGTAAAATTTGTGGTAAACGCCGCCAAAAAACTGTGCCTGGCGCTGGAATACGCCCATGTAAAAGGCCTAATCCACCGCGATGTGAAGCCGCATAACATTATGATTGACACGGACGGAGAGCCTTACATTACGGATTTTGGCATTGCCGAGAAGATCAGTCCCGCGCAGGTGGCAACAGTGCAGGAAGAAAATGTGATGGGCAGCGTGCATTATTTTTCTCCCGAGCAGGCAAGGGGAGAGAAGGTGGACAAGCGCACGGACATCTATTCCTTTGGCATTGTGCTGTATGAAATGCTGACAGGCAGGGTGCCCTTTGACGGGGAAACGTCTGTGGAGATTGCATTGCAGCATTTAAACCAGCCAATGCCGGAGATACCCAAATCCGGCGATATTCCGCAGAGCCTGAACCGCATTATCCAGAAAGCCACGCAGAAGGATAAAAACCTGCGCTATAAATCCGCTTTTGCCATGTACGAAGACCTGTGCCGCGCCCTTACCGAACGCGACGGGGAATACATCCGGCTTCCCAAAAGCCCCAAGCCCGCGCCCACTCTTGCCAGCGCGCAAAAAAAGACGACCGTGGGAACCCGCAGCATTTTATTTGGATCGCTGGGCATCCTTGGATTTATTGTAATATTGCTGCTGATCTTCAATATGAATTTCGGCAAATCCATACCAACCGTTATTGTGCCCAACGTGGTAAACAGCACGGCGCAGGACGCGCAGGATGCCATGACCAGCCTGAACTTGGTGCCGGGTTTGCAGAACAGGTTCAGCGATACGGTGGTGAGCGGCCTGGTAATCAGCCAGGACCCGCCGGGCGGCACCGAGGTGAACGAAGGCGCGCCCATTAGCATTTATGTGAGCGTGGGGCCGGACCTGCCGCACATGCTGAATGTTGTGGGCATGCAGGTGGAAGACGCTAAGGAGTTTTTAAAAAAGAACGGCATTACAAATACAGTAAGAATTATTGAGCAGACAGAAGGCGAATATACAGACGGAACTGTGATCAGCCAGGTGCCGGCGGAGAACGACACATTCACAGAAAACGACCAGATTACCCTAACTGTAAAATCATCCGCCGCCACGCTTTCCCAAAAAGCGCCTTCTGTGGCAAACACCGCTTTGCCGGACGCGCTGGACACGCTGAAGGCGCTTGGGTTCAAGCGGTTTTATGTGTACCAGGAACAGAACAAAAACAAATCGGACGGCGTTGTGATCAACCAGAACCCGGCTTCCGGCGTCAGCCAGCCGGTCAGCCAGCCTTTTACCCTGTGGGTTGCGGAGTATAACAGCGTATATAACCTTTCGGAATCGCTGGACCTTACTATAGACGACGATGATTCACTGGTGACCCTGGCGCTTAAAACGCAGGTAAACGGCACGGACGTGTATTTTATTTTAAAGGAAACGGAAATGAACGCCGGCAAACAGCTGTTGGATTATTCAACCCAGGTAGGCCTTCCGGTGGACCAGGACCAGGTGCGGGCGCAGTTTATAGTGTTTGTGAATGATTCTGCGGTGCAAACGCTGGATGTGACCCTGCAAAGCGGAGGATGATAGCGATTAACGGCAAAATATTAAAAGGCATAGGCGGATTTTATACCGTGTCCGGGGAAGACGGAGCATTGCACGAATGCAGGGCAAGAGGCCGCTTCCGGCTGGACAGAATTACTCCTCTTGCGGGCGACAACGTTTTGTTTACACCGCAGCAGGGAGAGACGGACGGTTTTATAGAAGAAATACTGGAACGCAGCAACATACTTGTGCGCCCGCCTGTTGCCAATATAGACCTGCTGATTATTGTTTTATCCGCGTCCAAACCAAAGCCGGACCTGCTGCTGGCAGACAAACTGATTTTGCAGGCTGAGCTGGCCCGGATACATCCGGCGGTTTGCCTGAACAAAACGGATGCGGCGGCGGACGAAGCATTTGCCGCCAGCCTGCAGGAACAATATAAAAGCTATCCGTTTTATATGGCGTCCGCAGCCACGGGCGCGGGCATGCAGGAAATAAAAGAACTGCTGCGCGGCCGCCTGAGCGCGTTTACCGGGCAATCCGCCGTGGGAAAGTCGTCCCTTTTAAACATGCTGAGCGGCAGTCTGGAACTTAAAACAGGGGGGCTCAGCAAGAAGGTGAGCCGCGGCAAGCACACCACGCGCACTTCCGAGCTTTTGGCGCTGCCCGAGTTGGACGCGTTTGCGATAGATACGCCGGGATTCAGCATTTTTGACGCGCTGGACCTGGAGGAAACCCGGCTTTCCGCTTATTATCCGGATTTTGCGCCGTATCTGGACGGGTGCCGGTTTACTTCCTGCCTGCACGGGAACGAGCCGGATTGCGCGGTTAAGCAGGCTGTGCGGGAGGGACATATCCACGCGGAGCGCTATGAGCGTTACCTTGAAATATTAAAATTCCTGAAGGAAAAAAGGAGCAAGCAATATGACTAGAATAGCACCATCCATTCTTTCCGCGGATTTTACGGACATACGGGGCGCTGTGCGCCTGATTGAGGAATCCGGCGCTGATATTGTGCATTGCGACGTTATGGACGGCGTTTTTGTGCCCAACCTGACGTTTGGCATCAAAATGATCGCGGACCTGCGCAAAATCACAAAACTTCCGCTGGACGTGCACCTGATGATTGTGCAGCCCGAGCGGTACGTGGAGCAGTTCTGCGAAGCGGGGGCGGATTATTTAACGGTGCACGCGGAAGCCACCAGCCACATCCACCGGGTGGTGCAGGCCATTAAAAAATGCGGCAAGCGGCCCGGCGTGGTATTAAACCCCGGGACGCCTGTGCAGGCCGCCAAATACCTGCTGCCGGACATTGATTTGGTTTTGCTTATGTCTGTAAACCCGGGTTACGGCGGGCAGGAATTTATTCCTCAAACGCTGCATAAAATAAAGGAACTCCGTGAACTGGCAGATTCCATGCACCGCAATATAGAAATAGAAATAGACGGCGGCATCAACAATGAAACGGCCGGTATGGCCGTTGCCGCGGGTGCGGACATATTGATTACGGGAAACACGTTTTTTACCTGCGATGATCCCGCGCAGTTGATACGCGATTTAAAAGGAGAATAATGAAGGCGCTCATAGTAGCCAGCGGAAGCCCGCCATCCAAAGAACTGCTCCGCAGGCACGGCGGAGCGGATATTGTGATTGCCGCGGACGGCGGCATAGAGATACTCCAAAAATACGGGATCATTCCCGACTTTTTGATTGGCGACTTTGATTCTGCAAGCGGCCGCACGGTGCGGAGCTATGGCGGAACCAAAACACAGGTGGTTCGCTTTGCCGTGGAGAAAAATGATACGGACGGCATGATTGCCCTAAAACTCGCGATTGAGCGCGGCGCAAAAAATATTGTTCTGCTGGGCGCGCTGGGTAGGCGGACGGACCATGCGTATGCAAACATCATGCTGCTTCAGTACGCATATGATACTGGCGTTTATTTGGAGATAGAAGATGAATACTGCTCCATTTCGCTTGCCTCCGGAGACACGGTTCTGCGAGGCGAGCCGGGGCAGACAATATCCATTCTGCCATGGATGGGCGCGGCCACGGTTACCGCAGACGATTCTTTTTTCCATTACCCGCTTGCCAGCCTGTATATGGCCCCCGGCGACCCCGTGGGCGTAAGCAATATATTGCTTGTGCCCGAGGCGCGGCTTGCCATAGAGGGTATGGCGCTCCTTTTTAAAATCAAACAGGACGGCTGAATTTTGTAACCAAGCGGGCCCTTTTTCCGTATACTAAGGTTAGACGCGAACGGACAGGGGGGATTGTATGCGCCCTTTTTTTGGAGGCATTGGTTTTCCGAATTTAATGCTGATCATTGCAGGAATTGTACTCATCTGCGTGCCCCCTTTTGTTCTGTTTCCAATTCTGGGCGTGGGTTTGCTGATACTCGCGTTTCTGCCACGCGGAATCTTTAGAAGGTGAGGGGATTGCCATGAAAATCTATTGCATAAAACCGCCCAAAATTATCAGGGGAATGATACGGGCACTTGTAAAAGCCAAATAATCCAACTCAAAAAATTTACATAAGAAAAAAAGCACGGCTGGCAATCGGCTGTGCTTTTGCTTTTTAGTTCTTTTTCGGAAAAAAAGATTCAAATAGTTAAGAAGTAGCCGAATATTCATATTAAGGCTCCCTCTGAGGCATCGTAAACAATAAATTTTATTCTGGAACAGGAATTCTCCAAAAATTCTTTAGAAACAAAAAAAGCACTGCAATATTAGCCGTGCTTTTTGTTTGCGTTGTTTTCTAAAATATGTTAAAATTAAACATATCTTTCGATTTTTCCGGAACGGAGGCAGCGCGTGCAAACGTATTTGCGAGCGGGAGCTCCGTTTTCCACAACGCGGATTCTCTGAACGTTGGGCGCCCAGATGCGGTTTGCCTTTCTGTTGGAATGGCTGACCTTGTGCCCGGACGAAACGCCTTTGTTGCAGATCTCGCAGTATTTTGCCATGTTCGTACACCTCCTCTTTGGATCACATGAGTTCAAACAGTAAATATATTATCATTATGCGTCAGATATTGCAAGAGGATATTTTGACTATTACTTGTTTTTTAGCCGTATAATAAAATAACCGGAATGAGATGCGCCGGGTGTAAAAAAAATATTTATGTTGTGTGGTTTTTGTAGTATAATGATTTGGCAATCAAAACAAGGGAGGTTAAGCTCATGAGTGCGGTTTTGAAAACATCAATCGGCAAAATCACGTACAGTGAAGATTTTATAGGCAAGGTAGCCGGTATCAACGCAATGGAATGCTACGGTATCGTTGGCATGGCCAACAAGAATGCGTCGGACGGCATTGTCAATTTGCTGAAAATGGACAACCTGAAACGGGGAGTGCGGGTTCGTACAGATGAAACCGAGAACATTTCTGTTGAGCTTTTCATTGTGGTTAAATACGGGGTGTCCATCTCCGCAGTTGCCGCCAATATTATTGATACTGTTAAATACAGCCTGGAGAACGCCACCGGACTCAATGTGGAAAATGTGGACGTTGTTGTTCAGGGGATCAAGATCTAGGGAGGCATCTGCAGTTGGTTAAATTGATAAACGGAGCCATGCTCCGCGACATGGTGGTGGGCGCCGCGACACTTCTGGATAACCACAAGGAAGCGCTGAACGCTCTCAACGTTTTTCCGGTGCCAGACGGCGACACAGGCACAAACATGTCTCTGACCATGATTTCGGCGGCTAAGGAAGTAAACGCGGCAAACATTTCGGATTATAAAGATGTGATAACCGCTCTTTCTGTGGGTTCCCTGAAGGGCGCAAGAGGCAATTCCGGCGTTATTCTGTCCCAGATATGGCGCGGGTTTTCTGCCGTGCTGATTGAGCTGAAGGGCGAGATCAACGCTTTTGATATTGCGCGCGCGCTGCAAAAAGGAACGGAATGCGCCTACAAAGCCATTATGAAGCCCAAGGAAGGCACCATTCTTACGGTTGCCCGCGCTATGGCGGATGCCGCGGTGGCCTTTGCCCAGCACAACGACAACATTCCGGAGCTTTTAAAGCACGTGCTTTCAGAAGGCGAGACAGTTTTAAAACGCACGCCGGATATGCTCCCCGTTTTAAAGGAAGCGGGAGTTGTGGACGCGGGCGGCGCGGGACTCATTATTATTTTCCGCGGATTCAAAATGGTGCTGGAGGGCGAGGAGATTAACGTTACCATTCCGCTTAATCTGGAAGCGGAGATTGCTTCTGGGCCTATGGACGCCGTTTCGTCCGTAACCGGCGATATTGAATTTGGTTATTGCACGGAATTTTTTATAAAAAATATCCGCAGCAATATACTGGAACGGGACGTGGACTCGTTCCGGCACACGCTCTCCAAACTGGGAGACTGCGTGCTGGTGGTGGGCGACCTGAAACTGATAAAGGTGCACGTACATACAAACGACCCCGGCATTGTGCTGCAAACGGCTCTTACGCTGGGCGAACTGAGCAAGATCAAGATAGACAACATGCGCGAGCAGCACAGGGAGATTGCGGAAGATCCGGCTCCCCAGAATTTAAAGCCCATTTCCGTTGTTTCGGTGGTTTCGGGCGAGGGCTTAAAGGATATTTTCAGGGATTCGCTGGTTGAAGAATTTGTGGACGGCGGGCAGACCATGAACCCTTCCACGCAGGATATTTTGTCCGCAATCGGCAAAGCGCCTTCTAATAATATCATTGTGCTGCCCAACAACAAAAATATCATATTGGCGGCGCAGCAGGCCGCGGACCTCTCGCAAAAAACCGTTACGGTCATTCCTACAACCACGTTGCCCCAGGGCATTGGCTCCGCGCTTTCCTTTAACTGCGAGGAGGATTATGATACCAACGTAAAGCGCATGCAGCGCGCGCTTTCGGGCGTTAAATCCGGCCAGGTGACGGTGGCGGTGCGCGATTCCGGCATCAACGGCAACAAGATTAAAAAAGGCGACTGGATTGGCATTGCGGAAGACGAGATTGTGGCCAACGGAGGCAATATAAAGGACGTGTCTCTGCGGCTGCTGGATAAACTGGTGGATGAGGATACGGGCATTATAGCTGTGTATTATGGCGAGGGCGTGGAAGAACAGGCCGCAGAGTCGCTTCTGGACGCGGTGGAGGAAAAATTTGAGGACTGCGATGTGGAGCTGCACTTTGGCGGCCAGACCGTATACAATTACCTGTTTGCAGTGGAATAATTTTTAATTTATAAATCATTCAATGCCGGCGCAAGCCGGTATTTTTGTAAAGGCAGAAACAAAACAAGCTATGGATGTAAATGCTTCTGTACGCGCTCTACCCGGGATTGGGGAGAAAATAGAAAAAAGGCTTCAAAAACTGGGTGTTTCCACGGTGGGAGACCTGCTGCTGTTTATGCCGCGGCGCTACCGCGAGCTTGGCGCGCCCAGAAAAATGTTTGATTTAAAATTGGGCGAAGCCGCCCAGATGCGCTTATCCGTGCTCACCGAACCCAAAACGTCATACATACGCAAGGGCTTTTCTCGTACCGCGTTCCAGGCAGGTGACGGCACGGGCATAGCAAACGTGGTGCTGTTTAACCAGCAGTTCACCGTGCAGAAGATCACAAAAGGGCAGGAGATCCTCTTGTACGGCAGGCTGGAGATCAAGTTCAGGCAAATGCAGATACAGTCGCCCGAGATTTTTTTTGAAGAGCCGGGGGAAATACTGCCGGTGTACCCGCTGACCCGCGGCGTAACGCAGGGATTTCTGCGCAAGCTGGTGGCCGAGGCGCTTAAAAGCGCGGCCCTGCCCGAGCCGTATCCGCCCGCGTTTATCAAAAAGTTTGGCGTTCTTCCAATGGAGCTTGCCTTGCGCGGCCTGCACAGGCCCGGCAGCATGGAGGAAGCGGAACGCGCGCGCGACCGCCTGGTGTTCGACGAGCTTTTGGTTTTGAACAAAACGCTGGAGCTTCTGGAGCAGGAAGCGCGGCAGCCCAGCGCCGCCCGTTTTAATACCGGGGGGGCGGCGGAAACGTTTATAAAGCTGCTGCCCTTTGCGCCCACAAGCGCGCAGATAAAAGCGATGGAAGAGATTGCCGCAGACCTTGCGGGAAAAACATATATGAACCGGCTGGTGCAGGGGGACGTTGGCTCCGGAAAAACCGTGATTGCTTTTTTCGCCATGTTCTGCGCCGCGCAAAACGGTTGCCAGAGCATGCTGATGGCCCCAACCGAGATACTGGCGAACCAACATTTTGCCTCCGCGCAAAAACTGTTCGGCTGTGAATCGGTTGTACTGGTGACAGGATCCCAAAAGGCGGCGGCGCGCAGGGAGGCAATGCGGCGCATAGCCTGCGGAGAAGCCAGAATCATTATTGGCACGCACGCGCTTTTATTTGGAAAAACAAAGTTCCAGAATATTGCTCTCATTATTACGGACGAGCAGCACAGGTTTGGCGTAAAGCAGCGCGCGGCTCTTGCGGGCGGCAGGGATGTGCACATGCTTACCATGTCCGCAACGCCCATTCCGCGCTCACTCGCGCTTGTGCTGTACGGAAAAACAGATATCTCCGTGGTGGACGAGCTTCCGCCCGGCAGGCAGCCGGTTTCCACATACATAATACAAAATCACAAATACGCAGAAATGCTTAAATTTATAAGAAACGAGCTTTCAAACGGCAGGCAGGGCTACATTGTATGCCCGCTGATAGAGGAAGATGAAAACGGCGAAATGAAATCTGCTCAGGAAACGTTTGCGGAGCTGCAGGCGGCGCTGGGGGGCTTTAAGCTCGCGCTGCTGCACGGCAAAATGCCCGCGGCAGAAAAAGACGAAGCCATGCGCGCGTTTGAATCCGGCGAAGCGCAGGCGGTTGTTTCCACCACCGTGATCGAGGTGGGTGTGAACGTGCCAAATGCCACGGTGATGTGCGTGATGAACGCGGAACGCTTCGGCCTGGCGCAACTGCACCAGCTGCGCGGCAGGGTGGGCCGCGGCGCGCAACGGTCTTATTGCTTTTTGGTTTCGGATTTTAAAGGCGCGTTTGAGCGGCTTTCCTTCCTGTGCAAAACGCGGGACGGCTTTGAGATCGCAAAAAAAGATATGGAACTGCGCGGCGGCGGTGATGTTTTTGGCACGCGCCAGCATGGCGACGCGCGCCTTGGCGTTTCAAACCTGTTGTTTGACGCCAAAATGCTGGGCAAAACAAAGGAAGTATTAAGCCTGATAAAAGGCGACCCTTCATTTATAGAAGTTTACAATTCCATCTGCATACGCGCGGAACGCTCTGCAAAAAATACAGTGGTGGAGATAGCGCTGAATTAAATTTTGCTTTCGACTTTTTTGTACATTTTGGCTCTTTATATTTTATTTACCAGTGTAAATCCACTTTATTTGGAGAAATTATTAGTACAGACTATATAAGGAGGTGAAATATATGTCTAAAAATACATCTGCGGTTCCTGAAGCAAGGGAATTTTTGAACAGGATGAAGATGGAAGTTGCCAGCGAACAGGGCGTTAACCTGAAGCAGGGCTACAATGGAGACATTACTGCGAAACAGGCTGGCTATGTTGGCGGCAACATGGTTAAGAAGATGATCGAACAGGCGCAAGGCGTAAGCGGCCAGAGCAAATAACAAAAATATAATTTTCAATTGAAAAGGAGGTTTATAAAATGGCTACACAGACAGGATATTCTTCTAAAGTACAGAACAAAGATATGCTGAACAATATGAAATATGAAGTGGCTGGACAGATTGGCGTCAACCTGAAGCAGGGTTACAATGGCGACATTACTGCGAAACAGGCTGGTCATATTGGCGGACAGATGGTTAAGAGAATGATTGAACAGGTAGAACGTTCCTATTCGGGTCAGTCCTAACATATCTTAAGTAAATTCCAGTGGCAACCGCCAGCGATGGCGGTTGCTTTTTTGTTATTCGTGGGAGACCAGTCCCCCAGCCCGACGCTTTGCTGCGACCTTGTTTGCTTTTTTGCCTTTAGCAAGTGAAAAAATAAATCCGCATACAACTTCATACGGGAAGTTAATGCGGATTGCGTACAAAAGAATTTAAAACATTTTTTATTTGAGCCGAATAGGAACAAGTTAGTGCGAAGCGAATCGCAATAAATGGGGGTAAAGGCTATGCAAGCCTTCTGCCACCCCTCCATAAAAAATTTAGCGCCAGCTTAATGCCGGAAGCGGATATAATAGAATAGAATTTGATTAATCCACAATCTCCATTATTTTGCCGCAACAGACGGGAATGGGCTGCCCCTTTTTTAAATCGATCAGGTTGTTGCATGTGTCGCAGTATACTTTACAGTCTTCCGTTACTCGAATTTCTGCGGGGGCCGCCGCTTTGGCGTTGTATCCTTCTATTAAAAAGGAAGCGGCGTTTTTATCTTTGGCGGGAATAAATTCGCCGATGGGAACAAGCTTGTTGCTAATACCGGCGCAAGAAATCACCATTTTCCATACTTCGTCCAGTTTTGCGGTTTCCGTAGCGTTTTCCGGCGTGAATGACACCACATTTTTATCGATATTGATTTTCATGACTTTCCTCCCGATGAATTTTTATTCTTATAAACACAGCAGGGAGGTGTTAAAACAGTTTTTCTGGTACAATAAACTTAAATAGTCCTTGACAGAAACTATATGCATGAATTATCATAATAAATGATTTAGCATGGTAAAATAGTAAAACACTAAATCGGAGGCTTTATGAAAAATGTAAAACTGCAGACCCCGCAGGGCACATCTGATTTATTGCAGGAGGAATGCAGCCAGAAGCGGAATCTGGAAAATCTGCTGAGCGCGGAATTTATAAAAAGTGGCTACAGGGAGATTGAAACGCCGGCGTTTGAATATTATGATGTGTTTACGCACGACGCGGTGCCGTATGTGCAGGAGAACATGATTAAATTTTTTGATCTTTCCGGCCGCATATTGGTGTTGCGCCCGGAGATGACGGTGCCCATTGCGCGCGTGGCGGCAACCAAGCTGCTGCAGGAAACGGACGTTTTAAAACTGTTTTATATCCAGAACGTATACGGATTTATGGACCAGAGCTTTGACGCGCGGTCCGAGGTCTCTCAGGCGGGCGTGGAATACATAGGCGTATCCGGCTGCGAGGCGGACGCGGAAATGATTTCTCTCGCCATCCGTTCGCTGGAGCTTACTGGGCTTAAGAATTTTAAAATAGAGATTGGCCAGGTGGCGTTTTTTGGCGGGTTGATCAGCGGCGCGAATTTAACAGAAGAACAGACGGAAAAGATTCGCAGCCTGATTGATGCCAAAAACACGGTGGAGCTGGATTACGAGCTCTCTAAAATGCCCATTTCAGCAGACCTGAAAGCAAAGCTTCTGGCTCTGCCCGACCTGTTTGGCGAGAGCCCTGAGGTTTTTGTTCAGGCGAACTCCTTCGCGCAGAACCGCGAAAGCGCGCAGGCGGTGGAAAACGTGCGGCGCATTTACGAAATACTGTGCGGCCAGGGACTGGGCAAATACCTTTCCGTAGACTTTGGGCTGCTGCATAACTACAAATATTATTCCGGCATTATTATCCGCGGCATCACGGACGAGGTGGGTTCGCCTATTTTGGGCGGCGGCCGGTACGACAACCTGCTGGGCGAGTTTGGAAGGCCCGCGCCCGCGACCGGGTTTGCGCTCCGCATCCGTGAGATTATGACCGCGCTTAAAAAACAGCGGGAGAGCCGCAACGGCCAAAAAGCAATGCTTACCATCGCGCTTGCAAAAGGCAGATTGGCGCGTGACGCGCAGAAGTTCCTTGGAAAATGCAGTGTGGATTTCAGCGATTTTGACGAGAGCAGCCGCAAGCTGATTGTGGAGGACAACGTGAACAACATCCGGTTCCTGATGGTAAAGCCCGCGGATGTCCCGGTATATGTATACCACGGGGTGGCGGACATTGGCATTGTGGGCAAGGATACGCTACTGGAAGCGGGCCTGCCCCTGTATGAAATGCTGGATTTAAAGAGCGCAAAATGCCGCCTGTGCGTGGCGGGCAAACCGGGCGCAAATGCGAATGTCAAGCGCATTGCCACCAAGTATTCGCGCATTGCCAAGCTGTATTACGATGCAAAGGGGCAGGATATAGAGATCATCAAGCTAAACGGCAGCATAGAGCTTGCGCCCGTGCTGGGCTTAACGGACGTGATTGTGGATATTGTGGAGAGCGGGCGCACGCTGGTGGACAACGGCCTCGAAATTCTGGAGGAGATATGCGAAGTAAGCGCGCGGCTGGTGGTAAACCGCGTAAGCCTCAAAACCAAGGCGGAGCAGATTACGCCGCTGATACGCGAGATACGCCAGGCGCTGGAGGAAAAATAAATGCTCAAGATGCTGAAATCAACCGATAAACAGGAGATTGCAAACCGTCTGCTCTGCCGCGGCAAGGGGGATTTTGCAGCAGAACAGAAGGCTGTGGAAGCCATTATACGCGGCGTGCAGGAAGACGGGGACAAAAGCCTGTTTGCCTACGCCAAAAAGTTTGACTGTTTTGAGGCGGACGCTTCCAACATTGTGGCGTCGGATGCGGAGATTGAATCCGCCTTTGCGCAGGTGGACGGCGAGTTTATAGCCGTTATGCAGAAGAGCGCGGACAACATATTCGCGTTCCACAGGCGGCAGGTTCGGCAGGACTGGTTTATGGAGCAGGAAGGCCGCGTGTTGGGCCAGCTCTACCGCCCGGTGGAAAAAGCGGGCGTGTATGTGCCCGGCGGCAAGGCGGCGTATCCTTCCAGCGTACTCATGAACATCATCCCCGCCAAGTGCGCGGGCGTGCCAAATATTTATGTGGCCACCCCGGCGCTAAGCGGCAGGGTGAATCCCGCCACGCTGGTTGCGGCAAAAATTGCGGGTGCGGACAAAATATTTAAAATGGGCGGCGCGCAGGCAATTGCGGCGTTCGCGTTCGGCACGGAGAGCATCCCAAAAGTGGACGTGATTGCCGGGCCGGGCAACATATACGTGGCGCTTGCCAAAAAAGCGGTGTACGGTAGCGTTGGGGTGGATATGATCGCGGGCCCGTCCGAGGTGTTGATCCTTGCGGATGGATGGGCCAACCCCAGATACATCGCGGCGGATTTCCTCTCTCAGGCTGAGCACGACGAAATGGCTGCCTGCGTGCTGGTGACAGACAGCGCGGAGCTGGCACAGGCTGTTGCCGCGGAGGTTGCCGTGCAGATGGAGTGCCTGCCCAAGCGGGATATTGTGCGCAAATCCATAGAGCGGTACGGCACCATTATACTTGCCTTGGATATGGATGACGCTGTGGAAGTAGCCAACGGCTTTGCGCCCGAACATTTGGAGATATGCACAAAGGAGCCAAAAGAGGTGCTGCCCAAAATTAAAAACGCCGGTTCCATATTCCTGGGCGAGTATTCGCCGGAGCCGCTGGGTGATTATTTCGCTGGCCCCAACCATGTGCTGCCCACCAACGGCACGGCGAGATTTTCTTCGCCCCTGAACGTTGATAATTTTCAAAAAAAGTCCAGTGTGATATACTATTCCAAAGAAGAGTTTGAAAAGGTGCATAAGGACATTCAAGCCTTTGCCCAGAAGGAAGGTTTGGACGCCCACGCCCGCGCCGCTGCCATCCGGTTTGAGGACTAGATTTACGGGGTTTCACCCCGAACCCCACTTCTTTTCTGAGGAAAAGAAGCAAAAGACTTTTACATGCAAAACGCCTGCGGCGTTTTGGAAATAAAATAAACAAGCAGATTACCCAAATAACGTATGCAAGCGGCAGGCTGGCATTTACAAATGGGATTCCAAAGGGACAGTTGTCCCTTTGGCGAGAGGTTTGGAGGCGAGTAGCCTCCAAAAAAGGAGAACCAATGAGAACAGCGGAAAAATCACGTAAAACGACTGAGACGGACATCAGGCTGTCCCTGAACCTGGACGGCGAGGGGAAGTATGAGATCAAGACCAAGATTGGTTTTTTTGACCACATGCTGGAGCTGTTCGCAAAGCACAGCCAGATGGATCTGGTTTTGAATTGCGACGGGGACGTGCATGTGGACGAACACCATTCGGTGGAGGACTCTGGCATCGCGCTCGGGAGCGCCATAGCGGAAGCGCTGGGCGATAAAAAAGGCATCACCCGGTACGCGACGCAGTTTGTGCCTATGGACGAAACGCTGGTGATGGTCAACCTGGACATCAGCGGCAGGCCGTTTTTCTATTACGACGTGGAATTCAAAAGCCAGGGCGCGGGCGAATTTGACGCGCAGTGGTGCGAGGAATTTTTCCGGGCTCTCGCGGTAAACGCCGGGTTCACGCTGCACATCAGCATGATCTATGGTGAGAACACCCACCATATTATAGAAGCAATCTTTAAGGCAACGGGCCGGGCCATCCGTGAAGCGATTGCAATCGACCCGCGTCAGAAGGGAATCCCATCCACAAAAGGTGTGTTATGATCGCGATTATAGACTACGGAATGGGCAATTTAAGAAGCGTGCAAAAAGCGTTTGAAATACAGGGGTTTGACGCGCGCATTACAAAAGAAAAAAAAGATTTGCACGATGCTTCGCACATTGTTCTGCCGGGAGTGGGCGCTATTGCGGACGCAATGGAAAACCTGAATAAAACCGGACTGGTGGACGAGATAAAAAGGCAGACGCAGGCGGGCAAACCCTTTCTGGGCATTTGCCTTGGCATGCAAATGCTGTTTGACAAAAGCTACGAAAACGGCGAATACGCCTGCCTGGGGCTGATTCCCGGAGAGGTTGTGCCTTTTAAAACAGACCTTTGGGTGCCGCACATTGGCTGGAACAGCCTTGGCTTCCCCAAAGAAACCATATTGGGTGCGCCGGGAGAGGAAAAACACGTTTACTTTGTTCATTCCTACCACGGCGTATGCAAAAACAAGGATCATATCGCCGCACTTACAAATTACGGTTACGATTTTGTGAGCGCGGTTGCAAACGGCAATGTGCTGGGCACGCAGTTCCACCCGGAAAAGAGCGGAGACGCCGGACTTGCCATATTAAAAAACTTCGGAGGTATGAAAGCATGAAGGTTTACCCGGCCATAGACATTAAGGATGGACGCTGCGTCCGTTTGCTTAAGGGTGAGATGGATAAATCCACAGACTACGGCGATCCCGTTGAAATGGCTAAAAAATGGGAGAGCGAAGGCGCGCAGTATTTACATCTGGTGGACCTGGACGGCGCGTTTGAAGGCAAATTTATCAACAAGGACGTTGTTACCAAAATCGTACGCTCTGTTAAGATACCCGTGCAGTTGGGAGGCGGCATCCGCTCCGAGAAAGACATCGAGATTCGCCTGGACAGCATGGGCATCTCAAGGGTAGTGCTGGGTACGGTTGTACACACAAAACCGAACCTGTTGAAATGGGCGTTAAGCAAATACGGCGAACGGATTGCCGTGGCGATAGACGCAAAGGACGGCAAGGTATGCATCAACGGCTGGGTGAACAGCGTGGAAGAAGACCCGGTGGAACTGGCTGTGCGCATGAAAGACGCGGGCGTAAAGAATATTATTTTTACGGACGTATCGCGCGACGGCATGATGACCGGCCCCAACATAGACCGCACGGCTGAAATGGTAAAACGCACGTGGATCACCATCATCGCCTCCGGCGGCATCAGCACTCTGGCGGATATTGATGCGGTGCGCGGCACGGGCGCTTGCGGGGTTATCCTTGGGAAATCGCTGTATGCAAACGCGTTCACGCTTAAGGAAGCAATGAAAACGGGTAAATAGCATGCTTACAAGAAGGATTATTCCCTGCCTGGACGTGCACGCGGGGCGCGTTGTAAAGGGCGTTAACTTTGTGAACCTGCAGGACGCGGGCGACCCGGTGGAGGTAGCCAAAGCGTACAATGTGGAAGGCGCTGACGAACTGGTGTTTCTGGACATTACCGCATCAGCGCACGAGCGCGACATTATGCTGGATGTGGTATCCAAAACGGCGGAGCAGGTGTTTATTCCGCTCACCGTGGGGGGCGGCATTCGCAGCGTGGAAGATTTCCGCAGGATTTTAAAATGCGGGGCGGACAAGATATCCGTAAACTCCTCCGCCATTAAAGACCCGGATCTGATTACCGCGGCAGCCAAACGGTTTGGCAGCCAGTGCGTGGTATGCGCGATTGACGCCAAGAAGAAGCCGGACGGCACGTTTGAGGTGTACCTGAACGGCGGAAGGGTGGCAACCGGCCTGGACGCCGTTTGGTGGGCCCGGGAAGCGGTCCGCCGGGGCGCTGGCGAGCTGTTGCTTACCAGCATGGATACGGACGGCACAAAGGCCGGATACGACCTGGAACTCACCAGGCTTGTGTGCGAGCGCGTGGGCGTGCCTGTGATCGCCTCGGGCGGCGCAGGGGAGTTATCCCACTTTACAGACGTGCTGACGCAGGCGGGGGCCAGCGCGGCGCTGGCGGCCTCGCTGTTCCATTACCGCGAACTCAGTATTTCGGACGTAAAAAATTATCTGCACAGCCGGGGCATCCCCGTGCGGCTTTAAACAAAGGAGCAACAAATGGATACAGACGCATTGATAGCTGAAATAAAATTTGACGAGCGCGGCCTTGTGCCCGCCATTACGCAGAGCGCAGACACGGGTGTTGTGTTGATGCAGGCCTTTATGAATGAAGAAGCGGTGCGCAAAACGCTGGAAACAGGGTATGCGCATTACTGGTCACGCAGCAGGAAGAAACTGTGGAAGAAAGGCGAGCAGTCCGGCAACACGCAGAAAGTGGAATCTGTTTCTATGGACTGCGATTATGACTGCGTGCTCCTCAAGGTACACCAGCTTGGCCCGGCGTGCCATACAGGGGAATATACCTGCTTCCACAACAGTGTGGTGGAAGGCAGCGCAGACGACCAGGACAACAGCGCCATACTGGAAGAACTGTACGCCATAGTGCAGGACCGAAGGGCAAATCCCAGAGAAGGCAGCTACACCAACTACCTGTTTGACAAGGGAATAGACAAGATTTTGAAAAAAGTTGGTGAGGAAACCGCGGAAGTCATCATTGCCTCCAAAAACCCCGGAACGGATGAACTCAGATACGAAGCCGCGGACCTTTTGTACCATTTGACCGTGCTCTGGTGCGAGAAAGGCCTTGCGCCCAAAGAGGTATTCCGGGAACTAAAAACCAGGCATAAAAAATAAATCCGGGTAGCTACAGGCAGGAATCTGGAGCATTAAAAAGAAATGTTTCAATAATTTTTGGTATTTCTCAAAAATAACCTTTGACAGTTTCCTTTAACTGTATTAATATAATATAGCGTCGTTGAGCGGCGCAAAAGTACATCCTTGGGTTTGGCGGCATGGGAGCATAGCTCAGCTGGGAGAGCACCTGCCTTACAAGCAGGGGGTCACAGGTTCGAGCCCTGTTGCTCCCACCAATAAACCCCAAGGAGCCGTATGCGGGAGTGGTACAGTGGTAGTACGTCGCCTTGCCAAGGCGAATGTCGCGAGTTCGAATCTCGTCTTCCGCTCCATAGTTCTCCCGGTTTGGGAGCAAACATTTAGCCCTCCCAGTGAGGGCTAAATACATCAAATAAAAATTCTATATGGCGCCATAGCCAAGTGGTAAGGCAGAGGCCTGCAAAGCCTTTACCCCCAGTTCAAGTCTGGGTGGCGCCTCCAAAATCAAAAGCAGCTTGCCGTTGGTACAATGGCAGGCCTTTTTTATGCAGAAAAGCCTTGAAAACCCGGGCTCGGGCATCTTTATTGAATTAGAATACGACTGCAATGCATTTTTTTATACTCTATCTTAAAAACCAGTGTAAAAATATCCAGAACCGTGTATATTCATCCGCCCCACTGAATTTATTTGACCAAATATATGACTAAAGTATTACAAAGCGGCTTGGTTATTGATCAAAGGCTGTAAATAAAGTACTGTGATGATGCGTAAATGATTACTTCTTTGTTGCAAACACGCAAGTAACCAAATGCAATTGTTTTAAATTGATACCGGAGCAGGAAGGGGCGATGGCTATAAAAAAACAAGTTCGGTTTCTGTATCTATTTATTGCTTTGTTGATTGCTTTTATATCCCTGTCATACGTAAGGCTGGACAACAAGCCGAGTGTGGCTTCAATCAACAATGCCATTAGTTGGACGGAGTCCTTGGCGGGAGAAGTGCGGTTCCCATACCTGGATGGAACCGGATATTATAATTCTTATATGAACTGCACCAATTTTACAGCGGTGGCGTATGGAATGCCGGCCTTGTACGGCGTATCTGCAGGCGTATTTTGGTACTTTATAGATATCCAGCATCCGGGAGACTGGAACGCGCCCAGGGGAAGCCTGGTGTTTTTTATGCCCAACGAAATGAACCAATACAAAGGCCATATGGCGTTAAGCCTGGGAAACGGGGAGCTGATTGAAGCGGGCTATTCTTTTGTTGAGAAAAGCACCATAAAGGCGGAAGACATCCACGGAAAATATTTAGGCTGGGCATGGCCGCCGCAGGATTGGCCGGGCAGGAATGACAATTTTGCCGCGATAGCATTTACCTGGGCCATGCAGGCGGTATATGCCGCTGCGCTGACGGCTACGGTTTGGGCGGTATTTGCCCTTATTAGGAAAATTACCGCAAAAAAGCGGCTTAAAGAGCCAAAAAAAGAGGATGGCTAGGTTAGGCTGCAAATTTTTATTACGTACAATTTTATTATTTGCGGCGCAATGGTATAATACTGGAAACAATAGCAAAGGAGTTTGCAATGGATATATGTGTCAGGCAGGAACGCAAAGAAGACTACGGCGCCGTCTATAAGCTGGTGAAGGCTGCCTTCACAGGCATGGAATACTCGGAAGGGAATGAGCAGGACCTGGTGGTCCGCCTGCGGGAAAGCGACGGATTTTTGCCCGCTCTGTCGCTGGTGGCGGAGGAGGACGGAAACATTGTTGGGCATATTCTGTTTTCTGAAATCCAAATAGGCAAAGCGGATTCCCTGATGCTTGCGCCTGTTGCCGTTCTGCCGGCATACCAGCGCAGGGGGATTGGCGGCATGTTGATCCGTGAAGGTCACCGCATCGCCAAAGAGAAGGGATTTACGTCATCAACCCTTGTGGGCCATCCGGACTATTACCCCAGGTTTGGATACAAACGTGCCAGCACATGGGGGATCACCCTGAATATTCCCGCGCCGGACGAATGCTTTATGGCGATGGAGCTTGTACCGGGCGCGCTTGAACATGTAAGCGGTATGATTGTGCTGCCGCCCGCTTTTGGTTTATAGATTGCAAAAGATGTATAGCCTGAGCAAACAAGATGCGTTTGCCGCTTGCCCGGGTATTGACAACGGGCCGGAAGGGGTTACAATAAAACTGTAACCCCTTTTATTTTTAAAAATCCAGTTATTAATTGAATAAGCGAGGAATCATGCAATGGAACTGTACGGCAAAAAGATTACAAAAAAATCCATTTCCAGTTACGTGGGCGATATTTCCCAGATTGCGGACGCAAAGGAATCCGTCCTTAGCGCCGGCAAGGCGGACGGCGTTCGCGTAATAGAGGTGAAGACGGGCGGCGGCCTGGCTTTTACCGTGGTGCCTTCCAGGGCGATGGACATTGCCTGGGCCGAATTTAAGGGCACGCCGCTTGCGCACATAAGCAAATCCGGTGTGACGAACCCGGCGTTTTTTGAAAAAGACGGACTTAATTTTTTACGCGGTTTTTACTGCGGCCTCCTGACCACCTGCGGCCTTACGTACTTTGGCGCGCCCTGCGTGGACGAGGGGCAGACGCTTGGCCTGCACGGCCGCGTAAGCAACATTCCGGCGCAGGATGTATCTGTGAGCCGGGAGTGGGAAGGAGACGACTATGTGATCCGCATACGGGGCAAAGTGCAGGAGAGCAGTATATTTGGAGAGAATCTGGTACTCAGCCGGGAAATCTCCGTTAAAATGGGCGGCAAAACAATTCATGTGCACGATGCGGTGGAAAACTGCGGTTTTGCAGAAACGCCCTTTATGCTGATGTACCACTGCAACTTTGGCTACCCGCTTGTCAGCGAGGACACCATTTTAATCACGCCAAAAACAAAGGTGACTCCCCGTGACGCGGAAGCGGCCAAGGGAATTAATGCATATAACAAATTCCAGGCGCCGGAGGCGGGCTTTGCGGAACAGGTTTTTTATCACGATATGGAACCGGCGGCGGACGGCAGCCTGCATATGTGCCTGTTTAATGAGAAGCTTGGGCTGGGCGCATATGTAAAATCCAACATAAAACAATTGGATCACTTTGTGCAATGGAAGCAGATGGGGGCGGGAGACTACGTTGTGGGCCTGGAGCCCGCCACCTGGAAGCCTGAGGGCCGCGCTGAGGCCCGCCGCACAGGAGAGCTTAAGTTTATTCAACCCGGAGAAATTAAAACGTTTGACGTGGAATTTGGAATCGTGGAGAGCAGGGAAGAACTGAAGAGCATATAAAACCGTATGCATATCATCCCCCGGACAACAGATCGTTTTCCGGGGTTTTCTTTTGCTTGCGCAGGCATGTATCGCGCGGATATCCAATCATGATTTGGGTGCGGTAAAAAGTATGCTTTTCAAACGGTGCGAAGCTTCAAAAAAAGGCATGCCGGGTTTTTATGAATATTGTTCTTGGTTCTTTAACAGTTTGTTTACAAAAAATTTACACAATCCATGAGGTATTGCCAGAATGGTGAGGTATCCGGATGAATTTTTTAATATCAACTATCAATTACGGCTTTTACGGTTTTATCCCCCAAAATGGCCCAGAACCCCAAAATCACAGTTTTACAAATCTGTCTCCAACGGGCTATAATCTAAAACGTCCTAAGGGCCCTTGGACAAAAATAAAAAAATAATAAGTTTTTTAAATTATGAAAGGGGAAAATAGAATGAACAAGAAATATATTGCGATTGTACTGGCAGTGGTTGTAGCACTGTCTGTGATGCTCCTTACAGCTTGCAGCAGCACACCTGCTGCCGAAAGCTCTGCTCCGGCTGCTTCTGCTGAAGCTTCCGTGGCAGCTTCCGTAGAACCGGCAGCTTCCGAGGCTGCGTCTGTAGAACCGGCTGCTTCCGAGGCTGCTTCCGTAGCTCCGGCTGCTTCCGAATCCGCAGTTGCTTCCGATGCGGCTTCCGCTTCGCCGGCAGCTTCCGAATCGGCTTCCGCTTCTGCTTCTGAATCAGCTGCCGCTTCCAAATAATCGGACAAAAAAATACCCGGCAACGGGAACAAAGAAAAAGCACCGGGCAAAAGCCCGGTGCTTTTTACGCAAAAGGGTATTAAATCCTTTTTTACAGCTTTAGGGAACGTTTACATATATCGTGGAAACATAGCTCTGCGCGCCCACAGAATTCGCTGTGTACGCCTTTAAGGTATACCACCCGTGATAATACGCAAAATCGGATATGTTCACCTGTACGCTCCAGAGGTCTTTTTTTGCGTTGTATTGCATGGGGTACCACTTCTCCGTAGACTCAAGACCGTTGGCCCAAACCCGGAGGTTGATTTTCGCCACGTCATCCGCATCGTTGGTGGCGCCCTTTACATAAGTATAGAACGCACCGTTCTTGGGAGCGGAAGTATAAAAGCTGGTTGCCGTAGACGTAATGTTTTCTGGCGCTACGGTTACGGTCACGCCGCCAACCAGGGCCTTCCTGCCTGCTGTATCGATGCCGTAAGCATAAACGCGGTATTTGCCCCAGGCATTGTTAAACTGCCAGGTATTGATCAGGACCCGCCAATTGTCGCCGTCGCGCGTTCCGCTGAACGTTTTCATATCGCTTTTATCCGATTTTGTCCAGATGGAAAATTGGACGTCCGCAATGGGAAGGCCGTTCGGCTCCCAAACTTTATCCGCATACACGGTAAAGGACGTGCTGTGGGTGTACGCGCCGCTGGACGAATACACGCTGTACGCTATAATGTTTGGGCTTGCGGTTTTGGCTTGCGCCACCGCGGCAAACGAAAACAGAAGCGAAAAGCATAAAACCAATGCCACAACAATTTTAAGTGCCGGTTTCTTCATGAATTTTTCACCTCCTTCCACAAGGAAATGAAACTGTAGTCACGGCGGAGTTTTGCGCCGTGAGTCGGATGGAATTTGGTACTATTATACCATAATTTTCCGAGTTATAGTGATCCGTTTATAAAATTAATTAAAAATTCATTAAAAAAATTTATATGTAAGATAGAATGCAGATGATTTGACAAAATAAATCAAAATAGTATTGACAAGGCTAATGATAATGTTTACAATCAAGTCAAAACAGGTTAACAGTTTAAAGGCAAACTGTCTGAAAAGGCAGGACGCAAAACTACAGGACCTAAGGGCATCAAAGCCTATGGTAGCCAGCTGCCAGGTAACCGGAGCATGCTTGCGGAGCAAACGTGTTTTTTGTGTGTGATTGGCGCGGCTATCAAACAGCCTGCGCTTTTTTATTGGTTAGCACATCTTAATATCTGAAAAGCTAGGGCTGCACATAAATTCAACTTCACGATAATAGCAAACCGGACGAAAGTCCGCGACGCAAAGCTACAGGGCCTAAAGGGGCATAAACCCTACGGCAGCCAGTTACCGAACGAGGTCAAAGAGACTGAATTTTTTGCTCTGTCTTTTTAGCGTGATTTAGCCTCCCCAAAAGGGATGTGCGGAAATGCGTCTGACAGGGCAAATTGTAATCCCTCTTACTGCCGCTTCCGGTAACTAACGGAAGCGGCATTTAAATTTTCGCTCCCAAATTGCGCAAATAACAATTTTGGGACGTGATTTTAATACGGAGGATCATGTTATGAAGGCGTTTATTGGAGAAAAGCTTCTATGGGAGGACATCAATGTTGCGGCGGATTCGGTCACGCGATCCCGCGGACTTGCGGGAAAAAAGGAGCTGAAGCATGGAGAAGGGCTTTTAATTGTTCCCTGCAACCAGGTACACACGTATGAGGTGCGGTTTTCCCTGGACGTGCTATACCTGACCGCGCATAAAAAGGTGCTGTGCATGGAAACCCTTCCTCCGGATTCTGTAGGCCCGTGCATAGCGGGGGCGCATTGTGTATTGGAAGTACCCGCGGGAAGCGCCGCTGTGAAAGACCTGAAGGTAGGGGACAGGATTGCTTTTCTGGATACGGACGAATAAGCCCAAAACCTTGCCGCATTCTATAAATGAAGAAATTTGATAGTATACAAAATCCCGGCTGCAAATCTGCTGTTTTATAAGCATTCTTTCTTTTGACGGAAATATCTGTAACCCGGCGCCGTTTACCGCTTTGCATACACGGCGTATATTTTGTCTGCCTGTAATTTATACATTTTGCAATATTTAAAAATTAATTGTTTTAAATACGCTGCCGCGCATTATATAAAAAAAGTATGATAATTCAAAAAACAAAACCCATTAACAAGGTAAAGGAGCGGAAAAACAATTGGAGAAGTATGTATGTTCCATCTGCGGATACGCTTACGATGGAACCACCGGTTCTTTGTGGGACGATCTCTCAGCGGATTGGCTATGCCCGGTGTGCGGAGCTTCAAAAAACGATTTCATGGAACAGACGGCAAACACATTGCCCACCGCGCGCGGCGGCGAGAGCTTTCGGGAACCGCACGAAGAGAAATTGCGTGAGCTGGGTTTTGGCGAACTGAGCGCGTTGTTTTCCAACCTTTCAAAGGGATGCGAAAAACAATACAAGCCTGAAGAAGCGCAGTTGTTCGGCAATCTTGCAGAATATTACAAAAGAAAAAGCAGGCAGATTTCTGAAGACCGGCTTGCAGACCTGTTGCCGCTTTTGCAGAATGATTTAACATCCGGTTACCCGGAGGCGCATGAGGTATCTGCAGAGCAAACTGACCGGGGCGCGCTCAGGGCGCTTGTATGGGGAGAAAAAGTAACAAGACTGATGGATTCCATTTTAAAGCGTTACGAAAAGCAGGGGAACGCTCTTTTGGAAAACACCAAAATTTTTGTATGCGAGATATGCGGATTTATATATATAGGGCAGGATGCGCCGGACATCTGCCCAGTGTGCAAGGTTCCAAAATTTAAGATTAGACAGATACAGAGGGGGGCGTAAAGATGCATGCTGTAAGAAATATTAGGCTTTGCACCAAGGATTGCCTTTGCCTGTATGTTTGCCCGGTTGGAGCGACAGACACTGAGAATGGCCAGATAGACGCTTCCAAATGTATTAACGGATGCCGCCTGTGCGTTGACGCTTGCCCGTCCCACGCCATATCGCTGATACCGGAGGAATTTCCGTCCCAGCAGGAAAAAAAGGCTGCCGTGCTTCGTTCCCTGCGTTTTCTGGCGGAAAGCAAGGTGAAGCAGGAACGGATCGCGAATGCGGTTGCGGAGAGTAATACGAACCCGGTACAGCGCCAGCTCGCGCAGGCGCTCGGCATGTCAAACCGGCTGATGGCGGAAGACCTTCTGCGCGAAGCGGGCTTTATGCTTCCGCAAAGCGGCAATGTGCTTGAATTGCTTAAATTGCTGCTGGATACGCCGCCTTCGGATTTTCCGGCGGAGGCTGCGGAAAAATTGGTTACAATACTTACAAAAAGTAAAAATATTAAGGAGGATAATAACATGGATAACAAAACACTTGAAAATTTAATGGCGGCGTTTGCGGGGGAATCGCAGGCGAACCGGAAATACCTGGCTTACGCAAAAAAAGCGGAAGCGGAGGGGAAGCCCAACGCGGCCAAACTGTTCAGGGCGGCAGCCGATGCTGAAACACTGCATGCGCTGAAAGAATTTGAGCTGGCCGGTAAAAATTCTTCCACCCAGGATAATTTGAAGGACGCGATTGCGGGAGAGACGCACGAATACAAGAGCATGTATCCCGATTTTGTAAAAACAGCCCAGGAGGAGGGCAACAAGGCCGCTGCAATGGCGTTTACTTTTGCCATGAAAGCAGAGGAAGTGCATGCCAGGCTGTATACCGAGGCGTTGGAGAACATAGATAAGGCGGAAGAAATATTTTATTACCTGTGCCCCGTTTGCGGCAACATAGAAAAAGAAGTACCGGAAAAATGCGTGATCTGCGGCGTTCCGGGAGATAAGTTTATTAAATATTGATTTTATATACAAATATTATCGGAAAAGCCCGCTCTGCATGGCGGGCTTTTCTGTTTAAAACAATGGGTGATTCAACTGTACTTTTCAAAATAATTGTTACACATATAGTATAACAACCCAAAACGCAAACAGAAATAAAAAATTTCCGGGCGTTCGTATTCTGCAAATGTCGTTCGCCGCAAGCGTTTTGCACCGGGTGTTTTTATTTTTCGCTATAAAATTACCTCTGTATATATTTTTCTGTTACGGCTGCGGGAACCGGCGCATATATTGATAGGGGCATATAAATTAAGAGGTGATAGGAATGCTGGTAAAGGGCAGGGGAAAAGAGATTCCGGACGGGGGCCAATTCCGTATTCCATACGGTTCCATTGAAGGGGATATATTTACTCCCGGCTATCCGCCGCAGGATTTTTTAAACAAAGAAAAAATGAGCGCCGCGGAGGCTTATGAGATTGTTCATTCGGAAAGCCATTTTGATTCTGTGCCGGAGCTGAATATGGCCACCTTTGTAACAACATGGATGGAGCCAACGGCCATAAAGCTTATGGAAGAAAATCTGGATAAAAACTTTATTGACAAATTGATCTATGCCCAATCCGTTGAAATGGAAAGAAACTGCGTATGCATGCTAGCCCATTTGTTTCACGCCGGGGCAGACGACGACCCTGCGGGCACAAGCACCATCGGGTCCACGGAAGCGGCCCTGCTGGCGGGATTGAATTATAAATTTGTTTGGAAAAAATGGGCGCAAAACAACGGCCTTTCGGCAGAAAAGCCGGAGATTATATTTGGCTCCAATGTTCAGGTATGCTGGATGAAATTTGCAAAATATTTTGAAGTAACGCCTGTTATTATCCCCGTAGGGCCAGATTTAAAAATAAATATTGCCAAAGTGGCGGAACGCTTAAGCGACAGAACCATATGCGTTGTGGGAATAGCGGGCGATACCTTTACCGGCAAGTTTGATGATATGGAGGCGCTGAACGCCGTGGTGGACCGGCATAACAAACTGCACGCATGGCAGATACCGATTCATGCCGACGCTGCCAGCGGGGGATTTGTGGCCCCTTTTTATCCGGACTATATGGATTTGCCGTGGGATTTCCGTTTGAAATGGGTTAAATCTATTAACGTTTCCGGGCATAAATACGGAAATGTTTTTGCCGGAATTGGATGGGCAATCTGGAGGAGCGCACGTGATATAGACGAGGAACTGGTTTTTCAAATAGATTATCTTGGCGGCGAGCAAAGCGATTTTTCCCTGAACTTCACCAAAAATGCCAGCAATGTGGTGGCCCAATATTATAATTTCGTCCGGCTGGGCAAGGCAGGGTATAGGCAGATCATAGAATATCTTTTTGCTATAAAACAACAGTTGACGGCGGCGTTTTATGATCTTAAAGCGAATGGAGTCCGGATATTTGATATAGTAGACGACCCGTTTTCTCTCCCCATGGTTGTTCTGGCGCTTACCCGGCAGGCAAAGCGGATGGGGCTTGACCTTTCTGTTTTAGCCTGGGAAATGAAGCAACACGGATGGAGCATACCGGCATATCCGCTCCCGGAGCCTTATGAAAACGAAATGATTATAAGAATGGTATTAAAGGTTGGCTTTAATATCGGAATGGCGGAAAAATTAGTTGAAGATATGGCTAAATCCGTTGCATCCGTTCTGGCGGCTGGGACTGAGAGGCAGATTCCTCCAACCAGCGGGTCGCATGGGATTTGTTGATATAAGAGACAAAAGCAGAAGGAGGAAACGATGATAGTGGAACACACGGAATATATGAACAATGTTCATTGTTATAAAAAATTTGGCTGGAGTTATTTGCATATAGAAGGCAGCCCCTATGAGCGCGGGTTTCAGCACGGGTACTGTTTGGGCAAAGAAATTGAAACAATACTGGAAACAATGCGGAATTTCTCCGAATTTTATACCGGAAAAACATTTGGATTTTTTTCACAGGCCGCTGCAAAAGTGTTTGCCCCCAATATAGACGACGAATATAAAGAGGAGATCGGCGGGATTTCAGCAGGAGCCGCCGCGGCGGGTTTTAATATATCGCCGGACGAATTGCTTGCCTGGAACGGTTTTTTGGAGCTGATGTTTTACTGGTGGCCGGCAGAATCATCCCAGGCAAAACGCCCGCGGCAGGGACATTGCAGCGCGTTCATAGCCACAGGCAACGCGACAAGCGACCACGGCATTGTTATGGCGCACAACACCTGGCTGGATTATGTTTTGGGGCAGTATTTCAACATTGTACTGGATATTGAGCCGTCTGAAGGGTACAGGATTTTTATGCAGACAGCCCCCGGCTATATCCACAGTTTTACGGATTTCTTTATCACCGGGGCGGGAATTGTTGGAACAGAAACCACCATTAAAGGCTTTGAAGATTACAAGGCAGGCGGGGCGCCCGAATTTTACCGCGCGCGAAAAGCAATGCAGTATGCAAAGAACCTTGACCGCTTTGTGCAAACCATGCAGGAGGGAAACAACGGGGGATACGCCAACACATGGCTGCTTGGGAATATCCACACAAACGAAATTGCCAGCCTTGAGCTGGGCAGGGAATACAGCGACTATAAAAAAATAAAGGACGGCGTTTTTACCGGCTATAACGCTCCCGAGAATCCGCAGATACGGAACCTGGAATGCGGCTATACCGGATATACGGACGTGCGGGATAACGGGGCCAGAAGGGTAAGGTGGCGCGAACTGATGAAAAGCGCATACGGGGAAATAGACATTGAATGTGCCAAGCGTATGATTGCAGACCATTACGACGTGTATCTTCAGAAGGAAGATCACCCCAGCGGCCGCACCCTGTGCGGGCATACGGACGTTGACCCGTTTGAGTTCAGCGGGGCGGACGGCGGTGAGCCGTACAACACGGAAGGGGCGGTGGACGGCAAGGTGGTAACAAGCCGGCTTGCCAAAGATTTTTCTTTTTGGGCAAGGTTTGGCCGGAGCTGCGGGGAGCCGTTTTATGCAGGCGAATATCTGCGCAGGCATCCGCAATGGGACTGGCAGCGGAAATATTTGCGGGATCGCCCGCCGCAGCCCTGGACGCTGATTACGCCTGAAGAGCCCGAATGGTGACAAAGCGCGCCTGCGGCTTTAGGCGGCAGGCGTTTTTTAAATATTGAGCATTCCAGATTAAAATGATCAGGGCATTGCAGTGGGGGCAGGAAGAAGACCTGTAAATTCTTAATTGATTTATGAAAAAACAAGATAAATGCTATGTACTAGGAGTGGTGCAAGGAGAGGACGCAAGTCAAATTAAAATTCAAAATATTTAGATAGCATGTTACATTAAGCATATAACTGAGCAAAGAGGTTGTGCCATGAAATTTGATAATAAGATTTTAGATGAACTAGTTATTCAAATTTTAGCACAGCATTCCTTCGAGTTTACTTCATTCTCTTCAGCAAAAGCAACGATTAATATTCCTGGTGTTATGCCTATCAAATATACGTTAGACCGTTAGGGTGCGGGGATCACCTTGCTGCCGAAATGCAGCCCAATTCCCGGCAGCAAAAACAGCACGGGGTTTGTAACAAAAAACAACCAGAATCTTTGCGGAAAATAATCTCCGGCAATGGGGCCTAAGGCCATCAGCAACGGAATAATACTATAGCATACCAGAAACGCGATGCTGACAGCAAAAACAGCCCGCCGGACCGGCTTGCGGCGTATATGCAGATTCCAGCCGAGAGAAAATCCGTTTACTGCAAAAAGTGCCGCAAAAAGATAAAGCAAGGGTTCAGAGAAAGCAATGTAGATTCGGACAAAAGTTTCAGCAATGAATCGGTAATACATATACTCAATTGTTGGCTTTAATATAAGTACAAGAAAAAGCATCGCAAGCGATATCGCACCAAATATGATGAAACCTTTTTTATATTTCTTTTTGTGCGGTGCGATGGTGTCAACTTTTTTCTTTCCATCATATATGATCGCCAATATATCAACGTTGAAGAAGTTGGCGATCTCGTTCAGTGTTTTTAAATCAGGCTGAGTACGACCCGTTTCCCACTGCGAAACCGCCTGACGCGTTACATATAGCTTTTCAGCCAAAGTTTCCTGAGATATACCTTTTTTTTTGCGCAGATTTTTAATATTTTTTCCGACATCGTTCATAAATCATAAACTTCTTTCAAGGATAAGGATATTTTACATAACTATGTTAGCAATAGAAGCCATATATGTCACGCAAGATTTTGTTGCGAAATAGAAAACAACATTAAATACAATCAAACTTGAAGAAAACAAGATAAAAAAATCAGGCCGGTCAAATTTGACCGGCCTGATGTTGGTGCGAGAAACAGGACTTGAACCTGCATGTCCTTGCGAACACTAGAACCTGAATCTAGCGCGTCTGCCAATTCCGCCATTCTCGCAGGATAGGTGGTTTAGTGGTGGAAGGGGGTGGATTCGAACCACCGAAGTCGTCGACGGCAGATTTACAGTCTGCTCCCTTTAGCCACTCGGGAACCCTTCCAAAAATGCCAGTGGAGCTGGTGATGGGATTTGAACCCGCAACCTGCTGATTACAAATCAGCTGCTCTGCCGTTGAGCTACACCAGCAGTAATAATGGTGCCTCAGGGTGGAATCGAACCGCCGACACAAGGATTTTCAGTCCTTTGCTCTACCGACTGAGCTACCGAGGCAGGATAAAGTTAGAAAAAAAGATGGCGACCCGGAGGGGACTCGAACCCACGACCTCTAGCGTGACAGGCTAGCGTTCTAACCATCTGAACTACCGGGCCATCCATATTTATTTTTTTGTCCCTGACGGACGAGTATGCAGTTGGTGGGCCCTCAGGGACTCGAACCCCGGACCAACCGGTTATGAGCCGGATGCTCTAACCAACTGAGCTAAGGGCCCTAAAGTGCGGTAAATGGTGACCCCTAGGAGAATCGAACTCCTGTTACCGCCGTGAAAGGGCGATGTCTTAACCGCTTGACCAAGGGGCCATTTAGTGTACTCTGGTCGGGGTGAAGGGACTCGAACCCCCGGCCCCATGCTCCCAAAGCACGTGCGCTACCAAACTGCGCTACACCCCGCAAATTGTGTTTGATTATCGCGACGATGTATAATATACCGTACTTAGACCTAAATGTCAACACTCATTTTGAATAATTTTTATAGATTTATCAGCGGGGATATTTTATAATATTTCCTATGAAGAGACAAGAATCAACACAGATAAATAATACCATAGAGGGTATAAAATACCACATCGTTACGTATGGCTGCCAGATGAACGAGCACGAATCGCAAAAGATAGCGGCCCGGCTGGAGGACATGGGATTCCGGCATACGGCGGAGAAGGCGGAAGCAGGGTTGATTGTATTGAATACCTGCTGCGTGCGCGAGAATGCGGAAAACAAGATTATAGGAAACATAGGCGCGTTAAAGCATCTTAAGGAAAAGAACAGGAGCCTTAAAATAGTGGTGTGCGGCTGCATGACGCAGCAGGAGGCAATAGCGCAGAAGGTATACAAAACATTCCCGTTTGTGGACCTGGTGCTTGGCACGCACAACCTGGGGCAGTTGCCCCAATTGCTGGCCCAAAATATGCAGGAAGGCAAGCGCCGCCTGGAATTGCTGGCGCAGCCGGAAAGCGTTGCGGACGAGGCGGCGGTTTCCGCCGCAACAGGCCCCGCCGCCTTTGCGAACATTATGTACGGCTGCAATAATTACTGTTCTTACTGCATTGTGCCAACCGTGCGCGGGCCGGAGCGTTCCCGCAAACCGGAGCGTATTATAGAAGAAATCTGCCGCCTCTTGGAGCAGGGCGCAAGGGAAGTGACGCTTCTTGGGCAGAACGTGAATTCATACGGCAAAGAGCTGGGCGTTACCTTTGCGCAGTTGCTGGAGCGCATATGCAAAGAAACGCCAGCCGAGCGCATCCGGTTTATGACCTCGCATCCCAAGGATTTATCGGACGGACTGATTGCCGCAATGGCCCGATATCCGCAGATCGCAAGGCATATCCATCTGCCCGTGCAGTCCGGGTCCACCCGGATACTTTCGCTGATGAACCGCAAGTATACAAGGGAAGAGTATCTGTTTTTGATCAATAAACTCAGGGCTGCCATGCCGGGCATCACCATTACCACAGATATCATCGTTGGGTTCCCGGGGGAGACGGAAGAAGATTTTGCGGAGACCATAAGCCTTGTGCAAAATGTACGCTTTGAAGCGGCGTATACGTTTGTGTATTCCAAACGTTCGGGCACCGTTGCGGCGGAAATGAAGGAGCAGATACCCCAGGCAGTTAAAAAAGACCGTATTGTGCGCCTGGTGGCGCTGCAAAACCGGATAACAGAGGAAATAGACCAGTCTTATGTGGGCTCCGTGCAGCGGGTGCTGGTGGAAGGCGCAAGCACGCGGAGCAAGAAGCATGTGACCGGCAGGGCGGACGGCGGCAAAACAGTAAACTTTGCGGGGGACGCCGCCATGATTGGAAATTTTATAAACGTACGGATCACACAGGGAAAAAAGACGACCCTGTTTGGGGAAGCAGAGGGGAACTAAATGGCGGAACTTACTCCCATGATGCAGCAATATATGCGGATTAAAGAGGAATACAGCGACTGTATCCTTTTGTTCCGTTTGGGCGATTTTTATGAGATGTTCTTTGACGACGCGGTCTCGGCATCCCGGGAGCTTGACCTTGTTTTAACAGGCAGGGACTGCGGCATGGAGGAGCGCGCGCCCATGTGCGGCGTGCCCTACCACGCGGTGGATAATTACGTGGCGCGGCTGCTGGCCAAAAACCACAAGGTGGCCATTTGCGACCAGTTGGAGGATCCCAGCCAGGCGCAGGGAATGGTGAAGCGCGGCGTTACGCGCGTGATTACGCCGGGCACGGTGACCGAGCCCGCCATGCTGACCGAGACGGAGAACAATTACATCCTTTGCGTATGCGAGGGAGACGAAGGCTCCGGCGTTTGCTACGCGGACGTATCCACAGGAGAATTTGTGGCGTATGAGCTGGCGGGCAACGGAGGAAGCATACAGGCGGAGCTTGCCCGCGTAAACCCCAAGGAACTGCTTTGCCCGCAGGGCGGCGTTTCACGGTTTGCGGCCCTGCTGGAGGATGCCCGGTTTAAAAGAATATACCTGAATCCGTATATGGACGGGGCGTTTGAGCCGCTGGCGGCCAAGGATACGCTGCAAAGCCACTTTGGCCCGCAGGAGATGGCGGATTCCGGCTTGCTGAAAAAGCCGGCGGCGCTGTACGCCGCGGGCGCGCTGATGCGGTACTTGTTTGAAACGCAGATGAACAGCCTGGCGCACATCAACCGCATAGGCGTGCCGGACCTGCATGAGAATATGGTGATAGACCCCACATGCAGCCGCAACCTGGAGCTTGTGCAGACCATGATGGAGGGCGGCAAAAAAGGCTCGCTCTTGTGGCTGCTGGACAAGACAAAAACCTCGCTTGGCGCGCGCATGCTCAAACGAGTGATCCTTCGCCCGTTGAAAAGCGTGGAGGAAATAAACGCCAGGTTGGACGCGGTCGCGGAGATTCGGGAGAATTATTCCCTGCTGGCATCCCTGCGCGAGGCATTAACCGGCGTGTACGATCTGGAACGCCTGCTCAGCCGCATCTCTTACGGCTCGCTCAATGCGCGGGACTGCGTTTCCCTCAAAAGCTCGCTTTTGCGGCTGCCCGCGGTAAAAAGCCTGATGGCCCCGCTGGATGTTGCCCTGCTTAGCAAACTGAACGCGCAGATGGACAGCCTGGAAGATATTGCGGGCCTGCTGGAAGCTGCGGTAGAAGACGACCCGCCCGCCGGTTTGCGGGACGGGGGCATTATTAAAGCGGGTTATAACGCGGAGGCGGACCGCCTGCGCGAGGCATCCGACAAGGGCAAGGACTGGCTGATGGAGCTGGAGGCGCGCGAACGCGAGGCCACAGGAATCAAAAACCTCAAAGTGGGCTATAACAAGGTGTTCGGCTATTTTCTGGAGGTAACAAAATCTTACCAGAGCCTTGTACCCTACCGTTATATAAGAAAGCAAACGCTTGCAAACTGCGAGCGCTACATTACGGATGAATTAAAAGAGATGGAAGAAACCATTTTAAACGCGGAAGAGAAGCGCTGCAGTGTGGAATACGGCATTTTTCTGGAGCTGCGGGCAATGCTGGAGGCGGCTGTGCCACGCATACAGCAGACGGCGCAGGCAATCGCCATGCTGGACGTTCTGCAATCTTTTGCGTCCGTAGCCTACGAGTATAATTACACGCGCCCTCAGATTAACGACAACGGAAAGATATACATCAAAGACGGGCGGCACCCAGTGATTGAGAAAATAACAAAGGGCAGCTTTGTCCCGAACGACGTGCTGCTGGACCGCAAGGAGAACAACCTGCTTTTGATCACCGGCCCCAACATGGCGGGCAAAAGCACATACATGCGGCAAACGGGCCTTATTGTGATTATGGCGCACATTGGCTGCTTTGTGCCCGCGTCCATTGCGCGCGTCTGCCTGGTGGACCGCGTGTTCACCCGCGTGGGCGCTTCGGACGATCTGGCGAGCGGACAGAGCACCTTTATGGTGGAAATGAACGAGCTGGCTTCTATTTTGCAAAACGCCACGCGGGACAGCCTGATTATACTGGACGAGATTGGCCGCGGAACCAGCACCATAGACGGGCTTTCCATCGCGTGGGCTTCCGTTGAATATCTGCTCCAAAACATTGGCGCAAAAACGCTGTTTGCAACGCACTACCATGAGCTTGTGGAGCTGGAAAACCGGCACCCGCAGATTAAGAATTATTCCATAGCAGTTAAAGAATTTGGGCGTGAGATTGTATTTTTGCACAAAATCATCAAGGGCGGCACAGACAAGAGCTTTGGCGTGGAGGTGGCGCGGCTGGCGGGCCTTCCGCCGGAGCTGACCGAAAGCGCCAAAAAAATGCTCACACGCCTCAACCGAAACGAAATATCCATTCTGGAAGAAGAAAAGCCGGATGCGCCAAAAGACAACGGGGAGCGGCACGAAAAGCTGATTGCGCGCCTGAAAAAAGTGGATGTGAACACCCTGACCCCACTGGAAGCGCTGAACCTGCTTGGACAGGTTGCACAGGAGCTGGCCGATGAATAGGATACGCGTGCTGGACCCCGCGGTTGCGGGCAAGATTGCGGCGGGCGAGGTGGTTACAAACCCGGCCTCCGTCGTAAAAGAACTGGTGGAAAACGCGATAGACGCCGGGTCCACCGCCGTTACGGTGGAAATAAAGGACGGCGGCAAAAGCTTCATCCGTGTTACGGACAACGGAGGGGGCATCCATCCGGAGGATGTGCTGCTTGCCGTGCAAAAGCACGCCACCAGCAAGATTGCCAGCTTTGAGGATATGGAGCGCATTGCTTCGCTTGGGTTCCGCGGCGAGGCGCTGCCCAGTATTGCGGCTGTATCACGCCTTTCCATTAGAACGCGCGTGGCGGGCGAAACGGAAGGCTGCGTTCTGGCGCAGGACGAAAATGCCTTTACAGTAAAACCTGCGGGCCTGCCGGACGGCACAACCGTGCTGGTGGAAGACCTTTTCTACAACGTTCCGGCCCGGCGCAAATTCTTGAAATCAGCCGCGGCGGAGGCTTCCGCCATTTCTGATCTGATGAGCCGCATGGCGCTCTCGCGCCCGGAAATATCTTTTAAATATATCTCGAACGGAAACCTGCAGTTCCAGAGCCCCGGCTCGGGCAGCTTGCCGGACGCGGTTACAGCAGTATACGGCACAGCCGCGCGCCACCGCGTGCTGGAGGTTCTGGCGGGGGAGGGAGAAACGCAGATACGCGGGTATATCTCCAACCCCAATTATTTGTTTAAATCGGCCAAGAACCAGACGCTGCTGGTGAACAGCCGCTTTGTGCGGTCTAAAAAAATAGCGGACGCACTCAGCCGCGCCTACGGCGACAGGCTTTTAAAAGGACATTTTCCGTTTGCGGTGCTTAATTTTACCATTCCGCACAGCCGTGTGGACGTGAACGTGCACCCAAGCAAAACATCCGTGCTCATTCAAGGGGAGGACGAGGTATTAGGCCTGCTGCAGGAAGCCGTGCGCGCAGCGCTGCAGAACGTTTCGCTTCCCACGGTGGAAATGCCGCAGGCGCAGGCACACAGTTTTGTGCAGGAGCCTGAGGAACAGAAGGCTTCCGCCCGCCTGGAAGCAAAGGAATATACGTATACGCCGCCAAAATGGACGCCGCCCGCGCGGGAAGCGCGGCAGCCGCCGTCCGCAACGTGGGACAGGCCTGCGCTATTGGTGCGCGAGAGCGCCCTGCCCGCCTATACGCCGCCCGCGGAGGAGTTTCTCCCCCGGCCGGAGGAGGAAACGGAGGAGCAGCAAACGTTTGCGGCGGTGGACGATTTGATTGATTACACTATGGTGGGCCAGTTGTTCGGCACCTATGTGCTGGTACAGAGCGGGGACGCCGCCTATATTATAGACCAGCACGCCGCGCACGAGCGCTTGAACTACGAGCGCTTAAAAGGCCGGGAAACACTGCTGCCCCAAAAACTGCTTGTTCCGTATGCATTAAAGCTCTCACAGGCGGATCACGACCTGCTGCTAAAAAATGCGGATTTCCTCTCCACGCTTGGATTCGGTATAGAAGATTTTGGCGCGGGAACAATCAAAATCACATCGCTTCCCCTGCGGCAGGAGCAGGGGGATATCCAGAGCCTGATGGAAGATGTTCTTGACATGCTGCAGGGCGCGGGCAGAGAAGCGCTTCCCTTCAGGGACAAAATCGTCCGGCGCGCGTGCCGCTCCAGCATCAAGGCCGGGGAGCATTTATCCGCAGAAGAAATGCGGGAGCTCATCCGCGAGATGCGGGAGAGCAAAACAATCCCCGTGTGCCCGCACGGCAGGCCGGTGGCGGTGGTGCTTGCCAGGGAAGAACTGGAAAAAAGCTTTAAGCGGCGGGTTTGACATGAAGCAAAAAGTGATTGTGATTGCTGGGCCCACAGCCAGCGGCAAAACGGACGCGGCTGTGCAGGCGGCCAAAGAGATAAACGGCGAGATTATCTCCGCGGATTCCATGCAGATATATAAAGAAATGAATATAGGCACGGCCAAGCCCACACCGGAGGAGATGCAGGGCGTGCCGCACCACATGCTGGATGTGGTAAGCATAGCCACGCCATATTCGGTAGCTCTGTACCAAAGGCAGGCGGTTGCGTGCATAGAGGATATTGCAAGGCGCGGCAAAACGCCCATTGTGGCGGGTGGAACCGGGCTTTACGTAAATTCCCTGCTGTATGAGCTGGATTTTACGCAACAATCCGGGAACCCGGATTTCCGCGCGGCGCTGGAAGCGCACACGGGGGCAGAACTGCACGCCATGCTTGCCCAAAAAGACCCGCAGGCAGCCGGGCGGATTCACCCCAATGACAGGAAACGCTTGATTCGCAGGCTGGAGATTCTAAGGAACGGCGGGGAGGACGAATACGATTTCCGCAGGCCAAACCCGGTGTACCGTTTTGTTGTTGCAGGCCTGACCATGGAACGGGCAGAGCTGTACCGCCGCATAGAACGGCGGGTGGACAGGATGGTGGACCGCGGGTTGTTTGAAGAGGTTGCCGCTATATACGCAGAATACCCGTCAAACCTTATTGCGCTGCAGGCCATTGGCTACAAGGAAGTGGTAGAATTCCTAGAAAACCGGTGCGGCCGGGAGGAAGCGGTAGATAACATTAAAAAAAACACGCGCAGATTTGCAAAAAGGCAGTATACGTGGTTTAATAGAATTGAAGGGATCAGGTGGTTTGCATCCGGCGATCATAAGAGGCCGGCGGACGAAATGATCCGCTTTATAGAGGAAGAGAGATAAACGAAAGGTGGAGGGAACGATGCAAAAATCGGCGATAGCGCTGCAGGATCTGTTTTTAAACCAGGTGCGCAAGGAAAAGGTTCAGGTTACGGTACACCTGGTCAACGGATACCAGATCAAGGGTGCGGTAATGGGATTTGACAGCTTTACGGTCATCATGGAGGCGGATTCCAAGCAGATGGTGGTATACAAGCACGCTATTTCCACCATAACGCCGCATAAACCCGTTCAAATTAAAATTATGCAACCGGATGAACTTGGAGAAGGATAATGCCGCAAACCCCCATGCAACAATATATTTCGCAGCAGTTTGGCGTCAGCCCGTCCATCGTATCCTTTGTGGATGCATGTGAGGCGGAAGCCGCGCCGTATTTTGACAGGGTCAGGGAAACGGGCCAGGCAAATCAGTATAAAGTTACGCGCGCTTTTCAAAAGAACAACGTATCCGTGAGGCATTTTGCGCCCACAACAGGCTACGGCTATTCGGACGAAGGCAGGGAATGCCTCGCCCGCGTATTTGCGTGTGCCGTGGACGCGGAGGAAGCGATTGTATCGCCCCTGCTGATGTCTGGCACGCACGCCATTACTACCGCTCTGTTTGGCCTTTTGCGGCCGGGAGAAGCCATGCTGTGCGTTACGGGCCGCCCATACGACACGTTCCGCAACGCCATCCACGGGGAAGGCACGGGCTCCCTAAAAGATTGGGGCATCGGCTATTTTGAGCAGCCGCTGCTGGACGGGAAAATAGATTTAAATCAACTGATGCAAACACTGGATGACAACGGCGCTGTTATAAAGCTGGTATACATCCAGCGCTCCTGCGGGTACGATATCCGGCCCGCTGTTTCCGTTGCGGAGACCGGCAGGGCGGCGCAGGCTGTGCATGCGTCATTCCCACACATTGCGGTTATGGTGGACAACTGCTACGGCGAGTTTACAGAAACAAGCGAGCCCACCGCCGCGGGCGCGGACGTGATTGCGGGCAGTTTAATCAAAAACCCCGGCGGCGGCCTTGCGCCCACGGGCGGTTATATTGCGGGCAAAAAGGAACTGGTTGATAAAATAGCGAACCGCTTTTCTGCGCCGGGAATCGGCACGGAAATTGGGTCTTACGCCGCTTCATACCAGCCCTATTTCCAGGGGCTGTTTATGGCGCCGCATACTGTTTCACAGGCTTTGATGGGCGTGATATTGGCTTCCGCGGCGTTTCAAAAACTGGGGTTTGAGGTGCGTCCCGCGCCGCGGGATGCGCGGGCGGACATTGCCCAGGCCATAGTATTAAAAAACGAAGAGCTGCTTACCGCTTTTGTGCGGGGCATACAAAAAGCCTCCGCCATAGACGCGAACGTAGTGCCCTATGCGTGGGACATGCCGGGATATACGGATAAAGTGATTATGGCGGCCGGAACATTTGTGCAAGGAGCATCTCTGGAACTGACGGCGGACGCGCCTATCCGGGAGCCTTACGCCGCCTATATGCAGGGAGCGCTTACATACGAGCACGCAAAACTGGGGATACTGTACGCAATCAGGGAAATGCAGCTTATAAGATGAATAAAAACAAGTTATTGCCTATATTTTTGTCTTTTTTAAAGATTGGAACTTTTACGTTTGGCGGCGGGTATTCCATGATCCCGCTGATTGAGCGGGAAGTAATCCAAAAGCACGGCTGGGTGGAAGAGAAGGAACTGCTGGATATTCTGGCTATTTCCCAGGTAACGCCCGGCGTTATCGCCATTAATTCCGCCACATACATAGGCTACCGCATCGCGCGCTTCTGGGGCGCTTTTTTTGCGACTCTGGGCGTGGTGGTTCCGCCCTTTGCTTCCATTTATATAATTACTTTTATTTTGCAGCAGTTTGGGGATATTTCCTGGGTACAGGCGGCATTCCGCGGCCTGCGCGTGGGCGTTATTGTTACCATGGCGTATTCCGTATTAAAGCTTATGGGGCACGACAAAATCAACCTGCCGTATATTCTGATTCTTTGCGTTACGTTCTTTATAGCCACGTTTTCCGGCGTAAACCTGATGTTTATTATACTGGCCGCCCTGGGTGCGGGCCTGCTGTATGCTTATTTAAGCGGACGCAGGCTGAAAGGCAGGCCGGAATGATTCTGTTTGAACTTTTTTATGCATTCTTTTATATAGGATTATTTACGGTGGGCGGGGGATACGCCATGATCCCGCTGATGCAGCAGGAACTGGCGGACGCGCGGCATTGGATCACCGTATCCATGCTGACGGATTTTATAGGCATTTCCAATGTTACGCCCGGCGCTATTGCCATCAACCTGGCCACGTTTATTGGCACAAGTGTGGGAGGCCTGCCCGGCGCTGTTCTGGCAACCGTTGGCGTGGTGCTGCCTTCTTTTATTATCATGCTGGTGATCGCAAAGTTTTTCAGCCGGGCGCGAAACAATTTTTATTTCCAAAAGGTGATGCGCATATTGCATCCCGTTGTGATCGCTCTTATTATTTCCGCCATTTTTGTGATCGTGGAAGATATATTTATGGCAACGCAGGACGGCTTTACATACAAGGACAGCGTACTATTTGCCGTGGTGGTGGCGCTGCAACTGGTTCGCAGAAAAATAAACCCCATTTTATTGCTGGCAATTGCCGCCTCCCTTGGGGTGGTTTTGTTTGGCCTAATCCCGTAGTTTGACCGCGCGGGATGCGCGCCGGCGGATATCGTCCGATACCGTGGCGTAGTGCTTGCGCGTGGTGTTTACATCTTTGTGGCCAAGAACGTCCGCCACCATGTATATATCCTCGGTCTCATTATACAGCATGGTCCCAAATGTGCTCCGCAATTTGTGCGGGGATATTTTTTTTAACGGCACGGCGGTTTGCGTATATTTTTTTACCAGATTTTGGGCGGCGCGCACGGTCAGCCTTTCCCCCTGCAGGGAGATAAAGAGGGGAGAGGAGGCGCTGTAATCCTGCGCCAGCCTGCGCTGTTCCAGGTATTCCTGGAGCGCTTTTTTTGCCTCCGGCCCAAAATACAGAATGGCGGCGTTTCCTCCTTTGCGCACAACTCGAAAGGCATTTGCGGAAAAATCTATATCCGAAATATTAATGGAAATCAATTCGCTTACGCGAATCCCTGTGGTTAAAAACAGCGTAAATATGGCCACATCGCGCAGAGCATTTTTTTTGTGGTATTGCTTTTGTTTTTCTGTAAGGCCTTCACCCGATTCAATCGCGTCCAGCAGGTCGGCCACTTCGTTGGGCTCCAGGCGGATAATGGCTTTTTCATGCAGCTTTGGCGTATCCAGCAATGTACATACGTTCTGGGAAATCATTCCTTTTTTATAATAATGTTTAAAAAAAGAGCGCAAACAGGCGATTTTTCGCGCTTTTCCGCGTTCGCCGTTTTCCTGCAGTTTATTTTCGGCGTTTTCGTACAAATTCAGGTAATCCATATAAAAATACAGGTCGTCAATGGCTATTTTTTCAAGATCGGCAATTGTAAAGGAATCTGGCGCTTTGCCCGCAAAAGCCGGGCATTCGCTTGAGAGGAAGCCAAAAAAGATGCGCAGGTCGTACGCATAGTTGAGCCGTGTTAAAATGGTGGATTTGCTTTCCATGGCGATAAAAAAAGTATTGCAGAACGGCGGCAGACCGTGCAGCAGTTCGCGCAGTTTTAGCGTTTTTTGCGCCAGCAATTCTTTCTGGTAATCTGACATAGGGAACACCGCCTTAAAAAATTATTTAAAAAGTTAATTTATGATTTTAAAATAATTCATGGCTACAGTATAGCATGCAGGGTCTTAATACGCAACAACTATTCGTAAAACTTGTGTTTTGCGAATAGCTAATTCTAGCAAGAATAATTAGAATTATAAGTTTTTTATCTAGTGATATCTAGTGAAGTGCTTTTTGAAATATATTTGAAGTACTTTTTGCAATATGCCATTTTTATCTCTCCTACTGCATTCTTATCGTGTTCTAGAATGAAGTAAATTTTGAAATATGATGTAACAATGAAGTGATTTTAGAAATATATTGCTTATTATCATATTCCACTCAGATATACTTATCGAAAGTTTTTGCTTTTTTTGAAGTGATTTTTGAAAATTTCTGTTGTTCTGAAGTAAATTTAGAAATATATTGTTGTATAAAAAGTCTAGTAAGCCCTTATTCTCTTCCTTTTTGGAATGAATTTTTGAAAAATGTTGCATTTATCGTAAAAAACATTCTTGAAGATTTTTTATATCATCAGGATATTGTTAAAACGGCTACTCACTTGAACTCTATTTTTGTTTCTCCAAACTCAAATATTTCATATTGAGTATCTGTAGCACAAATAATATATAAAGGAGTTCTGATTTGTAAATTATTAAGTAGTTTGCCTGAATCAAAGGTTTCTTCTTTATTTAATTCATTTTCTATAGAAGCTGTAATCAATTCTGTTAAACGTTGATATATTTGCAAATAAATATATATATCCCCTTCCCTGCCCGTAATATCTTTATTAGCAACGCTATTTAATGACTTCGGCTTCAATCCATATTTATATCCGCGTTTGGTATCATGATATAAAAAGTATTTTGTGCAAAGCTCATAGAGGTCTCGGGTACCTACAATATGATGAAGTGCTAATGCAATTGCTAATTTATGAATCATTGGATTGTCTTTTGAGGCTTTTATTGAGCCACTATTAAATAAATTAAGGATAGCTTTTGTTACATTACTCACTTTCTCACTATAGGCGGAATATGCCTCCTGATCTGGATGCGTTTCAATTAAACAATTGTCTATATATTCTGAATAAAACCAATTATCTATTATATCCGCCCAATCATACCTCGAAAATAAGTGAGACGTGTTTTGATCATAAAAACAATATTTTTCATTTAAAGAACTTGAAAAAATATCTTTAGCTATTGAATTTAGTATAGGAGTACAGTCATTAAATAAAATTGTGAGTAATGGTGGTTTTATGGCTTTACCGGTTAAAAATATACTTTTAAGAAATTGACTAGCTTCCTCAATTAATATAACAGGGTTATTTGATGTTAAGACTCTTTCATTATTATCAAAAGTATCTGATACTGGTAATATTTTTACAGCCTTATAGACATTAGAATTTAGTTCAGTTATGAGACCAAGTCCACCATTATCCCAGTGATACCTAATTAATTCAAGTACAGATAATATCGATTCCGAGTAATTATCATCTGTCTTAATTCCCTCATAAGCAGCCTGAGATGAAAGATTAACTAAATACTTATCTGTATTTTGAGTGTGACAATTTTCTATTGCATAATTAAGTTTTATTTTATGAAAAGGGCATTCATCCAAAAACACTAATTGATGTAGATATGAATGATAACCATATTTGATACATTCTGGACAGTATCTTTGACCTGAACCCGAAAAACTTCGTCAATAGGAATGTTAGTCACAATATGATAAAATAAGTAAATGGAGTGATTAGCATGAAAAAACGATTTACCGAAGAACAAATTATCAGGATTCTTAAAGAACACGAAGGTGGAAAAAAAGCAGCGGACATTGTCCGGGAGCATGGTATCGCTGAACAAACATTTTACCGTTGGAAGAGCAAATTCGGTGGCATGGATGTAAGTGAAGCCAAAAGACTAAAACAATTGGAAGAAGAAAACCGAAGGCTTAAAGAGATGGTTGCAGACCTTTCTTTGGATAATAAGATTTTGAAGGATGTGATCTCAAAAAACGTCTGAAGCCTGCCGCAAAACGCCGGATAGCGACGAATATACAAAGAGATTACGCAGTAAGTGAACGCAGGGCGTGCAGGCTGATCGACATTAGCCAAAACAGCAAAAGATATATGCCAACGAATAAAAGTGAAGACAAACGGATTACCGAGAGGCTTGTAGCCCTGTCTGCACGCTGGAAGCGTTATGGGTATCGCCGACTGCATATTATGCTGCTTCGGGAAGGCATCCAAATTAATCATAAAAAGACGTATCGGCTGTATAAAGCCGCGGGACTGGCTTTACCGAAGAGAAGCAAAAAGAAAAAATACGAAAAACGAGGTATGCCAGAGCGGGCAATAACCAAGGCAAATGAGCGATGGTCGATGGATTTTGTCAGCGACAGAACACGTTTTGGATCCAATATTCGTGTTCTAACGGTGATCGATGAGATCACGAGAGAATGCCTGGCTCTGGAAACAGATAGTTCCATCACCGGACGAAAAGTAACTGCCGTATTGAATCGGCTGGCAATCTTTCGCGGTATGCCCAAAGAGATTCTTACCGATAACGGTTCGGAATTTACAAGCAATGTCATGAATGCATGGGCCTATGACCACAAGGTAGAACATATATTTATTGATCCGGGAAAGCCAATGCAGAATGGATATATAGAAAGCTTCAATGGTAAGTTCAGAATAGAGTGTCTTAACCAGCACTGGTTCCGCAATCTGTCTGAAGCAAAGGAAATCATTGAAGACTGGCGGCTTGAGTATAATCACATCAGGCCGCATATGTCGCTGGACAATCTGACCCCGAAGGAGTACGCATTGAAGATTTCGGGTGATTCCTAACATTTCTAATATGCGAAAACTGGGGGCAGGTCACTGCCTCTTCATAAAAATATCTCCTATACAGTTCCGATACTCCATTTTTCATAAAAGCTATATTACCAGATTAAGTGTCTAAATTTTTGTACTGACGAATCCCGGCGATATTTCCTGTAATTAAATTAGCACAATTTGATGTCAGTTATATTGAGTCATTCGCCCCGAATTGCATAACAAAAATTAAGTACTATTAATATACATCAATCTACAAATTATTACAATATTTAACACATTGAATGAATAAAGTATTAAAAGGCAACAGTAGAGTAATTAAAAATGCAGCATATTCTATTTTTAGTTCAAATTTGCAATATGTTTCAAAATTTAGTTCAATAGGATCTTTTATTTAAATAATTACTTCAACTTTGCAACAATTTTCAATTTTTATTTCATTAATTTTTATACTTATTTCACTAATCCCTTCAGTCTGTAATATTTAAAAATGAAAAAAAGCGATATTATAGGCATTTTATAAATTGCTTATATTTCAAAAATTACTTCACTAGACATTTTTTCCCTCTCTTCTTCTTCATCATCCTCTCTTCTTGTTACAAAGTATGGATACCGGTGGAATCGAAATAAATAATACGCGGGGCAATTATTTGGCCAATTTCCAGTATTCCAATGGAGAAAAACACTTCCCGCCGTTTATCCGTTGGCGAGCCGGGATTGAATAACAGCGTGTTGCCGCTGTAATCACAGAAAGGTTTATGGCTGTGGCCAAAGCAAATGCAATCCACCGCATCGCCGCGAAAGCAATCGATTGCCCTTTGTAGTGTCTGCCCTTTTTCTCCGTGACCGTGGCATATGCCTATGGTAAAGCCATCTTGTTTTAATATCTTTTTTTCACCCAGCCGTTCTTTTAAAAAAGACGGGTCAACGTTCCCTGCAACCGCCGTAACGGGTGCGATTTTTTCCAGCGCTTCCAGCACTTGGACACATGCAATATCGCCGGTGTGAATGATATGGCCTACGCGTTGAAACAGTTTAAAAACGACTGCAGGAAGCGTTTTTGCCCTGCCCGGTATATGGGTATCTGCAATTACGCCTATCTTCATGCCATTATTTAAGCCGTTGTGCAGTTTCAAAAAAGCCTTTCCACGGGTCGCTCCCAGCCATTCTTTTGAGAGCCTCAGCCATATCCACGCCATCCGGCGACACGGCATCCAGCTCTTTCCAGGCAATGGGCATGGACACCCTTGCGCCTTCTCTGGCCCGAAGTGAATAGGGCGCAATGCTGGTGGCTCCCCTGCCATTGCGTATCCAGTCTATGAATATCCTGTTTTTGCGCTGTTCCTTGCGAACGTTGCTTGTGTAGCGGTCTGGCCACTTTTGTTCCATTACCTCCGCTATATGCCTGGCGAAATCGTGAAAGGCCTCCCATCCTGCCGACGGCAGGAGGGGCACCACCACATGGTATCCTTTTCCCCCGCTGGTTTTTAAATACGAGGCTAAGGATAGTTCCTCCAGCAACTCTTTCACATCCCGAACGCCTTGCCGCACCCTTGCAAGGTCCATTCCAACATCCGGATCCAGATCGAACACCATCATATCCGGCCGCTCAAGGTCATTCGCGCGGCTTCCCCAGGTGTGAAATTCCAGCGTTCCCATCTGCGCTTCATAAATAAGGCCCAACGCGTCCTCTATGTAGAAATACTCTTCTTCCTCTTCCCCGCTGTTGCCCACAATGGGCATTTTTACAATGGCCTTGTTGTCCGGCCCCGGATGTTTTTTGTAAAAACAGGAGCCTGCCATTCCTTTGGGGCAGCGCACTATGCTTAAAATACGGCCCGCCACATAGGGCAGCATGCGCTTTGCCGCCTTTTCATAATACCGCACCACATCCTCCTTTGTGACTTGGGGATCGGTAAAAATCACCTTGCTTGGGCTGGTGATTCTGATTCCGCTTATGGTGATGCTGTTGCCGCCTGCAATTTTCGATTTTTCCATAGCCTTATCCCCTTCCGGGCTTTCATTTGCCTGCTTGTCATTCGTTTTTTCTCTTTTAACATCCTTCGGATTTTTGTCTTCGCGCAGGCCCTTAAAGCTTGCCTGCCGCAGCAGGTTTTCTTCTGTCCATTCCGCAAATTTTATTTCCGCAACCAGCGCCGGCTCAAGCCAGGTTATTTTTTCGTTTCCGGCTGGTTTGGGTGAATGTTTAAACGGGCTTGTTTCCCGCTCTAAACCTTCGAATTTATTAATGAGTTCTTTTATGGTTTTTTGGGTGAAGCCAGTTCCCGCACGCCCGGCATACGCCAGTTCCCGCACCTGGTACACGCCCAGAAGAAGCGAACTGATGCCGTGGGTTTTTTTATCCGAAAGCGTGTATCCGCCAATCACAAATTCCTGCCTTGCGCAACATTTCAGCTTGATCCAGTCTCCGTTTCTTGTGCCGCTATAAACGGAATCCGCTTTTTTTCCTATAATTCCTTCCATATCCGCCTCGCAGGAGGCCTGCAGGCTGGCCCGGCCGTTGCCGCGCACATGGCGGCTGTAATGCAGGTTTACCGGCGCGTCCCTCATAAGCGCTTCCAATGTTTCTTTCCGCTCCATCAGCGGTCGTCCCCGCAGGTCGGCCCCATCCAGCGCCAGCAGGTCAAATACAATATAGGTAAGTTTCTTGCCCACGGGATTTTTCACATATCCCTGCAGCGCCTGAAAATCCGTGCGGCCCCGGCTGTCTGTAACCGCCATTTCCCCGTCCAGCACCATGGCTCGGTCGTTCGCCCACCCTGCCAGGGAGTCCGCCACAGCGCGAAACTGCCGTGTATACTCTTTGCCGTTGCGCGTATAGAGTAAAGCGCCGCCGCCTTCCAGGTATGCCAGCACGCGGTATCCGTCAAATTTAAGTTCCCACAGCCATTCCTCCCCCTGTGGAAGGGTATTTACCATTTTGGCAAGCTGCACGTTAATTTTGCCGAAGGGATTTTCCGCGGTGCCCAAATGTTCATTGCCGCCCCGCCCAATTTCCTCCATGGTGCGTCCTGTACGCACGCTGGTTGTGAATCCGGAGACGCCATTGCCGGTTTGCGCGAATTCATCCCGCTCTTTTAAAAGCAGCCAGTTGTTACGGGCTTCTCCCTCTTTGGGTTTCATGCGCACCAGGGCCCATTTTCCCCTGAGCCTTTTTCCTTTGAGCACAAATTTTAGAGAACCTTCCGCCAGCCCTGCGTCTGCATCACCAGCCGGCTCCCACGCGCCTTCGTCCCATAACATCACTGTGCCGCCGCCATACTCCCCTTTGGGTATTGTTCCTTCAAAATGCCTGTATTCCAGAGGATGGTCCTCTACCTGCACAGCCAGCCGTTTATCGCCGGGGTTGTAAGAAGGCCCTTTGGGCACAGCCCAGCTTAAAAGCGCGCCGCCCCATTCCAGGCGCAGGTCGTAATGATCCCGCCGCGCCAGGTGGTGCTGCACGGCAAATTGTAAAAGTCCTCCCGGTTCCTCCGTCTTTCCTTCGGGTTCCCCGGTAACTTCAAAGTTTCTTTTTTGGTTGTATTTCTCCAGTTTTCCGGCCATTTCTCGCTTGCCTCTTCAGAGGTTTTCTTTTTGTATTGTAACCAATATTTAGGCAACGATACAAGGGCATATTGCAGAGTTTTTAGTCTTTGCAACAAACAGCTAAAAACCACATAGAATATTTTTGGAATAGAGGTGTTTCATTTGATTTTGCAGGATTCTGTGGGATTAAAAAACGCGGAAACAGACCCACTATATAAACCATATAAAATTGTAGTACATCTGCATACAAGAATGCTCTATTTGTATCAAAACAATAAACTTTATAAAAAATACCCTGTGGCTGTGGGAAAGCCCTCTACGCCTACCCCGAAAGGAAATTTTGAGGTTATAAACAGGGAAGAAAATCCCGGCGGAATATACGGCGATATGTGGATAGGTTTATCTGTACCGCATATTGGAATTCATGGCACAAACGAACCCTGGCTGATTGGTAGAGCGGTTTCTCACGGATGCGTAAGAATGTATAACGAAGATGTGGTGGAGCTTGCGTATACAATCCCCAACGGCACTCCCGTTGCTATTGTAGAATAGATTAAAAAAAGATAAAGTGCAAAAAAGTGATTTAAAGCAGCTTTTTATTCCCTGCAAATCACTTTTTTATCCGGGCGCGTATTCAATTGCTTTTGTTTATTGGTTATAGAATGTTTTATATCCTTTGTAAGCCATGTACACGTCTATTTTGCTTGCCACCTCAAACGGCGCGTGCATGGAAAGGAAACCCGGCCCAACGTCCACAACGTCCATGCCGTATTTGGCCAGAAACATGGCTATGGTGCCGCCGCCGCCCAGATCCACGTAGCCCATTTCGCCGCTTTGCCATGCCACGCCGTGTGTATTGAACAGGTTGGTGATCTCCGCCACAAACTCTGCGTTTGCGTCGCTGGAACCCGATTTACCGTGGGAGCCGCCGTATTTCATAACCGCCACGCCCATACCCAGATAGGTGGCGTTGCGTTTGTCGCTCATTTCCTCATACGTCGGGTCAAAAACCGCCGTTACGTCTGCGGACAAAAATTTTGAATAATAAAGCGCGTCCCTGAGCGTTATATCCGTATAGTCGTCCGCCGTCAGCTTGCACAGCTTGGCGACAGTATTCTCCAGGAATGCGGACTGCATGCCCGTGTTGCCCATACTGCCGATCTCTTCTTTGTCCACCAGCACGCACACAGCCGTTTTGCCGGGTTTTTTTGTCTCCAAAATGGCCTGGAATGACGTATAGGCGCACACCCTGTCGTCCTGGCCGTACCCGCCGATCATGCTCCTGTCCAGCCCCACGTCGCTTGCCGCAAACGCGGGAACAATCTCCAGCTCCGCCCGCAGAAAATCCTCTTCGTGCAGGCCGTACAGGTCGTTCAGCAGGGTGAGGATGTTCGTTTTGATTTTTTTCTTCAGGCGCTCTTCCTTATAGGGCACATTGCCGAACAAAACGTTCAGACCCTCGCCGGTGATCCCCTGGGACATTGTTTTTTTCATCTGTTCCTGCGCCAGATGCGGCAGCAGGTCTGAGATGCAGAACTTGGGTTCGCCCTCCCGCTCGCCTATTTTCAGCTCCACCTTGTCGCCGTTCGATTTGAATATCACCCCGTGAATGGCCAGAGGTATGGTCGTCCACTGGTATTTTTTTATACCGCCGTAATAATGGGTTTTTAAAAGCGCGAGCCCGCCGGCCTCGTACAATGGATTGGGCTTCAGGTCTATCCTGGGCGCGTCCACATGGGCGCCCACCATGCGCAGGCCTTTTTCCATGGGTTCACTGCCAATAACGGCAAGCAATATGTTCTTGCCCCGGTTAGTGGCGTATACCCTGTCGCCGGGGTTCAGCTTTTTTTTACTTTTATAGGCTTCGTCCAGCGGGATAAATCCGTTTTTCTTCGCCTCCGCCTCTGCCCATTCCGTGGCCTCGCGTTCCGTTTTGTATTCGTTCAAAAACCGGACATACGGCCCGCAAAAATCAAAAATACTCTCTTTTTCCTTATCGCTCACCTTACACCATGCATTTTGGGGGTTGTACCCCAGGGTCTCCTGTATTTGCTCTCCCCTGCTTTTTTGCGTATCCATTGAAAGCCTCCTGAAACACTGTATTCTATAGCCTAGGATTGGCAATAAACATGCAAATATACGGCAGCGGTAAAAATATTGGCCGCGCGGGCGCAATATGCAAAAAGCCCCGCGCCATAAGCGCGGGGCCCATTGTTTATCTTTAGAATATTCTGCGGCCTTCAAGGAAGTTTTTAACCCAGTAGCTGGAGTTGATACTGGTTATTCTGATTTTGCCCTGGCTGGAGGATGCGTCCACCATTGTGCCGTCTCCCAGATAGATGCCCACATGGCCGCGGTAGTCTATTACGTCTCCCCTCTGCAAATCGGACATGCTGCTGACTTTGGGGTAACTGGAATTGTGCCATCCGGCGGAGGTCATATACCCAATGCCGTTGCCGCTGAGCTTGAGGGCGTAATATACAAAACCGGAGCAGTCAAACACATTGGGCCCTTTTCCGCCCCAAACATAGGGCTTGCCCAGCAAAGAAAGCGCGGCTTGCACAAACGCCTCCGAATTTCCCGGATTGGCAGCCGGTTTGGCAGAACTTCCGCCGCTGCCCGAGTTACCGCTACCGGAGCTGCTGCCGGAATTGCTGTTTCCGGAGCTGTTGCTTGAACTGTTGCTGGAGCCTGCCGAACTGCCGCCGGAATTCCCCGAGCTGTTGCCGCTGTTGCTGCTGGACGAATGGCTTTTGGTGTATTCCACAGACGGCTCCGCGCCGGTGGAATACAGCATTTCGCGCGTATCCGACCCCACGTTTCCGTCGTCCGAAAGGCCGTTCATACGCTGGAAGTATTTCACCGCCTTAGAGGTGTCTGTGCCAAAATACCCTGTATTGCCCACCGAATATCCAAGTTCCTTTAAACGGTCCTGGATGGACTGGACGTCCGGGCCGGAAGCGCCTTCTGATACGGTATACTTTTTGGCGTTTGCGGAAAAAAGAACCGTTTGGGTCTCAACCCCCGCAATGCCGTCTTCTGCAAGCCCGTTTTTTCTCTGGAAATATTGGATTGCCTGGGACGTAACGGGACCGAATAATGTCGTCGGCTCGTCCGCCTCCATATACTCCAGGTCCATCAGCCGTTGCTGTATCAGGGCCACAAAGGGCTCGTCCGTACCCGGCGTAATGGTTGCATAAATCGCTTCGGCGGATGCTTCTGCAATGGGCGTCGCAACCGCATCTTCGCCGGGTGTTGGGGCTGCCGCCCACGCAACGGATTCCGTCAGGTCGGAGGTCAGCTCTCCGCTGGCCGTAACAGATGGCGATGGCGAGGGGCTGGGCGTGGGTGTGGGCGCGGCACTCTGGATGGGCTGCACGGAAATCTTCGCCATGTTCTCCACCTGGTTGGTGTCCGCCGCCAGTGCAAAAATGTATGGAACAGTGATTGCCGCCGCCACAACGGCAATACTGATGAAAATACGTTTGTGAATCTGTTTTGAATTTCTGCTCTGGCTCGTGCGGGCCCTGCCCTCTTCGCCGGTTTCTTTTGGGGATCGTTTGTTTTTCTTCAATCGTTTATTTGCTTTTTGAAACATTAAGTTTACCTCATTTAATTTTTAGGGGCTTACGCTTAATTTTCTGATGAGCCTTATGGTAAGTATAGATGCGAATTATGAAGATTTTATGAAGATTTTAATATTTTATTAAATTTCTTAATATTTCCTTAACATTTTAATCCTGATATACCAAAACCGCTGAAATAAATCCAGCGGTTCAGGCGTATTATCTGTTCTTATGAATTACTTCTGGAAGTACTTTTTATACAACGCGAGCGTATCCGCGGATATGGCGATGGTGTCCACGCTTTCCGTTTTTTCATCGCCTGTAATGGGCACCGGGTTGCATCCGTTCTTTATTTTTTCTATGGAATTGATGTTGAACCGGTTCCCGCAGTTCTGGCAGACCAGTTCGTTGCCCTGCTGCTTGTAGTACCCCCTCCCGGAATCCCAGCATACCTGGCATGTGTTGAGGGAGGTGCGCACCGTTCCGTCGTCCGCACGCACGGCTATGATTTCCATCTTTGTGCCGCCTGACTGATACGGAATAAAGGTTGCGGCGGAGGTAATATCCTTTTTATTGATGGTAATCCCCTCCACGCTTCCAACTGGCTGCTCTGATGCATCTGCCTGCGCGCTTTGCGCGATGGGCTGCGTGGGAGCGGCGTTCTGCCCGGCGGCCGGGTTCTGGCTAATAACAACCAGAACGACTACGATTACGGCAGCCGCCGCAATTGCGGGATGCAGCCACTTTTTTTGGGGCGTTTGCTTTTTGTTTTTTGTATTTCTGTTTTGACTCATACCGCCTCCTGCTTACGCGCCCAGATCATACGGCTTCACAAGCACGTCCACGCTGCTGCCGTCCGGGTCCTTGATGGTGATGAGGGCCCAGCCATCAACGTTTTTTACATCCACGCCAATGTCCGTGAGCGGTTTTGCGGCGATTGCAAACACAATGTCCTTATCGTTTGTTGTATAGTCTTTTGCAAACTCAAACTTGCCGCCCGTAACCTGTATTCCGTAATGGTCCAGGTCCTGGTGGTAGGACAGCGCCTTGCGGTCAAACTTTACGCTCTCAAATAAGGAATCCACCACATTTTCCTTTTCGCCCGTTCCGTTTCCGTAATCCGCCGTGAGGTAAAGGGTCGTATCGTCCGCCCTGTCCCCCGCTTGCAATTTAGCCGGGTCCAGCCCCGCGTCCGTAAAGGGTGAGAGCGGCGTTTCCATCACAATATCTTCTGTCCCGGACTGGCTGTAGTCGCTGCTTACCCGCAGTTTGGTCTCGCCGTCCACAGATATGTAGAAATATCCGTTTGCGGCGTCGTCCGAAACAATTTGCGGGAACGCGGCCGTAATGTCCTTAAGCGAACCCGGGCTGTAATTGGCCACAACGTCCGTTGCGCCGCAGGCCGCAAATACCAGTATGGAGGCTGCCGTGAGCGCGGCAATCAGTAAACCTTTTTTCATATATAAGCTTTTTCTCCTTTATTGATTTAAATTTACTTTAAAACGTTTGAGCCTAAGGGCGTTGGATACCACGGATACAGAGCTGAGCGCCATGGCGGCTCCCGCGAATATGGGCGTCAGAAGCGGCCCGCCGAATGCGAACAGCACGCCCGCCGCAAGCGGCAGCCCCACCAGGTTGTAGATAAACGCCCAGAACAGGTTCTGCCGGATGTTACGTATGGTGGCCCGGCTGAGCGCGATGGCGACCGGGACTTCCTGCAGGTCTCCGCGCATCAGCACAACATCGGCGGATTCCACGGCAACGTCCGTTCCGGTGCCAATGGCCATGCCCACGTCCGCCTGCACCAGCGCGGGCGCGTCGTTGATGCCGTCCCCCACCATGGCCACTTTCAGGCCTTTTTCCTGCAATAGTTTCACCTGGCCCGCCTTATCCTGTGGCAGCACGTCTGAGAGCACGTTTGAAATCTCCACTTCCCTGGCGATAGCCTGCGCGGTATTTTTATTATCGCCCGTAATCATGTACACGTCTATGCCCATGGCTATGAGCTGCGCCACCGCTTTTTTGCTGCCCGGCTTTACTGTGTCCGCCGCGGCCATCAGCGCTTCCAGTTTGCCGTCCACCGCAACGTACATCAGCGTCCTCCCCGCGCCGGAAAGGCTTTCGGCATCTTGACTGGCTACGGCGGTGTCAATCCCGTTTTCCTGCATCAGCAGCACGTTTCCGGCCAGAACCCGTTTGCCCAGAACAACGGCGTCTATTCCACGGCCAGGCACAGCCTTAAAGGAATCGGGGTCTGCGAGCGCAATGCCCCTGCCCTTCGCGCCCTCCACAATCGCCCGGGCAATGGGGTGCTCGGAGCCGCGCTCCGCGGAAGCGCACAGGGTCAATGCCTGCGTTTCATCCGCGCCGCCGTAGCATTTCACATCGGTCAGCACGGGCTTGCCTTCTGTAATGGTGCCGGTTTTGTCCAGCACTACGGCCTTTATTTTGTGTGTGGTTTCAAGGGCTTCTCCGCCCTTGATCAATATGCCAAGCTCCGCGCCTTTGCCTGTACCCACCATAATGGCCGTGGGCGTGGCCAGCCCCAGGGCGCACGGGCAGGCGATTACCAGCACCGTAACAAATATGTTGAGCACAAAGTTGAAGTCCTGGCCTGTAAGGGCCCAGATTGCGGCGGCGGCCGCCGCAATGATAAGCACTGCGGGCACAAAATACCCGGAGATCACGTCCGCCAGCTTGGCTATGGGCGCTTTTTTGCCCTGCGCCTCCTCTACCAGTTGGATGATCTTGGATAAGGCGGTGTCCGCGCCCACGCGCGTCGCCTGAAACTTAACGAGGCCTTCCCCGTTGATGCTTCCGCCCGTAACCGGCTGCCCCGGTTGTTTTTCCACCGGCAGGCTTTCGCCCGTAAGCATGGATTCGTCCACAGAGGATATGCCTTCCAGCACCACGCCGTCCACCGGAACGGACGAGCCGGGACGCAGCAGCACCACGTCTCCCACCACAACTTCATCCAGCGGCACTTCCATCTCCGCGCCGTCTTTTATAATGATGGCGGCCTTTGGCTTCAAGCCCATCAGCTTCTTAATAGCTTCGGATGTTTTGCCCTTGCTTACCGCCTCAAAATACTTGCCCAGCATTACCAGCGTGATAACCACCGCCGCCGATTCAAAATACAGCGAGGCTGCAAATCCAAAGTTCCCAAGGTATATCTGCACGGTTGCGTATATGCTGTATACAAACGCGCTCCCGGTGCCGATGGCAACCAGCGAATCCATATTGGGCGCGCCCTTGAACAGGGTTTTTAAACCCACTTTAAAGAACCGGCTGCCCGCGATCATCACCGGCACGGTAAGCACAAGCTGTACAAGCGCGAACATCAGCGGGAAATCGTGCGAGTTCATAAATTCCGGCAGGGGCGCGTTTAGCTGCGGGAACATGTGGGACATGGCGATGTACAGGATGGGTATGGAAAATATAATGGCCACAATCAGCCGGTTGCGCATATTGCGCAGCGCCTTCTGCCGTTTTTGAGCCTCCTGGTCTACCGACGCTTCCGCCTGTACTTCGCGCGGGGTATATCCGGCATTTGTAATTGCTTCCTGAATGACTGATAATTTGACCACGGCGGGGTCGTATTCCACCGTGGCGCGGTTGGTGGTAAGGTTTACGCCCGCAAAAGTTACGCCCTCCAGTTTTTTAAGCGCCCGCTCCACCGCCGCGGAGCAGGCCGAGCAGGTCATGCCTTCCACGCCCAGTTCTATTTTTTTGGCTCGCTTTTCTTCAACCAGGCCGTACCCCGCGTCTTCAACGGCTTTTTTTATCTCGCTAAATCCGGTCAATTTTTCGTTAAACTGAACGCTCAACTTCTCTGTAGCTATATTTACGTCGCCCTTCTGCACACCGGGCAGCTTGGAAACCGCCTTTTGCACATGGGCTGCGCAGGCCGAGCAGGTCATGCCCGTTACGCCGTATACTTTTTCAACCATTTATACTTTCATCCTCCGTCTGTATTAAAATTATTTATTTGTTTAAGGGCGCTCAACCGCAGCAAGCCATCCCGCTGCTTGCTGCTTTATACTGGGACACCTCGCTTTTAATCTGATCCAGGTTGATGTTGTTTAAATCGTCAACCACCTTCACGTAACCATGAAGCATTCCCATGCCGCACTGGAATGTAAAATCTGCCGTGGGCGTTAAATACGGCGTGGACGTTTGTCCGGCGGACAGATTCAACTGCCCGTTGTATTCCGGGAACGCCACAACGGAATTGCAGGAATTGAGCGCCTCCGTATTGAACGTTATCTTTGTTTTTACGCCCTTCTGCACCACCAGCACCGCGGGGGTATACCCCTCCCCGTTTACCGTAACCGTCATATCCTGTTCGCCGTTTGCAATCTGCGCCACCTGCACCTGGTCCACGGGAATTTTGCCGCCCGCGAATTTGGTTGCCTGGCTGCCCGCGCTGCAGCATCCGCCGCCCAGGGCTCCCGAGCTGTTCTGCAAAGCCGAATTGATATCCTCAGAGGTTGCATTGGACAAATCGTCCACCACAATGATCTGCCCGGAGATCATGCCCATCCAGCAGGTGTAGGTGATTGCCCCGCTTTGCGTGGGCGTAAATTTAAATATATTGTCCCCCGTTTTAAGAGCTTGTTCTATATTAAAGTCCGGAATCAGCACTGTTCCGTTGCAGCCGTTGATGTTCCGGCTATCCGCTTTCAGGTTGTATTCCACCGGTATCCCCTTTTGCACAACAACGGTGGGATAGCCGGAGGCGCCCAGCGTGGCTTCCACGGTCTGCACCCCGTCTGTAATTGTTGCGGCCGGATAGCCTCCCGCCTGGGCGTTGGAAGAATTGCCGGCCGATATGTTTGCGGCCGCCTGGGCGCTTTGGCTGTTTTGCGGCGGCGAAGAGGTAAGTGCGGATAGATCGTCCACCACCTGTATTTTACCGGAGATCATGCCCATCCAGCAGGTATAGGAGAGCGTACCGCTTTGCGCGGGCGTAAACTTAAATAGATTGTCCCCGGCCTGCAGCGCCTGCTGCACATTGAATTTGGGGATTACCACCGTGGCGTTGCAGCCGTTGATATTGCTTTTATCTGCTTTTAGGTTGTATTCCACCGGTATCCCCTTCTGCACAATAATATTGGGGTAGCCGGAAATGCCAAGCGTTGCCTCCACGGTCTGCACGCCGTTTTCTATTTTTGCTACCTGGTAGCCGCCCGCTGCCTGGACGGATTGCTGCTCCTCCGCCTGCCCTGTAAGGCTTTTTGCCTGCGCCGTGCCTTCAAACACGCTGCCCGCGTTCCAGCCGAACAGTCCGCCCGCGTTCGTAAACATAACCAGCGCGATGAGTATCACAAGCACGGCGGATACCCGCGTGATGCCCCTGGTGAATTTGCCCTTTAAAAACGAGAAAATAAATCCTGCGCCCAGCATGAGGGGAACCGTACCCAGGGAGAAAAGGAACATGGATAAAGCCCCCATCAGCACGGAACCTGTGGAAAGGGCGTACAGCTGCATGGCCTGCAGGGGTCCGCAGGGCAGCAATCCGTTGAGCAATCCCACCACAAAGGGGCCGCGGCCCTTTTGCGCCTTGTTTGCGTCCACAATCATTTTTTTAGGCAGCCGGGGCACCAGCCAGGAAGGCAGCCACCCCAGCATGGACAGGCCCATTAATATCATGAATATGGCCGCCGCCAGCATAATGACGCCCTTGGCGGTGATGCTGATGAAAAGCACGGAACCAAGCCCGCCCACAACGCCGCCCACGGCTGTATACGATGCAATGCGGCCCAGGTTGTACAAAACCGGCTTTTTGAACCCGCCTGCATTGCCTCCTTCCCTGCCCACGCTTTGGGAAAGGTTGATGCCGCCGCACATGGCAATGCAGTGCACGCTGGTGAATATGCCCGTTACAAACAGCGCCGCCAGCGATATGCTGGAATCAATTTTTGGGATAAGATTAAAAAAATCCAGCCCTATGGCGTATTTCAGTATAAAGTACGCCGCCAGTATAATCAGAAAAACAGGCAGAACCTTGGATAGCGGCTGCCCGCGGCCCGCTTCCCGCACGGCGTATCCCTCGTTTTCTATTGCCTTTTTAATCTGCGCTTCACTTGTTCTGCCCGTATCAAACGTGATCTCCGCTTTTTTTTGCGGAAAGGAGGCGCTTGCGCCCACCACTCCGTTTATTTTTTTAACGGCGGATACAATTCTTTTTTCGCAGTGCCCGCAGGTCATGCCGGATATGCCGAATGTAACTTTTTTGTTTGCCAATTTGAATCCCGCGCCTTTCCCTTTCTTTCTGGTACAAAAACAATATACCGGGATGAAATGTAGATTTAATGAAGATTAATACTTTTTTATAATCTTTGTAAAAAAACCGGCGCACCCCTGCGCCGGTTCTCTACAGAAAAGAAGGAATAAGAATTTCTTATGCTTGCTCGCTCTCTTTCAGGCGGGGGGTTTCCTCCGGCGGCTTTTGTTTTTCGCCGTGGCAGCCCGTATGCCGCCCGTTCCCCCGCATCATCATAAACATCATAAGCCCCATCAGCACCGGGCATAAAAACGGTACGATTCCGCCCAGAAACGCCGCTGCGGGAAAAACGCTTATAATCGCGGGCAAAAAAAGAATCAGCACGAAGGGCAGGCCACAGCACAGCGCCATCATCAGCGCATGCCTGAGAGGGCTATGCTTTTTTTGCCCGGATTCGTGGTTGTTGTTTCCCATTTGTATCAGCTCCTCTTTTTATTTGCAACTATACCAGCGGCTTATGAAGTTTTAATGGAGAAACTCATCATTTTTTTAAGCACAAAATAAAAAAGTGATATCACAGGTGTTCGCCTGCCCTATCACTCCTGGTTCCGCCGTGGCTAAAAGCATTTAACATTCGTCTATGAGATCCTGCATAAATGTGGACAGTCTGAACAAATGCCTGTGGCAGTCGTTCTTGGTTGTGGCCGATTCAAGAAAATGGACATGGCGGTCTCCCACCCGTATCGCTCCGCCTGTTTTTCCGCAAAACTCATGATAATGGTCTTCATAGTAATCGGTTCTGAATTGCACTTTGTGGATGTGGTCGTCCTCGCAAACCGGTATGGCCGGCCCGGACACAGTGGCAAACCGGTGGTTGTGGGGATCTTCGTCCCGCTCCGCTATTTCCACGCTCCCCTGTATCTCATGCACATGGGCTTGTTTTTTGCACGAAGAAGGGTCGGAAAAATCCAAAATAAAGTTATTAAAACCCGACATAGGCGCACCTCCTATATTTGATGTTATATAGTATTCATTCCTGCTTTTTTTGTTCAGATTTTGGCGGAATCCGGAATCAATGAACAAACACGCAAAAAACAAGTGGGAAGCTGCACGCCCGTTATGTTTTGTTTCTTTTTATTTACCCTGCAAAAATGCCGTCAATTCGCTGTTCACGCGCTCGCGCTGATCTATAAACAAAAAATGCCCGCATGCTTCTATGGGAACCAGCCTGGAATTTTGGATTGTTTTGTTTTGCGTTTTGGCCAGCGGAAACAGACAAACCTGGTCGTTCACGCCGTGCAGAATCAGCGTTGGCACATGGATGCGTTCCAGGTCTTCAAACAGTTCCTCTTCGCCCAGCCAGGTATTTGCAACAGCCGCCGTGGACCAGCCTGCCGCCTGAAGCCCCAGCTTTAATATCCAACGGGACATTTCCTCGCTCACCGGGTTCAGCAAAATCATTTTACCAAAATCGCGCAGCATGGCGGGCCTGTCTGTAAGCGTTCCGCGAATGATGTCCAGCACCGCCTGTTTTTTGAGCCCGTACGGGTAATACGGCCGCTCGATCAGGCTGGGAGCCGCAGCGGCAAGCAGCACAAGCTTTGAGACGCCGTATCCCCCATGCCTGGCCATATACCGCACCGCAATAGCCCCGCCGGTTGAATGCCCCGCGAGCGCAAAATCCTCCAGCCCCATAGAAAGCACCACCCGCAGCACGTCGTCCGCCAGCCGGTTGTAATCGTACCCGGCCCACGGCTTATCGGAAAGGCCAAACCCCCTCTGGTCTATCCCCACGCACCTGTAACCCAGTTTGGGCAGCTGGTCAAACTGGTATTCAAACAGGTTGTGGCTGCCCGGCCATCCGTGCAGAAAAACCACCGTTTTATTCCCCTGCGGATTCAGGTCTTCCACAAATAGCTGCACGTCCCGCTCAACATTTATGTATACTCCCATGCTATATACCTCCTGCATTTTGAATCTTACGGTAAGATATTCGCGCGGGAAATTAAAAGTGCGGCGTTTGGGCGTATCATAACCGCAAAAAAGCGCCTCCCTTAAGAAGACGCCCGGTAATTGGGAAACGATCAATCCCGGTGAATCACCCGCCCAAAAAATCGTATCCCTTGCATAGTAACCTGCTTACAAATATATCCGTAATCATGGGGTCAAATTGCACGCCCGCATTATTTTTAATTTCCTCCAGCGCCTGGGCGCAGCTCATTGCCTTGCGGTAAGACCGGTCCTGCGTCATGGCGTCAAACGCGTCTGCCAGCGCTATTATCCGGGCTTCTATGGATATATCTTCTCCCCTGAGCCCTCTTGGGTATCCCATGCCGTCCCACCGCTCGTGGTGTGAGAGCACGGATTCCGCCAGCTCGGAAAACTCCGATACGGAAGATAATATCCTGTACCCCGCTTCCGGATGCCGCTTGATTTCTTCCCACTCGGCACCGTTCAGTTTTCCCGGCTTGCTTAAAATCTTTTCGTCTATGCCTATTTTGCCGATATCGTGAATCAGGCCGGATATGCGTATCTTATTGATTCTGTCGTTATCGAATCCAAGCTCGGAGGCTATTGCTGCGCAGATATCGCTCACCCGCCTGGAATGGAGGGATTCCCTCTCATCTTTTTCAAACAGCGCGTCCATTACCACGCTTACGGTTTTGTTTCGCATACTGGCGCCGTCATACATTTTGTGCTTATACATCAGGTTTTCCGCTTCCGCCTGAATGGCATGAATGGCCTGGGACTCTTCCGCCTTGGTTGCATAGCCAAAGGACACGGATATGAGCGATCCTACCTGCCCGATATCAATAGGCTGGCCCTGAATGCGCGCGATGATTTTTTCCGCTTCCTCTGCCCCTGACCCGGGCAGAATGATGCCAAACTCGTCCCCGCCAATGCGCGCAATGATATCGTCACGCCGGCAGGAATCGTGTATGATCTTTGCGGCTTTGCGCAAAAGCCGGTCTCCCACTTCGTGCCCAAAGGAATCATTGATCAGCTTAAGGCCGTTCACATCCCCCATGACCACCGTTAAGGGCAGATTTCTTGGGGCGTCCAGCCGCTTCAATTCCACTTCAAAAAACCGGCGGTTAAAAAGCTCGGTCAGATGGTCGTGGTAACTTAAATGCTTAAAGTTTTCCTCCACCTTCCTGCGCTCCGTTACGTCCGCTACGGTGGATATAATCAGGTTTTCACCAGGCACGGGAGAAGCATATGCGGATATGTATTTTGTTTCCCGCCCTGCGCGTGTGACAGGCACGTTTTCCCAGCACATGCGGCTTTGGTCGCCGCATTCTATGGCCTCCAGCACCCGCTCCCTGAATTGCGAACGCAAAGCGGGGTCTTCAAACACCTCATCCCAAAAAGAGCCCTTCATAAGAGCTTCACGTGTTGTTTGGTAAAACAGCGGAAAACGGTCGTTCATATATACAAATTTAAAATCCGGGTATGTGTTTACGGCGATGCCTATGGGCAGGTTGTCCATAACGGCACGGTTGAAAGCCTCTTTTTTTATGAGTTCACTGTTCATGACACCAATGTTTTCAAAGGCGGCGGACAGCCGGTTCATAGACATTTTTACAAGGCAATAAATCAGTATGGACGTTGCCAGTACATACACCCAGCCTTTTATAATACTTGTGTTCTGGACCGCTGCGGGGTCATGGATCAGGTAATTAAGGACGTTATCGGACACAATGATATACACGCTTCCAATAAGCGCATAAATAAACGTAATGGTAAAAGCTCTCATCCTTGAGCTGGTGTTTAAGCCTGTAGAACCGCGCATACGCCTTACCTGCCAAAACGATAAAAAATCCCAAACCAGTTCAAATTCATGTGCGGCCATTCAAGTAATTAACAATATACAACAATGCTCGGCAAATTTCAATATTTTACTAAATTTAGGCGCACAATTTGCAAAAATTGTATCCGCTCGGCTCAGATGAAAATACGGCTGCAACGTGCAGCCGTATTTTTTGAATATGGGATTTTGAATGCTTTTCTGGCAAAAGAAAAAAACAAGGTTAACCTTCCACCCGAACCGTGCCGTCCTCGCCCACCACAACGGTCATGCCTGTTTTAACGTACTCCAGGAATTCGTCCCCCAGGCAATCCACGGTGGGCATTTCCGCGCCCGTCCACACGTCGGAGAGAATCGCGCCCGCCGCGGCCAGAGAATCGATGGGCCTGGAAAACAGCAGGCAGGCGGGCTGCTGGCCCAGCGAAGACGCGGTGAAAAGCACCATACCGCCCGTTGTGGACCCTATGGTCTGGGGCATGCAAAGCGCTCTTCCCCGCATGGGTTTGCCAAAAAGCTCCGGGTTGTTCTGGTCTGAGCACACGGCGTCCCTGTCCTTTGAAAGCAGGCTCTTCTGAAAACTTGCAAGCGTGTTAAAACCGCTGTGCGATACAAGGGCTTCCGCCCGTACGCAGCCGGGAACCACCGGCCTTCCGCGAAACGTTTTCATATTACAGCACCCCCTTGGAAACAATGCGGAGAATCTCGCCGTCCGTATGGTATCTGGCGCTTGTATATGTCCGCAGCTTGTTGGAGTTGGTTACAACCGGCATTTTGGCGCATTGCGGGTTGTTCATGTACATGAGCGGGCAGATATGGGATGCGGTTACGCGCATGCGTTTGAGCTCCGCGGCTTCCGGTGTTTTTGCAAATTCCTGCAGCACGGCCGGAGCAGCCGTTAGCACCGTTGGCACGGCAACAGTCCTGCGCCCCTCTGCCGCCAACGCTTTGCGGATGTTTATCGTCCAGTCTTTTAATTGCTTGAGTGAAAGGTGCGGGCAGCCAATGAAGCAGAGCTTTGGTTTGGCGTCCGGATTTTTCCAGATGCAGGGATAGCTATTGCGCACGCGGTCAATCTCCGCGTCGTCTATCACATAAACCTGCGCGCCGGGCGAAATCAGCTCTTCCCCCTGTTCCGCAGCCTCGGGCGTAATCCCCTCCACGTGATACAGGCCCACCGCGCCATTGGAAGCCGTTGCCGCGCCCATGTCTTTTAAATACGCTTTTACATCCTCCGTAAGCCCGCCGCCCAAAAATTTGTCCAGGCCGCGGATATAGGGAACGTCCTCCATTACTTTAAGGCCAATGGCGCTGCCCAAAAGCTGCGCCTCTGGAATTTTGGTTGTTTTTACCTCCACAACCCATTTGGCCATGCGGCCTTCATCCGTCAAAAGGCCATAGTAGGGTACGTATCCGGCAATGCTGCCAAACAACTCCAAAATGCCGGAATTGCGGTTGCACCGCGCGCCCAGCACACTGTTTGCGTATACAACGGCGCTGCTTTCCGCCCAACTCAAAACCTCGCTTTTGCCGGGCGTATTGCCAATCTCGTCCATATAGCAGGTGCAGGTAAAAGCGTTTTCATTCATCAGCCCCAGCTCTTTTAACTGCTTTTCATAGGATTCCTGCTGGGAATACATTACCTTGAAAACAAGGTTTTGTATCACATTTGCGGGAACCGATTTGTCCAGCGGGCGCGGATCGGCGCTGAATGGCTGGCCGGAGATTGCCCCCCCGTCTATGAGCGTCTGCATCAGCCCGTATACCGGCTTCATGATAGAAAGGCCAAAGCTGGTGACCAGATGCCCTTTTTTACCGGTTACCGGAACCATTTTGGGCGCGCCGAACGTTTCCCCGTAGAGGACGAGCGTCCGCATCACCTTGGCCATTACCTCGCCGCGCTCGCCCCCGAGCACGGCCTGCTGCTCCTGCGTCAATTGCATTTTTCTCCCCCCCCTTTTATTTAAACCGTTTCTATATCTTTGAAGACAGCGCCCATGCCGCCCGCGTTGCTTCCAGCACCCTTCCCGCGGCAAAGCTGTCCCCTATGTTGTACAGTTCCGGCGCCGCTTGCTTTTGCTGTGCCTCAAAGAACATGGAGTCGTCCGGCCGGCCCCCCATGGCCAGAACAACCAGATCGGCCTCCAGCACTTCTTCTTTTTCGTCCGGGCCAATTTTTTTGGCCAAAGGGTTTTCTATGTTCTTTGGCAGTATGGGCTGCCATGTGTTGTACGGATTGGGCACTCCTTTTGAAACGTTGCGTACAATGTGCACGTTGTTTCCTTCAAATCCGGTGACGCGCGCGCAGTTCAGCAGGCGCACACCCGCTTTTTTTAAATAATAGATCAGGTGCCCGCGGTTGGCCGTACATGCCCCCTCCATCATATGGGGCAGCATGTCCGCAACGGTTACGTCCCTGCCCAGTTCATAGCTGAGCCAGTACGCCGTCTCGCAGCCCACCGCGCCCCCTCCTATCACAACAATTTTTTGCGCGCCCTCCGCCAGGGCGGCGTCGCACAGCAGGTCGGTCGCCTGCACGGTGCGGGCCTTCTCTGCGCCCGGCAGTTTTGGGCTTATGTTCTGCGTTCCTGTGGCAAACAAAATAACGTCATAATTCTGGGATTTCAGCCAGTCCACATCCACCGCGCGCTCCATGTAAACCGCAAGGTCTTCTCCTTTTGCCTCCTCCAGCACATGTTCCAGGTACGCTTTATAGTTCTGTATTTCATATTTTACCTTGGGCACGCATCCGGGAATAATCCGGCCGCCTATCTGCCCGGATTTTTCAAACAGATCCACCTTATGGCCGCGCTTTGACGCGTCTGCAGCGAACAGCACGCCCGCAGGCCCCGCGCCCACCACGGCAATCCGTTTGGGTATTGCCGCCGGTGCCGGGGATTCTTCCATAACGTCTTCAAACCCTGTAAGCGGGTTCACCGCGCACTGCGGATGCCCTCCGTCCACAAATTCGTTGATGCAGCCTTCCTGGCAGCCGATACACGGGCGGATGTCCTCCACCTGGCCGGCAAACGCTTTTTTGGGCCAATCCGGATCTGCCAGCAGGGGGCGGCCCAGCATCACCATGTCGCAGTCCCCGTTTCGCAGGGCGCGCTCCGCAATGTCCGGATACCCCAGTTTGCCAACGCCCACAACAGGCACTTCCAGCCCCGCGTTGGAGCGTATGTTTTTTTGTTTAAAATATTCCTTTGCCGCCCTGGCAACATCCAGGAAGCACCCCGCCGGCATTCCGGCAGGCGGATGCGGCAGCCACCAGTTATCGTAACAGCCCAGGTCCACGTCGAATATGTCCACGCCGGCGCGCACAAGGCTTTCCATGTATGCCAGCGTGTCCGCGATTGTACGGCCATTTTTGAATTTTTTAAGGGCGGGAATGTTCATGCCCTCCCCATATGTTTCGTTCAGGGCAAGGGACAGGTCTATGCGGTACATAATGGGGTACGCGTCCCCGCAGCGCCTGCGTATTTCACGGATAAGATCAATCCCAAACCGCTGACAGTCCGCGTACCGCCCCAGTTTGCGCCGGTTGAATGCCGGGTTGGTCATCTGCTCCAGCAGATAGCCCTCGTGCCCGTGCAGGTATACGCCGTCAAGGCCGGCGGCGTTTGCATCCGCGGCCGCCTGCCCAGCGTTTTTAACAATTTTTTTCAGCCTTGCGTCCGTCAGCGGCAGGCAGGGTATCTGCGGTATATAAAAGTTGGGATTCATGGAAGCGGAGACCGGAAATTTTTTCATGGTGATGAGGCACTGCGGATTGCCCACGCGCCCAAGCCCCGGCGTAAGCTGCACAAATATTTTGCTTCCATAAGCGTGCACGCCCTGCGCCAGGTCCCGCCACCCGGAAAACACAGTGCGGCTGCGGTCTATCCTGGGGAAATAAGACAGCTCTCCCAGCTCCGTGATAGAATGGTCTATGCCGTGGCTGATGGGCACAAGGCCCGTTGTAATCAGCCCCACCCCGCCCTTGGCGCGCGCAAAAAAGTATTGCAGCATCTTGGCGTTTGGGCGCCCCGTCTCTTCGCACATGTCTATGTTCCCCATGGGAGCCATAACCAGCCTGTTTTTCACCTTGATGCGGTTAATCTGAACGGGTGAGAACATGGCGCTGTACGGATAGAGTTCACTGGTCATACGGCCGGTTGCGCCCGCACGGTTTTCCGTATCTGCGCACACCCAATTGCCGTAGCTGTCCAATAGTTCCTGAACCTTTTTATCAGTTTTCAAGAAACAACAACTCCTTTATGAAAAGACTATTTAAATGTAGAAAAATAAAATAAAAAAATGGTACGTTAATTTTAACTGTACCACAGATTTTACCAGTTTACAACCACAAACATTTACGAACGGTTGTTTTTTATGCGGTTTTTATTGCGTATCTACAGGTTTTTAAGCCTGTGGTAGTCCGGGTGCAGGTAACGCCCCCTTGCAGCCGTATTTTTGCCGTATTGAATGGCGCGGGCCGGGCATGCGTTTATGCAGGCCAGGCATTGCGTGCACTCTTTTTTCCATACGGGTTTGCCTTCCACCGTTATGGAATGAAGGGGGCAGATTTTTTCGCACTGTTTGCAGTTTGTGCACGCGTCTGTGGCGTAAAACTGTTTTGTGCTCAGTGCAAACGTGTTGAACAGAATATTGGCCAATGTGGATTTAAGGCCCGCTCCGCTGCCGGGAATGGTGTCCCACACGCCGCTTTTGCGGGAGGCGATGACGGAATTGATCTCCTTAAGTTTTTCAGCCGCTTTTGACAGGGCCGCGGCCTCCTCTTCCTTGGAATCCGTATCAAACCCGATGATATAATTGCTGGGCATTTGGACGGTAAAGGCCGCGTCCAGGGATATGTCTTTTTTGGCGAGCGCTCTCTTCAGAATTTTAGAAGAATCGCCCTCGTCGCCTCCGCAGGTGGAAACGGAAAATACGTACGGCCTGCCGCCGGTTACAGATAAGCGGCTGATAAAATCCAGTACGAGTCTGGGCGGTCCCCATGCGTACACCGGGTACACAAACCCGATGACGCCGCTGTCTCCACAAACAATTTCATAAGCTTTCTTCTTTTCCTCAAGTTCTTTTGCAATGGAAACAAGGGTATCTCCCTGCTGATCGGCAATATTTGCAGCCGCCCACAGGGAATTGCCCGTGCCTGAGAAGTAATAAACCATATAGCGCATCTCCTTTTTATGGATATGGATACAAATCATGCTGCCTTAAATATTTTACTAACATTTTATCACAATAGCTCCGGTTTTCCATATAAGGATAAATATTTTATAATCATTTAACTTTTACCGGGTCTCATAAAGCGATTGATCCATAAAAACGTCCAGTTGCTTTTTGCTTACGCCAACGTCTTCCGCCGGGTCCAGCCTGCACCCCGCGAGGCGGTATGCGGGCACGACCCATACGCCGGAACGGTCGTATGCATAGCTGTTAGCTTCAGCCAATTCTTTCTGATATTTTCCGGCTAAAAGCGCCGCGGCAAACGCGTCTGCGTCCAGCAGCCCCTGCACGCAGGCGGCAAGAGCCCCGATGTCTTCCACATTTGTGCAGTCTTGCAGCGCCGCGCGGTACATGCGGCGGTGGTATTCCCACAGATCGGTTTCGTTGTCCTGCGCAAAAAACAGGCCCCGGATTATAAGATCGCTGTGCAGGCCGTATCTTTCGGGACGCGGATGCGATTCGCAGGGCCGCCACACAACTTCAACCTGCGGGTATTTTTGCAATAACTCTTCCAAATATTCGTGCGCCCGCATGCAATAGGGGCACGCATAGTCAAAAAACACTTCCATTTGCGGCATGGCAAGCCCTCCCTGTGCACAAAATCATTGTTTGTATTTTTATTATTGTAGCACGGCGGGGGTCTTTCTTAAATGCCCTTGGCATATGCAGCGCTGTTTTACTGCGCCCTATTTACATATGCGCCGTTTGAACTTATACTAATATGCGGCTTATAAAAAAGGCAGAAAAAAGGAGTTTTTTAATGGAAAATAAGCAGCCTGTACAGTATGCTAAAATAGGTGTTTTGTCTGCGGCGCATGCGCTTAACGATTTTTACAGCAATTATCTGCCGCAGCTTCTTCCTTTTCTGGTAATTCTGATCCCCGGTTTTACGGCAACGCAGGCCGCCGTTCTGGTATCTGTGTTTACCATTACCTCTTCTTTTGCGCAGCCGCTCATTGGCCTGTATCTGGACCGTCACGGCAAGCGCTGGTTTGTATATGTGGGCACGCTGTGGATGGCCGTGCTGCTCTCCCTCACGGGCATCGTAACCAGCTATGCGGCGCTGGTGGCCATTGCGGCAGCCGCGGGCCTGGGAACCGCCCTGTTCCATCCGCAGGCCGCTTCCATGGTGAACCAGATGAGCGGGAACAAAAAGGGCGTGGTCCTGTCCGCGTTTGTGGCTTGCGGCAACGTGGGATTCGCGCTCTCTCCCCTGCTGCTTGTACCCGTGTTCCAGACGTTTGGCCTGGCTGCTTCCCTGTATACAGCCATTCCTGGCATTATTATCACAGTACTTCTGCTTATGTTTACACCGCGCAGCCAGCCGGATACCACGGAAGTCCCAAGTTTAAAAGAGGTATTTACATCTCTGAAATCCTCCGCGCGCGAGCTGCTGGCTGTTATGGGCGTAATTGCCGTGCGTTCGCTTGCTTTTACGGGTATGCTCACCATGCTTCCGCTATATTTTAAATCGGAGAACATATCCAACTTAAATGCAAGCTACCTTTTAACCATTCTGCTGATATCGGGCGCGTTCGGGGGCTTGCTGGGCGGCTTTTTGTCCGACCGGTTTGGGCGCAAACGCCTGATCGTACTTTCACTGATTGCCGCCACGCCGCTGTTTTTTGCGTTCCTTTATACGCAGGGCATATGGAGCACCATTTTTCTGGGATTTGCCGGCGCAGCGCTGTTTGCCAATTTTTCCGTTACCATTGTTGCGGCGCAGGAAGCCATTCCGGCCAACAAAGCGCTTGCCGCGGGGCTTACCATGGGCTTTGCAGGAGGCCTGGGAGCCCTTGCCGTTATCTGGATCGGCAACATTGCGGACGCGTTCGGGCTTGGCGCCGCCATATCCGTTCTGTTTTGCCTGCCCGTGCTGGCAGGGCTGGCCGGCCTGTTTATGAAAAGCCGTCCGCCCGAACATTCGGAACGTAAAAACTGAAATACTGTGTTTTAAAACCGTATGCGGTGTTATATATAGGTAAGAACTCTGGCAAACTAATACAGATACAAAAACGTTTGGAGATTTGCAAATGAAAGAATTGACCTATTTCCGCCTTTCGTATTGCCCGCACTGCCGCAATGCGAACGCATATCTGGAAGAACTAAAGGCAGAAAACCCCGAATACTGCAAAATTCCCATCCGGATCATTGACGAAGGCCGGGACCGAAAAACAGCGGATAAATACGATTATTACTATGTACCCTGCTTTTTTATGGGCAACGAGAAACTGCACGAGGGCGTGCCGACGAAAGACGGCATCCGCAAGGTGCTGGACAGGGCGCTGGAAGACTGAACAAAAAACGGAGCAGGCAGGCTACTCCGTTTTTTTTATGTTCTTTTTAATCTCATCACGCGCCAGTTTGTCGCACCGGTTGTTGCGCTCGTCGTCCGCGTGCCCCTTCACTTTATAGAACTTCACCACATGGCTTTTGGTCTCGTTTAAAAGCAGTTTCCACAGATCCTGATTTTCAACCGGTTTTTTGGCTGCCGTTTTCCAACCGTTGTTCTGCCAGGCCATAATCCAGCCCTTGTCAAACGCATTGTGCAGGTATGCGCTGTCTGTGTACACTTCCACAATGCAGCGCTCCTTTAATGCCAGCAGGCCTTTTATAACTGCCAGCAGCTCCATGCGGTTGTTGGTTGTTTCCGGCTCAAATCCGGAGAGCTCTTTTGCCACGCCCCTGTATTCAAGAACGCACCCCCATCCGCCCGGGCCGGGGTTGCCGGAACAGGCGCCGTCCGCATACAGGACCACTTTTTTGCATCCAAGGCATTGCGTATCCGGCATGGCCTACTCCGAAAGCTTCACAGACTTTTTGACGCACGCGTCAACAGCCTGATCCACGATATCGTCCAGGTCAAACTGATCAAACACGGCAATCGCTTCTATTGTGGTTCCGCCCGGCGAGCAGACTTCCTTAATGAGCTGCTCCAGTGGCTTGCCCGTCTTTTCCACCATGGCAACCGCGCCCTTCATGGTTTGCAGCGCAAGGGTGAGCGAAACTTCCGGCGAGAGCTTCTGGCGCTCGCCAGCCTTTACAAGGGCGTTTAAAAACCGGTACATATATGCCGGGCCGCTGCCCGACAAGCCCGTAACGGCATCCATGCGGGAAGCGGAAACTTCCGCCACTTTGCCCAGGCAAAGGAATATATTCTTAACAAACGCAAACTCTTCTTTTTTCAGGCTGCTGGGCACCTCGAAACCGGAGGCGCCCTTGCCCACCATCAGCGGGGTGTTGGGCATAATGCGCAATACCCGCGCATCCACTTTTAAAAGCTGTGCCATCCTCTTGGTGGTGACGCCGGCCGCAATGGATACCAGCGCTTTTCCCGGAACAGTAATTTCCGCCAGTACGGCAGGCAAGATGTTCGGCTTTACGCATAGAAATATAATATCGCACTCCTTTTGCAACTGGCCCAAGCCGGAAGCTACATGCACCTTTTTTGTTTCCTTCAAAAGCGCGGCTTTAAAATCGTCCGTGTCGTATACATAAATGTTCTCCGCGCCCAGAATGTTGTTGTTTATAATGCCGCAGATGATTGCGTTGGCCATATTGCCGCAGCCGATAAAGCCCAATTGGTAACTCATACTTTTCTCCCCCGCAAACGAAATAGTAATTGACTTGAACATACAAATTTATTATAATATCCAATGTGCTAAAAAACAAGAAGCATATAGGGGAGTAGCTCAACTGGTAGAGCAACGGTCTCCAAAACCGTAGGTTGCGTGTTCGATCCGCGTCTCCCCTGCCAAAAAAAGGCTCTGTAAATGCAATTTTTTACAGGGTCTTTTGCTTTTAAAAGCTGATTACAGTAAATTCTTTATTTTCTCCACTGCTGCCAGCGCCCCGATCCGCAACGTTTTCCAAAGGGGCCGGACACTCCCGGCTCTCCACCACTTCCAACATATACGCCCATGCAATCAAAACGGTGGACGATATTGAAGAGAGGCTATAGGAAACGCGCTTTAAACCAAACAAACATGAAAAAATCAAACAGAGGCCTTCTGCCGTGTCCATTTATCCCATGGATAATCAAAACCACCAGTTGAACCGGTGGTATGCGCCAGCCCTCAGAGCTTGTGGATTTTAATGCTAAAGCCCATACAAAAAGAAGCAAGGCGCACGCCTTGCCTCTCTACCCGGTTGTACCCGGCTGTTTGCAGCTTTTTTACTGCAATATACTTTCGTATATCTTGATATTCTGCAAATTCACCTCATACGTCTTGGTGTCCACATACTTTACCACCGGCTGGCCCGCAAACGCGCTGTCCAGAAATCCCAGGCTCATGCTGCCCCAGGAATACGCCCGCTGGCCAATGGCGTAATTCACAATCCCCTCATACATCAAATCGCGGATGTCGCTCATAAAGTCAACGGTAATAATCTGGAAATCCACGCGGGATTTCTTTTTGTACCTGGCGGCTATCACGCCCCAGTCGCAGTTGGTCAAATACATCACCCTCGCGGCGGGATGCCGCTTCAGCGTGGCTTCTATAAACTGCTCCGCCTCCTGCGCGGTGGGCGCGCTTTTCACGTCCATCTGATGCACCGTCAGCTTGGATGCGCGCCGCAACTCCTGCACAAAGCCGTTTTTTCGGTTCTCAATCGCGGAAATCTGCGCGTCCATCCAGCTGTTCACAATCACCTCGCCGCTGTTCCCCAAAATGCCCATGGCCACGTGCGCGGCTGCGGACCCGGTCAAGAGCCCGTCCGTCTGTATCAGCGAGACATAGTCCACGCCGTCTATCTTGGAGTTAATAAACACAATTTTTGTGCCCATGCGGTTTAAGGTCCTAAGCCTCTGGTACACCGCCTCGCCGTCCACCGGGCTGATCACCAGGCCGTCATACTTGTCCTCAATGATGCGGTCCAAAAGCGCGGCCATTTCGCGCACGCCTTCCTCCCCCCTGTGGCGCGGCGCAAAAAAGCTTACGTCAAAATTATAGGTTCCGGCGGCTTTTTTAGCGTCCTTCTCCGTGGGTTTAAAAAACTCGTGCACAATGTCAAACATAAACGCCACGCGCTTCTTTGGCGTTACTATGCGCTCCACGCGGATCATTCCGTCCGCCTCCCGAATGGCCCCAACGCCCTGGGAAAGGTCTGTTTGCAGCTTGGATAAAAGGGATATGGCGTTGTTCTCGTTATAGGTCAGGCTGGATATCTCGTGCGCCGTGGCGGTAACCTCGCGCACAGAGCCAAAAATGCTGGATATGGCGTTTACCAGAATGCTCTCGTCCTCCCGAACCCCGCCAATGGATTGGCTGAAGCTTTTCTGTTCGCCAATATAGGTTTTAATAAATTCGGTATTCTTTTCAAACCCCCGGCTCACGTCGCCAACAGACTCCCGTTGCGCGCTGAATGTATCCTGGGATTTCTGCGCCACCTTTTCCAGCATGCCTATCTCGTCCGTAACGCTTTTGATGGTGTCGCTTATGTTCCCGCTGGCCGCCCTGCTCTCCTCCGCCAGGCGCTGTATCTCGTTCGCTACCACTGCAAACCCGCTCCCGGCGGTTCCGGCGTGCACGGCCTCAATCTTGGCGTTGAGGCCCAGCAGGTTGATCTCGCTTGCAATGCGGTCTATCAGCGCGGTCACTTCGCCTATGCGCTGGGTCTTTTGCATCAGGTTTTTAATCACGCGAAATATGCTTTGCACAGCCTCGTCGTTTTTCTCCTGGTTTGTTACAAGCTCGCCCACAGATTCCTGAACCATATTGTTTGCTTTTTCCATCTCATACGCAAGTCCAATGATATTCTGGGTGGACTCGTACATGCCGTTGATCTTGCCCGTAAAACTGTCAATCAGGCTGATGCAGCGTTCAATGTCCTCCGTTTGGCGCTCAGACCCTTTTTTAAGGAATCCCGCCACCTGCTCAATTTGCGCGGAAACCTCCCGGAAATCACCCAGTACGGTCTTCAGTTGCCCGGAGACGCGTTCCACCGTTTCAAAACGGGTAAAATGATCCCGAAAATAGGATTTTAGCTGCCTGTACAGGGCGGCGTCCAAACCTTCGGCTTCCGTTGCGCCCGGTTCTTCAAGCAGGTCCCAGTCCGCGATTTTAGTTAAATATCCGCCATTGTTCTCTGTCATGATCCTGCCCCCCATTATCTCTGTATTCTTTTATTGATACCGGCCGTTATTCGGCGTAAAACCTGAACACGGTCGTATGGTCAAACGTCTGCCCCGCCTTTAAAACGGGCGAAGGAAAGTTGCTCTTGTTGATGGAATCCGGGAAATACTGCGTTTCCAGGCACAGGCCTTCCCGCCTGCCGTAAAAACGGCCAAGCTTGCCCTTTACCCCGTCCAAAAAGTTGCCGGAATAAAACTGAACGCCGGGCATGGTGGTTAATACGTCCATCTTCCTGCCGCTTTTTTTATCCCACAGCGTGGCCGTGGGCGCAAGCGCCCCGGCGGACGGGTTTACCACCCAGTTATGGTCATACCCCTGCCCAAACCTGAGCTGATCAAAATCGTCTTCTATGCGTTCTCCCACCCGGTAAAACTCCCTGAAATCCATGGGCGTTCCCGCCACATCCGCAATCTCGCCCGTGGGTATGCTTTCATCGTCCGCCGGCGTATATGTATCGCAGTTCAGTTTCAGGTAATGATCCAGTATGGTGCCGGAATCGTGCCCCGCCAGGTTAAAATACGAATGGTTGGTAAGGTTAACAATTGTGTCCGCATCGCTTTTTGCCAAATAGCGGATCACCAGCTCGTTTGCGTCCGTCAGCGTGTAGGTCACGCGCACATCCAGGCTGCCGGGGTAGTTCTCCTCCCCGTCCCGGCTTACATAATGGAATACAACGGAATCCTCTCCCGCGGCCTCCGCTTCCCACACCTTTCTGTCAAACCCGGTTTTGCCGCCGTGCAGGTGGTTTTGCCCGTCGTTGGCGTACACAAAATGCATTTTGCCGTTCAGGCTAAAACGGCTTTTTCCAATGCGGTTGGCAAATCTGCCTACCACAACGCCCAAATAGGACTGCTGGGCAATTGCATCTGCAAGGTTATCAAAGCCCAGCACCACGTCCGCCACGCGGCCTTCCCTGTCGGGCGCCAGGATGCGCAAAATCTGGCATCCATAGTTTATTGCGGATACGGACATTCCATTTGCATTCGCAATGGTAAACAAAAATACCTGTTTGCCATCCGCCTGTCCAAATTCTTTCCGAGTGACGCTCATTTGTTTCCTCCTTATTAACTTTTCATTACGATTATAACTTTTTCTGAACTGAGTTGTTAAAAAATGCTAAAAAATAGCATTTTTTTATCTATAATATGATTGTACACCATTTCCATATGTTTTCCAATTAAATTTTTTACTTTTAATGTAATTTTGCCTGTACGTATCCATTCACAAGTTATACATGCCGGGGGTCCCGCCAAATCATTTTACAGAAATTTTATTCACAGCAAGGTATTTTCCACTCATGGCAGGGCATCTTCCGCAAAAAGCGTTGGCATGCGGTTTATTACAAAGGTTTAGCCGGTCTGGCCGGGCAGTATGATGGTAACAGCGGTGCCCTTGCCCGGCTGGCTTTCCACGTCCACCCGCCCCCTGTGCGCCTGAACGATGGTCTGCACAATAGAAAGCCCCAGCCCCATGCCGGTTTTGCGCTCCCGCGCGCTGTCCACGCGGTAAAACCGTTCAAAAATGCTGCCGATCAGCTCTGGCGCAATGCCAATCCCTTCGTCCTGCACCGTAATGCGCTCCTCCGGGCCGTCGCGCTCCGCCAGAATGTGTATAGCGCCGCCCTCCGGGCTGAACTTGACGCCATTATCCACCAGCGCGCGCAGCGCCTGCTTAATCAGCCGCCTGTCCGCGGAGAGCTGCATGCCTGCCGGAATCCGGGCCGTTACCTTGCGTTCCGGCATAATCAGCGCATATTCGGCCGTAATCTCGTCCGCCAGTTCGCGCAGGCTGAACGTCTCCCTGGAAACGTTCAACCGCCCGGTATCGCTTCTGGCTAAAAACAGCAGTTTCTCCACCAACTCTTCCATGTTGTGCGTTTCGTTCTGTATGGCGCCAATGGCTTCGTTCAGTATGCCGGGGTCGTTCTTGCCCCACCGGTCTATCATGTCTATATACCCGCGTATTACGGCAATGGGCGTGCGCAATTCATGCGACGCGTCGGAAACAAAAGAGTTCTGCTTTTCAAACGAAATGCGCAAACGCGTAATCATATCGTTAAACGTGCTTGCCAGCCGGGTAAGCTCGTCGTTGCCGTCCCCCTCTTCTATCCGCTGGTTCAGGTCTGTAATGCTTATCTCACGCGCGGCCTGGGTAATGTTGTCAATCGGCTTCAGCATGCGCCTGGCGGCCAGGTTCCCGGCCAGCAGCGAAAGCAAAATGCCCGCAATATCGGCAATCGCAAACGTAATCTGCGCAACCCGCAAAAAAGAATCCTCCGGCAAAAGGTCCAGCCTGATCTGCAAATATGCCCGCACCCCGCCGTCCATGGTAACCCGGGAGTTCTGGACGATCAGATGGCTGTCCCCGTCCTGTATCTGCCGCATAATGCCGGGGCTTTCTGTAGGTGGCAGGCCGGTATTCATGGACTGGCTTACCACTTTTCCCTGCGCGTCCGCAATCACCACTTCCACGCTGGGGTTTGCCGCCGCCTCGGTCAGCAGTTCAGGCCCGGTCAGAGGCTTTCCCTCCCGCAGCGCGTCCAGTATCGCGTCCGTTGTAATGGAAACGCTTCCCTGCACCGTGCGGTAGGCTTCCTGCATTAAAAAATACCGCATGCCATATAAAATGCCAAAGCTTAAAACCAAAAGTATCACGCAGAATATAGCCGCATAATACAGGGTCAGCTTCCAGGATATCTTCCTGAAGCGCAGACTTTTACCCGTTCGCATCCTGTTCCTCGTCTTTAATATAATACCCGACGCCGCGCACGGTCACCACCAGCTTGTTTTCATAATCCCGGTCCAGCTTGTTGCGCAGGTAATTGATATATACGTCCACCACATTGGTTTCTCCAATGTAATCAAAGCCCCATACGTTCTCCAGTATCTGGTTGCGCGTCAATACAATTCCCTTGTTTTTCAGCAGATACAGCAGCAGCTCAAACTCCAGGCGCGTGGTGTCTATGTGCCTGTCCCCCCGCTTTGCCTTGTGCCGGGATGGGTCCACAACCAGGTCCGCCGTACCCAGCAGTTCTCCCTCGTGCCTTGCCGCGCCTTCCGAGGCGCGCAACGCCGCCCGTATGCGCGCAAACAGCTCCTCTATTGCAAACGGCTTTGTAATATAATCGTTTGCGCCGTTGTCCAGCCCGGTCACAATATCCGCCGTATCGTCCTTGGCGGTTAGCATAATAACAGGCACTTCGCTCTTCTGGCGTATGCGGCGGCACACCTCTATGCCGTTCAGGCCGGGCAGCAGAATATCCAGCAGTATCAGGTCGTACCCGCCTGCCATCGCTTCCTCCAGGCCCCGCAGTCCGCCCGCCTCCCAGTGCACGCCGTAGCCTTCGTGGTTCAGCTCCAGTTCCAGAAACCGCGCGATCTTTTTTTCGTCCTCAATAATCAGAATCTTTTTTTCTTCCATGACGCATCCTCCAAAGGCACAGGGGGCCTGTTCACGCTTCTTCTTTCCTGCCATTCATTCTTATTTTACCACATAAATGGCAAAAAGAACGCACCTTTTCCAATTCCTTACTTATACCAGCATAAACGCAAAACATTAGCGGCTGATTATATTCTGATTAAAAACCCATTAGAGCGCTTTTGCAGCTGCATTGCACGCCCCTTTGCTTGAATGAAATAAACCGCTCAAAAGGGCGGTTTATTTGCTGGAGCAGCTTGGTTAAGGGGTACAATACTCTTTGTGGTAGGGGGAGTAACGTACGGCAAGCGCAAAGGCAGCCTGTTTTTCATCTGCATATAGGTAAAGCGGCTCCGGAAAGGTGTCTTATCTTGCATGCTTCTCAGATACCGGCTTTAGCATTCCGCATATCCCTGCGCAATGGGAGGTTGTTGCAGGGCCGAGCCTGTATCTGGCTTCATTTTATATAAACCGGCATATACCGTCAACCGCACAGGCCCTTTTTTAATACACTTCTAATTTTACGCAGTTCCAGCCTTTGCGCCCGCTGTGTAATAAACGGAACTTTATTTCCTATAAATTGTAAAACTTTTTTAATGAATATTTAATTCTTTTTATTGTATAATGTGTTATTATAATAGTTGCCAAAAAACTGAAAACCAGGGTGGTACAAGCATGGTACTTATTATGAATAAAAGCAAGTGTCCCATGGCGGGCGAAACCGTAGAACAGGATTTCTGCTACCACTGCGATTTCTACTTCGGTTCAGAAAAGGACAGCCGGGCGGAAACCATTGTCTGCCGGTATCCGGCGTGCGGCCCCGTGAATGCTCCCGCAGACCTGCGCCCGCAGACGGCGGAAGGCCGCTGACCAACCGTAAACAAACCTCCGGATTTTCCGGAGGCTTTTTCTTTAATGGTGTTTTGCACGTCCATTTTCCCGCGAATTCCGCGCGCTATTTTCCGTTCAGCGCGGCAAAGCTCTTTTTATTGTTTTTGTATAAAGCTTGCAGCACAGAATAATTCCTGCGGTGCGCCTCCCCGGTTTTTGAATCGGGAATATACCGTGCCGTGGCCGGCACCAATTTCTCCGCCTCGGCCACGCTGCCAATCACGCCCAGGCCCACAGCCGCCAGCAGGGCCGCGCCCACCGCGCCCACGTTCTGCGGGTTTTCCACGGTTTCAACTTCGCGTCCCAAAACGTCGGCCAATACCTGGCACGCCAGCGGAGCAAGCGCTCCTCCGCCCACAAAACGCACCACACGGCTTGTTTTTACCTTCTCCTCCTGCGCCTCCAACTGCCAGCGTAAATGATAGCAAATGCCCTCCAGCACCGCGTGGATCATCTCTGTTTTGCCGGTGTCCAGGCTGATGTTAAAAAATACGCCCCGCGCGTTGGGATCCTCAAACGGGCAGCGGTTGCCGTGCATCCAGGGGGCGAACACCACGCCGTTGCTCCCGGCGGGAACGTTGCGTATGGCGTGCATCATGTAGTCGTACAAAGATTTATATACAGCCTCCTGCGAGCCTGATATCTCCTTTTTCTCCAGGTATATTCCAATCTCATCCAGCGCCAGATGTTCCCGCACCCATTCCAGGCACTTGCCCGCGGTTTCCAGCTCCGCAAAATAATTGTATGTGCCGGGGTGTGCGCCCACAATGGCCGCGATCATATTTTTTGTATCCACAATCTGCTTGCCCACCACCGTGGAAACCCAGCCGGATGTGCCGGAATATACATGCGTGCTGCCCATGGCCGCCGCGCCCGCGCCCACGCCAATCAAGGAGGCGTCTCCGCCCCCGCCGTAAACCGGCGTTCCCCCTGGCAGCCCCAGGCAGTCCGCCGCCTCTTGGGTTATGCGCCCCGCAACGTCCGTGCATGCAATAACGCGCGGCAGGTGCGCCATATCCACGCCCAGCATCCGGCACATTTGCGGGCTGAACCCTTCCCGGCCCCGCCGCACGCCATACAGCAGCGTTGCGTACGCGCTGTCCGGCGTCATCACAAATTCGCCCGTGCAGCGGCAGATTAAATATTCCTTCACGTCCAGCCACTTGTATACCTTTTTAAACACGCCGGGCTCGTTGTTTTTTACCCAGTTGTACTTCCACACCGGGTCTTTTACGCTGAGAGCCGCCGCGCCCGTGATGCGCAGGCTTTTTATAAGCTTGAATACGTTCGCGCCCGCAACCTGAACGCCGTTTGCAATGCCGCGTTTCATTTCCTCCCGCGCCCGCTGGTCCATGTAACTCATGGCCCGCCGCACCGGTTTGCCCCCGGCGTCCACCAGCACCAGCCCCTGCATCTGCGAGCAAAACGAAATGCCCGCAACTTCTTGCGGGCGTATGTTGCTCTTTTCAAGCGCCGCACGGGTGGTGGCGCACATGGCGTCCCACCATTCATCCGGCTCCTGCTCGCATCCGCCGCCCTCCAGCACATAAAGCCCATAGCCCTGCATGGCGCTGCCCATCAGGCGCACACGCTCCCCAATGCTGTAAATGCAGGTTTTAATCCCGGTTGTGCCCACGTCGTAAGCAATTACATAAGCAGCCAATTACACCCCATCCTTTAAAAACGCGCCTTTTATAAAAAGCAGCAGTTGCTCCTCCACCAGGGCGTCCTGCCCCAATACTTCTTCATCCACGTACAGCTTCATGCGTTCGCGGTAATATTCGCACGAATAGGAAAACTGCAGCAATATAAACAAATTGTCAAGAAAAAATGCAAACAGCCGCGGGTCTATTCCCTCCCGCAGCAGGCCTTTTTCCCTTGCCTCCTCAATCATGTCCGCATACAGCCGCGCGGTAACGCCCTCCATATCGGATACAATCTTCCACACCAGCTCAGAATGGCTCTCGGTTGCCATCTCATTGTACAGCTTGTTTAATTCCGCGTTGTTCTTGGAGAAAGTCTGCGCCGCCCGGATGATGGCGCGAATGCGGCCCACAAGGTCCTTGTCGCCCTGCACAATGCCGTCCAGTATGCTTTTAAGCGTTTCCACGCCGGAGTGCACCACCGTTAAAAACAAATCTTCCTTGCTGCCAAAATACTTGTAAATGGAGCCCACGCTAATGCCCGCCTTCTGCGCGATCACGTTGATATTGGCGCTGTCAAAGCCCCGCTCGGCAAACTCGTTCGTCGCGGCCCCCAAAACCGTTTCCCGTTTTTCCTGGGATATCCTGCTGAATGCTTCTTTGTAATATACCATTGTCCACCTGTATTGCCTTTTGAAATGCTGCGCCCATTTTGTGAGTGAGCGCTCACTCAAATCATACCACATCCAAAGGAATATGCAATGGTTTTTTAACAAAATTTTTCCAGCCGATTATTGACTTTTTGCGCCTCCGTGTTATACTGAAATCAAATGAGTGAACATTCACTCACCGCATGGCATTTGCGATAAAAAATTATATGGGAGGAACGCCAATGAATAATATTTCCGCCATTTCCCAATACCCGGATGCAGCCGCGGTGATCGCGCAGCTGGACGAACTCATCAAAAAACCCATTTACTCCATTAAGCCGGAAGCCTTGAAAGCCTATGAAGAAGAATATTACGAAAAAAAATGCGCAGGGTCAAAGGCCATGATACAGGAGGCCCAGGAGTTCATCCCGGGCGGGGTACAGCATAACCTGGCGTTCAATTACCCATTTCCTCTTGTATTCACAAAGGCGGATGGCGCGTACCTGTATGATATAGACGGCAACCAGTATTATGATTTTTTGCAGGCGGGCGGCCCCACCGTGCTGGGCAGCAACCCCCCCGCGGTTCGCGAAAAAGTTATGGAGCTTTTAAACAACTGCGGCCCATCCACCGGCCTGTTCCACGAGTATGAATATAAACTGGCCAAAAAAATATCGGAGCTTATGCCCGCAGTGGAAATGTTCCGCATGCTGGGCAGCGGCACGGAAGCCTGCATGGCCGCCATTCGCGTGGCACGGCTTGCCACCGGCAAAAAATACGTCATCAAGATGGGCGGCGCGTACCACGGCTGGAGCGACCAGCTTGCATACGGCATCCGCATCCCCGGCTCCCGCTCCACGCAGGCGCACGGCGTGCCCAAATTCTGCTTTAATAAAACCCAGGAATTCTTCCCCAACGATTTAAAAGAACTGGAGCGCAAACTGCGCGGAAACCAAATGCGCGGCGGCACGGCCTGCGTGCTCATGGAGCCCGTTGGCCCGGAGAGCGGCACCCGCCCCCTGGATATCCATTTCAATAAACAAGTGGAAGCCCTCTGCCGCAAATACGGCGCGCTTCTGGTGTTTGACGAGGTTGTTACCGCGTTCCGCCTTGGCACGGGCGGCGCGCAAGGATATTTTGGCGTCTCGCCGGACCTCACCGTATTTGGCAAGGTGGTCGCGGGCGGCTACCCCGGCGCGGGCGGCCTGGGCGGCAAAAAAGAATACATGCAATACCTGGCGGCGGGCATCCACGGCGGCGCCAAGCATAAAAAGGCGCTCATTGGCGGCACCATGGCGGCCACCCCTTTAAGCTCCCTGGCCGGATACTATACCCTGTGTGAAATGGAGCGTACCCAGGCCGCTGCCAAAGCCGCGGAAATGGGCGATATGCTCACCCACGGGCTGCAGCACCTGATTACAAAATACAATCTGCCCTTTGTGGCGTTCAACCAGGGCTCCATCTGCCACCTGGAAACCCTGGGCACCATCCACTTTGCCATCAACTGGGGCAAAATCTGGACCATCCCCAAAGTTCTGGAAGAAACATCCCTGCGTAAAACGCATATGGAATACATGGGCGCGGCCTACATGGCGGAAGGCCTTGTAACCCTCGCGGGCAGCAGGCTGTATACAAGCGCGGCCTATACGCCGGGAATGATAGAGGACGCCCTTGGGCGGTTTGAACGCGTGTTCCAGAATGTGGCGCGCATTGTGTAAGTTATGAGTGGAGGGATTGCCGAAATGAAACCACAGGTGGCACGGGAACTGGTTGTACGCGCGGGGCGCCGCCTTGTAGAAACGGGCCTTATCGCCCGCACATGGGGCAACGTAAGCTGCCGCATCAGCAGCAATATGTTCGTTATCACCCCCAGCGGGCGGGACTACATGAGCCTGACGCCGGACGAAATTGTTACCCTGCGCATCCCGGATCTTTCGTATTCCGGGGATATCAAGCCCTCATCAGAGAAGGGCGTTCACGCCGCGGTCTATACCATGCGGCCTGATATTGGCTTTGTGATCCACACGCACCAGCCAAAAGCCTCCGCCGGCGGTTCGCTGGGCCTGGGTTCGCTCAGGCTCGCAGAAGAGGAAGTCATCTGCGCGGCCTACGGCCTGCCCGGCACGGGCAAACTCAGGAAAGGCGTGGTGGACGCGCTGGGCCGTTCCACCAAAAACGCGCTCATCATGCGCAACCACGGCGCGCTCTGCTTTGGCCGCGATTTTGAGGAAACGTTTGCCGCGGCAGCAGCCCTGGAGGATTATTGCGAATCGTTCCTGCGGGCCGAATATCTTAAAAGGAGCGGCAAAACAGAATACGACGCCAACGAATACCGCGCCTATGCCCTGCATGCGGACGCATACGCGCCCGCCCCGCGCCAGGATGCGGCAAGCGTCCGCGCGGAAGGCGGATTCAACTTCCGCAGCAAAGAAAATGAAGCTTTTATTGCGTTCAGCCGGGATACCGGCTCTCTTGCGCCGGAACAGCGGATGCACCGCGCAATTTACCTGCGCCATCCCAAGATCAACGCGATTGCGGAAACCTCCTCACCCGGCGTTTCGGCTGTCGCCCGCAAAGGCGCAAGGCTCCTGCCCCTGCTGGACGATTTTGCCCAAATCGCGGGGCACATTGTACGGTCCGCGCCCAATGACCCGGAAGCCGCTGCCCGCGCGTTCGGGAGCAATTCCGCTATTCTGGTGCGGGAGGGCTACGCCCTTTGCGCCGGCGGCACGGAGAGCGACGCCCGCGCGGTGGCCATGGTAATGGACAAAAACTGCGAGGCGTGGATTGCCGCTTCCCTGTTTGGCAGGCCCAAGCCCATCGGTGCACTGGACTGCGCCCTGATGCGGCTTGTATACCAGCGCAAGTACGCCGCGCTGGCAAACAAATAATACTGAAATCCTCCCCACACTGTAGAGAGCCCCTGCGCCATCCACAACCGCAGGGGCTCGGTTTATTACCGAATATATATTGACAATTTATACCCGCAAAAGATATATTATAAAGATATATTATATGTATAATATTGTTAACAGAATAGAGTAGTGATGAAATTGATTTCAGAATTAAACAAAAGAACATGCAGAATATTGTTTGCCGCGCTGATTGGCATCGTTTTTGCGGGTTGTTCCTTCCTGATGCAGCAAACAGCAAAGCAGATAGACCTGAATCAAATCAATCCCGAGAGTATACGGTATACTGCCGCCTGCAATGTGGACACTGTATATAACGGCGTCAACCAGGTCAAAATCAACGCGTATTCCACAATACAGGGCGTTGACTCAACCAATGCGCAAATATCAATCATTGCCGTGCCAAAGGGCGGCGATCCATACAGCGGTTACCGGCTTCCGGGCTATCAGTATGAATATCCAACGCTCTCCAAAATCTATGGTGGAGGCCAGGATTACAGCCTTTCCGGCGTGGAAGCAAACTGCTATGCGGCGCAGATTCCGGCGGATATCTACAATATCAACATACTCACCCAGGTAGCAGACGGCGGCCTTGCGTATACAATAACAAACCAAACATTTGAAAACGGCATTTATCATAATTTGCTGGACGTGCTGTTTATCCTGTTCGCGTGGATCATCTATTCTGTTCTGGCATACCTTTGCCTTGAACTTCTGTTTAAAAAGGCTGTGGCGGCAGATAATCCGAACGCAGAACAAATCACGGGCAAACATTCCTTTCTCAGCGTGTTCGGCATTATTTTTCTGGCTTTGTTTTTTTGGATATTCCTGAACGTCACATTTTCCAACATATCTGCCTATGCAAATATAGAAACATATAAAGGCGTCCCTTCCGTGTTTGGCGCGGTTCTTATCTTTATACTCATGTATTCCCTGTGGAGCGGCCTGGATTTTTCCAAAAAAGCAACCGCCAAAACAAAACTGTTTATTGCCCTTGGTTGCGCCGCGTTTTTTGGCTTCCAGATTGCGCTTTGTAATTCCCTTTCGGGGCAGATTGCAAGCTTTGATTCCACCCAGGTTGCTTCTTCGGCGCTTTCGTATATCCAAAACGGCGCGGTTACCCTGCGGCCAACCTATTTTGTATTGAACCCCAATAATTATTTCATGCTTTTTACAGACATTGGTCTATACCAGCTAGCGGGTGGTTCCCAGCCTTATTTTCAGCAACTGACCTATCTGATCAACATACTGCTTCTGGATGCTGCCATAGCGCTTTCTTATTCCTGCATCAAACAGCTTGCGGGGCGCAGAACGGCGGCCATAATGCTTTTGCCCCTTTGCCTTCTCATTGGGCTTAACCCCATGATGATTATGTTCTACTCTGATATTTTAACCATTGTAATCCCCGTACTCATCTTCTTTATATATCTTAAGCTGCGCAAAAGCAAAATGCCTCTTAAAATTGTTTTGCTTATTCTAATGGCGCTGGCCGCGTATATTGGGTATCAGTTTAAAATAACTTCCATTATTATTATTATCGCCATCCCCATTGTTGAATTGATCTGCCATTTAAAGCAATGGAAACGGGTTATTGCCGTGCTGTTGTCCTGCGTTCTGGTATTTGGCATTTTATCTGTCCTGAATCAAAAGACAGAAGAATACACGAATACGGCGCCCCTGCTGGATATCAACATGGCGAACAATCCAAACCTGGAAGCCGCTTCGGCATGGCATTATATCATGATGGGATTAAATTATCCGTACGGAACTTTTTCGCAGGAAGACTGGGATTTTTCACTGACCCGCGTCAAGGACACAAGGATTGATGAGCAAAAGGCCGTAATCAAGCAAAGACTGGAATATTACGGGCCCGCCGGATACCTTATGTTCCTGAACAACAAGGCAATTTATGCGTTTGGAGACGCCACTTTTGGTATTGGCAGCGGAGCCAACGGAGATTATAAATACAACATGCCCCCAAACAGTATATCCATGTTATTGCAGGACGTGTTCAGCTCCAGTGGAAAGTGGTTCCCTCTTTTTGCTTATACACTGCAGGGCGCATGGATATTTTGCCTGTTGTTGATTGCGTGCCCCCTGTTTTTTAAAAACAGAAAAAGAACTGATCCCAACATATCCATTTTGCGGCTTTCCCTGGCAGGATTTCTTATTTACCTTCTAATTTCAGAAAACAATAACAGGCAGCTCATCAACCAGCTTCCACTCATCATAATACTTGCGGCGTTTTCCCTGCAACCGGTGATGAGCGGTTTTAAAAATCTGGCCGGAAAAGCTTATCTAAAATTAAAAAACGGAACCGAATCAAACAAGTAATTCATGATTGTATATACTATTTTGGAGCGACGGCTGCATTGCTCCGCTTAGCTCCAACCGCCGCTATGTGTCGCTATTTGCTCCGTGCCCTCCAGAGAAGGCCGTATGTTCTCCACCAAACCGCTCCTATCAGGGCTATGGCCGTAAAGCCATTGAGTGGCAAACAAAGTTGATATCCAAAAATGCCGTCATTATTAAACGGCATTTTTAGATAATCGTGCTTGCAGTCCCCGGCGCAATCGGGAGATGCGCCCCTCCAAAAAAGATAACTTGCTTTCACCACATCTGCCCCAGCCTGTTCACCAGATAGCGAAACTCATCCCTGTACGGGTCGTCTGTCAGGCCCTGAATACCTGCCAGCAACTCCAGCGCCGTTTTGTATGTCGCGCTGCCCTTGTACTGGGAATCCCGCAGCAGCATGCCAACCTCCGCCACCGCGGCGGCAAACCGCAGGTTGGCGGACGGATTCTGGGAAACATTCTCTCCGCTCACCGCATACTGCAAAAGCTTGCTTTCGTTTTGATCCGGCTTCTTGTAGCGGATGCTTACCGTCATCCATTCGCCGCTGCCCGTTTCCTGCATCTTCTGGTATTTCAGGTCCGCGCCCGCAATGGAAAAATCGGAATTCCCGTCCGCCAGCTCATACAGAACAATCACGCGATGCCCCGCGCCAATCTCGCCCGCATCCTTGGTATCGTCCGCAAAATCCTCGTCCTCCATCACCCGGTCCTCGTAGCCAATCAGCCTGTATCCTTTTACCATGGCTGGATTGAACTCCGTTTGCAGTTTCACATCCTTTGCCACGGTAAACATGGTGCCGCCCATGTCCTCAATCAGGGCACGGCGCGCCTCGTAAATGTTATCTATATAGGAATAATTGCCGTTGCCCTTGTCCGCAATTGTTTCCAGCTTGTTATCTTTCAGATTTCCGGTTCCAAAGCCCAGTACAGAGAGGTATACGCCGCTCTGGCGTTTTTGGGCAATCAGGTCTGCCAGCGCGCTTTCGCTGGTAACGCCAACGTTCAGGTCTCCGTCCGTTGCCAGTATCACGCAGTTGTTGCCCCCGTCTTTAAAATACTGCTCCGCAAGCTGGTAAGCGGTCTGTATCCCTGCCGAGCCGTTCGTGCTCCCGCCTGCGCGCAAATTTTCAATGGCGCTCATAATGGTGTTTTTCTCCCGTCCAGATACCCCCTCCAGCAATACCCGGTCCATGGAGGCATACGTTACAATGGATACCGTGTCCTGCGGGCGAAGCTGCTCGCAGAAGAGCAGAAAAGATTTTCTAAGCAAATCCAGCTTGTTTGCGGCGTCCATGGAGCCGGATACGTCTATCAGGAACACAAAATTGGATACGGGCAGGTTTTCCGTGTCCAGCTTCTGCGCCTGCAGGCCCACCATCAACAGTTTTGTCTGGCTGTTCCACGGGCATGGCGCAATCTCCGTTGTCACAGAGAAGGGTTCTCCCATCCTTGGCTGGGGCAGTTCGTATTTAAAATAATTCAGCATTTCCTCAATGCGCACCGCGCCCGCCTCCGGTTTTTGCCCGTCCAGTATCATCCGCCGTATGTTTGCATAAGAGGCCGTGTCCACATCCGCAGAAATGGTGGACAACGGCTTGTTTGTTGTGGCGGTAAACCTGCTCTCGTCAATGTTGTCATACTCCTCTGTGTTGTAGCTGTCCATATACCGCCCCTCGCCAACCGCCGGGGCCTGCATGGGCGCGTTGCCATTCGCCTGCGGCGCGTAAGATGCCACCGGCGCGGCCGCGCATGCGCTGATACAGGTTGCAAGGAATACCAGCGCCAGAATCAATACGATTGCCTTTTTTACGTTTCTCATTGTCTTTCCTCCTTTAATGTCTTTTTTTATGACTCCCCCTACGGGTCATGTTGTATATATTCTACGTTATTTTAAACTTTCCTTTAATTAACATTTATGTAATTTTATATTAAATTTCCATTGATTTTTTATAACCAGATATTGAATATGTATTTGCAACGGTAAAAAACCGGTAGGATACGCGTAACAGCTCATCACACTTTTTCAGCACTTACGAACCATTTTGTCAACGCTGCGCCATACATTCGTAACAGCTTGTCCGCTGCTTTTTAAGCGCAAAAGCCTTTTAACCTGGTTCATCCATTTAGACAACAAAAAAAGTCAAGAGTTCCCAATCAGCAAAAAACAGCGGCTTCAATGCCGCCTCCCACATGCTTTTCTAACAAAAAAGGCCCTTGCAGGCCCATGATTTGCATATCACAACTTGTCAAATTCGGCTTTCACTGCGGCAAGCCGCTCCTCCAAGGCTTTTTTCAGCGCGCGCAGGTCAGCGTCCGCCAGGTTCTGCAGCGCAAGCTCCCCCTGGCGGCGGGTCACTTCGCCAATCGCCGCAAAGTTCCTGTTGCCTGCGCGCTTGGCGCGCAGGTAATAATTCTTAGGGTCGTCCCCTGCCCGCACCGTTTTGTTCAGGTATTCATTCAGCCTGTATATGGAATCCTTAATGGCGGTTATCTCTTCCATCATTTTGTTTCCGCGCTTCAATCCGTCCGCATCCATTATCCCCACCCCTTTCTTTGCAGTTATCCCTATATTGTATGGCGCGCGCATAAATCTTTGTTACAGTCAAAACCATTCTGCACATTGGAATTTAAGCTTCCGGAAACGCAAAAAAATATATTCACCAAATTATTTTAAGTTTTCTTTACCCTGAACGATGATATATATGGTATCAGCGGTGTGGTACTACACAATTTTATTCAAATGACATACTACGGCTAATTTTGGAGGCTCTGGCCCATGCTTCCGCTCGGGGCCTAGAGCCCATTTAAAAAACCTCCTCAGCTTTCATTACTGTTTAAAAGCATATCGGCTAACCTTACATCAGGGTGATGATACTTTACGTCCCCACTCCTGCTCCAATGGCGGATTGCACCATGCGGGCACCATTCGTCGCATGCAAAACACATCTCGCATCTGTGTTGAAACAACGGTTTCTTGTCAACGATCTTTATGTTTTCCACAGGGCAAACATTTGCACAGATTCCGCAGCCAATACACTTTTCATCTACAACAATGCTCTTGTCGGTTAGCGGAATCAATTCAGAATACTCCAGTTTACTTTCTGTAGGTTCTTTCGCTTTTTCTCTGAGGCCGTTTGTGACCGGCTTTATCATAAGATTAAATACAGGTTTCATAAAAAAAAGGAACAGCACTTTCGCGCCCCTATATTTTGTGCCTCTTTTTTTCAAGATGCAATTACAGATATCATCTATTTTATTCTTGCTTTTGGAAATAATAATACCGCTGTCTTTTTCGATGGGGATCGGAATATGGTCATAATCCAAATTGTTCATTGGAAGTCTTATGAAATACTCGGCTGATACTTTTCCTCCGCATGACCGGATGATACGGTTTAAAGTATGCAATGAGGGAAGCGCGTTGACGCACTCGTATCCTCCGCAAGTGCAAACTATAAAAATATGCAGAGTTTCAATATTGGCAATTTTCTTTATAAACCGTTCTATAATGAGCGGCACACCAGATACGCCCGCTAAGTAGGACGGAAATAGTATTCCTAAGTTTTGGGCGCTGATAGTTATTTTATCTTTATGCATTTCTTTTGAGACAGGCGTTAACTTTGCATTTGTTTTGCCTGCGATTTCCCTTGCTGCCGCCAGTGTGTTTCCAGTACCCGAAAAATAAAATATTGCAATACTCATTGCACGCCATCCTTTTCAATTTGCCGGTCTTCCAGGCATTATTGTCATTTCTTTGGACTTCGCAGTATTAACCCGTTTATACCTGACACTTCTTATGCCAGCAAACAAAACCTTTTTTTACATATACAAAAGAGACAAGCGCTTTGGCCTTGTCTCTTTGCTTTGATTTCTGAATGATGCCAGGCAGCCAAAATACCAGCGGACATTGGCGCTTTTGGGCAGACGAATCTTACCAGCCGCCGCCCCCGCCGCCGCCAAATCCGCCGCCGGAGAAGCCGCCGCCGCTAAAACCGCCGCCGCCGCCAAAACTGCCGGAATTTGTGTTGGGCCGCGCCATCATGGCGGTTTGCGTGTACATCATGTTATTAATGAGTATGCTGGTAAAGAGCACCGTGGAGAACGAATTGTACCCGTAGCCGTAATACCAGCTTGGCGGCTCCACCGCCAGGCTTTCAAACTGTTTGGACCATTTGTCCGTCACGCCCAGCACATAGGCATAGGGCAGCACGTTATAGAAATAGGACGGGTTTTCGTCAACCATCATCTTGAGTTTATCCAGTTCAACCGTCTCAATAAAATTTTTAAGGCCAAGTATCCTTCCGGCCCAAATGACGCCCTTATCCGTCCATACCCTAAACTGCGGGGCAATAAAAGTGATAATCAGCGCGGCAGCCGCGGGCAGTAACGCAAAAATGCCAAAGGCTTCCACGGACAGCCCCACCGTGATAATGTAAAAAATTGCCGTGCCAACCGCCCAGCCAACCAAATGCCCCGCCCTGGTGGAACGCTTGGCGGAAAACCAGGTTTCAATGGCCTTTACATACACAGATACCAGCGTTACGCCAACGCCCAGCACAAGCAGGCCCACCACCACGGTGGCAATCATTTCATAAGTGGCAGCGTACACGCCCAAAAACGTCATAATGGCAAGCGGCAGCGAAGCCAGAAAGGCCGCAAAATTCTGTAGGGATACGGAGCGTTTATTAAACGCCAGGTTATCCTTGCGGGTAAACTTCATGCGCACCATCTCACGCGTGGCGGCCAGCGTTTCATAAAACTTGTATTGCAGCTTTTTAATGGAAGTTGTATCCCCGCTTTTAAACAAACCGCTGAACATTTCCTTTTCATACTCGTTTGCTGAAGCCGGCAGTTCGCTCACCTTGCTGAACGTTAGGTTCTTGTTCCCTTCCTCCTGGTGGATGGTAAGATACCCTTTATCCGCCCAGTAGATAATCAGGGAGATTACATCCTTGTTCTCCACAATGCCGTCTATCACGTACCCCACATCCGCAGAGGTCATATCGTCCGGCGGGTAGAACTCCACCGTTTCCACAGGCTTCTTTTTGCGTATGAACAACGCTGCCAGCAGCAGGGCAATCCCCAGCACAACAAGCGTTCCAATCACCATGGGAACAACGGGGGGCGTATCCACGCGCGCGCCCACATAATAGCCGTCCGGCAGCTCCAGGCGGATGGTAACGCCCTCATAGGATGAAAGCTGCCTGGTCACTTTGCCGGTAATCACGTTGCCGTCCACAGAATATTGCAGATCATCCGGGTTATAGCCCGAAGCCCCCTCGCTGCCAATGCTGAATCCAACCCGGGACGCGTCGAACTCCTTGGGCATGGTGATCCTGAACGTAAGGTTTTCTATCGGCACCGCCCACTCCGTGCCTATAATGTTGTAATAAAACTCGTCAAATGTTTTATATCCGTCGTCCCCCGGGTCATATGTGTAAGAAAGCGTATACTTGTGCACGCCCTTTACCAGGTTTTCCGGGTCGCCCAGACGTATATCGTAATATCCGTCCGTTGTCTCCGCGCTCATCTGCGTATCGGACTGTATGTCGGATACAATGATGCGGTATTTTTTCTCTTCGGTTTGATAGCCTGTGCCTGTCTGGCCATCTGCGGGAAGGCTCCTGGCTACAATTGCCATCTGCGGAATAAAGCGCTCAATGCCATGGTTTGCGTAGTTAGGAAAATCCGCCGTAATGTTTTCTGTCACGTTATACGTGTTGTTTTCGTTTACGTTGATGTTCACATCATAGGATGTAAGCACAAAATTGTTGCTTGCCGCAAGAGCGGCGGTTGGGAACAGCAGCGCCGCGCATACAACCGATATTGCAATCAGGAGTATTTTTTTCATAAAACCTTATTCTCCCAAAATCAATTCATACTATGGGGGCTCCGCGTATCCCCCGCTTTTCATTGCGGATATAAACAGAACAGTCCCCGCTGCTGGCAACGGGGACCCTGTAGCTGTTAAAACTTAACCTGAACGTTCTGGCGGTCCGCTTCGTCCGCCTCAAACATGGGCTGCTTGGTGAACTTGAACTGGTTCGCAATCAGGTTTGTGGGGAACGTTTGCAGCTTGGTATTAAACATCCGCACGTTCGCGTTGTAGTATTTGCGCGAATTTGCAATGTCCGTTTCAATCTGCTGCAACTGCCCCTGCAGGTCCATAAAGTTCTCGTTCGCCTTCAGGTTGGGGTACGCTTCCGCCACCGCAAACAAACTGCGCAGCGTGCCGGAGAGTACGTTTTCTTTCTCCAGCCGCTCCTCTGTGGTGGAGGAACTGGCAACGCTGTTGCGCGCCGCAATCACTTCGTCCAGCGTTTGGCGCTCGTGCGCCGCGTAACCCTTCACCGTCTCCACCAGGTTGGGGATCAGGTCAAAGCGTTTCTTCAGGTACACGTCTATGGTCGCAAACGCTTCCTCTATCTTGTTTTTCATGGTGATGAAGCTGTTGTACGCCGCAATGTACCAAATCACAATGATAACGGCAACAACGACCACAACGCCCAGTACGATATATCCTACCATAAAAATATCCAATCCTTTCTTAACAACACTTACCCAATTGGCAGCTTTTTGCCGCCATTAACAAATATTGTAGCACAGCGTACATCCGAGTACAATATACGCTGCGGCAAATTCACGTAAAATTAAAAACCTGTGGATTTTGCAATTTTACTGTGCTATAATGCCCCAGGTTGTACTTTTGAATTGGAGGGAAATTTTTTTGAATCAGGCTTCATCCGTTAAATATTCGTTTATGCTTCTCTTTGTTACCATATTCTGGGGCACGGGTTTCATTGCCGTTAAAATGGCGCTGGATTTTGGGTTTCCGCCCAGCCTGATCACCACCCTGCGCATGGTGTTTGCCTGCGCGGTTATGTTCCCTATTTTTCATAAAAACATTTTGAAATCAACAAAAACAGAATGGAAGCACGGATTGATCGCCGGCTCTATGCTCACCGCCGGGTTCATACTGCAAACGGCTGGCATGCAGCTCACCATCATATCCAACAGCGCTTTTCTGACAACCACAAACGTAATCATGGTGCCGTTCATCAGCTGGATGTTCCTGCGCAAACGCCCCAAGGCGCGCGTATTTGTTTCCATAGCGCTTGGGTTTGTGGGCGTTTCCATACTCACCCACGCGTTTGAAACAAATATCCAGTTCAACCTGGGAGATATTCTCTGCCTGATCTCTGCCGTGTGCTGGGCCGCGCAGATTGCTTATACGGAGCTTGCGGTAAAAAACGCCAACGCGGATTCTTTTACGTTCCTGGAGCTGTTGTTTACCGCCATATTCTCCGCTTCATACCTTCTCATTTTTGATCTGGGCGCGCTGCCCGCCATTGGCGGAAACCTGGTTCCCGGCCTGCTGGCCTGCGTGTGGCTGGGCGTAACCTGCACGGGATACGCTTTCTGGGCGCAGTCTGTGGCGCAGCGGCACATGAACTCCTCCCAGGCGGTGCTCATCCTTTCGCTGGAGGCTGTGTTCGCCAGCCTGTTCTCCGTTTTGCTTGGTTATGAAAACCTGCAATTCACCCTGATGCTGGGCGGCGGCATCATCATGTTCTCCATTATTCTGCTGGAGATAAACGCCAAACGCAGCGCCGCCAGGCAAATCGTAAAGGAACAGTAAACGGTTTTATTTTGGAGGAAAGCACTTTTGAATCATTCGTCAACGGTAAAATACAGCTTTCTGCTGCTGCTGGTTACAATCATCTGGGGCTTTGGGTTTGTAACATTTAAAACAGGCTTCAGCAGCGGATTCTCTCCAAGCCTGCTCACAACGCTGCGCATGTGCATCGCCTGCGCGGCATTGTTCCCTTTTGTTTATAAAACCATTACCAAATCCTCAAAAAGCGATATCAAGCACGGCGTTATTGCCGGGTGTCTTCTGGTTGCCGCTTTTCTGCTCCAGGCCATAGGCGCGCAGCTTACCGTTATTTCCAGCAGCGCGTTTCTAACCACAACCAACGTAATCATGGTGCCGTTTATCAGCTGGATGATGCTGAAATCGCGGCCCAGAACCGCTGTGTTTTTTTCCATCGCGCTCGGCTTTGCCGGCATAGCCATTCTGACGCACGCGTTTGAAGCAAACATCCGCTTTAACGCGGGGGACGTTCTGTGCCTGCTTTCCGCCGTCTGCTTTGCCCTGCAGATTGGCTACACGGAATACGTATCCAAAAAAGTGAACGCGGCTTCCTTTACCTTTGTGGAGCTTGCCACCGGAGCCGTTATTTCCGCCGCATTCTTTTTCATTACGGACGCCGGGAGCGTAAGCCAGATCACCGATATGGCCACGGGCCTGCTTTCCTGCCTGTGGCTTGGCGTTGCCTGCACAGGCTTTGCATTCTGGGCGCAGACCGTTTCCCAGAAGTACATCCCCTCTTCCGGCACCGTGCTGATCCTCTCCATGCAGGCGGTGTTTGCCAGCCTGTTCTCTGTGCTGCTGGGCTTCGAAAACTTCCAGTACACGCTTGCCCTGGGCGGCGGCATTATTATGGCTTCCATACTTCTGCTGCAGCTTGGCGGCAGGTTTGGCAGAACAAAAAAACTTAAACGCACATGATTTTTTAAACAGCAATTCCAGTAACCAAAACATACCCAATGCCTCCTCTGTATCTGTTATACCACAGATTACCCATCAGTTATCACCAACTTTTACGAAAAAGGGTATTTTTTTATGCAGCTATCAGAAAGTGTTTAAAATTCAAGCATACGCGCGGCATACTTGCGTTTGGATTGGGATTCCATATTCAGATTCGAATTGGATTCTGGATTGGGATTGGATTCGGATTCAGGCCGCAAGTTGCCGCAAGTTGCCGCGGATTGCCGCGGGTTGCTGCAAATTGCTGCAAAACGTTTAGCTTTGTCTAAAATCATCCGGTTACAGGCTGCCGTGAAGAATTATAAGCAAAGACAGTATTTAAAGGGCATAACCCCTCCCGCGTCCATCATATTGCCCTCATGCATCATTTTTAAGACAACACGGATGAATTATCATCTCTGTGTTTAAGCAGATCCATTTTATATTTTATAAATCTTAAAACAGTTCCGCCGCCCGCAAAATGGCGTGCAGCGCGTGAAGCGTTGCGGTCTGGCGGATCAAGTCGCGCTCGTTCTGGTAGCCGCGGTCCAGCGTCAGCTTCTTGGTTTCCGCCAGCTTTGCGCTGTTTATGCCTATGTACACCAGCCCCACGGGTTTCTCCGGCGTTCCCCCGCCGGGGCCCGCAATGCCGGTGACGGATACGCCAATCTCCGCGCCGGAGAGCTTGCGTATGCCCGCGGCCATCTCCGCCGCCGTCTCGGGAGACACCGCGCCGTGGGCTTTCAGCGTTTCTTCCCTGACGCCAAGCACCTGCATCTTAACCTCGTTTGCATAGGCCACCACGCCACAGCCAAACACATCGGACGCGCCCGCCACGTTGGTAATTTTGCCGGAGAGCATGCCGCCCGTGCAGCTCTCCGCCGTCGCCACATGCAGCTTTTTTGCCAACAGAGCCTGCACGGCCGCCGTCTCCATGTTGGGCACGTCTACGCCGTAAATATATTCGCCCACATAACCCCTGATCTTTTCAATCACAGGGCCAATCATTCCGTTTGCCTCCGCCTCGCTCTCTGCGCTTGCGGTTACGCGCAGGTACATCTCCCCTGTTTTGGCGTATGGCGCGATGGTGGGGTTCTGCATCTCCAGCATGTAGTTGTGCAGCATATGCTCCACGGCAGATTCGCCCAGTCCAAACACATGCACGTTTTTGGATACCAGCACGGTTTTGGAATCCGCCGTCAGGTAGGGAAGCACCTGGTTGTCAAACATGGGAATCATCTCGCGCGGCGGACCGGGCATCAGCACGGCGGTTTTTACGCCGTCCGTCACCGCCAGCCCCGGCGCGGTGCCGTTCTGGTTCGCAAACACCGTGGCGCCCTTGGGCATATACGCCTGCTTCAAGTTGTTGGGCGTCATCTCCCGGTTTGAGCCCCTGTTGAATTTTTTAGCCACTTCTATCAGGTGGTCGTACGAGGGCCGGTGCATTTCCATCTCAAGCCCAAAATACCCGGCCACCGTTTCCTTGGTCAAATCGTCATACGTGGGGCCAAGGCCGCCCGTAAGCACAATTAAATCGCTCCTTTTAAACCCCTGTTTGATGGATTCCCGCAGCCTGTCCGGGTTGTCTCCCACCACACACTGGTAATACACGTGTATGCCCCGCCGAGCCAGGCCGCGCGCAATGTACGCGGCGTTTGTGTTCACCACGTCCCCCAGCAATAGTTCCGTTCCCACGCAAAGTATTTCCGCCTTCATATTTTCACCCCAATATCAGCTGCCCGCACACGCGGACAAAACCGTTTTTAAAAAAATTATATTGCAGCATTCTGCCCCATCTCTGGAATTTGTTTATGCGCACAAACTCCGCATACGCGCGCACAATCTCCTCGTTTGCGGGCGAAAGCTCCGCCCAGTACGTATCATAAAACGCCGCCGCCTGCAAATACGTATCCTTTATTTTTGCCTGCAGGTAGCCTATATTGCCCAGGTTTTTGCGCACATACCCCGCGCTGCGCGTGTCCACCGCGCCAATTTCGTTTCCCGCGTGCTGGCGGTATTTCACGGTGGGCTTATCCAGAAACACAATGCGCCCAAACGCGGCGGCAACCAGGGCCAGCCACCAGTCGTGCATAATAACGGGCTCCAGGGAGCCGGTTTTTACCCGGCCAACCAGCGCGCGGTTTACCATGGCCGCGCATCCCGTTACATGGTTCTGCGCCAGCAGGCGGCTTAGCTGCTTAATGCTGCCGTTCAGCTTCTGCGCGTGCATCATGGAGGGGGCTATGGTTTTAAGCTGCGCGTCCACCACTTCCAGGTCCGTATGCGCCAGGATGGGCGTGTCCCTGCCGTATTTTTCTTCCGCTTCCCGCATCAGCGCAAGCGTATCCGCCACCTTGCCCGGCAGCCACACGTCGTCATGGTCCGCAAACATCACATAATCCGCCCCGGAACTGTCCATCAGCCGGAAGAAGTTTTGTTTCGCCCCGCCTGCCGGTTCCTCATCCGCAAGAGGCAGAATAATGCTGCCGTTCGCCTTGATGTACCGCCGCAGTATGGGCAGCGTGTTGTCTGTGGACGCGTCGTCGTTCACAAGTATGCGGATGTCCTTATATGTCTGCGCCAGCAGCGAATCCAGCATCTGTTCCAGATACTTTTGGCTGTTGTGCGTGGCAAGCAGAATATCTACCATGCAATTCTCCAAATTATAAATTTACTTCGCCCTTTAAATTCAGTTTGCCTTTGTACTCATTCAGCACGGGCGCAACCTCGGACGATATAAAATCGTCCACCTGCACGTCCGCCATGCCAATGAAATTTTTTGGATGCATGATGCCGTCTATCTCCTCTGCCGAAAGTTTGAAAGCCGCGTCTCCCTGAATGAGGCGGATAAGGTTGTTGTCCAGCCCCTCCGCTTTCACGCGTTTTGCCGCCAGCATGGAGTATTCCCGTATTTTCTCGTGCAGCTCCTGCCTGTCCCCGCCGCGCAGAACCGCCTGCATCAGAATGGTTTCGGTCGCCATAAAGGGCAGTTCCTCGGCCAGGCGCTTTTCTATAATCTTTTCGTACACCACCATGCCGTCCGATACGTTTAAATAAATATTCAACAGCGCGTCCACAGCCAGGAACCCCTGCGGGATGCTCAGCCGTCTGTTGGCGGAATCGTCCAGCGTGCGCTCAAACCACTGCGTGGAGGCCGTTATGGCGGTGTTGACGGGCAGAGAAAGCACAAACCGCGCAAGCGCGCTCATGCGCTCGCTCCGCATGGGGTTGCGCTTATACGCCATTGCAGAAGAGCCGATCTGGCTTTTTTCAAACGGTTCTTCCATCTCCTTCAGGTTTTGCAGCAGCCGCAAATCGTTTGAAAATTTGTATACGCTGGTGGCAATGCAGGATAATACGTTCAGCACCAGCGAATCAAACTTGCGCGGGTATGTTTGCCCGGTTACGGCATAAAACTTAGTATACCCCAATTTTTCGCATACCAGTTTTTCAAGGCTCCGCACCTTGTCCGCGTCCCCGTCAAACAGTGTCAAAAAGCTTGCCTGCGTGCCGGTGGTACCTTTTACGCCCCGCAGCTTTACCTGGCCCTGTACAAACCTGAGCTGTTCCAGGTCCATCAGCAAATCCTGTATCCATAGCGTCGCGCGCTTGCCCACCGTGGTTAACTGCGCGGGCTGAAAGTGCGTAAAGCCCAGCGTGGGCGTGGCTTTATATTTTTTTGCAAAGTTTGCAAGGTTTGCAATCACATTCACAAGCTGCGTTTCCACCAGCCCAAGAGCCTTGTCCATGGCGATAATATCCGCGTTGTCGCCCACGTAGCAGCTTGTGGCGCCCAGGTGGATAATGCCCTTGGCGCTTGGGCACTGTTCGCCATAGGCAAACACATGGCTCATTACGTCGTGCCGCACAACCTTTTCCCGCGCTTCCGCCACCTCATAATTCACGTCGTCCGCGTGCGCGCGCAACTCCGCAAGCTGCTGCTCCGTGATGGGCAGGCCCATCTCCGCTTCCGCTTCCGCCAGCGCAATCCACAGCTTGCGCCATGTTCTGAACTTGAACTCGTCCGAAAACAGATAGGACATCTGCTTGCCTGCGTACCGTGTGATCAGCGGATTCTCGTATGCGTCTCTCATGTATATACCACCTGTGTTTCAAAATAAATAACAGTTCCATTTTATCCGCAAACGGTTTTTTTTACAAGGATAGGCCTCGTTTTTTTCCACCTTTTTCTTTTCTGGAAAAAGAAAAAGGCGGAGCCAAAAAGAAAACCCTAACGTTTATTAAACTGTTATCACAACAGTATGCACCCTAAAAGCCAGCCTGCGTACACAAAAGATAAGCAAATAGGCGGCCAAACCTAAGTAAATAAACGGGCGATTTAAAGGCGCTTGCGCGAATGAGCCCGTTTTTGCATTGCGCATAGCCGCCTAATAAATAAAAATTCAGATGCACTGTGCAAAAAGAACAGCGGTTGTAAATATAATTATATACAAAAAGATGACAGACAGGCGCAGAAGCAAGCGTACAACCAGATGGATCAGCCAGTAACATTGGCAGACATTGGAGACGGCTTGGAGAGGAGCGACCCAGGCCCTCCGGAGAGCCGTTTCAAGGAGGTTACGGGGGTGTCGGGGGGCCTAAGGAGGGAAATCGGAATCCCTCCTGGCCCCCTGACAGAAAAATAAAAACATGGCTTAAAAGGATTGTTGACTTACCTAATTCAGATTATTAAAATAATTATTGAGATATGAAAAAATATGGAGGAAAATATGACTTCTACAGAATGGATTCAACTTTTAGTTCCATTAATCAGTATAATTATTGCAATTATCTCCGCTGGTTTGTCATATTATTTTGCAAAAAGACTTCAAATAAATGCTGATGAAAGAAAACTAAAACAAGAATATTATCAAAACTATATACATGCCATCAGTAAAACAGCGATTGATAATTTTGATGAAACAGCAAAGATTGAATTTGCTAATGTACATAATACAATTACTTTGATTGGCAGTTCAGAAGTTGTGGATTTGGCAATGAGTTTTCATGAATGTACTTGTATAGGAAATTCCGCAAATTTCACAATTCAAAAACATGATGAAATTCTTACAGCTTTGGTTAAAGCCATGCGTCATGATTTGTATTCTAATCCAAAAATTAATATAAATTATCCTAAAATTCATTTAATGAATGCCGGAAAAAAAACCACATTATTTTAATAAACAAAGAGCGGCTTGTCAGCCGCTCTTTTTCTTAGATTCTCATTTTGCAAAATCGATCGCTCTTGTCTCACGGATCACATTTACTTTAATCTGACCCGGATAATCAAGCTCTTTCTCGATCTTTTTCACGATATCTCTGGCCATCAGGGTTGTTCCTGCATCATCCACATCGTCGGGCTTCACAATGATTCGCACTTCCCTGCCCGCTTGAATTGCGAATGATTTTTCAACACCTGCAAACGAATTTGCGATTTCTTCAAGATTTTCAAGACGTTTAATGTAATTTTCAAGGCTTTCTCTTCTGGCTCCGGGCCGCGCCGCCGATATGGCGTCCGCCGCCTGCACAAGAACTGCTTCCACGGTGGTGGGCTCAATGTCCCCGTGATGCGCGCCAATGGCGTTAATCACGTCCGCGCCTTCCTTGTACTTTTTGGCCAGGTCCGCGCCAATCTTCACATGCGGCCCTTCCACTTCGTGGTCAACCGCCTTGCCGATGTCGTGCAGGAGACCCGCACGCTTGGCAAGTTTTGAGTTTGCGCCAATCTCGCTTGCCATAATGGCCGCCAGATGCGCAACCTCCAGCGAATGCTTCAGCACGTTCTGCCCGTAGCTGGTACGGTACCGCAGCCTTCCCAAAAGCCGGATCAGTTCCGGATGCAGCGAGTGTATGCCCACGTCGAATACCGCGTGTTCTCCCGCTTCCCTTATCTGGTTGTCAACTTCCTTCTGGGCCTTCCCCACCATTTCTTCAATTCTGGCGGGATGGATCCTTCCGTCAACAATCAGTTTTTCCAGGGCGATCCTGGCAACCTCGCGGCGCACCGGATCGAATCCGGACAGGATGACCGCCTCGGGCGTATCGTCTATAATCAGGTCGATGCCCGTCGCCGTTTCCAGCGCGCGGATGTTCCTTCCTTCACGGCCTATAATCCTGCCCTTCATGTCGTCGCTGGGCAGGGGCACAACGGACACCGTGCATTCCGCAACGTGGTCCGCAGCCGTTTTTTGAATCGCCAGGCTTAAAACTTCCCGTGCTTTCTTTTCGGCCTCGTCCTTGGCTTTGGTTTCAATCTCACGAAGCATAACCGCCATGTCGTGGCGCGCTTCGTTTTCCACTTTCTCCAGCAGCAGGTCTTTTGCTTCGTCGCGGCTCATGCCCGCGATGCGCTCCAGTTGATCCATCTGCTGTTTTGATATATTGTCAAGATCTTCCTTGGCCTTGGTAATCTCTTTGGTCTTTTTGGTCAACTGTTCCTCTTTTTGTTCGAGGCTATCCAGTTTCCGGTCAAGGGCTTCGTCCCTCTGGACTAATCTCTTTTCCAGTTTGATCGTTTCGTTACGTCTTTCTCTCTGTTCTCTTTCAAATTCGTTTTTTAGTTTCAGAACTTCTTCCTGAGCCTCTAATACCATTTCTTTGCGAATCACTTCCGCGCGTTTCTGAGCATCCTCAATCAGTTTTTTAACGGAATCCTCTGCACGGCCTATTTTTGACTCGGCAATATTTCGCCTGTAAAAATACCCTACAATAAGTCCTATTACCAAACCTGCCGCGCATAGAAGGATAGGTATTAGTATGTTGCCCACTTGCTGCATTGCACCTCCTATTTAGTTTTGGCGGATATATATATTTGTAATTTTTCTATATTTTGCTACAATACAAATACACACCTGGTACTATTTTATATTTTTTGACCGTCACTTGTCAACCATATGTTTACATGCGGACATCCCTGCCAAATACCCTGTGGAAAAAGCAATCTGCATGTTAAAGCCGCCGGTCAGCGCGTCCACGTCCACCAGCTCGCCCGCAAAATAAAGCCCGGGCGCGTTTTTGCTCTCCATGGTGGAAGGGTCTATTTCCTTTGTATGCACCCCGCCGCGCGTAATAATGGCTTCCTCCAGCGGGGCCGGGCCCGCAATCTCTATACGGAAGCCTTTCAGCACGCGCACAAGCGCTTCCCGCTCTTTTTTGGTTATGCTGTTCACCGCTTTTGCACCGCCAATGCCCGCCGCCGCAAGCACAGGTTCTATCAGCCTGTGCGGAAGCAATTCCGCAAGCACATTGCTTATCTGCTTGTTTTTATTCTGCTCAAAATCGCGCAAAATGCGCGCGTCCAGTTTTTCGTGGTTCAGCGCCGGTTTAAAGTCTATGCCCGCCGCAAGCACAACCGGCTTTTCGTAATTCACCGCGCTGCTGGCGGAGAGCACCAGCGGCCCGCTTACGCCATTGCCGGTAAACAGCATCTCCCCCATGTCCGAGAATATTTCCTTTTCACCCTGCCAAAGCGTAAACCGCACATTTTTAAGGGAGAGCCCCTGCAGCCCCGCGCATACGCTTCCCTTTTCCACCAGGGCGGAAAGCGCCGGATGCGGCTCCCATACCGTATGTTCAAAGCTTCTGGCAAACGCATACCCGTCCCCCGTGGAGCCGGTCTGGCTGTAGGAAGCGCCGCCCGTCGCAACAATCACGGCCCTGGCTTCAAACGCCGCGCCGCCTGCCTGCACGGTAAACCCGGCGTCCGTTTTCCGTATGCTTTTTACATTTGTATGCAGCAGCACCTCTGCATTTGCCTTTTGCAGCATTTTCTGCATGCAGCGGATCACATCGCTGGATTTGCCGCTCTGCGGGAACACCCTGCCGCCCCGCTCCACCTTTGTGTGCAGGCCTTCTTCGTTCAGCATGGACGCAAGCGCGTCGGGCGGCAGCGCATAAAGAGAGCGCGTCAAAAACTTTGGATTGCGCGCCACGTTCAAAAAAAATTCCTGTATGGTGCAGTTGTTGGTGATATTGCACCGGCCCTTGCCGGTAATATACATTTTTTTACCCAGCTTTTCGTTTTTCTCCAGCAAAACAACGCCGCATCCCGCGTTTGCCGCCGTCAGCGCCGCCATCATGCCCGCCGGGCCTCCCCCCACAACAATAATATCCGTCATGTATTGCCCAATTCCAAAAATTTATCTTCCAGTTCCTGCGTCGCGTAAATGGGCTGGGTGTGCCATATTTTCTCCAGATTTTCAAAATTGGCGACCAACTCGTTTTTCTTTCTGAGTCCCAGCAGAATAATCAGCACGTTAATCAGGCTCAGGGGCGCCACCAGCGAATCCACAAAAGAATTCATATTGCTCTTTGTAATCAGCGAGAAATCCGAATACTGCGCGGGCGGCGCGGTTTCGTTGTCCGTTATGGTCACAACCTTGCAGCCCTTGGATTTAAAATACCCAAGCCCTTCCACCGTAATCAGAGAATACCTGGGGAAGCTGATGCCAATCACAAGGTCCTTTTCCCCCGCGTACAGCGCCTGGGAATATATGTCCGAAAGGCCAAAATTGATCATTTTTACGTCGCTGATGATATAGCTCATGTAATAAGCCAAAAAACGGGCCAGCGGCTCGGAAGCCCTGGTTCCCAGTACGTATACCGTCCTGGCCGCCAGTATGCTGTCCACCACACGGTCCATCAGTTCGGGAGAAATCAGTCCCTGCGTAGCCTTGATGTTGTTTACGTCCATTTTAAAAGCTGCGTCCAAAATTTCCTTTGAAGTCAGCCCTTCCATTTGCTCCAGCCTTTGCACGTTGGTGAGCTTGTTTTTAATGACTTCCTGAAAATCCTTCTGCAGCTCCGGGTAGCCCTCGTAACCAAGGGCGTATGCAAAACGCACAACGGTCGATTCGCTGACACCCACCGTTGCGGCCAGCGTGGCAGCCGTCATATAGGCCGCCTTTTCATAGTTATGCAGAATATAACCGGCAATCTGTTTCTGGCCCTTGCTCAGGTCTTTGAACTCCAGATTAATCCGATCCACAATGTTCATAGAATACCTCCTGTTTTTCCCCCGGGAAATAATCCGGTCCCAGGGCCCCTTAGCGGGTCTACAAGAGTATTATACCAATAGTTTATCCGGAATGCAATTTTAAGTTGCTAAAATTGCATTTTATTTGCTCCAGTTCCCCGTAATTTGTTAAATCGCAATGCAGCGGCGTTACGGACGCATAGCCATCTTTGACAATTGCGGAGTCTGTATCGGGCGCAAAGGGGCCCATCAGTTTACCCGTAAGCCAGTAGTATTCCCTGCCCCGCGGGTCCACGCGTTTTTCGTAATGGTCTTCCCAGCGCATCTCCCCCTGCCTGCCGCATTTAAAACCCTTGATTTCCTCAAACGGCATTGCAGGCACGTTTAAATTGATTACCTGGGCAATATCGCGCCGCACGTCTATCTGCTCCAGAAACAGCGCCGCGCACCGCGCCGCGCCGGGCAGGTATTGCAGGCTGTCCGCGCCCTTCATTTCCAGGGAAACAGCCAGGCCCTTGCGCCCCAGAACGGCCGCCTCTATTGCCGCGGAAAGTGTGCCGGAATAAAAAATATCCGCGCCCAGGTTTGCCCCCAGGTTGATGCCGGAAATCACAAGGTCCACTTTCTCCTGCACAACCGCCTCTATGCCTATCTTTACCGTGTCGGCGGGCGTGCCGGAAACAGCCCAGGCGGGCACATTCTCCAGGCCGGGCAGCACCTTCTTTTTCACAAACAGTGGCACATTCATGGTGATGGAATGCCCGCAGGCGCTCCTCTCTCCGCTGGGAGCCACAATCCATACCCGGTGCTTCTCCATAAGCACCCTTGCTATCTCCGCTATGCCCGGCGAATGCACGCCGTCGTCGTTGGTCAGCAGAATGTTCATGCATTCCTCCTAGTTTTTTTCCGGGGCTTCGCCCCCTTCCCCACTTCTTTTCTTAAAAAAGAAAAGAAGCAAAAGAATTTGATGTAAAATACCGCTTCGCGGTATTTTGGAGAAATAATAGAGGCCAGCCTGCCTCTATCATAAGGTTTTTTTGATACACTGCTTGTTTTTTTCCCAAAACGCGTATGCGTTTTGCATGTAAGTTCTTTTGCTCCTTTTCTTCCAAGAAAAGGAGCGGTGGTGTGGAGGCGGAGCCTCCGCAAATCAGACCGGATATATTTTATTCTGTTTATCAAGCATTTGTGCGTCAAATTTATATTTCTTAGCCTGGCGGTACTCAAAAAACTTGGGCGCAACCTGTGGGAACATGGCGTAGGATAGAATATCTTCTTCCTGCTCCATATACTCTTTAATTTCTTCCCTGTATGCGTCCAGCTCGGGTTTCAAATCGTCCGCGGGGCGGTGTGTAATCACGGTTGCTTCCCCAATGCACTGCTTGCGCACGTCCTCGTTCACCGGCGCCGGGAGTTGGCCGTATTCACCCCTAAGAAGCGCCTTGGATTCCTTGGTAACGGTTTTATACCGTTCGCCCGAGAGAATATTGAACACCGCCTGCGTGCCCACAATCTGGCTTGTGGGCGTTACCAGCGGCGGATAACCAAAGTCCTCGCGCACCCTGGGCACTTCCTCCAGCACAGCAAGCAGTTTGTCTTCCGCGCCCGCTTTTTTAAGCTGGCTTATCAGGTTGGAAAGCATGCCGCCCGGCACCTGGTACAAAAGGGTGTTGATATCCACGCCCAGCACCTTGGAATCAAGATGCCCTTCCGCCGCAAGCCGCTTTGCCGCTTTTTCAAAATGCTTGGCCGCCCTGTTTAAAAGATTCAGGTCAATCCCCGTATCGCGGTCCGTACCCTTCAGCGTGGCAATCAGGGACTCTGTGCAGGGCTGGGCCGTGCCGTTGGCCATGGGAGACAAGGCGGTGTCCACAATATCCACGCCCGCCTCAGCGGCCTTCAGGTACGCCATATCCCCAACACCGCTGGTATTATGCGTATGTAGATGAATCGGAATATTGACTTCTTTTTTCATTTCCCGCACAAGGTTATAAGCGCCGTAGGGCAGCAGCAGGTTCGCCATGTCCTTGATGCACACGGAATGCGCGCCCATCGCTTCCAGTTGCTTTGCCATTTGTATAAAATATGCGTCGTTGTGCACAGGGCTGGTGGTATAGCACACCGTCGCTTCACACCACCCGCCATACTTAATTGTTGCGTCCATTGCGGTTTTCAGGTTGCGAACATCGTTTAAGGCGTCAAATATGCGAATCACTGTGATGCCGTTCTCTATCGCCTTTTTCACAAAAAAGTCCACCACGTCGTCCGCATAGTTTTTATATCCCAGCAAATTCTGCCCGCGCAGCAGCATCTGCAGCTTGGTGTTTGGCATGGCCTCGCGCAGCCTGCGCAGGCGCTCCCACGGGTCTTCGTTCAAAAAGCGCAGGCACGCGTCGTATGTTGCGCCGCCCCAGCATTCCAGGGACCAGTACCCCGCGCCGTCCAGTATCCGCGCGCCCTCTATCATTTCATCCGTCGTCATGCGCGTAGCCGCCTGGGACTGGTGCGCGTCCCGCATGATGGTGTCGGTAAGGAATAGTTTACCCATAGCTCCCTCCCTTAACCTATCACAAGCAGCAGGTCGCCGGTATCCACGGAAACATCCCTGGAAACCGCCACAGAAAGCACTTCTCCGTCCTGCGGGGCCATAATCTCGTTCTCCATTTTCATGGCCTCAATCATCACCAGCACATCCCCGTGCTTCACCGTATCCCCAACGGATACCAGCACGGAAAGCACTGTGCCGGGCAGAGGCGATTTTATTTCTGTTGCGCCCGCGGGCACGCTTGCCTGCCTCGCCACGTTTGGCTGCGCTTCGGCTTTAGATGCGGGAACCGGAGCGGGCGTGGGAGCAGCAGCCGGAGCCGCATGTTGAATTGGCGCGGCGCCCTGTGCACCCTGTATTTCTTCCACTTCCACCTCGTAAGGCGTTCCGTTTACTTTAATCAAAAATTTACGCATGTCACTTACCCCCATTAAAACCGAAATATCTGCATTTCTCTGGCCGACCTTCTCCATGCAGGGCTTGCCTTGCGGTAGGAGCGGACGGCTATGTTGCCCGGCGAAGTACCCAGGTACGCCGCAACCGCCGCGGCCAGAGCCGCAACCAGTTCGCCGTCGTCCCGCGCCTGCACGGAAGACGTTTCTTCAACAACTTCCCGCGCCGTTGTTTGCTTTTTTTTAAACCACGCCATACCAGTGCCCTCCTTACAGCGGCGCCACGCCGTGCTTCTTAGGCGGCGTTATGGCCGCGCGTTTGGACGCGCACGCTTCCAGCGCATAAACCGCCATCTGGCGCGAAGCGGAAGGCGCAATCACTTCGTCCACCACTCCCTGGCGGGCCGCCTCAAAGGCCGTAGCCTCTTTGTTCATGTATTTCACAATCGCCCCCTGCCGCGCGGCAACGGGATCGTCCGCTTTTTTGATCTCGTCGCCGTATACAATCAGCGCGGCTGTTTCGGCAGGCAGAGCGGATATTTCCGCATTGGCCCAGGCGTATACAATATCCGCTCCCGCGCTTCTGGGGCACATGGCCAGCAGCCCCGCCCCCACCGCTTTTCCGGTGATCATTGTCACCATGGGCGTTGTCGCCTGGGAATACGCATACAAAAGGGACGGCAAGGCAGCCGCCATCTCCGCTTCCTGCGGGCCGGGCTGTATGTCTCCCGCGTCCGCCAGCGTGAGCACGGGCAGATGGTACGCGTCCAGCAGGGATATAAACCGCGCGGCTTTCCGGCACGCGTCCGGCGCAAAACCGCCCGCGTTCGCCACCACGCCCGCGGTATACCCGTTGAGGCGTATAAATCCGGTAACCATGCTTTGGCCATACGTTGCGTACAGTTCCAAAAATTGGCCCGCATCCGCAATCATTGCAATCAGTTCCCTTGCGCCCGGCGTTTCGCCCGCGTCCAGCTCGGAAATCTGGCGGTCAGGGTCGTCCTGTCCGTCCGCTGCGGCCGCTTCGTCCAGGTTGTTTTGCGGCAGAAAGGAAAGCAGCCGGCGCACAAGCGCAAACGCGCCTGCTTCGTCTTCCGCGTAAAATTGCGCCAGCCCTTTGGCGCACACGGCCCGCGCGCTTGCCTGCGCTTCCGCACCGGCAGCGGCCAGCACCTGCGGGCTGTGCAGCCCCAGCACAGAACCGTTTACCGCAACCGTAAAATCTGCCGCGGCGGCAAGCATTGCCCCCGCGCCGATGCACGGGCCAGCAACCACCGCAACGGTGGGCACCAGCCCGGAGAGTTCCGTCATTTTTTTAATAACCCTGTTATACGCGCCCACGGCCGCCGCGCCTTCCGCAACACGGGACCCGCCGGAATCCAGAACGCATACAACAGGCGACCCGTTCCGCTCCGCCAGTTCCAGAACCCGCACAATTTTTTCCGCCTGCCCGCCGCTCATGGATCCTGCCAGCACAGACACATCCTGCGCAAACACATATACCGGCCTGCCGTCCACCGCGCCCACACCCGCAACCACGCCTTCGCCCGGTTCGGACGCACACTCGTATCCCGGCACCATGCCGGCCTGCTCAAAATACCTGCCCAGCTCCACCAGCGAAGCACCGTCCAACAGCAGTTCCAGCCGCCCGCGCGCGCAGGATTTTTTTGCGCCGGATGCTTCCGTTCTGCCGTTCAGTTGTTTTAAGCCGTCTGATTTGTCCATGGAATTTCCTCCAATGTTGATCGGGTTTTATACTCCAACCTTATCTTGTATACAACACGCGGCTCCCATTTTCCTTCATAAAAATAAAAATTCCGCTAAATTTATTTTAAGGCATTGGCCACGCTTATAAAAAAACCGGCTATTTACTGCCGGCTACTTTTTGCAAATATAAAACCTCATCGGCTGTAAGCCGCCTGTACTGCCCTTTTTTCAGGTTGCCCAGCTTTATCTCCCCCACGCCCACGCGCTTTAAATACTTTACTTCCTTGCCCACGGCTTCAAACATGCGCCTAAGCTGCCTGTTCTTGCCTTCCGTAATCACGCATAAAATCTCGGTCCTCTCGGTAGAAGCGCTCACCACATGAAAGACGGCGCGGTTTGTTTTATACCCGTCCAGGTCAATGCCGCCCTCCAGCTTTTTAATCTCTTCATCCGTAACAGCGCCGCTTACCACAGCCAGATATTTTTTCTCCACGCTGTGCCTGGGGTGTGTCAGCACGTTTGCCAGTTCCCCGTCGTTGGTCATTAAAAGCAGGCCTTCAGTGGTAAAATCCAGCCTGCCCACAGGATACAGCCTTTCTTTTATATCCCGCACCAGTTCCATTACCGTTGCGCGGCCCTTGTCGTCGCTGCAGGTGGAAACAAAACCCGCGGGCTTGTTGAGCATGATATACACTTTGTTTTTCTGCGGCGTTACCATATTGCCCTTGTATGTAACGGTATCCCTCTCAGGGTCAATTTGCGCGCCCATCTGGGTTACGCTCTCGCCGTTCACCCGCACCAGTCCCTGCGCGATCAATTCCTCGCTTTTGCGCCGCGAAGCAACTCCGCAGTCCGCCAGATATTTTTGCAGCCTCATGTTTTCCTCTATCCAAATAAATTGTTTTCTATAATGCGCCTCAGGTTGTACCCGTAGGTGTTCTCCAGAATGTCGCTGTTTGCAACCGCCGGAATCTCGCACATCTTCACATCGCCCAGGTACAGCTCCAGCTTGCCAATCTCCTCGCCTTTTTTAATGGGCGCGGCAATCGTTTGGTTCAGCTTCAGCTCCTTGCGGATGGAAGCTCCTTCCTCGCTTGTGCAGGGGTAGCTGAACTCTTTTTCCGCCACGGCGTCCACCGTTTTAGCAATGCCGTTTCCAACGTCCGCGCTGCCCAGCAGGTCTCCTTTATTAACTATATTCACTTTTTGGTAATTTGTAAACCCGTAATCCAAAAGAGTGCGGGAATCTTCAAACATATCGTAGTCGTCAAGCAGCACAGTAATCAGCTCCATGCCGTTTTTCTGCGCAGAAGCCACAAAACACTTGCCGGAATCAATGGTATACCCCGTTTTTACGCCGGTGGCTCCTTCGTATTCCCAAAGATTGCGGTTCTTGTTTTTAAGCGACCGGTCCCATTCGTGGCCCTCCCAGGGCATGTTCCAGCGCACGGTGGATACAACTTTGCGGAACGTCTCGTTCTTCATGGCGTAGGCCGTAATCAACGCCAGGTCGTAGGCCGTTGTGTAATGCTCCTTGTTATAAAGGCCGTTTGGATTCATAAAGTTGGTGTTTACCGCGCCAATCTCCCGCGCCTTTGCATTCATCAGCCCAACAAAACCGTCAACGCTCCCGCCAATATGCTCGGCAATCGCAATGGCTGCGTCGTTGCCGGAAGAAAGCATCAGGCCGTACAGCAGGTCTTCCAGCTTTACGTGCTCGCCCACTCCCAGCCAGATGGAAGAGCCCTCCACCCCGGAGGCATTGGGCGAAACCGTCACCACGTCGTTTAAATTGCCCTTCTCAATCGCCAAAATCGCTGTCATAATTTTGGTGGTGCTTGCCTCGGGCAGTTTTCTGTCCTTATCCTTTTCCATCAGAACACGGCCGGTGCCGCCGTCTATCAAAACGGCTCCCCCAGCCTTTGAAAGGTCAGGCGCGTTTTCCTGTGCATACGCAGGCGCGGCGCACAGCAGAATCACCAATACAAGCAGAATGGATACGGCCTTTTTCAATGGTCTACCCTTTTCTCCTGCTTGCTTTGTTCAAACATCTTTTTCACCTGGTTTAAAATGGTGGGAATCTTGTCAAGCAGGGTCTCGTACGTATTGGTGTGGTCCACGGTCATCATCTTCACGTCGTCGTTTCTGATAATCAAAAAAGCGATCGGGTATATGGTGATGCCCGCGCCGCCGCCGCCGCCAAAGGGCTGTTTCATGTTCTCCGGAACAGGCTGTTCCTTCTTGTCCCCATATTCGCTGCCGCCCGTCACAAAACCAAAGCTCACTTTGGAAACCGGCAGAATGGTGCTTCCGTCCGGCGTTACAATAGCGTCTCCCACAATGGTGTTCACGTCCACCATCTGTTTGATCTCGCTCATAGTGATTTGCATAATGTTCTCAATTGGATGCATTCTCTAAAACCGCCTTTTCTTTTTTTGATTTTTTTATTTTAATAAACCTATAAATAATATGTACTAAATCAATTTTTAATATGCAGTTCAAATAGGCGGTCGTTTTTTCTTTTTTAAAGAGCGGCGTCATGCGGATGCTGGTGTTTTTCAGGCTCAAATGGCCCTGCGCCATCGGAAGCACCGCGTGAATGGCCGCCAGTAAAAATCCGCACAAAATGCATGTGTCCTTTGCGTCTTCCATGCCTATTTTCAGCTCAAATTCCACCTTCTCGCCATATATGGCCGGCCAGAATATCTTGGTCAGGTCCGGGTCCACCCGCGCCGTTTTGGAAAGGTCCATAATCATGCTGGTTTTTCCACGCCGTTTCACCAGCATAATGCGCCGGGTGCCGTCGCGGTTCACCTTCATCACAAGCACAAGCGGTATTACTTTGCATTTCATCAGAGCGCCCAGGCCAATGTAAAAAAAATAGCGCTTTTTGTATCTTTCAATCCTCAAAAATACAAAAATCCGCCGCATGCCCAAATAAAAAGAAACGACCGTAACAACGATACAAATCCAAGTAAACACGCCAACAAACCCCATTCCTTTTTTTGTTAGTATGGCGTAGAGGATAAAAAAAATACGCCCATAGCGTATTTTCATGGCACTGTTAAGCCCATTTGTATATATTCAGGCTCCTTTGGCAAAGGAGCCGTCAGCGAAGCTGACTGAGGATTGTTTTTTATCTCTCGTAAGAATCATTTTTTACAATCCTCCGGCGCTGCGCGCCACCTCCTTAACTTAAGGAGGCTAGCCAGCGGAGCCGGCTGAGGAAAGAATGCTTACCTGTCTGGCTGATAGGGAGTCATTGTTAAATAATGCTGCAATTCATATAAAAATACGTTTATTCCAGTTCCTCCGCATTCGCGTACTTTTCAAAGTCTATTGCCGGGAGTTCTTTCAAGCTTGCGATGCCGAAGTGCCTCAAAAAATCGTCTGTGGTGCCAAACAATATCGGCCGCCCCACCACGTCCTTCCTGCCCACCTCCGCCACCATGCCGCGCTCCACCAGCACAGAAAGCGCGTAATCGCTCCTCACGCCGCGAATGGAATCAATCTCAGACCTTGTGACCGGTTGCTTGTATGCAATAATACTCAGGGTCTCCAGCACAGAATTGGAAAACCGGCCCTTTATCTCGGGTGCAAGCAGCTTCTGTATATAAGGCGCGTACTCCGCGTTGGAGCAAAGCTGCACCTTGTCCGCCACCCGGCGGATCAAAATACCCTCGTTCTGCTCGTTCCTTGTTTCCAGCATTTCTGTCAGCAACTCGTCAAACGCCTCGTAGTCCATATCTGCCAGAACCGCCAGGTTCGCCACGCTCACGGGGTCGCCCGTCACAAACAGCACCGCCATCACCATCTGGCGTATCCTGTTTTCGTCTCCGGGAATGCGCAGGCTTTTCTGGACGTATGTGTTTTCCATATATTTATCCCTTCTTTTCAGGCGGCTTTTACAAAAATCTCGCCAAAACTTGCCTTTTGTTCTATCAACAGCTTGTCCGTATGCCAGAGCTGCAGCAGTGCCAGAAACGTAACCGCAATCTCCATGGAGCAGGCATTCTCTTCAAACAGCTCCGCAAACCGCATCTCCCGTTTTGCCCGCAGAATGCCCAGAATTTTCTTGGTCTGCAGCCGCACGCTAAAGCTGTCCTGCGCTACCTCCACCTTTTCAAACAGCGGCTTTTTCTCCTTTTGGCGCTCCAGAATCTCCAGAAACGCCTGGTAAAGCGCGCGGACCTCAACGTCCTCCCACACCACGGGCGAAACCAGGTCCGGCATTTCCTCGGGCAGCCGGTAATAATACGCGTCCGCTGCCTCCTGCAGGGTTCTGAGTTGCTCGCTCACGTCTTTGAACGCCTTGTAGGCGCGCAGTTTCTCTATCAGGTCCTGCTCCGGGTCAACCCCTTCCTCTTCCAGCTCCTCCGAATGCCTGGGCAGCAGGGAACGGGATTTAATAAACAAAAGCGTGGAGGCCATGTTTAAAAAATCACTCGCGCGGTCCATGTCCACATCGCCTATCTCATCCATATAGGCAAGATATTGCTGGGTGATCTCGGATATAAAAATGTCCTGCAAATCAATTTTGGCCTTGTTGATCAGGTGCAAAAGCAGGTCCAGCGGCCCCTCGAACTGGGACAGTTTGATATGGTAAGACATTCCACTTCTCTCCCGCTAAATAAACAGGCTGAAAAATGCTGAATAAGCCGATAAAATTCCGCCGCCAACAAAATTCAGCAGTATGCCGATAACGCTTGGAAAGCCAAACATGGAAGGCAGAATCAAAACAAGCAGTATAATGTATCCATACCTGTATAAAAAATTCACAACCTTGCCCGCTTTGCGGATAAACAGCGTGCTGATAATATGAAATCCATCCAGCGGCGGTATGGGAATCAGGTTAAAGATGCCAAAATAAATGTTAAAAAAGATAATATAATAGACGATTATGGCGGCAATGGAGTTCACGCTGTCTCTAAAAAAGACCACCGATACGCCGTAAGCAATAAACGCCACCAAAAAGTTCATGCCTACGCCGGCCAGCGAAACCAGTATCTCGCCGCTTTTTGGCTTTTTAAAATTGCGCGGATTGATGGGGACAGGCTTTGCCCAGCCGAACCCAAAGAATATGATAAATAAAAAGCCTACCAAATCCAGATGGCGCACGGGATCAAGCGAAAGCCTGCCCGCATTTTTGGCGGTGGGGTCTCCCATTTTCCAGGCAACCCATGCGTGCGAAAACTCGTGAAAAGAAAGGGCAATCAGTATAGCCGGAAGGCTGTAAAGCAAATTCAGGAGCGATGCGGATGTAAAACCGCCGTTAAACAGCATATATCGTACCACCAATCACAAGGCCCTTATGCGGGCCAAAACTCGGAAAAGCTCAATTCAAGACCGAACATTCCGTCATAAATTTTAGCATAGCGCCACCCCCCTGTCAATCAAACGCGCGGCAGGAGGGGCGGCGCACGTATGTAGGCATTGCGGCCGCGTTACGCCTGCTGGTTTTCTTCTGTTTCCTGTTTCAACACGCTCTCGCAGGGCACGCAGGGCAGTTGCCCGCTTTTGGCCGGGCTTTTAACAAAGAGTGATAAAACAATGCTTGCGCCAATGGCCGAGCCAATAAACAGCAGGGACGCGGCAATGGGTATTTCCACATGAAAAAACTCCAGGCCCAGCTTCAGGCCGGTAAACACCAGCACCGCCGCCACTCCGTATTTCACCAGCCGGAACTTTTCGTTCAGCCCGCCTATCAAAAAATACAGGCTGCGCAGGCCAAGAATGGCCAGCAGGTTGGAGGAATACACAATAAACGGGTCTGTTGTAATGGCAAATACCGCGGGTATGGAATCCACTGCAAACAGTATATCCGTAAATTCTATCACCAGCAAAATGGCAAACAGGGGCGTTGCGAACAGCTTGCCGTTCTGGCGCACAAAAAATTTATCGCCGTGCAGGGTGTTTGTAACCGGCATTATTTTTTTGAGGACCTTTAAAATTTTGTTGTCCTCCAGGGAAAAATGTTCTTCCTTCTGCGTCATCATTCGGATTCCGCTGAATATAAGCAGCGCGCCGAATATATACAGCACCCAGTGGAACGAGCTGACCAGCGTTACCCCCAGCAGCACAAACACAAGGCGCAGAATAATGGCGCCCAGTATGCCGTAATTCAAAATGCGCCTCTGGTATTCGTTGCTAACACCGCAGCTTGTAAATACCAGAACAAACAGGAACAGGTTGTCTATGCTCAGGCTTTCCTCCGTAACGTAGCCCGCCAAAAATTCCAGTGCCTTTTGCGGGCCCATAAAAATGTATACGCCAAAGTTTACCGCCATCGCAATCCCAATCCAGATCAATACCCTGACAAGCGCCTTTTTTGTGGACATTGGGTTCCTCCTTTTAATTCCCCGTTTTGGGGGTGTGTTATAAAAAAAAGACTTTTAATACAGCCGCATTGGCTGTATTAAAAGTCTTGCAAACCATACCGGTGCACAAGGCCAGGCGTTTTTTTAGCCGGCTGTTGACCTTGCGCGTCATGCTACTCCCTTTTAACAAATCAGATGGTAACATATCCTTTTAACGGCTGTCAACGTTTTTTTACCCAATCCATACAGAAATCACTTCGCGCAGGCAATACAGGTATGTGAGCTGGTATACGTCCTCCCTCACAATCACATCGCTGGACGCAATCTTCTGCCCGTTCTTATACAGTACCATTTCCCCCACCTTGTCTCCCGCCCGTATGGGAAGCTCCAGGTTGGTAATCAGCTCCAGCTTCTTTTCCACCGTGTTTTCATCGCCCTTTTTCAAAAGCATGCTGATATCGTCCTTGGCATACAGGGAAATCTGCTTGCTGTTTGCCCCCTCCACCGTAAAATCCTTTTTCACCAACTGGCCGGATTTTAAAAACGTTCTGGAGGTATAGGTATTAAAGGCCTCCTCCATGGCCGCGTTGGCGGCGGCGGTACGCACCTTGGTGGATTTGGCGCCAATCCCCACAAATATAAACCGGCTGTCGCCGGATTTCCCGGTTCCGGCAATGGAGAATCCCGAATCTTTGGAAGACCCCACGCCCATTCCGTCGCACTTGTCGTTCACCTTTACCAGGCGGTTGGCATTTACAATATCCGTCTTATGCGAATCGTTGTGCACAATGGTATCCATCCATATCTTGCTGAACTGGAAAAACAGCGGATACTTTACAATCTGCCTGCACAGGGCAACCATGTCTTTCGCGCTGGTGGTGGCGCCGCTCTCAACATAACCGGTGCAGTTCACAAACTTGGTGCTGCTCATGCCAAGCTCCTGCGCTTTCTCGTTCATGCGCTTTACAAACGCTTCCTCGCTGCCCGCAATCCGCTCTGCCAGCGCCATGCACGCGTCGTTGGCAGAAACCATAATCAGCCCCTTTAAAAGGGTCTCTACCGTATAATTGTCCTGCGGCTCCAGAAATATCTGCGAACCTCCCTGGCCTGCCGCATAGTCGCTTATCTTCACCTGGTCGCGCAGGCCTATCTCGTTCCGGTTCACAGCGTCCAGCACAATCAGCACGGTCATCAACTGGGACATGCCCGCGTTCTGCACAACAGTGTCGCTTGCCTTCTGCGCAATCACCTGGCCGGAAGCGCTGTCGCACAGCATATAGGCCGAGAAATTGGTATCATATCCCGAACTTGCAGCCTCGTCCGTCGTCGTTTCGGCTTTTGCGGATCCCATGGAAATCTGAATCACCATGATCACTATGGTTAAAAACAAAACAGCCTTTCTGGCGCGCACAGGTATCACTCTCCCATTGCAGCCCGGCGGTCGGCCGGGCAGGTTCATACACCTTTTCGTTACAATATATGCGCCAGGAAAAGCCGTTTATTCTTAAATATATACAGTCTGTACTTTTTAAATTCAGACAGCCTGCAAAAACCCGTCTATCAATGCAATCATCTGTTTGGCCACCTTTGCGCCCGCTTCCAGCACCTCCTGGTGCGTAATGGGCTGGCTGGATACGCCCGCCGCCAGGTTGCATACGCAGGAGATCACCGCCGCCTCTACGCCCGCGTGCGCGCAGGCCACCACCTCATGCACCGTGGACATGCCCACCACGTCCGCTCCCAGGCGCCCAAGCGCCCGTATCTCCGCAGGCGTCTCGTAAGACGGCCCCACCATGTATCCATACACGCCCCTAAGGAGGCCTATGCCCTTCTCCAGGCCCACCTTCTCCAGCAGGACGGCAAAGTCTTTGGAATACGCGTTAGAAACGTCCGGAAACCTTGGCCCAAACTCCTCCAGATTGGAGCCTGTCAGGGCGTTCAACCCGGAAAAATTAATGTGATCGGTCACCAGCACCAGGTCGCCCGGCCTGAAATACCGGCTGATGCCGCCCGAAGCGTTTGTAAAAAGCGCCTTTTTTGCGCCCAGCAGCAATACAGTGCGCAGCGGAATCACCGTTTCAGAGGGCGAATACCCCTCGTAGCAATGAAACCTGCCCTGAAACACGGCAATCTTTTTGCCGCACCGCTCTGCAAACAGCAGCCTGCCCGCGTGCCCCGGCGCGGTGGAGACCGGAAACCCGGGAATGTCGGCGTAATTCATAACGCAAACCTTGTCCAAAGATTCCGCGTAATCACCCAGCCCGGAACCTAAAACAACCACAACCTCGGGCACAAAATCCGTCTTGCTGCGAATATACTCCCCGGCCTGCGTTATCCTCTGCATCGTGCTTTCCATAGCATCCTCCAAAATTTTTACTTGCATTCATCATATCATATCCGCCCTAAAAAATCGCCCGTTCCATCAAAAAAACACAGTAAGAGCAGATCACATACAAAAAGGCTGTAATGCAGTAGTTCTTTGCCTTGCGGTTGGCCAGCACCGCCTTTTCACCAAAGCTCAGGCGCAGTTCCCGGGAGGCAAGCAGGCCGTGCGCGTTCTCCACAGCGGTCTCGCACAAGCCAAGCGCAAAGCATGCCCATAAAAAAAGCAGCGGCACGCACAGCACGGCCAGAAAACCGCCGCCCACGTCCGCATCCATCACGGCCACGCGAAACAAAAAAACCTGCGCCCCGGCACCCACCAGAAGCAGCAGCGGCGTTAAAGCAAGCCCGGCGGGCGAAAACCCGCACAGCCAGACCACCCCGGCAAAAAACACGGCAAGCAGAATCGTCACGGCGTCGGATCCGTCTCCTGAAAACCTTGCGCCAAGGTTGCTTTTAACGGTTTGGGCAAGGGAGCCCGAAATACCATCCAGCGTGTAGTATCCCGCCATGCATCCGGTCAAAAACACAAACGAGAGCAAAATATACTTGATTTTGTTTTGAACAACATGGCTTACAACTCCGGCAATAAAAGAAGGCCGCATATCCACCACTCCTACTGGTACAGGTATATGCAGCCTTGGCCTTACCTTGCAAACGGAATAAAAATTTTCAGTCCACGTGGTTCATATTAATCTGAACCTTGTCCGCCATCATGGCGATAAATTCCGAATTGGTGGGCTTGCCCTTGTCCTCGTCTATGGTATAGCCGAATATTTCGTTCAGCAGCCTGGGATTGCCCCTGTTGTATGCCACCTCTATGGCGTGGCGTATGTCCCGCTCCACCCGCGAAGGCGTGGAATTATGGTTGTCCGCAATCTGCTGGTACAGCCGTTTGGTGATCCTGTCTATGTTGGATATGTCCCGGGTAACAATTTCTATCGCGCTTTTCAAATAACGGAATCCCTTAATATTTACGGGGATGCCCACGCTTTTTAAAAGGTCTGATATGGCGTTCTCGGAGAATATGGGGCGCGCGTCCTTCTCTCCGGCTCCGGACACTTGGATAATCTCCAGCAACCGTTTAGAAAAAAGGTTTTCGTCCAGCGGCTTGATAAATATATAGTGCACGCCCAGGTCGAGAGACTTTTTAATGTAAAACTCGTGGCTCACAAATGTTGTAACGATCTTGACCACATCGTCATTCACAATGCCCTCCAGCAGGTCAAAGCCGTCGCCCTTGGGCAGTAATGGCTCCACAATCACAATATCCGGCCGAAAGGCGTTATATTGCTCCATGGCAGACCGCCCGTCAAACGCAAATTCAATGTCGCTGACCAGTTGCAGCTTGGTCAATATTCTTTTAATTGCAAGGCAGTACTGGCTGGAACTATCCACAACCAATACGCGAAAAGTATTCACCAACACGATTCACCACCCACTCTAAATCGAAATTAGTAAATTTTATTTTAAACTTAAATCAAGCAAGCCTATATATAAACATGTATATTTCAAAAATTAAAAAGACCGGCATTGTTCTGGGACATGCAACTCTGGGCTGCGGTAGTTGTAATTATAGCATCCCGTTTGTCGTTTTGCAACCATTACCGCCGGTCTTTTTATATGTTTTTTTGTGTGCTTAATGTTTTTATTTGTACAGCTCGTCCAGCATCCATTCAATGTAAATTCCATACCCTCTGGTGGGATCGTTCACAAATACATGCGTCACCGCGCCAATCAGTTTGCCGTCCTGAATCACCGGGCTGCCGCTCATGCCCTGCACAATACCGCCTGTTTTTTTAAGCAGTTCCGGGTCTGTAACCGTTATCAAAAAGCTCTTCTGCGCCGGCTCGCTCTGGGGCACCACATTACTCACCATGCAGTCGTAGGCTTTTATGCCTTTGTCGTCCACCGTGGAGAGCAACTCGGCAGGCCCTTCGTGCACCTCGCTCTGCTTGGCCACGGGCAGCCCGTCCGGGTAGAGCGGATTGCTCATTTTGTTGTAACTCAGGCCGTATATGCCGTAATCAGAATTTTTTAAAATAGACCCTATGGCGTTGTCCGGGTTAAAATACCCTTTCAGTTCGCCCGGCGTGCCCGCCTCGCCCCGCACAATGTCTATAATCTTGGAAGCGATAATCTGCCCATCGCGTACAGAAAGCTCTTCGCCCGTATCCAGGTCCGTGATGGCGTGCCCCAGGCCGCCGAATCCGCCTGTCTGCTGGTCATAAAAGGTAAGCGTTCCCACGCCCGCCGTCGAGTCGCGCACCCAAACGCCCAGCCGGTATACATTGTCGTAAGCGTCCTGCTGCGGAGTAATCACCGCCGTAAATTCCTGGCTGCCCCGTTTAATGCCCAAAGTCACCTGCTCGGAGGTGGTCTGGTTGATCATCTCGGAAAGATGGTCCGCGTCGTCCACCTGTTTGCCGTTAATGGATTCAATCACGTCTCCGGCCCGCAATCCCGCGTCCCTCGCCGGGTTCACATTTTCTCCCTTGCTGTTTACAATATCGGATACGCCAACAATCAACGCGCCCTTGGTATGCAGCGTTACGCCGATGGACTGTCCGCCCGGAATCAGCTTTTTGCCGTCCAGATAGTCGGTCACATTTATTTTTACATCTTTAATAGGGATAAAACCAAGAATGTTCAGCTGAACTTCCGTAGGCTGCGTCGCCTCCACCTCAATGGGCGACGAGAGATCATACCGGTTCTTTTGATTCAGCGTATGCCCGTTAAACTTGACCACGCCCACCGCGTCGCCCGAAATGGTGACCTGAACAGGCAGACGGAAATTAACCGTCTGTGCTACGCCGTTGGCCACGTTAATCTGATCCGGGATATTAAATACCTGAATCGCTAAAAATACCGCCAAAATCAGCACAAATGTGCCGAATAACCCTAAAAATATCTTTAACCCGCCATTTTTCTTCAAATCAAAAAACACCTCATTTCAAAACCTGTTATTAGTTTTGAAAAACGGGTGCTTTTTATCCAAAGAAATTTTTGGCTTATCTATGCTTTAAAGCGCCGGCTTTTTCAATCATTTCAGCGGCATGCGACAGCGAACTCTCCGAATCGCCGCCCCCCGAAAGCCGCGAGACTTCCGAAATTTTTCCGCCGCGGTTTAAATGTTCCACTTGCGTGATCATTTTCCCATTTTGCTGAATTTTGTCGATCAGGTAGTTCTCATCCGCAATGGCCGCAATCTGCGGCAGGTGCGTCACGCATATCACCTGCCTGCTGGCGGCGATGCCGGAAAGCTTTTCCGCAACCACATGCGCCATATGCCCGCTGATGCCCGTGTCTATCTCGTCAAATATCAAAGTGCTCACCTGGTCCGTATTCGCCAGAACGTTTTTAAACGCCAGCATAATGCGCGAAACCTCGCCGCCCGAAACGATTTTTGCCAAAGGCTTCATGGGTTCGCCCACATTGGTGGAAATCACAAATTCCAGCCTGTCCGGCCCGGCCTCCGTAAACGTTGTCTCCGCAAACGCGGGCAGGTCTTCTATTTGCACCCGGAACCGGGACGAAGCCATGCCCAAATCTTTCAGTTCGTTTTCAATCAGGCTTTCCAGTTCTCCGGCAACTTCCTTCCGTTTATCCGAAAGCTTTGCGTACAGTGCGTATAGTTCCTTCTGCACCCGGTCCAGTTTGCCCTGTATCTCTGCCAGAAGCCTGTCGCTGTTTTCCAGGCGGTCCAGCTTTTTTGCGACGTCGTCCAGGTAGGCGCAAATGGCTTCCTCGCTGCCGCCGTATTTTCGCTTCAGGCCATACAGCGCGTCCAGCCGCTCCTGAACCGCCTCCACCCTGGATTCGTCAAACAGCACCTGGCCCCCCAGCTGCTGTGCTTCCTGCGCTATATCCTCCAGGCTGTAATAGCCCTCCTGCAAACGTTCGGCCAGCGCCGCATACGCGGGGTTGTAAGGCGAAACCGCCTCCAGCTCGCGGCTTATGCGGCTGAGTTCGCTTAAAACAGAATTCTGCCGCGCATACAGAGCCGCGTGGCAGCCGTTTAAAGCGGATGCGATTTTTTCCGCATTCATTGCCGCGTTCAGTTCTTCCTTCAGCGCTTCTTCCTCGCCGGGCCGCACCGCTGCCCTTTCTATTTCTTCAATCTCATACCGCAGCAGGTCCATCTGCCGGGCCCGTTCCTGCGGCGTCCCGCCGATGGATTCACGGCTTTCCAACAAAAATTTGTATTCTTTATAGTATGTTTTTATTTGCGCCTTGTATTCTTTGATTGCGTCGCCGCCAAAACTGTCCACAAAGCCTATGTGCGTTTTGCTCTGCAGCAAATACTGGTGCTCGTGTTGGCCGTGCAGGTCCACAATGCGGTCCATCCATTCTTTAAGCGCGGTCAGGTTCACCGCCATACCGTTGATGCGGCAGGTATTCTTGCCGTCCGCGGTCAGGTCACGGGAAACAATCAGTTCCTCCGCGGCTTCAATGCCGTATTTTTCATAAAGGTCCTGTACGCTTTCGTTGTCAATAAAAAACACGGCCTCCACCCGCGCGCCTTTCTCGCCCGTGCGGATCAAATCCCTGTCCGCCCGTTCGCCCAGCACAAGGTTCATGGAGTCCACAATAATAGATTTCCCGGCGCCGGTCTCTCCCGTCATCACGTTGAGTCCGGTTCCGAATTCAATTGTTAAATGGTCTATCAATGCTATGTTTTTTATGGTAAGCGCGTGTATCATACTAATCCTGGTATTTAAGCATCTGCCTGAATCGGGTCACTATGGACGCGGCTGCATCCGCGCTCCTGATGGCCACAAAAATGGTGTTGTCCCCCGCAATGGTACCCACCACCTCCGGCAAATGAAGCCCGTCCACCACCTCTGCTGCGGCGTTGGCGCTTCCCGTGAGCGTCTTTACAACAATAATGTTTCCTGCGGATTCAATGGACAGCACGGTATCTTTAAAAATACGGAGGAGCACATTCATGTCGCTTGCGTCCTTTTTCTCGTTCACCGCGTACTTGTATATGCCCGTATCCGTCTGTATCTTGATCAAATGCAGTTCCTTGATGTCCCTTGATATGGTTGCCTGTGTCACCTGGAATCCCGCCTGCTGCAACAGCCGTACAAGGTCGTCCTGCGTCTCAACCTCCCGGCCCGAAATCAGCTCTATAATTTTGTTCTGCCTTTTGCTCTTGGCCACTCCACACACCCCTTTATTCTCTGTCGTCCGTCTGCCACTGCGCCAGCTTTACCTTGAGCAGTTCAAAAAAGTTGCCGTCTTTAAGCCGCACAAACCGCGCGAACGAATCCGACTTTTTAATTGCAACGGAGGCGTTACATCCAAGGCGCTTGGAATGCTGCCCGTCCGATGTGACGAAAACCTGGAAATCGCTTGACAATACGCGGATTTCCACCTCGTCGTTTTCATTTAAAACAATGCTGCGCGCGTTTAAGGTATGCGCGCAAACCGGCGTTACCAAAATACAGTTTACGCTTGGCGCAATAATGGGGCCGCCCGCGGAGATGGTGTAACCGGTCGATCCCGTTGGGCTGGAGATAATCATGCCGTCGCAGTAATACTTTTCCGCAAACGTGCCGTTTATCCTCAGTTCCAGGCTTACCATGCGCGGAACATTGCGCGGCGATAGAACAAAATCGTTCAGGGCAATCAGCGTCTCCTCATAAGATTCTGAAGTCGCCTGCAGCATCATGCGCGATTCCACATTATATTTGCCGTTTGTAATGCGCTTCAGAGCCCACGGCACTTCCTCCGGCTCTATCTCAGCCAGAAAACCCATTCTGCCAAGGTTTACGCCTATAATCTTTGTGCCGCAGCCCGCATACTTGCGCGCCGCGGAGAGAATGGTCCCGTCCCCGCCGAGTACAAACAGAAAATCCGTTTCCTCTATGCCCGGCCGGTAAGAACCCTCCAGGTGCGCCGAAAGCTCGCGGTCCAGGTATATTTCCCGGCCCAGCTCGTTCAAAGCGCCTATGACTTTTCTCGTATTCAAAAGGGACTTGTCTTTGTCAAAATTGGTGTAAATACCGAATTTAAACATACCGTCTCCAATATTTTCTAAATGCGAATTCATTATACCGAATATTTTGTCATTCTACAAGGGATTTATGCGAAATGGCGACCGTGGAACGTATCCAATTTTCAAGTTCCGCGCGCTCCGCGCCCGCCTCCATATACGCCAGGTATTCAATATTGCCGTTTGGGCCTTTTACGGGCGAAAAATCCAGGCCAACAACGCCAAAGCCCGCTCCCTGCGCAAAACCAAGCACGCCGTTCAGCACTTCCTCGTGCACGGCAGCGTCGCGCACCACGCCTTTTTTGCCCACCTTCTCCCGGCCCGCCTCAAACTGTGGCTTCACCAGCGCCACCGCCCGCAAACCGTCCGAATGCCGTATTTTCAGCAGCACAGGCAAAATGAGTTTTAAAGAAATAAAGGAAACGTCTATGCTTGCAAAATCCACCGGTTTCTCAAACGAACTTTCGTCCAGATAGCGCGCGTTCGTGCGCTCCAACAGCTTCACGCGCCCGTCGTTCCGCAGTTTCCAGTCAAACTGGCCATATCCCACGTCCACGGCGTATACAAACGCCGCCCCGTTTTGCAGCATGCAGTCCGTAAATCCGCCGGTAGAGCAGCCAATATCCAGGCAGGTTTTACCCGCCAGGTCAATCCCAAACGCCAAAATCGCCTTTTCCAGCTTCAGCCCGCCCCGGCTCACATAGGGGCAGTTATCTCCCGCCAGCGTAAGCTGGCTGTTTTCGTCCAGCATGTCCGAAGCCGACGCAACCGGCGCGCCGCCCGCGCGCACCATGCCGGCTATAATCATGGCCTTTGCTTTTTCCCTGCTGCGGGCCAGGTCTTTTTCCACCAGCAGTATATCCGCGCGCTTTTTCATTTGTTTTTAACCTTAAAAAAATGTATAACGGAACCCAGGTATATCACAATTTTTTTGTTGTTCTGCATGGCCACCTTTTTCCCCCAGGCTTTGCCAAGCACCGTAAAAGCGGAAATCAACGCAGACAACGCAATACCCACCACGGTTTCGGAAACGCTCTGGGACATGATCACAATCTTAATGCCAATTGCGGCCCCGGCAGAACCGCTCACAATTCCGCAAATATCCCCCACCACGTCGTTGCAGAAGTTAGAAACCGCTTCCTTGTTTTTTAAAAGCGGAAGCGCATAGGTTGCCTGCCTGATCTTTCTGGAGGACATTGCTATAAAGGGCGTTTCGTCGCAGGTGGCAACCGCCACGCCTATGATGTCAAACAATATCCCAATAACAATAAGGGCAGCCAAAATAAAAACTGCCGCAACAAGCGACAAGTTTGAAATAAACACCTGCGAAACCACGCTAATTCCAGCGGACAGCAGCAACGTGATAAAAAATATTTTAACAAGCCAATATTTTATCTTCATAGCGCCTTTTGTTCACCCCAAAAGCATTGGGATACAATATAAAAAGGTGGTGGCAATATGGGTAAACCTTGCGGTATAAGGTCCAGTAGGCTTTCCCTGAACGCTACTCCGCGTCGCCGCAGGAGCGGTTTCCCTTTAAAGCTGATCAAAACAGTGTCGCCATCTGTTTGGCTGGATTACCGTGATAACCACACTATAATCCCCCTATTGCCTTTGCTTACAGTCTAGGAGCTTTCCTCCACAGCACAATTCCGGTTTTAGTCTCTTTTGCCAATGCAATTTCAGCATGCAATACCCATGCGCGTTTGTACTTGGCGCGCAGGGGCTGTTCATACATCCGCCACACCAACTCAAGACAGGCTACTCTGCACACAGCTTGGTTGCCGCATAGCAGGTTCACCCTGAGCAGTAACGGTAAAGCCACCAACTCAGGTCTCCACGAAAGCGGGGTCAACGCCCATATGCCCTTATGGATCGCCCCTTCTTTCTTAACTCCCAGCATCAGCTCCCGACGGGGCGTCAGCAGCCAACACAAGGAACTTCATCGATGTGCCCTTTAACGGATTTTTAGGCCCGCCTTACAACCGGCAGTACCGACTAGAATACTGCACCACCTGACCAATTATAAACTATTCCAAACAAATTATCAAGTTTACGGGCGCTCCTTCAGCTTTTGCCACAGCATGTATTGCCAGAAATACCGGTATTTATGCGTTTCTCAGCCTTATTCGTCCTCAACGCCCGTTTCGTCAACCTCCAGATGCGCCTCGCCCAGGTTGAACTGCTTTAATATTTCCGCCTTTATTTCTTCCGCAGCGTCCGGGTGCTGCATAAGGTACTGCCTCGCGTTCTCGCGCCCCTGGCCTATCTTCTCGTCCTTGTACGAGAGCCATGCGCCCGCCTTGCCCACAATGCCAAGCTGCGTGCCCAGGTTTAAAAGGCTGGATTCCCGGGAGATACCCGTGCCAAAGTATATCTCAAATTCCGCCGTTTTAAAGGGCGGAGAAACCTTGTTTTTCACAACCTTGATGCGCGTCTTGGTGCCCACCATGTTGTCGCCCACCTTAATGGTGTCTATCTTGCGCACATCCAGGCGGATGGAAGCGTAAAACTTAAGCGCTTTGCCGCCGGTGGTTGTTTCGGGATTTCCGAACATCACGCCCACTTTTTCGCGCAATTGGTTGATGAACACCACAATTGAGTTGGATTTGCTGATCACGCCCGCCAGCTTGCGCAGCGCCTGGCTCATCAGCCTTGCCTGCAGGCCAACGTGCGAATCGCCCATCAGTCCTTCTATCTCGGCCTTGGGCACCAGCGCCGCCACCGAGTCCACGACAACAATGTCAATCGCGCCGCTGCGCACCAGCGCCTCGGCAATCTCCAGCGCCTGTTCGCCGGTATCCGGCTGGGAAACGTACAGGTTATCCGTATCCACGCCCAGGTTTTTGGCGTAAGAGGGATCAAGCGCGTGCTCCGCGTCTATAAACGCCGCCGCGCCGCCCATTTTCTGCGCCTCAGCAATCATATGCAGCGCAACGGTGGTCTTGCCGCTGGATTCCGGCCCGTATATCTCCACAATTCTGCCGCGGGGAATACCGCCCACGCCCACGGCAATATCCAGTTCCAGACAACCGGTCGGAATTACGGACAGGCTGAAATCCTTTTCCGAATCGCCCAGTTTCATAATCGCGCCGTGCCCAAACTGCTTTTCAATCTGCGAAAGCGCCATTGCAAGTGCTTTGTCTTTTTCCATTGCGGTTTCCCCCTATTTTTTTTCCTTTAAAACTTCTATATTTTTGACAATATATTCAACGCAAGAATAAATCGAAATAATTACGCTTGCATACAGTAGCACAAGCCCAAGCTGAATGCCAAACTCACCAAACAGCAGCCCGTTGAACAAAAGCAGTATAACGGCAATCATCTGCGCCACTGTTTTTAATTTGCCGGATTTATCCGCTGCAATCACCACGCCCTTTTCCGCCGCAACCAACCTGAACCCGCTGATGATAAACTCCCGCGACAGGATAATCAGCACAGAGAGAAGGCCCCAGGTGGGGTCTCCCAGCATGCCCGCCGATAAAAGCAGCAGCAGCGCCGCCATTACCAGAAGCTTGTCCGCAATGGGGTCCATAAACTTGCCAAAGTTTGTTACCTGCTTCCATTTGCGGGCCAGGTAACCGTCCAGCCAGTCGGTGAATGACGCAACCACAAAAACAATTCCTGCCCACAGGTACCACACGGGCACGTTTGCCATATACAAAGCCACAAATACAGGGATCAGGCAGATCCGAATAATCGTCATAATGTTGGGTATGTTCATCAGCAAAGTTCTCCCTTTAAGTCGTAATGGTAACCGTGTGTGATACGGACAGTATAAAACGAACCTATGTCAATTTTTTGATCAGCTGCTACAAATATCTTGCCGTCGGCCTCGGGCGCTTCCGCGAAAGACCGCCCGTAAAAAAGGTTCGATTCGCTGTCAAACCCTTCCACCAGCACCTCGTAGCACTTGCCGATGCGCTCCTTGTTTTTATTAAGAGAAATACCCGCCTGCACGGTCACCAGCATGTCGCGGCGGAACTCTTTCTCGTCTTCAGAAATTTGGCCCGGCATCTCGCCAGCCGGAGTTCCTTCCTCCTGAGAGTATTTAAACACGCCCACGCGGTCAAACTTGAATTTGTGCAGCGCCGCGCCCACCGCCTTTGCCTCCTCGCGCGTCTCGCCGGGGAACCCGGTAATCAGCGTGGTGCGGATAACAAAATCCGGAGACTTGGCGCGGATCATATTCACCACCCGCTCAGTGGTCTCGTATGTGTTGCGGCGGTTCATGGCCTGCAAAATCTCGTTGTCAAAATGCTGTATGGGCATGTCTATGTATTTTACAATATTCTCATGCTTCAGCATGGTATCAATCAGTTCTTCCGTAATGCGCTCTGGGTAGCAGTACAGCACCCGCAGCCACTTCATGCCGGGTATCTGCGCGGCTTTATCCAGCAGATCGGGCAGCTTGGGGCCGCCGTAAATATCGCGGCCGTATTCGGTGGTATCCTGGGCAATAAACAGTATCTCCCTGTACCCTTCCTGCACCAGCGTTACCGTTTCTTCCAGAATATCCTCCATCCGCCTGCTCTGCAGCGGCCCGCGTATCTGCGGAATCACGCAATAAGAACAGTTGTTGTCGCAGCCTTCCGCAATCTTCACATAGGCCGTGGGCTTTGGCGTTGTCACAAGCCTGGGCAAAAAATGCGGCGGAATGGTTTTATCCTCGTAGCTGGTCAGCTTGTTGCCCAAAAGCACCTGCTCCACCGCGGCTCCAATGTCCTTGTAGGCCGCAACGCCCAAAAAAGCGTCCACCCGCGGCATCAGTTCCTTTAATTCCTCGTGGAAGCGCTCTGTCAGGCAGCCTGTCACAATAATTCCCTTCAGGTGCCCAAACTTCTTCAATTGTTCCGCTTCCAGTATGGTGTTGATGGATTCTTCCTTGGCGTCGTTAATAAAAGAACAGGTGTTGATCAGCGCGATGTCCGCCTGCTCAATATCCTGCACAAATTCGTAGTCTCCTGCCAGCGCCCCCAGCATAATTTCGGTATCAACCCTGTTTTTGGCGCAGCCAAGCGATATGACTCCTATTCTTGCACGCATTACTCCTCACCTTCCGCCTGGTCAAACAATTTTCTCAGGTCCTGCTTGTCAATCAGCACCTGCCTGGGTTTGCTCCCCTCAAAGCCGGATACAATTCCCCGCACTTCCATTTCGTCAATCAAACGCGCCGCGCGCGCATAGCCAATCCTTAGCCGCCGCTGCAGCATGGAGATGGAAGCCTGGTCGTATTCCACCACCAGTTCCACCGCTTTTTGCAGCAGCTCGTCCGTTTCCTCTTCACCCGCGATGGGGCTGGCGGATTCATGCGTCATTTCTTCCACGGCTTTTTCGTCGTAATCCGCCGGAGATTTCTTTTTAAGGTAGTTTGTAACGGCTTCCACCTCTTTATCCGTTATAAAGCAGCCCTGCAGGCGCGTCGGCTTGGGCGCGCCGGAGGGATAATACAGCATGTCTCCCTGCCCCAGCAGCTTTTCCGCGCCCGCAATATCAAGGATGGTCCGCGAGTCCACCTGCGAAGACACCGCAAACGCGATTCTGGAGGGGATGTTGGCCTTGATCAGGCCCGTAATCACATCCACGGAGGGCCTCTGCGTCGCAATCACCAGGTGGATGCCGCAGGCGCGGCCCAGCTGCGCAATGCGGCAGACGGCGTCTTCCACTTCCTTGGCGGATACCATCATCAGGTCCGCCAGCTCGTCTATAATCACCAGTATATGGGGCAGCGGCTCCTTTCCGTCCTGCTCCGCAATCACGTTATAGCGCTTTAAGTCTTTTGCGCCCTGCAACGCGAACATGCGGTAGCGCATGGTCATCTCGTTCACCACCCAGTTGATGGAGGAGGCCGCCTTCTTGGGGTCTGTCACCACCGGCGCCAGCAGGTGCGGAATGTTGTTGAATATGCTCAGTTCCACCACCTTGGGGTCTATCATCACCATGCGGACTTCCTTGGGGGTGGATTTATACAGTATGCTCACAATCAGCGAATTAACGCAAACGCTCTTGCCAGAGCCCGTGGCCCCGGCAATCAGCAGGTGCGGCATTTTGCCAATGTCGCCGTATACGTTCTCGCCCGCTATATCCTTGCCCAGCGCAAATGTCACCGGGCTTTGCATGCCTTCAAACTTATCGCTTGCCAAAAGCTCGCGGATGGGTACAAAAAACACTTCCTCGTTTGGAACCTCTATGCCAACCGCCGCCTTGCCGGGAATGGGCGCTTCTATGCGCACGCCCGCCACAGCAAAGTTAAGGGCTATATCGTCCGCCAGGTTTACAATGCGGCTCACCTTCACGCCGGGCGCGGGCTGCAGCTCGTACCGGGTAACCACCGGGCCGCGGCTTACGCTTACAACCTTGGCCACAATGCCAAAGCTCTGCAGCGTGGATTCCAGCATCTCCGCGTTGCGCCTGAAATCAACCGGCTTTTTGCCTGCGGGCGTCTTGAGGGGAGCCAGCAGAGAAATGGGCGGCTTTACATAGTCGCGCACGTCATGCGGCTCCATATCCATGTCCACATCGGCTGGCGCTTCCGTTTTTGGTTTGCGCGCGGGCGGCTGCTCCGGTTCCAGCTCGTCTTCTTCCCCGTACCCGTTTTTAAAATGGATCTGCCGGGCATTTGGCTCCGCGTCAAACGGTATATCCTGCCCCATGGAATCAAAATCCGGTTCTTCGGGCAGATGCCTTGTCCTGCTTTTGGGGGATTTTTTAAGCATAACGCCTGCGTCCGCCGCCTCTACCCTGTAATCATAAGGGTTTTCCGCGGGGGGCGCATTTTCATCCGTTTCGTTCAGGTCCTCCACATACAGCTCTTCCTGCCGTATGCGTTTATTTTCCTCCGCCCAGTTGCGGTAGGTGTCGTACTGGTTTTTTACCGCGTGCCCCAGGCCCTCGCTCATCTTTTTAAGCGAGAGGTTTGTAAGCGCAATCACGCACAAAACCATGGCCGCAATCAGCGCTATATAACTGCCCGCAAAACCAAGATAGGTCATGCAGGGGTATACAAGCAGGGAACCGATGATCCCCCCGCCCGCTTCGTATGCCGCGCCGGTATTATAAGACTCCTGGATATACTTATCAAAGCCGTTATTAACGCCAACTGTCTGGGCCACTCCCACATGCAGAATGGACATTACAAACAGGAAAACCAGCAAAATCAATATCAGTTTGCCGGGATTCGCGTTCTTATAGCGCGCCGCAATCACCACAACGCCCAAAACAATAAACAAAACAGGCATGGCGTAGCCCGCCATTCCAAACAGGCCAAACACAGCCTGTTTGATGCCGTCGCCAAATACGCTCGCAAGCTGCAGGTAAACCGCAACAACGCTGAGAGCGCCAAACGCAATCAGCAGCACGCCGATAATTTCGTTCGTCTTGTTCTTATTCTTGTATCTGCGCCTCTTCTTTGCGGCCATTACTTATCTCCAACCAATCAGCATGAAATATATTATAGCACTTTTTTGGATAATTGTACAAACACATTCTCGGCGGGGGACTGCCTCCACCCTTACTCCAAAACAAAAATTATGGGATGCCCAACCAGAAAATCCACACAAGCTTCGCTCCTTAAAAACAAAGAAGAGGGAGCGGGGCTGGGCCCCGATAATTCTCAAACATAAAACCGGCCCTCGCTTCTGCAAAAGCCGGTTTGCTGTTCATACAGGAATACCTTACGCGCGCTCCATGTAATCCCCTGTGCGCGTGTCAATGCGAATCTTGTCGCCCTGGTTCACAAACAGGGGCACCATTATTTTAGCGCCGGTTTCCATAATGGCCGGTTTGTTGCCCGCGGTAGCCGTGTCGCCCTTAAATCCGGGTTCTGTCTCGGTTACTTCCAGCACCACAAAGTTAGGCGGTTCCACAGAGAACGCCTCTCCCTTAAAAAATTTAATGGTAACGGGCGTGTTTTCCTTCATGTAGGGCAGCGCGTCCTCCACCTTGTCAAAGTTCAGCGGAAGCTGCTCGTAGGTCTCCGTATCCATAAAGTGATACAGTTCGCCGTCCGAATACAAATATTCCATTTCTTTTTTTTCCACAATGGCGTTTTCAAATTTCTCGGTGGGATTATAGGATTTTTCCAAAACGCTGCCGGTCTGCACATTTTTAATCTTTGTGCGCACAAAGGCCGCGCCTTTGCCGGGTTTTACATGTTGAAAGTCAACAATCACCCAAACCTGCCCGTCAATTTCAATGGTCAGTCCTTTTTTAAAATCTCCTGCCGTTACCATACATATTCCTCCCGTATTTCATAAAATCATCAGTTCTTTTGTAAAATCAAAAAAGTTCTCATTGCCCACCACAACGGTGTCCTCTATCCGCACGCCGCCAACGCCTTTGATATAGATACCCGGCTCCACGGTGACAACCATATTGTTTTTAAGCACAACATCAGAAGACGCGTTCAGTCTGGGCGGTTCGTGCACCTCGCGGCCCACGCCGTGCCCGGTTCCGTGAATAAAGTTTCCGCCCCAGCCCTCAAGCTCTATAATCTTGCGGCAGACCGCGTCCACATCCTTGCATATTATACCATCCCTAACCGCCACTAATCCAGCAATTTGTGCATTTTTTACGGTTTCGTACATTTTTTTGATATCAGGCGATACATGTCCCAAGGCAAAGGTACGGGTCATATCTCCGCAGTAGCCTTTGTATTTGCACCCAAGGTCTATGGTGATCAGGTCGCCGGGCGCAAACCTTCTGTTGTCCGGCACATGGTGCGGCTCCGCGCCGTTCTCCCCGCCCGCCACAATGGTATCAAAAGAGGGTTCCGTATCCATCGCCCGCATTTTGCGCGCAATCTCCTCCGCAATCTCTATCTCCGTTACGCCGGGGCGCATCAGCGGAACAACCTCCCGCAATATCTGCTGGGTCATGTGCGCCGCCCGCCGCAGCAGCGCAATTTCTTCCGGCGTTTTCACCGGATCAAAATCATTTTTTTCCAATTCCTGCCCGTTTTGCATTGTATATCTCCATCATTGTTTGCGCGTCCGTGGCCTGCGTCCCGCGGGATTCGCAGATCACGCGGGGCGACATGTTCCGCTCCGCAAACAGTTGCCCAAGCGGTTCAAAATCCGGCCCGTAGCCTTCGTCAGAAAACAGCATATGCATCTTTTCGCCAGCGCGGGTAAATTGCACCTTGCTGAAGTGCACGTGCATGGCGTTTGTCTTTTCACGCCCCACCGCGCTTTCCAGAAAATCCAGAATGTTCTTGTAGTCCGTGTATCCGCCAATGCCGCCCAGCGACCTCGCGTGCAAGTGCGCAAAGTCTATGGCCGGATAAATGCGTTCCCCCAGGCTGCACAATAGCGCGATGTCCTCCAGGTCGCCCACCTGGTTTATCTTTCCCATTGTTTCGGGACAATATAGAAGGTCGCCGTACCCTTTTCCCATTAAACTCCTGTATATGCGCGCAAGGCTGTCCGCCGTGTTTGCCAGCGCCCGCTCGCGGCTCTGCCCGGATAAATTGCCCGGATGGATCACCACGCGGTCCGCGCCCAGCCAGCGCGCCGCCCTTGCGCTCTGCTCCACGTACAGATAGTTTTTTTCAAAGCTTGCTTCGCCCGCGGCCAGGTTGATGTAATACGGCGCGTGCACGCTCATGGCCACGCCATATTTTTCGGCTTCCTGCCGTATCTGCGCGGCCGTTTCTTCCTTTATGCGCACGCCGTGCCCAAAGGAATATTCAAAAGCGCGCAGTCCCATGGCGTCAATCCATGCAAACGCCTGCCAGGTATGCTTATACCCTTCTGCATAAAAAAGATCGGAATTGCCCGAAGGTCCGAACCGAATCATACATTCACTCCATTTTCTGTTGTCAGGCCTCCCGTCAATCTTACCGCTATCCATTCTATTCGATTCATGCCAATTTTTCAATATTTTTATCCAAAATCCCGGCCCATGCTGTTTTTAAGCCCATATACCAGGCGCTATATACGTTTTTGCATACAGACCGACTCAGGCATATCCTTATATGGGCCAAAATTGGGTATCACCCTGAATCCAATGGAACGGTACAGCCCCATGGCCGCGCGAAGCGGTTCGCCTGTTTCCAGAATCAGGGTGTTGCAGCCTTTCTCCCGCGCCTTTTGTTCCAGCGCCGCCATCAGCAGCTTGGAGATGCCCCTGCCTCTGTGCGAATCCCGCACAAACACGCGTTTAACCTCCGCGCACGCGGCCTCAAACCGTTTGATGGCCGCGCAGCCCGCGGGCTCCGCCCCGTCGTAAGCAATCACCACATCATCCATATCTTCCGTAAAATTGTGCGGAATATACTGCGCCCTGTTTTGCTCCCCTCCGGCAATTTCGTTCAGGTATTCGTCCAGCAGGGTACACAACGCAATAAAATCCGCGTTTCTTCCGTTTGTATAAACAAGTTTCATTCCTGCCCGCCCGTGTGTCCTTTTTATATATAATACCATCTGCCCCGCGGGCCAATCAATATTTTTGCCGGAACTCGCGCGAAAGCTTTTCGATCGCCTTCTTTTCTATGCGCGAAACATAGGAGCGCGATATATTCAGGAGTTGGGCCGTCTCCCGCTGGGTGAGGGATGTTTTGCCGTAAAGTCCGTACCGCAGCTCTACCACCACCTTCTCCCTGGGCGTTAACAACTTGCTGATGCGGCCATACAGTTTCTCCACCTGAATCTTAAGCTGCACCTGGTCCATCACGGAGTTTTCATCCGTGCACAAAATGTCTATCAGGGAGATGCTGTTTCCTTCTTTGTCCGCGCCTATGGGGTCGTTTAGTGAAACCTCGTTCTTTGTTTTTTTGTTGGAGCGCATAAACATCAGCATCTCATTTTCCACACACTTGGCCACATAGGTGGAAAGCTGTGTCTTCTTCTCAAAATTATAACTGTTGATTCCCTTGATAAGCCCAATGGTGCCAATGGAGATCAAATCGTCCATATCTATGCTGATGTTGGAATATTTTTTGGCAATGTGCGCCACCAGCCGCAAATTGCGCTCTATCAGCACATTCTTGGCCTCCGGGTCGCCCGCGCGCATTTTCTCCAGATACTCTTTTTCTTCAGTGGAATTCAACGGTTTCGGGAAAGCCGCGGAACCGCTGATATAGCCTGCAAACGCAAAAAAGTCTTTAAAAAGTGCCAATATGGATGGATCAAACATAAAAAAAGCCCCCCTGCTACTTTCATTCTATGAAAGCGGCAGAGGGTACTTGCATAAAAAAATTCAGATGATTTTACGCAGAATGTCTCCGGCCTTCAGCGGCAGCCCGCAGGGTATCCGGATCATCTGCTGCGGATGGGGCGCGCTCTCCTGCTCCTCCCCGTCCATGTTGATTATTTTGTGCACCGCAAGGCTTGCGCCCGAAAGGTTTGGAGATAACACCTCCAGCGTATCGCCCAGCAAAAATTTGTTGCGCTGCTCCAAAAGCACAAAGCCGTCCGCGGCGTCTCCGCGTACCATGGCCGCAAAAGAATACCGCCTGGTATCCTGCGTTTTTTCTATGTCCTGCTGCGGCCTGCCAAAGAAAAAGCCTGTGGAAAACGGCCGCGTGGCAGATTTCACCAGTTCTTCCTTTAAGGCCGGGTCAAACGCATACCTGCCCTTGTCCCGCATATAAGCGTCTATGGCCCGCCTGTACGCCCCCACGGCGGAAGCCACGTAATAGGGCGATTTCATCCTGCCTTCAATCTTGAAGGACGCAATCCCCGCCTCCATCAGCTCCGGTATGTACTCAATCATCATCAGGTCCTTGGAGTTGAGTATGTACGTGCCTTTTTCGTCTTCCGACACAGGGAAAAACTGCCCGTCGTACCCACGCTCGTGCAGGTGGTATTCCCAACGGCAGGGCTGCGTGCATTCTCCCCGGTTTGCGCTGCGCCCGGTTAAAGCGTGGCTCAAAAGGCACCGCCCGGAATACGCCACGCACATGGCGCCGTGCACAAACACTTCCAGCTCCAAATCCTTGGGGCTGTTGTTGGATATTGTCCTGATGTCGTCCAGAGAAAGCTCGCGGGAAAGTACAATGCGCCTGGCGCCCGCGCCGTGCCAGAAAGCGGCGCTCACATAGTTGCAAGTGTTGGCTTGCGTGCTTAAATGGATATTCAAAGGGATATTGTGGTCACGAATCAGCTTCAAAACCGCGGGGTCGGAAGCAATCACGGCGTCCGCGCCCGCGTCTGCCAGAAAAAACAAATATTCGGCCAATCCGTTTACCTGGTTGCTCTCAATCACCGAATTGACCGTAATATAAATCTTTTTTCTGTTTTGGTGCGCAAACCCGATGGCAGAGCGCAGTTCATCGTTTGTAAAGTTGGGCGCAAACGCGCGCAGTCCAAAAGAGCTTCCCGCCACATAGGCGGCGTCGGCACCAAAGTAGAATGCGGTTTCAAGGCATTCCATGCTTCCGGCGGGCGCAAGCAGTTCCACCGTCATTGGCCGGCCGAAGAGGAAGCTTTAGCGGAGGCGGAAGCCGCCGCGTTATCCGCGTCAATCCAGGACTGCTGGTACTGTTTCACAACAGCGTTGTGCTCCTCCAGCGTCTTGGAGAACACCAGCGTGTTGCTGTTGGGATCCGTCAGCGTAAAGTACAGGTAGCCCTGTTCCACAAACTGTTCATCCGGGTTGAGCGCCGCGTCAATAGCGTTCTTGCTGGGGTTGCAGATTGGCCCCGCGGGCAACCCCTTTACCTTGTACGTATTGTAGGGAGAATCCACCTGCTTCTGCGAATCCGAATAATTGTATTTCTTAATTCCAAGCGCATACATCAGGGTCGCGTCGGACTGTATCTGCATCCCCTTTGCCAGCCTGTTGTGAAACACGGCGGATATCTTGGCAAAGTCCTGCGGTTTGCCTTCCTTCTCTATCAGGGACGCCAGGGTAACCACCTGGTCTATTGTCATGTTGAGCTGCGCCGCCTTGGACGTATAGTCGTCCGTAAATATCTGGTCAAAACGGTCAAGCTGTTTTTCTATAATCACGCTTACATCCGAATCTGTATAGAATTCATAAGTGTCCGGGAACAGGTATCCTTCCAGAACATATTTCCTGTCTTTTGCGTTCTTTGCCGCTTCCTCCACAAAGGGGTAGGCCGTAAACGCGGAACCGTCCTTGCACAGCTCCAGGTACTCGTCCACGCTGTCTATCGCGCCCTTGCTTAAAAGCGTTTGCGCCATTGTATCGGCAATCATTCCTTCCGTAAGGGTCACCTTGGTTGTGGGCTGGGCCGCCTGTCCCTTCATAAGCGTGTATATAATGTCGTCAAACGTCATGTTCTTCGCGAGCACATACGTGCCGGCCTTTAGTTTGTACGACTGGTCGGAAAAATCGGTATACAGTTTAAATATGTTCTTGTCCCGTATCACGCCGCTGTCATACAGGCGCTGGGCAATGGTGGTCAGCGAGGAAGCCTGCTCTATCTTCACCGTTATGGGCGTATTATCGTTTACATCCACCGGCGTAAAATATTTCTCCTTGAAATAGTTATAGCCGTAAAACAGTCCCCATATCACCAGGCCAAGGCTGATTGCGGTAATCAGCACGGGGCGCAGCACCGCCCAAACAGGCCGCTTTTCCCTGTACTCGGGTTCCTCGTCCCGGTCAAACCGCCGGGTATCCTGCCTGTCCAGCAGAATCCGCCGGTTTTCAGGCTCGTCCTGATTCAGATAAATATTGTTTGTGAGTTTTTTAGCCAAGACAGTATCTCCTCTAATCCTGGAAAATTTCCATATCAATCTCGCAGGCGTCGCCAATAATTTTATATATATCAGAAATCAGCGTGTTAAAGCGGTATTCGGCTGCAAAAAATTCCGTAATTCTGGGGTTGAACTGCAGCACTTCCCCCATCTTTTTAATCTTATCCATCAATTCCTCCGGCACCTGCTGGCCGGAGAGGTATATGGCCTGCGCCTCAAACTGCATCTTCTTATAGTCGATCAGCATTTTTTTGGTGGTGTCCACCTCATACAATTCATCCTTCAATGCCTTGAATTGCTTGTATTCGTCACTCTCGTGAATGATGTCCGCCAGCTCGTTGGCTTTGTCATATACATACATGGAAGAGTTCCCTTTCCTTTTAAATCTCTATGATTATAGGCAAAATCATTGGGCTCCGCTTTGTTTTGTTGTATAAATAACGGCTTATTTCCTTCCGGATGCTGTTTTTCAGTGTGCTCCAATCGCTCGTATCGCTATTATAGCACTTTTCCACAATTTCCGTAACCAGCACCCGTGAATTTTCGAGCAGGTCATCTGATTCCCGCATGTACACAAACCCGCGGGATATAATATCCGGCGGCATCAGCAGTTCTCCCCTGTCCTTTGAAACAGTCGTCACAATAATAAACAGCCCGTCGCTGGAGAGCTGCCTGCGGTCCCGCAGCACAACGTTCCCCACGTCGCCCACGCCCAGGCCGTCTATGAATACGGAGCCCGCCGCAACCGTTTCGCCCGCCTGCGCGCTCTTTTTATTAAACTCAATCACGCCGCCAATTTCCGGGATGAATATGTTTTTCTTCTTAATGCCCATCTTTTCCGCCAGCGCCGCGTGTTTGTACAGATGCCGGTATTCGCCGTGAACAGGAATAAAATATTTGGGTTTCACAAGCGAGATCATCAGCTTTAGTTCTTCCTCGCACGCATGGCCGGATACGTGCACGCGGTCTGTCGTGTCGTTAATCACCGTTGCGCCCTTGCGGTACAGCATGTTGATTACATCATACACATACCGCTCGTTGCCCGGAATGGGCGTTGCGGACAGGATCACCAAATCCCCCTGCTTGATGTTCAGCTTGCTGTGCTGGCCGGTTGCCATACGCACCAGGCCGGACATAGTCTCGCCCTGGCTTCCGGTGGAGAGTATGACCACCTGGTTATCCTTGTAATTTTTCAGTTCTTCAATGCCAATCAGCATCTCGTCGTCCAGGTTCAGGCTTCCAAGCTCACGGGTCACGTTCACAATCTTCACCATGCTGCGGCCGGAAAGGCACACCTTTTTGTTGTATACCTTGGCGGCGTCTATCACCTGCTGCAGCCTGCTAACGTTGGAAGCAAAGGTGGCCACAATAATGCGGCCTTTCGCCTGTTTAAAATAATGTATGAATGTTTCGCCCACATTGCTCTCGGATATGTTGAATCCGGGGCGCTCCGCGTTGGTGCTGTCCGAAAGCATTGCCAGAACGCCTATTTTGCCCAGCTCGGCAAAACGGCTCAGGTTGATCACCTTGCCGCCCACAGGCGTCAGGTCTACCTTAAAATCGCCCGTATGCACCACCGTGCCCATGGGGGTCTTGATGGCAAACGCCACCGCGTCGTCTATGCTGTGGGAAACGCGTATAAATTCCACAATAAACTTGCCCGCGGTCACCTTTTCATCCTCCCGCACCACCTTCAGGTCAGGCTTTTCAATCGGGTGCTCCGCCAGCTTTGCCTCCACCAGGGCGCAGGTCAGCGCGGTGCCGTAAATGGGCGCGCGCAGTTTATCCGCCAGATAGGGTATGCCGCCTATATGGTCTTCATGCCCGTGCGTCAAAAATATGCCGCGCAACTTCTCTAAATTTTTGGTCAGATACGTCGCGTCCGGAATCACGTAATCCACGCCCAGCATCTCTTCTGTGGGGAACATCAGCCCGCAATCCACAATAATAATATCTTCTTCAAACTCAAATACCGTGAGGTTCTTGCCAATCTCGCCCACGCCGCCCAGCGGAATGATTCTCAGATGGCTTCCCTTGGGTTTATTATTGCTGTTCCCGTTGCTTCTCTTCTTATTTTTTTCCAATCAATTCAATCCTTCTTCTGTATATCCTTATTCATTATATCCTTACAGAATGAACTTGCTTAGGTTAGTAAACTTTTCATCCTGTTTTAAATGTTCATCCACGTAGCGCGCGTCCACCGCCACATCCACCGCAGGCGTAACCTCGCCCGCATGGTAGGAAATATCGTACAGCAGGTTTTCCATAATGGTGTGCAGCCTGCGCGCGCCTATGTTTTCGTTCGTTTCGTTCATAATATGCGCCATGTCCGCAATGCGGTCAAGCGCCTCGTCCTTAAATGTCAGGTTCACGCCGTCAACGGAGAGCAGCGCCGCGTACTGCTTGGTAATGGCGTTTTCCGGCTGGCAGAGTATTTTTTTAAAATCTTCCCGCGTCAGGCTCTCCAGTTCCACCTTGATGGGGAAACGGCCCTGCAATTCCGGGATCAGGTCGGATATCTTTGAAACGTGGAACGCGCCCGCGGCAATAAACAGCATATAGTCCGTTTTCACGGGCCCATACTTGGTGACCACCGTTGTGCCCTCCACAATGGGCAGAATATCCCTCTGCACGCCCTCCCGGCTGATATCCGGTCCCTGGCCCATTGTCTTGCCGGCAATCTTGTCTATCTCATCCAAAAAAATAATTCCGTGCTGTTCCGCGCGCTCAATGGCGGTGGAGGTCACTTCATCCATGTCTATAAGCTTCTCCGCTTCCTCCTGCTCCAAAATGGTGCGCGCTTCCGCAACCGTCATCTTGCGCTTCTTGGTCTTTTTGGGCAGCAGGCCGGAGAACATGTCTCCCAGGTTCACGTCCGCGCCCAGGCCTGCAATCTCCATGCCCAGCGTGTTGTTTTCCTGCACCTCCACCTCAACAACGCTGTTTTCCAGCTTTTTGTCCTTTAAAAGCTGAATGGTCTGTTCCCGGCGGGAGAGTTTCTGGCTTTTTTCCTCGTCGCTTTCTTCCGGCTCATGCTGTTGCTGGGGCCCTCCAAACAGAAGGTTTAAGGGGTTTGTCGGGTTTTCCTTTCTCTGCTGTGGCAGCAAAAGCTCCACCAGGCGCTGTTCGGCGGCAGAAGCGGCGCGTTTTTTTACCGTCTCATACCTGTTTGCCTTCACCATGCGGATAGAAGCTTCCACCAGGTCGCGCACCATGCTTTCCACATCGCGGCCCACATACCCCACCTCGGTAAACTTGGTGGCCTCCACCTTCACAAAGGGCGCTTCCATCAGCTTGGATAACCGCCGGGCTATCTCCGTTTTGCCCACGCCCGTGGGGCCCACCATAATAATGTTCTTGGGCGTTATTTCATCCTGCATTTCTTTTGGCAGCATGCTGCGGCGGTAACGGTTCCTAAGCGCAATCGCCACCGCTTTTTTAGCCTTATCCTGGCCTATTATATACTTATCCAGTTGTTCAACAATTTCTCTGGGGGTCAGGTACCGCATGGCTTAAACCTCCTCCACAATGATGTTGCTGTTGGTGTATACGCATATCTCGCTTGCAATCTCCAGCGATTTCCGGGCTATCTCCGCTGCGGAAAGGTTTGTGTTGCGCGCGAGCGCCCGTGCCGAAGCCAGCGCGAACGACCCGCCCGAACCAATGGCGGTTATGCCGTCGTCCGGCTCTATCACCTCGCCCGTTCCGGCAATCACCAGCATAAAATCCTTGTCTACGGCAATCAGCATGGCCTCCAGCTTGCGCATAATTTTGTCGCTGCGCCAGTCCTGCGCCAGCTCCACCGCGGCGCGCTGCAGGCTTCCGCCGTATTGTTCCAGTTTTGCTTCAAATTTTTCGGACAGCGTAAACGCGTCGGCAACGGATCCGGCAAATCCAACCACCACCTTGTCGTGGTACAGGCGGCGCACTTTTTTGGCGCTGGCTTTCATAATAATGGATTCGCTCATGGTCACCTGGCCGTCTCCGGCTATCGCGCATCTCCCGTCCTTGCGGACAGCAACGATCGTTGTTCCCTTAAACATCGTATTTCCTCCAAAGACCTTTCGGCTATGTTCAGGTTCTTTTTTTCCTTGTCTTTTATTCTTTGACCGCATGGTTCCATTATACCATAATTTATATTCATGGGCTGAAAATTTACAACGGATTTGTTGGATATATGCGCCGCCAAAGCGCCAATTGCGGTAGATGCGCTCAGGCAGGGCGGCTCTTTGCCCAATGCCGCGCAGGCGGCGCTAAGGCCCGCCAGCAGACCGGAGGACGTGGATTCCATATACCCTTCCACCCCGGTGATCTGCCCGGCAAACCAGATGTTTTTATGCTCCAGCATGCGGTAATGGTTATCCAGCAATTTGGGAGACTGTATAAAGGCGTTTTTGTGCATCACGCCGCAGCGCAAAAACTCAGCGTTTTCAAGCCCCGGTATCATGCCAAACACCCGTTTCTGCTCTCCCCATTTCAGGTGCGTCTGGAACCCCACCAGGTTATACATGGTGCCGCGGCTGTCTTCCTGCCTAAGCTGCACCACCGCAAACGGTTCCCGGCCCGTTTTGGGGTCTGTCATGCCCTTGGGCTTCAGAGGCCCAAACAGCAGCGTCTGGTAGCCCCTGCCCGCCATTACTTCCACAGGCATGCAGCCTTCAAACACGTTGTTTTCAAACTCTCGCACTTGGGCGCATTCGGCAGATACCAGCGCATGGTAAAACGCTTCGTATTCCTCGCCCGTCATGGGGCAATTGAGGTAATCGTCCCCCCTGCCGTAGCGCGAGGCCCGGAACACCTTGTCCATGTTGATGCTTTCCGCAGATACAATGGGCGCGGACGCGTCAAAGAAATGCAGCATTTTGCTTCCCGTCAGCTCCGCAATGGCGGATAGCAGCGGCCCGGATGTCAGCGGGCCTGTGGCCACAACAATCAGATCATTGCCAAAACGGGAAAAATCCATAACTTCTTCCCGCACAATTTCAACATGGGAGTTTTCTGTAATTTTTCGGGTGATATAACCGGAAAACGCTTCCCGGTCCACAGCCAGCGCGCCGCCCGCAGGCACCGCAGCCGCGTCCGCCGCTTCCACAATCAGCGAACCCAGCCGGCGCATTTCTTCTTTCAGCAGGCCGGATGCATTGGAAAGCCGCCCGCTGCCCAGGCTGTTGGAGCAGACCAGTTCGGCAAACTGCCCGGATGTGTGCGCGGGAGATTTCTTATCCGGCTTCATTTCGTACAGCCGGACGGGAACGCCCATGCCGCCTGCCTGCCAGGCCGCCTCGCATCCCGCAAGCCCCGCGCCTATAATATGGATGTTATTCATAAATAATAATTTCTCTAATTACTCGCTTTTAGCTTTACGTTTCTTGTTCGTCTCGCAATTCTCATTGGAGCATTTCTTGTACTTGCGCCCACCCCGCATGCTGGTTTCCACCATATAGCTGCCGCACACTTCGCACTTTTCTTCCAGCGGCTTTCCCCAGGATACAAAATCGCATTCCGGGTAACGCGCGCATCCAAAAAATTCCTTTTTGCTTTTGGAACGTTTGATCACAATATCCGCGCCGCATTTGGGGCACTTTGCGTCCGCTTTTTTCACCACGGGCTTGGTGCTGCGGCAGGCGGGAAAATTGGGGCAAGCAAGAAACTCGCCAAACCGGCCTTCCTTGTACACCATCAGCGCGCCGCATTTATCGCATTTCACATCGGAAACCTTGGGCGGTATCACCACGCGTTCTATCTTTTCGTCCGCCTCGCTCAGTTCCTCTTCAAACGGACCATAAAAATCTTCTATTACGCGGCGCCATTCCACGCCGTGCTTCTCTATGTTGTCCAGCTTGTTTTCCATTCCGGCCGTAAACTCTATGTCCACAATGTCCGGAAAATTCTTGGCCATCATGCCGGTAACAATCTCGCCCAGTTCTGTCGGCACAAACGCTTTTACGTCCTTGCGCACATAGCCGCGCTCCTGAATGGTGGAGATAATAGGGGCGTACGTGCTGGGCCGCCCGATTCCCTTTTCTTCCAGGTATTTAATCAGCGAAGCCTCGTTGTAGCGCGGCGGCGGCTGTGTAAAATTCTGCTTGGGCAGTATCTCCTTCAGGTCCAGCTTCTCGCCCTCGTTCATTTCGGGCAGCATGGGCTCCTTTTCGTCTTCCGCAACGGAATCATACGCAATCAGGTGCCCCTTGAACAAAATGCGCGATCCGGACGCCTTAAACAGGCAGCCGTTTGAAACAATGTTGTAGCTTAATGTCTCAATCTGCGCGGGCACCATCTGGCTTGCCACAAAACGGTCGTAAACCAGCTTATACAGCCGGAACTGGTCCTGCGTTAAAAGCGCTTTCATCTTCTGCGGGTCGTTGGCCACATACGTGGGCCGTATGGCTTCGTGCGCGTCCTGCGATTTATGCCGCGTCATATACACGTTGGGCTTTTCGGGCGCGTACTCGGAACCGTATGTCAGCCGGATGTGGTCCGCCGCCGCTGCCTGTGCCTCCGCGGAAATGCGCATGGAGTCCGTCCTCATATAAGTGATAAGGCCGCCCGCACCGGCAACGCCTTCGTAGAGCATCTGCGCCAGCATCATTGTTTTCTTTGCCGTAAAGTTCAGCTTGCGCGAAGCGTCCTGCTGCAACGTGCTGGTGGTAAAGGGCGGCAGCGCGCGTTTGGATTTGGTGGTGCGCTTTAAAGATTCCACCAAAAAATCCTTGTGCGCAACGCGTTCCACAATCTGCATGGCCTGCTGCTCATTTTCAAGTTCCAGCTTTTTTCCGTCCGCGCCATAAAATTTGGCTTCAATATCGCGTATCCTGCCCTTTTCATTATAGAGCAGATGCGCGGTAATGGTCCAGAACTCCTCGGGCACAAAATCCCGAATCTCCTGCTCGCGGTCGCAAATAATCTTCACCGCAACAGACTGCACCCGGCCCGCGGACAGGCCTTTTTTCACTTTGCGCCACAGCAGCGGGCTCAGTTTATAGCCGACGATGCGGTCCAGAACCCGGCGGGCCTGCTGCGCGTCCACACGGGCGACGTCAATTTCCCTGGGGCTCTTGATGGCGGCGGTCACCGCATCCTTTGTAATTTCATTAAATTCAATCCGGCACTTCTTATCCAGTCCAATGTTCAACAGGTTCGCAATGTGCCACGAAATAGCCTCTCCCTCGCGGTCCGGGTCGGTCGCCAGGAATGTGGTCTTGGCGCTCTGCGCTTCCATTTTCAGTTCGCGGATCAACTGCGCCTTTCCGCGTATGGTTGTATAACTGGGCTCAAAATTGTTGGTCACATCCACGCCAAACTTAGACTTGGGCAAATCGCACAAATGCCCCCCAGAAGCGCGGACGGTATAGCCCCCTCCCAAAAATTTCTCTATGGTTTTAGCCTTTGCGGGAGATTCCACAATCACAAGATTTTTATTGGAAGCGGCGCTTTTGGCCCGAGCGGCCCCGGGCGCGCTTTTTCGCACCGTTTTTGCAGCCGGTTTGGCTGCTGTTTTAGCGGTTGGCTTCGCCGCTGTGCCTGCCGCCGGTTTAGGGGCTTTTGCCCGGGGACCAGCGGCTGTTTTTGTTGCCCTTGCCGCAGCCGGCCGGGCGGTGGCCCGTGCAGCCGTTGTTTTAGAAGCGGTTTTTGCGCCCGCTTTTTTTTCCTGTACTGCCCCACCCGCGGCCTGATTCTCTTCTTTTATGGTCGCCATTCATTTCCTCCACACCTGTTTTTCGGGGTTGCCCAAAAGCCATGGCTTTCGGGTTGGTATTTAAACGCTTACGCTGAATCTATTTCCCGGTAAACACGCCACAGCGCCCATCAGCTCCATGCGCGTGAGCGCTGCGCCAATGCTGCCAATGGGAGCGTCCAGCTCCTCCGCCAGCATCTCAAGGGTCAAATCGCCCTTTAGCAGTGAATTATATATTTGTTCCTGCAAAAAATCAAGCACGTATTTTTTCGCAGCTTTTTTCGGAACCGTTTTGCGGCTTTCTTCCCAGCCCATGGATTCCATTAAATCACGGCTTCCCGCCAGCACTTCCGCGCCGGATTTTATAAGCGATACGGGCAGAGAAGCCACCTTGGAGCCTATGTCGCAGGGAATTGCAAACACCTGCCGTCCAAGGCTTAGCGCCATATCCGCCGTAATGCGCGCGCCGGATTTCTCTCCGCCTTCAGATACCACAGTGGCCTGCGAGAGCGCCGCAATAATGCGGTTGCGCTTGGGAAAGTTGCCCCCAATGGGCGCGGTTTTTGGCTTGAACTCGGTCACAACAGCCCCGTTTTCTATTATTTTATTATATATTTCCTCATTTTCCTTGGGGTATACCACGTCCGCGCCGCTGCCCAGCACAGCCACGGTCACTCCGCCCGCCAAAATCGCGCCTTTGTGCGCCGCGGCGTCTATTCCGCGCGCCATGCCGGATACAATCAGCACATCCTGCGCAGCCAGCTCACCCGCTATTGTCCCGGCTGTTTTTGCGCCGTTGCGCGTCGGGTTGCGCGTGCCCACAATGGCCACGCTCCGCTCCCACACCTCTGGCAGCGCGCCCCTGTAATACAAAACAGGCGGCGGGTCGGCAAGGTCGTGCAGCGGATACGGGTAATCTGCGCCAAGCGGCGTTACATAACAAATACGGCTTTCTTCCATATATGCTGTCAACGCATCCAGATATTCCGCATTTCTTACAGCTAGTATATTGCGCGCAAGCTCCTTTGGGAACTCCGGCATGCGGGCGGTTATTTTTTCCGCATCCCTCCATACCTCCTGCGGCTCCAGATAAACACCCAGCAGTTTATAAAACCATTTGGAAAATACGCCGTCCACGCTGGCAAGCCACAGCCAGCAGCGTTCTGCATCCGGCGCGCTCATCCGGCTCCCCAGTATTTACGGTCCAGGGTCCGGTAGCGCACCGCCTCCGCAATGTGTTCCAGCAGCACGTCCGTGCTTCCCGCAAGATCCGCAATGGTGCGGGAGACCATTAAAATGCGCACATAGGAGCGCGGCGAGAGCTTCAGTTTTTCAAACACATCCTTTAAAAAATCAAGCCCCTCCCTGTCCGGCCTCACAAATTGTTTCAGGGTGGTTGCGTTCAGTTGCGCGTTGCAGTGAATGGGCATATCCCGGTACCGTTCCTTCTGAACGGCGCGCGCGGCGTTTACCCGCGCCTTTATGTCCGCGGATTTCTCCGCCTGTTTGCGGTCGGTCAGCTCGGAAAAACGGAGGTTGCCCATCTCCACGTTCAAATCTATGCGGTCTAAAAACGGCCCGCTGATCTTGCCGATATAGCTTGCAATCTGCGGCGGGGAGCATTTGCACTTATGGTCGCTCGAGCCAAAATACCCGCATGGGCACGGGTTCATGGACGCGATCATCATAAAATGCGAGGGATAGGAAACCTTGGAATTGGCCCTGGAGATGGAAACAAATCCGTCCTCCATAGGCTGGCGCAGGGCTTCACGCGCGTCCCGCGCAAACTCGGGAAGCTCGTCCAGGAACAAAACCCCGTTGTGGGCCAGGCTGATCTCGCCAGGCATAATCTTGCTGCCCCCGCCCATCAGGGCCACGGAGGTGCTGGAATGGTGCGGGCTGCGGAAGGGCCGCCTGCCCAGAATACCCCACTGTGAATTTTTAAGTTCCCCCGCCACCGAATGTATTTTGGTGATTTCCAGCGCTTCCTCAAACGTCATATCGGGCAATATGCCCGGAATCGCCTTCGCCAGCATGGATTTGCCCGTTCCCGGGCTGCCGATCAACAGCACGTTGTGCCCGCCCGCCGCGGCTATCTCCACCGCGCGCTTGGCGTGCTGCTGGCCCTTGATGTCCGCAAAGTCCACTTCGTATCCCGGCAGCTCCGCCTCCGCGGGAGTTTCCTGCCGCACATAATACGGAGGCTCTATTTTTTTATTCAGCACCGCGGCAATTTCAGAAAGCGTATGAACAGGTATTATGTTCATACCCGATACATAAGAAGCTTCCTTTGCGTTTTCCGCGGGCAGCGCCACGCAGCGCACACCCTTGCCGTAAGCGTCTATCACCATGGGCAGCACGCCCGAAACCGGGCGCACGTCCCCGTTCAGGGAAAGTTCGCCAAACATCAGCATGCCTTCAAGCAGTTCCGTATCCACCTGCCCATACGCCGCCAGCAGCCCCACCGCAATTGGCAGGTCGTACAGCGGGCCTTCCTTGCGCAGATCGGCCGGGGCCAGGTTCACGGTAATGCGTTTGGCCGGGTATTCAAACCCGGAATTGTGAATGGCAGACCGCACGCGGTCCTTGGATTCCTTAACGGCGGCGTCGGGCAAACCCACCGTCTCAAAGCCGGGTAGGCCGTTATAAACGTCCACCTCCACGGAGACGGGAAAGCCCGAAAGGCCGCTTAAGGCAAAACTGCTTACTTTTGCTAACATGGGCAGCTCCTGTCATTCAAACACCCATACCTTGTTGCCGGCGTAATTAATGCTGAAAGAAAACGCTGTCGCAGCCATAGAAGAAAGGTAAGGGTTAATACCATAATATTTGGTTAAAATGTAAATTGCAAGAAGATTCGCCGTAAGCGCACATGCATTTACAACAATATACTTCACAAGGTACGCGGAAAATACTTTGCGCCGCACGCCAAACGTCCAGCTTTTGTTCAGCAAATAGCTGGTCATCAAACCCACAGGGTAAGATATCATCTTGGCGTACACAGCGCCCATAACAGCGTCTGCAGATGAAAACGCAAAACCGTACAGCAATGCGTACACCCCGTAGTCGGACCAGTACGAGACCACCGAAACAAACTGAAACTTAAAAAATTGTATGATATCCCGCTTGAAACGGATAAACCAGCCGGTCACACTGTTTTTCATGCAGCCTCGAAAAACTTTTTACCACCTTTCTTTATGGAAAAGAAAGGTGGCGCCAAAGAAACCTTAATTAAAACATCGTAAATAAGCATTTTTTCATTAGCTTTTCCGGATATAACTCCAAAACATTTTAATCATAAACGTCAACTTCCTGTTTGAAGCCGACGCTTATACCTCCGGCAGGGGGAGTCTTTACGCCCTGTCATGCTTTATATTTAGTCATAGTTGCCCACCCACTTCGCTATGGCTTCGCGCTTCATATCAGTATTTCTCTTCTGCCTGCACTCGCGCTTAGCGCATACTCAGTGAGCGTTCGCCTTCCTTTATCCGCCGCAGGCGGCGGCGGTAGGCTCCGCTCCCCCTCCTCGGATTAATAGAACGGCCAGGAGGGCAGCCACCGAATAAACGGAATATATTCGGACGAAACCGGCAAACCGCTGATCACCGGGTAGAACGCCACAAACAGCCCTATGCTGGCAATCACAAATATCCAGGTAAACCGCCTGCCCCACGCAGTGGTCTCCTCCAGGTGCTTGAGCATCAGCACAATAATCAGAATCAAAAAAGGCAGCACCGCAAAATAGTGGTACATAAATTTCTCACGGTGGATCAATATCCAGGGCGCCCATTCGGAGAGCGCGGCAACGCCCACAAAGGCGACTGCCTTGGAGAAAAATTTCCGCTGTATGGCGAACACAATGAACGCGATGGACGAAATCAGGCCAAACCAGCAGATCAGCGGGTTTGTCATGGTGGACATAGTTGATGTAATGCCCTTCTGGGTCTGGTCGCTGAAGAACAGCAGCGGCCGTATATCCAGCGGCCACGTGTACCATTCGGAAGCAAACGGATGCGGATTGGCCGGGTTCAGGTTCTCATGGTAGCTGAACATATACTTCTGGTTGTCCAGAATCTCCTTCAAGCCCCACGGCGTTCCGTCCGTTTTGGAATATCCCTTGTAAGACAGGTAATAAATAACCGCGGGGATCACTATAAAGAACAGCACGCACCACAAAATGGTCAATACCGTATTTTTGCGGTAATTCGCCACAATCTGCGGATATTTTTCCGGCTCCCGCCTGGCAAAAACATATTCCCTGTGCCGCTTGTACATGGTGTAAAAGAATATTACCGCCAAGCCGGCCCCGCCATACAGGCAGAGCCACTTGGTCGCGCCCCCCAGGCCAAAAAACAGGCCGCACCAGAACAATGGCCACAGTGTTTTCCTGAGCGACTGAAAGTTAAAGTTTGTCTGCGTATACCGGTACATAAACAGGAACATCAGCATAATCCAGGTAACGCTGTAACTGTCTATTGTTCCTATGCGGGTCTGCGCAAAATGCATAAAGTCCACGGCCAGCAGCACGGTTGCAATAATGGCCCACTTGCGTTTGCGTATAACAGTTTTTGCAAGAATATACATCAGCGGCAGCATCAGCATGCCCACAAACGTGCCCGCGCAGCGCCATCCAAACGGCGTCATGCCAAACAGGTTCAGGCCGATGGTCTGTATGTCTTTACCCAGAGGCGGATGCGTAATTTCATACGGGAAGATATGGTTTATAATCTCAAACGCGGTCCTGCCGTGGTATATCTCGTCAAAATACATGTTGTCCATGTAGGAAGCCGGGTTGCCGGGTACAAGATTCTGCTCGTCCACCAGGTTCTGCGGGTTGGATTTTTCCGTCGGCGAACCGTTCACCAGCGTCGCGGACTTAACGGGAATCAGGTTTCCGTCCGGGTCCACCAGAGCAATCTCGTTGATGCTCATCCCGGGCTTGACAACGTTTATTTTGATATACTTGGCCTCCGTGTACGTAATGGTGGTACGCCACACATACATCATGGAGTTGGTATAGTTAATGGACGTAGGCCCCTGGCCGGAGATCACGGGTTCGTAATCCACGCCGTCACCCGAGTATTCATACGTCATCACGCCTTCCCCAATGCCCGCATAATACCACACCTGTTTAACAACGGACGGTTTCTCCAGTTCCAGCACAACGGATTCCTGCATATAGCACTGCGTCTGTGGCGCGGTAAAACTGCCCAGGTTCACAAAGGCAACCACCGCGTAAACCAACGCGATCAGCACCATAAGCAATACGTCCAGGCGGTCTATCTGCCTCTTCCAGGGTTTAAACTCCCGTTCCAGGGGGTTCACTTCCGGTTTTCTCGCCCGCCTCCGGCCCCGCCGCAATTCATCGGCAGCCTCGTCCGGCGCTTGGGTTTCCGTAGTATTCTGGAATTCCTGCAGGTCATCATTCATGTTCATACCCAACCTTACCTTTTTTTGTATTTTTATTCTCAACTGCAATCTTCGTAATCACCACGGCCGCATATGCAAACGCCGCCAGGTTCGCCGCGGACAGCGGGGCCACCAGCTCATACGGGATCCAATGCCCGCCGTCGTATTGCAGGGCCACGCACATGTTTGCAAGAATGGCGGCAGAGTTAATCAGCGCCGCAAAAAATACCCGCCTGTCCCGCGTTACGCACCAGGAGAACAAAAGCAACACAGGCGCCGCAAACGAATAGCGCTCATGCATGCCCTGCGCAAACATATAAACACCCAGCACAATAAACGCAAGAATATTAAACAGGTTTTTGCCCCTGGGGTTCATCACAAACAGCCACGCGGAATATGCAAACACGGCAATCTCACCCAGAATGCCCCAGAACAGGTATGTCTGCCCCAAAAAGGTTTCCTTAAGGGATACCCAGTTCAAATGGAACAGCCCGTACAAATTAAACCCGTTCACGGTAACATACTGGTACACGCCCAGGCTTTTTCCGTATTGTTCTATAATCCAGGTATACGTCCTGCCGCCGTTAAACGGCGTAATCAGCAAAAGGGCGGCGCCAATTGCCGCGGCCGCGCCCGCAAGCAGGTTCAGCAGCGTGTTTTTGCGCGTTTCAGGATTTTTAACGCCTTCAATCAAAACAAACAGAATCACGGGCGCAATCAAAACAGATTGCACCTTTAAAAGCAAGGCCAGCGCAAAAAGCACAATGGCAAACCCTATTTTTCTGTGTATCAGCAAATATATGCAAAGCACGGCCATCAGCGTATATATAATGTCTATCTGCCCCCATACGGAGGAATTCATTATAATGGTTGGGTTCAGCATAACGCACGCAAACGCAAGCACGGGCAGAGCGCTTTCCTCACCCGGCTTTGGCAGGCTGCCCGCCTGGGGCCCAAACTTCTGGCGCGCCAGGTTATACAGCAAAAGCGCCGTAATGCAGTCGCAAATAATACCCGGCAGCTTTACGGTCAGCACCGTGATGGGAATGTGAAAAAAGTCGGAGGCCGCCCCCAAAAAATACAGCACATAAATATACAGCGGCGGATAGTCCGCAAACTGCCCGCTGGTATAAAAGCGGTCCAGGCCGTCGTGATAAGCGGAATTGGACCAGCCAATCCAGCAGCCAATATCGTTCTGATACCCGTAAACGGCAGCCGCCAGCCACAGGCGCAGCAGTATGCCTGCCAGCAGCAGCACGGCAATCACATTGCCTGCGGACGATGCCTTGTAGCTTTTGTTTTGAATCTGCCTGTATGCGGCCAACGCCCCGGCCATAAACGCAACGCCTGCGGCCAGAATAATCCAGTTTTGGCTGCCGCCCGCAGCGGGAGATAGCGCCATCGCAGCCGCCACCCCGGCAACGCCCAAAAAGAATGCAACCCAGAACCGGTTCGATTGTTTTTCCTGATATTCAAACGCCGAATTTCTTTCCATACAGCTCCGTTTCTAGCAAAATGCGTTTTGTATGTAATTAATGCTGGGCCTGCCTTCCACAATCTGCACCTCGGCCACGTCGAACGTATAGTTTTCGCCCGGTTTGCCCTTCAGCAAGATATACTGCTGCGCAGCCAGCATTACGCTTTTCTGTTTTCTTGGCCCCACCGCCTCCGCGGGCGTTCCAAACGCGCCGGATGTGCGCGTCTTTACTTCCACAAACGCGGTTGTTCCCAATTTACGCGCAACAATATCTATTTCCCCCTGCCTGAAGCGGAAGTTGCGCTCCAATATGGCATAGCCGTTCTTCTCCAGGTAGGCGCAAACCAGGTCTTCGCCCCATCTGCCCAGGCTCTGCCTATTCATCCCCTGCCCCCAGGCTTTTCAAAAAAGAGCGCCGGTGCAGGGGCGTAGGCCCGTATCTGCGGATGGCTTCCATATGCTCCGCCGTGCCGTATCCCTTGTGCTTTGCAAACCCGTACTCCGGGTATTGTTTATCGTATTCCCGCATCAGCCTGTCCCTTGTCACCTTGGCGATAATGGAGGCCGCGGCAACGGAATAAATCGTGGCGTCGCCCTTTGTCACCGGCGTCCAGGGCATGGAAACCTCCAGTTTGTCTATCCTGTCCGTATACAGGTAATCCGGGGCCGTATCCAGCGATTCCACCGCCTGCTTAAACGCAAGCCGCGTAGCCTTGAGTATATTAATCTCATCTATTACGTCCTGCCCAACAATTCCCGTGCGGTACGCAATGGCGGCCTTTATAATCTTCTCGTAGAGCTCCTCGCGCTTTTCTTCCGTAAGCTTTTTGGAATCATTCACGCCCAAAACATAGCCGTCCTCAGGCATAATCACGCAGGCCGCAACAACAGGCCCGGCCAGCGGGCCCCGGCCAGCTTCGTCCGCGCCCGCAATCAGCCTGAATCCCATCTGCCTGCACGCGCATTCCGTCTGGATCAGCCTGTTAAGCAGCTCCCGCTGCGCTTCCTGCCTGTTCACTTAAGGTTCCTCCAGCGTGATCCTGCCAATTTTTCCGTTCTTGAATTCATCCAGAATCATCTTTGCCCCGCGCTCCAGGTCAACCTCCCCGCCGCGCAGCAAAAATCCCCTGCTGCGGCAAATGGCAGTCAAAACCTCGTTCGCGTCCACATCAAGGCTATTTAGATTATACCTCTTTTTCAATAAATTAGGTGAATTTTTTGTTAAGATTTGTATTAGATAATAGGCAATGCTCTCAAAATCCAGTATATCCATGGGTATGCACCCAATTGCCGCGATTTTTGCCGCTGTTTCCTCATTTTCTATCTTGGGCATCAAAATACCCGGCGTATCCATAATCTCAAAATAAGGCGTTACGCGCGCCCACTGCAGCCCTCGGGTTACGCCCGGCTTGTTCCCTTCCTTCATTTTGCCGGAGCCGGACAGCCTGTTTAATACGGCGGATTTTCCCACGTTAGGTATGCCCGCCACCATGGCGCGCACCGTTTTCTGCACTCCCTTTGCCCTATACCGCTCCACCAGCTCCCGCACATCCGCCAGAACCGCTTCCAACAGCTTTGCCGGATCAGACTTAGGCGCGGAAAATTCCGCGCACGAAACGCCCTCCTCGCGGAACGACTGTATCCACCTTTTCGTAGCCGCTCCGTCGGCAAGGTCCGCCTTGTTCAGTATAAAAAAACGCCGTTTACTGCTGAATATTTCGTCAAAATCCGGGTTCTGCGTGCCCCGCGGAAGCCGTGCGTCCAGCACCTCCAGCACAATGTCTATATTCTTCAGTTGTTCGGCCAGCTTGCGCTTGGCCTTCTGCATGTGCCCCGGATACCATTGAATGTCCATTTTCCCGGCGAGGGACTCGGTCCCCCGTCCGACGCTTCGATGCCACCCCTTGCTTAAGGTGTCTTTATCAGCTTCAAATAGGAAGTTGATAGAGATGATTATATTTTCGGGATTGAATTTGGGGTAACTTTTTGCGCCGGTATTCCTTTCTCAAATATGAAAAAACATTGCTTTTCTTTTGCTTCTTTTTCTACCACCCCAAAATTACAAATTTTGGGAACCCCGGTTTTTCCGCTAAAAGAAAAGAAGGAAGAAAAAAACAGGGGCGATGAAGCCCCTCTTTTTTGCGAAAAAATTTATTTCTCTTTGATCCTGGCGGATTTGCCGATCCTGTCGCGCAGGTAATACAGTTTCGCCCTGCGGACCTGGCCGGACCGCGCAACCTCGATCTTGTCGATGCGAGGGGAATGCAGCGGGAATGTTCTTTCCACACCTACGCCATAAGATACGCGGCGGACGGTGATGGTCTCGGTGAGACCGCCGCCTTTGCGCGCGATCAGATATCCTTCAAAAACCTGGATTCTTTCTCTTTGTCCTTCAATAACTTTTACGGAAACCTTCAGCGTGTCGCCAATCTTCAATTCCGGAAGATCGCCTCTGAGCTGCGATTTCTCAACGGCTTTAATAATGTCTTTCATATGTCTTTTAAGCCTCCTTCCCCCCAAGACGTTCATAATCCACAAAACTGGACAGCGGACCGCCCGTAATAGAGCCACCCCATAATGCCTTACGGCATTCCGGGGACCCCGTAACAAACACATGAGATTTTATCATAATCCCTGGCCCAAATCAAGACTAATTTTCAAATGCAGCCGCATTTTATTCGTCTGCGGAACCTGGGAATATGTTGTGTTTCTTCAGCACAATAATGTCCTTTTTGGTCAGCTCCGCTTTTGCAAGCAGGTCTGGCCGCACCTTATGCGTTTTCAGCAGGGACATTTCCCGCTGCCACGCCTTGATGTTTGCGTGGTGCCCGGATACCAGCACTTCGGGTACGCCAAGCCCTCTGAAATCCGCTGGGCGCGTATATTGCGGATATTCCAGCAGGCCGTCGTAATGCGATTCCTCAGCGTGCGATTCTTCGTTTGAGAGCACCCCCGCGTAGCGCATTACGCAGTCCATCAGCACCATGGCAGGCAGCTCGCCGCCCGTCAGAACATAATCGCCAATGGATATTTCCCGGTCTATGCAGTTATCCAGTATACGCTGGTCCACGCCTTCGTAATGCCCGCACAGAACGTGCAGTACTTCAAACTCCGCCAGTTCCTTTGCGGTGTTCTGGTTCAGCAGTTCCCCGGCGGCAGACATATACACGCGGCAGGCCTTCCTGCCCGCATACTGCTCTTCCAGGCGCGCAAAACAGTCAAACACCGGCTGCGGGCCAATCAGCATGCCCGCGCCGCCGCCAAACGGGTAGTCGTCCACCCGGTTGTGCTTGTCTGTGGTGTAGTCGCGGTAATTTACAAGATGAATGTTTATAATCCCCGCGGCAATCGCCTTGCCGCACAGGCTGGCCTCCATAAATCCCGCGAACATTTCGGGAAACAGCGTGAGACAATTAAACGTCATCATATACGCAGACCTCTTGCAGGCGCTCCGCGTCCACCAGAATATTTCCGGCCTCCACATCGGTCTTTAAAACCACCTGCGGAACAGACGGAAACATCATCCCCCGTTTGCCGGAGACACGGTAAACGTCCGCCGCGCCGGTCTGAATAACCTCCGCCAGTACGCCAAGGTTCTGCCCGTTTGTGTCCACCACCTCAAGGCCAATCATGTCTTCAATATAATGCCGTCCCTCGGGCAGTTTAGCCGCGTTTTTGCGGTCTATATACAGGTATTGCCCACGCATCGCCTCGGCGGCGTTACGGTCGGGTACGCCTTCCAGCTTCAGGTAGGCAAACGCGTTATCCATGCGTCTTGCCTCAACGGCAACCCTGCGCATTTCACCCGCTTCCTTTACGTAAACATGCTCCAGGTAGTCAAACCTGCCTATGTCGTCCGTATACGCCTCAACCTTCACTTCGCCGCGGATGCCCTGGGGCTTTAGAATTCTGCCCAGCTCAAAAAATTCTTTCATTAATCAATAATGTCCACAACAAATTTCTTCTGCGATTTTGCGGAAGCCGCCTTCACCACCGTGCGGATGGCCTTGGCAATACGGCCCTGTTTGCCGATCACCTTGCCCATGTCGTCCGGCGCAACCGTGAGTTCAATCACGTATGCGTCCTCCTCCTCACGCCGGTTCACCTTCACTTCTCCAGGATTGTCCACCAGCGATTTGGCAATATATGCAACGAGTTCTTCCATACGGAACCCCCTATTCTAACGCGCCGCTTTTTCTCAGCAAAGAGCGCACCGTTTCCGTGGGCTGCACGCCTTTTTTGATCCAGTCGGCCGCTTTGTCGTTGTCCAGTTTGAGTTCCTTGCTCAGCGGGTTGTAGTATCCCACTTCTTCAATAAACTTGCCGTCCCTGGGCGCGCGCACATCCGCCACCACAATCCTGTAAAAAGGATTTTTCTTGGAACCCATTCTCTTTAATCTCATCTTAACTGCCATGTTTCTTTTTTACTCCTTATAAATGATTACTTATATCCGGAGGCTTCCAGCCTCCGGGCCACTGGCTTAAGGGATGATTATCCCTTAAGAATCCCATTTGCTTAAATGCCGCTTCGCAGCATTTTGGACACATCTGCAAGCTTGCCCTTGTCTATAGTTCTTCAGATCCCCTGCTTGTTATTATTCCAAAACGCCGCAGGCGTTTTGCCATAAAGTTCTTTTGCCCCTTTTCTTTTAAGAAAAGAAGCGGGGTTTGGGGCGGAGCCCCATATCAGAAAGGCATATTAAACCCTCTGCGGCCTTTTTTGCCGGAAAAAGATTTAAGCATTTTCTTCATCTGCTCAAACTGGTTCAGCAGCCGGTTCACATCCTGAATCTTGGTGCCGCTCCCTGCGGCAATGCGTTTGCGGCGCGAGCCGTTGATCACGTTCGGGTTGCGGCGCTCCTCCACAGTCATGGACTGCACAATGGCCTTGCTCCACGCCATCTGCTTTTCATCTATGCTTAGCGCGCCCAGCTTGCTTCCGCCGGGCAGCATTTTTAAGATATCGCCCATATCGCCCATCTTGCTGATCTGTTCCATTTGGTCCAGCAGGTCTTCCAGGGTCATTTGGTCGCGACTGATCTTCTTTTGCAGCTCATGCGCCTTTTTTTCTTCAAAGGCTGTCTCCGCTTTCTCAATCAGAGTCAAAACGTCGCCCATGCCAAGTATGCGGGAGGCCATGCGGTCCGGGTAGAACGGCTCAATGTCCGCCAGCTTTTCACCCGCGCTCACAAACTTAATGGGCTTGCCCGTAACCGCCCGGACAGACATCGCCGCGCCGCCGCGCGTATCGCCGTCTATCTTGGTCAGCACCACGCCGTCTATCCCAATATTTTCGTGGAACGCGCCAGCCGCGTTCACCGCGTCCTGGCCGGTCATAGAATCCAGCACCAGCAGCGTCTCGTTGGGATTTGCGGCTTTTTTCAGGGCTTTCAGCTCTGCCATCATGTCTTCGTCTATATGCAGCCGTCCGGCAGTATCCACTATAATCAGGTCGTTACCCGCCTTGTCCGCCTGTTTCAGGGCTTCTTTATAAATCTTCTCGGGTTTCTCCGCGCCCATGTCAAACACGTCCACACCCGCCTGCTGTCCAACCACATGCAACTGCTTAATGGCGGCCGGGCGGTAAATATCGCACGCGACCAGCAAAGGCTTTTTGCCCTTCTTTTTATAGTACAGGGCAAGTTTGGCGCAGAATGTCGTTTTACCCGCTCCCTGCAGGCCCATCATCATCAGCACGGTTGGCGGGCTGCCCGCCATCTTCACGCTGCTCATAGCGCCGCCCAAAAGCGCGGTCATCTCGTCGCGAACCACCTTAACCACCTGCTGTCCGGGCGTCAGGCTGTCCAGTATTTCCTGCCCGGACGCTTTTTCGGTTACAGTCTTAATAAAATCCTTTACCACCGTAAAGTTTACGTCCGCCTCCAGCAGCACCAGCTTTACCTCGCGCATGGCGGCCTTTATGTCAGCCTCGGAAAGTTTGCCCCTTCCGGTCAGTTTTTTAAATACGTTCTGCAGTTTTTCGGAAATCCCTTCAAACGCCATTTGGTTCCTCCAGTTTTTTTGCCACCAGGCCCAGCTTTTTTTCGCAATCGGTAAGTTTAAACTGCGCGCGCCGGATACCGTCCAGCACGCCCTGGCGGCTGATGCCCATCTGCCCGCCAATCTCCGCAAGCGAGCAGTCCTCGTTATAGTACAGGTCGAATATCTTCTGCTGCTTTTCCGTTAAAAAGCCGCCGTATTCGTCCAGGTAAAGCGCCCATTTGAGGTCTTTTTCAAAGCTCATAGCTACTACCTCACACCACCCCAAATTGCCTTACGACAATCCGGAAACCCCGTAAAAGAATGAGAGGTGTAAAGGCCATCGCCTTTACACCTCTCAGAGTATACAGAAGAATATCAGTTTAGTCAACCATAATTTTGAAGAATATAATCGTCACACTTCTGCCGCACCTATTCCAGCGGCTTTACCCTGCCCAGCACTTCCATCAGTTCTTCCCTCGTCACCACAAGCTGGCAAAGCTTCGCGTCGTTCCCCGCGGCGTCCGTTTCCATCACGTCCAATATGCACGCTTCCCCCGCGTCCATGCGCACAGACGTATCGGAAAACTTAAGCCACCTGTCCGTCAAAAGGCAGTTGACCGAATACTTGCCGCGTTTGTTTTTTAATATCTGCGTGTATTTAATGGGCAGATGAATGATATTATCCTTTGGCATACAACACCTCAGAGCGCGTTATTCAATAATTGCCCGCGCAAACTCTTTTGAATCAAAAGGCCGCAAATCGTCCACGCCCTCTCCCACGCCTATGAACCGCACGGGCACGCCCACCATTTCCTTCACCGCGCATACAACGCCGCCTTTTGCGGTGCCGTCCAGCTTGGTCAGAATAATGCCGGTAATGGGCGCGGCCTGCGCAAACACCTGCGCCTGGGAAATAGCGTTCTGCCCCGTCGTCGCGTCCAGCACAAGAAACGTTTCCCTGTGCGCTTCCGGGTAGCTGTTCTCTATCACCCGGTTGATCTTTTCAAGCTCGTTCATCAGGTTCTTTTTATTGTGCAGCCGCCCGGCCGTGTCGCAAAGCAATATGTTCGTGCCCGCGTGTTTGGCCGCGTCAATGGCGTCGTATACCACAGCGGCCGGGTCCGCTCCTTCCGCGTATTTAATCACGCGCACGTTTGTTCTCTGCGCCCATATGGAAAGCTGCTCCGCCGCAGCCGCGCGGAACGTATCCGCCGCAGCCAGCATCACGGAAGCGCCCTTGCTCTGGAAATAAGCGGACATCTTGCCAATCGCCGTGGTTTTGCCCACGCCGTTTACACCCACCACCAGTATCACGGCGGGGTATGTAAGCGCCAGGCTGTCCGCGCGCATCATCTCGTCCAGAATATCAATCAGCAAATCCTTGATGCCTTCCGTATCCTTAATGTTCTGCTCTTTCACAATCTCGCGCAGGCGGCGCATTACCTTCTGCACGGTCTCCATGCCAAGGTCCGCCAGAATAAGCACCTCTTCCATTTCCTCAAAAAAATCCTCGTCCACGCGCCGGAAGTTCTTGATGACGCTGTTCAGTCTGTCCGAAAGATTGGTGCGCGTTTTTCCCATTCGCTCTTTTAAGTTATCAAAAAAACCCATTATAGACTCCTATATTCCTAATTCAATTGAACGGATACCACTTCTGATACGCCCTTCTGATGCATGGCAATACCGTATAACGTGTCGCAGGCCGCCATGGTGGGCTTGCGGTGCGTAATCACAATAAACTGCAGCCCCACCGAGAGCGCCCTTAAATATTCGGAAAAGCGCACAACGTTGGCCTCGTCCAACGGCGCGTCTATCTCATCCAGCAGGCAGACGGGCGAAGGGTTGATGTGCAGCATGGCAAACAGCAGCGCGATGGCCGTTAACGCCTTCTCCCCGCCGGAGAGCAGGTTCAGGTTTTGCAGCCGCTTGCCCGGCGGCTCCGCGGAAATCTCTATGCCGCATTCCATTACGTCCTCGCCATTCGCCGCCACCAAGGCAACCTCCGCGTGGCCTCCGCCAAACAACTGAACAAACACCTCGTTAAAGTGCCGGTTAATCTGGTCAAACTTCTCCAAAAAGCAGTCTTTCATATCCCCCAGCAGAGACTGGATCACCACCTGCAAATCCTCCCCCGCTTTAATCAAATCGCCCTTCTGCACGCGCAGGCTTTCCAGGCGCCCGCCCACGCGGGCAAAATCCTCTATCGCGTTGGGATTCACCGGGCCCATCTCCGTAATTTCCTGCTTAATCTCCTCAATCTCCCGCGTACCCGTCTGATAGGAAAATTCGCCGCGCAGCTTTTCCGCATTGGCAAGCGTCAGGGCGTAATCGTCCCAAATCTTGTTCTGCAAATTTTCCCGTATCAGTTCTATTTTTTCTTTATTGGCAATAATCTTGTATTTCTGCTCAATCAGGTCGCCCTTCTCCGCCGTCGCGGCATCCAGACCGGCGTCCAGTGCGTTTTGCAATTGCGTCAGTTCGTCCCGTTTCGCGTTCTTTTCCCTTGTTGCAAAACTTGCGCTGTTCAATTGCTCTATGGCCTCGTCCAGCAGCGCCTGCATCTCCAGTTTTTTGGATAAAACAGCGCTCTTCAGTTCCTTTTCCATAGCTTCCGCCTGCTGCCGGGACTGGGTTATGCCTTCCTTTGCCGCGAATATATCGCTGCGTATGTGCGTCTGCTCATTCAGCAGCATATTTTTCCGTGAAACCAGCTCGCCCAGCGCAATCTCCTCCTTGGAGAGCGTATCGCGCATGGCGGTGCGTTCGCCTGCTTCGCGGTTCATGCTTTCTTCCAGCAGCGTTACCGTTTCCACCACGCCGTCGTATTTCGCCTGCAATTCGGCGAGTGCCGCGCTGCGTTTGTCCACAAATGCAGAAGATTCCCCAATCTGCGCATCCGCGTCGCCAATCTGCTTTTCTATTTCATCCAGCCGTTGCTTCGTCTTGCCCGCCTGCTCCGTTATCCCGGCAATCTGCTGCGCAATGCGGGTGGATGTAATCTCCCGCTCTCGTATGTCCGCCAGCATGCCTTCGCGCTGCGCCTTAATTTCTTCTATCTGCGTTGTCATATCGCGTGCCTGCTGGCCCAGTTTTTCCACGCGCAGGCGCGCCGCCTTAATCTTAACCGCAAACTCCGCCATCATGCGGTTGCGGGATAAAAGCCCGGTTTGCACAGATTCCGTGCTGCCGCCGGTAATAATGCCGCCCGGGCGAAATATATCGCCCTTCAGCGTTACCGCGCGGAAGGTGTACCCCGTTTTGCGCATTACCGCAATGGCGCTTTCCATATCCTCCACAATCACGGTGCGCGCCAGCAAAAAATCCACCGCCGGCTTGTATTCCGGCTTGCAGGTAACCACATCGGAGGCCACGCATAGAATGATGCCCGTGCATCCGCGCTTTTCTTCTTCGGATAAATACTTTATTTTAAGCGCGTCCAGCGGCAGGAACGTCACCCTGCCCAGCCGGTTTTTACGCAAAAACTCAATCGCTTCCTTGGCGTCTTCTTCCCGCTGCACCAAAATGTTCTGCAAGGCCGCCGCCAGCGCCGCTTCCAGTGCCGTTTCATATTCCTGGGGCACGTCCACCAGCTCTGCAAACGTTCCCATCAGCTTTTTGCGGATCGGCTGGTCCTTGGACGCTCCAAACAGTGCCTTAACGCTCTGCTGGTAACCCTCGTACCCGTCTTTTAAATCAGATAAAAGATTCTGGTTGGAGATGCACTGGTTCAGTTGCTGCCTGTTTTCCGCCAATTCGCCGTCCAGCGTGGAATACTCCGCGTTCAGTTCGTTAATGCGCATCGTCAGCGTGTTGGCCTCGCCCAGCAGCCTTGCGTTCTCGGCCTTGCACATGCCCATCAGGGAATCTTTTTCCTCCTGCTGGGCCGCCAGGTCCTCCAGGGTTTCGGCCAGTGTTTTCCGCTCGCCCTGCATGCCGTCCTTCTTCTCAATCAGCATCTCCAGGTATACGTTTTTCTCGCCCACCTCGCGGCGCGCGGATTCCATCTCGTCCCGTAGCGCGGCGGATTCGTCCCGCAGCGCGGCATACCGTTCGGATACGCTGCCCGCGCCGTCCGCCATGCGGTCGCACGTCTCGCGCAGCGCGTTAATCACGCCGTATTTCTCGTCTATCTGGTTATTCAGTTCTTCTATCTGCGCGCCCAGTTCCTCCACGCGGGCATTCTTTGCCTCAACGGCTATCCCGGTTTCCTCGCTCTGCGCGGCAATCTCATCCAGGCGCTGTGTAAGGTTCCGCTCGCGTTCAGAAAGAACGTTCAGTTCGCCCTTCAGCTTTTCCTGGCTGCTGCCGTATTCCGCAACCAGGCGGTTCTGCGTGTCCAGATCGGCCAAAAGCTGCTGATACTCCGCTTTAACGGCAGATATACGCGCGTTCAGGGACTCTGTTTTCTCCGCGTTGCTCTTTTGCGCTTCCTCGTTTTCCGCAAGCTGCGCATCCAGCTTTTCTATGCGCTCCACGCTTTTTTCCTGATTATAAAGGTACAGGTTCACTTCCAGAAATTTAAGCCGCTCTCGCAGGGTCATATACCGTTTGGCTTCCTGCATCTGGTTTTCCAGCGGCTCCACCTGCATTTCCAGCTCGGAGATGATGTCCTCCAGCCGCAAAAGGTTCTCCCTCGTTTTCTCCAGGTTGTGTTCCGCCTCTTCCTTGCGCACGCGGTATTTCATAATGCCCGCCGCTTCCTCAAACACGCGGCGGCGCTGGCTGGCCTTGCTGTTTAAAATCTCGTCTATCTTTCCCTGCCCAATAATGGAGTATCCCTCCTTGCCAATGCCGGTGTCCCGGAACAGATCCAGAATGTCCCTTAAGCGGCAGGAAGTGTTGTTAATGGAGTATTCGCTCTCCCCTGAGCGGTACAGCTTGCGGCGCACGCAAACCTCCGTGTACTCGGATTGAATGCGCATATCGGAATTATCAAAAACCAGCGCCACCTCGCAGTAGCCCTTTTTATTCAGCTCCTGGCTGCCGTTGAATATAACGTCTTCCATGCGGGCGCCGCGCAGATTTTTGGAGCTCTGCTCGCCCAAAACCCAGCGGATAGCGTCCGCAACGTTGCTTTTTCCGCTCCCGTTGGGGCCAACAATGCCCGTGATGCCGTTTTTGATAATAAATTCTTTTTTGTTGCTGAACGATTTAAATCCGTTCAGTTCAATCCGTTTCAGATACAATTGCGCAAATCCTCTTTTCCGGGGTTATTTGCTTTTTATAAAATACAGGCGAGCCTATGGTCATGCGTCAGCCTGGCGGACATACTTTTGGCGGGAGGCTTTCCTCTTCCAGCCTCTGGGTTTTGGGGGCCAAAAGGGTATTCGCTCTTTAAAAGTAAGCCGGTTGCTTCTTTCTTAAAAAAGAAGTGGGGTTGCGGGGCAAAGCCCCGAACCTTTTCCACAAGCTGACAGACGCGCCGTATAGACCTGCCTGCTAAATTGCCTTGAAAATAAGCCTTTTTCTTTTTTGCAGGCTCATTCCTCTATTTTGATGTGTAACTCTTTGAGCTGCGCCTTGTCCACGCGGGAAGGCGCCTGGCTCATCAGGTCGGATGCGTTCTGCACCTTGGGGAACGCGATCATGTCGCGGATGGAGCTTCTGCCCGCCAATATCATGGCCAGCCTGTCCAAACCGTACGCCAGGCCACCGTGCGGGGGTGTGCCGTATTTAAACGCTTCCATCATATAGCCAAACTGTTCCCACGCCTTTTCCTTGGAGAATCCGGTGGCGTTAAACATTTTTTCCTGCAGTTCCGGGTTGTGTATCCTGATGCTGCCGCCGCCAATCTCCGTGCCGTTCAGTATAATGTCATACGCCTTGGCGCGCACCTTTTCGGGCGCGGTTTCCAGGTGTTCAATATCCTCGTCCATCGGCATTGTAAAGGGATGGTGCATGGCCACGTAGCGTTTTTCTTCCTCGTTATATTCCACCAGCGGAAACTCCGTCACCCACAGCAGGTCAAACGTGTCCGGCTGGATGAGTTCCAGCTTCTCCGCCAGCTTGAGGCGCAGCGCCCCCAGGGAATCATACACAACCTTGTTCTTGTCTCCCACAAAAAAGATAATGTCCCCCACCTGGCCGTCCATGGTTTTCAGGATAGCATTGATTTCTTCTTCCGTCATGAATTTGGTAATGGGCGAGTTCATGCCGTCTTCCTTAATGGATATCCAGGCCATGCCTTTTGCGCCGTAAATCTTCACAAAATCCACCAGAGCGTCAATCTCCCTGCGCGCAAAGGTGTTCGCGCAGCCCTTGGCGTTAATGGCGCGCACGCTGCCGCCCTTTGCCACCACGCTGGAGAACACCTGGAACGCAGAGTTCTTTACAATATCGCTCAGGTCCTTCAGTTCAAGCCCAAACCGGGTGTCCGGCTTGTCGCTTCCAAAGCGGTCCATTGCCTCCGCGTATGTCAGGCGGCGCAGGGGTATATCAATATCAACGTCCATTACTTCCTTAAAAATGCGTTTCAGCAAACGTTCGTTCACGTCTATCACGTCGTCTACTTCCACAAAGGATAATTCCATATCAATCTGGGTAAATTCGGGCTGCCTGTCCGCCCGCAGGTCCTCGTCCCTGAAGCACCGGGCAATCTGATAATACCGGTCCATACCGGATACCATCAACAGTTGCTTTAATATCTGGGGAGACTGCGGCAGCGCAAAAAACGATCCCGGATGCACGCGGGAAGGAACCAAATAGTCCCTCGCGCCCTCGGGCGTGCTCTTGATCAGCATGGGGGTTTCAATTTCCATAAAACCGTTCTCGTCCAGAAAATTGCGCGAGCAGATGGATATCTTGTTGCGCAACATCAGGTTTTTCTGCATCTCCGGCCGCCGAAGGTCCAGATAACGGTATTTCAGGCGCAGGTCCTCGCGCACCTTTGAATTGTCTTCAATTTCAAACGGCGGTGTCTGCGCAACGCTCAATACTTTAAGCTCCGCAACCTTCACCTCAATGGTTCCGGTGGGCAGCTTTGCGTTCACAGTCTCAGGCGAACGCGCGCACAGCTTTCCTTTCACCGCCAGCACATACTCGCTGCGGATGCTCTCCACGCGGGAAAAATCCCCGCTGAAATTGGATTTGTCAAATACCACCTGCATGATGCCCGAACGGTCCCGCAAATCAACAAAGATCAAAGCGCCCATGTCCCGGCGCGTATTGGTCCATCCCATCAGCGTCACTTCGCACCCAATGTCCGCCTCGCTGAATGTGGCGCAAAGCCCCGTTCTCTTCCATCCTGCTAACAACTCACCCATTTGCCTTCTCCTGCTTAATACAATTTTTAATCTGGCTAAATTCTATAGTCTGCTCGGCGCTGCTCTGCATGTCCCTCAGTTTCACAACGCCTGCATTCAATTCGTCTTCCCCAATCACCGCAACATACGGCGCGGCGCACTTATCCGCGTACTTGAACTGCGCTTTCAAGCTGCGGCCCGTGTGGTCCATATCCGCGCGAAACCCAAGGGCCCGCAGCTCATTCACCAACGCAAAGGCTTTCTTTCTGGCTTCCTGCCCCATGGTGCAGAAATAAATGTCATACAGGTTCGGTTCCGGAATCTTTACGCCTTCGTTCTCCAGCACCAAAAGCAGCCGTTCCATCCCAAGCCCGAATCCGATGCCGGGCATGTCCGGCCCGCCAATCTCACGCACCAGTTTGTCGTACCGCCCGCCGCCGCACACGGTCCCCTGGCTGCCGATCCCGGTGGAAATGATCTCAAACACGGTTTTTGTATAGTAATCCAGGCCCCGCACAATGAATGGGTCCACTTCATACAGAATATCCAACGATTCCAGATAGCCCTTCAGGCTCTCAAAATGGTCGGCGCATTCCGCGCACAGGTGGTCTATCATCAGCGGCGCACCCGCCACGATTTTTTTGCATTTTTCTTCCTTGCAGTCCAGGATGCGCAGCGGATTTTTCTCCAAACGCGCCAGGCATGTGGGGCAAAGGCTTTCTTTTCTTGACGCAAAATATTCGCTCAAAAGCGCGTTGTACTGCGGCCTGCAATTTGGGCAGCCGATGCTGTTGATGTGCAGCTTTAGCCCCTTGATCCCAAGCGTACCAAACAGCGTGAGCGCAAGCGAAATCACCTCCGCGTCAATGGACGCGCTGGCCGCGCCGAATACCTCCACGCCAAACTGGTGATGCTCGCGCAGCCTGCCCGCCTGCGGGTTCTCGTACCGGAATATAGGGTTTGTAAGGTAATACATCTTGGTGGGCTGCGCCTGTGACGCGATCCCGTGTTCCGCAAAAGCGCGCACAACGCCCGCCGTGCCTTCCGGTTTCAGCGTTACAGAGCGTTCGCCCTTGTCCAGAAACGTGTACATTTCCTTTTGCACAATGTCCGTGGTGTCTCCCACGCCGCGCAAAAAGAGTTCTGTATGTTCAAAAACGGGCGTCCGAATCTCCCGGTATCCGCCCCTCGCACATATTTCTCGTATACTGTTCTCTAAATAATGCCATTTGTAGCTCTCGGTAGGGAGCACGTCCCGCGTTCCCTTTGGCGCTTGGGTAAGTATAATCAACCCTTCCCTTCTTGTGTACAATCTAACCTAATAATTATACTCATCCATGCATGCAGTGTCAATCAGGGCCGAGCTTTGTTTTTTTCTTCCCTTTCCTTTTGTAAATATAAAGAGGAGCTGCAGAAAAAACATGCCGCCATAAAACAAATTTACATAAACAATTGCCTTTTTGCTGCTAAAACATGGTATATTAATAGTAGTGATTTATGGAGGATGAGCCTTATGAAAACACAAGTCCAGTCCAAATTAAGCCTGTTTGCCTCCAACGCAGAGGCCATCCGCAAAGGCTTCATCTGGCAAAACGTACTGCTTAAAAGGCTTTCCGCGCTTCTGTACGCCGCGGAAGACCGGGCGATAGACCAAGATGCAATCCGTGAAAGCTTTGATACCATCAAAGAAAACACGGGCGTTTTTTCCGCGTTTCGCGGCAACGCCAAAATGTGCGTCGCAACAATGCTTTCGCTCGCTGCTGACAGAAGCCGCCTGCTTTCAAATACGCTCGATGTGTACGAAAAAATGAAACAGGCAAAATTCAGGTATTCGGACTATCTTGCCATTGCATCCTGCCAGATAGCCGGTGGCGCGCAGCCTGCGGATTACCAGCAGATTGTGGAACGTGCAAAAGCGTTTTATAACGATATGAAAAAACAGCATTTTTTCATCACCGGTCAGGACGACTATATATACGCGGCGCTGCTGGGGATTTCGGGCACGGACGTTCAAACAGGCGTTGCGCGCATAGAAGAGCTTTACAGCGCCCTTAAGCCCTCGTTCCTGTCCGCCTCCGCGGTACAGGCGCTTTCGCAGGTGTTGGTGCTGGGCGGAAAATCTGCGGAAGCAGCGGACCGCATCCTGCAATTGCGCGGCGCGCTGCGCGAAAACCGCATCCGGCTGGACCGCGAATATACCCTGCCCGCCATGGGCGTTCTTGCCCTTCTGCCCGCATCGGCCGACGAAATAGCAACCGAGGTTTTGGAAGCCTATCGATTTCTGCGCAGCCAAAAAGGTTTTGGCGCGTGGTCTGTTACCAAGCAGGAGCTTCTTCTGCTCACCGCCGGGCTTGTTGCGCTTGGCTATGTGAAAGACGCAAAAAAAGATATTGTAAATTCCACCCTTGCCGCCAGCATTACCAGCATCATCATTGCGCAGCAGGCCGCAATCGCGGCGGCTGCCGCCGCTTCTTCCGCCGCCGCGGCGTCTTCGGGCTGAATCTGTTAGGTTCCCCGTTTTCCGCAAGTTTGAATTATTTAAAAAGTTCAATCTTCCTCTGCACCATCTCATCCACCCGCTCCATATACAGATTCACTTCTTTGATGTTGCAGGAGCGCTCTATGCGTTTTTCTGCGGCAAAGATGCGCTTGGACATGGCCCCCGCGCCAAAGCTCAGGTTGTCCGCCAGTTCTTCCATAATGTCAATGTTATACAGGCACAGTTTTCCCGGCTTGGCGTACCCCACGTTTTCCAGGTTGCCGGCCATATACTTCTGGCGGTAGAGATAGTATGGGATGTACCCCCTGCCCTCCAGAAACTCACGGGAAAAGTCCACCATTTTTGCTACCGCCGCCGCATCCGCAAATTTTGCCGAATCGTCCAGCGTCAGGTTCGCCGCGTTTTTAATCGCGAGCGTGTGCACCGTTACGTTCTCCGGGTCAAAACCGCATACATCTTCCAGTGTTTTTTGCACGTCCTTAAGCGTTTCACCGGGCAGGCCCAGGATGATGTCGGTGTTTACAAAATCAAATCCATGCTCCCGCGCCAGGCGAAAGGCGCTGTCAAATTCCCCCGCCCCGTATGTCCTGCCGATGCGCTGGAGAGTATCCCCATTGGTGGTCTGCGCGTTCACGCAGACGCGCGTGGCTCCTGATTCTTTTATGGCTGCAAGCTTTTTGGCATCCATGGTGTCCGGCCTGCCTGCCTCCACCGTAAACTCTTTGCAATGCGGAAAAGCGCTTTTCAGCACTCCAAACAATGTTTGCAGTTCTTCCGCGTCAAGCGCGGTGGGCGTGCCGCCTCCAACGTATATGCAGCGCACGTTCCGCCCCTCAGCCAGGCGCTTTGCGCCCTCAATCTCGCGTGCCAGCGCATCCAGATACTGCCCCGTGATCTTTCGGCTTTTCTTTAATTCGTGCGACCCGAACGAGCAGTACGAGCACCGGGACACGCAGAACGGAATGCCCACGTATATATCAAGGTCATTTGCCGTTATATCTTTTATCAGCGGCAATTGGTTTTGCGCGATGTCAAAGGCCAGTGTTGCCTTGTGCCCATCCACGTCAAACTCAGCTTGAAAGAATTCCTTTGCCTTCCCGCCCATCTCCGCCAGCAGTTCGCGCGCCAGCTTGGTTGGCCGTATCCCGGTGAGCGACCCCCAGGGCGGTTTTGTTCCTGTATACCCTTTGAGCAGGCTGTATAGCGCATTTTTAATAAACCGCTTCTTCATCTTCTTAACGTACAGGGCGCTGCCAGCTTCCGCAGGTACGCTGCTTTGAAATGAGCAAATGGTCTTTCCGTCCAGGAGCACTTCGCAGTCCGCATCCCACACACCGCCGTTTTCATGTAAAAAGACGCGAATAAAAAGGCCTTCTTTGGCCTCCTGTGCTTCCTCTATTTTCTTTTCCACAATAAACAGCCGCATCTCGTCGCACAGGTCTCCAAAAAACGGTTTGCAGTTGGTAATTAAACCCGCCATTTAAAGCCCCCTTAAGAACATATTGCTCCCCTTTTCCGCGTCCAGCGTGGTTGCAGGCCCGTGGCCGGGATACACCGTATATGCCCCCTCCATATCTTTCAGCTTTTTCAGGGATTCATTGAGTGTTTTTATAGACCCGCCCGGAAAATCCGTCCTGCCCGCTGATCCCTGAAACAGCGTATCGCCTGTAAACAGGCAGTCTTCCACGGCAAAGCATATTCCGCCCGGCGAATGCCCCGGCGTCGTGATGACATTGATCTCCAAGCCGCCCGCCCGGATCATTTCTCCGCCTGAAAGCAGCGTATCCGCCCCTGCAGCAGCATACGGCATTCCGATCATACGCGAAAGGTTCCTGTCTGCGGATGTGAGCATATCCGCGTCGCCCGCGTGGATGCAGACCTTTGCGCCCGTTTCCCGCTTTACTTCCTCCGCCGCGCCGATATGGTCAAAATGGCCGTGGGTCAAAAGGATATGGGATACGGCTAAACCCTTTTCCCGCACTTTTTCCAATATTCTGTCCGCATCGCCGCCGGGGTCTATCACCACGGCGTCCTGCCCCTCGTATACAATATAGCAATTTGCCGCCAGCATGCCCACAGGCATTGTGAGTACTTCCATTTGTATATCCCTTGCCTTAAAAAAGTTTTTTGCTGTCCAAAAGGATGGTCACCGGTCCGTCGTTTAAAAGGCTTACCTGCATGTCCGCGGCGAATCTGCCGGTCTGGATGGGCACGCCCGTTCTCCTGAACGTTGCCAGCACCTTTTCAAACATGCCCGCCGCTTCGCTTGGCGGCGCCGCCGCAATATAGCTGGGCCGCCTGCCGTGCCGCACGTCCCCCATCAGGGTAAACTGGCTCACCACCAGCATTTCCCCACCTGCGTCCGCAACAGACAAATTCATCACGCCGTTTGCGTCGTCAAACACCCGCAGGCCAGCGCATTTGTCCGCAATATAATCCATGTCCTTCTGTGTGTCGCTGCTTTCTATCCCTATAAAAATCAAAAGGCCACGCCCAATCTCGCCAACCGCCGCGCCGTCCACTTCCACCTTTGCAAATTTTACCCGCTGTATTACTGCCCGCATGTATTCCTTTCCTTTATTCTTTCTTTACTTTTTCTTTTTTTAAAAAAACCATGTTTTATAAGAGCGCTTTTAGGCCTCGGCATCGCCGTTTGACAGGGAGCGATGACCACATTGCTCCAAATAGGTTCTTTTTCTACGGTATATATGCTTTGGTATGTAAAACTCAGTAATTCACGCGATACACCTTTTCAACGCCGTCCAGCGCCTGCAGCTTGCCAATCATTTCGTTGAGTTCCTCCACGCCGGAAATATTTACGCGAATGGAAATACTCGCATGGTTATACTTGCCTGTTTTTGCATTAATGGCGGTAATATCCCTGCCCAGATTAAACAGATTTTTGGAAACGTCGGCCAGCAGCCCGGCCCTGTCGTCCGCTATAATCTGTATCTCCACGTTATAGGAGGCTTTCTCGTTGCCCACCCATTCCACGGCAATCAGCCGCTCGGGCTCAAAATCCTCGTTCATAAGGGCCCTGCAATCCTTGCGGTGCACAGAAACACCCCTGCCGCGCGTGATATAGCCAATAATCTCGTCCCCGTAAACGGGATTGCAGCACTTGGCAAACCGCACCACCATGCCGCTCTGGCCCTTGACCACCACGCCTTCCGAGATGGTTTTGTGGGAGGACGGCTTCACGTTGATGGTATGGTCTATCCCTTCCTCCGCCATTTTATTGATCAGCTTGTAATTCTGAATCAAACGGAACAGCACCTGGTTGGTGGTAATCCCGCCGTAGCCAATGGCCGCAAACATGTCGTTGGGTGATTTCAGCGTAAACCGCTTGAATATGGTTTTAAGAACATTGGGCTCCAGCAGGTCCTTCAAATCGTAGCCCTGCCGCTTTGCTTCCTTTTCCAGCATCTCGCGGCCTTTTTGAATGTTCTCGTCCTTATACTCTTTTTTAAACCACTGTTTAATTTTGCTCCTGGCCTGCGCTGTCTTCACATACTTCAGCCAGTCGCGGCTGGGGCCTTTGGAAGCCTGGGATGTAATGATCTCCACAATGTCCCCGGTTTTCAGTTTGTAATCCAGCGATACAATTTTGCCGTTAATCTTCGCGCCCACGCATTTGTTGCCAATGGCGCTGTGGATGCCGTAAGCAAAATCCAGCGGCGTGGAGCCTTTTACAAAATCCTTAACGTCCCCCTTGGGAGTAAACACAAACACGTTGTCGCTGAATATATCTATCTTCAGGGTTTCCATGAACTCCTTGGAATCCTTCAGGTCGTTCTGCCATTCCATCAGCTCGCGCAGCCAGGCCAGGCGCTGGTCCATGTCCTCGTCCGGCTGTTTGGTCGCCTCCTTGTACTTCCAGTGCGCGGCAATACCGTATTCCGCCGTGTGGTGCATTTCATACGTGCGTATCTGCACCTCAAAGGGCTTGCCGTCGTCGCCCAGCAGGGTTGTGTGCAAAGACTGGTACATGTTCTGCTTGGGCACCGCAATATAATCTTTAAACCGCAGGGGGATGGGCTTCCACATGGTATGCACCAGGCCCAGGACGCCATAGCAGTCCTTTACGGTTTTCACTATAATGCGTATGGCAATAAGGTCGTACACCTCTTCAAATACTTTGTTTTTGTCGTGCATCTTTTTATAGATGCTGTATATATGTTTGGGCCGGCCGTCAATATCGCACTTGATCTTGAGTTCCTTCAGCTTCTCGCGAATCTTTTCCATTACGTCTTTCAAGTGCGATTCCCGCTCCGCGCGCGTTCCCTCTATTTTATGGGCAATCTCAAAATACTCGTCCGGGTTCAGATACTTTAAAGATAAATCCTCAAGCTCCCATTTAATGGCGTATATACCCAGGCGGTGCGCCAGCGGAGCGTATATCTCAAGCGTTTCCTTGGATTTTTCTATCTGCTTGTTCTCAGACTGGAACTTAAGCGTGCGCATGTTATGCAGGCGGTCCGCCAGCTTAATGATGATGACGCGTATGTCGGACGCCATTGCAAGGAACATTTTTCTCAGGCTCTCGGCCTGCTGCTCCTCGTACGATTTAAACGCGAAGTCCTTCAGCTTGGTAACGCCGTCCACCAAAGCGGATACCTGCGGAGAAAACTCCTTCTGGATAAACTCCATGGTCAGTTCGGTATCCTCCACCACATCGTGAAGCAGGCCCGCGATAATAGTATCGGAATCCATCCCCAGGTCCGCCAGAATCTCCGCCACGGCAATGGGGTGGGAAACAAAAGGCTCGCCCGAATGCCGGAATTGCCCCTCATGCGCTTTTTCCGCTATTGCAAATGCTTTTTCCAGTGCCGGATCTGCTTTTAATCCGTGCCTTTTGATAAAACTCCTGTAGTTATCAATCACTTAAAAGAACTCCGTTCAAATATATGTCACCTATTTTATCATCATATTCAGGGAATGGCAATCAGGTTTCAAACGACATTACTTCCACCACAGCTTCGGCAGCGCCGCTGTAATCGCTGATCTGCACAGAGACCAGCGCGTCCATGCGTCCGGGTATTTCGGAGGCTGTTTTGCCAAACGCAACCGCGCCCATAAACGCTCCGTTCTGGTTCAGGCGCAGTTTGCTGTGCTTTCCATTGCCCACGGGATTTTTTTGCGCCACCACAACATCCTTAAGCAAAATACGAGCCGGTTCGTTTTCGCAGCCAAAGGGCTTTAGCCCCGCCAGTTCCCGCACCACGTCCGCGCCCAGGTCCGCAAGGTTCGCTTCCATATCATAAAGGGCGGTTGGCAAAAAATCCTCGTTTGTATACTTCTCAAACAAATAGCTGTTCAGCCGTTTACGCAGCGCGGGCAGATTTTCTTTTTTTACCGTCATGCCCGCGGCCGCTTCGTGTCCGCCGTATACCACCAGCAGGTCTTCGCACGCGCGCACGGCGTTATAAATGTTCACGCCGTCTATGCTGCGCGCGGAACCCACATACATGCCGTCCCTCTCGCCAAACAGAATCGCGGGTTTACAAAACCGCTCCACCAAAGCGGATGCCGCCAGCCCCACAATGCCGGGGTCCCAGTTTTCGCTTTGCAAAACAAAGAGGCGGTCGCCTCCGTAACCCTCCGCCATCTGCATGGCCTGCGAAACAATCCCCTCCTGCATGCCCTGGCGCTTTAAATTAAGCGCGCAGAGTTTTCTGGCCCAATCCTGCAATTGTTCCGGGCTTCCCTCCCCGCACAGCAGGTCAAACGCGGCCCGCGGGTCCTCCAGCCTGCCCGCTGCGTTGATGCGCGGCACCAGCCCAAACGCAACAGCCTCAGATTCCACCGGCCGTTTGTTCATTCCCGCTTCCTTCATCAGGTATTTCAGCCCTGGCGAAGGAGCCATGGTCAGCTTGTAAAGCCCTTTTGCCGCAATAATACGGTTCTCTCCCACCAGGGGCACCACGTCACCAATGGTGGCCACCGCGGCAAAGTCAATCAGTTCAAACGCTTCCTTCCCAATCAGGGCGCAGGCCAGCTTAAACACCACCCCGCCGCCGCACAACTCGCGGAATGGGTACGTCTCGCCCTCCCGCTTGGGATTCAGAATCGCGTCCGCGCCGGGCAGAACCGCCGGGCATTCGTGGTGGTCGGTCAGCACCACGTCCATGCCGTGTTCCTTCGCCGCCGCAATCTCCTCCACGTTGGATATGCCGCAATCCGCGGTAATCAGCAGCTTTGCGTCACTCTGCGCTATTTTGCCCACGGCGTTCATAGAAAGGCCGTAGCCTTCCGCGCGCCTGGGCAGGTATACGGCTGCGTTCCCGCCCATTTTTTTTAGCGTCAGGTATAAAATAACCGCCGCGTTCACGCCGTCCGAATCATAATCGCCAAACACGCAAATTTTGCTTTGCTCTTTTATATGCCTGCGTATCACTTCCACCGCTTTTTTCATTCCGCCAAACATATGCGGGTCGTACATGTTGCGGATGTCCGGATTCAGAAAAGCCCCGGTGTCCTCAACAATGCCGCGCACAGCCAGCAGCTCGGCCAGCAGGTGCCCCACGCCAAATTCCTTTGCCAGCCGTTCAATAACAGCGGGGTCCGCCGCCGCATTTCTTTTTTTAAATACGTATTTCATCTTTATTTTTTCCTATACCCTTTCTTTTAGAAAAAAGAACGGATACCCCAAAAAAGACCTCATATTTTTATAATATCCAGGCAACGGTAAGCAAAAAAGCCTCCCCAACGGAAGGCTTTTCGTCTTTTATCATTTGCTTTCTTTCAATTCTTTGGCCCGCCCGGAAGGCTTTCCTTTGTCCAGATATTTTTTCTGGAGAATGGTGGCAATTGGCACGGCGATAAACATGGAAGAATACACGCCGGTCACAATACCCACAAGCAGCGGGAAAGAGAATTCCTTGATGGACTGCACGCCGAATATATACAGGAATGCAACCATAATAATCGTGGTCATCGCCGTGTTGATGGTTCTGCCCAGTGTCTCTAAAAAGCTGGTGTTCGCAATCTCTTCGCGCGAATACTTTTTCAGGCCCATCACCTTGTTATTGTCTCTGATGCGGTCAAACAGCACGATGGTATCGTTGATGGAATAACCCACAATGGTCAGAATCGCCGCAATAAAAGAGGAATTGATCTGCACCTGGAAAAACGCCATAAATACAATCATAATGCCCACATCGTGCAGCAGCGCAATAACCGCGCCAATGCCCTGAAAAAGCTGGAACCGTATCCAGATGTAAACCAGCATCAACCCGCAGGCAATGATAATAGCCAGAAACGCGTTCCAAACAAGCTGCGTGCTGGCAACGCCGCCCACTTTGTCCTGGGATACAATGGACGCGTTCGGGTAAGTTTTCTGTATGCCTGCAAGAATGTTGGAAGATGTCTGCGTCTGTGCTTCCTCTTCCGCCTGCGTTACCTTCATGCGTATCTGGGCCTGCGTCCAGTCGTTGCCCGCTTTTACCACCTGCGCGTCATGAATGCCCAGGTTGCTTAAAACATTGTCCACATCAGTCGTATTATACTGCTGGCCTATCTCAATGGTGGTAATACTGCCGCCAGAGAAATCAAGGCCAATATTGAGCCCGAATACCAGGCCAAAAATCAGGCCCAGAATCAGTATTGTATTGGTGATCCAAATGGTGTACTTGAATTTTTCAACAATCATTCAGCCACACCTCCTTTAAGCTTTTGTTTGCGCGTAAAGGCATACTTGTTTTTTGTGGTTACGTCTATTGCCAGCCGCACCAGGTATCTTGCCACAATCAGCGCGCTGAACATGGAAACCATAATGCTTATGATCAATGTATAGGCAAAGCCTTTAATTGTGCCGGTGCCAAACACGGCCAGCACAATGCCTGCAATCAGCGTCGTGATGTTGGAGTCAAGAATGGTCACAAACGCTTTTGAAAAACTGGCTTTATGCGCCACCCTAAGCGTTTTGCCCGCCCATATTTCTTCGCGCAGCCGTTCATACATAATAACGTTCGCGTCCACCGCCATGCCTATGCCCAAAATGATACCCGCAATACCGGGCAGCGTCAATTGAACGCCGGGCACAGAGCCAAGCATCATAATCACGCAGTCCAGATACAGCGTAAGCGAAAGGCATGCAACTAGTCCGGGCACCCTATAATAGGCGGTCATAAATATAAACAGTACGGCCATGCCAATAAGGCCTGCGAATATGCTGTTCTGCAATGCGTTTTGCCCCAGGGTGGCGCTCATTGTCTGCACTTCAATTTCGTTCAGATCCAAAGGAAGCGCGCCGCTTTCGATCTGCATGGCAAGCTCGCCGGCAGAATCCTTAGTAAACTGCGGATTGGTGATCTGCCCGTTGCCACCCGCAATAACGCCCTGCACAGTGGGCGAAGAAATAACAGTGTCGTCCAATACAATGCTGATCTGCTGTCCCAAGAATTTTGTCGTGGCTTCAGCAAATTTCTTGGTACCCGATTCGCTCAGCGTAAAATCAACCTGGGGTTGTCCGCTCTGGTCGTATACCACTCTGGCGGATTTGATATCCTTACCCTCCATTACCACGTTGCCGTTGGGGTCTTTAAAAACCAGTTTGGCAGGCGTGCCAATGTATTTGGAAATTTCGTTCGGGTCCTGAATTTCACTGGTATTGTTAATGGGAATCTCAACCCTTATCTTGTCGGTTCCCTCTCTGGTAATCGTTGCTTCGGTAAAACCTTTGGCGTCAAGCCTGGTTCTGAAAACCGCCAGCGTGCCGTTCATTTTCTGCTCAAAATCAGTTACGCTGGTATCCTTTGCCTGGTAAACGGTGTAAACGCCGCCCGTGATGTCCAGGCCCTGCTGAATTCCTTCCAGCGGCTTAAAATTATATATTCCAATACTTAAGCCGGCAAACACGACGTAAGTAAAGAAGCCGATCAAAGCGGTAACAATTATCAGCGCTGCAAGGCTTTTTGCTTTTCTCATTCCTCAACCTCCTCCTATAAACATACTAGCTTATTATATATCCGGCGCAACCCGCCGTCAATAATGCAAAATGTTTTATATTTCCAAAAAAAATGTATTCAAAAGGCTCTGTAATGCGGCAAAAAAATCAGTCGAACATGCTCAGCTGGTTGGTCAGCGTAACCCCGGCAAGCATGCCCAGCTTCTGCATTTCCTCCACCACCGCGCTGGTTATTTTAGCCCGGTTTTTCATATCCTCCACAGATATAAACTCCCCTTCCCCCCGCGCGCGCGCAAGGCTTCTGGCCGCGTTTTCCCCCAGCCTGGGTACGGATAGAAACGGCATCCTAAGGCCGCTTTTTTCTATAATAAATTTTGTGGCGTCCGATTTATTCAGGTCCACCGGCAAAAAAACAATTCCCCGCTGGTACATTTCGTTTGCCAGTTCCAGAATGGTCACCATATTTTTTTCGTTTGCCGTGGCCTCGTTCCCCTTTGCCTCCAGCTTTTTGATGTTATCCGCAATGCCCTGCTTGCCGCCCAGCACATAGGAGCAGTCAAACTCGCCGCTGTGCACGGTGAAATACGTGGCGTAAAACGCCTGTGGATGGTGCACCTTGCAGTAAGCAATGCGAAAAGCCATCACCACATATGCCACGGCGTGCGCCTTGGGGAACATATACTTGATTTTTTTGCAGGAATCTATAAACCATTCGGGCACGCCCGCTTCCTCCATGGCCTGCTGCATTTCCGGCTTTAACCCCTTGCCCTTGCGCACGTTTTCCATGGTAAAGAACGCCTGCCGTTTTTCCACCCCGCAGGCAACCAGGTAGTTCATAATGTCGTCGCGTGTGCAGATGCATTCCTTTAGTGTGGCGGTGCCGTTCGCAATCAGTTCCTGCGCGTTGCCCACCCATACGTCCGTGCCGTGCGAGAGCCCGCTGATGCGCACCAGTTCCGCCATGGTGGTGGGAATTGTTTCTTTGAGCATCTGGCGCACAAACTTTGTGCCAAACTCCGGTATGCCAAGCGTGCCTACATCAATGCCCAAAAGCTGGTCAGGGGCCAAATTGAGCGACTCCAGCGAGGAAAACAGCTTCATGGTCTTGGCGTCGTCCAGCGGTATTGTGAGCGGGTCCATCCCCGTCAGGTCCTGCAGGTGGCGGATGGTGGTGGGCACGTCGTGCCCCAGAATATCCAGCTTAATCAAAATATCGTGCATGGAGTTAAAGTCAAAATGCGTGGTAATGGTTTCCGCGCTCTCCGCGTCCGCCGGTTTCTGCACCGCGGTAAACTCGTATATCTCCCTGTTCTTGGGTACAATCACCATGCCGCCGGGGTGCTGCCCGGTGGTGCGCTTCACACCGCTTACTCCTTCCACCAGCCGGTTGATCTCGGCCGCTGCCGCAACGGTGTTGGTGCCGTCCAGATATTTTTTTACATAGCCGTAAGCCGTCTTGTCCTTGATGGAGCTGATGGTGCCCGCGCGGAACACGTTATCCGCGCCAAACAGCTCTTCCGTGTATTTATGCGCGTGGGACTGGTACTCTCCGGAAAAATTCAGGTCTATATCCGGCACCTTGTCCGCATTGATTCCCAAAAAAACTTCAAACGGAATGTCGTACCCGTCCCGCCTGTATTCGTTCCCACACTGCGGGCAGTTTTTGGGCGGCAAGTCCACACCGCAGGTATAAAGCGTTTTGTCCACGTCAAAATCCGCGTGCTTGCAATTGGGGCAGATATAGTGCGGCGGCAGCGGGTTAACTTCCGTAATGCCCGTCATGGTGGCCGCCAGGGACGAGCCGACCGATCCCCTGGACCCCACCAGGTACCCGTCCGAAAGGCTTTTCTTCACCAGACGCGCCGCGCTCCAGTACAGCACGCCAAACCCGTTTGATATAATGGAATCCAATTCGCGCTTCAGCCTGGTTTCCACAATTTCCGGCAGCTCGTCTCCGTATATGCTGTGCGCCGTTTGGTAGGCGGTGGTCAATATTTCTTCGTCCGCGCCCTCCACAATGGGCATGGCCGTCTCATTCTGGAACAGCTCAATCTCCTCGGCCTGGCCCGCAATCAGGTTGGTGTTTTTCACCACCACCTCATAGGCTTCGTCTTCCCCCAGGTAAGAAAACGCTTCCAGCATCTCCCCCGTTGTGCGGAAATACAGCGGCGCCTGTTCCGTATCCTCAAACCCCAGCGTATGAAAAATAATCTTGCGGAAAATCTGGTCTTCCGCATCCAGAAAATGCACGTCACCGGTCGCCACCACGGGTTTGCCCATCTCCAGCCCAAGGTCGTAGATGCGGCGGTTCAATTGCTGCAAATGCTCAATGTCGCGCGCTTCCCCGGAACGGATCAAAAACATGTTGTTCTCCAGGGGCTGTATCTCAAAATAATCGTAAAAAGAAGCTATTTTATGAATCTCTTCCTTGTCCTTGCCCGTCAGCAGGGCTCGGTACAGCTCGCCCTGTTCGCAGGCGGTGCCCACCAGCAGCCCTTCCCGGTATTTTTGCACCAGGCTTTTCAGCATGCGCGGCTTCTTGTAATAATGGTTGATGTGCGCGTCGGAAACCAGGCGGTACAGGTTGGTCAGGCCCGTTTTATTTTTGCACAGCAGCACCATGTGGTACATATCCATGCCCTTCACACTGCCGGTTTTAATCCCGTATTCGTTCAGCGCGGCCAGGTCGCTCACGCCGGATTGTTCAAAAACGGCAAAACAGGCCAGCATCACCTTTGCCGTGCATTCCGCGTCGTTCACCGCGCGGTGGTGGTCCAGGTGTATTTTTAAATGCTTGGCCATCAGGTTCAGCTTGTATTTGCCCAGCGTGGGAAAAGCCATGCGGCACAGCGCCACATTGTCCAGCCAGTTGTTTTCAAACCGTATGCCTGCCTGCCGCCCCTTGCGGGTGATAAATCCCATGTCAAAGGGCGCGTTGTGCGCCACCAGCAGCGCGCTGCCGCAAAATTCCCGGAACGCCGCGAGCGCCTGGGCAGGCCGGGGCGCTTTCTCCACCATATCGTCCGTAATCCCGGTAAGGGCCACAATGCCCGGCGGAACAGGGCCGGAGGGCTTCACAAACGTCTGGAACGTATCCAGTATCTCGCCGTCCTTCACACGCACACCGCCAATCTCGGTAATGTCGCACGTCAGGGAGGACAGGCCCGTTGTCTCAATGTCAAACACCACATATTCGCCCGAGAACGGGTATGCGCCCGCCGCCGGGCAGACACCCTTTGTATCGTCCGCCAGGTAGCCTTCCACACCGTATATAATCTTTACACCGTATTTTTTGGCCGCAGAGGCCGCGTCCGGGAAGGCCTGCACCACGCCGTGGTCTGTTACCGCAACTGCGGAATGCCCCCAGGCCGCCGCGCGCTTTACAATGGAGCCAATATCGCTTACCGCGTCCTGCGCGCTCATTGTGGTGTGCAAATGCAGCTCCACCCGCTTTACGTTTGCGGCGTCCTTCTTTACAACAGTCTGCTCCGCCTTGCATATGGAATGAACGGCAACAGCGTTGTCCCGCTCATATTTTTCATAATAATAGCTGCCCGTCACTTTTACCCATGCGCCCTTGGCAAGCAGCTCGGAGGGCTTGTTTTCCCCTTCCGTTTTCTCTATAAACCAGCAGACCACCGTGCCTGTCCGGTCGTACAGGCCAAACTTATGCTTGGTGTACATGCCTTCTTTTAAAGAGAGCGATTCCAGGTATACAATCTCCCCCGCCAAAGCACAGTCCACGCCCGGCATCAGGTCCCGCACGGGCATCGCCGGCTCCTTAATCTCCGGAACCTTGCGCGTAATGCCGGGCCGCGCCCTGCGCTCGGGCCTTTCCTGCCTCGCTTCCTGCACAATGGGCTGCACCGGCGGCAGGTCCTTCCCCTTTTTGCTGTTTTGCTTTTCCAGCTCGCCTTCCAGGTCGAACATTGGTTTATATTCGGCTTCCGCTTCCTGCGCTTCCTCCGTAAGCTTCGCGGATACGGCAAACTTGAGCCCGTAACAGGATTCCATGTACTGCCGTATGCGGTCCGCCAGGCCGGAGCGTTCAAACAGCTTGTATGCAAAATCATCCCTGAACGCAAGCTTTATGCTGCCCCCCGCCACGGAGACGGACATACCCGCCGCAAACGGAAGAAAGGCCCGCTTTTCGTATACCAGCAGGTCCCGCACATAATTTTCCGCCAGCTTTTCGTCCGCCTCTACCTCCGCCGCAAATTGTTTCTGGGAAAGGGCAACGGAAATATTGGCCTGTTCCAGCTCTTTTTGGGCCTTTGCGCACAGTTTTAAATACTCCACAGGGTGCAGATGGGTCTTTGTATTAAAATGTATCAAAAACGAACCGGCCGCCTTACGGAATTCCACACGGTCCAAAGCGATTTGCCTGCTGTATTTTGGGCTTGCGCCCACCGTATCCAGTATTTTTTGAATGGCCTGCAGCAATTCTTCCAAATCTGCCGCGCTCCTTACTGTTATGATGTTTAATAAATGCAGAAAAATTCTTCTTGGCGGCTCCCCGCCTCCAAACCTCCGGCTAAAGGGTCATTAAACCCTTTAGAATCCCATATGCCCATAATACCGCTTTGCGGTATTATGGAAAATGAATCAGGCCAGCCTGCCACTGGCATAAAGTATATTTGTTAATCTGATTGCCCAAAACGCTGCAAGGCAGCGTTTTTATAAAAGGATTCTAAGAGTCAAACGGCCCTTAGCGGGATCAGTGTCCCAAAAATCTGTGATTTTGGGGTGAGGATATAAGGGCAGCGCGCCCTCAAAAAACCTTATTGTGTGGCTTCGTCTATCAGCCGTTTCAGTTCGTCCAGCAAATTGGCCTCAGGCACTTTTTTTAAAATCCGGCCCTGTGCAAACAGCAGGCCGTATCCGCCGCCGCCCGCAACCCCAAGGTCCGCCTCCCGCGCTTCCCCCGGCCCGTTGACCGCGCATCCCATCACGGCAATGGTGAGCGGCTTGTCCACTCCCGCGGTATAGTCCGATACCTTTTCCGCCAGGCTTTCAATATCCAGCGTGCACCGCGCGCATGTGGGGCAGGAAATCACCTCCACGCCCTCCTGCCGCAGACCGCAGAAGCGCAGAATCTTTTTTGCGACGGCTATCTCGCGCACCGGGTCGCCCGTAATGGAAACCCGTATGGTGTCCCCCACGCCTGCCAGCAGCAGGCTGCCAATGCCAATGGCGGATTTAATGGAAGCGTCCAGATAGGTGCCCGCCTCGGTAACGCCCAGGTGCAGCGGATAAGCCGTGGATTTGGACATCTGCATATACGCGTCCCGGCACACCTTCACATCGGAGGATTTCAGGGAAACAACAATGTTGTCAAACCCCGCTTCCTCCAGAATCTCTATGTTGCGCATGGCAGCCAGCACCAGCGCCTGCGCGCTGTTGCCGTAGTTCTCCAGAATGTCGCGCGGAACGGAGCCGGAATTTGCGCCCACGCGAATGGGCACGCCATAGTCCAGGGCCGCGCGCACCACTTCCAGTACGCGGTCCCGGCCGCCAATATTGCCGGGATTGATGCGTATCTTGTCCGCTCCCGCCTCTATGGCCGCTATCGCAATCCTGTAGTCAAAATGGATATCCGCAATCAAAGGGATGGAAATGCCCTTTTTAATCTCCGGAATGACACGGGCGCAGTCCATATCATACACTGCTACGCGCGCAAGCCCGCAGCCCGCTTCCGTGAGCGCATGAATCTGCGCGATGGTAGCGGCTGCGTCCTTTGTGTCCGTTGTAGTCATGGACTGTATGGCGACAGGGTTCACCCCGCCAATCTTTACATGGCCAATGGCAACTTCTTTGGTGCTTCCGTTCATATCAACCGCCCGTCAGCCTCCCAATATCCTGGAACGTAAGGTATATGGCAAACCCGAATATCAGCATCAGCCCAATGGTATTCAAAACGCTCACCACGCGCAGGGGCACGGGCTTGCGCCGCACCGCCTCCACACCCAGCAGCACAATCTGCCCGCCGTCCAGCGCCGGAAAAGGCAGCAGGTTGATAATAGCCAGATTCAGGCTGATCAAGGCTGATATCTGTAAAAATATATACGCGCCGGATTTAGCCGCCGCTCCAATAATATTTATGGTGCCCACAGGCCCTGCCAGGTCCTGCACGCCCTGTCCGGTGAAAATAAGAGCCCCCAGCGCAGACAGCATCTGCCGGGTCAAATCGAACAGCCAGGTAAAACTCAGGCCGATCGCCTCAAAAAATGAATACTTTACGGGAACCATCTCAATATTAATGCCGATACGCTTGACGCCGTCCTGAACGGCATACGGCACCTTAACGGAGACGCTCTGGCCGTTTCGCATCACGGTTGTCTCGCTGTATTCGCCCTTGGTATTCTGCTGGGCCTCATACACATCCATCAGAAAATCCACTTTTACGCCGTTTAACTGGGTGATCCTGTCTCCTGCCTGCAGGCCTGCGGCCTGCGCGGGCGATCCCGGATTAACGGAAGTTATATTAACGTGATAATCTCCAAAAGCGCATAAAAACGCCACAGCCAGAATAAACGCCACCAGCACGTTCATGGCCGGGCCGCAAACAAACGTCCAGAACCTTTGCGATATGCTGGCGTGGTTGAACGCGCCCGGCTTTTTTTCGTCTCCGTCTTCCTCGCCAAAAAACTTGCAATAGCCGCCAAAAGGCAGACAGCGTATGGAAAACTGGGTTCCGTTGCGCATCATCCTCTTGTAAATGGCGGGCCCAAAGCCTATGGAAAACTCCAGCACCGTAATACCGGCGCGTTTGGCCGCAATGTAATGGCCCCACTCATGCATCACTACAAAAAATGTGAGCAACAGCAATCCTATGATTATAGTCCAAACAATATCCAAATAAATGCCCTCCATAAAAAGACCGGTTCCAACTTCCCCCGCAAGCCCAGCCGCGGGGAACCCGCTCAGTTGTATTTACTTAGCAGGTATTCCCTTACCGTATCATTTATATGCAGTATTTCCTCTATCGATTTACAGCTTAACGCACAAAACCGGTCCATGCTCTCGCCAATCAGTTCCGCAATCTCCAAAAATTGAATTTTTCCCTGTATAAACAGAGCCACAGCCGCCTCGTTCGCCACGTTAAAAATCGTTGTTGCGGCGCTTTTTTCGCGCAATGCCTCGTATGCCAGGGCAAGGCACCGGAACGTTTCCATATCCGGTTTTTCAAACGTCAACTGCCCAATGGAAACCAGATCCAGCGATTTTTCCATCACGAACGGCTCCATACGCGGGAACAGCATTGCCTTCTGCAGGGGCAGATGCATGTCCACAGGGCCCATCTGCGCCAGAATGGAATGATCCTTAAATTCCACCATGGAATGCACAATGCTCTGCGGATGCACCAGCACCTCTATATTCTCCGCTTCCACACCGTACATATAGTGCGCCTCTATTACTTCCAGACCCTTGTTTGCCAGGGTGGCGGAATCAATGGATATCTTTCTGCCCATGGACCAGTTGGGGTGTTTCAGTGCCATTTCAAGCGTCACGTTTGCAAGGTCGCTCTTCTTTTTGCCGCGGAAAGGCCCGCCGGAAGCGGTGATGAGCAGTTTTTTTACGCCCCGCGTATTATACGAGTCGCCCAGGCACTGGAACAGCGCGGAATGCTCGCTGTCCACAGGCAGCACCTGCGTGCCCGTCTCCCGTATGATTTCCAGCACAACGTCGCCTCCGCACACAAGCGATTCCTTGTTTGCAAGCGCCACGGGAATCCTGTGCCGCAGGCAGGCCGCAAACGTCTCCAGCCCGGCAATGCCATCCACCGCCAGCACAACCAGCTCTGCCCCGCAGTCCAGCGCAGCCTGCACCATCGCCTTGTTTCCCCTGGTAACAACGGGCTTGTAGTCAAGCCCTTCCAGCAGCCGCGCGTCTGCTTCCTCGTTCGTTACAACAATATATGGCGGCCTGAACCTGTTTGCTATGCCAAGCAGTTTTTCCATATTCCTGTGCGCGGACACGCACACAACTTCTATGTCATCGGGCAATTTTCCGGCAACATCCAGCGCCTGGCTTCCTACCGATCCCGTAGCCCCCAATATTGCTATTCTTTTCCTCAATTCAGTTCTCCTTAAAAACTCATGTCTTCTCCGCAGTATCAAGTATACACAATTAAACCGGCAGAAACAACGGGCAGCGCGAATAAAACAGAATCCCGCTGGCTTGCGTCCTTGTCTACAGCCAGAGCGCCGCCGATGAAACTGCGGCGTAGGCAACAAAATATATATAAACCACCGGCAACGCGAACAAAATGCTGTCCACCCTGTCCAAAACGCCGCCGTGTCCCGGCAGTATCTTGCCATAATCCTTGATTCCAAAGTACCGTTTCACAAAGGATGCGGCCAAATCTCCAAACTGGGAAACGCCCGCCACCACAGCACCCAAAATCAAAAAGTTTACCACATCCATCTCCCAGGATAAGGAATGGATCACCAGGCCGCTCGCCATAAGCAGCCAGATCAAAAACGCTGCCATAACGCCGCCCAAAAGCCCCCATACACTTCCGGCCACCGTCTTTTTGGGGCTTATATCCGGGCAAAGTTTTGTTTTTCCAAAGGCGCGCCCAAAAAAGTACGCAAATATATCGCAGAACACCGTGGGCACAATAGCCATCACCAGCGCAATGGGGTTGGTTCCAAAGAACTGCATGTTTGTAAACTCAAACAGTATCAAATATGCAAACACAATGAATATCTGCGGATATATAAGCGCGAAAACAGATTTCAGCAGGCTCTCAAAATTATATTTCCGGGAGAACATGGCGATAATAAACAGCGCCACAATGCAGCATGCAAATAAAATAAACAAAATGCCCAGGTTCCTTAAATAATACAGCACCGGCAACGAAAGAACCGCAAACGCAAACGGTACGGATTTGACCACTTTAGTGCCGTTCTGCTCCAGCGCGTGCGTCAGTTCGTACACCCCCACAATGGAAACCAGCGCAAACAGCCCGGCCAGTACCCAGCTTTGCAAAACCAGCGCGGCAATAATCAAAAGACCAATGGGAATCCCCACAAGAATCCTTGTTTTCATCCTTTTCTCCTATCTTTAACCCGGCGGGGAACTCCGCCCGCTTGAACTAAATGGTTCCGTAACGCCGCTGCCGCTTCTGGTATTCGGCCAGTGCCTTGATATACTCGTTCTCGTCAAAATCCGGGAACAGAGTGGGCGTAAAATACAGCTCCGAGTAAGCCATCTGGTACAGCAAAAAATTACTGATGCGCTGCTCGCCGCTGGTGCGTATGATCAGGTCCGGATCGGGCACCGCGGAAGTGTACAGGCGGTTTGCAAACAAATTCTCATCTATCTCCTCCACCGCAATCTTCCCGTCCTTTGCGTCCTGCGCTATGCTGCGGGCCGCGCGGATGATCTCTGACCTGGAACCGTAATTCAGTGCCAGGTTCAGAACCATGCCGCGGTTAAACCGCGTTTTTTCAATGGAGCGGTTTAAAAGGTCCTGCACCGGCTGCGGCAAACCGGCCATATCGCCAATGGTGCGCACAACCACTTCTTTTCTGTGCATCTCGTCCAGCTCGCGCCCCAGGTATTCCAGCAGAATGGACATCAGCGCGTTCACCTCGTCCTTGGGCCGCTTCCAGTTCTCTGTAGAAAAGGCATACAGCGTAAGCGCCTTTATGCCAATGTCCGAGCTGTAGCGGATGACCTTTTTTACGTTCACCATCGCGGCCCGGTGTCCCGCCACGCGGGGCAGCATGCGCTTTTGCGCCCACCGGCCGTTGCCGTCCATAATCACGCCCACATGGCAGGGCAGGCGCTCCATATCCAGATTTGGCGTCTCATTCTTTTTTTTAAACATGCAAACCGTATTCTCCTCACTGTGCGGCCGGGCGCCTGTTTTACTTAAAATTGGCTGCAACGCAAAGTTGCAGCCACCCTGTTTCATCTATTCGTTTATTGGAGCCGCCGCGGTTGTCTGAAATGCGCCGGCCGTCAATGCCAGCCTTCCCGCTTTCATCCGCTGGCGCATAACGCGGACGGAATCCGTATGCTCCAAAGGCTTGCGCGCCGCGCAACAGGAAACCGTGTACGGGATATTCAGCGCGCAAAGCAGATAGCGGGCCTTGTAAAGCTCCATGCCCAGCAAACTTGGAATCAAACTTCCATAATCTCCTTTTCCTTGTCCGCCAGAATATCATCAACCTTTTTGATTGTTTTATCCGTCAGCTTCTGCGCCTCGGATTCCAAATCGTTAAAATCGTCCTCCGTAATCACGCTTGCTTTTTTGTCCTTCTTAAACGCCTCGTTTGCGTCCCTGCGAATGGCACGAACGGCAACCCTGGATTCTTCGCCCATTTTGCGCGCCTGCTTCACTATGTCTTTTCTTCTCTCTTCCGTCATTTCCGGAAAAGCCAGGCGGATCACTTTGCCGTCGTTCGTGGGATTGATGCCCAGCTCAGATTTCTGGATTGCTTTTTCTATCTCATGCAGCATGTTGGCGGCATACGGGGCAATCACAAGCAGCCTGGGCTCCGGGCTGGAGATATTGGCCATCTGGTTCACCGGCGTGGGCGTTCCGTAATAGTCCACCAGTATCCGGTCCAAAAGCTGGGGGTTCGCCCGTCCCGCACGTATGGATGCCAGCTCACGTTTAAACGAAGCGATTGTCTTGTCCATCTTTTCGGTCGCTTTTGTTAAAGCGTCATGTTCAACATTCATCGATCATCCCTCCTGTTACCTTCTATTATTTTAAAACATACAGGTGTAAAGTACAATTGTTTTTTCATGCATATAGGGGATCATATTCCGTTCGAATTGCCGTTAGGGTGAATCAGCGTCCCCATCTTTTCGCCGGAAATCACCTTTTTAATGCCGTCCTTCTCGTGCAGTCCAAACACAATAATGGGTATGGCGTTGTCCATGCACAGCGTCAGCGCCGTGTTGTCCATCACCGCAAGGCCGCGGCTGATCACGTCCAGATAGGTAATCTCTTCTATCTTTATAGCGTCCGGATCCGTTTTGGGGTCGCCCGTGTACACCGCGTCCACATTTTTGGCAAGCATTAAAAGGTCTGCTTCCATTTCCGCAGCCCTCAGCGCCGCAGCCGTGTCCGTAGAAAAGAACGGGTTACCGGTGCCGCACGCAAATATCACAATCCTGTTTTTTTCAAGGTGCCGGGTCGCGCGCCGCCGAATGTACGGTTCGGCGATCTGCCGCATTTCAATGGCGGTCTGCACGCGGGTCTGCACGCCTTTTTGCTCCAGAATATCCTGCATGGCAAGCGCGTTGATCACGGTCGCCAGCATGCCCATATGGTCCGCCTGCGTGCGGTCCATTTCCTTGCCCCTGCCGCGCCAGATGTTGCCGCCGCCCACAATAATGCCTACCTGCACACCCGCCTGCGCCACTTCTATAATCTGGTCCGCCACCGAATGGATAATCCCGAAATCAAGAGGCCGGGCCTCTTGGCTGCACAACGCCTCTCCGCTTATTTTGATGATGATCCGTCCGTATTTTGGATCCATAATATCCTCCTTTGTATTAAAGGCTTATTTTCAGGGGCGCCGGGCCCTCCTGCCTCCTCCCCAAAAACACAGGTTTGGGGAATGCCGAGGGCCATGCCCTCAAACTATATTTTATCAGAAAATCAGCCGGTTACAATAAAAAAGAGAACACAAAATGTGTTCTCTTTTATTTTATTCTTACAGACCGGCTTGTTTTGCAACTTCTGCCGCAAAATCGTCCTGCCGCTTCTGCAGGCCTTCGCCCATTTCATACCGCACAAACCGGCGGATAGAGATGTTCTCGCCAATCTTTGCAACCTGCTCTGTAACAATATCTTTAATGGTTTTATCCGGGTCTTTCACAAAGGGTTGCTCAAGCAGGCAGATTTCCTTTTTAAATTTGGCAATCCTGCCTTCCACCATTTTTTCAACAATCTTTTCGGGTTTGCCTTCGTTTAGGGCCTGCGCCGTCAAAATCGCTTTTTCCTTGTCTATGTCTTCCTGTTTCACTTCGTCTTCAGAAACATAGGTGGGGTTGGCCGCCGCAATGTGCATGGCAATATCGTGCACAAACGCCTTGTATTCTGGTGTTTTTGCAACAAAGTCTGTTTCGCAGTTTACTTCCAGCAGCACGCCAATTCTGCCGCCCATATGAATATAGGCTTCCACAATGCCCTCTGCCGCAATCCTTCCGGATTTCTTCACAGCCGCCGCCAGGCCTTTTTCGCGCAGCAACTCGATTGCTTTTTCCACATCGCCGTTTGCTTCGGTAAGCGCGTGCTTGCAGTCCATCATACCCGCGCCTGTTCTCTCGCGCAGGTCTCTTACGTCGTTAGCAGATATCATTTATTTCTTACCTCCGGTAGTAACTTATTCCTCTGTCTTGGTCTCGCCTTCCGTAAACGCCTGGGCCAACTCGGCCGTTACTTCCTCCGCCACAGCTTCGGTCACTTCTTCTTCGGCTTCCACCACAGGTTCATCAGCCACAGCGTCGGGGTCAACCAGTTGTTCGCCCTGTTTGCCTTCCAAAACGGCGTCCGCCATTTTGGCTGCAATCAGCTTCACCGCGCGAATCGCGTCGTCGTTGCCCGGAATGGGGTAATCCACTTCGTCCGGATCGCAGTTGGTGTCCACAATGGATACAATGGGAATATTAAGCGTTTTCGCTTCCGCCACCGCAATCCTCTCCTTGCGCGGGTCTACAATAAACATAACGCCCGGCAGGTCTTTCATATCGCGGATGCCGCCCAGGTTTTTCAGCAGCTTTTCCCGTTCATGATTCAGTTTAATGACTTCCTTTTTGGTCAAAAGCTCAAATTCGCCGCCCGCCTCCATGGCGTCAATCCGGTTCAGGCGGCCAACGCGGCTGCGGATTGTTTTAAAGTTTGTCAGCATGCCGCCCAGCCAGCGGTTGCTCACATAATACATGCCGCACCGTTTGGCTTCGGATTCAATGGATTCCTGCGCCTGCTTTTTGGTTCCAACAAAAAGAACGGTCTTGTTGTCCATCACCACATCACGGATAAAGTAGTAGGCTTCCTCCACTTTTTTTACCGTCTTCTGCAGGTCGATGATATAAATCCCGTTCCGTTCGGTAAAGATAAACCTCTTCATTTTGGGGTTCCACCGGCGGGTCTGATGCCCGAAGTGAACGCCCGCTTCCAAAAGTTGCTTCATTGAAATGACTGACATGTTTTAATTTTTCCTCCTCGTTTTATACCTCCCGGCGGCGGCCAGATATTTTGCGAAACCCGGCAAATCATTTGATTGGCCGGGCACGAACACAAAAAACCGCACCGGTGCGTTATCTTAGGCATTATATCACAAGCATTTGTTGCGTGCAAGCAGTTTTTTGCAGCCTAATGCTTATGTTCCTCGCAGTCTTCGCAATCGCACTCGTCTTCATCCTCGTAATACAGCTCCTGGAAAATTTCCCAGAGTTTATCCAGTTCTTCCTGGCTCTCAATGGGCGTATACACTTCCCCATCCTCGCCGTCGTCGCCGATGCGCATAATCAGCACTTCGCCTTCCTTGAAATCTTCCGTTTCTTCAACGGGCGTGATGGCGATAAAAAACTCGTCTTCCACCTCAAAAGTCAGCAGATGCTCAAATGAGAGTTTATTTCCCTCGTCGTCCAATAATTCAATCAAATCCAAATCTTCGTTAGCCATGCTTTTAATCCTTTCTATTTCTTCATAGAATCCATAAATGCCTGCAGTATATATACCGCAGCCAGTTTGTCCACAACCTTTTTGCGGTCGCTGCGGCGCACATCCGCCTCAATCAGCGTGCGCTGCGCGCTTGCCGTGGTCAGGCGCTCGTCAAAAAAATCCACTGCCATCCCCAGGCTTTCCTTCAGCTTTTCCGCAAATTCCTGCGTCTTTCTGGCCTGCTCTCCAATTGTCCCGTTCATGTTGACGGGTAGCCCGCAAACAACCCGGTACACCTGCCAGTCCTTGGCCAGCTTTTTTAAATGCGCAATATCTTCATCTTCTGTTTTGCGCGTATACGACTCAACGCCCTGGGCCGTTATCATCAGCAGGTCGGACACCGCAACGCCAATGCGCTTGTCCCCCACGTCCAGCCCCATAATCCGCTTATACTCCAACGTTCCCTCTTTTTTCTCCTTTTAAACAAAAATATCCACATCCGATGGCCCAAGGCTCTCCCTATTCGATTGACTTTGGCCACCATTGTTTTTAAACAATTGAATGTGGATACAAAATAATATACAGTTTTTCAATTTTCCGGCTAGTCTTTAATGGATTCAATGTAGTAGCTAACCAGTTCTTCCAGCAGTTCATCCCTGTCTATGGAAGCAATCAGTGCGCGCGCATTTTTATATGCGGTAATATAGGTGGGATCCCCGGAAACGATGTACCCGATCAACTGATTCGCGGGATCATACCCTTTCTCTTTCATGGCAGCGCAAACAACCCGCAGGATTCCCCGAACAGGATTCTCCAAATCTTTCTCAAATGAAAACTGCATCGTGTGTTCTAAATCCGGCATGCCTATACCCCCCTGCAAACCACTCATATAAAGATTATATACCAACAATACTCTAATTTCAAACAGAACTTACACAAATAAGCCGACGTTTTCAGCCGGCTTTGTTTAAAAAATTGGATTTTCTTACTATTTTTGCGTCTGCATGTTTTGAAATTTATCTTCAATAAAATCTTTCCCTTTTTCCATTGCATTATTGATCATTGGCTTCATATAAGGCATAACAATAACCGCCGCCGCTATTCCAATCAGCCCTCCCGCCAGCATCCCAGCAAAATATCCACCTTTCATTTTAAGAACTCCTTTCGTTTTTTTCTATTTTGCGCAGGTTTAAAAAAAATACTACAGTTTTCAAAATTTAGTTTTGCTCTATTGGATTCCTTTTTCATGCAAGCGATGTTAAGCGGGCTGGTTTTGGGACAGATGGTGTTACGGAAACAATTCAATAATTGCTTATGGTCTCTTGTTTGATGCGAAGAAAAACAAAAAAATCCCCCTGCGGGGGGATGATTAGTAAATATATTTAATGTGCTCACGCTCAAATTGGGCAAAGCGTGCGGCCGCGGGCGATAGTTCCCGCAGTTTCCGGCAGATGGATATCAGTTCGGTTACCACAGTGTCAATCTGGGAAACAGTGGTCTTGTGCCCAAGCGTAAACCGCAGGGAGCATTTCGCTTCCTCGGGCGGAACGCCCATGGCAAGCAGCACATGGGAAGCGTCCACAGACCCGGCGGAGCAGGCCGAACCGCTTGAACACTCAATGCCGGCCAGGTCCAGGCTGATCAGCGAAGCCTGCGACTCCACGTACTGAAAAACCATATTGATGTTGCCCGGCAGCCTCATGGACGGGTGCCCGTTCAGGCGGGTCATGGGAATCTTGGTTTTAATCTCCCGGATCATGTAATCCCTAAGGCCCGCTATCCGGCGATTTTCCCTTTCGGAATTCTCATACGCAAGGCTGAGAGCCTTTGCCATACCCACAATGTAGGGCACGTTTTCCGTACCCGCGCGCCGTTTACGCTCCTGGCCGCCGCCGTGCAGAAGGTTATCCAAAATGGTTCCGTTGCGCATATACAGAAAGCCTACGCCCTTGGGGCCGTAAAACTTGTGCGCGGAAGCGGAAAGCATGTCAACATTCATGCGCTGTACGTCTATGGGCAGCACGCCCGCCCCCTGCACCGCGTCCGTGTGGAACGGCACGCCCTTTTTTTTGCATATGTCCCCAATCTCGGCTATGGGGTTTATGGAGCCCACTTCGTTGTTGGCGTACATCACGGAAACCAGGGCGGTATCGTCCCGTATGGCGTCCAATACCTGCACCGCCGATACCATTCCGTACCGGTCTACAGGCAGGTATGTTACGTCGTACCCGTGCTTTTCAAGAAATTCAAACGGATACAGCACCGCGTGATGCTCCACCGCCGTTGTAATGATATGTTTTCCGCGGCCTGCGTTGGCTATCGCGGCTCCTTTTATGGCCCAGTTGTCGCTCTCGGTGCCGCCAGATGTAAAATAAATTTCGTTTTTTTGCTGTGCGCCAATCAGTTTGGCAAGCGTTTCCCTGGCCGATTCAATCACGGCTTTTGCGTTGCGGCCTGTCTCATAAACGCTGGACGGATTCCCGTACTGGCCTTTCAAATAAGGAAGCATTGCTTCCAGCACGCGTTCGTCCACATAAGTCGTCGCAGCATGATCCATATATATCCTATCCATATTACAACCCTTACTTTATACTCCCTAAAAACTATTATGTCCATGTGCCCGGTTTTGCTCTACCATACTTATACCTATGCCGCTCGCTTCCGTAGTGACCATAGAATTATCCCCGAATTTTTTTGTTAAAATAAAATTGCCGCATACCGGGCCGTTTGCTTCCATTACCAGAATAATACCGGCTAAAACTTGTTGTCAAATAAAAACAGCAAACGGGCAAAAAGATATTTTTCTCCGGCGCTCCGCATATATCCAAACAAACGGTAAATTGTGATAAAATAGCAAATGCCGGTATCTTCAGCCAAAGGAGCAGTATATGGCGAAAATAAAAAATTGCAATATATTCATGATCTGCATACTGGTTTGCCAAATCGGTTTCAGTTTCTGCCTTACCTGGTTCAAAATCCCCGTGAATGCCGTTCTGATTTTTTTAAACGAACTCATCAATCCCGGCATATTAATCATATTGTTCTTTGTGTTCACCAAAGAAAGCCCAAAAAGAGTTTTTCAGTTCAAACCGGTCAGCATTCATAATATTTTATTCATCATCACTTTGGCCGTGCTTTTTTCTCCGGTTGCATCCAATATTTCCGCCATAACATACTTCCTGTTTCCAAACCAAAGCTTTCATGCCGCGCTGGATGATTTCTCTGGTTATCCGGTCTGGTTCTCGTTTACAGTGGTGGCAATCATACCTTCCATTGTGGAAGAGCTTGGCTTCAGGGGCATTGTGCTGTATTCCTTCCGCAATTCCGGCCTTCAAACCGCGGCGATTATAACCGGGCTGTACTTTGGCTTTTTCCATTTAAACTTCAACCAGTTCTTTTATGCCGCCGTCCTGGGCTATATCATGGTTTATGCCGCCTGGTATACCGGGTCTATCATTGCTCCCATGCTGTTTCACTTCACAAACAACAGCTTCAACCTTATATTTATATACATCAACAACGCCCAAAGCGGCGCGCCGCGGCAGCCATCCGTCTACGTTTCAGATCTTCCCGCACTGGCAGTCAATATGGCAGTTTACATTTTGATTTTCTGGCTGGTTTTCAGGCAATTCGCAAAATACAATCAAAAACGGAACGCAGGCGCAATTGCGGCCAACGCGCGCGGTTCCGCGGCAATTGCCGTAAAAAAGCAAAAAGCCGTTACCCCGGCCTTTTTTATCATCCTTGGCGTTTTTATTGCTTTTTCGGCTCTCATACAGATCAGGAGTAATCCTTAAGAAACAGGCAGCACCACCGTAAACACAGACCCCCTGCCCGGCGCGCTGCTTACGGTCACGTTGCCGTTCATGGAGGACGCGATGTGCTTCACAATGGAAAGCCCAAGGCCGGTGCCCCCAAGCTCTCTGGAGCGGCTTTTATCCGCCCGGTAAAACCGCTCAAACAGCCTGCGCTGGTCTTCCAGGCTGATGCCTATGCCGTTGTCTTCCACCGTGAGGATGCAATTGTCACCAAACTGCTTTGTGGATACAAACACCCTGCCGCCCTGCGGCGTATACTTGATGGCGTTGTCTATCAGGTTAATCGCCATCTGGGATACCCTGTCCGGGTTGCCCTGCACACATCCTCCAAACAAAAGGCTGGATTCAAGGCTAATGTTCTTCTCCTTAGCTTTCCCCAGCAGCAGCTCAACGCTGCGAAAAACGCAATCGTCTACCTCCACCGTTTCCACGCGGCTCAAATTTCCCGTCTCAATTTCGGAAAGGGAAAGAATATCCTCAATCAGCCGGGAGAGGCGCTCCGTTTCCAGAGAGATAATATCCAAAAACCGGCCCCGCGTATTCTCGTCCAGGTCTTTTTCCGTTTTGATGGTCTCCAAAAAACCGTTGATCACGGTAAGCGGCGTTTTGAGTTCGTGGGATACGTTGGCCGCAAAATCCCTGCGCATCAGCTCCACTTGCTTAATGCCCGTAATATCCTGCGCCATTAAAACAGCGCCCGTCACAAGGTCTTTTTTCTTAATCGGCGCCACGTTGATCCTGTAAAAAAACTCCCCGGCCATAGAAACCGCCTGGCGCTCTTCCTCAATTGTTTTTTCACCCTGAATGGCGGCGTCTATCAGCCGCTCCATAGAAGCCTGGCGCACGCACTCAATAAAATAACGGCCTTCGCAGTCGTCCATTTCAAAAAAATTTTTGGCCATGCTGTTTGCCATCAGAATTTTTTTATTGCTGTCCACAGCCACCACCGCACAGGGAATCGCGCGCAGCATGGCAGCCTGGCTGCTGTTTGTGTCCTGCAATTGGTCTATTGTTTTGTCCAGCAGGGAGGCAAGGCTTGTAACGCCCCGCGCCAGTTGTTCTGAATCGCTCTTTGCCGCGGGATGCTCCAGCCTGTTTTGCGCCTCAATTTTTTTCAGCAGTTCCTCAGCGTCCGCCACCGGCCTGGCAACCCATTTTGCCGTGCGCACCGCAATCAGAACGCTTATGCCGCCCGTCACGGCAATCACAAGCAAAACCCGCAGCAATTCCAGCCTGGGCCCAACCACAAACAGGGCGCCCAGCAGGGTAAGCCCTATAAATATAACAAACAGCCGGATGATGGTTAAAAAAATCCTTCTTTCCATTGCAATCCCGCCGCGTCAGGAACCGCTAGTCTGGGCGGCCTTCATATCAAAGCTGTACCCAACGCCATGCACGGTCTGAATATACTTTCCAAAATCGCCCATTTTTTTGCGGAGCGTGCGGATATGCACATCCACCGTGCGGGTCTCCCCGTAATATTCATAGCCCCATATCTTCTCCAGTATGCTTTCGCGTGAGAACACCTTGGACTGGTTCTGTGTCAAAAGCTTTAAAAGTTCAAACTCTTTTAAAGTCAGCGGCACCTTCTCGCCCGCAACCTCTACCTTGTAGTTGTCGTAATCAATTACAACATCCCCCACCGTAAAGCTTGGCTGTCCGCTGGGTTCTTCCCGCACGTTGCGTTTTAACAGCGCGCGCACCCGCGCCTTAAACTCCATCATGCTGAAGGGCTTGGTCACATAATCGTCCGCCCCCAGGTCAAACCCCATCAGCTTGTCCGTCTCTTCCGATTTGGCCGTCAGCATAACCACCGGAATATCCGCGTCCAGGCTCCTTATTTTCCGCAGCACGTCCGTGCCGTCAATACCGGGAAGCATACGGTCCAGAACGATCAGGTCATATTTGTTCCTGGCGTAGAGCTGCAGGGCGGTTTCCCCGTCCGCAGACGTATCCACGTCGTATCCCTCTTTTTGCAGGTTAAAAAAGAGAAGCTCCAGAATGTTCGTTTCATCGTCAACAACCAGAATTTTCATAAAATCCCCCGTTCACCAAAGCCGGGCAGCTTTCTGCCGCCCGGAGTGAGCGTACGCCCGCTTTCATTACAAATCCCGAAAAGCAATTATAGAGGCCATTGCGCCCGTCTCTCCCCTGTCCCGCCTGTGCGAATAAAACAGCTCGGGCAGGCAACTGGTGCAGAGATTGGCGCAGGTGCAGTTTTGGGGCGGCAGCCCCGCCTCCATAAACTGAACCAATATGGCTTCCTGCATGTCCAAATGCAGGCGTCCGCCTTGTTTTTTAATTGTAAGTTCTCCAAATCTATTCTCAAACAGCGAAGCGACTTCCTCTCCCACCTCGTAGCAGCAGGGCATAATGTGAGGTCCTATCGCCGTTATAATGTCTTCTTTTTGGCTTGCGTATACGTTTATAAATTCTTCCGCAATTTTGCGGGGCAACCCGCCATAAACGCCGCGCCATCCGGCGTGCGCCACGCAGGCAACATTTTTTTGGGGGTCCAGAAAAAACAGGGGCACGCAGTCCGCATGAAGCGTAACAGCCGTAACCCCCGGTTCGGTAACAATCACCGCGTCGCAATAGGGCAAGTCGGTTTCGCGGAAGAGCCCCTTGCCGCAATCGCTCTTGCCCGCGTGATAAATTCCCGTACCATGCTCGTAGTTGTCCAGCACAATGGTGTGCGCATCCAACCCAAGCGCGCCCGCCGCCCTTCTGTAATTCTCCCGCACGTTTTCCACATTTGTCTCCCGGGTCTGGCTGAAGTTTAGGGAATCAAAGCAACCCGTGCTCACACCCCCAATGCGGCTGGTAAAGCCCGCCGCAACCCCCGGGTATTTATCAAAAGACGGTATTGTAAAAAACACAACACCGCCGTTCTGCCTTTTTATAAATCCCTTTTGAACCAATGCGCCGTAATCGCTTAATTGCATATTATTTCTCCATCAGCAGTTTCGTCAATTCCTGCATAAAAGTATTAATGTCCTTGAACTGCCTGTACACAGAGGCAAAACGCACATACGCCACTTCGTCCAGGTCTTTGAGGCCGTTCATCACAATCTCGCCAATCTCGTGGCTGGTCACTTCCTGCCGCGCGTCCCTGAATATCTCGCGCTCAATGTCCGCAACCAGATGCTCAATCTCCTCTATGGAAACCGCGCGCTTCTCGCAAGCTTTAATTACGCCGCGCTTGATTTTTTCCATATCAAACGCTTCCCTGCTGCCGTCTTTCTTGATCACCAGCAGCGGAATGCTCTCCACTTTTTCATACGTTGTAAAGCGTTTCCCGCAAGACAGGCATTCGCGCCTTCTGCGGATCGCTGCTCCGTCGTCCACCGGCCTGGAATCAACAACCTTGCTCTCCAGGCAGTCACAGTATATGCATTTCAAGGGCAGAAACCTCCCGCCGTTTTGCTTTTATTATACCACACGGCGGACTTGTTTTGCTACCTGTAATTTGGCATCGCGGGGGGTTCCAGTTTCACCAGAATTACGTCCTCCCCCAGCTTTACAATATTGCTCCAGGGCACAAGCACGCCGGCCTCCTGTCCAAACACCGCCGCAAGGCGGAAAGGCCCCGGCATCACCATGGAAATCACTTTTCCGTCAGGTTCTATAATAAGGTCGCTGACGCATCCAAGAGACTTTCCGTCCTGCACATTCACCACTTCTTTCCTTCGTAAATCACTGAACTTCATCCTTACCGCCCCCCATATGTTTTTGCTAAAGCCCGCCAAACAACCCACGGATTTTTTTGGTGGTTGTACAGTATATGTTGGGAGGTATAAAAAAATTGCAGGATTTGCCTGCTTTTCAAAAGGTTACATACCTAAACTCTTTGCAGTTTTTTTAGTTAAAATTTTGTACAAAAAACAGGCGTTGCCGCCCATTTTTAAACTTTTTATTATTTATAAACTCCGCTTTTTAATTTCAATTACCGGTTGTTTTCCTTAATAATCTGCATCTCGTCATCCTTAAAAAGTTTCTCGCAGGAAAGTAAAAGCTTAACTTCGTTTTCCACCTTTCCAATGCCTGCAATATACCTGTTCTGCACGCCCGTTTTCTGATCCGGCGGCGGGGCAATCGCTTCGCCGTTAATGGCAAGCACCTCCGAAACAGCATCCACAATCAGGCCAACCGTAGTGTCACCAATCTCAATCACAATAATACACGTCCTGTCCGTATACTCTTTTGATTCCTTTTTGAATTTAAGCCGGACGTCAATAACGGGAATAATCTTTCCACGCAGGTTTATAATCCCTTTCACATACTCCGGCGTTTCGGGCAAGGGCGTAATAGGCTGCATGCCTACGATTTCAGTTACATACTTTATTTCCAGCCCGAATATCTCCTGGCCTATTGCGAAAGTAAGAAATCTGCCCTGCTGCGTATCCTCTTCCTCTGCTACCCTCTCATCCAATTCTGTCAATCGAATTTCCTCCCTATACAATATTTTTCGAAAGTTCTCGAAAAAAAGCCTACTTAAAATGTATCGTCATTTTTTCTCCATTATTAACAGTCTCGTGAATATTTCCGTAAAATAATTGAGCCAATTTGTTACCGCTCAAAAAAATGCAGGCTTTCCTGCATTTTTTGAATGATCTCTAACAATTGTTATACATACATACGTTTCATATTTTTAATCGCGGATTTCTCCAGCCGCGAGACCTGCGCCTGGCTGATGCCCAGTTCCTCGCTCACTTCCATTTGGGTCTTGCCCTTAAAAAACCGCATGTCTATAATAATCTTTTCCCGTTCAGACAGGCGCCGTATGGCTTCCTTTAAAGCGATGCTCTCCAGCCATATCTCGTCGGCGTTTTTGTCGTCCTTCACCTGGTCCATCACGAATATTGCGTCTCCGCCGTCGTGGTATACGGGCTCAAACAAACTGATGGGGTCCTGAATCGCGTCCAGCGCCATCACCACCTGGTCGCGGTTCACCTCCATTTCTTTTGCAATGTCGTCCACACTGGGTTCCTCAAAGTTGGTGTTGGCAATCTTGTTTCTTATCTGCAGCGCGCGGTAGGCCGTGTCTCTGAGCGCGCGGCTCACGCGGATGGAATTATTATCCCGCAGGTAACGGCGTATTTCGCCTATAATCATCGGCATGGGCATTCATAGTACAAAAACGTCTTTAATTCCACCCGTATCATTTCACCAGCCAGGCCTTGGCCTTTTCCTCACTTCAATTTTCATCATTGCTCTGGCTTTGCTTGGCCTCATACATGCGTCTATCGGCTAACTCCAACAGCTCCGTGGCATCTGTGCTTTCCGAGCGCAACGCGCAGCCTTTGCTGACTATGAGCGGAAACGCATATCCCTGTATACCGCGCAAAGCCGCTTCAATTCGCCCGCATATTTGATAAGCGGCTTCTTTGTTCACGTTGGGCAGGGCCAGCAAAAATTCGTCTCCGCCCAAACGAAAGGCGCAGTCCTCCGAGCGAATACTCTTTTGAATGGACGCAGCCATACTCTTTAGTACAGAATCGCCCAAATTATGGCCAAAGAGATCATTAATACTTTTAAATTTATCAATGTCCAGCATAACAACCGCATATTCGCGGCCTTCTTTTATAAAGACTCCTTCCAGCCTGCCAAGAACCTCTTCAATCGCGCGGCGGTTCAGGAGCCCCGTCAGGTCGTCTCGCAAAGAAAGATCCGTTATATGCGTATTAATCTCAGAATTTTTACGCTTCACGCCTTCTATAATAGAAACAATCAGCGTGGTTGTAAGAATATAAGCCACCAGAATATTCGCAGCCTGCCCCGTATCCCTTTCACTCGGCCACGCAGCAATCCAATGAATAATAAGCCCCAGCATCAGCGCGCCATAAAGCGACAGCATTACTATGTGGATTCTGTGATAGTATGTAAGCGAAATCATTGTGATAAACAGGATAGAAAGATATGGCGTGCAGCCCAGCAAACCGTTAAATGTAAACCAACTGAGCGGCGTATATACAAAGCACAGAATCAGCATTGGGGCAAGACACGCCGCATCAATGCCAATTTTGCCCGCCTTGAGCAGCGGGGTTGTAATATTGATGCATATAAGGACGGCAATGAATACTCCCATCAACAGGTAATAAGAGAGCAGCGCCATCAATACAATTCCTATGACGCATGAAAAAAAACAGGCTATAAGCATTTTCACGGAAATGCTGCGTTGTATAATGTGGTTGCCGTTCTGCCTGAACTTTGTTGTGGTTTTCGCATGCTGCATAAAGTATCCTTCTCGCCATGAAATAATCAAATTTACCAAAAGCCATAACGCCCTGCGCATCACAGATGTTCCGCCGCCTTTTATATATCAATAATTCTTCATAACATCCCAAACTCCTTTAAAATAAAAAGAAGCAAGTTCTGTTTACTTCATAAATGTTCAACGGTGAAATTTTAAAATGCAAAATTTAAACAGTAAACTGGTAATAAATATCCGCACTGTTGCCGGCCACCACAATCTTGTCCACGCACTGCCGCACCAGAAACTGCTTTTCCTGCACGGTCATGTATTCCCACGCGGTTTTTAAGTCTTTCAGCAATATCTTTTTCTCCGCCTGCCTGCCGCTCACGGCCTGGCGTTCCCGCTCGTCCTGTATAAGCTTGGCTATCCGCTCCATTTCGGTTTTGTTCTCGGCAATGGTCTCGCGCAGCAGCTCGTCCCCCGCCTGCGCGTACAGGTTGTACAGGCGTTTCAACTTTTCGGAAGCCTTCCGGTAATCCTGCTGCAAAATCTCCAGAACGCTCGCGCTTTTCTCCGCGGCTTTTTTGTCCTCTTCCAGCTTAAACGAAAGTTTGAACAAGTCCTCCGTCAGCGCGTCCTCTATCTCGCAAGCCCATACCCGCTCGTTGCTGCAATCGGGGTCGCGCACCAGGTACGGCTTGCTTTTCTGCTGCGAGTAGCAGCACAGCTTGTATCCGTTCTTGCCCCATTTCTGGTAGCGCATGCGCGCGCCGCATTGGCCGCAGTACACAAGGCCGGTTAAAAGGTGCGCGGTGGATACCGGCCGTTTCTGCGAACGCTCCGCCATCAGTTCCATGGCCTTTTCGTATGTTTCCAGGCTGATCACTGCCTCGTGCATGCCTTTGTATTCCTCGCGGTTGTATTGTATATACCCGGCGTTAGATTTGCGCCGCAGAATCTGCTCGGCCAGCCGGTCGTATTTCAGTCCCACCACCTGGGCAATGCGCGCGGGCGAATACCCCTGCAAATACAGCTCGTATATTTTGCGCACGCGTTCAGCGTCATCGTTGGGCACCAGCACACCCTGCTCCCGGTCGTAATCGTAGCCAAAGGGCACCCTGCCTCCGCCCATCCACAGGCCACTCTTCACGCGCTCCCGCATGCCCATGCGCGTGCGCTCGCGAATGGTCTCGCGTTCCAACTGCGCAAACACGGAAAGAATGCCCACCATGGCCTTGCCAAAGGATGTGGACGTGTCAAAGCTCTCCTGCACAGAAACAAAATCCACACCGCAGGGCAAAAACACGTCCTCAATCAAGAACAGCGTATCCTTCTGGCTTCTGGAAAGCCTGTCCAGCTTGTAAACCACCACAGTGCCAATCCTGCCCGCGCGAATGTCGCTGATCAGTTCCCGCATCTGCGGCCGCTCAATATTGCTTCCCGTAAATCCGCCGTCTATGTAAAACGCGTGTTCCTTAATCTGCCTTGATTTGCAATACGCGCCCAAAAGCTCCTTCTGCGCGTCTATGGAATACCCTTCCTCCCGCTGCGCGTCCGTAGATACGCGGATATAAAGCGCCGCTTTTTTTGCCTGCAAAGCCCGTGCCTCCTCTAGTTGATCCTTTTCTCCACAGTTTTTATAATATTCCGTATGCGCTCGTTGTCTATGGTAATTTGAGCCAGGTTTTCCGCTTCAATTTTTTGCGTGCCCGCATAGCGCGTTATAATCATTTCCCTGCCCCCTTTTTCTATTGAATATGCCCATATGCAGCGGCGTCTATAATGAATATGGGCAAAAATTTTTTATCCACCGCTTTATTTCCGGCCCGTTTTACGGTAGACTATATAGGAACTATATGGATGAAACTGGAACGGAGCTGAAAACGAATGATCATAATTTTAAAACAGAACGCCGGCAAAGAGCAAATTGACAAGCTGATACACGATTTTGAACAGCGCGATATCAAAATCCATTTCAGCCAGGGCGAAAATACAACCATTATGGGCCTGGTGGGAGACACCACTTCTGTTGATATCAACGCCATCCGCGCCATCGATATTGTGGAAGACGTGCGGCGCGTGCAGGAACCGTATAAAAAAGCAAACCGCAAATTCCACCAGCAGGATACGGTGGTGGACGTGGGCGGCGGCTTTCAGTTGGGCGGCAGCCATTTTTGCATGATCGCAGGCCCCTGTTCGGTGGAAAGCATGGAGCAAATGGAAACAATCACCGCTTCCATACAAAAGAGCGGCGCGCAGTGCCTGCGCGGCGGCGCATACAAACCCCGCACCTCTCCCTACGCTTTCCAGGGGCTCATGGAACAGGGCATTGAATACCTGCTAGCCTGCAAGAAAAAATTCGGCACGCCGGTGGTCACGGAGATCATGGGCATCAGCGATATCCCTTATTTCAAGGATGTGGACATAATCCAGGTGGGCGCGCGCAACATGCAGAACTTCAGGCTTTTAAAGGAGCTGGGCAAACTCAACAAGCCCATTCTTTTGAAAAGAGGCCTTGCAAATACCATAGAAGAATTTTTAATGAGCGCGGAATACATCATGTCCGAGGGAAACGACCGGGTCATCCTGTGCGAGCGCGGCATCCGTACCTTTGAAACCATGACCCGCAACACGCTGGATATCAGCGCGGTACCGGTAATCCGGCGGCAGTCCCACCTGCCTATCATTGTGGACCCAAGCCACGCGGGCGGCGCGGCCTGGCTGGTGGAGCCCCTCGCCAAAGCCGCGGTTGCGGCGGGTGCGCACGGCCTCATGATAGAGGTGCACAACGATCCGCCCCACGCCCTGTCCGACGGCGCCCAGTCCTTAACTCCGGAAGCCTTCGGCAGCCTGATGAAAAACATCCGCAAATACGTTGAAATGGAAGGCAAAACATTCGGCTGATCTCAGCCGGTCAATACGCATCCCTGGTATAACCGGGGTTCAGATGAATGGCAAGCGCCCCGTTTTCCGCAGAAAACGGGGCGCTGTATATTCATAGGCAAAACATCTCATCTCTGTAATCTTCCCAGACTGGCGGCGCAAAACTTTAAATTTTTTTTATCCCACTGTGCGGCAGCGCCTCTATTCGCAAAACAGCTTCATATTGTCCCTGAGCCAGTATCGCGTAATTGACCGGAACAGCTCCGGCTGCTCGATCTGCAGGTTGTGGCCCGCACGGTTGAGCGCGGCAAACGTGGCGTTGGGGTAAAGTTCCATGAGCCCAAGCTGATCGCGCCATCCAACCTCCGTATCCTGTCTGCCGGTAAGTATCAGGCACGGCGCCGTGAAAGGCTTTTCCAGATCGTCCACATCAAAGGAGAATGCGCCGTCCAGCACCTCGGTAAGAAAACGCGTGTTCTGATGCCGAAGCGCCTCCAATATGTCGTCACGAAAGCGGTTCCATACGCTTTCGGTGCGTATCACGTTTAAGTATTCAAAGCTGGCCCTGTCCGCCGCGCTGAGCGTATTCAAAAAGGCTTCATCCTTTTCCATCACGTGCAGCGGTTCCACATTCCCCCGGCGGCATCCGGGAAACACGAGCGGACAAAGCAGTATGAGCCCGGCGATCCGGGATGCATGCCGCCTCACCATGCCCCGGGCAAGATAGCCGCCATACGACTCGCCCATAACCAAAAACCGCCGGCCCGGTATCAGTTCATCCAGCAGCTCAACCAGCGCGTCCAGAACGTGGTCGGACGTGCGAATATGCGGAGCCGCCGGCGACCGGCCCATACCCGGCAGATCGATATAAATACGCCGGATGGGCGCGGGATGCTCGGCAAACAGGGGTTCCATGCAGCCGGAAAGTATATGGTGGTCAACCCCCCAGCCGTGCAGCATCACAAGCGGAAGACCTTCGCCGCAAATTTCATAAAACAACACGCTTTTATTAACGGTCCCCATTATCCATAACTCCTTTGCTTTTTACAATATATGTTATTATATATAAAACCACTATTCGATACAATATGCCTGGGTATAAAAACGAGCCCACGCAGTTTGTTTGCACAACTTCTTAAAAGCATTTTTTTGCGAATCTTTAAGAAACACTTGATTAATTATTAAATAATTGTTACAATTCTTACGTTATCCAAAAATTCTGGAGGATGTTGATGAGAAAAAAAATGCTCGGCTTTGTGGCCGCAGGTATCGCTTTTTTTATGACCATGCCTTCAGCCGCTTTTGCGGCAAGCAGCACCGAAATACTGATGCGGGGCGAACAGAACGAGAGCGTTGTGGAACTGCAGCAGATACTCAAACAAAAAGGCTTTTACAATTCGGATATCACCGGCTTTTACGGTGAGGAAACAGAGCAGGCCGTAAAAGAATACCAAAAGAAGAACGGCCTGGCGCCGGACGGCAAGGTTGGCCCGGAAACCAGCCAGGCCCTGTTTGGCCAGGAATATAATGCCTTGCTTGCGTCCCTTTCCGGCAACGGCGTCTCCTCTGGGCTCTCGCCCGGCGATACTGGCGAAAACGTTGTGCTTTTGCAAAAACGCCTGCAATCTCTTGAATATTACAGTTATGATACGCTCACAGGTTTTTACGGGCCCGTGACCCAGGAAGCTGTAAAGACGTTCCAGCAGGATTCCAGCCTGCCGCCAACCGGCACGGCGGACGATAAAACGCTGGACGCTCTCTTTGCACAGGCTGCCTCTCCATACGCCATGGCGCTTGGCGACAGCGGAAGCGCCATACAAAAACTGCAAAACCGCCTGAATGAGCTGGGTTACCTGAATACGGATTCCACCGGGTATTACGGTGAAATGACCGAATCCGCGGTAAAGCTGTTCCAGCAGGCAAGCAGCCTGAACCAGGACGGCAAAGCGGGACCGGAAACCAGAAAGCTGCTGTATGCACAAAACGCTACGCCTTTCCCCGGCGGCGATTCCTCCTCTGCCCTTCTGGATAGCACAGGCGCTCTATCCAGAAGCGCGGCGGTAAACAAGGCGGTGGGCCTTGCCTACGGCCTTTTGGGCAAAGAATATATATACGGCGCCAGCGGTCCCAACTCGTTCGACTGCTCCGGCTTTATATACTATATCCTGAGCAACGCCGGAATTTCGGTGAACAAAATGAGCCCCGCCGCATTCAGCACTCTGGGCGGGTGGCAGACGGTGCAAAACATAGAAAGCCTGGAGATTGGCGATATTGTGTTCTTTCAACCGGACGACGGCAGCAACATCAGCCACATGGGCATTTACGCGGGCGGCGGCAGCTTTATACACGCTTCCCAGAGCCAGGGCTGCGTAGCAATCAGCTCCATGACCAGCGGATACTATAACAAAAATTTTGTGCTGGCGCGGCGGATTTCTTAGAAAATATTATTGCATTTCAAAATGATATTTGTTAAAATATTTGAGCACGGGGTATTAGCTAAGTTGGTATAGCGCTGCGTTCGCAATGCAGAGGCCAGCGGTTCGAATCCGCTATGCTCCACCAAATAAAAAGTCTCATACATAGTATGAGACTTTTTATTTACTCTAAAGTTGCGGATTCGAACGGGCGAGCCGCGCCGCCAGTGGCGGATGAAGCGGCGAAGCCACGGCGTGTAGCGCCGGTGTTAAGGTGTGTATCATAAGTTAAATTAGTTAAATTGCCGGTGCTATTTGATATTATCAAAAGACCTTACGCATTCCACCACAGGCGCGTAGCGAATCCGCTATGCTCCACCAAACAAAACAGTTTTCACACAGTTTCAAACATAATGCGCAAATCCACATATCTTTTCTATTGTCAGTCCTCCAGAAAATCCATTGTATTAATGAACATCTGCTTTTCCCGTTCGGTAAAACGATCGTTCATACTATGAAGCGTGACTGTCATGCCGCTTGGAGTAGTTGCAATCCCAAAAGTCTGATAAGCGTACGACACAACTGGCGGCACAAAGTAAAAATGCTCAATGCGCAAATCACCGTATTTTTGAGCAATATCCAGCCTTGTCAAATTGGTCACAGACAAAACGTTCGTTTTTAACGGTGCACAGCCCATCATGGCCGCCGCCTTTTTACTGGTTCTGTTATCATACAAACCGTAAACGTACATTAGGATGGAATCAATGAGTGACGGCGTAAACAACGGTATGAAACGAAGAATAAAATACCTGCGCGGCAACTTGTTTAGTTTTGTGTAAATACGCTTATGCAGCCGATATGCATTCTGCTCAAACGTCAGCATATCGCTGTATATGTATCGGGCTATAATGCCTGTAGCCTGGTTTGACATGGCGCGGTTGCCGTCTATACGCGCGTCAACGGCAAGCCCCGCCGACTGATAACGTTTATTCTCTCTCATAAAGGCGGTTAAGATCCAGCTGTTCACGGATACCTTCGCGGCTTTTGATTTTGTGTGAATCCGCTCTACACATTCGGGAGAAAAATGCCGTTTCAAAATAATAGAGGTTCGTTCTTGCCAATAGGTATGATGCAAATTGTTTTTGTCATCCCAGTCAAATACTCTGCCTGACTTTAGCCAACGCTCGTTATAATGTTTCGCTAACCAATGATACAATCTGGATATATTTGTGCCTGCTGGCAAGGTATCCTTATTAAGCAGTTTAAGGGTCTGATATTCACCGCGTTCACCAATGTATTCTTTTATCATGCGTTCAACAAAATAAACAGCCGATTTACCGTCGCCAGCCAGGTGATGCATCATTACCAGCAAATTCAGCCTGCCTTCCGACTGTCTAACAAATACCCGCATCATTTCACCATTCTCAATTGCAAACGGCTTTTTCTCGTTTTCGCGGATTAGATCGTTAAAATCCGAATGTGTGGTATGCGCGGTGCAACCGCTGAAATGCATTTTCTCATAATAAGCGCTGCCGGTATTCGTCAAAACGATTTTAGACATTGTCGCTTCAAACCCCGTAAACGCGCGCCTTGCCGCCTCTACGAATAATTGTTCTTCCGCTCCCGCAACATCAAAGGTGATCGCTATGCACATATTCGGGTCAAACAAATCAGCCCGCTCAGAGAGAATTTCGTTTTGCAACAGTGGCACCTCAAATTCCAATCAAATATAATTTTTTATGCTCCGCATCCATGATTTCATAACCATCCGGTGCGGAAAAAGCTTCGCGAGCAGATGCAGATACTTGACATATACGCCATAGACAGAGATATCCTTACCCTTCTTTGCATCGCCAAGTGTTTTTGCCGCTACCGCATGAGGCATTGCCATGCCAGGGAACTTGATTGCATGGCCGTTGCGTTCTTCTTCAAGCAAGTCAGTACGTATCCAACCGGGGCAAGCGACGGTAACAACAATCCCTGTGCCTTCAAGTTCAACATTCAACGCCCTTGAATAGCTACAGACAAATGCTTTGCTGGCTGCGTAAAGATTGATGTACGGCACGGGCTGAAAAGCAGATTGAGAAGCAATGTTAATGATATGGCAGCCGCTGCTCATATATGGAATGCTTGCGTTGCAGAGCACTGCAACAGCCGTGCAGTGCGCGGCAATCCCGTGCTCAATGTATGGATCTGAAAAACTGATGGAGGGGTCCATTCTGCCACCCCCAGCATTATTGATAAGATACCGCACTTGCGGCTGCTGTGCATATAGCATCTCCTTAATAAGCTGATAAGATTCGTCCATCGCCAGATCCGCTGAAACAGGGATAACTTTACTGCCCAGTTCAGATCTCAGGAGATCAAGTTTTTCGGTATTTCTCGCAACTGCCCAGATTTCGTTAATATCCTCGAAACAAAGCAGCCTCACGAACTCTTTTCCAAGTCCGCCGGTTGCGCCGGTAACGATCGCTATTTTTTTGTTCATAGATTATGTCCTTTTCCCCGCTCCACGGTGGTCTTCCCATTATTGCTCATAATGAATCTGCATTAATTGATAATATGCTTATATTCTTCAGGCATATCTATAACATTATAACATATAATCCGCATATTTCCATTAAACCGAGCGGGTAATTTATAAAGGGTGATTTCTATGCAATCTATTAAAACTTGTATGATATTGAAGCAATATCTAAACTGCCTGTCAATCATTAAAGGCCGATCGGATAATACCATTAAAGAATACCGCATCGTTAAATGTTGAACAAATTGGTATGATTCTATAAGCATTACCTCTTATAATATGGATTGCACGAAACCGCTGCCGCGGCGGTAGTATTGCGTATTTTTTTTAGTGCTCTATAACAGCGGCTTATAGTTACCAATGTATTCCTTTACAACAGAATCGCTGGATATTATAATACTACCAAGCTCAAGTATCATGATTTTTCGGCTAATAGCCTTTTCATTATATATAGTCAGGTATATTCTTTTGTACTACAATGTTGACAAACTAAGTTTTTCATTTTACAATGAAAAAAATTGTAAGAGAAAAAAATTTTTTGTTAAACGATTGATGTCCTTAAAAAAATGTAAGAAGTTACGGAGGAATTCAAGCAAGATACGTCGTCGTTCAAAGTAGAACGAACCACGCCTTGGCGATACTTTCTCCGTTTTTTTGTTTCAAGCATATTTCAAAATACATACGGGCTGCCGGCAATATAATAGCCCGCTGGATAAAAGGAGATGAGACTGAGTTTATGGAAGAAATTCTGCGGATGGAGCATATCACAAAACAGTTCGGCGATCTGTATGCCAACAAAAACGTCAGCTTTGATGTGCGCCGCGGCGAGGTTCATACGCTGCTGGGCGAAAACGGCGCCGGCAAAAGTACGCTCATGAATGTTCTGTTTGGCCTGTATCAGCCAACGGCAGGTTCCATCTGTTTTAATGGCAGCAAGGTTAAAATCGATTCGCCCGCGCAGGCTGTAAAGCTTGGCATCGGCATGGTGCATCAGCATTTCATGCTGGTCGAAGCCATGACCGTCTTTGAGAACATCATTTTGGGAGACAAAAATACCAAAGGTGTCTTCATCAATGTAGAGGCGCGAAAAAAAGAAATTTTGGAGATCGCCCAAAAATACGGCCTGGACGTGGAGTTGGATAAACCTATCTCCGAGATATCCGTGGGCGCGCAGCAGCGCATTGAAATCATTAAAGCCCTATACCGCGGCGCAGAGCTGCTGGTGCTGGACGAGCCCACCGCCGCGCTGACCGATATTGAGGTGGAAGGGCTTTTTGATGTGATCCTAAAGCTCAAGGCGGAACAAAAGAGCATTATCTTTATCAGCCACAAGATGCGCGAAGTGCTGCGCATTTCAGACCGCATCACGGTCCTGCGCGCGGGCGAAGCCGTCCGCACCGTAAACTGCTGCGATACCTGCGGCGAAGACCTGGCAAATCTGATGATCGGCCGTGATCTGCCCCCTCCCCATTACGCAAAGGTTGAAAGTTCGTGCAAAAGCGTGGCTCTTCTCAGCAATGTCAGCTATAACATTACTTCCAAGCACAGCGGCCTGAGCCACGTTTCACTTCGGGTGGGATGCGGTGAAATTCTGGGGATTGCCGGCGTTGACGGAAACGGGCAAAGCCAGTTGGCACAGATCATCACCGGCGTGCTTGCTCCGGACAGCGGATCTCTGGAAATCAAGGGAGCCCTTATTTCTGTATTTGACCCCCAGGGCTTCATAGACAATAATGTTGCCCATATCCCTGAAGACCGCAATAAAATGGGCCTTATTCCCAATATGTCCGTTCAGGACAACATCGTATTAAAATCCACCTTGTCTCCGCAGTTTTCCGCCGGCCACGGGGCTTACCTGCGCAAAAAAGCAATACACGAATATGCGGTAAAAATGCAGGAAAAATATGATATACGCTGCGAATCCGTAGAGCAGGAGGTCAGAAACCTCTCGGGTGGAAATCAGCAGAAGGTCATTTTGGCGCGGGAACTGGAATGCAACCCGGATCTGCTGATTGCGGTCCATCCAACCCGCGGGCTCGACGTCGGGGCTTCCCGCTTTATCCGCGATACCATGATAGAGGCTCGTGACCGCGGCTGCGGCATTCTGCTCATCTCCGCGGATTTTGACGAGGTTCTGGAAATTTCCGACCGCATAGCCGTCATGTTTGAAGGACGGATCATGGGCGAGTTTTCGGGAAAGAATCCTCCCATCCAGGAAATCAGCCTGGCTATGGGCGGCAAGGAGGCAATCAGTATATGAAATTGAAGAACAGGCTTCTCGGCGTAGTGGTCCCGATCGTTGCCGTTTTGGCAGCCCTTGGATGCGGCTGCATCATCATTGCGGCTCTGGGCGCCTCCCCCGTTCAGGCGATTCAGTATCTGTTGATCGGCGCTTTTGGAAGCGCATCCAATGTAGGAACAACGCTTGTAAAGGCTACGCCTCTTATCTTTACCGGCCTGTGCGCCTGTTTTGCCTACCGCTGCGGCGTGTTTAATCTGGGTGGCGAAGGACAGTTTATCATAGGCGCGTGCGTCTCCATCTGGATTGCCGTTTCCTGGGGCATCACGGGTATCCCGGCGATTCTCCTCTGCCTGGTAATGGGCGCCCTTGCGGGCGGCATATGGGGAGCAATCCCGGGGATACTAAAAATAACCCGTGGCCTTAACGAGATGATCGTCTCCATCATGCTCAACTACGTGGCGGTACTGTTTATGGGCCTGATGTATACGGGCCTGCTTCGGGAGGGCAGCGTACCGCAAACGCCCGCTGTGCCTGAGGCAACCCAGCTTGCGCGCATCTTCCCGGACGTCCGCGTTACCTGGGGCATCGTGATCGCAGTAATGCTTGCGGTTGTGGTTCATTACTTCCTGTTCAGTACCTCAAGCGGTTTCAAGCTGCGTTCGGTGGGACTCAACAGCACGGCGGCCCGCTTCAACGGCTTTGCAGTCAATAAATACATACTCTCCAGCTTCATCGCCTCGGGGGCCATCGCAGGCCTGGGCGGCAGCGTGGAGCTGCTTGGCACACAATACCGCCTCATGAGCGGCTTCGGCCTTGGGTTCGGGTTCGATGGGGTCGCAATTGCGCTCATTGCCCAGCTCAATCCCCTGGCCACCGTATTCATCGCCTATTTCTTCGCGGTGCTGCGGACAGGCGCCACTACCATGCAGGTGGGTACCGGGGTTCCCACCTCCGTGATCGACATCATACAGGCTATGGTGATCGTCTTTGGTGTGGCGGGCTTTGCCCTTGTCCATCTGCCGCAGATCAAGCAATTTTTCAACACACGGTTTTCCCGCCGGAAGGAGGAATTTTAAATGGATTTTACCTCTGAGATGCTTCTCTCGACCTTCCGCATGGCGACGCCCATATTGCTGGTTGCTCTGGGTGAACTGTATTCCGAGCGCGCCGGCCTGGTCAACATCGGCCTGGACGGCATCATGACCTTTGGCGCTCTGGCAGGCTTTATGATCTCCTTTATGACGGGTAATCCCTTTCTCGGAATTATCGCCGGCGCTGTCGGCGGTATCCTTATCAACATGATCTATGCTTTTTGCACCATCACGCTCCGCGCGGAACAAATTGTCTACGGAATGGCGATCAATATATTCGCGCCGGCCGTGGCCGCCTTTATATACCGCATATACTTTGGTGTCAGCTCAACCCTGGCGCAGGGAACGCTGATGTCAACAGTGGCTATTCCCGTGCTGAAGGATATCCCCGTCATTGGCAACCTTTTGTTCAACCAAACCCCCATGGTCTACTTCGCTTACCTGATGGTCGCGTTCTCCGCAATATTCTTCACCAAAACCAAGGCGGGGCTCAATTTTAAAGCAGTCGGCGAATTTCCCCGCGCGGCGGAGACCCTGGGGATCAACGTGATCAGCGAAAAATATATCGCATCCATCGTCTGCGGCGCCCTCGCCGGTATCGGCGGCGCGTACCTTACAACATGCTACGTCAACACATATACGGACGGCGTGGTGGCCGGCAGAGGATTTATTGCGCTTACCGCCGTTATATTCGGCCGCTGGACTTCACCGGGCGTCATGCTCGCCTGCCTGCTGTTCGGCTTCTTCGACGCCCTGCAGCTCCGGCTGCAGGTAATGAACACAAACACGCCTTACCAGCTGTTCCAGATGATCCCTTATCTGTGCACGCTGATTGCCCTTGCGGTATTCGGTATCCGCAAATCGGGCCCCCTGTCCGCCGGTAAACCGTATTACCGTGAGGAACGGTAAAAAAGGCTCATATTCCCCATGTGGGATTTATGATAATTTTCAAAAAACAAGGAGGAACTGTAATGAAAAAGATATTGGCACTCGTTTTGGTAGTGGCCTTGGCGCTGTCACTGGCAGCGTGCGGAAGCAACGGAGCAGCCGCATCGGCCTCGCCATCTGCATCAGAAGCTGCATCGGCCTCACCGGCTGCATCGGCCAGCGTTGCCGACGCTTCGGCGGCTCCGGCTGGCAAAACCTACAAGGTCGCCATGGTGCTGGATTCCAGCATTTCAGACGGCGGCTGGGGCGCGGCCTGCTACAACGCCATGGTATCCGCAGCCAAAGACCTGGGCTGGGAAACACAGTACACCGACAACATCAAGGTTGCGGATTATGTGCAGTCCATCGAAAGCTATGCCCAGCTGGGATATGACATGATATTCCTGCCCGGCAACCAGTACAGCGACGCCACCGTTCAGGTCGCCAAAGACTATCCGGATGTGAAGTTCGCGGTACTGAATGGTGCGGAAACGCTGCCCACAGACAACATCATGAGCATGCTGCCCAATGCGCAGCAAATTGGCTGGATAGCAGGCTCTCTGGCTGGCCTTATGTCTAAGAGCGAAGTACTCGGCTTCATCGGCGGCATGGAACTCGACACCACCAAAACCAAGCTTGCGTCCTATGAAGAAGCTGCCAAGGTCGTGAATCCCAACATCAAAGTACTCTCCGCTTACGCCGGTTCGTTCAACGACACCGCCAAAGGTATGGAGCTTGCAAACTCTATGCTGGGTGAAAAAGCCGACGTGTTCTTTGGCGATGCGTCCGCGGTTGACTCCGGCGCCCGCCAGGCGATTGACGCGGCCAACACCAAATCCGGCGCTGTCTCCGTATATGACATCGGACAGCCCGCCGATCTGCTTGGCCAGAACCCCTGCGTGATTTCCAGCGTGGTAACGGACAATGCCGGCATGCTCAAGATCTGCATGCAGGCTGTTGCGGACGGCAAGTTCGGCAATCAGGTTGTATACGGCTCGCTTGAAAACGGCTGCCTGAGCGTAGGCAAGATCAACAACGATCTCGTTTCCTCGGATATTCAGTCTAAATTCAATGCGTATGTCGACCAGATGAAGGCCGGCAAATTCCCCGCCTAACCGGTATTGATTGCTTAAGGGTAATCGGCTTAAAACATCAGATTTAAATGAGAAGCGGGCTGCCTGCAGCTCCTTCAAACCAAAGTTAAACCCCTTGTTTTGGATGAAGCAAGGGGTTTCTTTTAACCAACTTTACCGCAAAATTCATATCGGAATCCGCCTGTGATTAACAAAAGATAAATAAATTCCGCCGGGATTATTCCTGAATGCTCCTTTGTTTACGAAAAGCAATCGCGCCGATTATGATTGCAAAAACCACCGCTATGGCCGCAACAGTAAACGCACCGTGAATGCCGGATGTGATTGCCGCAGGCGAAGCCGAACTGGCGGATTGTCCATTCTCAATGTGGGTCATGCCCTGCGCTGCCATTGTAAAGTAAGCGAATACAGCCCCCATTAGCGACGCCCCGGTTGTTTGGCCCAGGGTGCGCGAAAGATTCAAAAGCCCCGAAACAACTCCCCGCTGTTCGGGTTTTGCAGACGTCATGACGGCAGCGTTATTTGGGGTTTGGAAAAAGGCAAAACTTCCGTTGGAAACGGCAATCCGTATCGCAAATTCCATAGGGCTGGAGGATGGAGTCAGGGTTGTCATTAAAAAACATCCTACGCTAAAACCGGCCAGTCCCCAAAGCATTACGGGGCGGCTCCCAAACCGTGCCGCTGCCCTTCCGGCTACCGGGCCCAGCGCAGTAGTGGCGATTGGCCCCACCGCTGCCAGCAGTCCAACTTCAAACATAGGCAGCCCCTGCGCATTGGAGAGGAAGAATGGCAGAAGCAGGCCTATGCTCAATACCATTGCATAAGCGATTACGCTGATGCCCAAACTGCCGCTGATCATCCGGTCCTTAAATATACCAAAATCCACCAATGGCGAAGAAGCATTTTTTTCAATGAGTATAAAGACAGCGGCGCTTATTAGGGCGAAAAGAATAAGGAGCAGCACGGCAAAGCTTAACCCTTGCGATTCGCTGAATGTAATTCCCAAATCGTAGCATGTGAGAGCGGCCCCCAACGCCAGCATGCCCAGCCAGTCAAAGCGCTGCCTTGGGCGGACGGCTTTTGGCTTGGGAAATTTTAGGGCAATGATAAACGTGATAATACCAATCGGGATGTTGACCAGAAAAATTATATGCCAGCCAAATAAACCGATAAGGATACCGCCCAACGAAGGCCCAAGGGCAATTCCTATCGTGAGTACGGATGTTAAGATGCCCATCGTCTGCGGAATCTTTTCTTTGGGAACCACATCGCCCACCAGCGCGAAAGACAGCGCCATGAGTATCGCCGCTCCGACCCCCTGCAGGGCGCGGGCAGCTACAAGCATATAGATAGAAGAAGACAACCCACAGGCCAGTGATGCGGCTGTAAAAATTAAGATTCCCCATAAATAGAGCCATTTTTTACCGAACATATCTCCAATGCGTCCAATCCCCACAATCAGAGTGGTGATTGACAGTAAATAACTGAGAACGGTCCATTGAACGCTTGAAAAATCCGTATTCATCGCCTTCGCAATGGCGGGCAATCCGACGTTAACTATGTTTGTATCAATAGATGTCATCAATGTAGTCAAAGAAAGTCCAAATAAAATCAGGCCGGAGCTTTTTTTTAGCTTTTGCGAAGAAATCCCTTGATTTATTTTCATAAATTGCTGTCTCCTGCTGCAATTGAAAAATTTTTTGTCAAAACAAGCCTGACCCTGCATATAATTATATTTTTATATACCATTCTTCGCAATAGTTTTATTATTAAAACAGGCCTTGATACTTTCCAATACCGCAGACTCAGTTAAGGCCATTTTGTAAGCTTTTCAAAACATAACAAACCTGATATAGCCAGCTTTCGAATATAAACCCCCATGCGCCCTGCGGGGCACAGCCCCCAAATTATTTTACTGCACAATTAAATCCCGCACATCCCGCCGCATGCTTTGGGATACGTCCTGCGCCGGTTTACCAAGGCGAAAAAGCATCTGTATGGTCTCGCCGTTTTGCGCGTATTCGCTGTGTATCCGGGTATATGGGCCCTGCATTTCCGGGTACTCCTCCAGCGCCTGGGATAAAGGCTGCATCACAATGCCCGCCGCATGCTCGGCAAGCACCAGCCTGCTATATGCCATGCCGCTTAAAACCTGGCTTTTTCGGCTGTTGCCATCTGTTTTAATCATCGCGTAGGCGGGCGTGTTGTCAACGGACTTTTGTGTGGACTGTAAAAACATATCAGAAGCCCCCTTGCCGCTGTTAAGGGACGGGAACACCGTCACCAGCCCCTGCATCACGTGCACCATAATGCCCGTGGTTCCCTGCCCTTCCACAGAAAAACCGTAGCGGTATTGGTTCTTCTGGTATTCATTGGAGCGGAAAATTTCGTTCGCCTCTTGCATTACGCGGTCCACTCCCGCTTCAATGGCCGCCGCCTGCATCGCAAGCTCGCCCAGTTCTTCCATATCCTTTTTTTGATCAAATATTTGCAGGGTTACTACGTCTTGCTCCGTGGCTGTGCTTTGCAGCGCGCTTATCTCTCCCGCCAAAAGCGGCCCGGCCTGGTACGGCCCCCTGTTGGTATCCGGCATAAACATATAAGCGTACAGCGGGCTGTCTGCGGGCTGTGTTTTCTCAATTGTAACCTTTGCCACCGGCAGTGCATCCATGCTCTGCACAATATTGTTTTCATCATAGTCCCCGTTTGGGAACAGGCTCAAATGAACGTTATATCCAAGCTGCTTACCCGCTTCCGCCACATATTCCAAAAACGCTCCCTGCGTAATCATCATCTGGCGTGCTTGGGGATCAACTTCTTTTGTCAGGCGGGCGGAATCCGCGTACAGGTAAAAAACTGTATCGTCCGCCGCATCCAGCCGTATCTTCCATGGCTGCATGTTGTGGTTGTTGGCCGCCAGAAGCCCATGAGCAGCCAACTGGATTCTTGGTTCGCCAAATTCCTGGTAATATCGCCGGTCCCACGGCTCCAGATAGCTCTGCTTTTCAAATATGCCGCTGATCAAAAATACGGATGCAAACAGTGCGGCCAAAATTACGCATACGGTGAGGATTGCAATTTTCCCTTTTTTCATTTTCTTACGAATCAAAATTTACCCCTCCATTATTCAACAAGATTGAATCCGTCAACAACCTGAAAGCCGAAGACACAAGTTCCTGAGGCGTTATACCGTGGTAATTCAACAGGTACTTTTCTTTAATCTTTGCCGTGTTAAACACGCCGTTTGTACACGCCCATAAAACAAGCGCGGTTTTCCGCACATCCATGTCTTTGCGGAATGTGCCTTCCTCCACTCCCTGCTTCAGCGCAGCGGTCAGGTAACCAAGTATTTTTTCGCCCAATGCGTAGCATTCGGCCTTGGACTCGTCCGGTACGCCTTTTTCAAAATCCTGCTCGCTGTTCTCGTACTGCATAATCGCGCTGAAATAATGGGCGTGCTCATTGCTGAAACAGAAAAGAACGCGGGAAAGCCGCCGTATCTTTTCTAAAGCATCCACCGGTTCTCCGCCCTCCTGCCGGGATTCCAGCATTTCAATCAACAGCCGGTAACCTCGCACCATCACCTCAAAATAGATCTGCTCCTTGCTGTTGAAATACACATAAACCGTCCGCTTGCTGAATTCGGCTTCCCTTGCCACATCGTCCATTGTTGCCGCATCGTATCCTTTGGTAAAAAACACCCGCTCCGCGGCGTCAATGATATCGTTCTTTTTGATTTCTATTTCCTTTACCTTCCGGTCGTTAATCCCCAACCAAGCCACCTCCGCGCAATAAAATACATTTAATTAACACTTATTACACTATTAGTTTACTTAATTGCATTTAAAGTGTCAAGTGTTTTTAAATATAAAAAAGCGCACATCCATAAAAAATGTGCGCGGTTTGTAAACATTCAGTTTCATGCTTTTAAGATTGGTTTTCGGCGGCCTCTTTCCTGAAATATTGCCCGGTAAAGATGCCAAGCAATATAAGCGCGGTCAGGTCTATCGCGATAACCACCACCTCAAACCTGTATTCCCTGAGCACGCCATACAGAACGCTCATAATAACCAGCGTGGCAACGGTTGCCGCAAAACAAAGGATACCGGTCCAGCGTATCTTGTTCTGCGCTCCCCTTCCCTTAAATACCAAAGCCAGAAACAGCAGGGATATGGACATCAGTATATAACCAAACTCCTCCAAAACAATAAACGCGCCGTGCGGATTATACTGCGTCCACAGGGCGATCCCGTCGGTTTCACCGTTCAGTACAGCCGGCTGTATGATGGACACCTGCATAAAATAATCCAGGGAAATAATTCCGGCGGAAAGGCATGCAAATGCCACGGCGATGCGGCTGTACAGCTTTTTGCCGCCGCTTGTATGCTGGTCTATGCAGACTGTCAGTATCACAAAAGCCAGCACCAGCGCGATAGCCGGGTACATCCAGTAATAATCCCTGGGGAACCGCGATGCAATATCCGCATACGGGTATGGTATGCCCCCGGTTACAAATGGGCCTGAGATGGGCGGCGTACACATGGCAACGCCGAATGTGGCGGCGGCCAGAACAGCCAGCAGAACCGCGGTCACAAAGCCGGGGTTCGCCCGCGCGCCTTCTTTGGTTTGCTTCAAAACAGCCGTATTGGATTCTTTCATTATTCCAACAACACCTCATCTTTCAAAAAATTAATTAATATCTTTTATTTTTTCAGCAGATACTCAATCATCCTGTCCGCATCTGCATACAGATCCTCTTTATGTACGCCGTTATCGTAAAAATATAGAACCAACGCGCCATGCATGGCATAAATAATGGTTTTCATAACAACAACAACGTCCGCTTCCGGCAGATGCCAGTTTTGCGCCAGATTCGCAAACCCCCGCATGTTAATGCTGTTAAAATCAAATCCTTTTGGCAAAGCGCTTTTTCCCTGGCGGAGCCGGTATGTATAGAAAAATTCGAATATATGGGGATGCTGCACGTAATAGTCTATATACCGGCGGCACAGCGTTTTAAAATCTTCGGCGCTGCTGATCTCCACCGGAAAGTTCTGCATCATGTGCGCCATTACGTCCTGCAGCATAACGCCCTTTGTTTCCAGCAGCAAGTCGCCTGTGTCCGCAAAATAATTGTATATAGCGGCGTAGGAATACCCCGCCATATCTGCCACCCTGCGGACGGATACGTTCTCCACGCCTTCCGTTACAATGATTTCCCTGGCTGCTTCCAAAAAAGACGACCGTACCTTCCGGCCTCTTTGAATCTGTTTTTCATTCATTTGCGCTCTCCGTTTATTAAACACCGTTATTATATTTAATATTATTAAATTATTTAACAATGTTAATGCTACTCCAGAAGAAATCATTTGTAAAGTACTTTTTTTCCATATGCCGGAATTTAATTAAAAAAAGGCTGTTCATTTCTGGACAGCCCCCTCCGTAAAATGTGTACTTGCACTGCAAATTTATTTTAAGCTCCCGTCAGAATTCTGAGCGTGCCAAACGCTTCGTCCAACTCCTTCATGCCCTCGTCGTCCAGAGCCGAAAGATATACCGCCACAATATACCCGTTCTTTTCAAATATATAAATTTTGTCTTTTATTGTATAAGAGCCAATTTTGTAAGAGCATTGCAATTCTGCGCCGTCAAGCCCGCAAATGCTTGCCTCTGCCAGGCTGTCCACCGTTATTTTATCAGAAAAAAGCGGTATGGCTTCCGCTTCCAGGGCCGCGTAATCCATCGCACTGCCGGAATATCCGTCCATTTTAAACATATCCACGCTTATCTCATCCGTAAATCCTGTTTTGTATCCCTTGGGATGTTTGTACGCCACAAAATTCAGGGTGGATCCTTCTTCCTCCAGCGACTCGCGGACGGCGTCCGGGTCCCGGTAGATGGCCTTATACGCTTCAAACACCTGCATGCTGTATTTGTTAATGGCCTCACGTTCGTTCGTCGCGGTATAGCCTTCCGGAAAACTGAGCGTAAATCCGCCGGTCCTGTTGGAATATGTCTGCCCCGTAATGTCGCCCATATCTTTAAGTTCAGAACCGGCCGTAATCTTGGCGGTCTGTACGGCTTTTGCCATTTCATTCAGTTCGGCTTTTTTGGCTGACGACGCCGTTATGCTGATCAGCCAGCCGTTGTTTTGAACCAGATAAATCTTCTGCGTCACCTTGTAGTCCTGCACGTTCACCGTAGCGGTAATCAGCGCGGCCTTTGTGCCGTTCAGCTTTATGGATTGGGGGTCCTGCACCTTGGTATACCCTGCCGTTTTGCTCATGGTAAGCTTCACGTAATCCGCAATATCCATAATATTACCTGGGAATTCGGAAGTCATCTGCTGCATGTTCACTGCCATGTTGGAATTATACCCCTCGCTATAGCCGGTTGAATGCTTGCTGGCGGAAAACACCGGAATCACGCCGGATTGCACCAGCCCGTTAAACCGTTCCGCGTCGCCATACGCATCCTGCAGCAGCGGGGAATTTTTTACAATGTTCTCCCGTATCGCCTGCATGCCGTACGCCGTGTATCCCTCGGGAAAATCAAGCTGCAATCCCGCTGTTTCATTTACATATGTCTGCCCGGTAATGGCGCCAAACAAATCCGCCCGCGGCGTGGCGGTCGGGCTGGGGCTTGGCGAAGGTGCCGGCGCGGGCGTTGCGGCAGGCGTGGGCGTGGGGCTTGGCGTGGCCGTTGGCTCGGATGATGCGGGCTGGGTGGCGGCGGGCGCTGCGGCCGGAATAACGCCGCCCATCCAGTTGCTTACGGTATTATATACCGAGTTGCCGGTTTCAGCTATGCCGCCCGCTACAGCCGTAAACGTATCGCCCGCCTTTTCAATTATTCCCGGCGTATTGTCGCGGAACCAGATATAAATATCTTCACCCTGGGGCGCTATGGTAACCACAACAAAAATAAGTATAACAACGGCTACTTTTTTCATGATTCCATCGTCCCCCCGCAATAAAAGATCAATATAAATACAGTAAAGAGGCTGTATGTATTATAGCATACAGCAATAAAAAAAGCCGTTAAATTTTAACAATTTCCGGCTTCTTTATATGTACCAAATTATACTGCGTTCTATCCCGCCTGTCTACTCAAAATACATGCAGTCCACGTATTTCTCCATAAAATACGCGTCTCCGCCCAGCTCTACATGGGTTCCAAGCGCGGCAATCCTCTCAGATTCCCGTTTGTATCCTTCGTTTAAAAGCGCCATAATCGCGCCACTGCCCGCCGCGTTGCCAATGCTTTTTATCTTGTCCTCCACTTCCCTGTGCAGCAGGCCCACGCGCACCGCGCTTTCCTTGTCCATAAAGTTGCCAAAGCCGCCCGCAATAAACACCTGTTTAATATCCCCCAGGCCAATCCCCGCGCTGTGCGCAAGCGCCAGCACGCCCGCTGCCATGGCTGCCTTGGCGGTCTGTATATGGCGGATGTCCTTCTGCGTAAGGTATACGTTTTCATCCACGTATACGGCTGTCTGGCCTTCCATCTCGCGCAGATATCTGGCTGCGCCTTCCGGCGCTTCTTCCGGCGTCAGTATGCGGCCCGTTTCATCCATCAGGCCTGTCTGCGCCGCAATGGCCGCCAGGTCCAGAATACCAGAGCCGCAGATTCCTTTGGGTGCTCCCCCGCCTATCACGGTATATTCAATCGCTCCCTTTTGCAAAAAAACGCTGTTCACCGCGCCGGGCACGCCAGCCATGCCGCGCGTAATCTCCGCCCCCTCAAACGCGGGGCCCGCCGCCGTGCTGGTAGCCCATATGCCGTTTTTATTTCCCAGGGCTACCTCTCCGTTTGTGCCTATGTCCATCAGCAGGCACATGTCTTCCCCCGCCGCCAGTCCGCTTGCCAGTATGGCGGATGTAATATCTCCGCCCACAAACGAAGATATGCAGGGCACAAGGTACGCGTCCGCCGCGGGCGCGTTAAGCCCAAGCTCCGCCGCCGGTTTTGCGAACCCAAACAGCGATGCAGGATCAAAAGGCGAATACCCCATCGTCACCGGAGAAAGCCCAAAGACCAGGTGCAGCATGGTTGTGTTGCCCGTTAGCACAATATGCAATACATCCGTATCCTGCAGCTCCGAGGCGCGCAGCAGCTTTTCAAACAGGCCGTTCAGGCAGATGGCAATGGCGGACCGCATTTTTTCAGTGCCGTCCGGCTGGTCTCCGCAAAACTTAATGCGGGAGATCACGTCCACCCCCAGCGTCACCTGCGGGTTAATGGTGCTCTGCACGCCCAGGCAGGCGCAAGTCTCCAGGTTATACAGATACGCCACCACGGTGGTTGTACCAATGTCCACCGCAATGCCAAATCCCTTTTGATCCGGTTCTATCCTGGGCAGCAGGCTTTCGGTCAGAATACGCATATCCGTTTTCAGTTGGACTGCTTCCCTTTTAACCTGCTGGTATTTTACGCATTCGGGAAACGGGCATTTGCCGAATATACAAGCCCCCGTGCATACTTGCTCCATTTATTCTTCCTCCAAACCAATAATTTGCCCTGAATAGTCCGGCGCGGTCTTTCTGCCGGGCGGCACCACCAAAAACCGTTTCTCGTCCCAGTTGCCGCTAAAAAAGTCCCGCAGGTAGCCGCTGTGGCCCTGCACCAGGTCAAATTCCCAGCCCTGATCCGCCGCCGCGTCGCGCGTATATTGCTCGTGCGCCAAAAAAGGCAGTTCGTCCCAGCGTACATAGGCGCAACGGTTGTAGTTGGAAGTCAGCTCCGCCATCACCAGGTATTCCGCATTTTCTTCCCCAAACTTCTCCGCATAAAAATCGTACATTTCCCGGTTGGTCTCGCGTGAAGGCGTCAGCGCGTTTTCTATCCAACTGGCGTTATACCAATAGGTTCCGCAATGCGCGTCAAAATACTCCGCATACTTCTCCTGGGACCCCAAAAACAGTGTAATGCAGTCGTGGCACCGGGGAATCACCAACGGATACTTTTGAGACATAAGCCCCGCAGTGCCGTTTGAGCACAGCCCGTATCCCAGCAGAATGGCGTCAAAGTCCCTTCTGGAATACTCATTCTTATAGGTGTGCAGATCGTCTTCCGCGTCTATTTTGTCAATCTCCGCCTGCAACGCGGCGGCCAGAAGCGCGGGCGTGTTGTGCAGTCCCTGCCGCATATAAGTCGCGTCCACAAAATGTTCGCACGTCGCGGTGATTAAAGATATTTCCCTGTATAATGCCTTGCATGCAATCAGTTTGAATCTCATTGCTCTCAGTATTCCTCTCTTTTTTCATTACTTTCTTTTAGAAAAAAGAAAGTAATACAAAGAAAACCTAATATTAATAAATATTTACTTTATTGCTTTAAAAAATATTTTTAATAAAAGAGGCTGCATAAACAGCAGCCTCCATATTTTCATTTACAGTCGCTTACTGCGCTAAAATTTCCAGCGCAACATCGCTTGCGGAAGCAGCGTCGGCCGTATAGTAATCAGCGCCAATTTTATCGCAGAAGTTCTGCGTTACGGGCGCGCCGCCCACCATAATCTTCACCTTGCCGTGCACGCCTTTTTCGTCGGCAGCCGCAACAACGTCCTTCATAACGCTCATTGTGGTGGTAAGAAGCGCGGAGCAGGCAATAATCTGCGCGTTGTTGTCAATGGCGGCCTGAACAAATTTTTCCGGGGGAACGTCCACGCCCAGGTCAATTACTTCTATGCCTTTGCCTTCCAGCATAATCTTCACCAGGTTCTTGCCAATGTCGTGCAGGTCTCCCTTTACGGTTCCCAGAACAGCCTTGCCTTTGGAATCCATAGCCGTTCCTACCATAGCCGGTTTCAAAATTTCCATTCCCGCGTTCATGGCGCGCGCAGCAACCAAAACTTCGGGAACATACACTTCGTTGTTCTTGAATTTTCCACCGATGATGGACATGCCATGAAGCAAACCGTTTTCAAGAATTTCCTTGGGGGATTTGCCTTCGCCAAGAGCCTTTTCAACCAGTTCTTTTACATTCTTGGCACGGCCCTGCTGTACAAATGTGCTGAGTTCTTCATAAATATCCATAAGATAACCTCCACTTTTTTTTATATCTGACCCCGTTTATCACGGAATTTACCAGGCGAAATATTTGTCAGTTTTTTAAAGACCTTGTTAAAATACGTCTGGTCTTCAAACCCGCACAAATAGGATACCTCTATCAGCGGGATATCGTTCTTCATCAGCAGAAGCTTGGCGTTTTCCACCCGCACCTTGTTAATGAAGTTCATCATGTTCGTGCCCATTTCCTCTTTAAATATCCTACTGATATAGGATACGGAAAAGTTCACGTGGTTTGATATATCGTTCAGCGTAATCTTTTTCATATAATTGCGCCGTACGTATTCTATTATCTTCATAATAATGTCCGAGTGCTTCACGGTTCCCACGTCAAACACCGTGCTTGTGAACCGTATCAGCACATTGGAAAGCCACCTGTTGAGCTCATCCAGCGTTTTACAGTTGTGTATATCATTGAGGTAATCGTAATTCAGGCCGAACACTTCCACCACATCCGCGCCGCCCGCTATCGCCGCGCGGGAGAGAAGAACAATAAGCTCTGTTGTCCTCGCCTTAATAACGTTAAAGTTGCCTCCCGAGCAAAAAAATATGTGGCCCAGTATCTCGTTCAATACTTTTTGGGAGGCAGTCTTATCCCCTTGCGCAATGTAATTTTGAAGCATCTTTTCCGATTCAATCGGATAATTATAATTTTCCGCTTTTGTGTTCTTTATATCCGTAATTTGATAAAACTGTTCGCTCTCATTTTGCGCCAGTTGTTCCAAAATACGCATCTCTATGCTGTTGCGCTCCACCAAATAAGACGCGAGCATAAAAAGTACGTCTGCGTAGGTTGAGACTTTTGAGCACTCAATCTCAGGCAGTTTTTTTGCTTCATCCAACAGATTTCGTGAGAGCTTGTTTCCAAAAAAAATCTTCAGGTCGTCCAAAGCTTCGGCCGGTTCAACCATCACAAAGGGCCCGGCTGAAACGCCAAGTTTTTCTTCTTCCCCTTTGGAGATAATGGTATTGATAAAAGCGAGTCCTGCCGGGCAGAGGCATTCGTATTTGCCGCCCCAACGCTCAGACTGAAGGCAGGAGTAGATGCCGAAGTTTTCGCATTTGGTTTCGCCCAGGGTCTCCTGCTGCAGCTTTTCGCATTCGCGGCAAAAACCGTGCTGGTAAAACGTACCCTGTGGACTGGAAGCTGAAAGATTTACAATGGAGCAACCGATGCCTGTGATTGTGCTAAAATCATCTGCCAGACGCTCGGCGGAACTATACAATCCTTCCAAAATACCACCTACGCTTCTTCGTTTTCAGAGTAAACCATTTTGTCCCTTTTATATTGAAAAATTTTATCTTTCTTTGCACTATTATGCCCTGTTTGATCCAAAACCATCTAATCCGGTCCCTGAGCGAGCTAACCAATCCGCTTCAATTTGAATTCCAGGTAATCGCAGGATACAAGGTTATAGGTGATACCCTCCACTTGCACGTCCGTATACTGGCGGCTCCCCGGCTCCGCGTTGTGAATGTGCCCAAAAACCACCCGTTTGACAGGGTATTCCTCCAGAATTTTTGAGAACTCCGTGGCCTCTCCCCTGGGGCCAATGGGCGGGTAATGCATCATCACCACAATCTCCGCCTGCCTGTCCCGCACAGAATCCAAAGATAGCCGCAGGCGAATCTTTTCCCGCTCGTAAACCGCCCTGTCCTCCGCCGTAAAATTCTTGTCGCCGGGCAGCATCCACCCGCGGGAGCCGCAAACAGCCAGGCCGCCCAAATCCATGCTGTCATACTGCAGCAGGTGGGTATTATTTTTTAACACAGCACGCACGCGGGAAGGCGCGGACCACCAATAGTCGTGGTTGCCTTTGAGCAAAATCTTTTTGCCCGGCAGGCTGCAAATCGCATCCATATCAGGCATTGCGTCCTCAAGCCGCATGGCCCAGCTTAAATCCCCCGGAATCAAAACAATGTCCTCCGGGTGTACGGTTTCGTGCCAGTTTTCTTTTATTTTTTCGAAATGCTTTTCCCAGTGCTGCCCAAATATGTCCATTTCCTTTGGGCTGGCCAGGGAAAGATGCAGGTCCGATATTGCGTACATGCTCATTGCAGAAATTTCTCCATAATAGCAAGAACGTCCTCCCTGCCAATCCTAAGCTGCGAAGACGCGGCAGCCATGGGCAGTTCTTCCGTTCCCAGAATTTTTTTCATATGCGCCATGGCGTTTTTTCGTTTGGACTTGGCTACCTTGTCCGCCTTGGTGGCAATCACCGCGCAGGGTATGCCGTAATACTGCGCCCACGTAACCATCTGCATGTCGTCCTCCGTGGGGTCGTGCCGGATATCCATTAAAACCAGTATTCCTTTTAACTGGGCAGATTTTTTCAGGTAACCTTCCACCATATCGTGCCAGGCCACCTTTTCATCTTTAGAAACGCGGGAAAACCCGTAGCCGGGCAGATCCACCAAAAAAAACTCCCCGTTGAAACGAAAAAAGTTGATCAGCCTTGTTTTACCCGGTTTTTTGCTGGTATAGGCAAGCTTGGAGTTGCCCGCTATAAAATTGATAAGCGAAGACTTTCCCACATTGGATTTGCCCGAGATCGCGATCTCGGGCAAATCGGGATTTTCATATTTTGCAGAGTCTTTTACGCTTTTTTCAAATACGGCGTTCCGTACAATCATTTTTCCTCTTTATTCTTCAGCGTCCCGTCCGCTTCCGGGCCATTCCCGGCGGCGGTTTTTCCATTCTTCTTTGGTTTATCCTCGCCATTTGCCTTGGCTTTCTTGGGTGGCCGTACAAGCGCCATGTCCAGCACCTGCCTTATGTTGTTTACATAAAAGAAGGTGAGCTTCCGCCGCACGTTGTCCGGCAGTTCTTCAATATCCGCTTTGTTGCCATCAGGCAAAATGATGTTATGTATGCCCGCTCTGAGCGCGGCAAGCGATTTTTCTTTAAGGCCCCCAATTTTCAGCACGCGGCCAGTCAGGGTAATCTCGCCCGTCATGGCAATATCGCACCGCACCGGCAAGCCGGTCAGCGCGGAGATCATGGCCGTAACCATTGTGATGCCGGCCGAAGGTCCGTCCTTGGGAATGGCGCCCTCGGGCAGGTGGATGTGTATGTCCACCTTCTCGTTGATATCCGCCGGTATCTTGTATTCATTCGCCAATGCACGCACCAGGCTGAAACCCGCGCGCGCGGATTCCTTCATCACGTCGCCCAACTGGCCGGTCAATTCCATCTTGCCCGTTCCGTCCATCGCAGACACCTCAACAGCCAGCGTCTGGCCGCCCACAGAAGTCCAGGCAAGGCCTGTAACCACACCCACGGTGTCTTCTTTCAGCACGTCGCTCTCTGTGCGTTTGGCCAGCCCCAAAAAGCTCTTCAAATTCCGGCGGGTCACCACAACCTGTTTCAAATTGTTCTTCACAATCTGCGTGGCGGCCTTACGCATAATTGCCGCAATCTGCCTCTCCAGGCTCCTTACGCCCGCCTCAGCCGTGTATTTGTGGATGATGTCCATAATCACACTGTCCGGTATCTTCACCAGCTCCACGGCCAGCCCGTGCTCCTCCGCCTGCTTTTTAATCAGGTGCAGCTTGGCAATGTTCAGCTTTTCCACATCCGTATAGCTGTTGATATAGATGATCTCCATGCGGTCATACAGCGGTTCGGGAATCGCGTCCACATCGTTCGCGGTAGTAATAAACATTACCTGCGAAAGGTCAAACCCCAAATCCAGATAATGGTCCGCAAACGTGTTGTTAATCTCCGGGTCCAGCACTTCCAGCATGGCGGAAGCCGGGTCGCCCCTGAAGTCGTTGCTCATTTTATCTATTTCGTCCAGCAAAAACAGTGGATTCATGCTGCCCGCCTGCTTGATGGAAGAAACGATCCTGCCCGGTACCGCGCCAATGTACGTGCGCCTGTGCCCGCGTATCTCCGCTTCATCCCGCACGCCGCCCAAAGACATGCGCACAAACTTTTTATCAATCGCCCGGGCGATGGACCGCGCTATGCTGGTTTTTCCCACGCCGGGAGGGCCCGCAAAGCAAATAATGGGGCCTTTTGTGCTGTCCTTTAATTTGCGCACGGCAAGGAATTCAACCACCCTGTCCTTCACCTTTTCCAGGCCGTAGTGGTCTTCCTCCAACACGTCCCGCACATGGTCCAAATCCAGGTTGTCCTCCGTGTATACGCCCCAGGGCAGGCTCACAATCCAATCCAGATAATTGCGCGAAACACTCGCCTCAGGCGAGCCGTGCGGCGTCTTGGCCAAGCGGCTGAGTTCCTTTTCCGCCTTTTCCCGCGCTTCTTCCGTCAGGGGCAGGGTATTTATTTTTTCCCGAATCTCCTCCATTTCAGAGACGTCGTTCTCGCTCTCCCCAAGCTCTTTCTGAATGGCCTTCATCTGCTCCCGCAAAAAGTAATCCCGCTGCGATTTATCCACCTGCTGCTTCACGCTTGCGGATATCTCCTTGTCTATCTCCAGAATTTCAATTTCCCTGGAGAGAATCTGCATCACTTTTTTCAGGCGCTCCAGCTCGTCTATGCTTTCCAGTACGGTTTGCTTGTCTTCCATTTTGATAACCACGTTGGAAGCCACCAGGTCCGCAAACTTGCCCGCCTGCTTGATATCCGCAATGGTCAGCAACGTTTCGCCGGACATGCGCGTTCCCAGGCCCGCAAACTTCTCAAACATGTCGTATATGCGGCGCATATAGGCTTCTTTCACAATGTCGTTCTCGGCTGTTTCTTCCGTTTCGTAATTTTCTATTTCCACCTGGTAGAACGGCTCGGTTTTTAAATACCGCAAAATGCGCCCGCGGTTCACGCCCTCCACCAGCACGCGGATATTGTCTCCCGGCAGTTTTAATACCTGCTTAATGCGGGAAACCGTACCCACTTCGTAAATCTCTTCCTCTGTTGGCTCTTCCGCCTTTATATCGCGCTGGGCCACCAGGAATATGTCCTGGCCATGTTCCATGCTGTTTTCCAGCGCCTCTATGGATTTTTCCCTGCCTATATCAAAATGCAGTACCATATAGGGAAAAATAACAAGGCCGCGCAGCGCCACCATCGGCAGAACCGATATATTCTCCAATCCTTTATCCTCCATCTAACCCCAAAAATCCGGGGGCCCCCATTCTGTTTTTAAGCCGCCCAAAGCCCGCCCTCCGGCACACCCCCGGGCCGGGCTTGAGGCTTTAAGCAAAAAAGCGCCGGAAACCCGGCGCTTATGGTTTTAAGATGCTGTTTCTTTGTTCTTGGGTTGTGGTGCGCCCGGAATCTTCTTCGTTTCACCAACCACCAGCATTGGCTTGCTGTTCTTAATGGTTTCTTTGGTAATAACACATTTCAGGACGTCCGTTCTGTTCGGTATATCGTACATCACGTCCAGCATGGCGGATTCCACAATGGCCCTAAGGCCCCTCGCGCCGGTGTTGCGCGCAATCGCCAGTTTTGCGATGGCGTCCAGCGCCTCTTTCTCAAACTCCAGCTCAACGCCGTCCATCTCAAACAGCTTTGTATATTGTTTTGTAAGCGCGTTTTTGGGCTTGGTCAGTATATCAATCAGCGCTTCTTCGTTCAGCGAATGCAGCGTGGCAATCACCGGCACCCTGCCTACAAACTCGGGAATCAGCCCAAACTTCATCAGATCTTCGGGCAATATCTTCTCGTACAGTTCGCCCAGGTCTTTTTCAGCCTTGCTCTTAATGTCCGCTCCAAACCCCATGGTCTTCTTGCCCACCCGGTTCTCTATGATTCCTTCCAGTCCGCCGAACGCGCCGCCGCACAGGAACAAAATGTCCGTGGTGTCTATCTGCAGGAACTCCTGATGCGGATGCTTGCGGCCGCCCTGCGGCGGAACGCTTGCCACCGTACCCTCCAGAATCTTCAGGAGCGCCTGCTGCACGCCCTCGCCCGAAACGTCGCGCGTGATGGACGGGTTTTCGCTCTTCCGCGCAATCTTGTCAATCTCATCAATGTAGATAATGCCCTTCTGCGCGCGTTCAATATCATAATCCGCGGCCTGTATGAGCTTCAGCAGTATGTTTTCCACATCTTCGCCCACGTAACCCGCTTCTGTAAGGCTGGTTGCGTCGGCAATGGCAAACGGCACGTTCAGTATCCTGGCCAGGGTCTGCGCCAGCAGCGTTTTTCCGCAGCCGGTGGGCCCAAGCATCAGAATATTGCTTTTCTGAATTTCCGTATCGTCCCCCATCTTGGAGTTGATTCTTTTGTAGTGGTTGTAAACGGCAACAGCCAGGCATTTTTTTGCCTTTTCCTGCCCAATCACATATTCGTCCAGCGCGGCCACAATCTGCGCTGGCTTGGGTATCTCCGTATCCTCAAAGGCTTTCGGCGCAACGTAATCTTCCTCGATTATCTCTTTGCACAACTCAACGCATTCGTCGCAGATATAGACGCCCGGCCCGGCAATCAGGCGTTTCACCTGATCCTGGGTTTTGCTGCAAAATGAGCATTTTAACTGTTTGGAACCGTCATCATAATCTTTATACATATTTCACCTCAAAAGTCTACCGCTTTGGTTGTATGATCTCGTCTATAATACCATATTCCAAAGCTTCTTTTGCTGTCATAAAATAATCTCGTTCCACGTCCTTTTCAATCCGTTCCAGCGGTTGCCCGGTACGTTCGCTCAAAATATGGTTCATCTTTTCCTTAATGGCCAATATATGCTTCGCGTGGATAGCAATATCTGTAGCCTGGCCCTGCGTTCCACCAAGCGGCTGGTGAATCAGCACTTCCGCGTTGGGAAGCACCTTGCGCTTCCCTTTCGCGCCCGCTGCCAGCAAAAACGCCCCCATAGAAGCGGCCATGCCGATGCAGATGGTAGAAACGTCGCACTTGATATACTGCATGGTATCATAAATGGCCATGCCGGAAGTAATGGAGCCGCCCGGGCTGTTGATATACAAAAATATATCTTTATCCGGATCTTCCGCTTCAAGGAATATCATCTGCGCAACCACCAGGTTCGCCATCACATCCTCAATCTCTCCGGTTAAAAAGATAATCCTGTCTTTTAAAAGCCTGGAAAAAATATCGTATGAACGCTCGCCACGGTTGGTCTGTTCTATAACAATAGGAACTAAACTCATGATTAGCCTCCGTTTCCTTAACTATTGTATCTAAGACTTCTGTTAATTATTCTCTTCTTTTTTTTGCTCTTCACTGCTGTCTTCGGTCTTTTTTTCTTCTTCCTGCTTGATCACTGCGTTCGCAGCCAGGAAATCAAACAGTTTATCTACCTTGACACGGTCGCGGAAATAATCCATATCCTCGTCGCGGATCAGCTTCTTATATTCCTCGGGCGTCTTTTTTGCATCCTCGGCCACCTTGGCAATCTGCTTTTCCACATCCTCGTCCGTGGCTTCAATGCCTTCCGCCTCAATCATGGCTTCTATGCACAGCCGCATTTTCACCTGTTTCTCCGAACCCTCGTGGTAGTCCGCTTTCAAATCGTCCATGGTTTTGCCAATGTATTTCAAATAGTCTTCCAACTTCATGCCCTGGTACATCAGTTGATAGGAAAGCTGCTGCAACTGGTAGTTTGTCTGCGATTCTATCATGGGCTCGGGAATCTCCACCTGGGAGTTCTCCACAACAGCCTTTAATATATCGTCCTCCGCCTGGGACTTGGCCTTGTCGTCCGCAGCCTTTTTCAGGTTTTTCTTGATATCCTTTTTATAATCCGCAAGGGTATCAAACTCAGACACGTCCTGCGCAAACTCGTCGTTCAATTCCGGCAGTTCCTTTTGCTTAACGCTCAGTATATTAAGCGCAAACACAGCTTCTTTTCCGGCAAGCTCAGCCGCCGGATATTCCGCGGGAAAAATAACGGTAATGTCTTTTTTATCGCCCGGTTTCGCGCCAGCAACCTGCTCTTCAAATCCCGGAATAAACCGGCCGGAGCCAAGCTCCAGCGTCTGGCCCTCCGCGGTGCCGCCGTCAAACTTCACGCCGTCCACAGAGCCGGAATAATCCAGCACCACGGTGTCGCCCGTTTTGGCTTCACGTTCCACTTCCACCCAGCGCACGTTCTGGCTGCGCACTTTTTCAAGCTCCGCGTTTACTTCTTTCGCGCCGATCTTTTCATCTTTTTTGGTTATTTCAATTCCCTTATACTGTCCCAGGGTCACTTCCGGCTTTAAGAATACTTCTGCCGTAAAAGTGCAGCCTTCTTCCTTGCCTATCTTTACAATATCAATGTCGGGTCTGGAGACAACGTCCAGCTTGTGCTCAGCCACTGCATCGTCAAACGCTGTTGGAAAAGCCGCGTCAAACGCTTCTTCAAAAAATACGCCTTCGCCATAAAAGTTCTCTATCATAAACTGCGGGGCTTTTCCTTTTCTGAATCCGGGTACGTTGTATTTGCCGCGCACCTTTAAATATGCTTTTTGCAGCCCGTCTTTAAAGTCCTCAGCGCTAATCTCTATTTCCAGTTTCGCTTTGTTGTTTTCCAGTAGTTCAAGCTTGCTAGCCATTATTCTCTTCATTCCTCCAATATTTAACTCCGGCACAAAATACCAAGCTACATTGTATCATACCGGCTTTCCCTATGCAACATTAATCGCGGATGAGGCACCTCTTTTCTTTACCGATCAAATCCTCCCTGCCCGCCTGCCGCAGCGCTTTGAGCACAATTTGCTTGTTCTGGGGCCTGGAGTACTGCATCAGAGCGCGCTGCATTTCCTTTTCCTTGGCCGATTTCGCCACATACACCGGCTTTTGGGTAGTCGGATCCATACCCGTATAATACATACAGGTGGCAATCGTTCCCGGAGTTGGATAAAAATCCTGCACCTGGTCCGGAATGAACCCTTCGTCCCGTATAAACTCTGCCAGGGCGATAGCGTCCTTCAGCGTGCAGCCCGGATGGGAAGACAGAAAATACGGCAATACGTATTGCTTTATATGTAAACGATTTGACGTCTGGTTAAACTTGTTCACAAATTGTTTATAATTGTCGATACTTGGCTTTCCCATAATCCTCAGCACATCGTCCGATACATGCTCAGGCGCAACACGCAGTTGCCCGCTCACATGGTGGCTTGCAAGCTCCCGGATAAACGCGCCGTTGTCCATCAGCGCGTAATCGTGCCGCACGCCCGAGCGCACAAACACCTTTTTAACGCCGGGCAGCGCGCGCAATTTTTTTAATAAGCCAACATATTCCGCGTGGCTCACCCGCAAATACTTGCATTTCTGCGGGGTCAGGCACCTCCGTTTGGTGCAAACGCCCCTGGGGTTTTCGCAGCGCGCGCCGTAAAAGTTGGCGGTGGGCCCGCCCACGTCGTGTATATAGCCCTTAAACTCCCTGTCCGCCGTCATCTTTTTTGCTTCCGCAAGAACGCTCTCTTCGCTCCTGTTCTGCAAATGCTTGCCCTGGTGATAATAAATGGAGCAATACGCACACCCGCCAATGCACCCGCGCTGTGTTGTCAGCGAAAACTTCACCTCGTCCAGCGCCGGTATATGTTCCTTATAAAAAGGATGCGGCCGGTATTCAAAATCCATGCCGTATACGCTGTCCATCTGCTCTTCTGTCAGCGGCTCTGCCGGCGGGTTTTGCACCGCGTAAAAATCCCGCTGCATCTGCGCAACCGGGTTTTCCCGTTCATTCATCTGCATCATAAAAGCGTCGCAGTAGCTGTGCTTGTTCTTAACTGCTTCCTCAAAAGAAGGCGTTTCCTTATATTCATAAACCCGCTCCAAATTGCCAGCCGGGTAGCATGTCCCTTTTATATAGGTAATATCCCGCACCGCAATCCCGGATGCAAGCGCGTCCGCAATTTCCAGTACGGGGTTTTCGCCCATGCCGTATACCAGCAGGTCGGCGCCGCTGTCCGCCAATATGCTTTGCCGCACCGCGTCGTCCCAGTAGTCGTAATGCGCAAAGCGCCGAAGGCTCGCTTCCACCCCGCCAACAATCACGGGTATATCCCCAAACGCTTCCCGTATCTTGTTTGTATATACAATTGTGGCCCGCTTTGGCCGCAGGCCCGCCTTGCCACCCGGAGAATACGCATCGTCCTTTCGCCTGCGCTTGTTCACCGTGTACAGGTTCACCATGCTGTCCATGTTGCCCGCGCTCACCAGAAACCCAAGCCGCGGCCTGCCCAGTCTTTTAAAATCATCCAGACTGTTCCAGTCCGGCTGCGCGATGATCCCCACGCCATACCCGTTCATCTCCAGCCATTTACCAATCAACGCGTTCGCAAAACTGGGGTGGTCCACATACGCATCCCCCGTTACCAATATAAAATCCAGCTCCCTGCCGCCTACCTCGGCAGCCGTCATCGGCAAAAAACTCATTTACCGCTCCAAAACATTGATGTCCCGATTATACCACAGATCGCCGGGCAAAACAAAAGCGGGGCTTCCGCCTCACTTTATCGCCCACTGGGCGCATTCGGCTACGCCCCGGCCACTTCTTTTCTTAAAAGAAAAGAAGCAAAAGAATTTTATGTCAAAACACCGTTTCACGGTGTTTTGGAGAAAAAATAAACAAGTAGTTTAGCGCAGATACCTATGCCAGAGGCAGGCTGGCTTTTATTGCCCCGCAATATCGCACAGCGGTATTGCGGACAAACGGGATTCCAAAGGGACAATTCATCCCTTTGGCGAGTGGTTTGGAGGCGGGCAGCCTCCAATTAAAAGTCTTTAGCTACTTCTTTGGCTTGTGCCTGCGCTTTGGCGACGATGGCCCCGGCGTCGTTGCCCTGAACGTCCAGGCCGTCCGCAAAGATGGTGGTAAAGTCTATGATCCCAAAGAACCCGAATATGGTTTTAACATACCTGTCTCCCAGTTCAAAATCGCAGGCGGGCGCAGAACAGTAATCGCCTCCGCGGGAGACGATATTAACGGCTTTTTTGCCGCCCAGCAGGCCCTGCGCGCCGTATTCGGTATAGTGGAATGTAACGCCCACTATGGAAACATAATCCACGTACGCCTTTAAAATTGCCGGGATGCCAAGGTTCCACATGGGTTCGGCAACCACATACTTGTCCGCCTCCGCAAACTGGTAGGCGTATTTAAGCACCGGGTGGTTGCGGCTGGCGTCCGTCTTGGGGCCAAACGCCTCCGTAATATCCTCCGCTTTCAAAAAATCAATATCCTCTTTATACAGGTCAAGCGTAACAATGGTATCACCCGGGTTGTTCTTTTTGTACTCTTCAATAAACACGTCGGAAATCTGAAACGTGCGGGACATTCCTTCCGGCTTTGAATTTGCTTTGATATACAATACCGTGCTCATGCCAATTCCTCCATTACCAAATTAATGATAGTATTATGATACCCTCTCCGTCCCGGGATAAACTGAATTTCATCCGGGCTTCAAAAAAAATCAGTACAGTTTCAAATAAAATGAGCGGTATACATCCGCCCATACGCAATCTTTAAAACGCTCTCGCTTTCCGCCCTATTTCTTCATCCATATCTTTAAGCAGATCGACGTTGATCGTTGCAAAATCCGTTATCCCCATAAAGGTGAACAGAGATTTTACGCTTTCTTCCGCCAGTTCGCTAAAAGAGGTATGGCGGCGGCGGCCCCGCGAAATAATGTTAACCGCTTTTTTCCCTTTAAGCAAGCCTACGGAACCGTAATCCGTGTACTTAAAAGCAATATCCATAATGCTTACATAGTCTATGTAGTTTAAAATCGAGGGAATGCCGGTATCGCTTAATGGTTCGGCTACAATATACTTGTCCGCTTCGGCAAACTGCCATGCGTATTTTAAAACCGGATGGTTTCTGTTTGCATCCTCTTTATGGACAATCGCAGAAAGAATATCGTTGCGGGAAAGCACCCTTATTTTTTCTTTGCTCAGGTCAAGCGTCGTAACCTCGTCCTTCGGATGGCACATGACATACTCTTCTACAAATTTATCAGACAACTTAAACGCTGCCGGCTGTTCTTCTTTTGTGTTTGCCTTAATATACAAAACCTTGCACATTTTCGTAACTCTCCTTCCGCACTGTTTGCCTTTAATTGTTTTATGGAACGCTTATATATTTTTATTTAAACTGCATCGGGGCGGGCAAAACATTAAATAATCTTATATTCGCGCCGCATAAAAAAGAGCCGCTTTCCTGGCAGCCCCGCTTCTTAAAAACTCCTCGCCTTCTGCTCCGTTTCCGCCGCGGCCCCGTCTTCCCTATCCGCATTAAACGTTGTAAAATCGGATATCCCAAAAAACGAGAATATGGATTTCAAATAATCCAGCCCCGGTTCGCCAAACCCATGCGGTTTTTCCGCGCCGCGCCTCAGCACAATATTGAGCGCCTTTTTCCCGCGCAGCAGCCCCACGTGCCCGTACTCCGTGTATTTAAAGGCTATGTCCATAATGCTTACATAGTCCATGTAATTCAAAATAGCGGGAATTCCGGATTCACACTGCGGCTCCGCCACAATGTATTTGTCCGCCTCCGCAAACTGCCATGCGTACTTTAATACGGGGTGGTTTTTGCCCCGGTCTTCCTTATGCACAATGGCAGATAAAATATCATTCCGGCTCAAAGCCCTGATCTTTTCTTTGTTCAGGTCCAAGGTGGTTACCTGGTCGTTTGGGTGGTGTTTTTTGTATTCCTCCACAAACAGGTCGGAAAGTTCAAAAGCGTCCGCCTCCACCCCCTGGGTGTTGGCCTTTATATACAAAACGTTGCACATGGGCATCTCTCCTTGCGGTCAAAATAGCATCGGATACAATAGTATGTGCCGCGCGCCGGATTTATTACAAATTTTTCAAAATTTTTTGAAACATTTTCCGCAAAACAAAAAACCGGCGTTAAAAGCCGGTACTGTAAAACTTTTCTGAGTAAGTCTGTAAGCCGAGTTCTGTTTAGATGACCATCTATCTAGGCCTGCTGTTGCCAGCAGGCTCAAGCGATTACAGAAGGCTTGACGGGCCGCCATTAAACGCCTTCATACCAATCTTGCACCGGATGGGGTTTACACAGCGGATCCGGTCGCCCGGACCCCGGTGAGCTCTTACCTCGCCTTTTCACCCTTACAGGCCAAAGCCTGCGGTACTTTTCTGTTGCACTTTCCTTGGAGTCGCCTCCACCGGGTGTTACCCGGCACCCTGCCCTGCGGAGCTCGGACTTTCCTCACCTTGCGGCGCAGTCATCCGGCTTACTCATTAAAAATTTTTCGGGCTTCTGTAACATCCACCAGCTTCGTTATTTTTCCGTTTTCCACTTCGCCGCAGATTTTACCACGCTTCCGTCGGATCGCTCAAAACGCCTTGCATCCGGGCCTTACAAAAGCCTCTTTATTTAGAAATCTGATTATATACGCTATCCTGACGAATGTCAACTGGAAGCCTTACCCTATATAAATAATCCTCCCGCAACTGTCGCACTCCACAATGCTGCCGCTCACCTTCAGGCTGCCAATCACGCTGGAGGGAAGCTGCATATTGCAGCCGCTGCAGCGGTCATTGTTCAGCCGCGCAACCGGGTTGGGCCTGCGCTGCTTTATTTTTTTGTATCGTTCCATCAGGCCCGGTTCCACCTTTTGGGCCGCCTCGTTTAAAGCCGCCTTCAGGCGTTCCGCCTCGCTGGAACCTTTTTCTATTTCCTCGTTATGCAGTTCTTTCAGGCGGTCAAATTCCTTCTTGGCCGCACTCATGTTCCTGAGCGTAACTACCAGATCTTCGTTTGCTTTCTCCAGCTTTTTTCTGATCTCCACAATCTTCCGCTTGTTCTGTTCCAAAGCATTCTTGATGTTTTCGCTTTCCTTTATGCTTTCGCGTACATCCTCAATAAAAAGGTCTTCCAGGTCATAATCCGCCATTTCGGTCAGTTCCTGGCTTTTCTGTTGCATCTTTGCCGTAAGAGCCTCCATTTGGGACCGAATCTCAGAGATCCGGTTCTGGTTCATCACGGTCTCGTTTTCAATATTCTTAATCGCCTGCTGTTTTGCCTGCAGGTATTTTTGGTGCTGGAGCAGTTTTTTCCTTGTCTCCGTATTCCTGAGTACATTTTCATACTCTTCCAGCTCTATTTCAGCGGTTTGGTACTCCCATAACGCCTTTAATTTATCCAACACGAATCCTCCACTCAAAAGTTACTATACGGACGTCTCTCTGTTTCCGTCATAAAAACGCACACGTTATATTGTACCGCATCCAACCTCTTTTGTAAACCTTGGCTCATCAGGGGAACAAAACATTTTTCCGTGTCGTAATGCCCCGCTTCTATCAACGCCATGCTCCAGCCCGCAACATACGCGCTGTGCTTCACCTCGCCGGTAATAAAAAGCTGCGCCCCCATCTGCGCCGCCAGGGGAATCAAATCGCCCGCGCTGCCGCCGCAAACGCCCGCCATCCGTATGCGCTGCCGCAGGTTTCCGCATACCCGCACATGGTCTGTGGGCAGTTCTTCCTTCACCATCTCCGCCGCGTCTCCAAGCGTAATCTCTTCTTCAAATTCGCCCAGCACGCCCAGCCCCGCTTCCACTTCCCGGTTGTTTTGCAGCTCCGCCACATAATACGCCGCTTCCTCATAGGGATGCACGGCCTTCATGCGGGCAACCGCCTCTTCCGCCAGCTCTGCCGCGCAAATGGCCTCAATCTTGGTTTCGTTCACCACTTCCAGATTGCCCGTCTGCCCAATAAACGGATTCGCGCCCGCAAGCGGGCGGAAACGTCCCTCTCCGCCGGTCATAAACACGCAGTCACGGTAATTGCCCAGCAGGCCCGCCCCGGCTTGGCCCATTGCGTCCGCCACCGTATTCACATGCCCTTCGGGCACATACACGCCAATCTGGCAATATTTCTTTTTTGCCACAGGCTCCATAAACCGGCGGTTCTGCATGCCAAACCGCTTCGCCAAAAACATGTTGATGCCCTCGGGCGCGCTGTCCATGCTTGTGTGGCTGCAATAAAGCGAAATGCCGCTGCCGATGAGCTTTGCGGCCAGCCTTCCTTCCCGCGTGGACGCGTCGATATTTTTAAGCCCTTTAAAAAACAGCGGATGGTGGGATACAATGAGACCGCAGTTTTTCGCCTGCGCCTCCTCCGCAACCGCGTCCGAAACGTCCAGGCAGACCAGAACGTTCTCCGCGCGGTTGCCCAGGTTAACCGCAAAACCGCTCGTGTCCCAGTCGCAGGCATAGCGTAGCGGCGCAAATTCTTCTATCACCGCTTCAATCTGTTTCATGGTTGCAGCCATTTTAAACACTCCTCCAGTCTCCCGGCAAAAGTCCGTACCTTTTCAGCCTCTTGCACAGCCCGTTCGTTGCCGGATGCCCCCGCCTTTTTATATATCTCCCGTGCCAGGCGAAGCCTGTACGCCAGGTAACCCGCCAGCAGTTCATCCCTGCCCGCCAGCAGCTTTTCTCCTATGCTATAATAAAACGCATCTTTTGCAGCACGCTTTCGCCCGTCATATTTAGCGCAGATGATTTGATAATACCGCCCGTCTTCCAGCGCCAGCGTTTCCGCAGTGATGCCGTAACCGTTCGTCAGCAAAAATTTGCGCAGTATCTCCTCGTGCGTGTGCGGGCATAAAACCAAAAACGCTTGCTCTGCCACATCCGGGCTTCGGCGCAGCATGTCCGCAATCAAATGCCCGCCCATCCCGGCAATCACAATCGTATCCGCCTCGCCCGCCGCAAGCACCGCAAGGCCGTCCCCCTGCCTGAACTCCGCCCGATGCGCAAGCCCCAGCGTTCCGCACAGCCGAACCGCCTTTGAAAGCGATTTTTCACTGATGTCCGCCGCAACCACCCGTTCCGCCCGGTTCTGAGTCAAAAGCATAGCCGTCAGTTGGCCGTGGTCGCAGCCAATGTCCGCCGCAACCTTGGATTTCGGTATGCAGCTATAAATTTTGCTTAATCTATCCATCTATCCTTTTTTGGGGGCGCTGCCCCCAATCCCCTGCCAAAGGGTCAAGTGACCCTTTGGAATCCCATTTGAAAAATGCCGCTGTGCGGCATTTATAAGAATTGGCAAGGGCCAGCCTGCCTCTTGCATCCGTATATTTGATAAACTGCTTGTTTTTATTGTTTCAAAAAATGCCGCACAGCGGCATTTTCAAGCAGTAAAAGTCTTTTGCTTCTTTTCTTCAGAAAAGAAGTGGGGTCCGGGGAGTAGCCCCCGAAAAAATCATTCTAAAAAATCTCTCAGTTTTTTGCTCCGGCTGGGATGGCGCAGCTTGCGCAGGGCTTTTGCTTCTATCTGGCGTATGCGTTCGCGGGTAACCTGGAACTCCTTGCCCACTTCCTCCAGCGTACGCGCACGGCCGTCGTCCAGGCCAAAACGCAGCTTTAAAACTTTTTCCTCCCTGGGCGTCAGGGTATCCAGCACATCCATAAGCTGTTCCTTCAAAAGCGTAAACGCTGCTGCTTCCGCGGGTGCGGGCGCGTCGTCGTCCGGTATAAAATCACCCAGATGGCTGTCTTCTTCCTCGCCAATAGGCGTTTCCAAAGAAACAGGCTCCTGCGCAATCTTTAATATCTCGCGCACCTTGTCTTCAGAAATTCCCATTTCCCGGGCAAGCTCCTCGGGCAGCGGGTCACGGCCATATTGCTGCAGCAGTTGGCGGGACACGCGGATCAGTTTATTAATGGTTTCAACCATGTGTACAGGAATGCGGATGGTGCGGGCCTGGTCCGCAATGGCGCGGGTAATGGCCTGCCGTATCCACCAGGTGGCGTAGGTGCTGAACTTGTACCCTTTCTGGTAATCAAACTTTTCAACGGCTTTAATAAGCCCCAGGTTGCCCTCCTGAATCAAGTCCAAAAACAGCATGCCGCGGCCCACATAGCGTTTCGCAATGCTCACCACCAGGCGCAGGTTTGCCTCCGCCAGTTTTTTCTTGGCTTCCTGGTCGCCCTGGCCCATCCTTGTCGCAAGCTCAATCTCCTCGTCAGCGGAGAGCAATGGCACCTTGCCAATCTCTTTTAAGTACATCCGGACCGGGTCGTCTATGTTGATATTCTCGGGCATTGCAATTTCAAATTCCTTTTCAATGCCGTCTTCCAGGTCCTTGGGCAGATCGCGCTCTATCTCTTCGTCAATCACGTCCACATTCAGTTCTTCCAGGCTCTCATACAGCCTTTCAATCTGGTCGGGGCGCAGAATCACGTCGTCCAGGGCGTCCATGATCTCCTTGTATGTAATAATACCCTTGGCCTTGCCAATATCAATAATCTTGCTTACCCGCTCTTCGCTGTTCTTTATATAGGAAGAAACGGCATTCTTTTTGTTTATTTCAAACTCCGATTTCTTCGCGCTGTTGTTTTCATTTTCCTGCAACTTAAAACCACCTACTAATCTAATCTTTCTTTTTTGGCGTGAATCTCTTTTGTCAATCTATTAATTTTATTCAATAAACCCTTTTTGTTATCCTCATTTTTTTCGGCCGCATATTCTGCCAGCAGCTTGTTCTGCGTTTCCTTCAGCTTCCTAAGCTGCATGGCCCGCATGCAGTCCGAGAGATAATCGTCCGCCAGTTTGCCGCTTCCGGTGAACTCCGGTTCCATACTGAGCAGTTCCGTAACCCTGGACCTCTCGACACCATCTGACAACTCCGATAGTAATTCGGCACCGGAGGGCGTAAATCCTTTTTTTATTTTTTGGTTTATTACAGAAAATATTTTTTGGTTCGCCAAATCCTCAAAATCATCCTCCGTAATATGGCCTTCTATCCTGTCCATACACCCTGGATTTGTGAGTAACCGCAGCAGCACATACTGCTCCGACTTCTGGCTCTTCGCGTCTCCGGACGCCGCTTTGGAGGCCGGTCCCGCGCCTTTTCGGGTGTTTTCGCTGTTATTATTCCAATCATTCCCTTTTATATTCTTTTTAACACCTATTTCTTCATAAATAGCGTTCTCAGAAAAGCCCGTCTCGCCGGAAAGCAGGCGCACATATTTTTCCCGCACAATGGGGCTTTCCACCCCTTTCAACAACCGCGCGCATTCCTTGGCAAAGGCTTCCCTCTGGCTTCCGTGCGAAAGGTCGAATCCGCTGCGGATACGGCTTATTTTGTAATCCAAAGCGCCCTTTGCAGAAGAGACCAGTTTTACGAACCCGTCCTTTTTATACTTTTTCAGGTAATCGTCCGGGTCCATGCCATCCGGTATGGATACCACCCGCACGTCAAGCCCTTCCGGCTCCAGAATGTCCAGCGCCCGCAGCGTGGCCTTCTGCCCGGCCTCGTCGCCGTCATAGGAAACCACAATGTTATTTGCATAACGCTTCGCCAGCCTGGCCTGCTCTACGGTCAGCGCCGTACCCAACGTTGCCACCACGTTCTGCACGCCATACATGTACAGGGAAATGGCGTCCATGTACCCCTCCACCAGCACGATGTACTGCAAGTTTTTCAACTTGCGCACCAGGTTCAGGTTATACAGGTTCCTGCGCTTGTTGAACGCGGGGGTCTCGGGCGAATTCAGGTACTTGGGCTCAGACTTGTCCATCACCCTGCCGCCAAAGCCGATCACCTCGTTAAAGTTGTTTATAATGGGCATCATCACCCGGTTGCGAAACATGTCAAACACCCTTCCGTCCTTGGCCTTTGCCAGCCCCGCTTCAATAATATCCTTTTGGGTGTACCCATTTTTGTACAGCAGGTTCGCAAGATTGTCCCAGCCGTCCGGCGCGTACCCAATGCCAAATATTTTTATCACAGCGTCCGTAATCCCGCGCTTTTTTAAATAGTCCCGCGCTTCCTGTCCCTGCGCCGCAAGCAGGCTGTCGTAAAAAAAGCGGGCGGCAATTTTGTTAATGGCAAGCGTTTTTTCCCTCTGCGCCCTGTGCTGCTCATAATTTGTTCGGTTTTCCTCCTGGGGCATGGGCATTTTGGCTTTTTCCGCCAGATACTGGCACGCTTCCAGAAACGTCATTTTCTCCACTTCCATCACAAAGTTGATGGCGTTTCCGCTCTTGCCGCAGCCAAAGCAATGGTAAAACTGCCTGTCCGTATTCACGGTGAAGGACGGCGTTTTTTCGTTGTGGAACGGGCAGCACGCCCACAGCCTGCCGCCCTTGTTCTGCAAAGATACGTGCTCCCCCACTATTTCCGCAATGTTGGTCTTGGATAACAGCTCGCTTTTCCACTCGTCCGAAATCATTCGCTCGTCCCCTGCTGCCAGCTCTGCGGAATAAACAGCTCGCCGAATTTTTTCAAAGCGTACCCGTCGGACATGCCCGCAATATAATCCACAACCGCCTGCCTCTGCCCCCACGTTTGGGTGAGCGCCATATATTCGGCCGGCATTGCGTCCGGCTGCTCCGAATAATACCCGTACAGCATCCGTATCACATGCTTAATCCTGCCCTCGTCCCGCTTCGCGTTTTCGGACATGTACAAAAAATCAAACAGAAAGGCCCGCAACTCGTCCGCCGTTTTTTCCATGGAGGGAGACATGCCAATAAAATCCCGGCCCCGGCTTGTCTCCACCACATCCAGAACCATGGCGTTCAGGCGCTGCCCGTGCGTCTCGCCCAGGGCCTGCACCAGCTTTTCAGGGATGTCCGAAAGTTTCATCACCCCGGCGCGTATGGCGTCGTCTATGTCGTGGTTCATGTATGCAATCCGGTCAGAAAGATTCACAACCCTGCCCTCAAGCGTCGCGGGAACCATGCCCTTTTTGTGGTTCAGTATGCCGTCCCGCACCTCCCAGGTAAGGTTCAGGCCCGTGCCGTTTTCCAGAACGTCCACCACCCGCAGGCTCTGCTCGTTGTGTTCAAACATTCCCGCGCATTCCCGTATGGCCCGTTCCCCCGCGTGTCCAAAGGGCGTATGGCCAAGGTCATGGCCCAGTGCAATGGCCTCGGTCAGGTCTTCGTTCAGCCTGAGCGCGCGGGAAATAGTCCGCGCAATCTGGGACACTTCAAGGGTGTGCGTAAGCCGCGTGCGGTAATGGTCCCCCTGGGGAGACAAAAACACCTGCGTCTTGTGCTTCAAGCGCCGGAAGGATTTGCAGTGCAGTATCCTGTCACGGTCCCGCTGGTACTCCGTGCGCAGGGCGCAGGGTTCAATAGGCCGCATCCTGCCCCTCGTCTGCGCGCTTTTTTGCGCATGGGGAGACAATATTTGGTTTTCCAGGTTTTCCAAATCAATCCGTATCAAATCCATAGTATCTATATATTACACACCCGCCCGCAAAAATCCTTTGATTTTTTTAAAAATAAACAAATTTTTAAATATTTAATCATTTTCAAGTCCTTTTCTGCTGTTTTTACAGAAAGTGGGCTCAATAGTTTCCAGCCGCCCGGCCCTTCTTATTCCAAACCTTCTCCTTTTTTAATGACGGCAGTCCTTCCAAACCGGTTCCTTTTATGCACAGCGTTTGAACCGCATGGCCCCTGCATTGTCATATGGTATTTACGGTAAGTTATTCCGGCATTCAAAACGGATAAAAGGCATAAAAAAACCGCCCTGCGGCGGCTTTTTCAACTACCATTCAATATAAAACGTGCACATTCCCCCGGTGTCTATGCAATTGCCTTCCCCGTGCGTCACAATCACCGCCCTGCTGTCCGCAGGCTTAAATTTTTCCGCCGTGGCGCGTATCAGCCCCTCGTTGTAAGCGCATGGAAACGGATTGTTGCACACAACACTGGCAGACCTCTCTCCGGTCCCGGCAAACTCATAGCTCCCAATCTCACCCTTCCTGTGGTTCGCGCGGTAGGTAGCGTCCAGGGACATCAGCGCTGTTTCCACGGTATTGATCCCATTTGGAAAATCCGCATTCTCCGGTATGCTCCGGCCAATCATTTTAAGGGTGTTGTTTCCGTATTTTTCCCCAATGGCTTTAAAGGAATCCAGCCACGCCTGCTGGCTGTACCAGCCGCCCGGCTCCGGGTTTTCTATGCCGTTTTCCCGCAAAACCCGCAGCGCGTTATCCTTGAATATACCCGTTCCCGCCACAAAGAAAAGAATCGCCTCTCCGTTCACCTCTGCATCCGGATTCAATGCCTTATACATCTGCATCCTTATTCTCTCCCTTCCTGTCAATCTGGCCTTATCATACCGCCAACAGAAAGGCAGGGTAAGCAAATACATGTAAAACATTTGATAAAGTTTTGTTAAGGCTTATTCTGCCTCCGCTCCTTCCAGCGCCTCGCGCGGCCGCTCCGCAGCCTCCGATGGAACGCGCAGGAATATCAGGAACCCCGCAATAAACAACCCCATAATGCCCAGAGCCCCAAACCGGGACGCGCCTGTTGCCCAGGTCAGCAGCGCTACAATCAGCGGCCCCAGCACAGAGGAATACCGCGTCAGTATATTATAAAACCCAAAGTACTCATTGTTGTGCGCCTTATCCGGTATCATGCGCGCAAAACACGAGCGGGAAAGCGCCTGAATAGTCCCAAGGGCAACAGCCGTAATAAACGCTATCAGCCAGAACTGCCATGCCTCCGTCATAAAAAACGCCAGCAGGCAAACAAGCGCAAAAATCACAATGCAAATCAAAATAACTCGCTTGACCGGAATGGATTTGAGTATTTTAGAGAAACCCAGTACAAATACGGCGGCCACAATCTGCGTAAACAGCAGCGCGATAATCATGGAATTGGTGTCTATCCCAACGTCCGCACCAAAATCGGTACACATGGTGATGATGGTGTATACGCCGTCTATATAAAAGAAAAACGCCAGCAGAAAAAACGCCATGCTTTTGTCCCTGGCTATTTTTTTAAACGTTCCCGCCATATTTTTCAGGGATTCCTTCAGCACGTTCTTTGGCCTTTCCTCAATATAGTATTTCTGGCGCACATTGCGGATCATAGGCAGAGAAAAGAAAAACCACCAGGCAAGCGTAATGGCAAAAGACACTTTAACCGCCGCTGTGCTGTCCATACCAAAGGGCTGCAACAGAATAAACGCCAAACTGATCACAAACGGCACGCAGCTTCCCAGATACCCAATGGCGTACCCAAAGGACGAAACGCGGTGCATGCGCTCCTCCGGCGCCACGTCCACCAGAAAAGCGTCGTACACAACATACGTGCCCGCGTAGCCAATCTGCAATACAAAGTTAACGATTAAAAGCGTATAGTAATCGTCTATAAAAACAGCCGCAAACAGCGAGGCCATAGAAAGAATAAAAAACGCGTTGAATATCTTTTTTTTGTTTCCCTTAAAGTCGGCAAATGCGCCGATCACAGGCGCAAACAGCGCCAGCAGCAGTGTGGAAACAGAAAGGACAATGCCCCACTGCGCGGTGGAATCCGCGTCCGATACGCCAAAATCATGGCCGACGGATTTGATGTACACAGGAATAACGGCCGTTAAAAGCAGCGTAAACGCAGAAGATGAAAAATCGTACATGGACCAGCTTATTTCTTCCCTGGTCAGTTTATCCTTTTTCATGGCTCCTCCTTAAAACCCGGAATCACCGGCTCTGTCATGTTTTTTCCTTTTTCTATCCCCAACAGATCGCAGGCAAAGGGCGCAACCATCAACTGGGGCAGAATTTCCGCCGAATAATCTCCCGGCGCAATCCGCGGGCTTATCACATACATCGGAACCAGGCGCTCTGCCGGGCTGTTTCCCCCGTGCAAAAATTGCTCGTGCATGCCGTGGTCCGCAGTCAGCAAAATGCTGTAGCCGTCCGCCAGCCAGAACGGAAGAATATTGGAAAGCACGTAATCAACCGTCGCGGCGGCCTTGGCGTACTGCGCGCTCCCGCCCCCATATTGGTGGCCCGCGTCGTCCACATTCATGGGATGAACCACCATAAAATCCGGCCGGTACGTTTGGCGCAGGTATTCCGCATCCGCAACCAGGTGCGAATCCGGGTAATAACCGGTCGGATCGCTGAAATAAAAAATACCGTGCTGAATGGGAAGATCTCCATTATTCTGAAACCGGTCCGTTCCGGGGTTAAAAGGCGTTTTGTTGTACAGCTCAGAAAACCAGCTGTACGCAGCGGCGGCCGTTGTAAGCCCCGCCTGCCGCGCCAGGCAAAAAATGCTTTGCTGCGTACTCATCGTCCGCACTTCATTGGATACAATGCCATGCGCAACCACCTTTGTGCCCGTCATCAGAACCTCGTACAGCGGCCTGGACATAGACGGCAGTTCAGAGCGCACCGTGTAGCGCGCAGCCATGCCGCACTCCAGCAAATGTTCCATAAAGCCCATGCGCGCAAAAGCCGTATCCTGCCGCATGCCGTCTATCAGTATAAAAATCAGCTTGCCCATAAAATATACGTTCCTTGCATCTTGATTGATTTGTTGAACCGTATTGAATCGATATCAGAATAGCACCCGCACGTTAATTCCATGTAATGTTCCTGTTAGATATTTGTAAAAAGTAAAACGCCGGCAGACTTGCCGGCGTATCAAACAGAAAAACTATAATAAATAAAGCGCCTGATTATTCCTCAAAAGCCAGGCTGATCTCAATCGGATTGTTATCCGCAGACAGCTCAATGCCAAATACTTTTTTGGAGCTCATTTTTACGGAAATATTATTTCCATAAAACAGGGTGGGCGTGGATATATCAATTTTAATGCCAAGTTTGTCATAAAAGCAGGTAGCCGCGCTGGCGGTAAGCATATTTGTCAATTCAGACAAAGCGCTTTGCGCCATTTCGTCCAGTTCTTCAACCGGCATGCCCATCATCATGGTAGACGCCAGGTTCTTTGCGTTCTCCAGGTCAATATGGTAAGCCACATTGCCTTTAACCGCTCCAACAATGCCCACCAGAATGATCACCCCGGAGGTCAAAAGCTCCTGCCCTTTTTCACTCAAGCCGCCCTTTTTAAAATCGGTAAAGCCAAGCTGCGGCATCACCAAATCAAACGATTCTATAAACGGGTTGATGTATCTTTCATCCATTATTCCTCTCCCCTTTCAAAACCAACATTCAGCAGTAGTTCGCCGTAAACTGTTTCCGCAATTGCCGTTGTCGTTTGAAAACCGGGAGCGGATATCCGGACGCTGTCCCCATGCAGCAGGGAAGGCGGAGCCACGCGGAGCCCCAGCGCTTTGTTGGACCTGTTCAATATGGAGCAGGCTTTTCCGGATACTATATTTGTAAATTCTCCAAGAACCCCCATCATTTCGTCATTGTTCTTTGGGGCTCTTTTCAGCATGGCGGTTGCCAGATTGCCTGCTGTATCCATGGATAAATCAAGCAGCATTCTGCCAGAAAACCTGCCGATGGTTCCAATAATAACGGTCATTCCTTTGGATTCGTACTCAGCATTGCTTGCATATTCCGTTTTGTATGTAAGCAGCGTCTTGGTCATCTGGTTCAGGCTGTCCATCAGAGCTTCCTTGAACACCACAGAATATCTCTCTCCCAAAAACCGGAACAGTTCGTCCGAATTCATCACCCTTTTAATTGCGGTAACCAGTTCGTCCTCGTCGACAGGTTTTTGAATATAGGCGGATACCCTGTTTTTCTTTGCCTCCTGTACTATTTCATCGTCCATCATGGAACTGATAACGATCACCTTTATATTTTTATCAATATCGTGAATGGCGCGGGTGCACTCCAGGCCGTCTGTCCCGGGCAATGTCATATCCATCGTTACCAAGGACGGCTCTGTCTCCTTCACAATTTTTTTAACTTCCTCCAGTGTTCCGGCTTCCCCAACCACCTCAAACCCGTTGTTTTCAAGAATATTCCTGATAAACGCAATGGAAAAAGAGGAATCATCAACAATCACAATCTTTAGTTTTGCCATACATAATCCTGACTTTCCTTTTATTTGTTTCGGGCATATAATCCCCCTATAACTGTATCGTTAAAATCTTAAAAGAATTTATTAATACTTCACGTTGATTTTAAAAAAATAGTGCAAAGCCAGCAAATCCTCTCCGGCAGGCAGACAGGCTGGCCGGCCAAAAAAAAGCGCAAAAAGGCGGCTTGCCAGCCGCCTTTTTTCAAGAATGTCATTCCAATATGCTTTATTTTTCTTTCACAACGGCCTGCGCAGCAGCCAAACGTGCAATGGGCACGCGGAACGGTGAGCAGGAAACGTAGTTCAGGCCAACATTGTGGCAGAACTCAACAGACGAAGGATCGCCGCCGTGTTCGCCGCAGATGCCCAGTTTAATTTCCGGCCGGGTCTTTTTGCCCAGATCCGCAGCCATCTGCACCAGTTTGCCCACGCCTTCCTGGTCCAGCTTCGCAAACGGATCAGATTCGTAGATCTTGTTTGCATAGTAGTCGTCCAGGAACTTGCCCGCATCGTCGCGGGAGAAGCCAAACGTCATCTGGGTCAGGTCGTTTGTGCCAAAGGAGAAGAATTCCGCTTCCTTGGCAATCTCGTCCGCAGTAATAGCCGCACGCGGAATCTCGATCATTGTGCCAACCATGTATTTGAATGTCTCGCCTTTTTCTGCAAACACTTTCTCAACGGTTTCAACAACGGTTTTCTTTACAAACATGAACTCTTTCAGCTCGCCGACCAGCGGGATCATAATCTCTGGAACAATGTCCAGCCCGTCTTCTTTGCGAACTTCATAAGCGGCCTCAATAACCGCGCGGGTCTGCATCTCCGCAATTTCCGGATATGTAACAGCCAAACGGCAGCCCCTGTGGCCCATCATGGGGTTGAACTCGTGCAGGGAGGCAATCACTTCTTTCAGGTCGTCAATGCTCATGGCCATTTCTTTTGCAAGAGCGGCAATGTCTTCCTGTTCTGTCGGCAAAAACTCATGCAGCGGCGGATCCAGGAACCGGATGGTTACCGGGAAGCCTTTCATGGCTTTGTAGATGCCTTTAAAATCTTCCTTCTGCATGGGCAGCAGTTTGTCAAGCGCCTTTTTGCGCTGCTCTTTTGTTTTGGAAACAATCATTTCCCGCATGGCCGCAATACGGTCTTCCGCAAAAAACATGTGCTCCGTGCGGCACAGGCCAATGCCTTCCGCGCCAAACTGCACGGCAACAGCCGCGTCATGGGGCGTATCCGCGTTGGTGCGCACTTTCAGTTTGCGGATGGAATCCGCCCACTCCATAACCTGCGCAAAATCGCCGGTCAACTGGGCTTCCTGCGTGGCAATCAGGCCCGCATACACGTTGCCGGTGCTGCCATCCAGGGAAATCTCGTCGCCCTCATGGTACACTTTGCCGTCGGCCGTGGTCATTGTCTTTTCTTCGGAGCTTACTTTCAGCTCTCCGCAGCCCGCTACGCAGCAGGTGCCCATGCCGCGCGCCACAACGGCCGCGTGGGAGGTCATTCCGCCGCGCACCGTCAGGATGCCTTTGGAAGCGTTCATGCCTTCAATGTCCTCGGGAGAAGTCTCCAGGCGAACCAGAATGACTGCCTTGCCGGTAGCGGCAGCGGCGGTCGCTTCTTCAGCGGTAAAATATATCTGTCCTGCGGCTGCTCCTGGAGATGCCGGCAGGCCTTTCGCAATGGGTTTCGCAGCTTTCAGCGCCGCGGGTACAAACGTGGGGTGCAGCAGGGAATCAAGCTGTTTGGGGTCAACCTTCATAACGGCTTCTTCCTTGGTCAGCTTGCCTTCTGCAACCAGGTCAACAGCAATTTTAAGCGCCGCGGGAGCGGTACGTTTGCCGTTTCTGGTCTGCAGCATGTACAGCTTTCCGCCTTCAATGGTAAACTCCATATCCTGCATATCTCTGTAATGGTCTTCCAAAAGTTTTGCGTTGTTCACAAACTGCCTGTAAGCTTCGGGCATTGTCTGCTCCAGCGTGGAGATGGGCTGCGGGGTACGGATACCGGCCACAACGTCTTCGCCCTGCGCGTTCATCAGGTACTCGCCAAACAGCCTCTTTTCGCCTGTGCCGGGGTCGCGGGTGAATGCCACGCCCGTGCCGCAGTCGTTGCCCATGTTGCCAAACACCATGGCCTGCACGTTAACGGCTGTTCCCCAGTTGCTCGGGATGTCGTTCAAGCGGCGGTATACAATGGCCCTCGGGTTGTCCCAGGAGCGGAACACGGCGGTAACGGCTTCCAGCAGCTGCACTTTCGCGTCCTGCGGGAACTCCTCGCCCTTTTCCTTCTTGTAAATCACCTTGTATTCGGCAACCAGCTTTTTCAGGTCGTCCGCATCCAGTTCGGTATCCAGCTTAACGCCTTTGGCTTCCTTGGCGGCTTCCAGAGCGTGCTCAAACAAATGTTTCTCTATATTCATTACAACGTCGGAGAACATCTGGATAAAACGGCGGTAGCTGTCATATGCAAAGCGGGGATTTCCGCTCTTTTTAGCAATGCCCTCCACCGCGACGTCATTGAGGCCCAGGTTCAGAATGGTGTCCATCATGCCGGGCATGGAAGCGCGCGCGCCGCTGCGCACGGAAACCAGGAACGGATTTTCGGGATCGCCAAACGTTTTGCCAACCACCTTCTCCGTTGTTTTCATGGCTGCTTCAATCTGTTCCACCACTTCGGAGGCTATCTTCTTGCCGTCCTCATAGTACTTGGTGCAAGCTTCCGTGGATACGATAAAGCCCTGGGGTACGGTAAGGCCAAGGTTGGTCATTTCGCAAAGGTTTGCGCCTTTTCCGCCCAGAAGGTTTTTCATGGAAGCTTCACCTTCATGAAACAAATAAACATATTTTTTTGACATTCTTTTGCTCCTCTCAGAAATTTATAGGTTTATAAAAAAAGAATGATAACGGAAATAATTTCGGTTTGTATTATACAGCCTTTTGGTACATATTACAACAATTATTCGTGAATCAATACTAATTTATGAACCATACATATCAATTATAACAAAAACTTTATAGACCGCAAATCAAGCTCCATAACGGTGGATAAATACCCCTCCATCAGCTTCAGCAATCCTGGGCTGAAACCTTCCGTATACGCAAGGGATCTAGGCTCCGTTTCAAGCATGCGTTCAATCATGCGCAAATCGCCCGGCCGCACAGGCTTCGCTTTTCCCGGGACACATTCCCGGCATACGGCGCCGCCTTCCTCCGCGCAAAAAAAACCGGCGTCGCGCAGAGGCTTTCCGCACACGGCACACACCGAAGTCGCAGGCCTTACGCCCAGAATGTCGGATACCTGCACAAAAAAAAAGGCCAGCACAAAGCGGGCCATAAGCCCGTTTTCCAGCGAGGCAAGGCAGTTTGCCAGTAGCACAAACAGGCGGCTAAATTCCTCAGCCCCCGCGTGCGCAAGGATGCGCTCCGCAGCCTCCACCATGGCGCAGGCAGCGGCATACCGCTCAAAATCCTTCCCCAGGCTAAAAAATTCCTTTTTAATCTCGCACTGGCTCACATACAGTTTTCCGTTCTTGCCGCTAAAAGAAAAAATGCCGCAACAAAAAGGCTGGCTTGCGGCAGCAAGCGGATTCTTCAGGTTTTTAGCCCCGCGGGCCAGGGCGGACACAAGGCCTTCTTCCCGGGCAAACAGCGTAAGCATCTTGTCCGAGTCCCGGTAATCCGCGGTTTTTAGCACAATGCACAGTGCATTATCCATGAAAAAAAGTTAATCCTCTTTTTTGTGAATCTCTTTATACAGCAAATAATAGCCCAATTTGCCGGTTTGTAAAAAACAGTCCATTAAAACGTCGTCTTTTTTCCGCATATAAAAGCACCTCTTAAGTCTAGCATTGCCAACAATACGGAAAGATTATCAAGGTATTTTTTAGTCTTTGTATCCAAGCGACTTCAGCATGGCATTGTGGTTGCGCCAGTCTTCCTTCACCTTTACCCACACCTGCAAAAACACCTTGCGGTCAAACAGCGCCTGAATGTCCAGGCGCGCTTCGCTGGCAATTTTTTTCAGTTTGGAGCCTCCTCGGCCAATAATAATGCCCTTGTGCGAATCCCTTTCGCAATAAATCACCGCGTCCATGTTCACCAGGTTACCGGCTTCGTCGTCCTCCATTTTTTCAATTTCAACGCCTATGCCGTGGGGAATCTCCTTGCCCAGGTGCCTAAGAGCTTTCTCCCTTATAATCTCGGCCGCAATCACCCGCTCGGGCTGGTCGGTCACCGCGTCGTCCGGATAATATTTGGGCCCCTCGGGCAGGTATTTTTGCAAATGCAACAAAAGCTCGTCCAGCCCGTCCCCCATTTTAGCGGAAATCGGATATATCTCCGCCTCATGGCCAAGGCCGTTTAAAAGCTCCAGCAGGCACTGCCTGTCCACCGCGTCAATCTTGTTTACAACAATCACAAACGGGGTCTTCTGCTTCTCCAACCGCTCAATCATGCACTGGTCCTGCTCGCGCACACCCAGCTTCGCGTCCACCAGGTATAAAACCGCGTCCACGTCTTGTATCGCGTCTTCAATGGTGCGCGTCATCACCTCGTCCAGCTTGTTCTTGGCGGGGTGGATACCCGGCGTATCCAGAAAAATAATCTGGTAGTCCTTCTTGGTTACAATACCGCTTATTTTTGTGCGCGTTGTCTGCGGCTTCTTGGATACAATGGATATCTTGGTTCCAACGATCTGATTCAATAATGTGGATTTGCCCACATTCGGGCTGCCGATCAGCGCAATAAAGCCCGACCTGAAATCTGGCACTGTATTAACTCCTTTAACCTGCAAATATATTCGTAATCTGGAATACGATTACGGTGATCAGGATGCCCAGCAATGCGCCCATGGCAACTTCCATGAACGTATGCACCTTGGTCTCCATCCTGCTTTCCGCTACAATCAATGCAATCACCGCGCTGAACGATGCCGCCACAGGGTCTCCGGTCGCAAGCGCAATGGCCGTAAACAGGCTGAACGCAAACGCCGTGTGGCCGCTGGGCATACCGCCCTGCACATACGTGCCCCTCTTTTTGACCGAACGGGATTTAATCATAATAACGGCCACAAACAGTATGACCAGGCTGGCGAACGTAATATGCGCCGGCAGGTCGTTCAAATATTTCAAAGATAAAAACGCAAAATTGCTGAATTTACGGTAGAATACCAGGTATCCCACCACCACCGCGGTTCCCGCGGTAATCAGCACAGCGCCCGCGGCCACGTTCTTGGCAATCTTGGCAAACTCGTTGTATTCCTTGGTGATCAGGTCGCATACCGCCTCCACAGCCGTATTCAGCAGCTCGGCAAAAAGCACGAACGCAATCACAATCACCAGGGCGATCATCTCAAACCTGGTTACATGCACCACCACCGCGGTAACAATTACAGCCACCATAATGGCAAAATGGATGCGCATGTTTTTTTCCAGTTTAAACGCCTGCATAATGCCGCTGATTGCGTGATTAAAGCTGTTCATTACCGTTTTCATCTGCCAATCCCCAGCCCGCTCAATATTTTTTCCTGCTTTTCGGTCATTAATTGCTCCTCTCCGGGCTGCATATGGTCATACCCCATCAGGTGCAGGGTTCCGTGCACCGCCAAAAAGCAAAGCTCACGCTTCAGGCTGTGCCCGTATTCCAGCGCCTGTTCCTCCGCCCTGCTCACGCAAACCGCAATGTCCCCCAGCAAAACCTCGCCCGTCTCCGGGTCCGTTTCCAGTTCGGGAGGCTCGGCGTATGCGCCAATGGGCGCCGTAAGCTCGTTCTCCGGAAAGGAAAGCACGTCGGTCACGCTGTCCTTATTCCTGAACTCGCGGTTTAACCGTTTTATCTCATCCTCGTCCGCAAACAGGATGTTCAGTGAGCCGTCCACGCCTTCTTCCTCCATGGCGGCTGTTGCAGCCAGAATTATTGTATCACAGAACCCGGATACTTGGGAAAGCAAATCATTCTCGCAGAGTATTATTTTCATCTTTATCCTCGTTTAAGTTGAGCCTGGGGTATTTAATGCGGTTGTGCAGCATGCCGCCGTATACGTCTGCAAACGCCTGTGCAATCAGCGTCATGTCCCGCCGCGTCAGGGGCGTCAGGTCCAGCTGGCCGTCGTCGTACTTGGACTGTATCAGCTTCTGGATAAACCCAAACATCTCCTTGCCCAGGGGGTCTTCCAGCGTGCGCATCGCCGCCTCCACCGTGTCCGCCAGCATCACAATGGCGCTTTCCTTTGTATCCGGCCGGGGGCACGGGTAGCGGAAATCTTTGATATCCGCGGCATTTCCATTCTCTGCCTTTTTGGCCTTGTGATAAAAATACGCCACCGGCGTGTTGCCGTGGTGCTGCTGCGCAATCCGCTTGATCTCCGTAGGTATATTGTATTTGGAAAGCAGTTCCGTTCCCGCGTCCACATGGTTCATAATCACCTGCGCGCTCATGCCGGGGTCCATATTGTCGTGTGGGTTTATGCCCGCGCGCTGGTTCTCCACAAAATACATGGGGTTTTTCAGCTTGCCCACATCGTGGTAATACGCTCCCACACGGGCCAGCAGCGAGTTCGCTCCCACCGCTTCGCAGGCGGCCTCCGCCAGGTTGCCCACATACAGGCTGTGGTGGTAGGTGCCCGGCGCTTCCATCAGCAGCCGCTTTAAAAGCGGATGGTTGGGGTCGGAAAGCTCCAGAAGCTTGGCCGGCGTTGTGATCTTGAATATGCTCTCCAGAGCGGGCAGCAGGCCAACCGCCACAATGCCCGATATCAGGCCGCCGGCAACCGCCCAGCCCATATTGGAGAAAACCGCTGAAGACGCCACAAGGTTTGCCTTCCACAAAATCACCTGCAAAACCACGCCCGGCACGCTCGCCAGAAGCCCGGCCAGAATCAGCGCCGCCCTCTGTGAAACCTTGCGCAGCAGGGCCGCGGCAAATATGCCCCCTGTAATGGAGGCTACTGCCTGCATGAACGCGGTTTCGGTAAAAAACGCCTGTTTGGAGGTTAAAACCGTTACGATCAAAAATGAAATAAACGCGCCAAAAGAAACGGCGCTGCGGGTTGAAATCAAAACCGCCGCCAGTATAACCACCATATACGTAATCAGCAGGCTGGGGGCAACCCTTGCCAAAACCGCGGTCAGCCCCATGGCCAAAACGGTCAGAATGGCCAATATTGCCACGTGCTTTGTGTTGGCGGAAAGCTTTTTTTCAAAATGGGCAGCGTAAACAATATAAAAAACAAAGAGCAGCGCAATATACAAAATGGTGGACAACGTAAAATCCAGTTCGGATTCAGGCTGGTCCAAAAGGCCCATCTGCGTCAGAACATTATATGCCTCTGTGGAAACAATCTCTCCGCGCACCACAATGTTCTGGCCCTTCATATACGTTACGGGCTTCACGCTGTTCGCGGCCGACTCCTGCTGCAGCTGGGTGGCCTGCTGGTCAAACAGGTAGTTTGCTTTCAGGTCCTGCTGCAGGCATTCTGTCACCAGGCCGGTTTCCTGCGCGTTCATATTGGTCTGCTGGGTCACCCGCAATGCAATGCGGCTCAAAACCTCGCTGGCCGCCTCGTCTTTAAAACCGGTCGTCAGTTCCAGCCTGCAATTGCTGTATGTGGCATTATACAGGGAGGAAAGCCGGTCCGCGCTCATGCCTGCCACAACAATCCAGTCCGAATCGGTCAGGTAGCCTGGCAGCATGCCCTTAATCTTTGTCTGCTCCTCCTCGGAAATTGCGGAAGCCCAGTTTATGGCAGCGGGGTCAAAGGCCACATCTGCGGCGGTAATTGTTTTGGGCGTGGGTTTTGCGGAATAGGAATTCGTATATCCGGAAGACGAGGCGTTCTGCAGTTCGCTCTGCACGCGCTGGTTTTCCGCCGCCTGCAATTGGGATATCTGCGCGTTTACATACAATTGCTGGGCGTATGTGCGGGCGGAATCAAACTTGCCAAAGTCCCCCGCAAGCGCGTTCAGGGAGGACTGGGTCACATTGCTGTCCAGCTTGTATACAGGCCCAATTTTGGCCCGCTCTTCATCCTGCAGCTTCTTGGTGGCGTCCTGGTCCACAAAATCCCTGGGAGACGTAATTGTTTCGGTAGAAATCTGCCCCTCTTTGATGTTATGCGTTTCAGGCGCAGTGGAAGCAAGCGCAATCAGGCAGCAAAGCGCAAACGATCCGGATATACATAAAATTTTCAGCCAGTTGTCTTTTGAAAAATACGTTTTAATGTTTGTCCGCTCCTTTTCCAAAATCAGCCGCGGTCATCCATTTCATGCTTTTCAAACGCCTTTATAATGCTTCGAACCAGCGAATGCCGCACTACATCTTTATTCGTCAGGTTAATGATTGCAATATCGGGAATGTTATTTAAAATTTCGGCGCTTTTTTTAAGGCCGGAAGCGCGCTCGCGCGGCAGGTCAATCTGGGTGATGTCACCGTTCACAACCACCTTGGAGCCTTCGCCAAAGCGCGTCAGAAACATCTTCATCTGCTCGCTCGTGCAGTTCTGCGCCTCGTCCAGAATAATAAAAGCATCGTTCAAAGTCCTGCCGCGCATATAGGCCAGAGGCGCCACCTCAATGGTTCCGCTCTCAGAGAGCCTCTGGTATGCGTCCGCGCCCATAAAATCATACAGCGCGTCGTACAGGGGCCGCAGATACGGGTCCACCTTGTTCTGCAGGTCGCCCGGCAGAAACCCCAGTTTTTCTCCCGCTTCCACTGCGGGCCTCGTTAAAATAATGCGGCTTACCTGCTTGTTTTTAAGAGCCGCCACTGCCATCGCCATGGCAAGGTACGTCTTGCCTGTCCCTGCGGGGCCAATGCAGAACGTAACGGTATTGCCGCGTATGGCCTTAATGTACTGCTTCTGCCCCAAAGAACGGCATTTAATCTGCCTTCCCTTTGCGGTGATGGCGACCACGTCGGACATCATTTCAAGCGCAAAATCCATCTGCCCGTCCCGCACCAAATCCAGTGCGTAGCACACCGCCGTCTGGTCGATATGCTCGTTTTTATTGTACAGCTTTTTAAGCGTTTCCACCGCATCCGCCGCCAGCCGGATGTTGCCCTCTTCCCCGGCAAATAAAATGCCGTGGCCTGTCAGCGTAAAGGTGCATCCGCTTTCCCGTGCAATCAGATTGATGTTTTCGTCAAAGTTGCCGAAAATATTCATCATCTGCTCCATGCTGTCAAATTCTATATGCCTGCTTTCCAAAGGTATCCGTTTTCTCTCCTATCTCTGCCTTGCCTGCGCTATTTGTTCCTTTGCCTCTATTATTACCAGTACCTGCATTTCCGTTGCGGTTTTTTTAACGCTCACGTTCACCTGCGTAATCGCGCCCGGGTCAACGCCGCCGGCAAGCGCGCGGTTATACGCCGCCTCTTTCAGTTCCGTTTTTAATATTTCCTCGTCAGCCGGCGTTTCCGTCAGCCGGGTCTCAGCCACTTCCACGTTGTATACCTTAAACGCAAACGGCATATTTTCACCAATCACCGTTACGCTTTTTACTTCCGCCGTATAAGTTTCAAAGGGAATCTGCTCGGGCGACATGGCAAAAAGGTCGCGGCCCAGTTGCATGTATTTTATATTATACACTCTGCCGGTTTTTTCGGCAACCTTTTGCGTCAGCGGTTTTGAAGCGGAGCCCGCGTAAGCGGTCTGCGCCCACACCTCCCCCCTGGCCGCAAGCTGGGTAATCAGCGCTCCATCCCGTGTCACATCCCCGGAAATAAGCGTCTGGCCCGCGTGTACCGTCTGTCCTTTTGCCGCCAGCGGCGTGCCCGCAAACACGCGCATGTCCACAATATACCCGTCCCTGGTTGCCACAATATCCGCCACGCCCTTGTCCTGAATGCCGGGCAAGCGCGGGTCTGTTTCCACAACCTGCACGTTCAACTGCGTACCCTTGAAATAAACATTGCACCAGGCCACATCAGGGAAATTCTCCATAATCGCTTTTTCCGCCTGCGGCCGGTTGATTCCCGCCATCTGCACGCCCTTCTTTAGGCCCATGTTCTCCAGCATTTCCTGCACGGCAAACCGGTTGACGCGGTCAAATCCCGTGTATCGCACGTCCCATACATATGTGGAAGAGATCAGCAGCACAGCCAGCAGCAAAACAGCCGCAGGAATCAGCACAACCCTTTTTTTTGCGTACAGTATCCGTATGGGCAGGCCGCCCCTCTTTTTTATGTTCAGGCTGTACCTGCCGTCCTGCAGCAGCCTTTTGAGCCTCCGGTATCCCCCCAGCGTCATCCTGGCCCGCAGCTCCGTATACGTCACCCGCTTTACGTTGCGCAGTTCTATTTTGTTTTGGTTGCACAGATTAATAAACCTTTCGGGAGAAAGGCCTTCCACCGCAACAATCACGTATCCGCGGAACAGGTCCGCCAGCCGGTCGGTCAGCATGGCCCGCCACACTCCGGCTCCAGTTTAATCTCTCGAATCTGGCCGTATATAATCAGGTTCTCCCGCCCCAGCGTCTTGATGAGCAGGTTCTCCCCGCCAATGTGTACAGACATGCCGGGAACGTTTACGCATATCTCCGCAAGCGTGTACCTGCATATGCCGCAATGGTTTTCTATAAAAAGGTCGCTGTTGCCCGTCAGAATCATGCGCGCGCGTCCCAGCACCTCGCCGGGAAGCTCGAACACCTGCGTGGCTCTTTCCAATGCCTTGTTGTCAGTTTTCCGTTTCCTTTTTTTCATGTACAACCATCCGATTCGTTGTTGATACACTCATATGTATGAAAATAGCTGAAAAAAAAGAAATAAAAAACACCTGATTTTAACACCAGATGTTTTAAACGCTTTGATATTGAGGGATGCCGCTTAGTGTTTTCTTTTCCTCGCAGCTTCTGCCTTTTTCTTCCGCTTTACGCTGGGCTTCTCGTAATGTTCACGCTTTCTGATTTCAGCAAGAACACCAGATCTGGCGCATTTGCGCTTAAACCTTCTGAGAGCACTTTCCAAAGTTTCATTTTCTCCAACCCGGATCTCGGCCATTTTTATCCCTCCCTCCCATAATCAACTATTAAGCAATGCTTGCTGGGAGTCTTACAATACACGTATTATATTAAAAACGCCGCAAACTGTCAATATGATTTTGCGCGCGCGCCCTTGCCGTCAGCCCGGAGGCCACTCCATTGCCCGTCCGCCAAGTATGTGGAAATGCAGGTGCGGAACGGTCTGGCCGCCCATTGCGCCGGTGTTTGCCACCAGGCGGAATCCGTCCTGCTCCAGCCCAAGCTCACGCACAATTTTCTGCACAGCCCCCACAATGGCGGATACAATTTCCATATCCTCCACTTTTGCAATATCCTGCACATGCGTTTTGGGAATCACCAGCACATGGGTGGGCGCGGCCGGGTTCACGTCATAAAACGCCAACACTTTTTCGTCTTCATACACCTTTTTGCAGGGTATCTGCCCGCTTGCTATCTTGCAAAAAATACAATCCATATCAGTCTCCTATGCCTGTTTCTCCCATTAGTATATCATCTTTTTGCGCCGTCATCAAAACAAGTTTTAAATCGTTTGCCTCCGCCCTGGCGCGCACCTTCACATACCGGCCGGTGTGGCCTTCCGCAAAGCCTCCGCCAACAGAGCGTTCAAACAGCACTTCATCCCGTTTGCCCAAAAAGCTTTTGATATATGCATATTCCGCATCCCGCCCGGTTGCGATGAGTTCGTTTGCGCGCGTTTTTCGCAACTCCATGGGAAGAGCCCCCGCAAGCTGCGCGGCTTTTGTGCCCGCCCGCTCGGAATACGGAAACACGTGCAGTTTGGAAAAAAAGACGCGCCGCACAAAACCCTTTGTCTCGGCAAACTCCGCTTCCGTCTCTCCCGGAAAACCGGTGATCACGTCCGTGGTGACGGCGGGATTGTCAAACGCCTTCCGCAGGTTTTGAATCACGGCTTCGTACTCCTCCGCAGTATACTTCCGGTTCATCCTTTGCAGCACGCCGTTGCTTCCGCTCTGCAGGGACACGTGGAAATGCGGGCACAGTTTATCTATGGCCCCAATTCTGCCAATATACTCCGGCGTAAGCAGCCCCGGTTCCAGAGAACCCAGCCGTATACGGTCCACGCCGTCAATCCGCGCAATTGCCTCCAGCACATCCGCCAGCGTATGCTCCCCGTCCCGGTAGGAAGAGATATTAATGCCGGTCAGCACAACCTCCCGCACTTTATTGTGCGCAAGGCTCTGCGCCTCCTCCACTATGCTCCCAAGCGGCCTTGCGCGCGCGGGGCCCCGCACATAGGGTATGATGCAGTAGGAGCAATACTGGTTGCACCCTTCCTGAATTTTAATATATCCGCGGGTCATCTCTCCACCACTGTGCACACTTAAATTTTCAAAACCCGGAGTTTCCGCCGCAACGGCGTTCACCTTCTCTGCCCGCGCCCGCTCAATGATCCGCGCAATCTGCCCACGTTCGCCCGTACCCAGCACCGCGCGCACGCCCGGCATGTCTAGAATCTCCTCCCCGTTGCGCTGGGTCAGGCACCCCGCAACAACAATAACAGCCTCCGGGTTTGCCGCAGCGGCCCTGCCGATCATCTGGCGGGATTTGCGGTCCGCAACGTTCGTAACCGTGCAGGAGTTGATGATATACACATCCGCCTTGTGATGAAAAGGCACAATCTCATATCCCGCCTTCTCCAGCAGCTCCAGCATGGCCTGGGTATCGTATTGGTTCACCTTGCACCCGAGGGTATACGCCGCCGCCTTCATGCCGTCTCCATTGCCTGGTACAAAATCATGGATACAGCCGCTATGGCCGCCGTCTCGGCCCGCAGAATCAGCCCGCCCAGGCTGCAGTCTATTGCGCCCGCTTCCAGCAGCATCTGCGCTTCCCGCGGCTCAAAACCGCCCTCGGGCCCTATAATAACCCCTATATCCGCGGCGCCAAATTCCCGCAGCCGCGTTTTAATCGGAACATCCGCATGCTCATAAGCCAGCAGGAAAATCTGGTGTTTTTGTATTTCGTTCTTTACATTCTTCAGTTCGGCCAGTCTGCCAATTTGCGGCATGGTAGACCTGCCGCACTGCTTAGCCGCTTCCCGCGCGATGCGCTCGTATTTATCCGCCAGTTTGGCCGCGTCGTCCGGCCGCTTGACGCACCGGGCCGCCAGCACGGGCACAAACGCCGCTATGCCCAGCTCGGTCGCCTTTTGCAGCACCAGGTCCATATTGTCCTTTTTCAGCACGGCCTGGTACAGAGTAATGCGCGCTTTGGGCTCACGCGCCGCCGCCCTTTCTTCCCCCACGCTTGCCGTCAGGCTGTCCGCGTCAACAGATTCTATGCGGCACACGTATTCCATGCCGCTGCCGTCAAACAAAACAAAAAAGTCTCCGGCGCCCATCCGCAGGACGCGTAGCATATGGTACGCTTCGTCTCCCCGGACCGTGGCCAAAGGCTTTTCTATTTTTTCCGCAAAAAAGCGTCTCATCCCTTGTTCATGCACGCAATGGCGCGCCATTCCCCCATCTTCGTTACCTTGATGGACCGTAGGCCGTGGCTGTTCAGGCTCGCCAGCACTTCGTCCAGCCGCTCTGCAATAATGCCGGATACTATGTAAATGCCGGGCCGCGTTAGGTATTTATGCACGGTTTCATTCAGTTCTATAATAATATCCGCAACAATATTAGCAACAACAATGTGAAACCGCGCGTCCGTGGGCGCATCGCGCAGTATGTTCGCCCGTTTCACCAATATCACGTTTTCCTTATGGTTTACGGCAACATTCTTTTTGGCGGATTCAACCGCCACGCTGTCCACGTCCAGCGCAAGTACGGCGCCCGCGCCCAGTTTGGCCGCGGCAATGGAAAGAATGCCTGATCCGCAGCCAATATCCAGCACCGCGTTTCCGGGTTCCAGGTATTCCTCCAGCATGCCAATGCACATGCGCGTTGTCTCGTGCGCGCCGGTGCCAAACGCCATGCCGGGGTCTATTTCCACAATAATCTCATCCGCCTCCGGGGTGTATTCCTCCCAGGTCGGCTTCACCACCACAAAGTCGGATACCCGCGTGGGCTTAAAATATTTCTTCCACTCGTTCTCCCAGTCCTGCTCATCTACCGTTTCCGTATGAACGGAAAGAGGCCCGGGGTCAAACCCAATGTCCATTGTCCGGATCTTCTCAAGCTTTGCCCTGACGCGGTTTATCTTTGCGTCCGATTCCCCGTCCAACGGAAAATAAGCGCAAACCCGGCAGTCCTGGCTCGCAGGCAGGTCTGGCGGCACTTCGTCCCATCCGGTCACGTCCGGCAGAGTGCCGCCTTCCGTCTGCGTACCCATTGCGCCCGCATCCAAAAGAATCTCCGAAATCAATTCAGACGCTTCCTCGTTTATATCAATCGCCAGTTTCACCCATTCCATATGCCCGCTCCCAAATCATCAAACTTCATCAATTATATAACATTTTACAAAAAATTTGCAATAGAGGCATTTTCCATTCCGAAAATTTTTCGAAATCAGATTCCTTTTATTTACTTTTAAGTAAAAAGAGCGCTTGCGCGCTCCAGAATGTGAATAAAGTTTTTTTACAGGCTTTGCCCCGCATCTGCTTTGTTTCTTAAAAAAAGAGGTTTGGAGGCTATATGTCTCCAAATATATCTCTCAAAGGCCGCAGGACCTGAGGAATCTCACGCTTTCCTGCAGCACTTCGGCGGAGCCCGCCACCTCCAGCGTGGAGCTGTGTATCTCTTTCCTGTCTTTCAGCACGTCCACAACGCCCTTGATATCAATAACGCCCTTGCCTACGGGAATGGTGGAGAATCCGCAGCCAAACTGCTTGCCGCGCCGCGGTAACCATTCTTCGCCCAGGTCTTTCCAGTGGATGTGGTATATCTTGTCCTTGAACACTTTGGCCATTTCAACAGGGTCTGTGCCGCCCAGCCAGCTATTGCCGGTGTCCATGTTTACGCCCAGGGATTTGGGATTGCCCAGAAGGTCCATAATATCCTGGATGCCCTTGATGCTGTCCGTAATGGGGCCATGCGGCTCCAGAAGAACATTTACGCCATAATCCGCAGCCATGCGGCAGGGAACATACAATTTTTCCGCAATGGTAAAAATGCGCTGTTCGTATGTGAGGTTCTTTGCCCATTCGGAATGCGGCTCGTTCTCCGTTGTCACGCAGTCGCGCACCCCAATGGCCGCCGCAAACTTGATACCCGCCATAATGGCCGAGGTCTGGAATACTCCGGGATTGCTGGGCTCCAGCAATGCCCCATGCACGCATACCGTAGAGGGCGTAATGCCGTATTTTTCAAACAGCCTTTTGGTTTCAAACGGGTCGCCGTCCACACTTACCGTAGCGGCCAGCCCGGCGGAATCAAACATGCTTGCACCCTCGTGCACATCCGTGATATCCGCATGGGTAAAACCGGCTTCTTTGGCAAGCTGAAGCTGCCGTTCCATGGATGTATACGGCTCCAGGGCCAGAAACACGCCAACATTAATGCTCATACTTTAAGACCTCCCTAACTATTCACTTGTTTAATATCTTCTTTTTGTTAATGAAAAACTATTCGTTTAAAAATTTGCAATGGTAACCGCAGTGCATGCATGGGTCGCAACGCTTTTGCTCTTTTTCCTGCGCCTGGTCTGCAATTTGCTGCTCTTCAAATTCTTTTTGATCTGTTTCCTTGTTTGTGTTTTTGTCTTCCATGCCAACCACCAATTTTATTGTAATATAGGCGGGAATCAAAGTCAACGGCTTTTATTAACCGGTTAAGTGCAATAAGTCAAATGCCTTTATTCCGGCACTGCACGCCTGCTATATAATACATACCATAAAACGCGCGCCAATGTAATTATTTCGGTTGCATTCGTTATTGGTAAAAACAAAATACGCAAATAAATGGCTCTTATGAATCTGGGGCCTATATCTGTGCCGCTAGGTTTTATCGTAATACCTTATTGTTGCACGGCAGGCCAATTGCTTGGATGAAGCTGATTCAAATAACAGTTAAAGGCGAGAAAAAAAGCACCAAAAAACGGCCGCCAGGCCGCTTTTATATAAGTTATATGGTTTTGGATTTTGTGAAAACGTTCTTTTCACCTTTAACTTCGGATTCAAAATCCATAAGCGCGCGCTTCTGCTTGTCGGTCAGCCGCCGGGGTACGTCCACATTCACCTTGATATACAAATCTCCGTATTTGTCCCGGTTCACCTGCTTGATCCCTTTGCCCTTCAGGCGGAACACGGTGCCCGGCTGTGTGCCCTCTGTAATCTTGTAGCGCACAGATTTGCCGTCCAGCGTGGGAATCTCCACGTCCGCGCCCATCGCGGCCTGGCCCATGGTAACGGACATATCCACATACAAGTCCGTCCCGTGCCGGGTAAACAGCCTGTGGGGCTTTACGGTGATATAAATCAGCAAATCGCCGTAGCCGCCGTTGCGCCTGCCCGCTTCGCCTTCGCCCCGCATGGTAAGCACCTGGCCTTCGTCTATGCCCGCCGGAATATTTACAAGCAGCTTGCGGCTATTGGGAACCTTTCCCGCGCCCTTGCATTTAAAGCACGGCTCTTCTATAATGCTGCCTTCCCCGCCGCACCTGGGGCAGGTGGAAATATTCATAAAGTTGCCAAACAGCGTCTGCTGCTGCGTGCGCACCTGCCCGGAGCCGTTGCACTGCGGGCACGTTTTGCGGCCCGCGCCCTTGGCCGCACCCGATCCCCCGCATTCGTCGCAGGTCTCGTGGCGTGCAAGCTGAATCTCCTTTTTGCAGCCAAACGCGGCTTCCTCAAATTCTATACGCAAATTTACGCGCACATCCGCGCCCCGCTGGGGGCCGCCGGAAGCGCGCTGCTGCTGCCTTGCGGAACCGCCGCCGCCAAAGAAGCTTTCAAATATATCAGAAAAACCCTCAAATCCGTCAAATCCGCCGGAGAATCCTCCCTGGAACCCGCCGCCCGGCGAACCGTCAAACGCGCTGCTGCCAAACTGGTCATACTGCGCGCGCTTCTTATCGTCGGAGAGGACCTGATAAGCCTCGTTAATCTCCTTAAACTTCTGCGCCGCCTGCTCATTGCCTTCGTTTAGGTCCGGGTGGTACTGTTTTGCGAGTTTCCTGTATGCGCTTTTAATTTGTTCAGGGGTGGAGCTTTTGTCCACCCCTAATGCCTCATAATAATCCTTTGACATGCCCGCTCCGCCGCTATTTATTTTTTGTCTTTGTCGTCGTCCACTACTTCATAATCAGCGTCTACCACGTTATCGTCCTTTTTCTGGTCCTGCTGCGGGTTGTACCCTGCGTCGTAGCCCGGCCCGCCTGCGCCTGCCTGCCCCTGCGCGCCCTGCTGCTGCGAATACACCTTGCCAAACACGTCGTAGGTGGACTGCTGCAATTTCTCGGTCGCCAGCTTAATGCCGTCCGTCTCGCCCTTGCTGAGCGCGTCCTGCACATCTTTAATCTCGCGCTCCAGCTTTTCCTTGTCATCAGCGCCAACCTTGTCGCCCAGGTCCTTCATCGTCTTCTCGGTCTGGTAGATCAGGCTGTCCGCGTTGTTCTTTACTTCCACTTCTTCCTTGTGCTTTTTATCCTCGTTCGCAAACTGCTCTGCTTCGCGCACCGCTTTGTCAATATCCGAATCCGAAAGGTTGGAAGAAGCGGTAATGGTAATGTTCTGCGAATTGCCGGTGCCCAGGTCCTTGGCAGATACGTGCACAATGCCGTTCGCATCGATATCAAACGTTACTTCAATCTGCGGAATGCCCCTGGGAGCGGAAGGAATGCCCGTCAGGTTGAAGCGTCCCAGTGTTTTATTGTAAGAAGCCATTTCGCGCTCGCCCTGCAGCACATGGATTTCCACGCTGGTCTGGCCGTCCGCCGCGGTGGAGAATATCTGGCTCTTCTTGGTGGGAATGGTTGTGTTGCGGTCGATCAGTTTGGTAAACACGCCGCCCAGGGTCTCAATGCCCAGGGAAAGAGGCGTTACATCCAGCAGCAGCACGTCTTTTACTTCGCCCGCCAGCACGCCCGCCTGAATGGCGGCTCCAAGAGCCACGCACTCGTCCGGGTTGATTCCCTTGTAGGGGTCCTTGCCGGTGGTCTTCTTTACCATTTCCTGCACCGCGGGGATACGCGTGGAACCGCCCACCAGTATAATTTTATTAATGTCGTTCACAGAGATGTTGGCGTCCTCAATCGCGCGCTTGGTGGGACCTTCGGTCGCCTGTACCAGGTCGCGCGTCAGTTCGTCAAACTTCGCCCTGGAAAGATTCACGTCCAAATGCTTGGGGCCGGATGCGTCCGCCGTAATAAACGGCAGGTTAATGTTGGAGGTCAGCACGCCGGAAAGCTCAATTTTGGCTTTTTCGGCAGCTTCCTTCAAACGCTGCATCGCAATCTTGTCTTTGGAAAGGTCAATCCCGTCCGTCCTTCTGAATTCCGAAACCAGCCAGTCAATCACCTTGTTGTCAAAATCGTCGCCGCCCAAACGGGTGTTGCCGCCGGTGGCCAGCACTTCAATAACGCCGTCGCCAATTTCCAGCAGGGATACGTCGAATGTACCGCCGCCCAAATCGTATACCAGCACCTTCTGGTTATGGTCCTTGTCTATACCATATGCAAGAGCCGCCGCCGTTGGTTCGTTCACAATACGCAAAACTTCCAGCCCCGCAATCTTGCCCGCGTCCTTGGTTGCCTGCCTCTGGCTGTCGCTGAAATACGCCGGAACCGTTATAACGGCCTGCGTAATTTTTTCGCCCAGATACGCTTCCGCGTCCATCTTAAGCTTCTGCAAAACCATTGCGGAAATCTCCGGGGGCGTGTATGTTTTATCATCTATGTGAATCTTGCGGTCCGTTCCCATATCCCTCTTGATGGAGCTGATGGTCCTGTCCGGGTTGGTCACGGCCTGCCTCTTTGCCACCTGGCCAACCAGACGCTCCCCTGTATTTGAAAAAGCAACAACCGAGGGAGTGGTGCGCGCGCCTTCCGCGTTCGCAATTACCACCGCTTCGCCGCCTTCCATAACCGCAACGCAAGAGTTGGTTGTTCCAAGATCTATTCCTATTACTTTACCCATTTTAAATACCTCCTAAAAACCATTCCATTTTGTCTGTATGTAACTTTTAATTTGTAACCTTCACCATGGCGCAGCGGAGCACCTTGCCCTTTAAACGGTATCCCTTCTGGAACACCTCGGCCACGCAGTTTTTATCCTGCCCCTCTTCGCATTCGGCCTGCATAACGGCGTTCATGCATTCGGGGTCAAACTGCTCGCCATGCGCGCTGATCTCTTCCAGCCCAAAGCCATTCAGCGCATCCATAAACTGCCGCTGTATCATTTGTATGCCTTCCGTCAGGGCGTTATCCGAACAATTTGAGGCCAGCGCCCGCTCCAGATTGTCTATAACGGGCAGTATGCTTTTAACGGTATCCGCCACGCCGTTCTGGTAAGAGCTTGCCGCAAGTTCCGCGTTGCGCTTGCGGTAATTTTCAAAATCCGCACGCTCACGCTTTAAAAGATTCACATATTCTTCTTTTTCTTTCTTTAACGCTTCAACCAGTTTGCCGTCCCCCTCTGCGCCTTTCTCAAAGTTTTCTATCGCTTCAAGCTCTTCTTCCAGTTCTTCTTCCTGCATCTCCAGAGTCTTATTTACATCTTCTTCTAAAATTTCTTTTTCTTTACCCATATCTTTCTGCATCGCAAATCACCTCTGTAACAGTATTCTATCGGCACGCGCTTGCCGCCGAATAAGCCGTTTCATGCGCAGCTAGGCACGCATTATTTTTTGTTTCCGTCCTCCAGAAAGCAGGACAATATTTCGTTCAAACTCAGCCCCACATAGTTCAATACGGAGATCACCTTGCCGTAATCCATTCGTGTGGGCCCAATAATTCCAAACGACCCCATCTTCTGTCCGCCCACCCGGTAGGTGGCCGTAACCACGCTCATGTTCTTGAATTCCTCAAACGCGTTCTCGCTGCCAATCTTGATGGAAAACTCCAGATCCCCCTGCACATCCAGCATGTCGTACAGCATATCCTTTGTTTCCAGCAACTGCAGCAGATCGCGCGCCTTTTTGGTATCCGCGTATTCGGGATAATCCAGAATGTTCTTTACCCCGCCCAAAACAATATCCTTGCGGTCGTTGTTCTCGCTCACCGCGCTGAAAATCTCGTTAATCAGTTCCCTGTGCTGTCCCAGCTCTGCCGCGCATACCTCGCGAATAATTTTTCCCGCCTCGCCCAGCGTTTTGTTGGCGGTGTTCTGCGTCAGCGCGTTTGAGAGCATATTCAAAAATTCGTCTTCCACATCCCTGGAAACAGTGATCACCGTATCCTTTATAATCCCCGTGTCGGTCACAATAATCAGAAGCGCCTTGTTCTCAGTCAGCTTGACAATCTGTATGCGCCGCACCTTGATCACTTCCAACTGCGGGGCCATCACCAGGGACACATGGTGCGTCAGTTCGCTTAAAACCCGCGCGGTGGTGTCGATCACCTTCTCCATTTCATTCATCTTTAAATTGAAATAGTTGCGGACGCTAATAGCCTCCTGGCTGGTGATCTGGTTGATATCCATCAAGCGGTCCACATACAGCCGGTAAGCAATGTCGCTTGGCATCCTGCCCGCGGATGTGTGGGGTTTATCCAGGTATCCCATTTCCTCCAGATCCGCCATTTCGTTGCGGATAGTGGCGGGGGAAAAATCCAGATCAGGCTTTTTGGATAAGGAACGCGAACCCACGGGTATGCCCGTCAGGATATAGTCATCAATAATGGATTTCAGTATTCTCATTTTCCTGTCCGAAAGCATCCGGTTCGCCTCCTTTCTCCATTCCCATTTTCCCCACTGGCGGCGGTCGCCTCCGCCCATTGTTAGCACTCTCTTTTATTGAGTGCTAACATATTGTTATAAAGATACCACTATTGTCAGGGAAAGTCAATAGGGTTTTAACTATTATTTACAAGTTCCAGCACCACTGTGTTTTGCAGGTCAAACCCCTTGTCTGTGGGAAAAACCCGCCCTTTTTCCCGCCCAAGAAGCCCTGCTTTCACCAGCTTCTCAAGGGGCGCCGCAAAGCGTTCTTCAAAATCCCTGCCAAAAAGCTTTTCATACTCTTCCAGCAGAAAGCCCTTTGCCAGCCGCAGCTTCAGCATAATAAACTCAAATTCCCGCTGCCGCATATCCAGGTCTTCCCTAGTATTATATGCCGTTTTCCCGGACCGTAAACAGGAAATATACCCGTCCAAGCCGGATGTGTTTGCAAACCGCGCCTCTGCCACACAGGAATGCGCCGCAGCGCCTATCCCCAGGTAATCGTCCCGGTTCCAATAGGCCAGGTTGTGGCGGCTCTCCAAGCCTGGACGCGCAAAGTTTGAAATCTCGTACCGCTCAAATCCTTTTGATCCTAAAAAGGCAACGGCCTCGTGATACATGGCCCGCTCCAATTCCTCGTCCGCCTCTTCTATCTTTCCCGCCAGTAAGTCCGCGTGCAGCGGCGTGCCTTCCTCAATCGTCAGGGAATAAGCAGATACATGCTGCGGTTCCAGACTGGCCGCATATTCCAGCGTATGCCTCCACCCGTCCAGTGTCTGAGCCGGCAGGCCGTAAATCAAATCCAGGCTGATGTTTTCAAATCCCGCTTCTCTTGCAGCCAGGTATGCCTGTTCAAACAGTTCCCGCGTGTGCAGGCGGCCCAAAAGCTTCAAAAGCCTGTCCTCCGCACTCTGCAGGCCCATGCTAAGGCGGTTCACGCCTGCGGCCAGATAGGTTTTCAGTTTGCCCCTGTCCAGCGAATTCGGGTTCGCTTCTATTGTAATCTCCGCGCCCGCGCAAATGCCGATGTATTTCTCCGCTTCTTCCAGCGTTTTGGCTATATACGCCGCGTCCACAAAAGAAGGCGTTCCCCCGCCAAAAAAAACGGTGGAAACGCCGCGTATAGCATACAGTCCGGAAGCAATCTCAATTTCCTTCCATAACGCATCAAAGTATTCTTTTATCAAGCCGTTCTGGTTATCGTACGAAGCAAAATCGCAGTAAGCGCACTTGCGCGCACAAAAGGGTACATGAATATACAGCGCAGCCATCAGTCCATCTTAAGCACGCTCATAAACGCTTCGGACGGCACCTCTACCGATCCTACCTGGCGCATGCGCTTCTTGCCTTCCTTCTGCTTTTCCAGCAGCTTTTTCTTGCGTGTAATGTCGCCGCCGTAGCACTTGGCCAAAACGTCCTTGCGCATGGCCTTCACCGTCTCCCGCGCGATAATCTTCCCGCCAATGGCCGCCTGTATGGGTACTTCAAACATCTGGCGCGGAATGGCTTCCTTTAATTTCTCGGCGATCATCCTGCCCCGGTTGTACGCCCGGTCCCGGTGCACAATCAAAGAGAGCGCATCACACATCTCGCCGTTCAACAGCATATCCAGCTTTACCAGGTCGCTCTTTTCATAACCTTTCACCTCGTAATCCATGGAGGCATAGCCGCGCGTCCGGCTTTTCAGCATGTCAAAAAAGTCGTATATAATTTCGTTCAAGGGTATCTCGTAATGCAGCACCACACGGGTGGCTTCCAGGTACTCCATGTTCTTGAATACTCCGCGCTTCTCCTGGCACAGGTCCATCACAGCGCCCACATAGGTGTCCGGAGTCATCACCGTCACCTTGGCAATGGGTTCTTCCATGCTGTCTATCTGCGATATATCGGGCAGGTTGGTGGGGTTTTCTATCTCTATCTGGCTGCCGTTCGTCAGGTTCACCCTATATTTTACGCTGGGCGCTGTGGTAACCAAATCAAGGTCAAACTCGCGTTCCAGCCGCTCCTGAATGATCTCCATGTGCAGCAGGCCCAAAAAACCGCAGCGGAAGCCGAATCCCAGCGCTACCGATACCTCGGGCTCATATAGCAGGGACGCGTCGTTCAGGGCCAGCTTTTCAAGCGCGTCCTTCATATCGTCGTACTTGGAACCGTCCGCCGGGTAGATGCCGCAGAACACCATGGAGGTAATCTTTTTGTAACCGGGCAGGGGCTCTTTTACCGGGTTGTTCGCGTTGGTAATGGTGTCGCCCACGCGCGTGTCCGCCACGTTCTTGATGCTGGCGGCAATGTATCCCACGTCCCCCGCGCGCAGTGTTTTCACCGGGATCAACTGCGGCAGGAATATGCCCACTTCCGTCACGTCAAACTCTTTTTTGGAGGCCATAAACCGGATGCGGTCCCCTGCCGAAACGTTTCCCTCCATCACGCGCACATAACTGAGCGCGCCTTTGTAGTTGTCGTACAGGGAATCAAACACCAGGCAGGAAAGCGCGTTCTCCTCGTCCCCCTTCGGCGGGGGAAGCTTATCCACAACCGCGTCCAGCACTTCTTTAATATTCACGCCCGTCTTTGCGCTGATGCGCGGCGCGTCCTGCGCCTCCAGGCCCAAAACGTCCTCAATTTCCTTTACAATCTCGTCCGGCCGCGCGCTGGGCAGGTCTATTTTATTGATAACGGGTATGATCTCCAAGTCGTGGTCAAGCGCCAGGTATACGTTCGCAAGCGTCTGCGCCTCAATCCCCTGGCTGGCGTCCACCACTAAAACCGCTCCTTCGCAAGCGGCAAGGCTGCGGGAAACTTCATATGTAAAATCCACATGTCCGGGCGTGTCTATCAGGTTCAGCGTGTATTCGCGCCCGTCCTTTTCGTACAGCATGCGCACCGCCTGGCTCTTGATGGTGATTCCCCTCTCGCGTTCCAGATCCATGGTGTCCAGTATCTGTTCCTTCAAATCGCGCTGGGAAACCGTTCCGGTCATCTCAATCAGGCGGTCCGCCAGCGTGGATTTTCCGTGGTCTATATGCGCTATGATGCAAAAATTGCGGATGTACTTTTTATAATCGCTCATCATTTTCCCCTTTAGTTTTTCACAGCAATATCATACGCAATCGGCTCTCAAAAAGCAATAAAATTCTGGCGGGTGGTTGTTTTGCTCTCCAATCTGTTATAAAATAACAACTGTCACAAAATCAATTAAAGAGGTTTAGTATGATCGATTATAAAGAACAATATAACACCTGGAAAAAAGCCCTTGCGGGCACGGAATATGAAGCGGAACTGCTTGCCCTGGAAGCGGACGACAAGCAGATGCAGGACAGTTTTTATCAGGAAATGGAGTTTGGCACTGCCGGAATGCGCGGCATACTGGGGCCGGGAATCAACCGCATGAACGATTTCACCGTGCGCCGCCTCACCAAGGGCCTTGCGGATTACCTGAACGAGAAAGGCGCGGCGCAGGAAGGCGTTGTCATCGGGTACGATTCCAGGCGCAACAGCGAGCGGTTTTCGCGCCAGGTTGCGGGCGTGCTGTGCGCAAACGGCATAAAGGTCATCCTGTCCCCCACCATCCTTTCGGTTCCCCAGCTTTCCTTCAGCATACTGCAGCTCAAAGTTGCGGCTGGCGTTGTCATCACCGCCAGCCATAACCCCCCCGCGTACAACGGGTATAAGGTGTATGGCCGCGACGGCGGCCAGGTGGACACGGAAGACGCGGCTATCATCACCAAGTACATATACCAGGTGCCGGACCTGTTCCATATTGAGGCAATGGATTTAAAGGAAGCGGAAGCAAAAGGCCTTTTAGCGTGGTATCCCCCGGAACTGCTGGAAGTCTATTATTCCAAGGTAAAGGCCCTGCTCATCCACCCGGACATGGTGCGCCGCGAGGCTGAAAACCTGAACATTGTATACACCCCCCTGTTTGGCTGCGGAAACGTGCCGGTGCGGCGTATCTTGAAAGACATCGGCATTCAGCGCCTGCACGTTGTGGCGGAGCAGGAAAACCCCAATCCGGATTTCCCGGGCGTACCCGCTCCAAACCCGGAAGACCCGTCGGCATTCAACCTTGCGTTTAAACTGGCAAACCAGGTGAACGCAAACCTGATCCTTGCCACAGACCCGGACAGCGACCGCCTGGGCGTTGCGGTGCGCATTCAGGACGGCTCCTTTAAACTCTTAACGGGCAACCAGATCGGCTGCCTGCTGATGGATTACACATTGACCCAAACCGCCCTGAAAGGCAATGAATATGTGGTCAAATCCATCGTTACCGGCGATTTGGCGGACGCCATCGCAAAAAAAGCGGGCGTGCCCATTAAATACGTATATACCGGATTTAAATTCTTCGCGGAGCAAATCAAGCTGACCGAACAGGAAGGCAGGGAAAAGTTCCTGTTTGGTTATGAGGAAAGCTTTGGTTTCTTAAAAGGCGCTTTCGTGCGCGACAAGGACGCCATCATTGCTTCCATGATCGTCTGCGAGGCTGCCTGCTTCTATCACAGCCGCGGCATGACCCTGTGGGACGCGGTGGGCGCCCTGTACGAGAAATACGGCTACTATCAGGAACTGGTGATCTCCAAAACATTAAAAGGCATAGAAGGCCTTCAAAAAATCGCGGACGCCATGGTGCGCCTGCGCGCAAACCCCATAACGGAAATTGCCGGTCAAAAAGTCACAGCCCTGCGGGATTACTCCACCCTCACCCGCACAGACAGCGCGGGCAACAAAACGGAAATACGCATGAACGGAAAGGTCACGTCCAACGTGCTGTACTTTGAGCTGGAAAAAGGCTGGTTTATCCTGCGGCCCTCCGGCACAGAGCCCAAGATAAAATCATACATCTCATACAAAGACGAAACCCTTGCCAAATCAAAAGACGGCCTTGTGCGCCTGGAAAAAGAGGTAAACGCGCTGATCGACCGGCTGACCAAATAGTTTTTGAAAACTAAAAAAGGCAAACGCCCGCTGCAAGCGGGCGTTGTTATTCCAGCAGACATCTTACAATATGCAATTGATCATTTTGCAGGGAACCATGACCACAGGGCTCCCCTGCCTGCATTTAACCGGATGGCCTGCGCTGGGCATTATGAGTCATTACAAATCGTTTGTCTTGCTTGCAGGGTTGAAATTCATGTTTTACAAATCAATATGCATACCGGTAACATTTCACCTGCAATTACTGAACTAGCGATGATATCAAATCCTTGCTTGCAGACAAATTCTACATATTCATCCGGCTTCCATTTATGAAAAGTATGAAAACCAACCAATTCCATTAACCAAATTCGTATCTTATTGATCCTTCCATCATATACAAACGTCGGCGCAATCAGCAATCCTCCAATTTTTAAAACACGCCGAATTTCTGTTAACGCTTTTTCAGGGTTAGGCATAATATGAAGCGCATTTGCAATAACGACTGTATCAAATTTTCCATCCTCATATGGTAGATTTGTTGCATCTTGCACGGTAAACGTAACAGGCAAATCAGATGCTCTTGCCTTTGCCTGTTCAATCATTTTTTCTGAAAAATCCGTAGCTTCCCAACCAGCTACTTTTTTACATAGTGGAAATGTAAGTTGACCGGTTCCACAAGCCAACTCTAATACCTGCATATCCTTATCCAGTGATTTTGATATAATCTTACATAATTCCCGGTATAGTTGTGTGTTTCTTCTTTCGTGCATTGGCGTATACAGCTTTGCAACCTTTTCCCAGAACTTTTTATTTGTAATTTCTTTACCCATACTACCTTAATAACCCTACCTTCAAAATGCCTCCGCATCTTTTATTCTTTTTATTCTATAAACAATCGGCTATTACCATTATTGTCCCGTCCATTATAGGCATTCTCCCCAACTCTTAACATTATAAACTTCGTCATATTATTACAAAACCCTTTAAAATTAACGGCGTTTTTATGGCTGCCGCAGCTTCGCTTAAGCAGTACAGATTCCCCGCCTGGTATGGAACAAAAGTATGCCAACAAAAAAAGGCCGCCCATCTGCTTAGGCAGCCAATTTTCTGTTTTTTCTTAATTGTTACTTCAGCAGATACGTCGCGCTTACCGAAGCGCTCACTTCCACCTGCCCGGGCGATACGTTCACGGATGAATCTGCGGAGCCCGCAACTTTCACCGCAGCATCCGCCATCGGGTAATACACACCGCCCTGGTTCACTTCCGATACGTCCAGAACGCGGTCAATGGTCAGGCTGCCTGCGGCAGCCATTTTCTGGGCCTTGTCCGCAACGCTGGTCATAGCCTTCTGCAGCGCCTCCATATACACCTTATCCCTGTCCTGAATGTCAAAGGTCAGCGAATATGTTACGTTTGCGCCTGCGGAAATGGCAGCGTCAATCACCTTGCCCACATTGGCAATCTCCGTCACCTTCACCCTGTAATCCGCCTGCATGTTATACTTCTTGGTGTCCGTATAATCCTGGTACAGGTTGATGTTGCTGGTCTGAATGTCCTCTTCCTTTACGCCCTGCGCCTTAACGGCCGCCACAAGCGCGTTTGCAATCTTGCTGTTTGCGTTCTGCGCCGCGTCTGCGGAGCTGCCCTGGGTGGTCACGCCCAGCGTCACATACGCAACGTCGGGCAGAACCTTCACCGTCTCGGTGGCGGTCACGCTCATCCGGCTCCTGTCGTCAATGTTTGCTGTTGCCTGCGCGCTCGGGGTTGCAACGGCAGTGCTGATGGCGGGTTCCGCCTTTTCACTGGCGCTGGAAGTTTCCTGCGGCTCCACAGAAACGCTTGGCGCTGCCGAAGACGCGCTGGCGCTGCCGGAAGGTTGCTGCAACAACGGAAGCTGTCCCTGGCATCCTGTTAATAATACAGCCGCCAAAACTGTAACAATGGCAATAATCATCCACTTTTTCATGTCGTTCTCCTTTTCTTTTTTCCTTTTCCTTTTGTCCGTTAGACTTTTTTCCCCCAGGTTTGTTCCATATTGGTATGAAATAATTTTTACCAGTTGTTTCCGGATTCAAACAATATTTTTCTTTTTTTTAACCTGCGCAATTAAAGGTTTTTTAGAAGGTCCCGTCGAAAATAATATGGTATTAAATTTATTGCTTTGGAGGCATTATGCTAAGCATCAGAACCGCAACCAGGGAAGACATCCCCACCATTAAACGCTTTATACTGGAACTGGCCGAATACGAAAAACTGCTGGATTGGGTAGCCGCAGACGAAGCCAATATAGAACAAGCCCTCTTTGTGGAACAAAGCGCCCGCGCCGCCATTGTGGAATACGGCGGCCAGCCCGTGGGGCATGTGATTTATTTTTACAACTTTTCCACATTCCTGTGCCTGAAAGGGCTGTATGTGGAAGACGTTTATATCGTACCAGAGATGCGGGGCCGCGGCTTTGGCAAGGCGGTGTTCAAATACCTGGCGCAGATAGCGGTGCAGGAGAATTGCGGCCGCATGGAATGGGCCTGCCTTTCCTGGAACAAACCGTCCATTGCTTTCTACGAAGGCCTTGGCGCGCATATGATGGACGACTGGCGAATGTTCCGCCTGGACAAGCCGGAGATAAACAAACTGGCTGAATAAAAAAGTTCAAGCCGTTTTTATATTGTCTATATAACCGCATACTGTGCGTAATAAACAGGGAGGTTCGTATGAAACTGGACTATAAAAAAACCATGCTCATCGGATTCGGTTTCCTGGCGGTCAGCATCGCCTGGGCGGTCTACAACGCCTATGTGCCGCTGCTTTTGCAGAATTACATTCAGGAAACCTGGATCATCGGCGCCATTATGACCATAGACAATGTGTTCGGCGCCGTTTTCCAGCCGCTCTTCGGCAACATTTCAGACAAAACCAAAACCCGCTTCGGCCGCAGGATGCCGTTCATAATGATCGGCATCCCCATTTGCGCAGCCGCTTTCTTCTTTGTACCCTTCACCACGGTGTTCTGGGCCCTTATATCCGTACTTATACTGTTCAATTTTGTCATGTCCACCTGGCGCTCGCCGGTGGTCGCCCTGATGCCGGATTTAACCCCTTCCCGCTTCCGCAGCCAGGCAAACGGCATCATCAATTTTATGGGCGGCATTGGCTCGCTCATCGCGTTTCTGGCGGGCGGCCTGCTGTTCAACTGGGGCGGCATGGCCTATCCCTTCATGGCTTCCTCCATTGTAATGGTCATTGCTCTCATTATCCTTAAAATTTTCATCAAGGAACCCATGCACCCCATCGAAGTGGAAGAAGAAAAAACGGAGGAGAAGAAGCCGGAGCTTACCGAAGCGGACAAAAAGCGCAGGCGCAAAAGTCTGCTTGCCATCCTCTTTGCTATCCTGTTCTGGTTCACGGGCTATAATGCGGTGGAAACGTTCTTCTCCCTGTATGTCACCAACACGCTGACGGACGCGGCGGGAAAAGCCTTGAGCGGCGGAGACGCCAGCCTGATGCTTTCGCTGTTCTCCCTATCCTTCCTCATCTTCGCCATCCCGGCGGGATTCATCGGCGGCAAAGTGGGGCGCAAAAAAACCATCATCACCGGGCTTGCGGGCATAACGGCCCTTTTTGCGATTATGTACTTTATCAGCGCGCAGAATATCCTGTACATTATGTTGGTGCTGGGCGGCATCTGCTGGGCTGCCATCAACGTAAACTCCCTTCCCATGGTGGTGGACATGACCGGTTATTCCTCGCTGGGTAAATACACGGGGTATTATTACCTGTTCTCCTTCAGCGCATCCATCGTCAGCCCCATCCTGTTCGGCGCGCTGCGCGACTTAACGCAAAGCTACCATATCCTGTTCATCTATTCCGCAATTGCTTTCGCTGTTGCCCTTTTGTGCATGCTTCTGATTGGGCGCGGCGACGGGGAAGCCCCAAAAACCAAAGCAGAGAAAGCTACGCTTAAAACCGGATTCACCGACGTGGCTTGATTATTATTTGGAGGCTCCCGCCTCCCCCTCGAAGGTGGACTGTCCGTCCCCCTTCCGACGTACGGGCTACGCTCTTACTGCTCCCCCTGGTTTTGGCGTACCTTAGAGGCTCTTTAAAAGGAAATAGCATGAACCGAGAAGAATTTAATACGCTTGACGATCAACAGCTCATATGGGCATGTGTGGAGCCGGCCATTCTTAAAGCGCGCGGAAAAGACCCGGAGACAAAATCCAGGGTCATAAAACAGTTAAACGATGGGCAGCGGGCGCTGTTCCTGTTCCAGGTGCTGTACGGCCATATGCACAGCGGGACGGCCCAATTCTTTGGGTATTTATCCTATCTTACGGATCAACTTGACATCTGGGCGGCTATAAAATCGTCAATGAAGTATTTTGGAGATATGGAAATGGCTGATTTCATAGAAAAAATGGAGCGGGCTTATACAGCCAAGAATATTCCTCTGGATGAACTGGACGCAGCGTACCAAAAGTTGATTCCGGAAACAGTCAGGCGCATCGGCGCTTGTATCCGCCGCAATCCGCATGAATTTATATAACCAAACGGTTGAAGAAAAGCCCCGGCAATAAAGCCGGGGCTTTGATATAACATACTGGAACGCTCACTCATGCTGCTGGCAGCTAATTGGCCAGCAGGCAAACCATTGCCTTTACCAGATAGTGGTCCTTTATTTCCATTACCTTAACGGACAGGCCAAACTCCTCCAGTTCGGGCGTGCTCCCGTCTTCAGGCACAAAGCCAAGCAACCCAAACACCAGCCCGCCAAACGTTTCGTAGTCGTCCTCCGGCAAAAGAACGCCCAGTTGCTCCGCAACCATGCCCAGGGGCGCTGAACCCTGAATGATCCATGTTTGCGGGTCAACAAGCTCTATTTCCGGCGGTTCGTCAGGAACAGAAATATCGTTCTCCAAATCGCCCACAATCTGCTCCAAAAGATCGTTCATGGTTATAATGCCGCTCACGCCGCCGTATTCGTCCAAAACCACCGCAAAGTGGTTCCGGCTCTTCTTCATATTGCGAAATAAAACGTCGGTCCGTACCGTTTCCGGAACAAAATACGCGGGTTTAACCGCGGCTTTCAATACTTTTTCTCTTGTTTTATCCGCTATCCTGAAATAATCCTTCACGTTCAGCACGCCAACAATATCATCCGTATTCTTGCTGCAAATGGGAAAAACGGAATGCCTGCTTTCCTTCATGGTCTTTTCCCATTCCTCATCGGTTTCATCCAGCCAAAGCAAAGACAACTCGGTTCTGTGGGTCATAATCTCGCCTGCCATCTTATCGTCAAATTCAAATATATTCTGAATCATTTCTTTTTCATCATAGTCAATGGCGCCTTTTTCGCTTCCGGCGTCTACCATCAGGCGAATCTCTTCTTCCGTTATTTTCTCATCTTCCGTATTTGGGTCAATGCGGAAAATGCGCAAAATCGCATTGGTGGATGCGGTCAGCGCTCCAACCAGGGGCGCGAATATCTTGGATATCCCATAAACAAGGCCAGACATGGCAAGTGCCAGCCTTTCGGCATTTCTCATCGCCATTCTTTTGGGAACAAGCTCGCCAAAAACCAAGGTGAAATAAGACAGGATCAAAGTAATAACAATAACCGCAATAGAATCCAGCGTTGCAACAGGAAGATCGGCTCCAAGGCTAACGAGCCATGTTACCAGATAATCGGAAAAGTTGTCCGCCGCAAAAGCGCTCCCCAAAAAACCCGCAAGCGTTATGCCCACCTGTATGGTCGCCAGAAAACGTGCGGGCTGATCCGTCAATTTGGTAAGCCTGAGCGCGCGTTTGTCTCCCGCCGCGGCAAGCTTTGCAAGCTTGTTGTCGTTCATGGAAATCACCGCAATTTCGGCGCAGGCAAAAATCGCGTTCACAAATATCAAAAAAATCTGCAAGAGCACCTGCAAGAGTAAAGCGCCGCTGTCTGTCAAATATAAAACCCCCTATATAGCTTAATTTTTTCTGCTGAATCTATACAAAAAGACACATACAAATAAATTGCAGCCAATTTCTTTGACATGTGCCGTGTTTGGTTTTTTAGCAATCCTGTTATAGATAAGTGTGAATCGTCCACTTAAAAGAAACTCCTTGGGCTTAAAAAGCGCCTATTTCACTATCTTCTCAATAATATACTTGGGCCTCTTCTTGGTTTCCATATACACCTTGCCTACATACTCGCCCACTATGCCAATGGCGAAAAGCTGCAGGCCGCCCAAAATCCACACAGAGATCACGGTGCTTGTCCAGCCCGCCACGGTATTGCCCAAAGCGTTTTCCACCAGTGAATAAATCAAAATGGCAATGCTTACTAAAAATATGAGCATGCCCAGGGTGGTGATCATGCGGATGGGCTTGATTGAAAAAGACGTGATGCCGTCAAACGCAAGCTGCAGCATTTTGGAGAGCGGATACTTGGATTCCCCCGCAAACCGCTCGCCGCGGTCATATTCCACCGTCGCGGTTTTAAAGCCAATCTGCATCACAATGCCGCGCAAAAACAGGTTAACCTCGTCAAATTCCTCAAGCGCGTCCAGCGCCCGCCTGCTCATCAAACGGTAATCCGCGTGATTAAAAACAACCTCCACGCCAAACGCCTTTAAAAGTTTGTAAAAAGACTGCGCCGTGCCGCGTTTGAACGCGGTGTCCGTAGACCTGTCCTTCCGTACGCCAAACACAATGTCGCAGCCGTCGTAATAGTTTTTCATAAAATCGGGCAGCACGCCCAGGTCGTCCTGCAGGTCCGCGTCCAGGGAAATCGTCACGTCCGCAAATTGCTTGGCGGTCATCAACCCCGCCAGCAACGCGTTCTGATGCCCGCGGTTGCGCGAGAGCTTAACGCCCATAATCTGTTTATTCTCTTCCGCCAGTCTGGAAATCAAGCTCCATGTAATGTCCCGGGAACCGTCGTCCACAAATAAAATACGGCTGTCTTCGTTTGCAAGTTTGTTCTGGATCATACCGTCCAGCACCGCAAGCAGCCGCATCGAGGTTTCCGGTAAAACCTCCTGTTCGTTGTAGCATGGTACTACCAGACATAATGTATCCGCCATTTTCATTCACCTTTGCTTTATTCTATTTTAATTAAGGCGCAGCCTGCGGGCTGAATTTCTCCGCTTACAATCCCTTTCCCGGCAAAATATTTCTTTCCGGTCAATTGGCATACGGCGGATGTGTGCTCCATGCTGCGGAGCGCTTCCATTCTGTCCGCGTCCACGCATTCCCTTGCATCCAAAAGATCAAGGGCAAAATACCCGCTGTGCCCGGCTCTGTTCACCACAGTTAAATATACACCATTTTCCACAGGCTCGTCAAACATATCTTTGCCTGCCGCAACAAAACGCAGGATCATAATCATATTTTCGCTGGCTGCGTAAAACGAATACGCTCCCGTCTTCAGAGCGTCAGAGGCGTTGCGAATGCCGGACAACTGCCTGTAGAATTTCTGCAGGCCAGGGTTATCCAGCTTCAGCGGGCCGCGGTTGAACGGATCGTTCAGGCCGTCCATTCCCGCCTCGTCCCCGTAATAAACACACGGTACGCCGGGCAGTGAAAACTGTATGGCCGCCGCCAGCTTCTGCATCCTTTCCCCCTGCTCCTTCTGGCCGGGCAGCACCACAAAATGCGCCTGCTGCTCGCGGGTAAGCCCCGCGGCCCTTGCGCCGGTGGAAAGCACGGTGTGGATGCGCTCCACGTCGTGGGAAGATAGCAGGTTCATCAGGCAAAAATACATGGGTTTGGGATAATTCTGGCTCTGCCCAATCAAAAAATCCTTCAGGGTAAACGCGTTTATCTTAAACGTTAAAAAATCAATTACCGCGGTGCGCAGCGGGTAGTTCATCACACTGTCCAAAGCGCGCCCCAATGCATACGCGCGGTTTTTGCCATAGCTCTGTTTGGTGGTCGCGTCTTCCCACACCTCGCCCAGCAGCACGCGGTCCTCTCCCACGGTTTTGGCTGCCTGCCGCATCAGCTCTATGGTATCGTCGGGCAGTTCGTCCGCCACGTCCAGCCGGAAACCCGCGGCCCCTGCGCGCAGCCAGCGCTTTATAACGCTGTCCTTGCCCTCAATCGCGGCATGAACCCAGCCGGGGTCGTGCTCGTTCACCTCGGGCAGGGTTTTGAATCCCCACCAGCTTTTGTACAAATCCGGAAACCGCTCAAACGTATACCAGCCGTAGTACGGCGATTCCGGTCCCTGGCACGCGCCCTTTTCTTGATACGAGCCATATTGGTTAAAATATACACTGTCCGCCCCCGTGTGTGAAAACACGCCGTCCAGCAGCACGCGTATACCCATCTCCTCCGCTTTCCGGAACAGTTCGGCAAGATCCTCGTTCGTCCCCAAAAAAGGATCCACCTTCTCATAATCTGCGGTGTTGTACCGGTGGTTGGACGCTGATTCAAACACCGGGTTCAGATACAACACGCCAACGCCCAGCTCTTTTAAATACGAAAGCTTGTTTATAATCCCGCGGATATCCCCGCCGTAATAATCGCAGGGCTCATAGTCCTGTTTGCCGGGCAGGGGCAGATGCAGCGGCGCTTCGTCCCAGCCCTGATGCATATATACTTCCCTGCCCATGGATTTGTGGTACTTCTCCCCTGCCTGCCTGTTTGCGGGGTCGCCCGCGGCAAACCGGTCGGGAAATATCTGGTACATGGTGGATTTACGGAGCCACGCTGGCGTGGCAAATTCCCTGTCGTATACCGTGATCTGGAATGCGGGAGGCTTCTCCCAGTATATTTTGCCCAGGCAGGGCGCGCAATTAAAGTTACGCCCATAGTATACGTGCGTGTCGCCGGACCGCAGGGAAAAATAATACCAAAGCACGCAGGGATAATCCGGCATCGTAAACGTAACAAACCAGTATCCGTCCGCAAACTGCATCGCGTAATCAAAGGCGCTGCTCCCAATCAAAAGGGTCAGGTTAACGTTTTCAAACCAGGCGCCGTGTACCAAGAGCCTGATTGTAACGCTTTCCCCCGTTTTGAGCGCGCCCAGCGGGCTGCGGTATTTCGGCTTTGCGGCGTTGTGCACAACGCTCCGCTCCAAATCAAGCCCAGAAAACATCAGGCGCTACCTCACTTTATTTCAGGAATATTCCAGATCAGCCGGTTGTATTCGCGTATCGTCCTGTCCGAGCTGAATATGCCGGAGCGCGCGGTATTCGTGGCGGCCATGCGCGTCCACCGCTCCGTATCCGCATAAGCGGCTTCCATTTTGTTATATGTCTCCACATAAGAGGAAAAGTCGTGCAGCACAAAATATTTGTCGGATACGTCGTTTTCGCAGAACAGCAGGGCCTGGTACAGGTCGTTGAACTGCCTGTCGTTCCTGTGGCCCATAGAGCCGTCCACCAGGTGGTTCAACGCCTTGCGTATCTCGCCGTTCTGCGCAAAAAAATCACCCGGCTTATAGGTGCAGTACCGCTCCATTTTTTCTATCTCCAGCACGTTCGCGCCAAATATAAATATATTGTCCGGGCCAACGGCGTCATACATCTCCACGTTCGCACCGTCCATGGTGCCCAGCGTCACAGCGCCGTTCATCATAAACTTCATGTTGCCGGTGCCGGATGCTTCCATACCGGCGGTGGAAATCTGCTCGCTCACATCCGCTGCGGGCATCAAAAGCTCCGCAATCGATACGCCGTAATTTTCTATAAACACCACCTTGAGCTTATCCTTGGTGTCCGGGTCGTTGTTCACCAGCTCGGCCACAGAAAGAATCAGCCGGATGATGTTTTTTGCCCGCACATAACCGGGAGACGCCTTGCCGGCAAACAAAAATGTGGCGGGATGCACGGGCGCGCCCGGGTTCTCTTTAATCACGTCATACAAGTGGAGGATGTGCAGCAGCTTTAAAAACTGCCGCTTGTATTCGTGGATGCGCTTGGCGTGCACGTCAAATATCGTGTTTTCGTCCAACTTCACGCGCTGGGATTTCCACAAAAACTCCGCAAGCCTCTTTTTGTTGGCCTGTTTTACTTCCCGGTAGCCGCTCAAAAAATCCGGCTTATCCAAAAGCGCGTTTATCTTGGCAAATTCGGTATAATCCTTTAAAAACCCGTCCCCAATATGCTCTTTTAAAAGGTCGCAAAGGCCCGGGGTCGCCTTGGCGAGCCACCGGCGGTGCGTAATGCCGTTGGTAATGCCCAAAAACTTCTCCGGGTACACCACGTAAAAATCGCGGAAAGTTTTCATCTTTAAAATTTCGCTGTGCAGTTGTGATACGCCGTTTACCTTCTCGCAAACAGCAATGCACAGGTTGGCCATCTTTATCTCCCCGTAGGATACAATGGACATGGCGCTGATTTTTTCCCACTCGCCGGGGTACACGCGCCAGAGCTGCTCGCAGAATTTGTCGTTGATGGCCCGTACAATCTGATGGATGCGCGGCAGCAGCGTTTTGAACATATTCTCGTCCCAGCGTTCCAGCGCCTCCACCATAATGGTATGGTTGGTATAGTGGAACATGCGGCTCACAATATCAAACGCGCTGTCCCAGTCCATTCCTTCCTCGTCCAGCAATATGCGCATCAGCTCCGGTATGGCAAGCGTGGGGTGCGTGTCGTTAATCTGCACCGTCACAAAGTTGGGCAGCGTATGCAGGTCTCCCACGTTCTCCTTATGTTTGCGCACAATGTTCTGCATGGTGCACGAAGTAAAGAAATAAAACTGCTTCAGCCGAAGCTGCCTGCCCTGCTCGTGGTTGTCGTCCGGGTATAATACCTTGGAAATAACCTCCGCCAACTCCCGCTCCTGCATGGCGCGCACATAATCGCCCCTGTTAAAATAGTGCATGTCAAGGCCACTTTTCGCGCGCGCGCTCCACAGCCGCAGGGTCGCGGGCATGCGGGACATATACCCCATTATAGGCATGTCGTACGGAATGCCAATCACGCTGTAATAATTTTTGTGGTCAATCTTAAGCCCGCTGTTCGTCCAGTTTTCTTCTATCTCGCCGCCAAAGCGCACCTCTATCTGTTCCTCCGGCCTGGCAATCTCCCACACGTTGCCCGCCTCCAGCCAATTGTCGTCCACTTCCACCTGCTCCCCGTCCAAAACCCGCTGACGAAAAAGCCCATATTCATAGCGGATGCCGCACCCAATGGCGGGCAGGTCCAGCGTGGAGAGCGAATCCAAAAAGCACGCGGCCAGCCGACCCAGGCCGCCGTTGCCAAGGCCAGCGTCCCTCTCCTGATCCTCTATTTCATCAATGGGAAAGCCCAGTTCCGCAAGCGCGTCCCTGCATTCCTTGAATAAATGCATGTTAATCATATTGTTAACCAGCGCGCGCCCCAGCAAAAATTCCGCGGATAAATAATACAGGCATTTTTTGCCCGTTTTGGTAACCATCATGTTCGCGTCCATCCATTCGTCCACAATGTGGTCCCGCAGGGTCAGCGCGCAGGCCTTATATATTTCCTCACTCGTCGCTTCGCCAAGAATCTTGCCAAAGTGGCGTTTCAGTTTGCCCAATATGTCCTGCTTGATTTGTTGTTTGGTTAAATCGTAGTACATACAGCTACCTCCCAATTACAAACATTAAATCATAAAACATATACCGTGTAAATCCAGTATGTGTTAAATATAAATAAAAGAACAACTTCCGTTATTCTTTTTATTATTGGTATAAAATATTCTTTCAACAGTTTTGGCGTTCTTTAAACAAATCTATTAAATATTTTGGTCGTCTTTTGTTTTTTTGGCCCTGCTTTTTTTAGAAAAATAAACTGCCAGAGCAGTAACTCCGCCAATTATTCCTGCTATAATCACGTAGGCTATCGCTTTTATAAATGCATTATACCAAATTGAATTCTCTTGGGCAGAAGTCCGAACTGTGTCGGCGCCTATAGGGGCAGGCAAATCTTTAAAATGAATGGTTTTTATAACATCATCCAACATTTGTTCTTGTTCAGATATAAGGCTGCCCTTATAAGAATAAAGTATAGTGTTTATAGCAAGTCCGTTTTTCACTGTAGAATATTGAAGTGCATGATAAGTGTTATCAGCCATAGATAACTCTGAGCTCATTACTATATATCTTGCATCAGGATATTCACAAACCCGCTCATAGGATAACAAAGCATCTGCAATCTGCGCATTTTGAGCATCAGTGCTCTGATTTGTGCTCCGATTCATATCATCCACCACTTCTTGGATATACTGTTCCAATTGTTCTGTTGTGTAAGAGCGAAGATCAAATACTCCAGTACTATCAGAAACTACTATTCTTATAGAATCTGTAAAATCCGTCTTATATGCATCCAAATATGCATTTGCAGATTTCAGATCGTACTGCAAATCTTCTAATGCAACCCCAATCTCTTCAAACTCTTTCGGTAAACTTTTCGTATCTCTCGTAACAACAATATAATCGTTTGGAATGCTTATTTTCATATACAGCTCGTCCAGGCTGTATTCCTGCATATCCGCCGCAAGCGCAACCCCGTGAAAAGAAAAAAATGTGCATACAGCCACCGCCCATACAAAAAGTCTTTTCATCCCAACAAACCCCCGTATTAATTTTATCTAACAAAATATTACCAGATTCAATATATTTTTACAACAGCAATAAGCCCATGCCGCGCATCCGGTATGGGCTTATTTCCGCCTTTTTTATTTTATAAAACTTCTAACCCCTGTTTCTCTTTATGCGCCGTTTTGCCGCCAACACCGCAACCAGCACAATCAAAGCCACAACTCCCGCGCCAATAAGCGCCAACTGCATAACAGACAGATTTAAAAATACCGCATCCGTATACTGTGCAGACTGCACCATGCCGTCCAGAGCCGTTTTCTGTTCATCCGTCAGCGTTCCGGTCAGCGAATTTTCCGTTATGGTGATTGCCGCGCCGTTTTTAACGGTGTAGTATTCCACGCTCTCACGAGTTTCGCCTGTGCTTTGGTATGTCTTTTCCACCGGCGTCAAAATATAGGTGGCGTCCCCATACCGGCAGATGGAAAAGTCTCCGTACTTCGTCACCACCGTCTCGCCGTCAATGGTGGATGTATTATTTTTGTTTAACTGCTCCACCATGTTTTTCGCGTATGCGTCCAGATCGCTGCCAGACAGGCTGCCCAGGTCCCGCATATCCTGCTGCCCCGGATCCTGCATCGTCACCAGTATCTGCGCGTTCACATCCGCGTCAAACGCTTCCAGAAATATGTTTTCAGACTGGTAGGTGGATAGCAGTTCCCCAATTGTCATGCCCGTCTCGGCCAGCGTCTCGGGCAGCTCCTTTGTGTCCCGCGTCACCACCGTATAATCATCAGGTATGCCAATCTGCATGCGCGCGTCCAGGCTGTATGTGCTGCTTCCGGTCTCGGCCAGCGCCACACCCCCAAAAGCAAACAACATGCACGCGGCAAGCGCGGCGGCCACAAATTTTTTCATGTTCATCCCCCAAAATCATAATAAAAAAGGAAAACAGTTTCCCGCCTCCTTGTTCATCTTACTATATTTCTTTTGTTTTTAAACAGTTTTCATAAAAGATTCAGCAAACATTCAGAAAGCCTTCATAAACGGCCCGTCAGTTTTCCTGCGCCTCCAATATTTTAAGCGCAATGGCAGTCTCCACGCGTTTCTTTTCTATCTCGCAGGTCACACTGTTGGGCTTGCCAATATCCCCGTTCGCAAAATACGCGTCGGAGAAGCAGCCGCCGCTGCAGTAATACTTTGCCCAGCAATCCGCGCACTTCTCTTTGGAAAACACATGGCACTGCATAAAACACCGGCCAATCTCCCCGTTCAGTATATCCTCAAATATGCTGCCCATATAGAATTCCTTTGTTCCGGCAAACTGGTGGCAGGGATACACGTCCCCCTCCGGCGTTACGGCAATGTATTCGCTTCCCGCGCCGCAGCCCCTGAGCCGTTTGTTCAGGCACGGCCCGGATTCCAGGTCTATCATAAAATGAAAGAAGTGAAACGGCCTGCCCTGCGCTTTGCGCTCCCAATACAGGCTCGCCAGTTTTTCGTATTCCGCGTAAATTTGCGGCAGGTCCGCCTCGGTAATGCCTATTTCGCCTCCGCCCACCACCGGCTCCACGGATATCTGGTCAAACCCCGTGTCCGCAATGGCCAGCACGTCCGCCGCAAAATCCGTGTTCTGCGCCGTGTATGTGCCGCGTATATAATATTCTTGGTCCCCACGGCCGGCAATCAATTTTCGGGCGTTCCCCAATACTTTATCATAGCTTCCCCTGCCCCCGGCGTCCGGCCGCATGGCGTTATGCACCTCGCTTCTGCCGTCAATGCTGATCACCAGGTTCTTCATTTCTTTATTAATAAACTCCGCCGCCTCGTCCGTCATGTGGTAGGCGTTGGTGGTCATGGTAAAACGGATATTTTTATTGTATTTCTTCTCCAGTTCCCTGCCATATTCCACAGCGCCGCGCACCACCTCAAAGTTCAGCATAGGTTCGCCCCCAAAGAAATCAACCTCCAGGTTATGCCGCGTCCCGGAATGCTGCGCCAAAAAATCAAGCGCCCGCTTGGCAACGCCAAGCGGCATCAGGGTGCGTTTTCCGGTGTAATCGCCCGTATGCGCAAAGCAATATTTGCACCTCAGGTTGCAATCGTGCGCCACGTGCAGGCACATTGCCTTTACCACTGGCCGGTTGAATATGGGCGCGGCGGCGTCCACAGCCTCGGGCGAATCCAGCAGCCCCGCGGCCACAAGCTCCGCAATCTCTTCCCGCGCTTCCCGCACGTCCTGCGGCTCGTACTCCTCCAGGCTGTTTCCGCTCAAAACGTCGTATGCAATCCTGTCCACCCTGTGCACAGACCCGCCGGCAACGTCCAGCGCCGCGTATACCTCTCCCAGTTTAAATGTATGGATCAAGCCTTTTCTCCTTTTTATTTTATACCCCTTCTTTTGAGAAGAAAAGTATCAAAAAACAAAAACACAAAAAACAAAGCGGCAACCTGCATTGCCGCCGCTTTGCACTTATTATTGCGTTATGCTTCTTCCTTCTCGCACTTCTGGTTTGCAACGGTGCAGGAAGTTTTGCAGGCAGACTGGCAGGATGCCTGGCATTCGCCGCAGCCGCCCTTTTCCAGCGTTTTTTTCAGGCAATTTTTGCTGATGGTTTTAATATGCTTCATAGGGTGCCTCCGCATTCTTTTTAACTATATGTGTATTATACACACATTGCGCCGGGTGTTCAAGAGGTTTTACCGCGCATAGCCATTTTGCCCTGCGGTTTCTCCCCCCTGGATTTTATCATGCGGCCCGTAACCAGCCCTGTGGCAAATCCAATCAGCACGCCCATTGCCGCGTCCGTCAGCATCACCACAATATTCCCAAGGCTGCCCTGAATCAAAGAGAATACAAAGAAGCCAATCAAAATGTACAGCAGCCCGGCTGTGCCGGCAGCAAGCGTCTTTTTGGCCCTGGGGTCTTTGGCTGCAAAAAACGCCGCAACAACAATGCCCGCAACCTTTATGATCTCGTTGACAACCGTAATGCCGCTTACATCCATCTCCGAAGACTTTACAATCAGCGCAAATACCAGAATGGCGGTAATGGTGAATATCATGGCCATAATGGAGCTTTTAAGCGCAGGAATCACAATGCGCATTTCGCTTTGTTTTTGTTGTTTCACTCTTGGCATTTTTGTCCCCTCCCCCTACCAAACAAATATGCGCGTGTAACCGCATATATGCTATTTGGTATAAAAAGCGTATACTATTTAAACGCAAACCGGAGTATTTGTCCCAGGCAGCAAAAAATGGTATACTATCAATTGTAAACGTTACGTGCAAAGGGGGCTGAAGGTTATTTTCCGGATACTCATTGTGGAAGACGACAGAACCATAGCGCAGGAAATCAAAAAAAACCTTGCCAGGTGGAACCTGGAGGCGCACATTGCGGAGGATCTGCAAAACGTTACTGAAATATTCAAAACATACGATCCGCATCTGGTGCTGATGGATATTTCCCTGCCTTTTTTCAACGGATATTACTGGTGCGGAGAGATTCGCAAGCTATCCACCACGCCTGTTATTTTCCTCTCTTCCAGGGCGGACAACATGGACATCGTCCTTGCCATCAACATGGGCGGAGACGATTACATCACCAAGCCCATCGCCATGGAGGTGCTCATTGCCAAAATGCAGGCCATGCTCCGGCGCAGTTACACGTATTACGAGAATACCCCGGCCATAGAATTCTGCGGAGCGCAGCTAGATATCGCAAAGGCGTGCGTCTCCTACGGAGACCGCAAAACGGACCTGACCAAGAATGAGCTCAAAATACTGCAGGTGTTGCTGGAGAACAGAGGGGCCGTTGTCAGCCGCGAAAAGCTGATGCTCCGGCTGTGGGACTCAGATTCCTTTGTGGACGAAAACACGCTCACGGTGAACATAAACCGCCTGCGAAAAACGCTGGAGGCAATCGGCGTTACCTGCATCAAAACGTACAAAGGCCAGGGATACAGCATAGATGGTTAGCACTTTTTTTTCGTTTTTAAAATACCGGCTGCAATTGTTGCTGCTATATGCTTTCACGGTAGGCATATACATGGCCGTGCAGTATTTAAGCGGATACCCTCTTGCAAACGCGTCATACGCGGCCCTGCTCTCGGTTGTGGTGCTGCTGCTCTTCCTCATCCCGGACGCCCTTTCTTTTTTCAGAAAACACCGGGACCTTGGCCGGATATCGGAAACGCCAAGCCTGTTTGAAGCGGATTTTCCGGATGCCGCCAATCTGCTGGAGCAGGATTACACAGACATTGCAAAGGGGCTGCACCGGTCTTTCCGCAGCGCCAGGGAAGAAATACTGTACGCCCAGGCGCAGAATCTGGACTATTACACGCTGTGGGTGCACCAGATCAAAACGCCCATAGCAGCCATGCAGCTTGTGCTGCAGGATATGCCGGACAGCCCGGAAAAAAACCTGCTGATGCAGGAGCTCTTTGGTATAGAGCGCTATACGGAACTCGCCCTGCAATACGCCCGCCTGGGCAGCATATCGTCCGATCTGGTCATCGCCCCCTGCAACCTGGAGCAGACCGTGCGCGAGTGCGTCAAAAAATACGCGCTCCTGTTTATATACAAAAAGCTCACGGTAGAAATCGGCAGCCTGCCCCTGGCGGCAGTCAGCGACGCCAAATGGCTCGGCTTCATTATAGAACAGATACTCTCCAATGCTGTCAAATACACGCGAACCGGCGGCATACGCATTTTTGAACAGGATGGAGACCTTGTAATCCAGGATACGGGCATCGGCATCCGGCCCGAAGACCTGCCCCGCATATTCGAGAAAGGCTATACGGGTTTCCAGGGGCGAACGGACAGCCGCGCCAGCGGCATTGGCCTTTATTTGTGCAAAAAGGCCGCGGACGCGCTTTCCATCTCCATACAGGCGCAGTCCACTCTGGGCCGCGGAACGCGCTTTACGCTTGCTTTCCCGAATAGCGACGGATTTATTTTTAAATAAACCGGCAATCTTACAAAAATGTTCGTTTAGGGTATTTAATTGTAAGGCAATCCAATGGCAGCAACCCTCCCTTCAAAGTATCATTGGAGCTGTACAAAAAATATGGGAGGTAGTCTAATGGAACTACTCAGAATTGAAAACCTGGGAAAAGTATATAATACCCGCCTGGGGCTGCAGCAGTGCGTGGCCCTTAAAAATGTAACCCTGTCGGTGGAGGAAGGCGAATTCGTGGCCATTATGGGCGCGTCCGGTTCGGGTAAAACAACCCTTTTAAACCTCATCGCGTCTCTGGATAAACCCACTTCCGGCAACATATTCCTTTCAGGCAAAAACTTCAAAGACATCCGCGAAAAAGAAATTTCGGTTTTCCGCCGGGATAACCTCGGCTTTGTGTTTCAGGATTTTAACTTGCTGGATACCTTTTCGCTGCGGGATAATATCTTTCTGCCCCTTGTGCTGTCCCGCGTGCCAATCGGCAAAATGGAGAAAAAGCTGTTCCCCATCGCCGCCATGCTCAGCATAGACCACCTGCTGGACAAATACCCCTACGAGGTCTCGGGAGGCGAGAAACAGCGCGCCGCCATCGCGCGCGCGGTTATCACAGACCCCAAACTCATCCTTGCGGACGAGCCCACCGGCGCGCTTGACTCCAAGGCGTCCGTTAACCTTCTCAATATCTTCCGCCAGCTCAACAGGCAGGGGCGCACCATCCTCATGGTCACGCATTCCTCCATGGCCGCCAGTTTTGCTTCCCGCGTTCTGTTTATACGGGATGGCGAGATTTTCAGCCAGTTGTACCGTGGGGAGGACGAAAACCGCCAATTCTGCGACCGCATCGTCTCCAACCTCACCGTGCTTTCGAACGGGGGTGCAGACATTGGGTAACTTCTTTTTTAAACTGGCTGCCACCAATATAAAAAGAAACCGCGCCGTATATTTTCCGTATATCATTGCGGTCGCCATCATCAGCGGCGTGTTTTTCCTCACCGGTGCCATGATCTTTTCAAGCGGGATCAGAAACCTGCCAAACGGGCCTGTCTCGCAAATGATGCTTACGTTTGCCGTGGTGGTGTTCGGCCTGTTTTCCTTCTGCTTCATGCTGTATATCAACGGCTTTCTCATCAAGCGCCGCAAGCGTGAATTTGGCCTCTACAGCGTTCTGGGGCTGGAAAAAAGCCATGTGTGCAGGGTGTTGCTTATAGAAAACCTGCTCACCCTGGGGCTGGGCGTGGGCATTGGCTTTGCGCTTGCCGCCGTTTTTGGCCGGCTCATATTCATGCTGCTTTTGTTCTGGATTCATTCCGCAGACGGCAGCGTATTCGATCTGCCTTCAAACGCGTTTATTCTTACGGGCGGCTTGTTTGGCGCAATCTTCCTGGTAACATCCCTTTACAATACCGCGCAGGTCCGGCTGGCCAACCCCATCGCCCTGCTGCAAAGCGAACGGAAAGGCGAAAAAGAAAGCAAGCTTCTCATTCCAGCGGCCCTGTTCGGCGCGGGCGGCATCGGGCTTGCGTATTACCTTGCGCAAACACTGCAGGGCGCTTCCACCATGCTGCTGTTCTTCCCCCTCGCCGCTCTGGTCATCGTGGCCACCATTTACCTGTTCCGGTCTGGAAGCATTGTGTTCCTGCGCCTGCTGCGCCGTAATAAAAAGCTGTATTACAAGCCGGGCAATTTTGTGTCCATAGCGGGCATGTTCCAGCGCATGAAGCAGAACGCTTCGGGTCTTGCAGTCATCTGCATACTGGGCACCATGCTCATCGTCACGGTTTGCTTTTCAACATCGCTGTATATCAATATAGACGCCAATATCCGCGAGCATAATCCGTACGACGCGGAAATCAGTGTGCCGGGCGTGGACGATCAGTCAATCGCCTCTTTTGACGCGCAGCTCTCCGGCCTTGCCCAAAAGCACAACGTCTCCCTTACGCAGGATACTTCCAAACTGATTTACGGCGCAAGGAACTCCGAATCCATACGGGACACATTTACTGTGGAACCGGATTCAAAATTGGCCCAACTGCAAAACAGTATTTTTCTGGACGGCGTTCTACTGTTTGATATAAGGGGAACCGAGCAGGACGGAAAGGCTTTTATAGCGGACGCAAAGGCGCTGTATAACGATCTGCACGTAAAAAACGGATATTTTAGGGATTTCTATTCCTCGCGTGACGATTCTTACGGGCTGTTCGGCGGCCTGATATTCACCGGCGCGTTCTTTGCCATCCTGTTCCTTACCCTTACTATTCTGATCATCTATTTCAAACAGATCACGGAAGGCCACGAGGACAAGGAACGTTTTGTCATCCTGCAAAAAGTCGGGATGGACGACCGCCAGGTAAGGTCAACAATCAACCGGCAGATTCTTTGGGTATTCTTTATCCCCCTCGCAATGGCGCTGCTCAACGCCGCTTTCTCCCTGCGCCTGCTGCAAAGCATACAGGGTTTCATGATAGCGGATACAACCCTGACCATATGGGTCATGCTGGCAACCTGCGCCATATTTTCTGCCGTATACCTCATCGCATACCGCCTCACGGCGAAAACCTACTACAAAATCGTAAAATGGTCGTAACGCTGCCCGGAAAGGGGACCGTCGGCCCCCTTCCAACACCTTCCCCCGTTTTGATTTGTATTTCTATTCCGCCTGTACCAACTGCGTGCACTTCATGCGGGAAGCGCACGCAGTTGGTATTGTTTATACTTTAAAACGGCTTATCTGCCGGGGTATTTCTGATTATCCGGGGCCCCCAACTCAATATTAAAAGGAGTCTTCCCATGAAAAAAGAAAACGCAGGCCTTAAACCGCGGGTCTATGCATTGATCGCCGTTGGAATTGCCGCGGCCCTGTGCGCCATGTTCATCAATCAGTTTTTGTTCACACAAAAATCCGCGGAGTTTTCCCCCAACGATAAAATCGAATCCGTGCAGGATTCGCTTGCAGGCAGGCTTCCCAAGGTGGAAAGCCTGATCAAAAGCACAATGATCAGCTCCGGCATGCCGGGCCTCTCCGTCGCCATAGTGCATGGAGATCAAACCATATACCAGTCCGGCTTTGGTTTTGCAAATCTGGAGGCGGGCACAAAAATAACGGCAAACACGCTGTTTCAAATCGGCTCAAACAGCAAGGCGTTCACAGCCCTCGCGGTGCTGCAATTGCAGCAGGAAGGCCTGCTGTCCGTAACCGATCCCATAACAAAATACATCCCTTGGCTAAAGTTTTATTACAAAGGCGTGGAAGCGCAGGTTACAGTACAGCAGTTTCTGCATCATACCAGCGGCGTTTCCGCAAATACCATTGCGTCCATCCCCCAGTTGTCCGGCCCACAGGCACTGGAGCAAACGGTTCGGATTCTGGCCGGAACAGAACTGGCCCACAGGCCGGGCGAGCGGTACGAATACGCAACCATCGGTTACGACGTGCTGGGCCTCCTGATAGAAAAAATAACGGGCGGCAGCTATGAAGACTATATGCAACAAAACATATTGCAGCCCCTTAACCTTGCCAACACAAAAATGTATCAAAACAATATCCAGCCGGATATCTACGCAACAGGATATAAACTGCGGTTCCTGGCCCCGGCAGCCTACCAGGCGCCCGAATACGGCGGAAACAAACCAGCGGGCTATATACTGTCCAGCGCGGGCGATATGGCAAAATGGCTTAAAATCCAGATGGATTCTGTGGATACCGGTTTTAACGGCTCGTTGATTCAAGAATCGCATGCGCCCAATACAAGCGCCGCGCCCTTTGGAAAAGAAATGTACTACGCAAACGGCTGGATCGTGTACGATAACCACGGAACGGAAATATTCCACAGTGGGTCAAATCCAAATTTCTCATCGTATATCGCCTTTCGGCCTTCCGAAAAAATAGGTGTGGCCGTGCTGTGCAATATCAATTCGGTCAACACCTCATACATTGGAGAAGGCGTTATGAACATACTCCTGCAAAAGCCGCAGGGCGCAGCTATGCAGGACGCAAGAGGATTCTTTGACCTCGTATGCAGCTTCATCATCATTGCATTGCTGTTTTTTATCGCCAGGGCCGCATATGTGCTTCTTGCGCGCATGCTGCGGATTAAGCGGGAACAAAATCCGTCCTGCGCGGTTCGGGCGTCCAAGCTCGCCGCGTCCACTGCCATTGCAGTATCCATCGGCGCGGCTGTCTGCTTTCTGCCCTGCCTGCTGCTGGGCCAGCCGTGGAGTTTTCTTTTTGTGTGGTATCCGTTTACAGTAGAATATATGGTTGTTCTGGCGTATGTTTCAATCGCATTGTCTTACTGCAACGCGCTGCCCAACTGTTTCAAACCGGCGCATAAATAAATATAACCTGTGTTTTTCTCCATTGATACAAAAAAGGATGGCGGCTTGCCATCCTTTTAAATTTCTGCTCAAATATGTACTATTTTTTAGCCACGTCCGATTCCACGTCGTTTCTTTCAACCGTGGCAATCGCGCTTTTAGCAAACAGAATCTTCACTTTGTCCGGCCCTGTTTCAATCGTGATGAGATCCTCTTTGATTGAAATAATCTTGCCGTATACGCCGCCAATCGTTTTTATGCTGTCACCAACCTGCAGTGACGACAACATATCTTTAAACCGCTTGTCTCGCCTTCTGTTCGGAACAATAATAAGCACTACAAACACAACGATCAGAAGAATCGGAAACAAGAATGTAAGAGCACTGCTATCAATGGAACCTGTTGGCATCTAAGTTACCTACCTTTCATAGTTTACATGTATAATAATATCTGAACAATGCCAACTTAGTCAATTAAAATTTGCATATTTTGCAATAAATTCTTTCTTGAACGCGGGAAAATTGTCGGCAATAATCGCCTCGCGCATCTGTTCCATCAAACGAACAGAAAACCGGATGTTGTGTATTGTCAAAAGCGTCGCGCCCAAAATCTCGTCCGCCTTTACAAGATGTCGAATATAACCCCGCGTAAAGTTCCTGCAAGTGTAGCAATCGCACGTTTCGTCTATGGGCGTAAAATCCTCCGCATAGGCTGCGTTGCGCACCACAATCTTTCCGTTGGGATGCAAGGCCGTTCCGTTCCGGGCAATGCGCGTCTGCAAAACGCAGTCAAACATATCCACCCCGCGCTCCACGCCTTCCAGCAGGCAGTCGGGCGTGCCCACGCCCATCAGGTATCTGGGCTTGTTCTTGGGCAGAATAGGGTTGATCTCGTCCAGCATCGCGTACATCATTTCCTTGGGTTCGCCTACGGAGAGGCCGCCAATCGCGTTGCCTATAAAATCCATATCCGCAATTGCCTTGGCGCTCTCCCGCCGCAGGTCCGCATACATGCCGCCCTGCACAATGCCAAACAGCGCCTGATCTCCGCGCGTCTGCGCCTCCTGGCAACGTTTTGCCCACCTGTGCGTCCGTTCCATGGAAAGCTTTGCGTAATTTCTCTCAGCGGGATAAGGCGTGCATTCATCCAGGCACATCATAATGTCGGAACCCAGCGCTTCCTGTATCTCCACCGCTTTCTCCGGCGTCAGGTAATGCCGCGAGCCGTCTATGTGGCTCTGGAACGCCGCGCCTTCCTCCGTCAGCTTCCGCAGTTCCCCCAGGCTGAACACCTGGAACCCCCCGCTGTCCGTCAAAATCGGCTTCTCCCACTGCATAAATTCGTGCAGCCCGCCCGCCTTTTTCACAAGCCCATGCCCCGGGCGCAGGTATAAATGGTACGTGTTCGAAAGGATAATCTGCGCGCCAGTGGCCCCCACCTGCTCGGGCGTCACAGCCTTCACCGTTCCCTGCGTGCCCACCGGCATATACACAGGGGTCTTTATGTCGCCATGCGGCGTGTGCAGTATGCCCGCCCGCGCGCCTGTTTTGCTGCATTCCTTGACTACTTCAAAGCTAAAGTTCATATTTGCTCCTTCGGCCTTTTGTTCCTTCCAAATTACTTTTTTGTTTGCTAAAATTAAACTCTCTAAATCATGCCGGTAAAAAAACAGCAATGCACATGGCATATCCGCGCGCATCGCCGTTTTTACAATTATAAATTTATTATCCGGAAAAGTCAAATAATTATACTGTTGTTGCGGTTGGCTCAGCCCTCCCAATGCAGGTTTATCCGTGTCCGCCTTTGGCAGATTTCAATCATCCGTTATCCGGTTCTTGCTACTATGATTATAGTGATACCAAAAATTTGCCCATCTCCCTGCAGGCCTTGCTTGCCTCGTCGTCAGGCGCTTCGTTGCATATTACGCTGGCGTGGGCAAGCACCGCGCCGTCTGAAATGCACTCCGTTTCCCAATTTCGCATCCATTCGCCATCACCCCAGCCATAGGAACCAAAAAGCGCTATTTTTTTACCTTTCAATTTGCTCCTGCAAGAGGAAAATATAGGCTCAAATTCATTTTCTTCAAGCACTTCGTCACCCATTGAAGGGCATCCAAATGCTATGGAGTCATACTGATCCATCCTATCGGCGGAGAATGCCGATGCCGTAAAAATTGCAGCCTCGGCCCCCGCGTGCCGCACGCCCTCCGCTACCTGCGCAGCCATTTTTTCAGTGTTTCCCGTGCCGCTCCAGTAAACAATGGCTATTTTACTCATAAATATTTACCTCTTTCCGTTAAACAATTATAAATTAAGCAGTCACAGTCAACTGCATAACAGACCTGCCGCAAGAAAACAGCCTTCCATATACCTGATTACACTTTTTGTATTTTTCAAAAAGTTTTACCGCTTGGCACTCATCGCTGTATACCTTCCAGCATCCGGAACATATACTGTTGCGTCCAGCGTTTTCAATAAAACCTGTAACATCTCCCAAAGGATAGCCTAAAAATATTCCTATTTCATGAGGAAATTCCTTACCGGCCATAAACCGTTGCTTTAAATGCCTGATGCATCCCGCAACGCTATCCATTCCATAGCCGTATCCGGAAAGGAACTCCGCAACTCCCCTGTTCTTCAAATCCTTCTTTAACTGTGATTCACGGTAAACCAGAATCAAAGCATGGAAATCCTCCAGGCGCAGCACCTCAAGAAATACACCCTTGCTATTGAGCTGGTGGTTGCTTTCCTGTATAGACTGCTCAAATTCATTTTTCAATGAAAAGTAATAATTAAACAATCCCGCCGTTTTTATACTTGCCAACGTGGGGGAGCAATGCCTTATCAATAATTTGTCAATCCTGTCCATACTTTTATTTCCTTTATTGCGTCATTGTTAGATTATTCTAACAATCACAGTCTACCAAGCTTTCACGCTGCTGTCAAGAACACAATATCGTCTTTTCAGTTAAAATATAAAAAATTAACCCTGTCGTCCTTTTCGAGCAACAGGGTTTGTTACAGGCGCGTATTCATATTTTTTAAATCATTCATGCATCAAAAGATGAAAAACTACAGTATCAGCATCGCGTCCCCAAAACTGAAGAAGCGGTACCGTTCCTCCACCGCCAGCCTGTACAGTTCCAGGGTCTTTTCCCGCCCGGCCAGCGCGCTCACCAGCATGACGAGCGTAGACTTTGGCAGGTGGAAGTTTGTTATCAACGCGTCCACCATTTTGAACCGGTAGCCGGGATAAATAAATATATCGGTATCGCCGCTGCGGGCCTCCAGTTTGCCGTCCACCGTGGCGCTCTCCAGCGTGCGCACAGATGTCGTGCCCACCGCAATCACGCGGCCGCCCGCCTCGCGCGCGGCGTTGACCGCCGCTGCCGCCTCCGGGCTCACGCTGAAATACTCGGCGTGCATCATATGCCCGCTTATGTCGTCCGCTTTAACGGGCCTGAAGGTGCCAAGCCCCACGTGCAGCAGAATGTACGCAATCTTAACGCCCTTTTGCTTTATCTTATCCAGAAGTTCGGGCGTAAAATGCAGGCCCGCCGTGGGCGCGGCGGCGCTGCCGTCTATCTTGGCGTATACGGTCTGATACCTCGTCTTGTCCTCCAGCTTTTCGGTGATATAGGGCGGCAGGGGCATCTGCCCCAGCTCGTCCAGTATCGCTTCAAATACCCCTTCGTACTGGAACGAAACCTCCACCACGCCGTCCTCTTTTTTTGCCTTGATCCCGGCGGAAAGGCTGGGCGCAAAATCCACCCAGTCGCCAATTTTCAGCTTCTTGCCCGGCTTCAAAATCGCTTCCCAGTCCGTTGCGTTCAGGCGGTTTAAAAGCAAAAACTCCACGTGCCGCTCAGAGTCCCGCTTCACGCCAAACAGGCGCGCGGGCAGCACGCGGGTGTTGTTCAAAACCAGCACGTCCCCCGGATTCAAATACTCTATTACATCGTAAAAATGTTTGTGGCTGGCCGTATCCCATTTTCTGTCGTATACCAGAAGCCTGGAGGCGTCGCGCTGCAAAAGCGGATGCTGCGCAATCAGCTCCTCCGGCAGATCATAGTCAAAATCCTGTGTCTTCAATCCAAGTCTTTTCCGTTCTTAAAATAATTTCATTTGCGCGCCGTTGCAGGTGCCGTAGTCCTCGCCCAGGTGCGCGTACGCGTTCTGTGTGGCAACCCTGCCCCGCGGCGTTTTTTTAATGAACCCAAGCTGCAAAAGGAAGGGTTCAATTACGTCTTCTATTGTGCCAGATTCCTCGCCCGTTGTTGCGGAAAGCGTATCCAGACCCACCGGCCCGCCGCCGAATTTCTGTATAATCGCGGCAAGAATCACCCTGTCGCAGTTGTCCAGCCCCAGGTCGTCCACCTCCAGCATCGCAAGGCCCCTGTCCGCAACGTCCTTGGTAATCACGCCGTCCGCGCGCACATCCGCAAAGTCGCGCACGCGCTTCAAAAGCCTGTTTGCCACGCGGGGCGTTCCCCGGCTGCGCCGCGCGATCTCGAACGCGCCCATGTCCTCAATGGATATATTCAGTATGGCTGCGGACCGCAGTACAATGGTCTTGAGTTCCTCCGGCGTGTATATTTCCAGCCGGTTTAAAACGCCGAACCGGTCGCGCAGCGGGCTTGTCAGCATGCCCGCGCGTGTGGTCGCGCCCACAAGCGTAAATTTCGGCAAATCTATGCGCATGGAGCGCGCGCTCGGGCCTTTGCCCAGTATGATGTCCAGCGCAAAGTCCTCCATCGCGGGGTATAAAACTTCCTCCACGCTGGAATTGAGCCTGTGTATCTCATCTATAAACAAAACGTCGCCTGCCGAAAGGTTTGTCAAAAGCGCCGCCAGATCCCCCGGCCGTTCGATGGCCGGGCCGCTGGTCACGCGGATGTTCACGTTCATCTCCGCGGCTATGATATGCGCCAGGGTGGTTTTCCCAAGGCCCGGAGGGCCGTACAGCAGCACATGGTCCAGCGTTTCGCCCCTCTGCTTGGCGGCTTCAATAAACACCGCCATCATGTCCTTCACCTTGTCCTGGCCGATGTATTCTTTTAGCGTCCGGGGACGCAGGCTTAAATCAAGCCCCAAATCGTCCGTTTGAGAAAATCCGGATATGATCCTCGATTCGTCCATTCCTTACCTCGAAATCCGTTTTAAAGCCAGCAGCACCAAATCCTCGGCGGTGTCTCCCAAATTCTGCACGGCGGCAACGGCGGTCAGCGCTTCCGCGCGCGGGTATCCCAGGCCCATCAGCGCTTCCGTGGCTTCCTCCGCCTTGTTTCCGGCAGCGGCGAACGTTCCCGCGCCCACGGTGTCCGCGACGCCCACCTTTTCCTTCAGTTCCAGCACCAGCCTCTGGGCCGTTTTCTTGCCGACGCCGGATACCGTCTCAAATGCCGCCGCGTTGGCGGATACAACAGCGCTGGCAATATCCGCAACCTTAAGCGCAGACAGAATGGCAAGCGCCACCTTGGGCCCTATGCCGCTGATGGAAATCAGCTTTTCAAACATAATTTTTTCTTCAACCGACGCAAACCCGTACAATGACAGCTCGTCCTCGCGCACGATCAGGTGCGTATAGAGTTTCGCGTCCCCGCCCACAGCAAACGCGCCCGCAGAGAACGAATTGGTAAAAACCATATACCCCACGCCGCCCGCGTCTATCACCACATAATTCGCGCCTATCTGCGCCGCTTTTCCGCTGATGTATGCGTACATTACGTACTCCTTATATTTTGGTATTCAGCACGCCCACTGTTTTTGCGCTGTGCGCATGGCAGATGGCCACCGCCACCGCGTCCGCCGCATCGTCCGGCTTTGGCACTTCCCGCAGGCAGCACAGGGTTTTCACCATCATCTGCACCTGCTGCTTGTCCGCCCTGCCATATCCCACCACCGCCTGCTTCACCTGCAGGGGCGTATATTCATACAGTTCATGCGTCAGTTTATACGCAGCCAGCAACGCCGCGCCGCGCGCCTGCGCGACCGAGATCGCCGTTTTTACGTTCGTATTGAAAAAAAGCTCCTCAAACGCGACCGCGTGGGGCCGAAACTTTTCAATCAGTTTCGTTATCCCTTCCGCAATCTGCTCAAGCCGCCTGGGCGTGGGCAGGCCCGCCGCGGTCTCTATTGTCCCGTAGTCAATCAGGGATAATGTGCGGTTGTTCTCAAAACTAACAACGCCGTATCCCACCGTCGCAAGCCCCGGATCAATGCCGAGTACGATCAATTTTCATCACCTTGCAGTATTATAGCATATTTGGGACGGGTCATATAGTTTTTTTTGGTCCGGGGTTTGGCTATGCTTTTTTCAACCTTTTTCTTTTTCGGGGAGCGGAGCCGATCGCCGCCAGTGGCGGATAAAGGAAGGCGAACGCTCACTGAGCATGAGATGAGCGCGAGTGAAATGCTGCACGAAAAATTTACACGAAGCGCGAATCCATAGCGAAGTGGGTAAGAAAAAGGTGGAGCCAAAAAGAAAACCCTACTGTTTATTAAAATTGTTATCGTAACTGTGTGCGCCCAAATGGCAGCCTGCGTCAAAATACAGTTATGGTATTAATGTTTTGTAGGGAGCGATGACCACATCGCTCCGTGCCGCTCCAAAAAACCAGCGCTGTAAAGAATATCCGCTGTTTTTCTAATAAGGTAGGGGCGGCCGTCCCCGGGAGTACACAGTGCTCCCCTACCTGCATTCTGGCAGCCTGCATATGCCACAAGAACTTTTATATAATATTATTTGGCGATAATTAACGTCCAATTATTAGCCTTATATGAACCAAATAAATCTTTTATGGGTCAATATCTGTTGCACAAAATACTTATTTTGATGTTAGGCTCCTTTGGCAAAGGAGCTGTCAGCGCAAGCTGACTGAGGATTGTTTGTTCAATGTTTGTACAAACATCCATGAAGTTTTTATCAACATCAACATTGGCAAAGCGCAGTACTTTTAAGCCTAAGGAGTTCATATATACAGTACGAATCGCATCATATTCAAGAGCCTCATTTTCATAATGTTGGCGCCATCTAATTCTATTACAAGTTTTGCTGCCGGGCAATAAAAATCCGTAATATAATCACCAATAATCCGTTGCCTGTAAAATTGGCGAGACTGTGATTTGAGGAAATCATACCACAAATGTTTTTCCTGCCTGGTCATATTATTTCTCCGATATCTGGAATACGCATTAAGTTTTTTATCTCCTGGTAAAACAACCATTTCAATCCTCAGTCGCCACGGGCGACAGCTCCTTTGCCAAAGGAGCTTTCGCTAAACAGACGTTAAATTATAATCACAAAATAAACAGCTCTTTATATAATGCTAATATTCTACGTCGCCCTGTAGGGGCGGCCTAGCCGTCCCCGGGAGTACACAGTGCTCCCCTACCCGTATTCAGCGGCAGCCTGCATATGCCACAAGAACTTTTATATAATATTATTTGGCGGTATAATTAACGTCCAATTATTATCCAAATCTGAAGCTAATGCATTTGGCAGTAAACGAGTTCTATTTAAGTCATAATAAATTTTTCTATGGAAAAGATATTCCCATTACATCATCTACATATATTCCTTTTAGATAATAATCTTGTCGCAATACTTCTTTCATTCGTTTTTCACAAGTATATATCATCATAATAAAATGTAGTTTTTTGAAAGAAATTTTTTTAATTGAGATTTTTCGTAATTTTCAGGAACATTATAACTATTAACACTATTATAATGTTCAATAGTTTGAATAGTATTTACGGTCAGCTTCTCATCGCCAATCAGAATTATATATTGCATTTCTCTCTCCAATAAGTCCACGCACTTATCTGGTTCGCATTATAGACCAGGCTGTGTGAAAACAAAATGACCAAAATCCCATTCCCCACTTTGCCTACAAAAAGCTCGTGATTTAGGGGTTAATGCCTTAAATATACTTGCGCCCAGCATTTAATTCACCACTTTATTGTTTTTTTTAAATATTTATTGCGTTTTCACACTGCTCATACAAAATTACTATCTTCCTACAATTTATGTATTCTCCACTTTCTCCCAAAATCCTTCATTTTGCGCACAGCACCGCAAACGGCACAGGTGTTTCTACCATAGCCACTCAAAATAAAACAGGCGGGAGGCGCCAGCCGCCGCATGGCTGCCGCTCCTCGCCATAGGCTTTCCATTCGCATTTTAATGCACCCTGCATACTGTTCCGTGGCAAGGCCAAAGCAGGCAAATCTTTGTCTCACGCGGCAAAATTGCCGGCACTGCGTTATCGCAAAATCATTGGTTGTTATTTGCCGCCGCTTCCCAAGCTGCCGGCACATAAAGCGTACTCAGCACCACAAGGTCCAAATCAATAAAGTTGCCGTCCCCCATGCCCGCAGACTTGGAAAAGTTAACCCGTGCCGCCAAAGCATTCTTCGGCGCAATAGTGGTGATATTAACCCTGGTCACCCACAGCGACTGGACCGCCGTCGTCGCTGAACTGATCATCATGCTAAGGCCTGTGCCTATCTCCCGCCGAAATGTGTCCAGCCACGTAACGGTTATTATAACAGTTCCCGGATCAGCAACCGATGGAGACGCAATTGCAAAGCTCAACTGCAGGGAAGTTTCCAATATTTCCAAAAGAACGTCCTGGGATATATTTGCGACTCCCGGCCCCAACCGCGCGGAAGCCGTTCCATCAAAAGGGTTGCCGGTGCTTAGCGTAACATTATTGGCGTCCCAATAGCTCAGCCCTTCTTCAAAAGAAGGATTCATAATCAGGTTAGACATATATTTCACTCCTTCGAATAGTAGTTTTCATGTACGTCCCACCGGCAAGGCAGTATAGTATATGCAGCCTTCCGCTGCTTGTTACAGTACACAATATGGATATTCAAAGCCCTCTGATTATATAAAAAATCAATCACATCCTACCATTTTTCAGCGTTTTGTTATACAATAGTTCCATTGGGCTGTTCTTGGCGGCCTTATAAATAACTATTGAATAATTATTCATTTAGTTGTATAATTATTTATATTAGTTTTACCGGAGGAGTTTTACAATGAAGCACAAAAAAGTTGCACTGGCATATTCGGGAGGCCTGGATACTTCCATCATCATCCCGTGGCTCAAAGAAAATTACGGCTGCGAAGTTATTGCGGTCTGCGGAAACGTGGGCCAGGGCAAGGAGCTGGACGGCCTGGAAGCAAAGGCGCTCCGCACCGGGGCCAGCAAAGCATATATTGAAGACCTCACCAAAGAATTCGTGGAAGATTTCATCTTCCCCACCATGCAGGCGGGCGCGGAGTACGAGGGCAAATACCTTCTCGGCACCTCCTTTGCGCGTCCCTTAATCGCCAAACGGCTGGTTGAGATTGCGCTCAAAGAAGGCTGCACAGCCATCTGCCACGGCGCAACCGGCAAGGGCAACGACCAGGTCCGCTTCGAGCTCACCGTAAAAGCGCTCGCGCCCGAGCTGGATATCATCGCGCCCTGGCGCATCTGGGATATCAAATCCCGTGACGAAGAGATCGATTACGCAAAAGCGCGCAACATAGAAGTGCCCGTCACCAAGGAGCGCCCCTACAGCATGGACGCGAACATCTGGCACCTCTCGCACGAGGGCGGCGACCTGGAAGACCCCTGGAACGAGCCAAAGAAAGATTTGCTGATGATCTGCGTAAACCCGGAAGACGCGCCGGATAAAGCGGAGTATATAGAGATCAATTTCGAAAAAGGCGTTCCGGTGTCCGTAAACGGCAAAAAGCTGAACGCCGTGGAACTCCTTACCGAGCTCAACACCATCGGCGCGCGCAACGGCGTGGGGATAGACGACATCGTGGAAAACCGCCTGGTGGGCATGAAATCCCGCGGCGTATACGAAACCCCCGGCGGCAGAATCCTGTACACGGCGCACGCGGCGCTGGAAACGCTGGTCTTAGACCGCGCTACCATGCACTATAAATCCGAAGTTGCGGTAAAATACGCGGACCTTGTGTACGACGGCATGTGGTACTCCCCCCTGCGCGAGGCGCTTGCGGCCTTCGTGACGGATACCCAAAAGGTCGTCACCGGCACGGTGCGCGTCAAGCTGTATAAAGGTTCCTGCAAGGCCGCCGGCATCAAGTCCCCCTATTCGCTATACAGCGAGGAGCTGGCTACCTTCGGCGAGGATGAAGTATACAACCAGAAAGACGCGGAAGGCTTTATCAACCTGTTCGGCCTGTCCCTCAAGGTGCGGGCGCAGGCAAACAAAAAGGCGGAGAAATAAAATGGCAAAACTGTGGGGCGGACGTTTTGAGCAGGAACCGGACAAACTGGCGGAGGATTTCAACGCCTCCCTGTCCTTCGATTCACGGCTGTTCGCGGAGGACATCGCGGGCAGCATCGCCCATGCCACCATGCTGGGCCGCCAGGGCGTCATAACGCCGGAAGAAGCGGAAAAAATCTGCATCAACCTGCAAGGCATTCTGGCGGACCTGCTGATCGGCCGGGACGCGTTCCTGGACGAGGACGAGGATATACATTCGTGCGTGGAGCGCATACTCACCGAGCGTATCGGAACCACGGGCAAAAAGCTGCACACCGGCCGCAGCCGCAACGATCAGGTCGCGCTGGATATGCGGCTCTACATGCTCAAGGCGATCGACCAGACGGTTGTGGAAATCGTCAGCCTTTGTTCCGTGCTCATCGATATCGCGGAGAAAAACCTGCAAACCATCATCCCCGCGTACACGCACCTGCAAAAGGCGCAGCCTTCCACCCTGGCCCATTACATGATGGCGTACTGCGAGATGTTCAGCCGTGATATCGGCCGGTTTCTGGATTGCAAAAAGCGCACGGACAGCATGCCTCTCGGCTCGGGCGCGCTTTGCGGCACCACCTACCCGCTGGACAGGGCGTATGTCGCCAAGCAGCTCGGGTTCACTAAAATCACGCCCAACAGCCTGGACGCGGTTTCAGACAGGGACTTCCTGCTGGAATACCTCTCCGCCGCCGCCATCTGCCAGATGCACCTCTCCCGCTTTTGCGAGGAAATTATCCTCTGGTCCACAAACGAGTTCGGCGTGCTCAGGCTCTCGGACGCGTATTCCACCGGGTCCAGCATCATGCCGCAGAAAAAGAACCCGGATATGGCGGAGCTCATCCGCGGCAAAACAGGCCGCGTCTATGGCGATCTCATCTCCCTCTTCACCGTCCTCAAGGGCCTGCCCCTTGCGTATAACAAAGACATGCAGGAGGATAAAGAGTGTGTGTTCGACGCGGCGGACACCTTAACAGCCTGCCTCAAGATATTTACGGCGATGATTGCAACTGCCGAGTTTAATACCGAAAAGCTTTACGCCAGCGCGGGCCTTGGGTTCACGAACGCCACCGACGCGGCGGATTATCTGGTCAAAAAAGGCATGCCCTTCCGCGACGCGCACGAGGTCATCGGTAAAATTGTGCTGTTCTGCGAGAAGCACGGCCTGGCGGTGGATCAGCTCAGCCTGCCCCAGCTACTGGAGTTTTCGGAGTTGTTTGGCGAAGATGTGTACGAGGCCATTTCCCTGGAGGCGTGCGTCAATTCCCGCAGCCTGCCCGGCGGCCCCGCCCCCGCAAGCGTGCAGAAGCATATAGACAAGATGAAAGAATTTTTAAAAAAGATATAGAAATTTTAAAGGAGGCTGCTCGCCTCCTTTTACCTCTCGCCAAAGGGCCACTTAACCCTTTGGAATCCCATTGCTACTTTTCATCAAGGCTCCCTCTGTCGAGGGAGCTAGCGGCGCAGCCGGCCAAGGGAGAGTCCTGACCACATCGCTTCATGTAGCACCCCTCGCTTCGCTGCCTCCCTTGGATATATCTATCTCTTCTTCCTCTGCCTTATCAAAAGTATAATAAGCCATACCGCGCCAATCACGGCAGCCAGTATGCTTACAATCATAACAGGAACAACCATTCTTTCCCCCAGTGCCGGAAACAAAAAGCTGCTTAAAAAATAAATGGCTATGCTTGCAGCCAATGCCGTTATCAAAACTGTCTTCATTGCTCCGTCCTTTTCAAGCCCCCTGTTTATATAACCGTAGCTTGTAGTTTCTGCAAAACCGCGTTAAAATACCCGCCCGCACGGTTTGTATTCAGAGATTATGCATTTTGATTATGTGCCGGGTTATTTCTCTTCTTTATTCTATACTGGTAATACAGCAACAATAATATAATAACTGCAATTCTGAATGATATTCCAATAATTCCGCCCTCCGGCCCGTAATTGCCGCCCGTAAAAATATCTTGATCCCCAACAAAGCTTTGCCCAATGATACCGCCATAATTCATACCGCTTACCGGGAATCCCAATACGGGTCCTTGAAAAAAGTTCCATGCAAAATGCAAACCAAACGGCAGCCATATGCTCTCGCTTGCAATAAAAGCAATGGAATACATAACTCCGCCCAATCCGTTGCTGATAACAGAGACAACAGTCGCGTTTGGATTACCGGCATGCGCCAGTCCAAACAAAGCTGCAACAATGATTACGGCTATATACCGGTTCTTTAAAATTCTTATGAATCCGGTCAGCATAAAACTGCGGAACAAGAGTTCTTCAGCAAAAGCCATGATAGCCAAGGTGATCAGCGAGCTTAAGAATGCAATATCAATTGCAAATGCATTCTGAACGCTGATAAAACCCAAACCCAGTTCCACACAAAAAATTCCGGCCATAGCTAAAAGGCCGATAACAAGCCCGGCTATAATATCCTGACCGGCGTATTTGTTCCATGTAATCTTAAGATACTGTGCAAGCGGCGTTTTATTTCTCCTGGCAATCACTATGGTGTAAACAATAAAAAAAAGTGCTGTAATGGTAATGATCGAGTCCATTTTTTCTTTGTATGATAATCAATCATACCGTCCCTTCTGTAGAGTGTTACACTTCAAGAGCTAAAATTGTAATCATATAACAATATTCTCTGTTTCTTCTTAAAACCCTTTTTATACAATAATTTAAAGGCGCAGCCCTAGTGTTCATGATACGCATCCATATCTTTGCTGTCCTGCTACACCCGTTCCGCGGAATCATCTTCGGAAGTTGTTCAATAACAGCGTTTCCTTTTATATTCCTTGACAAACAGCTCTCCTAAAGGATAGAATACAAAACGTGTGCATATTGGCAGCCGTTGCCACAACGGCAAATACAGCCTGATGCGTTAAGGAAACAAATGGGCTTGATAGAAGTAAAAAATATATCGCATACCTTTGGAGACAAGGTGCTGTATACAGACGCGTCGTTTGAGCTGTTCAAGGGCGAGCACATGGGCTTGGTCGGGCAGAACGGCACGGGCAAGACTACCCTGCTCAATTCCATCATAGGCGAGGTCATCCCGGACAAAGGCGAGATTCGCCGCCAGAGCGATATCCGCATCGGATACCTGGACCAGCACGCAAAGCTGGACGCCTCCGCCACGGTTTTGGATTACTTAAAGACAGCGTTTGCAGACCTGTATGAAATAGAGGCAAAGCTCAACCAGTTGTATGAGGATATGGCGACGGACAGCGGCGCGGATACCATGCGCAGGGTTTCCAACTTCCAGAACATGCTGGATACCCGCGGTTTTTACATGATAGACGCAACCGTGCTTAAGGTGGCGGACGGCCTTGGCATCACGGCCCTGGGTGTGGACAGCCAGCTTGGAACCCTGAGCGGCGGGCAGCGCGCCAAGGTGATCCTGGCAAAGCTGCTGCTGGAAAAGCCAAACCTGCTGCTTTTAGATGAGCCCACCAACTTCCTGGATAAAGAGCATATCGAATGGCTGGTGGAGTATTTAAAAGCGTTTGAGGGCGCGTTCATCGTAATCTCCCACGATTTCGATTTCCTGGATAAAATAACAACCTGCATCTGCGATATTGAGTTTGGGCATATAGAAAAATACAGCGGCAACTTCACAAAGTTCTTAAAACAAAAGGCTTTAAAGCGGGAAAATTACATAAACGAATACGCTTCCCAGCAAAAGCAGATCAAAAATCTTGAAGAGTATATAGCCAAAAACAAGGCGCGCGCCGCCACCGCGAATATGGCGAAAAGCCGCCAGAAGCAGCTGGACAAGATTGATAAGTTGTCCGCGCCCGAGTCCGCCCCCAAGCCGAATTTTCACTTTGAGTCCCTGCCAATCACCACGGAGAAAACGCTGGTGGTAAAAAAGCTGGAGATCGGCTATTACTACCCTCTGCTGCCCAAGCTGAATTTTGAGGTATTGTCCGGGCAGAAAATCGTGATCACCGGCTTTAACGGCATCGGCAAATCAACGCTGCTAAAAACGCTTATCCGGCAGATACCCGCAATCTCAGGCGGATTCCAGTTTGCGGATACCATCAAAATCGCATACTTCGAGCAGGATCTGAACTGGGAAGATAAAGAGCAAACCCCGGTGCAGATCGTGTCCAATAAGTTTCCGCTGGCGGAAAAGCAGGTGCGCAAGCACCTTTCGCAGTGCGGCATCAAGGCCAAAAACGCGATGCAGCCCGTTGAAACCCTGAGCGGCGGCGAGCAGGCCAAGGTGAAGCTCTGTATCCTAATGCTCACCAAAGCGAACCTTTTGATACTGGACGAACCCACCAACCACCTGGACGCCGATACAAAAGCCGCTTTTAAAGAAGAGCTGATCAAATGGAAAGGCAGCATCCTATTTGTCTCGCATGAGGCCGCCTTTTATAAAGACTGGGCGGATAAGATCATACATATCGGAGTTTAAAGCCTCCGGCGTATTTTCTTAAGCCCGCTTTCTGTTACCTTTTTACTTATGATCAGACGGCTGGTTGTCCCGAATAACCAGCTCTCCCTTCAGGCGGTACATGCCTGCCTTCCAGTTCAAGCGGTAGTTCTGTTCCTTAAAACACTCATAAATTTTTTGTGCAAAACGGTCGTACGGCTGCTTGTATACGGTTATGCCCATCTCCTCGCATTCGTCAAAATCGTCCACACTAACCAAAAGAACGTCGTCAATATTACGCGCAATCAGCTCTCTTTTTAAGGCGATCCCCATTTCTCCGTCGCTGCAAATAATACTTTTAGGCCTGTATTTGGGGCATAAATGCTCAAAAATAAAATCATCCGGCTTATTGGCGAGAGCGTTTTTAAAATCCCATGGAAAATTCCAGATAACGCCCATGGGCACTATTTCCTTGAATGCCTGATTGCGCTCCTGAAAACTCGAAGGGCCCGTGTTTTCCCTTGTTACGTATACAACGCTTTTATTTCCGTTCTCCATAACATATTGGTATAAGGCGGATATGGAATCATAATTGTCCAGGCAGACGCAATCCGCAAAAGGCGTATTTACGGTGATATCAAAAAACACAAGATTCATTCCCAGGCCGCGCAGCCGCCGTATATACCGGGGGTCTAATATTTTATAATCGAGCCATATAACCGCGTTGTGAATATTTCTTTGGAGCAGCTTAAATAGTGTATCCTCTATGGATTCATGCTCCGATTGCTGTATAAATACTACAAGCGAATTATTTTCATCCGCTATTTTTTGAAAATAATCTATAAAAGTTGCGAAGAATATCCGTTGCGCAGGGGCCACAAACGCAATGATATCAAGCGTGCCGTTGTAACTTTGCCAGTTCAGTGAGACCGTTGTGCCTTTTCCGACCGTACGCCTGACAACGCCTTCCTTTTCCAGCGAATCAAGCGCTTTCCGGACCGTTACGCGGCTCATTTTATACTGGTCTGCCAAAATCCGTTCCGCAGGTATAACGTCACCGTCATTATAGATTCCTTCATTGATCCTGCGCATGATATCATTTTTCAGGGATATATACAGTAAATCATTCGTCATAGGCGCACCTGGCAATCAAACCTTTAAATTAAAACCAACTGCTGTCTTAAAATGCTGTTATTAATCTTAAAGGTATTATATATTAATACCTTTAAACAGTCAACGCTCTTATTGCCATTATACAATTGAATTATCAAATAAAATCCGGGTTAAAAGCTTCTATAGTATGCATGACCAGCCGCAAGGAAGAAGCCACGCTCCGCTTTTATGAGCGGGCGGGCTACAACCGCACAGACAAAACAGCGTTATGCAGTGGCTCCAGTAACATCCAGCAAGTTTTTCCCCCGCCTTGCCGGTCTTGACTTTTGGCGAATTATGGACTGGTAACCGGGACTAACTCCACATCATTTTCTTTTGCGTATACCACATTAAAATCGACGGTCATCATGTAACCCTTGTCCGTTTTCTGGATAAAGCGGAATGGGCCTGTGGCACCGCTGAATGTAATCAGTTTATCACCTTTCTCGTTGTAAAAAGACCCGCCCGCCTTCAGCCTGATCATATCCACTGAAATAATCAGAATAGTCGCCTGGGGTTCAACATACTGCTTTTCCATGTATTTTGTGTCAATGGTATACTGTTTTGTCTGTGATACGTTTTCCCCCTTTTCGTCCAGAAACTGCATACCAAAGCCAGCCAGTCCGCCCTGTTCATTCTGAATGGAAATCATAAAGCCCGGATAAGCGCGCCCGGCTTCTTTTCCCGTATCCTCATCCATCACCGGCGCTTCCTGCCGCACCACCCATACGTTTGGTTCCTGGCTGCCGGCAGAAGTCTGCCCGCTTTGGGTGGGCTTAACGGAAGCGGATCCTTCCTGCGGCCCTGCGGAACATCCCGCGAATACAAAAACTATAAAAAACGCCAATACAAAAGCTATCTTCTTCATACTGTCCCTCCGTTCCTTTATCAATTAGACTTTTTTTTGCGTTAAAGGTTCCAATGGATTATATCTCGCTTCATGCACGATATATTTTTCCCCAAAAACCCAATTAGGAATCAAGTATTCCGCAGGCTTCATTTATAAAAAAGACTGACGGTTTCATTTCAATTGCCCGCAGCCTTTTTTTATGTTTGCTTATTTATACTGTTATGGTTTGCACCAGATTATTTTTTTATCCTTCTTCCAATCCACTTCACCAACTCTGATACCGGAATAATAACAGCGCTGCCCAGCAGCACGGTAAGCCACTCGGAGCTGTCCAATGAGGAGACGCGGAAGAATGCGGCCAGCCCGGGGATGAGCACCACGATCAGCTGCAGCGCCAGGGAAATGAAGAATGCGCCAAATATAAACTTGTTTCTGCCTATTCCGCTGAAGAACGGCTGCCACAGGCTGCGGGAACACAGCATATAAAACAATTGCGAGGTGCCCATAACCAGGAAAGCCATAGTGCTTGCGGCTGTCTCATCGTACCTGCTTACACCGTACAGGTACACCAACAGCGTGACAACACCCATCACCGCGCCATAAATAATCACCATCAGGCCCGTGCCCTCTGCCAAAAAACTTTTCCTGGGGTCGCGGGGCCTCTGCTTCATGCTGTCTTTTTCTGTTGCTTCCATGCCCAGGGCAAGCGCGGGCAGCGTATCCGTAACCAGGTTGATCCACAGTATCTGCGCGGGATTCAAAATGGCGTACCCCAGCAGCATGCCAAAAAACAGGGTAATCACTTCGCTCAGGTTAGCGGAGAGTAGGAACTGCACGGTTTTTTTAATATTGGCGTAAATACGCCGCCCTTCTGATACCGCGCTCACAATGGTGGCAAAATTATCGTCCGTCAAAATCATATCGGAGGCGCTTTTGGAGACCTCGGTTCCCGTGATGCCCATGCCCACGCCAATATCCGCGCGTTTTAAGGCGGGAGCGTCGTTCACGCCGTCCCCCGTCATGGCAACAATGTATTCCTGCTTTTTGAACGCGTTCACGATCCGCACCTTATGCTCGGGCGATACACGGGCATATACGGAGATATGCATCAGGTCCCGCAGCAGCGTTTGGTCGTCCATCCGGTCCAACTCCGCGCCGCTCACCGCCTTATCCCCTTCGCCCAGAATCCCCAGATTTTTTGCGATTGCCACCGCGGTAATCTTATGGTCGCCTGTGATCATCACGGGGCGCATACCTGCCTCGCGGCAAATGCGCACAGCGTCCCGCACCTCCGGCCTTGGCGGGTCTATCATGCCCGCAAGGCCGATGAATACCATATTCCGTTCCATTTGCGCCGGCTTGTTATCGTACTTTTTGTACGCGCAGGCCAGCACGCGCAGCGCTCGCCCAGCCATATCCGCGTTTTGGGCCTGTATTTGCTCCCGCAATTCCTGCGTCAGCTCTTTTTCCGCACCGTCCAGCAGTATATGCGTGCAATTGGAGAGCACGATATCCGGCGCGCCTTTTGTATATGCAATGAGCCCTTTAATATCGTGCAGGGTGGTCATCATCTTCCGGTCCGAGTCAAAGGGCATTTCCTCTATCCGCGGAGTTCCGTGTATGGAAGGCGCGTCAAATCCCAGCGACTCCGCCAGGTTCAGCAAGGCGGTCTCGGTTGGGTCGCCAATCCAGCTCTCGCCGGTATACTTGGCGTCGTTGCAGGCCGCGAATGCAAAAGCAAGCGAGCGCGCTTTTTCTCCCGAAGACGGGCCAGGCAGAAACTTTTCGCCTTCCGTATGGATTTCTTCCACCTTCATTTTGTTCTGGGTCAGGGTCCCCGTTTTATCGGAGCAGATGATCTGCGTACATCCCAGCGTTTCCACCGCGGGCAGCCGCCGAATGATGGCGCCCCGTTTGGCAAGGCGCGTTACGCCCATGGTAAGAACAATGGTCACAACCGCGGCAAGGCCCTCCGGAATGGCGGCCACCGCAACGCTTACCGCCATAAGGAACATATCGAAATAGGTGTTGCCCTGCGCAACGCCCACAAAAAAGATCACCACGGCAATGGCAAGCACCGCATAGGTGAGTATTTTGGAAAGCTGCGTCATTTTTTTCTGCAGTGGCGTTTCCTCCGATTCCGCTTGCGCCAGCGCCTTGGCTATTTTGCCCATCTCCGTATCCATGCCAACCGCGCACACAACGCCGCGCCCGCTTCCGTACGTAACGCCCGTTCCCGCATACGCTATGTTCACACGCTCGGCCAGCGGAGTATCCGGACCCAGAACCACATCCTCTTTTTCCACAGGCACGCTCTCGCCCGTGAGCGCCGCCTCCTCAATCTTCAGCGAGGCGCTTTTGATGATGCGCAGGTCCGCAGGCACATGGTCGCCCGCGTCCAGCAGCACAATGTCTCCCACCGTTACGTCCGCCGCCGGAATCTCGGCAACCAGGCCGTCCCGCAGCACGCGCGCATAGGGCGCCGCCATTTTGGAGAGCGCTTCTATCGCCTGCCCGGCCTTGTATTCCTGCACCGCGCCCAAAACAGAATTCAAAACCACAACAATAAAAATAATGCTGGCGTCCGCAGTTTCTCCCAGCAATGCGGAGATTACGGCAGCTGCAAGCAGTATGATGATCATTAAATTTTTAAACTGCAAGGCAAACAGGCGCGCAAAAGAGATTTTTTCCCCTTTTTTAAGTTCGTTTTTTCCGTATTTGTTCAGATTTTCCTGCGCCTGCCCGGCAGTCAATCCCGCCTCGGCGCTTTTTAATTCCGCAAGTACGGATTCTTTTGGCTGTGTGTAAAATCCCAAAGATAAACCCTCCGTATTTGTTTAGTATTTCAAATTTTAATCTATACAAACATACCATACAAAACGGGTTCCTTCAATTGCCAATTTACACTCGGAGGGGGACTGCCCTCCCTGCCTCCCCCTGGGTGCATTATCAGGCTTTGTACTACAAGTTTGCTTAATTGTGTGCTTATATTATTGCTTATTATTTGCTTTCTTTTAAAACCCACTTGTTAAAAAACGTCCTTAAGGACGTTTTTTATAATATTGAATATTGCTTCCCTTTTACGCTACTGCAATACCGTTACTTTTTTATAAACAAGATTCCAAAAATGCCGTTATAAACGGCATTTTTACATTGAAGTCTTTTGCTTCTTTTCTTTAGAAAAAAAGTGGGGCGCGGGGTGAAACCCCGAAATTTACCGTATCTGGCCGTTACCGTCTATCACATATTTAATGGTAGTAAGCTCGGTTAGTCCCATTGGCCCGCGCGCGTGCAGCTTTTGGGTGGAAATGCCTATCTCCGCGCCAAATCCAAACTCAAAGCCGTCCGTCCAGCGCGTGGAAGCGTTCACGTACACCGCGGCAGCGTCCACCTCGTCCTGGAATTTTTTGGCGGAATCGTAATCCCTGGTCACAATGGCCTCAGAATGCCTGGTGCCGTACTTGTTGATGTGCGCAATTGCCTCCTCCACACTGTCCACAACTTTCACAGCCAGTATATAATCCAGAAACTCCGTATAATAATCCTCTTCCGTCGCGGGAATCGCCCCGTATTTCTGCGCCGTTTCGTCCCCGCGCAACTCCACGTTCCTGGCTTTTAACGCCGCGAACGCCTTGGGCAAAAACACGTCCGCAATATCCCGGTGCACCAGCAGCGTTTCAGCGGCGTTGCAAACAGAGGGCCGGGAAGTTTTTGCGTTTACAATAATGGAAACACCCATGTCCGCGTCGCCTGTTTTGTCCATGTACACATGGCAGTTGCCCGTGCCCGTTTCAATCACGGGAATGGTGGCGTTTTTGACCACGCTCTGTATCAGCCCCGCGCCGCCCCTTGGGATCAGCACGTCTATTACGCCGTTCAGGCCCATCAGATAGGTCGCCGCTTCGCGTGAGGTATCCTCTATCAGCGCCACGCTGCCCTGCGGCAAACCGGCATTCATTCCCGCTTCCACCGCAGCCTTTACAATGGCCATATTGGAATGGATGGCCTCGCTTCCGCCACGCAGCACCACCGCGTTGGAGGTTTTGAGGCACAGAGCAACCGCGTCCGCCGTCACATTGGGACGCGCCTCGTAAATAATGCCAAGCACGCCCAGGGGAACCCGCCGCTTTACAATATTAAGCCCGTTGGGGCGCTTGAATCCCGCCACCGCTTCGCCAATGGGATCGGGCAATTTTTCCACGTCAAAAAACGCCTGCGCCATAGCGGCAACGCGCGCCTCATTTAAAGAAAGGCGGTCCAGCATCGCCTGCGTCTTTCCCGCTTTTCGTGCGGCTTCCACATCCAGCGCGTTGTGGCGGATGATCTCTGCGCCCGCAGCCAGAATCCCCTCGCCCATTGCATGCAGAATAGCGTTCTTTTGGTTTGTATCCAGTTTACCCAGCGCAAAAGACGCTTCCTTAGCCGCCTGCGCCGCTTTTAATACGTGCTCCATTTAAGTTCCCCCTTATAAAAGGCTATACGGGTATTATAAAGCACTCGGGCGGACGAATGCAAATTTTAGTTTTTAATGCTGTATAAATAATTGTTTACGTCCGTGGTGGTCTCAAACACCACGCCCGTTTGCAGCCGCTCCAGTTCCTCCTGCTTTACCGCGGTTGCGTCCAGCTTTAAATCCAGATACAGTTCACTTTTTCCGGTGGCCCTGTTGGTCTTGAATATGCACACCTTGCCGCTGTCCAGCTTTACAATGTAATGCTGCGGGCAATATTCGTTTACCTCCAGCAGCATCACCAGCTTATGCGCGCCAAACTCGCGGATCTGGCATCCGGGGTTCTCCTGCTTAATCTGCTGCATAGTTTTTCCCGCATATCTCAGGTCCCCCGCCAGCTCCACCTTTTCCTTGTGGCCACACATCAGGTATGTATACTGAATCTCTATATCCGCGTCGCTGGCCAGCACAACGGTTGTGTTGGCCGCCTGCAGCGCTTCCGAATCCAGATAGCTTTGGTTAAAAACTGTCGGTTCGCCCATTGCAAAATAATACCCCAAAAAGCCGCCGGTAGCGGCCACCAATATAAAGGCGATCCAAAATAACATTTTGGTTTTTACCATTTAAAAATCCCCTTATTCATTACTGCGCGGAATCCAGGTGAAAATCTCCCAATCATAAAATATTCACCTGATCTTCCGTTTGCTCTAACATTATTGACAGGCGGCGCTTTTTTATACGGTTTTGGGCCGCTGAAGGCCTCGGGCAGATGGTTGTTGACCGCATGGGGGCTTAAGTTTATAATCTAAAGTACATCATGAATTTAAATACAAAAGAGGACAAACCATTGGCAGACTTATCCCGGCTCCATATCAAAATGCAATCACTCACCGTTTTCCGTGCGCTGTTGCGTGATCCCCTGATGGCCGCGCTATCCCGGGTTTTGAATACAGCGGATAAAAAAACGCCGGAGAGGGTACAGGATTGCTCCGTGCTTGCGGAACTGCTGTACCGTGAAACCGGCGATTTGGCGGAATCCATCCTGCAGCGCATGCTGGAAGATGAAAATGCGTATGTGCAGAAGAAGATAAAAAAAATAGAGATTAGCCCGGAGCTGGAAGCGTCCCTGCAAAACGAGCTATCTATTCTGCAGGAGCTTTCACAAATAGCCCCGCAGCAGATACACGGCGCCACAGGCTGGGACGGGCCCATGCCCGGCTGGACTAACCGCGCTGTTTTGTTTGCGGACGCATACCGGCAGCGGCTGGACGCCATATCCACAGAAGGGTACGGCGTATTCCGCAGGGCGCACATGTTCCAGGTGGAGGGCGGCGGCATCGTGCCTGTTACCCTGCCCGACCCCATCACCCTTTCCGAGCTCAAAGGCTACGAACGCGAGCGCAATTCCGTGATACAAAACACGCTGTTTTTGCTGAAAGAAAAACCGGCTGCAAACGTCCTTTTGTACGGGGACGCTGGCACCGGCAAATCTTCTACCGTAAAGGCCATTGCCAACGAATACAAAGCACGGGGCCTTCGGCTGATTGAACTGAACAAAAAGCAGTTTGCGGAGATACCGCAGCTCTACCGGCATCTGGCGGACAATCCCTTAAAATTCATCCTGTTTATAGACGACCTGTCCTTTGACCAGAACAACGACGATTTTAAGGCCTTAAAGGCTATTCTGGAGGGATCGGCTTCGGCCAAGGCACCCAACATTGCGGTGTACGCCACCAGCAACAGGCGGCACCTTGTGAAGGAATCCTTTTCCGACCGGAACGGAGACGACGTGCATGTAAACGAAACCATTCAGGAACTTACTTCCCTGTCCGAGCGGTTTGGCTTGCAGGTTCCTTTTTACGCTCCCGACCGCGACCTGTACCTGCGCATTGTGCGCAGCCTGGCCAAACAGATGGGCGTGCCTGCGGACAGCGGCGAACTGGACCTGGAAGCGGAACGCTACGCCCTGATGCGCGGCGGACGGTCTCCCCGCGTGGCGCGCCAGTTTGTGGATTTTTACGTGAACTCACAGGAATAATCTTTTTAATGCAGCACACAAAGGAGGGAACCGTTTGATTACCATTAGCGCCTGCATGATTGTGCGGAACGAAGAGCAGATTCTCGCCCGCGCCATTGACTGCCTGAAAAATATAGCGGAAGAGATCATAGTGGTTGATACCGGCTCAACCGACGACACAAAGGCAATTGCCCGGCGTTTGGGCGCAAAGGTGTATGATTTTGCATGGCGGGACGATTTTGCTGCCGCGCGAAACTTCTCTTTTTCCAAGGCCGCAATGGAGTATATTTACAGCGCGGATGCGGACGAAATCATAGACCAGTTAAACCAGCTTAAATTTCTGAACCTTAAACAAAATCTGTTGCCTGAAATAGATATTGTACAGATGAAGTACGCAAACCAGTTGCAGATGGGCACCATATACAATTTTGACACCGAATACCGCCCCAAACTGTTCCGGCGTGTTCGCACGTTTACCTGGGTGGACCCGGTTCATGAAACGGTGGATACCGGCGTACGCGTGTTTGACAGCGAGATTACGGTAATTCACAACCCCGCGGAACTGCATGCAAGCCGCGATCTATCTATTTTCCGGCAGGTTGCCCGGCCGGGCAACGCGCTGTCCGCGCGTATGCACCGCCTGTACGCGCAGGAACTGTTTATTGCGGGCGCAGACCATGATTTTTTGGACGCATACGCGTATTTTGAATGGACGCTGCACCAGGAGCACATGGACACGGGCGCTATTCAGCAATCCCAGTGTGTTGCGGCGCGGTGTTGCAACCTGCGCGGGGATGTGCAGGGCCTGTTTAAGGTGGCTCTTAAAAATATGATTGGCAAGCCCTGCGCCGAAGTTTGCTGTGAACTGGGCGCCTATTACATGTTTGTGCAGGATTATGAGGAAGCCGCCACCTGGTACTACACCGCGGCTTTTGGCGCAGAAAGCGAACTCACCGTCCACAGCTCGGGCGACATGCCCTTGCAGAAGCTTTCGGATTGCTGCCTGAAGCTGGGCAACCGGGAGGAAGCTGCGAAATATAAAAAACTAGTCTCAGAATGGAATATCAGCCAGCCCAAATAAATGCCCCGCATGCGCCTTTTATGCTTTTTGCAACCAAATGCTCCCCATTTGGAGGGGAATTTTTTTGAATAAAGTAATTTTCAAATAAACGCTTGCATATACTCCAAAATATGGTATTATGTTTTTACGTCATTGTTATTCCAACTGATTGTATTTGATTTTTGTGTTTGCAGATTCGGTTCTGTCTGTTTTTGTTTGTCATCATTCTTTGCAGACCGGGGAATAATCTTTCATGTGCTATATATGAAAGGAGCTTTTTAAAAAAATGGGTATTCCTGAACCGGTCGAGCCGGACGAAGTCCGCCTCAAACGCGCAATAAACACGCTGGAAGACGTACGCAAAAAACTGGAGCGCGTAAACGAACAACTGGGCTATATGGCCCGGGTCCGCGCGATGAAGCGTGAAATAGAAAATCTGGGATGGGACGGCGTTTGCGCCCGCTACCACCCGGATATCAACGTGGGCGACCCTGCCGCCTATGAGCTGTTCCAATTTTACAAGTTTGTATACGAGAATAAGGACAGACTTTAACAATATTTTTATGTTTAATTTGATATGCAAAATTTTAAAAATAAAAAACGCCTAAAAGCCCGGTTGAATGAAAAAAACTATTCATCGGGTAGATTTTTGCTTTTTTTACGGTTATACGCCTTGGCGCTTTCCTTTACGCGCGTATAGGGCTTAACGCCTCCCCAATTGTTCCGAAGCTTTTTTGCCGTGAGAATATTGGGATTCAAGTCCTTTCTGAGCGTTTTTTTCATGTTTTCCGCCCCTATTCAAACATGTCTTTGGGCGCGCCGCAGCTTGGGCATACAAACGCCTCCGGTACCTCTTCCCATTTTGTGCCCGGCAGAACCGCAACGGTTTTTCTTTGCTCGGGGTGCTTATGCCACCCGCAGCCTGTTTTTAACATGGCGTTATAATTGGGCGCAACGCCGCCCTGGGGCACGCCTTTTTCTTCGCTGAACACATAGCCGCATGCAAGGCAGGTGTATAAGGCCATACTCATTCCTTTGCACTTTTTTATTGTTAGTATACCATTCCGCCCCGGCAAATCCAAGAGCGCAAAAAAAGTTATTCCATACTGTAGGAATAACTTTTTTTATTGTTTGCACGTTACCTGTGTTTTTCGTATTCCGTGCTGCCCCGGCTGTAGCTGTCTTTCTCTGTGCTGTTAAAGCTTCCGTCAAAGCTGTCTTCCTGGCTGCCCTGGTAGTTTTCTTTGGTACCGTTTCGCCCGTCGCCGTTTTTCTGCTCGCCGCCGCGCTTATCCTGTTTAGCCATGTGTGCCTCCTTTTGGTTTGATACGCCGGTTCAAAAAACCTGCTTTGCCTGTAGTATTTACCTTTGCAGAATTTTAAAACGTATCTTTTGCAGTTTTATTATAAAAGAAACCCTGCACAAGCGCAGGGTCTCAAAGAGGCAAATGTTTCGCCTTGCGGCGGCATCAATACATGCCTATTTTATCTTCCGTAAGGCTGATAAAAATGTTTTTCATCTGGGTATAATGCTCCAGGATGATTTTGTGCGTCTCGCGGCCTATGCCGGATTTTTTGTACCCGCCAAACGGCGCGTGCGCAGGCAGGTTGTTATAATTATTAACCCACATGCGGCCCGTCTCGATGCCCCTGGCAACGCGGAACGCGCGGTTGATGTCGCGCGTCCACACAGCCCCGCCCAGGCCATACTCGCTGTCGTTTGCCATTTTTATAACTTCTTCCTCATCCTTAAATTTGATGAAACATACCACCGGCCCAAATATCTCTTCCTGCGCCACACACATTTTATTATTCACGTCCGTCAGAATGGTCGGCTGCATAAACGCGCCTTTTTCCAGCCCGTTTCCGGTGGCGCGGTTTCCCCCGGTTGCCACCGTTGCGCCCTCCTTTTTGCCGATTTCCACATAGTCCAGTATTTTATTCAGCTGCGCTTCGTTCACCTGCGAGCCCATCTGTGTATCCGGTTCCCACGGCAGCCCCACCTTAACCTGTTTAAAAGCTTTAACCGCTTGGTCCAGAAATTTATCATAAATGGATTCATGCACAAACGCGCGCGATCCCGCGCAGCAAACCTGGCCCTGGTTGAACAGTATGCCAACCTGCAGCCCCTCTATGGCTTTTTCCCACGGGATATCCGGGAAGTAGATGTTTGCGGATTTTCCGCCCAGCTCCAGCGTCGCGGGTATCAGTTTTTTGGCGGCCGCGTCCGCCACGGTGTAGCCTATTTCGGTGGAACCCGTGAACGCCAGCTTGCGGAAGCCCTCGTGCTGCAGCATATAGTTACCGCTCACAGAGCCTCTGCCTGTAACAATATTCAGCACCCCGGGCGGCAATTCGTCCGCAATCAGCTTCATGAGTTCCAGAACGCTGAGGGACGTGGTGGATGAAGGCTTGAACACGATGCAGTTGCCGGCAGCCAGCGCGGGAGCAATCTTCCACGCCGCCATCAAGAACGGGAAGTTCCAGGGCACAATCTGCCCCACCACGCCAATGGGTTCCCGCAGAATGATGCTGAGCGTATTCTGGTCTATCATGGTGGCCTGGCCTTCCTCTGCGCGGATGGCGCCCGCAAAATAGCGGAAATGGTCCGAGCTCAAGGGTACGTCCAGCGCGGTTGTTTCGCGGATCGGCTTGCCGTTGTCCAGCGTTTCCACCATGGCAAGATGCGCCGCGTTTGCGTCTATGATGTCCGCAATTTTCAGTAAAATTGTGGAGCGCTCCTGCAGGCTGGTGTTCTTCCATTTGTCAAACGCCTTCCAAGCCGCAGCAACCGCCTTGTCAACATCCTTCTTGCCCGCGTCCGCGCATTCGGCAAGCAGTTCCCCGTTGGCAGGATTGTAAGCCTTGAACGTAAGCCCATCCTGCGCGTCCACCCATTCTCCGTCAATAAAAAGCTTGTAGGTATCGTCCGTTACCTTGTTCATAAAAGTTCCTCCCTCACTCTATATTTTTTCCAGCCCGTAAAGAGCGAAGCAAAACAAGCCGGAAGCTTAAAAAGTCCCAAATAAATTATGTTTTGCCGGATTGCTCTTAAAATTTTCCACCCGCGGGGCAGGCCTTTTGTATTGGAGTTGAATACCATCTGATCTTCTATATTATAGATTTGCGTATAGTATAAATCTAACGATATTTTATATAAAAATAACTGTATTTTAAAAATATGTTACACATACATATGGATATATGATATATTGACAATAGAAGGGGTGTCTATGATGTTACACGATTTCAGTAGGCAGCTCGAACTTTCAGACAGGCTTGAAACGGATTATTTACGAATCTTATATTACGAATTTCCCCATAAACTGTGCGATTCCTACAAGTCGTACGAATACGCGCGCCTTTGCACCATTTTGCAGGGGGAAAAAACGGTCAGTGTAAACCGCTCGGTCAATTTTACATACGGCCCGGGCGATTTCATGTTGCTGCCCCCAAGGTCGGACATACAGATGTCCATATCCTCCAGTACCACGGCCCTTGTATTTGAGATCAGCGATTCTCTTGTGCGGGAGGTGTGCGGCAGGGTTTGCCAAAAATACGATTACAATTACAACGCCTTATTAAAAAACCAGATTTTGTGTACAGGAAAAACGCCCGGCCTGGCCGACGTGATTTGCAAGATCAACGCGACGCTGCTCTCGGGCGAAAAAAACGCAAAATACATTCTGGACCTGTACGCGCAGGAAATGGTATACAACCTTTTGCGCGTTAAAGGCGCAAGGCAGCTTTTGGATTCGGGCAAAGAAAATCCGGTAACCCGCGCCATTCGCGCCATGAATGAAAAATGCAACAGCAGCATTGGGGAGATCGCATCCGCCTGCGGCATGTCCGAGGCGAACTTCTGCCATTATTTTAAAAAAATGACGGATATAAGCCCCAATGAATACCTCACAGGCCTGAAGATGGAAAAGGCGCGCGAACTGCTTGCGTCCTTTAGCGTTACGGATACGGCATACGACCTGGGTTACGACAATATATCGCACTTTATTTCGCTGTTCAAAGCCCGGTACGGGCAAACGCCCAAGCAGTACCAGAAGCTGATGCAACAGTAAAGCCGCTCAATTGCCGGGCAGTAATCAGACGTCCTTATTTTCTATAAGCGCCAGTTTCTTTTTTCTGTTTAATTTTTTGATTTCTATTTCTCTTTTTAAAGCTTCTGATTTTGAATCGAATCGCTCGCAATAAACCAATTTAACGGGCCGCCTTGTTCTGGTATATTTGGCGCCTGTGCCTGCATTATGCGCGCATATCCTGCCTTCCAGATCATTCGTCCATCCCGTATATAATGTGTTGTCGCCGCATAAAAGGATGTATACAAAATTTATATGACTGCCGCAAAGCGAATGCAGCCCAGTTTGATCTTTCATAAAGCAACCCCTGTTCCGCCAATGCAGAAGCCTCCCTTCAACCTGCCACACAAGCCAAAAAGAGGCTTTCCAAACTCTATACTATATATATAATAGTTTTATTCTTCCTCATCCAGTTCCGCGTTATGATACACGTTCTGCGTGTTTACCAAAGCTTCCGGTATTAGTTTTATCCGATTTATGTAAGGTGGTACTTGATTCAATGTTTGTTTTACCGACAGCAAATAACAAATATTCTTGGCTGATATGAATTGTTGTGGCGAGAACAATAAACACAAGATAAATAAAAGACAGCAATATGAAAGCATCCGTTTTTCCAGGTAATAATAAATACCATAATCCCATAACGATTCCCAGCAATCCAACTCCTAAAAATGTACCAAAGTTTTTATTAAATGCTTCTTTTGTCTTCCTACCTATGTTCTTCTGTATGATCCCACGGCTTATTGCTACTAGTATGATAGCTGTCGCAAAGCAGAATACCCAATAATCAGGATATAAAAAGAGCAAAACCACTAAAATCAGATCAATGATCATAACCGAAATAAACTTTTTGCTGTAAGCCATAAGAAAATATACACAGTAGTTATACATATAATAAAATGATAAACCACAGAGTAAATTTAGCATTATAATATAATAGAACGTAAACAAATCTATTGCTTTGCTATTGATCTGATTGATGCAAAAAACCAGGCTGGCGGCACAAAAAACCGCAATACAGAAAACCAATAACACAACGGGGGCTCTTGAATTTTCATTATAATCAGTGTATTTTTTTTCTAAATTACAGTAATATTCGGCTGGTTTTTTATTATTTGTTTCGCTATTTGAATCTTCGTCAGGAAACTTATTAACATAAAAATGCCTTATACTTGCCGCAATAGATGGATTTAAAAAGGTATTGCAATAGACCGCTATTTTTTCAGCTATATATTCATGCATTATTTTAAATTGTGAACTGTCTTCCTGGCTTTTCTTTGTCATCCTTTTGATTAGTTTCTTTTTAACAAATAGCTTAATCACATTTCGAATTATTTGTTCATCTTTAAAAGTTATTAATTTGAAATCTTTCTTTTTTAAGCATTCAAAATCATCTTTGTGCAGGCTTAAAGCAAAAAGGACAGCCTTTCCAATTATATGGTTTTCGTTTAGCTCAGAAAGTGTAACGTTTAAATATTCAAAAAGAATACAATCAAAAATATTGGAGTATTTGTTTCTGTTTTGCTGTACAATGTTTTTAAGCTTTTCAGTGTAACTGATTTCCATAATATTGCCAAGCACCTGTACAGCAACCATTGGTATTTCATTTCTATTTACTTTTCTCATTAAATAGTTATAAATATCCCTTTTTGCTTTGTCCTGTATTGTTGTTCCATCAGTTTCAGAACATGACTCCCCTAATTCATCAAACAATACATTTCCTGCATCTTCAAGATTTTTTCGTATTAAATCTTTATCATTTTTTGTATATCCCATAGAATAGACTTGGCTCGAAATATCGTTAATATTAAATATTTTAAGAAAATTTAATAAACGTTCTTCAATAAAAGAAAATATAATTGTTGTTTCATATGGAAGCTTACTGATGAAATCATTCAGTTTATTTTTGTTTGTTTCTAAAAAAGGTAAAATATTTTCAAATTGATCAAAAACAACAATGGAATGAAACTTATCTTTACTAACTTCCTCTAATATGTCATCCAATCTATCGCTTAATAATTGTGCATATCCTGTAAAATAATAATGAAAAGAATACTTATCCATATTATTATAGTTTATCAGACTTAGCAAGGTGGATTTGCCGGAACCACTCTTGCCTGTCAGAAATACAAAACCTGTGGAGTCTTCACTTTTTTTATTACTCTCAATCAACTGTATAAATTCTTGGCACTGAACATCACGCTTAAATATATATCTCCGTTTGTCTTTAAACCACTTTTCTCCATCATCACGATCAAAAAAACCGTTTGCGTTGTATGCTCCATAAAACAATAAGCCATCAGCCTCTTCTGAATCCTCTTTATCATCCTCTTTGTCGGTATTATCCTTTTTATTTGAGGCAACCCCTAAAATAATCGTTATCGGCAATGAAACGGCACCAATACACATCCCTATGAGATCTATTACAGCTTTGGTTTGATACCAAACTAAAATCGTTTCTCCAAATATCAAAAGTAGGCAAAAAATAAAAATAAAACGGTTGGTACGGTTCAGATTAATTCTCTCGCTTAAAATGTCAAATAATTTATTACTCATTGTTTTTACTATAGATATGAATTAACATTATAAAAATGTAATCATACCAACCTTTCGATTGATTAATTAAAGTAATACGATGAAGTAATATCCAGAAATCACATAAAAGCGTAAAACGAAATAAATTATGTTAAAATATATAATATCACAATGTATTATTTTCCACAATAGGAAAACTTTAAAGCCTCCCTTCAGCCTGCCACACAAGCTAAAAAGAGGCTTTCCAAACTCTATACTATGTATATAATAATTTTACTCTTCCTCATCCAGCTCCGCGTTGTGGTACACGTTCTGCACGTCGTCCAGGTCCTCCAGCATGCCAATGAGCTTATAAACCTTTTCCTGCGTCTCCGCGTCCGGTTTTACCGTGTTCTGGGGGACCATGTCCATCTCGGCGGATACAAACGAGTATCCCGCTTTTTCAAGCGCCTCACGCACGGCGGAAAAATCTTCCGGAGCCGTTATAACTTCAAAAAGATCATCTTCAAAATCCAGATCCTCTGCGCCGGCCTCCAAAGCCTGCATGGTAAGCTCTTCCTCATCCAATTTTTCGTTGTTCTCTATTACAATGATGCCCTTGCGGTCAAACATCCAGGATACGCATCCAGTCGCGCCCAGACTGCCGCCGCATTTGTCAAACGCGTGACGAACGTCGCCCGCCGTACGGTTGCGGTTGTCGGTCAGCGCTTCCACAATCACCGCAACGCCGCCCGCGCCATATCCCTCGTACTGCATATCCTCATAGTTGATCGCGCCCAGCTCACCCGCCGCCTTTTTAATGGAACGGCTGATGTTATCGTTGGGCATATTGTTGGACTTAGCCTTGGCAATAACATCGCGCAGCTTGGAGTTGGAAGCCGGATCCGCCCCCCCTGCCTTTACCGCGACGGCAATCTCCCTGCCGATCTTGGTGAAAATCTTGCCGCGCTGGGCGTCAGCCTTGCCCTTTTTGAATTTAATGGTAGACCATTTTGAATGTCCTGACATACCTACACTCCAAATTACAAACTTTTAAAACATATAAATAAAGCATGTAAATAGTAGCATAAATCAGGTTGGTTGACAAGTGGAATCAGTCTGTGGGCAGAAGGTTGAGCATATCTTCCTTGTTGTTCACGTCTATGTAAGACTGCGGCACCTTTCCCACAATAATGGTCTCGCACACCAGTATGTTGTTTGTCACTTCAACGTCTTCCACAGAAAGACCCACCAGCACCCGCAGGTCCGCCTTCATCTGTATATAAATGCGGTGCCTTGTCTGGTTGACCCCTCCGGTTTCAAATACGGTGATATAATTGGCGGTTACAGATCCGCGCGGCTCCACCTGCACCTTCATGTCCGGCCCAAGGCCCGTTGTGAGGTAGCTGATGGCGGAGCCCATGTTCACGCTTACGCCCGTTTTTCCCAGGTTGCCCAGCTTCTGCTGCGCATAGGTGCAGGCGATGTTTTCTATGGTGTTGATTCGCGCCGGGTCTACAGTAACCAGTTGAACTTCTCCTGCGGGGTCGCGCTGCACGTTTACCAGATTGTTGTAGTCCGCGTCGGTCAGCGTCCGCTTCACGGCGTCGTTCAACACGCCCTGCCCAATGTTTTTCACCTGTATCTCCGCCACTTTCAGCAGGGCGGGCGAAACATACAGGTTTACGATAAGCATGGCGGCCAGCAATATGCAACCGGATACCAAAACGAGCAAAAACATCCTGCGCATGGATAGACCCCCTATCAATGTATGTTGTATCTTTTAAAATTTATCTTGGATACAAAAAGATTTCGCTAAATACCGCTTGCATTGCCGCCCTTCTACCCTATTCCGGCGGGCGCGGTTGCGTGACAGTATTGCGCGCAAAAGAACCCCCGCAAATATGAATTTTTTTTAAATGCAGGCGTGGTTGTGGGTTTTTTGGAAGTATTGTGTTATAATATAGGCTGTGATTCATATTCTGCGCTTCATCCGGCCTTTTGCGGATATTTGCGTTGGAATTTTACGGAGGTACAATTTATGCCCCATAATCAAAAAAGAGCGGGGATCGTCCAGGTATTTCAGCAGCTGGGACGCAGGATTTCCGGTCTTTTCAGATTCAATAATAGAAAAACAACTTCCAACAGGGAAGGAAACAGGCCGGTTTTTCCGCCCGCCGGTTCCTATGCCGACGACCGGCGGAGGCTGGAAAAAGACCAAACAGTAATTTTTACGGATTCGGAGCTCAGGAAAACACAAAAAAGAAACAACTTTGGAGACACCATGTATGTTCCCGGCATTGCGGACGCCGGTTACGGGAAAAAGGCGGGCGGCATGTTTGTTCCGCGTACAAAGAAACCCAATTTTGTGCTGGGAATCATTTTGACTTCTTTTAAGCTGGGGCTTGCCGCTGTTTTTGTACTGGTGGCAGTTGGCGCCGGTATTGTGATGGGCCTTGCAAACGCTTACCTGGAAACCACGCCAGAGCTGGACGTGGGCAAAATACAGAACCAGGCGCTTTCTTCTTATGTGTACGACCAAAACGGAAGCCTGCTTGCCACCTATACGGGCAGCGAAAACCGCGACTGGGCAACCCTGGACCAGATTCCGCTGGATCTGCAGCACGCGGTGGTTGCCAAGGAGGATATCCGTTTTTACAGCCATAACGGCGTGGACGTAAAGCGCCTTATGGGCGCGCTTGTCTCTAACTTTACATCCAGCAGCGTAACGGGCGGCAGCACCATAACCCAGCAGCTTATTAAAAACAGCATCCTCAGCAACGAACGGTCCTACAAACGCAAACTGCAGGAAGCTTATCTTGCGATGGAACTGGAGAAAAAATATACCAAGGACCAGATTCTGGAGGCGTATCTCAATACCATTCCCCTGGGCGGCACCATTTACGGTGTTAAAACCGCGGCCAAGGAATATTTTGGCAAAAACCTGAGCGAGCTTACATTAAAACAGGAAGTCTGCCTGGCCGCCGTAATTGAATCCCCGCATCTGTACGACCCGCGCCGGGTAACCTATAACACAAAAAACGTGGGCGCGCTCCAGAACAAAATGAACATGGTTACGCAGCGCATGTACGCAGCAGGCTATATTACGCTGGAGCAGTATAACGAAACTTTTGTTCCCAAAAGCATCTGGGAAAACCCGGATTACCTGGAGCAGTGGAAATCCACCATGGGCATTCTGGAAACGTCCCCCTCCAATTCGCTGTATCCGTACCCCCACTTTATTGAATATGTGATCTACAATGTGGAGACCATGTTTTTGCGCAAGGAAAACCTACCCGATACCTCTGCCAACCGCGCAGTCGTGGATAACCAGATTCGCCAGAACGGATACAAGATATACTGCACCATAGACCAGGATATACAAACAACCGTTCAGAACACCATCTCCCAGTGGGATAATTATCCGGCATTTAAAAGCAAATCGGACAATGTTAAAAAAATAGGCGAAAGCGAGATTATAGAACCGCAGGCGTCCTCCGTGGTGATTGACAACGCAACCGGCTACATTGTCGCCATGGTGGGCTCGCGCGATACACCCACAGCGGCCAAAACATTAAACCGCGCGTACCAGGCGCCCATGCCGGTCGGTTCTTCCATCAAGCCGCTTACCGTATACGGCCCCGCGTTTGACATGGGGCTCTCCCCCGCTACGCCCATTCCAAACGTTCCTGTTCCTATCAACGGCTGGGTTTCAGACACGGGTTACCCAACCACCAGCCAGGGCAAGGTTTACGGGCCCATCTCCATCCGCGAAGGTATTGTGCAATCGCTCAACATTGTGGCGGCGCGTACCCTGATGGATTACGTGGGTATTGCAAATTCTGCCAGCTATCTGGAAAAACTGAACGTGAACATGGATAACGTAAAACAGACCGGCGTGGGCCTCTCTCTTGGCGGCTCTGCGCTCACCACTCTGGAGATGGCGGGCGGATATGCCTGCATTGCCAACAACGGCTATTACAGGGAGCCCGTGGCGTTTACCAAGGTGGAAGACAAGGACGGCAATGTTGTTTTGAATGCGGACGATTTCCGCAAACAGTACCAGGTATACAAACCCTCCACGGCATACATGCTGGTGGATGTACTTACCAATGCGGTAAAGAGTGGAACCGGACATAACGCACAGATAGACGGTGTTACCGTTGCCGGCAAAACAGGTACGGTGGTGGACAACCGCGGCGTATTCTTTGCCGGCGTAACGGGCTATTATACCTCCACCCTGTGGGTGGGACACGACGATTACAAGGAATTTGCTTCAGGCACGGCTGCGTCCAACTCGTCCGCGCCGCTGTGGCAGAGATATATGTCCCAGATATACGAGCAAAAAGGACTGGGCGACAAGCCCATCATAGACAAAACGGCAGAGGAAGATGGGGTTACGACGGGTTCCTGCGACGCCATTATGGGCGGCGCGGTTATGGAAGGCGTTCCCGCCAATACAGATCTGTTTGCGATGGATACCATACCCACCAAACAAAGCGACGTATTCCAGCAAGAGGCTGTGGATACGTCCACCAACATGCTGGCCGGGCCCAACTGCCCCGCCGGTGCTGTGCAAACCAAGTGGGTAGCCATGTTCTCGGACGATAATCCGTACGCGATCTGGCTGAAAAAATCGCCCGCCAACGTGCTGAATCTTGGCGCCGCTTCCATGGTGAATCCAATTACCTGCACGGTGCATACATCCGGCTATGCGGGCAATTACTCCTATGCGCTCAGTATTGTTTCTTACACCAATACCCTGCTTCAACAGTACGACGCCAAGCTGACCCAGTCGCAAAAGGATGACGTAAACGCCCTGCTGACTACCCTGCAAACGGTAATTGCCAACCCGCTTTCCTCAGACGAAGCGCTTGCAACCTCCGCCAACATGGTGAAGGCGGCTATAGACAGCGCCGTGGCGGCAGCCCAGGCCACGCCATCGCCAACGCCGTCGCCAACGCCGTCGCCCTCGGCCTCAGAACCAGGGATCAGCCAGTAAAAAAAGCCATAAGCAAAAGAGCGGTAAAAAGCCGCTCTTTTTAATAATCAGCTACAACACAGCCCCCAATAGGGCGCGGAGACAAGGCATTTTGAGCATTGCGGCCCAAGCGCAGTTCAGCCTGTGCAGAGGAACATGCGGAGAAATAACAAACCAGGCGAACCCTTTAGGCGGCCTGTGCTATTTCTTTGTTTTTGGTGTGCTTAGCAGCGATGCGAAATATCCAAACACAATGGCGGCTGTAATCCCTGCCGCGGCGGCCTTTACCCCGCCTGTAAAAATCCCGATCAAGCCAATCTCGGCTACTTCTTTTTTTACTCCCATGGCAAGGCAATATCCAAAGCCCGTAAGCGGCACCGTTGCCCCGCCTCCCGCCAGTTTCACCAGCGGCTCATACACCCCAAACAGTGTCAATACCACGCCCGCGACCACAAAAATAACCAGAATGCGCGCAGGCGTAATGGATGTTTTTAAAAGGAGTACCTGGCCCACAACGCAAATGGCGCCGCCGATGATGAAAGCCATTAAATAGTTCACCCTGCCGCCCTCTCAATCTCCACCGCGTGCGCCACGCAGGGAATATTGCACCCCTGCAGCGTGCTCGTCTTGGACAAAAGCGCCCCCGTGGGAATAAAAAGTATTTTATTAAATTCTCCGCGCAGCATGGACTTGATAAAATATCCGTTCAGCATGGAAGCGGCGCAGCCGCAGCCGGAAGCGCCGCATTTGATGTCCGGCAGGCCTTCAAATATCATTGCGCCGCAGTCCATATGCCTTCCCTTCAAGTCAAAGTTTGCCCGGTTCAACACCTCCGCCAGCATATCGGAGCCAAAAGTGCCCAAATCGCCTGTAATAATCTTGTCATAATAGGTTACGTCCCTGCCCGTGTCCTCAAAATGCGTCAGTATGGTCTGGGCCGCAGCGGGAGCCATGGCCGCGCCCATGTTGTTTGCGTCCGGAATACCCATTTCCATCACCGTGCCTATGGTACCGCCACGCAGCACAATCCCTTCCCCATTTATGTCCGTACTGGAAAGAAGGTCGCTGCCCGCGCCGGTAACCGTTTTTTGCGATGTTGTGGTGCTGGGCGTACCCAGCTCCAGGGGCATGCGGAACTGGCGCTCCGCCGTTGCAAAATGGCTGGAAGTGGTGCAGGCCACGCGGTCTGCAAAGCCGCCGTCTATCATCATGCCGCCCACCAGAATGGTCTCCGCCATGGTGGAACACGCGCCGTACAGCCCCAAAAACGGAATACCAATGTCGCGCGCGGAAAACCCCGCGCTGATGATCTGGTTTAAAAGGTCTCCCCCCAAAAGAAAATCCACCTCTTCCGCCTTGCACTTGCAGGCGTTGATGGCGCCCAGCGTGGCGGTTTTAAATATCATTTTTTCAGCTTTTTCCCAGGTATCCTGTCCAAGCAGGTCGTCTTCCAGTACCAGGTCAAAATACCCGCTGTATTTGGAATCGCGTTCACTTTTGCCCACAACCAGGCTGTAGTGGCCCGCAATATATACTTTCTTTGCAAACCGGACCGTTTGCTTGCCTATTTTTTTATGCAAAGCGTCATCCTCCCATAAAAAAATACACAATGCCCGCCAAAACAGAGGCCGTTATGCCAAATACCAGCACCGGCCCGGCCACCATAAACATCTGCGCGCCCACGCCCAGAATAAAGCCTTCCCTTTTGTAATCCAGCGCGGGCGCCACAATGGAATTGGCAAACCCTGTGATGGGCACAATAGACCCCGCCCCGGCATATTTTCCAATTACATCGTAAACGCCTAGCGAAGTCAAAAAAGCGCCCAGTGCGATCATAACAATGGAAGAAAACGCCGCCACGCACGGCTCGTCCAGCTTCAGCACGTTTTCTCCAATCTGGCGCATCCATTCTCCCAGCGTGCAGATGGCGCCGCCCACCCAGAAAGCCTTTAAAAGGTTGCCTGCCATCTCGCTTTTGGGTATTTTCTTCTTAACCTCCGCGGCGTATTCGCCGGGACGCCAGGTTTCAGAAACTTTCATGCCGCCCTCCTTCAGTTTACCTGCGCATCCTGTTTCGCTGGTTTTGTGCGTATTTCCGTCTCGTCCAGATTGATCACATTCAATTCTTCCGGCGGTATCTGGTGTTTTTTCATATTCCCTCCTGGGCACAGCGTACTTGAGTCAGCCGTTCAGCCAAAAACAAATCAGCTTTGCCGTTTGCTTGTCTATCTCTTTGCTTTCCGTAAAATGTGTGATGAGTATAATGGCCGCCACAATGAAAATGGACAGCATGATAACCCGCAATATCCGGCGCCGCACTGCTTTTCCGCCCTTTTTTTATTTTTTAGTATTGGCAGAATTCAGAAAATTAACCGTTGTGGAGGCAATAAAAAAAGGCCCAAGAGCCTTTTTGAATTTGTTTGATTATAGATTATAGCGTTCTACTTTGCCGCCTTGCGCAATTTGGTCAAAGTTTTTGTAAGCTGCCGTGAAACCTGCACCTGGGATACGCCCAGTATCTCCGCAATCTGGGACTGCGTTTTGTCGCTGAAAAAACGCAGCATGATCAGCTTTCGTTCCTTTGCGTTCAGGGTTGAGATCAGCTGCTTTAAGAATATCTTGTCAATCACTTCGCTGTTGTCGCTGCCCTGCACCGTATCAATAATCTGCGTTTTGTTGTCCCCATCGTCGTACACCGGCTCATAAATGGAAACAGGCGCGCACATGGCTTCCATGGCAAATACAATTTCTTCGGGCGATATGCCCACCACCCGGCTGATCTCTTCCACCGTTGGTTCCTCCCCCTGCTGTTTTTTCAGCATTTCTTTTACCCTGCTTATTTTGGATGCGTTCTCCTTTAGGGAACGGCTTACCTTTATAATCCCGTCGTCGCGCAAAAAGCGCTTGATGTCCCCCGCGATCATGGGAACGGCATAGGTGGAGAAGCGCACGCCGTATGAGGCGTCGTACCCGTAAATGGCTTTCAGGAGGCCCATGGTGCCTATCTGCATCAGGTCCTCGTATTCCACGCCGCGCTGCAAAAAACCGCGCACAATGCTTTTAACCAGCGCTTCGTTTCGAACGATCAGCGTTTCCTTGGCGGCTTCGTCTCCCTTTTTGGCCAGGGCAATCAGCTCCAGAGTCTGCTCATGAGAAAGCAATTCCATAACAAAACCCTTACCCTTTAATTTTTTTGTACATAATTACCATGGTTCCGTATCCCGGTTTGGAGACTACCTTCACGTCGTCCATAAATGTTTCCATAACTGTAAACCCCATGCCGCTCCGCTCCTCGCCGCCAATGGTAGAAAAAAACGGCTGCATGGCCTGCTGGACGTCCATAATGCCCACGCCCTTGTCCTCCACGGATACGCGCACGGTGCGCTCCTCGTCCAGTTCCATTTCCAGGGAAATTTCTCCGGGCTTTTCCTTGTACGCGTGAACGATGCAATTTGTCACCGCCTCGCTTACCGCCGTCTTAATGTCGGATATTTCGTCCAAAGTGGGATTCAGCTGGGCCGCAAAAGCGCCTGCGACGCTGCGCGCAAAATTTTCATTTGCAGATATCCCTAAAAAACTCAGCTTCATATGGTTTTTCATAATTTTCCCCTCAATCCATTTTGATCAAAACCTGATATAATCCAGATACCGTAAATATCTTGTCCACCTGCGGGCTTACATTTTTTACATATACGCGTCCGCCCTTTTTTTTAATCAGCTTATACCTGCCCAGAAGCACGCCAATCCCTGAGCTGTCCATGAACCGCAGGTTTTTGAAGTCCAGCACAATATCCCGCGCGCCGCTGCTCAAAATGGCGCGGTCCAGCTTTTCTTTAACGTCCTGCGCCGTATGGTGGTCCAATTCCCCGGATATCTTAAAAACAGGGCACCCCGCCCCGTTCCGCAAGCTGTTCATACTTTTATGTCCCTCCTTTCCTTTGTGCTATAATTCCGTTTACTGCATAATATTTCCTTTGAGTAGTTTTGCCGAATTACCACTGTGTTTGTTGCTTTTTGCCGAATGCCGGCCCAGTTGTCATAAATTAACTTAATAATTGCTGTTAGAAAACCATAAATTATCCATAACGCTTTTTGAGCCGTGGAGGGCTAAAGATGCAAAATAAATGGGCTAAACTGCTAAAAATTGTTAAGATAATTTTTGGTTCTATTTTATTATGCGCAATTTTTTTGATAATATTCGCGTGCAGCTATGTTTTTAATCTCAAAGACTGGCAGGCGTTCAACCCGGAGCAGATTGTGCAGCCGTCCGAATCCATGACCATATACGACCGGAAAGGCGATATCATCACCAGCCTGCACGCAACCCAGGACAGAACGGATATTTCTGTTAAGGAACTGCCGGATTACGTGAAGCAGGCTTTCCTTGCAGCGGAGGACGACCGTTTTTACGATCACAGCGGCGTGGATGTAAAACGCATATTCGGCGCGCTCTGGCAGGATGTAAAATATGGGTATATCAAAGAAGGAGCAAGCACCATTACGCAGCAGCTTGTGAAGCAGATGTTTTTAAAGAACGACCAGACGGTCTCCCGCAAAATTCAGGAGGCACTGATAGCCATTAAAATGGAAAACAAATACTCAAAGGACCAGATTCTTGAAATGTACCTTAACTACGTATATTTCGGCGACGGCGCTTATGGAGTAGAAGCCGCGGCCCAGACGTATTTTGGCGTGCACGCGAAGAATTTAACCATACCGCAGGCCGCGACGCTTGCCGGCGTTTTAAAATCCACAACCAACTACGCCCCGCACCTTAATCCGGATAAATCGTTATACAGGCGGGACACCGTTTTAAACCAGATGTACAAATACGGTTATATATCAGAGGACCAGTTGAACCAGGCCAAGGCCACGCCTCTCTCCATTGTGAACAGCCAGGACGACGCCTACCCATACGGCTTTTATCTGGACATGGTGCAGGACGACGCGCAGAATATACTGGGCCTCTCCTCCACAGAACTGCTGACCGGCGGCTACAACATATACACCAGCCTGGACCCGGATATGCAGACCTATGCGCAGCAGGTGTACCAGAACGCCGCAAACTTCCCCGCCAACGCCGCGGACGGAACGCCTGTGCAGAGCGCACTGGTGATTCTGGAGAACAAGACGGGCAACATATTGAGCGTGATTGGCGGCCGCGAGCATACGGGCATGCGGGTTTTCAACCGCGCCACATCCTCCCGGCGGCAGCCTGGCTCTTCCATTAAACCGCTGATTGTATATGCTCCGGCCATAGAAAACTTTAATTATTCCGCGTCATCCTTCCTGCTGGACCAGCAGGAATCCTTCAACGGCTTTACCCCAAGCGACGCGGGCAACACATACCACGGCTGGGTAACGCTCCGGGACGCTCTGGCGCATTCGTACAATCTGCCCGCCATTAAGGTTTTAAACACCATCGGCGTTAAAAACGGCATGAATTACTGCCAGCGGGTGGGCATTCCGTTCAGCGACCAGGATCAGGGCTTAACCCTTGCGCTGGGCGGCCTTACAAACGGCATAACGCCCCTTGAGCTTGCGGGCGCATACCTGCCGTTCTCCAACGGCGGCATGCGCACCGTTCCGTCCGGCATCCAGAAAATTACGGACAGGGACGGCAACGTGGTATACGAGAACCCGCAGAAAAAATACAGCGTGCTGACTCCTCAGACGGCTTACATTATGACCAACATCATGGAATCCGGCGTAACGGAAGGAACTTCCAACAAGCTGCAGATAGACGGCATTGAAATAGCTGCCAAAACCGGTACAAGCACCTGGAACAATTCGGATTACAATAAAGATTCGTGGATTGTGGCCTATACGTCCGAATACACCATCTGCTGCTGGATGGGGTTTGACAGCACCAACGACACCCATGTGCTCTCCCCTAAAGATACCGGCGGCAATTATCCGGCGCTTGTGGCCAAGTCCATGTTCCAGCATATTTATGCAAGCAGGCAGCCCGCCCCCTTTGCCGTGCCCAATGGGATTGTTTCCTGCACGCTGGATAAGGTGGCGCTGGACACCTACCATACCATTTTGCTTGCGGACGCTTCCACTCCCCCGGAACAAACCGTAACGGAATATTATAAACAGGGCACGCAGCCCACGGAAATCAGCTCGCGGTTCAGCGTACCCACCGCGCCGACAGACTTCCACATTGATACCAGCGGCGACTTTCCCCTGTTCAGCTTTACAGCCGCAAACCCCAACGCGACTTATCTGATTTACCGGAAAGACAAATCCGGCGAAAGCACCGTCGTGTTCAGCGCGGACGGCTCGCAAGGGCTGGTCACCTTTACCGATAGATCCGTACACGCGGGCCAGACGTACGAATATTACGCCCTTGCGCAAAACAAATACGCCGAGTCGCCCGGACAGTATACCCAGAGCAACCCGACGCAAAGCATTAAGTATAAACAGAAATCGGAGATCAGTCAATAGCAAAATCGATATGCAAAAGCCACGGCATGCCTGCCAGGGCTTTTGCTTTATATGTCCATTGTCTCTATGCCTTGAAACGCTTTTTCAACCAGTTCGTCCACATTAAGGCGGCTCTCCGAGCGTTCGATGCGCTCCAGTTTGGGATGCGTCACAGGGTGCTTGGGCACAAATATGGTGCAACAGTCTTCATAAGGCAATATGGAAGTCTCATATGTGCCAATCTGCGCCGCCTTTTCCATGATCTCCTGCTTGTCCATACCGATCACCGGCCGCAATATGGGCATCCTCACCACCGCGCCCGTCACCGCCATGCTGTCCAGGGTCTGGCTGGCAACCTGGCCTATGCTCTCTCCCGTTATAATGGCGGCCGCGCCGTTTTCCCGCGCGGCGCGCTCTGCAATGCGCATCATAAACCTGCGCATAATGGTCACCAGTTCCTCGTGCGGGCAATTTTTGTATATTTCCATCTGTATATCCGTAAACCGCACCACATGCAGGCGCATCGGCCCGGCGTAAGCAGAAACCAGCTTTGCCAATTGCACCACCTTCTGCTTGGCTGCCTCGCTGGTGTATGGCGGGCTCTGGAAATGAATGGCCTGCAGCGCCACTCCGCGCTTTGCGGTCATATACCCCGCAACCGGGCTGTCTATTCCCCCGGATAAGAGCAGCATGGCGCATCCGCCGCTGCCCACAGGCAGCCCGCCCGGCCCCGGTATGATGTCCAGGTAACAGAACGCCTGTTCCCGCACCTCAATATAAACGGTGATCCCGGGATTGTGCACATCCACCGTAAGGCCTCCCACGTTTTTCAGCAGATACGCGCCCACTTCCGCGCAGATCTGCATGGAGTTTAGTGGAAAGCGTTTGTCCGCCCGCTTGGCCTGTGCCTTAAAAGTAGCCTGCGTAATACCCCTGCTCTGCATATATTCCCGTACGGTTTTCTGCGCGGTTTGGCAAATATCTTCCATTGTCTTGCCCGTTTCTGTGGCCAGGCTGACGGAGTGTACGCCAAATACCTTTACCAGGGCTTCCGTAATGCCTGCCGCGTCCCGCTCCGCAAAGCCGGTTACATAAAACCGGCCCTCCCCCTTGCGTATGGCCGCGCCCGCAAACTCTTTTAAGGCGCTCTCCATATTGCGCCGAAGCAGCCTCTCAAAATACGGGCGGTTGAGGCCCTTTAAATGAATTTCTCCATATCTTACCAGTAACATCATATTATTTCCTTGTAAACCTCCGGAGTTCCTCTGCAGATTGTACCATCTCCCGCGCTGCAGCCGCCGCTTCCTCCGCCGTATTGAACGGTGAAAAACTGACGCGCACCACGCCTTCCGCCTGCGCCTTGCCGAGGCCAAGCCCCTGGCCCACACGCCCCACACCTTTTTTGGATGTGCAGGCGGACCCTGTGGATATATATATCTTCTTTTCTTCCAGCGCGTGCAGAAGCACCTCGCCGCGCACGCCCTCTATGGAAAGGCACACAATATGCGGCGCGCCGTCCGGCGGGCTCAAAACCTCCACCCCCGCAAGCGGGGCAATTTCCCCAAGAAACGTATCTTTCAATCCGGCAAGTATACCGGTAAACGCTTCCCGCCTCTGCATAAAATGTTCGGCAGCATGGGCAAACGCCGCAATGCCAAACGTGTTTTCCGTGCCGGACCTAAGGCCCTTCTCCTGCCCGCCCCCGGGAATCAGCGGCCCAAGCGGCACGCCTTTTTTATACAGTACCGCCCCCACGCCCTTCAGGCCGTGAATCTTATGTGCGGATATTGTGTAATAATCTATATCCGCCCAGCCCGGAGCCTGCACGCGCAGATACGCCTGCACGCCGTCGCTGTGAAACAGCGTCCGGTTGTTTTTCGCTTTTACCGCGCGGGCAATGGCCGCAATGTCGCTTACCGCGCCCGTCTGGTTATTCACGTGCATCACGCTCACCAGCGCCGTATCCGGCCGCACCGCGCCCGCTACATCCTCCGGCCGCACGGTTCCGTGCCTGTCCGGTTTTATAAAGGTCACTTCGTGCCCCTCTTCCGCCAGGCGCGCCATGGCCTGGTACACGGCGGCATGTTCCACTTCGGAAGTAATGTAATGCATGGTTTTCTGCTTCCTGGCCCCGCCCAAAATAACAGCAACGTCCGCTTCCGTGCCCGAGCTGGTAAAGAACGCTTCCATACCGCCAAACCCTTTTTTAATCACTTCCCGCGCGGCTTCCATCCGGCCCGCATCAAACACCGCCGGTGCATACAGCGCGGAAGGGTTATGCCACCCTTCTTCCAGATACCCGTCCCAAACCCCGCGCAAAGAAGCGAGCGGCTTGGTTGTGGCCGCATTGTCCAGGTATATCTCCCGCATTCGAATCTCCAATCCTGTTCAGACGCATTTTAAAAAGCGGTATTATTGTAACACAATTTGTGGCGTGGAGCCAGCCCCATCCGGCGGCTTTGCTGTCACTTCCTGTTTTGTTTGTGCTTCCATAGGAAAAGCTGGCTTTAGTAAAAAAAGAGCGGCACCGGGCCGCCCTTTTTTATGCTATATAAAAAATGTGTATCAGTTTCCAAACGGATTCTCAAACGGATTGCTGCCAAACGGATTGCTGCTGTTGTTTTCCGTTTCCGAATTGGAAGGAATCGTGCTCTTCTGCAGCTTGTTGATGTCTTCCGTAACAATTTTGATGTCCATTGTCTGGCCGTTTCTCCAGATGGTCAGCGTAATGGTCGCGTCCAGGCCCTTGGACTTAATGGTTCCCGCAAGGTCTGTAATCTTGTCTACAGAAACGCCGTCCACCGCGGTGATGATGTCGTTCTCCTGCACGCCCGCCTTTTGCGCCGGGCCGCCCACCGTAACCGATCCTACCAGCGCGCCCTTGGGAACATCCCAGTTCTTGGCGTCCGTATCCGTAATCATGTAATAGGAGATGCCGATGCCGGGCTTCTGGATATTGCCGTTTGCAATGAGCTGTTTGGCAATTTCCATCACATAGTTCACCGGGATGGCAAACCCTATGCCTTCGGTGGCAATGGTATCGCCGTATTCGTCCACACCCGCGAACATGCTCTTCAATGCGGTCATGCCGATCACCTGGCCGTTCGCGTCAATCAGCGGGCCGCCGCTGTTGCCGGGGTTAATGGCTGCGTCCGTCTGCAGCACATGGTATGTGCGGTCTCCCGACTGAATTGTACGGTTCAGGGAACTCAAATAGCCCACCGTTACCGTGCCCGCCAATTCCTCGTCCAGCGGATTTCCGATGGCCACCACAAGCTCGCCCACCTGCAGCTTGTCGCTGTTGCCCACGGATACGGGCGAAAGGCCGGTTGCTTCTATTTTAAGCACAGCCACGTCGGAATCATAGTCTTTGCCTTTTACGGTCGCGTCGTACTGCGTGCCGTCGTGCAGAATCACCTTAATATATGCGCCGTCCTCAATCACATGGCTGTTTGTTACAATCAGGCCGTCGCTGGAGATAATGAATCCCGTGCCATAACCAATATCCTGTGTAGAGGCCGACTGCCCCGGCACATACTGCTTGTTGTACGTTTTTACGCCAACCACGCTGGGCGCCAGTTTGGTGGCTATTTCCGGAACCGGATTGGTTTTATCCGCAATCACCGGCGCGGAAGTGCCAACCGTTACAGCAGACTGGTCTTTTACAGGGCTTGCAACCACAGAAGGCTGCGCTTCCACACTCTTCTGGGCCAAGGCATAGCCCCCGTTTATGGCGGGCATAACCACATAGCCCGTTAAAAGGGAACCGCCCACCGCAGACGCAATGCAGGCCACAACCAGCACCCCGGCAATGCCGCGCTGCCCTCTGGGTGCTTTGGGTGCTTTGGGTGCCTTCTCCTTTTTTGTCTTCCTGGCTTTTTTGTCCGTATAGTTATAGCTGTCGTCATATTCCGTGTAATGTGTTTCTTTTTTTTCTTCCCCGTACCTTGGCTCCACCGGCGGAATTTCGCCAGGCGCCGGCGCGCCGTCCTCGCCGAATTTATTTAAACCGTTGCCGTCCTCGTCTGGATACATATATAATACACTCCTTTTTTGTTTTCTCGTCTATAGTATTTATTATAAACTCTATTTATCAATAATTTATGAACAGATTATAAATAATCTGTTATTTATGCCTTATTTGCCGCAATCCGCGGTTTTTTTACAATCAAAAAAACAGGTGCTTTTTCAAGAATATGTTTCCATTATATTTTGATTTCACATTTTTTCAGGCACAAATCTATTATACCTTTTTCAGCGTAAACGTAAACGTTGTGCCTTCTTTTTGGCTGGATTTTACCCATATATTCTGGCCGTGCCCCACAAGTATCTTCTTTACGATGGAAAGCCCAAGCCCCGTGCCTTCCTGCTCGCGCGTGCGGGATTTATCCGCCTTGTAAAAGCGCTCGAACACATAGGGCAGGTCTTCGGCGGGAATAACCCCCCCCGTGTTGTTCACGTTCACAAAAATGCTGGCGGGAGACTCGGTTGTATAAATGTGGATATCGCCGCCCTCCGGCGTAAATTTAACCGCATTGTCTATCAGGTTGGTCATCACCTGCCATATACGGTTTTCGTCCGCGTGCACATACTGCTTTTCGTCCCGTATATCCACCGCCACTTCAATTTTTTTGGCCGATATCCTGCCCTCAAACGTAATAAGGCAGCGGCGGATCAGCTCGTTGATATCCATGTTCTTGAACGTAAAAGCGATCTTGCCGGATTCTATCTGCGATAAATCCAGTAAATCGTTAATCAGTAAATTCAGGCGTTTGGTTTCGTCCAGAACAATGCCCAGGTAATATTCCTGCTGGTCCTTGCGGATGGTGCCGTCCAGCATCCCCTGCACCAGCCCCTGCATGGATGTGAGAGGAGACCGCAGGTCGTGCGATACGTTGGCCACAAAGCTGCGCCGGGTGTTCTCATATTTTCCAAGGTCTTCGGCTACGGAATTAAACGTTTTGGAAAGGTCGCCAATCTCGTCCCTGGACGGTATATCAAGCCGCACGTCAAAGTTGCCCCGCGCCAACTGTTTGGTTGCGCTCGCCACTTCCCGCAGCGGCCTTAAAATATTTTTCCCAAGAAAATACACCAAAATAACAGATACGGCTATAGACATGAGCGCCGCGTAAATGATCTGGCGGTACATTTCCATCATAGAATCTGTCATGTCGCTCAGTTTCTTATGCACAAATACAGCGCCAATCACGTTGCCGTCTATAACCACAGGCCATGCTACCGTAAGAACGGGCGCGTTAAAAAAGTTTTTGTCTACGGTCTCCACCGTTGCGCCGTTGCCCTTCCTGATCTCCCCCAGCATGTTATTGAAATACATATTGATCTCTCCGGTGGTGATCTGCGTCTGGTGGGATGGGTCTACCTGTACCCACACAATACCGTTTGGATCCAAAACCCATATCACATCCCGGTTGTCCGCGGCCTGCTGGGAAACCATATTATTAAAATTCTCCGGAGAGATGATGTCCACATAAAAGTAAGCGGCCATTGTGCTTACGTCCCTGGCTACGCCTTCCATGTCCTCTTTTTCCTTGGCCTTATAGGCTTCGCTGTAGGACTGCGAAATCAATATGGCGGACAAAACGGTGGAGATGAGTATAATGACAATAAAGATTGTCATCAGCTTGGAAAAAACGGTCTTTCCCATTCCTTAGTTGACCTCAAACTTGTATCCGACTCCCCACACGGTTTTAATCTGCCAGTTGGGGCCTTCGGGAAGCTTTTCCCGCAGGCGTTTAACGTGCACGTCCACCGTGCGGGAATCGCCAAAGTAGTCAAAATCCCATACCTGCTCCAAAAGCTGCTCCCGCGTAAACACCTTGTTTGGCCGGGTGGCCAGGTAATACAAAAGCTCCATTTCCTTGGGCGGCAGTTTGAGCGTTTCTTCGTTATAGATCACCTTGTAATCGTCCATATCAATCACCAGGCCTTCATATTCCACAATCCGCTTTTCTTCCTGGGACGCGTTTGTGCGGCGGATCACCGCCTTTACGCGCGCCATCAGTTCCTTGGGGTCAAACGGCTTTACCACGTAATCGTCCGCGCCAATCTCCAGCGCCAGCACCTTGTCGAAGGTATCCCCCTTTGCGGTCAGCATAATTACCGGCACGTTGCTGGTTTTGCGTATCTCCTGCACCGCCTTGATGCCGTCCATAACAGGCATCATAATATCCATCAGCACAAGGTCGTAGCTTTTCTTTCCAAACTCCTCCACGCATTCCGCGCCGTTCTTTGCGTCCGTCACGCTGTAGCCTTCGTTTTGCAGGTACAGCCGCACCAAGTCGCGGATGTTTTTATCGTCGTCCACCAGCAGTATGTTCTGTTTATCCATTTTCATATCTCCCAGAAAACAGCTATTTTTAATATTTATATTGGCTCCACCCGTATCCCGATGCGTTGTAAGAGAGCGGCCGTCACGCCGTATCCCTGTTTCAGTTTGCCGCTAAAAGTTCCGTCATAAAGCAAACCCGCGCCGCAGGATGGGCTTTTTTGTTTTAAATATACCACATCGGCGCCTTGCATTTGTAAAAATTCTAAGAATTTTTCAGCGCCCAAAATAAATTCCTTTGTTACGTCTTCGCCCTTTTTATTCATTACACGCGCGTGCCCGTCCAGCACGTCGTATCCGTTTCCCCCCACAATCTCGCACGGCTCGCGGGGCGCTCCAAGCCCGCCCATCAGCTCCGGGCATGCGGGCAGCGCCTTGCCCCCGCGCACCAGCCGCACGCATTCCTCATTTGGCGTTGCTTTTCCATCGTACCGGCAGGGAATCCCCGCCAAACATGAACTGATAATGATCATACTTTCTACCTTTTGTTATTATTGGAGGCTTCCAGCCTCCAAACCACTGGCCTGCCCTGCCATACGGCATTTTAGATAAATTGCTTGTTTTTATTCTATTCCCAAAACGCTGCTAAGCAGCGTTTTGCATCAAATTTTTTTGCTTCTTTTCTTTTTCAAAAAGAAGTGGGGCTTGGGGCAAAACCCCACAGAAAACAATCTACTTCAAAGTAACCACCGTTACCCCGTCTCCGCCTTCGCCGTACTGGCCGCCGCGGAAGCTCTTCACGTGCGGGTGGTTTTTCAGGTAAGCCCGCACGCCATTTTTTAGAACCCCGGTGCCGCGCCCGTGAATAATGGATACCTCCGTTAAGCCGGACAAAAACGCGTCGTCCAAATACTTGTCCAGAATAATCTGCGCGTCGTCCACCGCCTGCCCGTGCAGGTCCACCGAAAGCCCCACGCTGCGCTGTGCTAGTCTGACGCTTGAGGTGCGTTCGTACTTTTTCTTCTGGAAAGCCTGTTGCGCTTCCAGGTCGGAGATATGTATTTCTATCTTCATAATGCCCGCCTGCACCTGCACCTTGCCCTTCGCGTCCGGCAGGCCAATCACGGCCGCGTCCGCGTCCATGCTCACAATGTGCACGGCGTCCCCCAACCGCATGGTTTTGGGGTCCAGGTGCGCGCCCTTGCGCTTGGATTTATTGATGGAGGAAGCCAGCACATCCTTTTTTGCGTCCAGCGTCCGCCGTATCTTGTGCGTTTCCCTGGTGCGGGTGGATTCGTCCTGGTTTTTCAGCTTCTTTGCCGCCTGTATCATTTCCTCCGTCTCGTCCTTGGCGTCGGAAACAATCTCAAACGCCTTCTTGCGCGCGTCTTCCAGCATTTTGGCGTATTTCTCTTCCATCTGCGCTTCCCGCTTCTGGGCCTGCGCCTTCGTCTCCGCCGCTTCCGCCATCAGCCCTTCCGCCCGCGCAAGCTCCCGCTCGGCCAGAAGGCGCGTATTCTCCGCGTTTGTCAGCAAGTCGCTGAACGCGACATGCTCGTTTGAAAGGAAGCCCTGCGCACGGTCCAATACGCGCCGGGGAAGCCCCAGCCGCTTGGCAACGAGCATGGCATTGCTCTGCCCCGCCACTCCTGTCAGCAGCTTAAACGTGGGCCGCAGCGCCACCGGGTCAAACTCCATGCTGGCGTTTTCAAAGCCCTCCGTCTGCATGGCAAAGGCCTTTAGCTCGGTGTAATGCGTTGTCGCCAGCACGGTCGCGCCCTGGGCTGCCAGTTCGGAGAGAAACGCCATTGCAAGCGCCGCGCCCTCCTGCGGCTCGGTTCCCGCGCCCGCCTCATCCAGCAGCGCCAGGGATTTTTTGCCCGCGTGCTGCAATATATAAATCACGTTTTTCATATGAGATGAGAATGTAGAGAGTGACTGCTCGATGCTCTGTTCGTCCCCTATGTCCGCAAATACGCCGTCGTATACAGGCATGCGCACGCCCCAGTGCGCCGGCAAAAACAGGCCGGACTGCGCCATGGCGGCGAACAGCCCCACCATTTTGAGAGTGACCGTTTTGCCTCCGGTGTTGGGCCCGGTGATTACAAGCGACCGGGTGTTTCCATCCAAAACCAGCGTAACCGGTATCACTTGCTCCGCGGGAATAAGCGGATGCCTGCCTTCTCTTATCATGATCGCATTGTCCCGGCTGAACTCCACAGGCACCGCCTTCATCTGCCCGGCCAGCGCAGCCTTGGCAAACACCAGGTCCAGATAGGCAAGCAGCGTTACGTCCGCCTCTATGTCCGCAATATAGGGCCGCACGGAATCGGACAGGCGCATCAGTATGCGCGCAATCTCTTCTTCCTCCTCCGCCAGAAGCCCGCTGATGCGGTTGTTTGCCTCCACCACGCTCATTGGTTCTATAAACAGGGTGGCGCCGCTTGCGCTTTGCGCGTGCACAATGCCAGGCAGCGCCCCTTTATATTCGGCCTTAACGGGCACCACATACCTGCCGTTGCGCTGTGTTACAATGGAATCCTGCAACGGCTTGGCGTTTTCTCCGCTCCTGATGATCTGCTGCAGTTTTTCACGGATAAATTCGTTTTCGCGGCGTATCTTCCTGCGTATGTTAAAAAGTTCGTCCGAAGCCGTATCCGCCAGTTCGTTCTCGCCAATAATGCACTTGTCTATCTCCCGCATCACATCTTCGTCAAAAAACAGTTTCTGCGCCATTTGTGAAAGCCGCGGCTGCCCTTCTTCCTCCCAAATGGATTTTTTTGTTTTCTTTGCCGCCTTGAATACGGAATTCAGGCGCAGCAGTTCCGCGCAGTTCAGCCCCGCGCCGGAGGACAGGCGCTTCAGTTCCCCCTCCGGCGTATCAAACGGCGCAACCGGGTATGCCGCCTGCCGGAGCAGCAGTGTTTCCGCTTCCCGCGTCTCGTCCATCAGCCGCGCCGCCTCCTGCGGGTCCCCGGTGGGCGCGAGTTCCTCCGCCAGCGCCCTGCCCGCGCCGGATACCGTTTTGGCTCCCAGCATCCGCAGCACAACGTCGTATTCCAGTAATTTCGCCGTTTTCTTGCCGATCATTTATACTCCCCTTTTCAGGTGTCCCTGTGTTGTGTTTTCCAAATGTATATCCGCGTCTCCGCCTTGGCGCACAGCGTGGATGTATGCGCGCACAATGTCTTCCCGGTATTCATCCAGCAGCAGCCGCACGGCGTCTGTTCCGTGCCGTACGGACGATACCTCCCGCATGGCAAGCAGCACCGGATTTAAAACGGCTGTCAGTTCCCCGGCCGCCCGTATTCTGCGCACGCGGTACGCATACCCGCGCCTGTCCTTCATCCCGCCCATTGGCAATGGATGCGCCAGCCACATCAGCGGCAGGTATCCGTAAGCAATAATTTCAGACGGCAGGCACCCCTTCACCGCATTGATGTCTTTTTTGCCCAGCTCCGCGCTCAGGGTTATGCCTGCACAACCCATTTCCACATAATTGCGCACAGTTTTGCGGTTGGCAATGTTACAGGTATAATCCGCAACAATACCTTTGTAATAACCCTTTAGCAATTCTATCTGCGCAAAATTGCCTGCCAGAGCTCCGCCAAACAGGCCGTGCATCCGGCAAAGCAGGTTGTCCATGTGTTCCATATCCTTCTGCCGCAAAAACGGCGGCAGGGTTATATACGGCTTTAAGCCGGTTTCTTTTTCAATTACTTCGGCTTTTCCCAGTATTCTTTCATCATACACATCCGGCGCAAAATACACCCTGTCTGCGCCCGCTTTCAGGCACCGTACAGCCATACCGGCATCACCCGTCTGCACAAAAACCAGCCGCAGGCGGTGGGGGCATTCATTCTCCGGCTGCGGCGCTTTTGATTCGCAGGCCCTTGCGTGCCAGCCTTTCAGCATTTCCGCCTCCAGCGCCGCAATTCCCGCCCTGCGCAAGCTGTTAAGTGCGGATACGCTTATAAACGGGCTTCCTTCAAGCAGCACTTCCGTTTTTTTCACTGCAAAAATCGTACCGCCTGTTTTGCCAATGGAACGCGCAACCGTTTCCTTTTGCAGGGGATTCACGGCCTGCGGCAGTTCCTCCTCGCCCAGGGCCTCCGCTTGATATGCGCCGCACTTAAGCGTTAGCGCGGGCCTCTCCCCCTGCGCCAGCCGCGCCCGCGCCTCTATCTCATAAAAAATTTTTTCCCTGTCCTCTGCTTTTTCTTCCGTGCGTTCCTTGTCTATATTGCGGTTGCCCGGCCTGTCAGGGGCGGTAACGTCCGTGTTGCCCAGTAAATAGCCGCATGTAAACGTGCGGTTATAATAGTTCTCCAGATTTGCGACGATGTCCTTGGGAATTTTTTTTCCTTCCAGCGCCGCGTCTATGATTTTCCTGTATGCGCGCACCACGCCGCCCACGTACCCGCTGTTCTTCATGCGTCCCTCTATTTTAAAGCTTGCAACACCTGCTTGAATCAGCTCCGGCATCAGTTCCGCCGCGCACAGGTCCGCCATGCTCAGGTGGTACGCTTTTTTTCCGTCAATTTCGTACTCCAACCGGCAGGGCTGCGCGCATTTGCCACGGTTTCCGCTGCGCTCCCCAATAAATGAAGAAAGCAAACACAGCCCGGAAACGCCCGAACACAGCGCGCCGTGCACAAACACCTCCGTCTCTATGCCGGCCTTCTGCGCAATTCCCCGTATATCCGCAAGGATAAGTTCCCTTGCCAGCACCGCCCGCGTGAACCCCATTTGTCCGGTTATCCGCGCGCCCTGCACGTTGTGCACGCACATTTGCGTGCTGGCGTGCAGCGGGATGGTGCAAAGTTCCCTTACAGCTTTCGCCAGGCCCATGTCCGCCACAATCAGCGCGTCCGCGCCCGCAAGCCAGCACCTGCGCGCTTCCTCCGCGCCCTGCTCCAGTTCGCCCTGCAGCATCATGGTGTTCAGGGTTACGTACAAACTCGCGCCGCGCAGGTGGCAGTAATCCGCCGCGGCCGCAATCTCAGCTATATTAAAATTATCCGCAAACGCCCGGGCGTTAAAGGCTTTTCCTCCAATATACACCGCGTCCGCGCCGTTTTGCACCGCCGCGCGCAGGGCGTCCATCCCGCCCGCCGGGGCCAGTAGTTCGGGCATTCCTAACTCCTTTTTCACTACTTTTCTTTTAAAAAAGAAAAGTAGTACAAAAGAAAACCACAACCATAAAAAATCGCTGTTCTCCTTGTATTTTCTTTACTGCTTTATTATACCGCATAAATGGCATTTTTAGGGGATATTTTTACGTTTTAATTCTATTCACCAATAAAAGAATATCGTAAAAAAACAGAAGACCACCGTGATCCCTGCTTTATGATGTTTTTTTCCAAGAAGGCTTCAGCCGAAAAGTAATGTTGGAATCAGGATTAAATTCAATTGTATACTCCAAAGATGCGGGATCCAGGCTTTCTTCATTACAAACAAACCTCACAAGCAAACGCCAATCCGTTTTTTTCTCTTTCGTCCGGCTGTTTTCATTCAAGTGTTTATTCATTTTCGTTGCCGAATCTACCGGCATTTCAGCCATACTTTTTTAGTGCAAATAAGTATTAACAGCCTGCAAGTCACTGTTACTTATGCTGGTATTCCCGAGTAACTGGGCTTGGCATCCCTGAAAGATTGATATTAAAAGCACCCATATCGAGATGAATACTATCTTTTTCATATCAAACCTCTAAAATAGAATCACACACCCGCAACCATTGCATCAACTTCAACATACAAATAAATGTAATATATGTTTTTTAATAGTTTATTATATAAATTATAATAACGAAAGAAAATGATACCATTATTTTTAATATCTCTTTTCAATTCATCGACGGTATAAAAAACAGCCTGCAATCAGGCTGTTTTTAAAGGATCACAAATAAAGGCAATAAACCTCTTTTGTTCTGAGAAAATCAAATCACCTGAACTTGGACACGTTCTGCTGCTGAGACTGCTGTTGTGTCTGCTGCTGCCTGTGCGGTTCCTTGGCGTCCAGATACCGTTTCAGTTCTTCCATTTCGTCCTTGAGCTTCAGGTAATCGTCCGCAATGTTAATGGCAGTTAAAATAGCCAGCAGCGTGTTGTTCAACTGCGCGTTGCCCCGCTTTAATTCCGCCATTTTCTGATTCACGCAAATCGCAACCCTGTGAATATATTCCGCGCTCTCAGCACCCGCTATGGTGTATTCTTTTCCGCCGATATTTACGATTGTTTTAATCTTTTCCAACGTCTCCACCCACCATATCTTGTTATTTTTTATTATAAACGGTATACCATATTTTCTCAATATATTTTCGACAAAATCATTGATTTTTTTACAACCGCAGTTTGGCTCCGCACTCTCTTTCCAGCAGCTTTAATATTTTTTCCATAATGGCGTTGGTTTCTTCGTCCGTCATGGTTTTATCCGGCGCGCGGAACTTAAGCCCAAACGCCAGGCTCTTTTTGCCAGCGCCCAGTTTTTCGTCCCTGTACACGTCAAACAATTGAGCAAGCGCCAGTTTCTTGCCGCCGGCCTGTTTGATGATGCGGAGCACATCGCCCGCGCCAGCTTCCTCGTCCACCACAACCGCAAGGTCGCGTTCCACAGCCGGGAATCTGGGCAGCGGCTCATATGTGTGCAACGGTTTTTCACTGGCCGCCAGTTTATCAATCCTGATCTGTGCAATCACCGCTTTAGCGCCAATGCCAAACCGTTCGCACACGTCCGGATGCGCCTCGCCAATCTCGCCAACCACGGCCCCGTTCATCAGTATCTCCGCGCTTACGCCCGGATGCAGCCAGGCGAATTCGGCTCGCTGGCACACAACTTCCCTGCCGCAAAGCAGGTGCGCAATGTTCTCTATGCATCCTTTCAGCGCAAAGAAGTCCGCGCCCCCGCCCGCCATTGCCATTACCAGCACCGGATACTCGTCCGGGAGTTTTCCGGCTTCGGCGGGAATATAGATTCTGCCTGTCTCAAACAGCCGCAACGCATCATTCTTCTTGCTCAGGTTAAACGCCACCACGCGCAGCATGTCCGCAGCCATAGTGGTGCGCATATAGGCCGTATCGTCCCCCAGCGGATTCAATATTCTCACAGATTCCGGCATGGGAAGCCCCAGCTTCTGGTATTCCACCTCGCCAATAAAGGAATATGTGATACACTCGTTAAAGCCAGCGCCCGTCAGGTAATTTTTGATCTTGTCCGTAGCGGCTTCCACCGCGGATACATTGCCGCCCCGCACATCCGCCTGAATGGGCGCCACCGGAATGCTGTTGTACCCATACATGCGGGCCACTTCTTCCGCTATGTCCGCCCCGCCGAATATGTCCTGCCGGTAAGGCGGAATGCTGCATATAAGCTCGCCGCCCTTAATCTTGGTCCGTATAAAAACCTTCTCCAGGTATGTTTGCATTTCCTGCGCCGCAAGTTCCGTACCCAGCAGCCCGTTTACGCGCATTGCCGTTGTTTTAACGGTCTTTGGCGTAAGGTCTTCTGCCAGCAGGTCTATCTCGCCTTTGGCAATTGTTCCGGCGGCAAGCTCTTCCACCAGCGTAAGCGCGCGCTCCATGGCAAATTTTGTGGTAGCAGCGTCCACGCCCTTGGAAAACCGCTGAGAGCTTTCTGTAGCCAGCCCAAGCGCCCTGGAGGTCTGGCGTATGTTACCGTACATGAACTTGGCGCTTTCAAACACCACCGTTTTGGTCGTATCCTTAATGCCGGAATCTTCTCCACCCATAATGCCCGCCACGCCAATGGGCCCCTGTGCGTCGCAGATCAGCAGCATGGAATCTGTAAACGTGCGTTCTTTGCCGTCCAGCGTCATCATCCGCTCGCCGTCTTTAGCCCGGCGCACAATAATCTTTTTTCCGCGGATATCCGCCGCGTCAAACGCGTGCATGGGCTGCCCGGTCTCCAGCATCACAAAGTTCGTTATATCAACAATATTGTTGATGGGCCGAACGCCCGCTTCCTTCAGCCTTTGCTGCATCCACACCGGGGAGGGCCCAATTTTTACGTTTGTAACCGCCCGGGCAATGTATCTTGTGCAAAGGTCGATGTCCGCTACGGAAACTTCCACTATATCTTGTATATCGTCATTTTTTTCAGCAAACTTTATACCCGGCAATGTAAATTTTGCGTCCAGCGCGGCGGCCGCTTCCCTGGCAACGCCAATGATAGAAAGGCAGTCCGGCCTGTTTGCGCCCACTTCAAAATCTATTACGCTGCCAGATAAGCCCAGAAGCGTTTTAATATCCTGTCCCACGGCGGGTTCTCCCTGCAGAATCAGTATGCCGTGCACTTCCGCGCCGGGGTAGTCGCTCTCTTTTAAATCCAGTTCTTCACCCGAGCAGAACATGCCTTCCGAAACCACGCCGCGCAGTTTGCCCTTCTTGATGGAAAGGCCGTTCGCCAGCTGGGCGCCGTGCAGCGCAACGGGCACATACGCGCCCACAAACACGTTGTCCGCAGCGGTCACAATTTGCAGCTCGCCGTATTCCCCGGCGTCTATCCGGCAAACCTGCAGCTTGTCCGCGTCCGGGTGTTTCTCAATTTTTGTGATGCGGCACACCGCAACATTCTTGATGTTCTCACCCAGGCGCACAATCTCTTCCACGCCGTTGCCGGTCATCACCATTTTTTGCGCAACCGTATCCACATCGTCTTTTGCATCTATATAATCCCGAATCCATCTTAAGGGTGCAAGCATTTTTCTCTCTCCTTACTTAAACTGGTTTAAAAAGCGCACATCGTTTTCAAACAGCAGGCGTATGTCCGTAATGCCGTATTTGATGTTTGTAAGCCTGTCCAGCCCCAAACCAAACGCAAAGCCGGAATATTCCCCGGGGTCTATGCCGCAATTTTTCAGTACTACCGGATTCACCATGCCGCAGCCTAATACCTCTATCATCCCGGCGCCCTTGCAGGCCGGGCATCCCTTGCCCTTACATACGCGGCAGGTTGCGTCCACTTCCGCGCTGGGTTCGGTAAACGGGAAAAACCCGGGGCGGAACTTGGTCACGGTATCGTCTCCATACAGTTCTTTTAAAAACGTGTTAATGGTGCCCTTTAAATTCGCGAGCGTAATGCCTTTTCCCACCACCAGGCCTTCCACCTGGTTGAACACCGGGGAATGGGTCGCGTCCACATCATCCGTACGGTATACGCGGCCGGGGCAAATCATGCGGATGGGGGGCTTCTGTTTCAGCATGGTGCGTATCTGCACCGGGGATGTATGTGTGCGCAGCACAATATCCTCGCTTACGTAGAACGTGTCCTGCATATCGCGCGAGGGGTGGTTCTTTGGGATGTTGAGCATCTCAAAGTTGTATTCGTCGGTCTCCACCTCCGGGCCTTCGTTCACGTCAAACCCCATGCGCAAAAAGATATCGCGTATTTCCCTGTACACAATGGTGAGCGGGTGCAGGCTGCCCACGGCCGTTCCCGTGCCGGGCAGTGTTACGTCCACACGCTCTTCTTTCAGCTTCTTTTCTTTTTCAATTTCCTTTATGTTCAAAAGCGCGGATTCCAGTGCCGCTTCAATTTCGCACCGCGCCCAGTTCACCAGTTTTCCCATCTCGGCGCGCATGGAAGGTTCCGCTTTGCCAACTTCCTTTAAAAGTGCGGTCACGCTGCCGTTTTTGCCTAAAAAGCGCACGCGGACTTCCTGCAGGCTTTGCATGCCGTCCGCCGTTTTAAGAGCCTCAAGCGCCTCGGCAACCAGGCTCTCCGTCATTTCCTTCATATCTCGCCAAACTCCTCTTTTGCTTTTTCCATTTTTTCTCTTGCCATGTACATCATTATACCTGCGGCAACAGAGGCGTTCAAGCTTTCCGCCCGGCCGTAAATAGGTATTTTATAAAGTGAATCGCTCAGGGTTGCAGTCTCTTCGCTCACACCCCTGGATTCGTTTCCAATCACCAGGCACATGTTCGCGCAGGCCGGTAATTCCGCCTTGCCGTTTAAATGTCCGGATACAACGCAGCCGGTATTTTTAAATTCCATAAAATAGGCAGCCAAATCCCCTTCATACAAATGCAGGTGAAAAATGCTGCCCATGGAGGCGCGCACCGCTTTGGGGTTCAGCCAGTCCGCGCAACCCAAGCCAAAAACAACACCCGCTGCGCCCGCCGCGTCCGCGCTGCGTATAATGCTGCCCACGTTCTGCGGATCGCTTACGCACTCCAGCGCAACCACCAGGCCGCCCTGCGGCTTTACAAACGGCGGAATCGCCACGCAGGCCGCTACGTTCTGCGGCGTCTGTACGCTGGTAACAGCCTCAATCACAGGCTTGGATACCTGGATCACTTCCACACCCTGCTCGCGCGCAAGCGCTTCTATCCGCCGGTCGGAACCATGGATAAACACGCTCTCCACCACGCATTGGGAAAGCAACGCCTCTTCCACGCATTTGGCGCCCTCAGCCAAAAACTGGCCGTATTCCTGCCTGCCCTTTTTGGACTTTAGAGCCCGCATCTTCCTGATTGTTTCGTTCTGGGTACTGTCTATCCGTTTCATTTGGGTATTCCTTTCTTTTTGATTACCTTTCTTTTAGAAAACCGTGGTCCCCCAAAATCCATGATTTGGGGTGAAGTGAAAGGTAACACCAAAGAAAATCGACCTATTAGAGTAAATAACCCCATCCAAATAAATAGATGGGGTTACACAAGTTTCTTTAATCAGACACTTTTTTTAGCCAGTTCAGCCAGTTTTGCGAAAGCGTTCTTATCGTTAACCGCCATGTCCGCCAATATCTTCCTGTTAATATCCACGCCGGCTTTTTTGAGGCCGTTCATCATCTGAGAATAGCTTACGCCGTTCTGCCTTGCCTGCGCGTTAATACGGATGATCCACAGCTTGCGAAAATCGCGTTTTTTAAGCCTGCGGCCAATGTATGCATAATTGAGAGATTTCATTACGGCAGCTTTTGCACTGCGGTATTGCTTGGATTTTGCGCCAAAGTATCCTTTTGCGAGTTTATATACTTTTTTACGTTTTTTGTGGGCGTTTACTGCCCTTTTTATTCTAGCCAATTGAGTTTACCTCCTGTTTTTCTTAAGAGCTATTTGCGGGTTATTTGTAAGGAATCAACACTTTTATGTTTCTCTGCTCCGCCGCGCAAATATAAGTGCCCTTACGGAGATTTCTTTTCCTTTTGGATGATTTCTTGTTTAGGATGTGGCTTTTATAAGCTTTTGCCCGTTTCACCTTGCCGGTTCCGGTCAGGCTGAACCTTTTTGCCGCTCCTCTATGCGTCTTCATTTTTGGCATTTTGTGTGCCCTCCTTCTAGTTCTTTGGTGATAATATCATAAACATGCTTCTGCCTTCCATTTTTGCAGCTTTTTCAACAACCGCAGCATCCTGAATCATGGTAATAAACTCGTTCATCACCATAAGGCCCTGATCCGTATGGCTCAGTTGCCTGCCCTTGAAGCGAATGGAAACCTTCACCTTGTCCCCGCCCTGCAGGAACTTGATTACGTTTTTGGCCTTTACTTCCATGTCGTGCTTGTCAATGGTTGAAGATAGCCGCATTTCTTTCAGCACAATCACTTTTTGATTTTTACGCGCTTCCTTCTGGCGTTTTTCCTGTTCAAACCTGAATCTGCCGTAATCCATAATCTTGCAGACAGGCGGCGTCGCCTTGGGCGAGATGTTCACCAGGTCCAGGTCTTTTTCTTCCGCCATCCTCAGAGCGTCCGCCAGCGGCAGTATGCCAAGCTGGCTGCCGTCTTCGGCTACCACCCTTACTTCTTTGTCTTTTATTTGCTCGTTTATGAGCTGCTCGTTTGCGATAGGTTTCGCCTCCTTAAATTAAGTTACTATTGAACGGCCGCGCCGTCACAAATAAAAATGCGGGTAGAGCATACCCGCATGTAACTTCCATCCCGCCAAAATAAATCTTTGGCGTTAAGTCCTTCATAAACCAGCCAGCGCAATTACCGGCAAGGTGAGAAACGGGTGTTTCTGCTTCTTTACAAGAACAAATATAACAAGGCCTCGGGCTTTTGTCAACCCTAAAAGATAACTTTTTCCCGCGCCTGCTCCACTACCAGCTTTAAAAATTCGTCCGCGGCCATGCTGCCAATGTCCCCCTCGCCTCGCCTGCGCACCGCAAAGGTTCCGTCCTTAACTTCCTGATCTCCCGCAACCAGCATGTAAGGGATGCGCTCGTTACGCGCCTCACGAATCTTGTAGCCAATCTTTTCCTGACGGTCGTCCACCGTCACACGAATGCCTGCTTCCCTGAGCTTCTCAGCAAACGCACGGCAATAGTCCGCCGCCCTGTCCGTAATGCTCATCATCCGCACCTGCTCGCTGATGATCCAAAGCGGCAGCGCGCCCGCATATTTTTCTATCAGCATGGCAAGCGTGCGCTCGTAGCAGCCGATTGACGAACGGTGAATGATATACGGCCGTTTTTTCTGCCCGTCGCTGTCCACATACACCATATCAAACCGTTCTGCCAGCGCAAAGTCTATCTGCACGGTAAACAATGTGTCTTCCTTGCCAAACACATTGGTAAACTGCACATCCAGCTTGGGCCCGTAGAAAGCCGCCTCGTCGTCCGCTTCGGTATAGTCAAGCCCAATATGATCCAGGATTGTTTTCATAATGGTCTGCGTCCTGTCCCACGCTTCCGGGTCGTTGATGTATTTTTCTGTATGTTTGGGATCCCACTTGGAGAACCGGTAGCGTATATCGTTTTCTATACCCAGGCATTTCATCACGTATTTGATTAAGTCCAAAACGCCCCTAAACTCATCCTCCACCTGCTCTGGCGTGCAGATGATGTGCGCGTCCGCAAGCGTAAATTGCCGCACGCGGATGAGGCCGTGCATCTCGCCCGAAGCCTCGTTGCGGAACAGCGTGGAAGTTTCAGAGTACCGTACAGGCAGCTCTTTATAAGAATGAAGCGTTGCGTTATATATCATGTACTGGAACGGACATGTCATTGGCCTGAGCGCCAGCACCTCTTCGTCCTTTTCTTCATTGCCCAGCACAAACATACCGTCGCGGTAATGGTCCCAATGGCCGGATATTTTATACAGGTCGCTCTTGGCCATATAAGGCGTTTTTGTAAACACATAGCCGCGCCGTTCCTCTTCGTCCTCCACAAAGCGCATCAATGTTTGCATGGTTTTTGCGCCTTTTGGCATAATGAGCGGCAGGCCCTGGCCCACGGCCGGATTTGTTGTAAAATATTCAAGCTCCCGGCCCAGTTTGTTGTGGTCGCGCTCCTCCGCATCCTTCATGGCCTGCAGATGCGCGTCAAGCTCTTCACGTGTTTCAAAAGCAGTGCCGTATATGCGCTGGAGCATCTTGTTTTTTTCGTTTCCCCGCCAGTAAGCGCCGGCTGTTTTCAACAGCTTATGCGCGCGCACAAGTCCCGTGTGCGCCACATGCGGGCCTGCGCACAGGTCTGTGAAATCACCCATTTTATAAAAAGAGATCACCGCGTCTTCCGGCAGGTCGTTGATTAGTTCCACCTTGTAGGGTTCGCCCGCCTCCTGCATTTTGGCAATCGCCTCTGCGCGCGGCAACTCAAACCGCTCCAGCTTGATGTTCTGCTTGATAATACGGCCCATTTCTTTTTCAATAGCGGTCAGGTCTTCGTTGGTAAAGGGCTTGTCCACATCAAAGTCATAATAAAATCCGTCCTTGATCGCGGGGCCTATGGCCAGTTTGGCCGCAGGAAATAGCCGTTTAACCGCCGCCGCCAGCACATGGGACGCGGTATGCCTCAGGGTACCCAGGTCGTTTGTCATTATTTTTCGCCTTCTATTCTCAAAATGATTTTAAAAAAACCACCTTTGATTATAGGCGAAACAAGCCCTGCTGTCAATCCAGCCGGGTTATCAGCCCACCCAAATACGGGCGTAAATCAGGCGGCCTAATCCACCACATGCACCCTGCTCTCAAACACAGACTGCACCAGCCGCAGGAATATCGCGTTTGTCCTCTTGGACTTGTGAAAAATGATTTTTGCGGGTGCAATAGCCAGCAAAGCGCTGAATATTTCATCCTCCACCGTCCTTGCGTCGCCTCCGTCAAACAGGTCGCTGGTATCTATAGTTTTGCCGCCGTCGTCCAGCATCATATAACCGCCGTCTCTCTGCAAAATATGCACCAGTTCTATTCTGGAAGGGCGTAGATTCACATATGCGCGGAGCAGGTCTATAAATTCGTCGTATTCCGTTTTCACAAAACATTTGTTGATATTCTCGTCAACCTTGTCTCGCCAGAACTGGCTGAACTCCTTCAGCCGGAAATCTATAAACCCGTCTATCAGCAGGGTATCGGATTCCTCCTCCAGATACTGCTTAATCCGGTCCGTTATCTGTTCCCGCAAAAAAATATCTTCGCAAAACCACAATTCTTTCAGCGTGTTTATCAACACATTGCACCTGAGTTCTTCCGATAAAAAATCGTAATGCTTATTTAAATAGAGAGCAAGGTACCGTGGCTGCCCCACCTGCTCTATAATATCAAAAACCGCATTGCAAACCGACTCCCCCGCTTTTCCGCCGAGCGAATCCATTTTTATCTTGACAAACTGATCGTCATTTTCTATTTCAATATCCCTGCAACCTAAATTCATCTGACTCATTTTGTTTTCCAAAGCCGGCATAAAGACGGCTTTTGCCCGATGGGCGCCAAAATAATACTCCAACTCAAAATCCATCTCCCGAACGATGTCTATACTAGGGTATGCTGCCGTTGATTCTGTTGTTAATATTCCTTTGGAACCGCACATTTAATCTGCAAATAAATGTAAAAGAGCCGCCATGAGGCGGCTCAGGTTAATGCCAAACCCCGCATCTTTTCAAAAATGCGGGGTTTGGCATGATGGCTCGCGCCCGTTATTTTAAATGATATTAAAATTTTTATTTTTTCCCGTAATATGCCTTAAGGTACAACTCCTTTATCTCCTCCACCAGCGGGTAACGGGGGTTTGCTGTTGTGCACTGGTCTTCAAACGCCCGGTAAGCAAGCAGGTCCAGGTTGCTCAAAAACTCTTTCTCGCTGATGCCGTAGTCCTTAATGCTTTGCGGCATATCCAGTTTCTTGGCCAAGCTGCGTACCGCTTCCACCAATCCCTTTACGCTGGCCGCGTCATCTTTCTCACCGAATCCCAGATACCGGGAAAGTTTAGCGTATTTCTTATCAGCCACAAATTGCTCATATTTGGGGAATATAGGGAACTTAACGGGTTTTTGGGCGTTATACTCAATCACATATGGCAGCATAATGGCATTTGCTCGCCCATGCGGAATGTGGTACTGCCCGCCCAGTTTGTGCGCCATGGAATGGTTCAAACCCAAAAACGCGTTTGTAAAAGCCATACCCGCGATGCAGGAAGCATTGTGCATAGCTTCCCTGGCCCGCGGGCAATCCGCGCCCTTGTTGTACGAATCCGCCAAATTCTCAAACACCAGCTCGCACGCCTTCACCGCCAACCCGTCCGTGTAGTCCGAGGCCATTACAGATACATATGCTTCAATTGCGTGGGTCAATACGTCCAGCCCCGTGTCCGCCGTGATTCCTTTGGGCATGGATGCGGCAAACTGCGGATCAATGATCGCGACCGTGGGGGTCAGCGCGTAGTCTGCCAGCGGGTATTTCACGTTGCCGTTTTCCTTATCTGTGATAACGGAAAAGCTGGTTACTTCGCTTCCTGTGCCGGATGTGGTGGGAACGGCCACAAATTTGGCTTTCTCGCCCAAACGCGGGAACTTGAACGCACGCTTGCGGATATCCAGAAATTTGAGGCGCAACCCTTCAAAGTCTGTATCCGGGTGTTCATAAAACAGCCACATGCCCTTGGCCGCGTCAATCGCGCTGCCGCCGCCCAAGGCGATAATCACGTCCGGCCTAAACTCACGCATCCTGTTGACACCGCGCATAATGGTCTGCACGCTTGGATCGGGCTCCACATCCGCAAATATCTCGCTGTGGCAGTATTCCAGGCGTTTGCGCAAATAGTACAGCACTTTATCAACATACCCAAGCTTCATCATCACCTGGTCGGTTACAATGAACGCGCGGCTTATCTCAGGCATTTTCTCCAGGTATTCAATGCACCCGTGCTCAAAATAAATGCGGGGCGGAATCTTGAACCACTGCATGTTGACCCTCCTCTGGGCAATCTTTTTCACGTTGATCAGGTTTACCGTAGACACGTTGGATGTTGTGGAATTATGCCCATAAGAACCGCAGCCCAAAGTAAGGGACGGGGTATTGGTATTATAGATGTCACCGATAGCGCCCTGAGACGAGGGCGAGTTGACGATTACCCGGCCCACCTTCATTTGACGGCCAAATTCCTCAATCAGCTTTTTATCGTCGGAATGAATCACTGCAGAGTGGCCAAGGCCGCCCAGGCGGAGCATTTTTTCCGCTATCTCAAACCCTTCCTTGCTGTTCTTAACCACATAATAAGCCAGTACCGGGGAAAGTTTTTCCATGGAAAGCGGATATTCAAAGCCAACATCGTCCAGTTTGGCAATCAATATCTTTGTTTTTTCGTCCACTTCAATCCCTGCTTCACGCGCAATCCAAGCGGCCGTTTTTCCCACCACCGCAGGATTCACCTGCCGTTTGTCTATCTTGATAACAAAATTGGCAACCTTCCTGGTCTCTTCCTCATTCAGAAAATAGCAGTTGTTCTCTTTCATAAACTGCTCAAATTCCGTACTGATCTCCTTGTCTACAATCGCAGCCTGCTCGGAAGCGCAGATCATTCCGTTGTCAAACGTCTTGGAAATCATCAAATCGGTTGCCGCACGCTTTACACTGGCGGTTTTTTCTATATAGCACGGTACGTTGCCGGGGCCCACGCCCAGAGCGGGTTTGCCCGCGCTGTACGCTGATTTCACCATGCCGGAACCCCCGGTCGCAAGTATCAAGGATACGCCCGGGTGGTTCATCAGCTTGTTTGTCGCCTCAATGGACGGATTGGTGATCCACTGGATGCAATGTTTAGGCGCCCCAGCCTTGATTGCGGCCCGAAGCAAAATTTGCGCCGAGTAGGCCGAGCAATTCTGCGAAGAGGGATGGAACGCAAATATGATAGGATTTCTGGTTTTTGCGCAGATAATCGCCTTGAACATGGTAGTGGAAGTCGGGTTGGTCACCGGCGTTACGCCCGCAACAACGCCTACCGGCTCGGCCACATTTTCGTATCCTTCCATTTCATTCTCTTCTATGATTCCAACCGTCCTCTGATCCTTGATGGAATTCCAAACGTATTCTGTGGCAAAAATATTCTTGATCACCTTGTCTTCAAATACACCGCGGCCGGTTTCCTCAACAGCCATGCGGGCGATTTCCATATGGTTCTCCAAGCCGGCCAGCGCCATCTCGTGCACTATGCCGTCCACCTGCTCCTGATCCATTTCCAGGTACTGTTCCAGCGCCTTATTGGCATTGGCAACCAATTCGTTAATCATTGTGTCCACATCTCCCATAGGCTCCGGCGTTTTTATATCCCTCACCTGCGCCGCTTTTTTGGCTGCCGCAACACTATTTCCTTCCATTGGTTCCACGGCTTGGTATTCTGTTTTTGCCATCTTATTTTCCCTCCCGTAAATATTGAAACTTTTTATCTCAACAACTGTATATGCAGTTGATTGTTATTTATTTCACAAATTTTTATATTAGTTATTTATTTCACAATATTATTATCTAATTTTGATAATTTTTTGTCAATCTCCTTCAGGCATATATATACCCTTATTTTTCTATCATAAGCGCCAAAATATTCCGCAAAGTACGAATTGCTATATTTTTCTTTATATTTTGTCAATTTTTATTTATTGAAATAAAAAAGCGCCTTTTGTAGCGCATAAATAATCATTTACAAACAGCAGGCTGATGTGGTTGGCGTCCCGCAAGGCAAGCACGCCAGCCAGACTGTCCCCCGCCGGACATCCCCAAAAAAGCATCTCTTTGCGTTTTACCCGCTAACGGATAAAATCCGCCCCAATAAAATCCAGGAATGTATCAATTCCTTCCCGCGGATACTCGGGAGAGCCTCAAATTCCATAAAAATATCCCATACCAGTGCAAGAGCATTTGGCAGATCATTTTATTTTAAAGCTATCACATCCATTTTCATTCAATCCTTATCAGGTATTTTATTCGATGGGCAGATTGTGCTGCTTTAAAAATGTAAGTTTGTCCCAGTATCCCCTTTGAAAAATAATTTTATCGTTTACAACCTTAAAAAAGCCGCACCCTCTCAATCCCACAGGGTCGCGCCATTCCATGATTGCCCACTCGCCGTCTTCAAATATATTTTCCACAATACAGACCATTTTAGAGCGCGCAAACTCATTCTCGAAAAAAGTTTTTATAGCTTTCCTGCCAACAACCGGTTCTTCCGCAACCTGATGGTTTACAGCGTTCTCGTTGTATAAATCTGCAAGTTTTTGAACGTCTGCTTCGTTAAAAGCGTTTACAAACCGCAGTAAAACTTCTCTTGGCCGCATGGCATGACACGCTCCCTCCCGCATTACCTATTCAAACCGCAAACTAATGTCTGCAGCTCGTATGGTATGTGTTAGCGCGCCGATGGATATAATGTCCACGCCGGTTGCCGCAACCTCTTTTAAATCCCGGTCCCCCATGTTGCCCGAGGCTTCCACCAAAGCCCGGCCGCCAATCGTCTCCACAGCCTTTGCCATATCTTCCACAGTCATGTTGTCCAGCATAATAATATCCGCGCCGCAGGTCAACGCCTCGCGAATCATATCAAAGTCTTCCACTTCCACCTCAATCTTCATGGTATGAGGAATCCCGGCCCGCGCCGCCTCCACCGCCTGCGCAATGCCTCCCGCAGCTTTGATATGGTTATCCTTGATCAACACCCCGTCGGAGAGGCAAAACCGGTGATTCCTGCCGCCTCCCACGCGCACCGCATACTTTTCCAGCGCGCGCAGCCCGGGCGTTGTTTTGCGGGTGTCCGTAATCATGGCACGGGTGCCCGCAACCTGCTCCACGCAATACCTTGTGCGGTTTGCAATGCCACTCATGCGCTGCAGCAGGTTTAATGCCACGCGCTCGCCTTCCAGCACAGCCCTTGCGTTGCCGGTTATGTTTGCAAGCACATCTCCTTTACGCGCAATGCTTCCTTCCTCTGCAAGCAGTTCCATTACAATTTCCGAATCAATCAATGTAAACACCCTGGCAGCCACGTCCAGGCCGCACACAACGGTGTCTTCCTTCGCAATCAATCTGCCGCGTACCGTCTTATCCGCAGGAACAGTGCTGGCTGCGGTAATATCCCCCCAGCCAATATCCTCGCGAAGCGCGTTCATAATCATTTCGTCCACCACAAAAAAATCCAGCATATCAAATCTCCTCCGGGCCTTTATTCCACTTCGTCGCTGCGAAAATGCGCACCCACGCTATTTTTGCGTTTCAGCGCCGCATTTAGTATTTCCAGGCCCACGGTAGCCATATTCAATGTTTCCACATGCAGGCGGCTTGCCAGATTCATGCCTTTCAGTTGATCGTAATAGCCTCCAATCACGCCTCTGGCTTCCTCCATTTTAGCCTTGTTGCGGATAATGCCGCCTTTTTTAGTCATATTTCTGCGTATCTGTGTGCGGCACGCGTCAAAATCAATTCCAATCACGTCACCCCGGCATTCACCCGGCATCTCTGCCTGGCCGCGCACCCCTGCCTCCCGGTTATTGATATCCTGGCTGCACCGGTTGCCAAACACCAGGCATTCCAAAAGAGAATTGCTCGCCAGCCTGTTTGCGCCGTGCACGCCCGTGCAGGAAGATTCTCCGCAGGCATATAACCCCTCCACGTTTGTGCGGCCCCAAAGGTCGGTTCTGATGCCGCCCATAAAGTAATGCTGCACCGGTATCACGGGTATCCAGTTCATGGCAATGTCTATGCCGCGCTTCATGCATTCCTCATAGATCACCGGGAACCGTTTGCTCAAAAACTCACGGGAACGCGCGGTGATGTCCAGGTACACATTGGGCAGGTCGTATTTCTTCATCTGGCTCGCAATGGCCCGCGTCACAATGTCGCGCGGCGCCAGGTCCGCCATGGGATGCACATCCTGCATAAAAGGCTCCCATTTGCGGTTGCGCAATATCGCGCCTTCTCCGCGCAGCGCTTCGGAAATCAAAAAATACCGCATGTTTGCGTCCGGATGGATAAGCGCCGTGGGGTGGAACTGCACAAACTCCATGTTCTGCAGAACGGCTCCCGCCCGCAAGGCGGACGCAATCCCGTCTCCCGTGGCGATGTTGGAATTGGTCGAGTTGCGGTATACCCTGCCAACGCCCCCGGTCGCAACAATCACATATAGGCTGCGGATCACAATATTGCATCCCGCGGCGTCCTGTGCCAGCACGCCTGCCACGGCGCCGTTTCGGTCCGTCAGAATATCAAACACGGTCATGCCGTTCAGAATGTTTATATTCTCTCTCTTGGACGCCTGCGCGGCAAGCGTGGTGGTCAGGTGCAGCCCCGTGGCGTCTCCGCCGCAATGTATGATGCGGTTAAAGGTGTGCGCGCCCTCGCGGGAAACAACAATGTTGCCGCCGGCGTCCCTGTCAAACGGCACGCCCAGTTCCAATGTCTTTTGTATCTCACGCGGGCCTTCCTCCACCAGTACGCGCACGGCCTGCTCGTCGCACAGTCCCGCGCCCGCAATCAGCGTATCCTCAATATGGCTCAGCGTGGAATCCCCTTCAAGCACAACCGAGGCAATGCCCCCCTGCGCATACATGGAATTGGATTCCTCCAGTCCCCGTTTGTTCAAAAGCGCAACAGAAAGGCGGCTGTCCAGGTTCAACGCCGCGTACAAGCCCGCCGCGCCCGCCCCAAACACAATTACGTCCGCATCTATCGTATGGCCAATTTGCATGGCGGCAACGGCATATTCTCTCATCTGGTTCTCTCCTTAGGTCTGATAATTTCTTATGGAACATCATACCACAAAAAAGAAAGAAAAAAACTCTCTTTTTGACAGGCTATTTAAACCAGTGGTGTTTTCTGAAAGATATCAGGCAAAACACAACCACGCCCGCACTGGCGGCGATTACAATGGGATAACTGTATGGCGAGGCTACCTCCGGCATTTGCAGGTTCATGCCATACCAACCCACAAGCAGCGTCAGGGGAAGGAATATGGCTGTGATCACCGTAAACAGTTTCATAATGCTGTTCAGGCTGATGTCCACCTCTGCCTGATACGCTTCCCGCACCTGCGTCACATAATCCCGCAGGTTCAAAACAATATGGTATAACCTGTCCACCCTGTTCGCATATATCTTAAAATACCGCATGGATTTTGGGTCTATCAGTTCGTTTTCGTTTTCCTGGATATCGTCTAAAACATTTAAAGTCTGCTCGTAATGACGCTTGAACTGCATCAGCTTTTTGCGCAGATTGATGATCTCCACCACATAGTTTTTCTTGCCGGACGTGATTAGCTGATCCTCCAGAAGCGCAATTTCCTGCTCGATTGATTCCAGGTAAGCCGCGTCGTCCTGCGTTGTTCTCTCCAGAAAGGTGTAAAACAAGCGGCCCGCCGGAACCGTTTTCTCCACCTCCGCAGATATTTCGTCAACAATGCTGCATACGGCCCCGGAATTATCCGCCAGCATAATAAACACATTCTTGGCGGCGTACATACAGGCTTCTTTTACTGGAACGGCTTCTTTACCATATTGCAGGGGGTTGTAGTGGATTACGTCAAACCCGTCATGGCTCTCAAACCTGATGGCTCGGTTTAAAAAAAGGTTCTCCAGAAATCCCGCCTCCAGCCCGAATATCCGTCCGGCTTCATGTGCCTCCTCAAACGAAAAAACGCCCCAGTATCCGCGGCCGCTTGAAGGCTGCACGTCCGTTTCCTTTATTTTTGCCAGCTTTCCGTTTTCAATTGCGTAAACCGTTTCCTTCACGCTCCCCGTTCCAGGTTCATTTTTATTTTATGCAATCAGTCATAAGCGTATCCGTTTGGGCTATCCCTCCGCGCCAATATTCTGCAACTCCCTGTACTGTGCTCGGGACCTGTTCTGCGCACTTTGCCTCATCTCGTTCAGCATATCAAAATGCTCGGTCAGTATGCCCACAATGTATGGGCAAAGCGCCCCGGATTCCGCCATGTTTTTCAGCACCCCTTTGGCGCTCTGGGCGCTCATGCCTTTGCGGTAAGGCCGGTCTTCCGTTATGGCTGTAAACACGTCGGCCACCGCCATTACCCTGGAACCAAGGGGTATCTCCTCCGCCTGCAAATGAAACGGGTACCCTTTGCCGTCCAAACGCTCGTGGTGCAGGGAAGCCCAGGTATTGATGGTTTCAAAATTCTTTAAAGACTGTAGCGTCCTGTATGTATAAAACGTATGCCCGCGTATTGCGTTGAATTCAGTCTCGTCCAGACGGCCCTGTTTTTCCAGAATGTCGTTGCTCACGGTCAGTTTGCCCAAATCATGCAGGTATCCCGCAATCAGCATATTTTTGCATTCGTTCTCAGAAAAGCCTGCAATTTCCGCAATCTTTGAAGATACAGCCGCGACCCCTGATGAATGGTTGGCGGTGAACGGACTCCTGAAATCAATGATGCTTGCAAATATTTTAGAAAGCTTAACCACACCGTTCACGTCCAGCTCCAGCGCCTCCAGATTCACCATTTTGGGCATCACTGTCATCAGCGGATTGTATACCGTATCCAGCCAGATATATTCCTTGTCCGCAATCGCCATCAGCGCGTCCACCATCTGCGGGTGAAACGCGTTGCCGCTGCGGCTATGAATGGACGCAAGCACGGATTTAATCTGCCCAATCACGTCCCGGTCCTTTTTAAGCATGGCCGCCACCCTGTCCGCCAGGTGCAGAATATGGCTGCTATCCGGCACTTCCAGCTTTTTGAAGGCAACGCCTCTGCCGCATTCCCAGGCCACATGGTGGAACCGTATAATCTGCGCCACATTTTTAAGCGGTTCAAATCCCTCCAGAATGGAAGCGCCAATAAACGCGTGATTGTGCCTGGTAGGCAGATCATCGCTGTCCAGCAGTTCCAGCCGGTCTTTCAGCGCAAACGCGCCCACATCGTGCAGCAGGCCCGCCAGCAGCACCTCGCGCTGCTGCTGCTTCGTAAGCCCGTAGCTCTCGGCAATCCGGTACGCCAGATACGAAACCTGGCGGTGATGGTCCGAAACTTCGCTGCTGATCAGGTCTCCCGTGCTTGTAAGGCACGAAATCAGGTCGTACATATTTACAATTTTAACTATCATCTTATTCCCCGCCTAAAAGTAAAGGTTCGCTATTCCCCATTATCTTTATCGTTTGAATCACAGATTAAATAAGCGCTTCTTTCTGCAAAAAGCGCAGGGATGCAATTTGTTTTAAGCGGAAGGCTTATGGCAGGCATATGATTCATACTTTCTGTTTTCTGCCCTGCATCAGCATAGCGCCTTTTGCCGTAAGGCTGTCCGGAAATATTTTTGCAAACAGTTTTGCCAATTTTACATTGCTCCCCGGAACGATCATAAACCTGCCCCTCAGCATCCTGTCCACCGCGTATTTGGCTACATACTCTGCGGAGAGGGATTTAAGCCCCCCGTTAATGCCGGCTTCCTGGTTAAACCTCGTGGCAACGGGGCCTGGGCAAAGCAAGGACAGCCGCACGCCGGTTTTGCGCACAGCGGCCTCTTCCCGCACGGCCTGCGTCAGGCGGGCCACATAGGCCTTTGTGGCGTAATAGGTAGACATCAGCGGCCCGGGCATGAACCCCGCAATAGAAGCAACGTTCATCATATACCCGCTGTTCCTTTGCAGCATGTCCTTGTAAAAAAGTTTGGTTAAAATATGAAGCGCCGTCACATTGGTCTGAATCATTCTTATCTCCGTATCCAGGCTGGTTTCCGCAAACCCGCCATACAGCCCAAATCCCGCGTTGTTGATCACAATGCCCACATCTTCATTGCGCACCGCCAGATACAAATTATAACAGTTTTCCGGCTGCGAAAGATCCATGCTGATCGTTCGGGCGGACGGCACAATTTGTTTGAGCGTTTCCAGGCGTTCCCCACTTCTGCCCACTGCAATCACCCCATATCCAAGGCCGCCCAAATACTTTGCCATCTCAAACCCAATGCCGGAAGACGCTCCGGTAATCAGTGCTTTCATAATCCATATCCCCCTTATATTTCCCCTATAATAAGTAAATGTTGAATACTAAAGACACGGCCATTCCATTGGCGGAACACCTGTTTAAATTTTTTATGCGGCAGCAAGCCAGAGCCTGCGAATAAAAATCTCAGCTCATATCCAGAGGCTGCTTGGTTCCGGGTGCGGGGAATTCGCGCGACAGTATCTCCAAATCCCCATCCGTAAGTTCTATCAACACCGCCGCCGCGTTCTGGGCTACATGCCCCTGATTGGTAGCCTTGGGGATTACAATCCCCATTTGCAGGGCAAACGCAACCAATACCTGCCCCGGCTGAACGTTATGGCGCCGGCACACCTCCAGCACGCTTGGGCTGCCCAAAAGTCCGCTTCTGAGCCGCCCCGCCTGGGCCAGCGGGCTGTATGCCATCACCGGCACGCCATGCTCCCGCATCCAGGGCGCCAAATCAAATTCAATCCCGCGCGATCCCAGGTGATACAGCACCTGGTTTACGCAGCATTCGTCTCCGCCCGGTATACTCCAGAGCTCTTGCATGTCCTCCGTGTCAAAATTAGAAACACCCCAGCCCCGTATCAGTCCGTCCGTTTTCAATTTCTGCATGCATTCCACAGTTTCCTGCAATGGTACGGAACCCCGCCAGTGCAGCAGGTACAGGTCCAGCGTCTGCACGCCCAGCCGCCGGAGCGAAGCCTCACAGCTTTTAAATATCTGCCTTCTGCCCGCGTTATGCGGGTATACCTTGGAGACCAAAAACAGTTCTTCCCGGTTACATTCGCGTATCGCAATGCCTGCCATTTCTTCCGCGCCGCCGCTGCCGTACATCTCGGCAGTGTCTATCAGCGTCATGCCAAGCCGGATGCCCGCGCGCAGCGCCTCCGCCTCCCCGGCCTGCGCCGCGGGGCTTTCCCCCATGCGCCACGTGCCCTGGCCCAGGCGCGGCATCATTCGTCCATCGGGCAGCGCAACGTTCAGCGCCAAAACAGCTTGCCTGATTTGTTTGTACTCGTGTTCCATACAAAGATTCCCTTTCCACCCAATCATCGGCTCCCTTGCGGCATACATAAATTGCAGCCGCATGTGCAAACTAAACCGGACAAGGAGTTGCGTTTTTTAAAAACATGCTTATGCATGTGCAAACATCCTTGTAGGGACGGGATCCATTCCCCGTCCCATTTTTGTATCCAAAAAGCGCCCGGAAGCAACGCGGCCGGGCGCTTACTGTTATTTTGTTTCGGAAGGCGCATCTGTGGGCGGCACATAATCCACCGCGCCCGCATACCCTTTCCGCAGCGCTTTTTTGAGCAGCTGGTTTACGGGATACTCTGTGGTAACCACGCACAGCGTGCCCGGCGCGCAGTTTTCATAGATCCACCTGGCATCCGGCACAAACAGGCGTATGCAGCCGTGGGAGCCCGGTTTGCCAAGATTGTTGTAAGCACTGCGGCTGTAGGAGGACGCTTTCTTAGAAGAATACAGCACTGAATGAAAATAAAAGCTGCCCATCATCTGGGACCAGTACTGCGCATAGCAATTAAATTCGTCAAAATACCCAAACCGTACGCGGCTTTTGCCCATTTTATACGTTCCCTCCGGCGTCCAGTTTCCGTTCCCGCCGGTTGTACAGATCATTACGCGCACCAGCACCGTATAATTGCCGCCGCTATCCTTTGTCAGCGCATATACGCACTGGTTGTGGTAATCCACCACCAGCTTGTACGTATCTGCCGGCGGATAGCTTGTTACAGGGTCGTAGTCCCCGTTGTCCCCCACCTGATCCTCCAGGCTGGCCACAGACGCAGGGGCGTATTTGTCCAGCCAGGCCATGGTATAGGGCATTGGCTCGGGTACAGGCGTTGGTGTAGGCACGGGTGTGGGCGTTGGCGCTGGTTCGGGTGTGAGCGTCGGCGCAGGCACAGGTGTGGGCGAGGCCGAAGATGGCGGAGCCGCGCTTTCGGCCGGCTGCTCGGAAGCCACCATGGCAAGGCCAAAGTTCAACCCGGAACCTATGTTATGAATTCCGTCCAGGCCGCTAAGAATATTGCGCGCGTCCATTCCGCCCCCAATGGTAAAATTAAAGTTTGTCAAGACAAACAAGCCAATACAAATCACAACAAATACGATTGCTTTACGCAAACCCACACACTCCCCTTTATCTGCAAACGGCAGGCCGTTTCTTAAAATATCTGCAGAGAAAACACCACCACGCCCAGAATAATAATCAGATTTCCCAGGAGCTTTTTTCTGGTGATCCTCTCCCTTAAAAAAAACGCGCTCAGAAGCATCACGAACACATACCCCAGTGATTCAATGATGGCTCCGTATTTCAAGGGCACAACCCTGTACGCAAGAATGGCAATACACATGGATGCAAACAGAATCGCATATCCTCCCAGCACCAGCCGGTTTAAGTATTCCTGCACCATTTTTTCCCGCTTGATACGAGCGCTCTTTTTCAGCAGAATCTGCGCAACCGAGGCGATGAAAACGCCTCCTCCCATCAGAATGTAATAGCTAATCGTCATCCCCGGACACCATCACAATCCCAACCATAATAATTGCGCTTCCTATTAAATTTTCCAATGTAATCCGTTCTCCCAGCAAAACGGACGCCCAAAGCAGGTTCCATACTATGACCACCGCTTTGTTAGAATAGGCTTTCACAAGCGGAAAGCTCTTTAACGCCTTTTGCCAGATGAACGCGTATACTGCCAGCGAAACAAAGACCAGAGCGGCAAACAGAAAAAAATCCGCGGAGAAAAGCGGCTTGCCCCCGGCCAGTTTGGATAATAGGGCGGTAATGGAATACACAATAAAAGAAATATGTAATGCCGTGTATTCACGCGCCGTATTTTTAACCGCCAAGCTAAAACTCCCATTCACTCAAAAAACTTATACCAATTATTATAATCCTCCTTTTTCCATATTGCAATTCATTCCATCCACCCATATTTTTTGTGTTTTTCGCTTCGGATATGCTGCCTTTTCATTGTTTTAAAAACTATTTTTTATATATTAAAGCCCTGGTGAAAATATACGTAAATATTTGCAAATAAAAAAAGCCTCGCCATAAGCAAAGCTCTTTCATTCAAAACCGGGCGGCTTATTTTTTAAGCTTGTCCTCTGTCTCCCGTACAATATAGATGGGCCTTTTTTTCAATTCCATATACGATTTGGCAACATACTGGCCCGCAATCCCCGTGCAGAACAGCTGAATGCCTCCCACCAGAAATATGATGCACACCATGGCAGGCCAGCCGGCCACCGGGTCGCCCCAAATCAGCGTTCTTACAATAATAAAAATAATCATAACAATTGAAATAAAAAATAGAATCAGGCCTGTGACTGAAGCGATTGACAGCGGCAGGGTTGAAAAAGCTACAATGCCCTCCATGGAATATTTGAACAGCTTCCAAAAAGACCATTTTGTATCGCCGTCCACCCTCTCTATGTTAGAATATTCGATCCATTTGGTTCTGAAGCCCACCCATTCAAATATGCCTTTTGAAAACCTGTGGTATTCTTTTAATTCCAAAACCGCATCTGCCATCTGGCGGGTCATCATCCTAAAATCCCTTGCGCCGTCCACAATTTTCGTCTTTGAAATCCGGTTGATGAAGCGGTAAAAAGACCGCGCAAAAAAGGAACGGAGCAGGGGCTCTCCCTTTCTGTCCGTCCTTCTGGTTGCAACACAGTCATATTCCTCTTGGGCCAGGGTTTCATACATCTCGGCTAGCAATTCGGGCGGGTCCTGCAGATCGGCGTCCATAAACACAATATAACCGCCGTTTGCGTTTTCCAGCCCCGCAAACATGGCGGCTTCTTTTCCAAAGTTTCTGGAAAACGATATATACCGGCAGCGGCTGTCGTCTCGAGCGTACTCCCGCAGCAAATGCAGCGTTCCGTCGCTGGAACCATCGTCAACAAACAACAGTTCAAACTGTACGTGGCGCATAGAACCTGCTATTTCGCTTATTTTGGCATAAAAATGAGGTAATGCCTTTTCTTCATTAAAACATGGCACAATAACTGTTATTAAATCCATATACCGCGTCTCTTTATTAGAAATCATTGATTTTATATCATTATATCACAATTTTCCAATAAAAAAAGTAAAAACTTATTCTGCGCTGTAACAAAACAGTTCTTCCATCCAAACAACCAGTTGCCTTTGCTGTTCTTAAGCGCTCACATATGCAGCAACTCCCCCATGCTCCGGCTCACGTCTTCAAACAGTTTTTGGCTTTCCGTCCGGTTTGCGCACACCAGCGAATAATAAACCTTTAACTTTGCCTCTGTTCCGGACGGCCTTACAATCACAGACGAACCTCCCAGAAGAAATAGCCCCATCACGTCCGAGGGCGGCAGAAGTATGGGCGCTTCCTGGCCGTTTTCGTATTCCCTGGAGTTCAGGTAATCCCGTATAATCCGCACATGCACCCCGCCAATGGCGGACGGCGGATTCTCCCGCAGGTTTTTCATCAGCTGCCGAATTTTCTCCGCTCCGCTAATCCCCTCATACAGAAAGCTTTCCAGCTTTTCAAAATAAAACCCGTGTTTCCTGTATAAGCCTTCCAGCGCGTCCACCAGGCTTATTCCCTGTTTTTTATAGTAAGCGGCCATCTGGCAAATCAGCATGGAAGCCACAACCGCGTCCTTGTCGCGCACATAGGTGCCCGCCAGATATCCGTAGCTTTCTTCAAATCCAAATATAAAGCGCTCTTCCTCTCCCGCTTGTTCCAAAAGGCCAATCTGCTCGCCAATGAACTTAAATCCGGTAAGAACACTAATCAGCTTTACCCCAAACCCGTCCGCAACCGCCTGCGCCATTTCGGAAGTCACAATGGTTTTGATTGCCACGGGATTTTGGGGCATATTGCCCATTTCCAGCCTCATCCTGCAGACAAAATCAAGCAGCAAAACCCCCATTTGGTTCCCATTGACCAAAACATACCCGCCATTATGCAAAACAGCCGTGCCTACCCGGTCGCAATCCGGATCGGTGGCAAGAACCAGGTCCGCCCCCATTGATTCCGCCATCTGCACGGCAAGGCTGAGCGCGTCCGTTTCCTCCGGGTTTGGAGACGGGCATGTGGCAAACGTTCCGTCCGGTTTCTCCTGCTCCGGAACCACAAACACATCCTCTAGGCCCGCCTCTTTTAATACCGTACGCACAGGTTTGTTGCCCGCCCCGTGAAGCGGCGAATACACTACGCGCAGCCCGGAGACTTTGGCGTTAAACAGGCTTTGCTTTAAAACCTCTTCATAATAATCAAGCGCAACTTCCCGTGGTATTGCGCGTATCATCCCTTTATGGCACAGGCTTTGATAATCGCCGGATACAACATCCTTAAAAACATCCACCCCGGCAATATAGGAGGTTATTTCGTCCGCCGCCTCCAGGGTGATCTGGCAGCCGTCGCAGCCGTATACTTTGTATCCGTTATGCCCGGCAGGGTTATGGCTGGCCGTTATCACAACGCCCGCGCTCGCCCCCAGCCGCCGCACCGCAAAGGAGAGCATGGGCGTAGGCGTCAGTTCTGCGTACATATGCGCCAAAACGCCGTTTTGCGCCAGCACTTCCGCCGCGGCTTTTGCAAATACATCAGAATTTATACGGCTGTCATAAGCTATCGCAACACTTGGAGTTTCAAAATGTTTTTGCAAATACAGGCACAAACCCTGCGTGGCCTTTTTTACCGTATAAACATTCACGCGGTTTGATCCCGCGCCCATAATCCCCCTAAGGCCCCCTGTGCCAAACGCAAGCTCAGTGGAAAAACGTTCTTCTATGGCTTTTTCATCTGAGTCCAGCGCTACAAGCTCCCGGATTATTTCGGGGTTCTGCGTCGCATTTTTCAGCCAATTCTCATATTGATCCCTGTACGGCATAGTATCTCCTTTAAACTTTCCTTTTTATTTACCATTTGGAATGAAACATCCTGTGCCATTCTTATGAATTTCACAATGAAAAGTTGCCAAAGAAAAAATATGCGGTCGATGTAAACCGCCGGGACGATAAAAAAAATTGCCAATCTTCATTGGCAACTCAAAAAGCATTGAACTTTTTGTAATATAAGAGTGAGGATAAAAATAAAAATTTAATTAGCCTTTTACAATAATTGCAATAATCTCAAGCTCGCTGTCTCCGGTGTTTATAATGCCGTGGCACTCCCCGTCGCGGCACAATAAAACAGTATCCTGGGTCACCTGAATCATATTGCCGTTGTCGTTATACTCTCCCTGGCCGCTCTTGATATAATAGATTTCCGCTTCGCCATGATGCTCATGGTTTCCAACCGATCCTCCGATTGAAACAACCGCCGTGCTCACCAAATTAAGATGTGGGGGCAATTCTTCTTCAGAAAGCCAGTTATTCAAAACAGTTGTCCCTTTTCCTCCAAAGGCGTTTTGTATTTTTTCTATACAAAATTCTTTAGTAAACATTTAAAACTCCTTTAATCATGCTCTGGTACTAGCAGTCAAACGCCCGGGGCTTTTGAAGCTGTTGTCTGTACTTCAAAAGCCCGGCATTTGGGAAGCAATAAATTCCTGCCTGTTTACACTTTATAGAAAGCTATCAATAATATTGAACCGTTTCCGGCTTTCCGGTTTTACCTGACCTTAAATACGCTTCAATAACGGAGACCACCTGCGCTTCCGTTCTTCCTGTTGAATTGTTGCTTACATTATCCCCCTTAATCAGCTCAACAAACCGATGCGGAGGAACCTCGCAGTGATACTCTCCCCCGTCTTTGGGAATTTTAAAATACAGGTCATTTTTGTCTTTTCTGTTCAGTTCCATTCTTTCGCGTTCCACATCCAGCAACAGCATGCCGTCGCTGCCGTATGTATTCACTTCCAGCTGGAATTTCATTAGGGGCGGGACGCCTGCCGAACCCGAAATAACGCCAATAGCTCCTTCTTTAAACTTAACGGTTACAGCCTCGTGCATATCCACCTGTTCCACCTTGGCCCCTTCCGTGCTCACATACGCAAACACCTCAACCGGCGTAAGCCCTGTAACAAAAAGCATCATTGCAATGGAGTGCACCATCTGGCCCCAGCTATATCCGCCGCCCTTGGCAACAGTGGAATAAATGGAGAGATCCGACTCAAACATGGCGGGGAATTGATCCATTTTAAACCCTTCGCCGCTGAACAATTCTCTTGTTGGGGTTGCGGTGTGGCACATTACATACTCAATTTTTCCTACTTTACCGTCGCTGATCTGGTTGTGCGCTTCCTCAATAAAGTCAAAATAATGCCAGCCGTGCGGAATCATTAAATGCAGATTTCTGGAATCCGCAAGATGCACCAACTGCCATGCCTCCTTGGCGCTGAGAACAAACGGCTTTTCCACCATTACGTGAAGCCCCGCATTGAGCGAATCCATAACCTGAGGGTAATGGATGCCATGGGGAGTCGCAATCACAATGCCGTCCAGGCCCCATTCAAACATTTCGCGGTAATCTTCCGTCGCTTTTTCCAGCCCAAACGTTTCCTGAACCTCTTTCAGTTCTTTTTGCCCCAGGCGGCACACGCCCACAACCTCCACGTCGCCTTTTTCTCTTGCCCTTTTTGTCAAAATTGGCAGATGGTTTCCTGTTCCCCACCAACCCGCGCCTAAAACGCCTAATCTAACTTTTTTAGCCATAATACTTTCTCCCTTCTGTTTTTTCTGTTTTTGGCAACACGAAGCCAGGTGGTGAATTTTTTCGCAACCCACACCCATGTTGGCATCCGTGCTTATGCTCTTTTGTTAACCCTTGGATTTGCTTCTGATATCCATAAACACAACGGCCACAATGATAACGCCGCTTATAATGCTTTGGTAATAAGAGGATACGCCTATCAGGTCGAGCCCGTTGCTTATTACCGCCAGCAGCAGCGAACCGACAATGGTACCGTAAATTTTTCCAACGCCGCCCGTAATACTGGTTCCGCCTATAACGGCGGCGGCAATAGCGTCTAGCTCGTAACCCTGCCCCGCGATGGGGCTGCCAGAATTAATTCTGGAAGAGAGCAGCATGCCTGCAAAAGCAGCAAGCGCCCCCGCGATCATAAACACAGCAATCTTAATGGTGGAAGTGTTGATGCCGGAAAGATACGTTGCCTTTTCATTGCCGCCAACGGCGTAAACATATCTTCCAAACCTTGTTTTCTCCATAATATAAAACGCTATGATAAAAACGCCAATCAGAATAAACGCAAGAATGGGAATGCCAAAGAGATAACTGCCGCCAACCGCCTGGTATTCGTCCGACAGGTTGGCCACATTCGCGCCGTTGGTAAGGATGAGTGTAAGCCCCCTTACCGATGTGCTCATACCCAATGTAACGATGAACGAAGGGACCTTGCCCTTTGCGGATATAAAACCGTTGATGAATCCGGTGGTAAGGCCCACAACAATGGCCATCAAAATAGGTATATAAACAGGCGTTCCGGGATGCCCAAAGTTGGCCGCCACACAGCCCGCCAGCGCACATACAGCCCCCGGAGACAAATCCAACTCACCCGATATCAAAACCATACTTGCGCCAAACGCAATAATGGTAACAATGGCAACCTGTTTAATAATGTTCATAAAATTAACCACTGTGCCAAAACCGGGCGATACAATTGCCATCACTATGCAAAGCACCGCAAAAATGATATAGATCGCATACTGTTTAAATTTAATCCTGTTTTTTCTAAGTTCCCATGGCTGCGCGCCCATTATGATACCCCCTCTTGTCCTGTTGCATAGAGCATTATTTTATTCTGGGATATGTCGTCTTTATATAACAAACCGGTTATTCTCCCCTCATGCATTACAATCACCCTGTCCGAAAGCCCTACAATCTCCGGCAATTCGGAAGAGACCATAATAACCGCGTTTCCCTCATTCGCCAGGTTGCTGACCAGGTTATATATCTCAGTTTTTGCCCCTATGTCTATTCCTCTTGTAGGTTCGTCCAGCAAGAAAATTTTAGGGTGTATCATCAGCCACTTGGCAATAATCACCTTCTGCTGGTTGCCGCCGCTTAGCGACTGAACAAAACTGTTAACCGAAGGAGCTTTTATTTTCAGCTTCGTCATTCCATTTTCCACTTCCCTAAGTTCTTCGCCGGGCTGGATATAGCCAAACCTGCAAAAACTGGCCAAATTGCTTAAAGACATATTGTTTCTGATCGTTGTTTTCAAATTCAGTCCATGGTTTTTTCTGTCCTCGGGAACAAAAGCAATCCCATGCCGTATGGCCTCGCCGGGTGATTTAAAGGATACTTTTTTGCCTTCTATGCAAATCTCGCCGCAGTCAGGCTTCCGTACCCCAAATATTGTTTCCAGCAACTCGCTTCTTCCGGACCCAACCAGGCCAGAGATTCCCAGCACCTCCCCCCGCCGCAATTCAAAATCTATATTCCAAAATTCGTTTTTCCGCCCCAGTCCGGTTACAGTCATGATCACTTCTTTGGGCTCCCGGTTTTTAGGCGGATACATTTCCTTTATTTCCCTGCCAACCATTAAAGTAATCAACGAATGGATATCAAACTCTTTGGCAGGCCGCGTTTCAATTTGCTGTCCGTCACGCAAAACGGTTATTGTGTCCGCAATTTTAAATATTTCATCCATTTTGTGCGATATATAAATAATGCCTACTCCATTTTGCTTCAGCGTACCTATTATCTCAAATAACTTGTCTGTTTCCCTGTCCGTAATTGCCGACGTAGGTTCGTCCATAATCACAATTTCCGCATCATAAGATACTGCTTTGGCAATCTCCACCATCTGCGTCTCGGCAACGTTTAAAGACCTCATCAGCGCTCCCGGATGCAGGCTGATGCCCAGTTTGTCCAGCAACTCCCTTGCTTTTTTGTGCATCAGTTTTTTATTGACCGGCGCTCCCGTAAATTGAACAATCTCCCTGCCAAGAAAAATGTTTTCCGCTATTGTCATATCCGGAATGGGGCTGAGTTCCTGATGTATCATAGAAAGCCCGAATAATAACGCCTGGTGGGGCGTATGTATCTCCACCTTTTTACCCCTGAGCCATATCTCGCCCGCATTCGGCTGATATTCGCCGCTTAATATCTTCATTAAGGTAGATTTACCCGCGCCGTTTTCACCCATCAACACATGAACTTCGCCTTTTTTGAGCGTTAAGTTCACGTTTTCCAGTGCATTGACTCCCGGAAAACACTTGGATATGCTCTTCATCTCCAACAAATATGTTTCCAATTGCCCGTTCTTCCTTTCCACAAAGGCTGCCTGTTTTCCAGTGTGCAAGCCGGCTTTAAAAATTCTCTGCCGAGAAAATTGCAAGCCGGCCTGCCTGATTTATTTATTTATTTGCTGGAACTCGGTTCGGTGGTGGTCAGATATTTAGGAACATCGCTTGCCCTGACTCCCACATAAGGAATCAGATAAGAGCTTTCAATTGTCTGCCCCTGCGCGATCATCTGGACAACTTCCATCACTTTTATGCCCTGCGCAACAGCATCCTGGAACACTGTTCCGCCCATCTGCCCGTTTTGTACTGCGGTTAAAGCTTCGGGAATCGCGTCAATGCCGTAAACTTTAATCTTTCCAACCATGTTCGTGTCCTGGATCGCTTTCAGCGCTCCCATTGCCATGTCATCATTTTCAGCCAGTACAGCGTCAAACTGTATACCGGACTGCAGCCAGTTTTCTGTTATAGATAACGCCGTCGCCCGGTCCCAGTTCGCGGCCTGTTTCTGGATGATCTTCATGCCCGGATTTGCGTTGATAACAGCTTCAATTCCGGAATACCTTCCAATTTGCGCATCCGAACCCATGGGGCCTTCAATCACAACTACATTGCCCTTGCCGCCCAAATCGTCAACAGCCATCTGCGCCATGATCTCACCGGATTGTTTTGCCTCGGAACCCACATAGGTTGTCGTTTTGTCCTGGTTCGAAACTTTTTGTATCAAGGTAACAATGGGGATTCCTGCTTTGTTTGCTTCGTCCACAGCGGGCGCGCATCCATTGAAATCCGTGGGATCCAATATAATAACGTCGCACTGCTGCGCTATAAAGTTTTCAACCTGCCCTACCTGCTTGGCGGCGTCGCCCTGGCCGTCAACGGTTATAATCTCTATGCCCAATTTTTCTGCCTGAGCTACGCAGGAATCTTTCAAAGTAACAATATACGGCACGGACAATGCCTGGTACGTTGCGCCTACTTTGATTTTTTTTGTTTCACCCGCCGCAGATGAAGCCGGGGCGGCGGCTGTATCCGAAGCCACGGCCGAAGAAACTGCTGCGCTTTCGGACGGAGCTGCGGATGGATTGCCGCAAGCTGTAGTGGCGCCTGCAATCAGCAATATCGCCACCAAAACAGCCAGAACCTTCATTTTTTTCATTTCTTTCATTTTCCTCCTGTTATTTTGCATTTTTCTCCAGAGAAATTTTAAAATCGGTTTAATGAAAATAGTTTGGAACATTCATTTATAGAGTTTATTGTATCTAACGCAACCTTTGCCCGCAACGAGGCAAACTTAGGATTTACTGTTGTTTTTTCGGCAATTTTTTATATCAAATAAAAAAACGCGGTATTCCGGGCCGCGTTTCCCTAAACTATTCAATCTGATTTCCAATTATTACAGGCTTTTTCTTAACCGGCTTTAAAATAATTTCAACATTTGTTCCAACGTTTTCCGCGCTATATATTTTTATCCCGCAATCCATGCCAAAGGTGATCTTTATTCTTTCATTTACGTTCAACAATCCAATGGACCCGCCCGATTTTTTATCTTTTAACGCAATGTTGTCAGCAAGCGCCTGATTCAATTCCTGCAATTTTTCAATGTTCATGCCCAGGCCGTCGTCTTTAATATTTACAATAAAATTTTCCCCGGTACAATACGCGCTTATACCTATTTTTCCGTTTGTCCTCTTCATTTCCAACCCATGCTGAAGCGCATTTTCTACAATCGGCTGTATCAGCAATTTGGGAATCTGGTTGTCCATAGTATCCTCGTCTATATCTTTTTCTATAATAAACTTATTATTAAACCGGAACTGCTGAATCTTCAAATAATTGTCCACATTTACCAGCTCTTCCCGAAAACTGATAAAAGCGCTTTTTTTACTGATTACATACCGGAACATATCCGCCAAAGCCTTGGTCATTACTTCAATATCCTTAACCTTGTGCGCAATGGCCTGCCCACGGATGGATTCCAGCGTATTGTATAAAAAATGCGGATTAATCTGGCTTTGGAGAGCATGCAGTTCCGCCTGGTTTTTCATTATTTCAGCGGCGTATTCGCTGTTAATCAGGTTTTGCAGCCTTATAATAACGGTGTCCAAATCCCTGCTGGTAATTCGCACATGGCTTTCTTCAGAATCCTCAGCATCCTTTTTGTTAAACAGCGTATTAATAATTGTCTCTATTTTTGAAACCGGCGTGTAAACAATTTTCCAGAACACTATGTATACCAGCACAACTGACCCCGCCAAAGCCGCCACCAAAAACAAGCTGTCAAATACGGGCATTGCGGAAGACCGGTATAACTGAATAAACGCAAAGGTGAATGCGAATACCAAAACGCACAAAGCCAGAAATATAAGCATCAGCTTTCTTTTCAGGCCATATTGCCTTCTGTGTTTTTTTTGTTTTATATTAAGTATTTTCATTTTAAAAAAACAACTTTCTGTATTCTGACGGCGTAAGCCTGGTATATTTTTTGAACAGTTTGCTGAAATGGACGGGGTCGGCATAGCCCACCATGGTTGCAATATCGTTTGTTTTGTACTGCAAATCACCCAGCAGCTTTTTAGCAACTTCAATTCTGGATTGGATCATAAATTCTTTAAACGTACATCCCGCTTCCCTGCTGAAAAGCTCGCTTAAATAATTCGGCGTTATATAAACCATTTCGGCCAGGGAGCTTAAACTGATGTCCTCCGTATAATGCTCTTTTATATAACTTTTAACCGTATCTATTATTTTTTGGTTCTTGCTGCGGTTGATGTTGCTCCTTATGTTTTCCATATCATCCAGCATATAAAACAGAAGCATTTTCAACTGTTCTATGGCGGCGCATTCCTCCAGTTTTTCTTTTTTCTCATGCAAGTAGCTTTCAATGTATGCATAGCCGTGGCCCATGCTTTTTGCAGCCGCAACAATTATGTCTATCAATTGCTCGGCTCCGCAATACACAATCAGTGGATTTTTATCACTTTTATCATAAAGCGAATCAATCATCTCTCCCAAAGCTTCCTTCGCCTTGGCTATTTCCATCTGTTCTATCAGGCACCTGAACATCATTTCTCTCTCTGGCGGCAAATTACTGGAAGTGTAATTGCATTTAACACTGGCTGCATCATCGTAAATGCTGGAAACGCCAAGAACAATACGGCAATGAAACAAATTCAAAGCATGCAGATAGGATCTTTTTAAGTGATTGATATTGTTTTCCTCAGGCCCAAGAAACACAGTAAATTTATACAATGCGCTATTCTCGTTTAATATTTGTTGAAACATGCTCTTTATAGCTTTGTCAATCAATTTTCTTGAATGGGTTTTATAGTTTAAAATACATATAAACCTGTTTCTATAAGGGATTACGATCATTTCTTCGCAGCTTTGGTGAACCGCATTTCTCAGCAACGCTTCATAAATATCCGCAGAAATTTTATCAAACTCTATAGATTCGTCTATATTGTCCAGTGATAAAATCATGACCCTGTATTTATTGTATGAAAATTTCAAAGCAAACTCATGGTTGATTTCGTCAATATCCAGGTCGGGCGCGTCCGCATTTTGAAAATAATCCAGGAAGAACTGTTCTTTCAGCTTGCGTACACATTTCTCCAGATTCTGCTTTAAGCTTAGTTCCTTTTTTTCCTTCATCTGTTTATTCAACAAAATATTTTTTACTTTGGCCAAAACATCCTTCAGCTCATTTTCGTCAATGGGCTTCAGCAAATATCCGGCCGCTCCATACTCCAGCGCATCTTTGGCATATTTAAAATCGTTATGTCCGCTTATAATAATAAACTGCGTCTCCAATCCGGCCTGACGCGTTTTTTTGATCATAGAGAGGCCGTCCATTCCGGGCATTCTGATATCTGTAAGGACAATTGAAGGACTCCGTTCAAGAATAGCGTCGCACGCTTCTATGCCGTCGTTTAAAACGGCTACAATACGGTAACCTTCTTTTTCCCAATCAATAATATTCCTGATTACTTCGGTAACCCATAATTCATCATCAACAACAAGGACATCAATCATTTTAAATTCTCCTGTTTGGCTAATTAAAATATCTGATAATATTTTTGGGGTTGCATTCAACGCCGGTTAATTCCGCAACAATACTTCCTTTGTTCATTACCAGCATCCTGTCAAATAGCTCCATCATATCTTCCATTTCTGATGTAATCAAAATAATACCCATTTCTTTTTTTATTTTTTTCAACAGCATGCAGATTTCTTTTTTGCCGATAATATCTATTTCAGAGGTAGGTTCATCCAGAATCAATATCAGCGGCTTTATGGCCAGCAATTTGGCTATCTGTATTTTAACAAGTTTCTCTTCGCTCAATCTTTCCGGCGCTTTGGAATAAAGCTCCGGTTCTATGCCTGCTTCTTCCAAATAGCGCCTTGCCAGGCTGTCTTCCAGTTTTTTATTCAGCATTCCCAGGTTGGTTACCCGGTTCATGGACGAAAGCGCAACGTTATGGCTGATGCGCAAATTTTCAACCAATCCGTTTCTTTCCTTTGGAACCATGCCAATTTTCAGCCGGATGGCGTCTTTTGGCGATTTAATGATTTCTTTTTCGCCTTTTATATAAATATCACTGTTGTGTTTTGTATTTACGCCGTATATTGTATTGGCCAGCTCGGTCTTTCCGCTGTCCGATAAACCAACCAAGCCAAGTATTTCTCCCTTATACAGCGAAAAACTGATATTGCTGAAATATTCGTTTGACAGCTTCTCCACCCTCAGTAATTCCTGCTTTTGGCTCTGCGCGCCTACGTTCATATTTTTAACACTTTTATCCGGTATTTTGTCTTCCCCAAGCATTGCCACCAAAAGTTGTTCCTCGCTGCATTCTTCACTCTTATAAATGCCCATAGATAAGCCGTTACGCAGCACGGCAACACGGTCGGATACTTCCAGAATTTCTTTTAATTTATGTGATGTGATTATAGTTGAAATTTTTTGACACTTCAGTTTTCTTATAATGGCATTAAATACATTTATTTCTTTTTCTGCCAGCAATGACGTAGGATGGTCCATGACCAGTATGGATATATTTCCGGCAAGCGCCCTTGCGATTTCAAGCTGCTTTAACTGCACATATGTAAGCCCTTCAACCGGCAGGCTGACATCTACGTGAAGCCCAACAAATTCCGCCAGCTCTTTAGCATATTTGTTTTCCTTTTTTTCGTTCACGTACAGTTTGGGCAAATTTCTTTTGCCAATCAAAATATTCCCTGCGATGGATATGTTGGGAATCATATTGGAGTCTTTTTGAATATATCCTATCCCGCAGCGCCTTGCCTGCAATGCGTCTACAAATTTTACTTCGCGCCCATTATAAAAAATTTGCCCGCTGTCCGGTTTGCAGATTCCGGCCAAAACGTGCATGAACGAGGATTTTCCCGCACCGGCAACCCCCACTACCCCCATTACTTCGCCTTCAAAAAGACTCATGCTCAAATAATCCAAAGATTTTGTGTCATTGGAATATAAAAGAATATCCTTTAAGCGTAATATTTCTTTTCTCATCATTTTACCTTTAATAGTTTTAAAAAACATTTTACCACAAAAAGAGTAAAGCAAACATTCAACACAAAAACGGATGTTTTGTGGGGAAATAAATGAAATGTTCCGGAAATGGCTTTATTAATTAATATATAAATGAAACCATCCAAGAAGTCAATATTTTTTTAGCATTTGCGTCAATTCCCTATAATAACCATGCATGCCTCCATTTTGATTTACTTAACCTATAGGCAAAAGATAACTATATAAATAAAAAAATCTTTATTATACCGATTGGTTAGGCTATACTCTGAATTAGAATAATATATTGTTCATTATCTGATTGTAAACCGCGAATATTCTCTGTGCGGAGGTTTGAGATGCAAAAACTCACGTTCACAATGGAAAACTACCTGGAAGCAATATATGAACTTTCAAGAGCCGGAATGGGCGCGCGGGTCTCCGATATCGCGGAACGTCTGGGCGTAACAAAGGCAAGCACAAACAGCGCAATGGCGACGTTGGCAGAGAAGGGCCTGATTGTAAACGAGAAATACAAAGAGATATTTTTAACACCGGAAGGCTTGCGTCTTGCGGAATCCACCTCCGGCAAGCACAAAGTCATCAAAAAATTCTTGATCGACATTCTAAAAATAGATACTTCTGTTGCAGACCGGGACGCGTGCGCCATAGAACATGTCATCAGCCAGGATTCCGTCAGCGCCATGCAGGATTATTTGAGCAGAGGCAAAAAGTGACCGCTCATATATGTCAGCTTACGCAGGCAAAGGCAAAGCAACCGGGTTGCTCTGCCTGATCAGTTCTGCCTGCTGGTTGTATTTTTGATTCTTTTTGATCTTCTTGTCTACGCGATGGACAAAGGGAGCACACAGGTATAGCTGCTCTCATCCAGCGGGATATCGCATATTTTTACGCGCACGCCAAACGCGCTCCGCAAATGTGGCTCTGTGATAATCTCTGGGGACCGGCCGCAAACGCAGGAACCGTCTCCGCAAAGCAGCAGCGTTTTGTCCGATATTGAAAGCGCATGCTCCGGATAATGTGTGTTCACAATGGAAGAAATTTGTTTTTCGCGGCTCAGGTACCGAATCGTCTCCAAAACGATAATCTGGTTCCTGAAATCCAGGTTGGACTCCGGTTCATCCAGCACCAAAAGGGACGGATTGCCGGCCAGGGCCCTTGCTATCAGCACCATCTGCAATTCTCCCCCGCTTATCTTGCTGCACAGCTTATGGCGCAAATGCAGAATGCCTATGGCGGACAGGCTTTCTTCCATAATCTTTACGTCCTCCGCCTTGGGGAGCTGTGCAAGCCTTAAGTGAGCGCTTCTGCCCAGAAGCACCATCTCTTCCACGGTATACACAAAGGCGGAAAGCTTTGCCTGCGGCACATACCCTATCTTTTTCCAGAATTCAGAATGCTGCATCCGCGCAACCGTCCGGCCGTCCACCCTTGTCCGGCCAGATGTCCATTTCAGCAAATCCAGCATGCATTTTAAAAGCGTCGTTTTCCCCACCCCATTGGAACCCAATATGGACAGCACCTCGTTGTGCCGGATGGTCACGTTAATATCTTTTAAAATCTCCTTTCCGCCGGGATACCTGAAACAGCCGTTTTCCACCTCAAAGGTCATGCCTTTATACCTCCTGTCTTTCTTAATAAAATAATGAAAAATGGCGCGCCAATCACCGAGGTAAGTATGGAAACCGGAATCTCTGCGGCGGAAACGCTTCTTGCCACAGTGTCTATCACCAGCATAAACAGCGCGCCCATGCCAATGCTTGCGGGAATCACATAGGTATTGTCGTTTCCAAATATCATGCGCGCAATATGCGGAATAAGCAGGCCCACCCAGCCAATGAGGCCGCACATGGATACAACCGCAGCCGTAATCATGGTGGAGCCGGTTACCACCAGCACCCGCACCACCGCAACGCGTACCCCAAGCGACCTGGCCTCGTCTTCATGCAGGGACATGGCGTTCAATTTCCAGCGGACGCAGAACAGAATTCCTGTGCCAGCCAGTATGAAAGGCGCCCCTATGGCCAGCGTGTCGTAGCTGGTTCCCGAAAGGCTCCCCATCAGCCAGAATGTGATGGTGGGCAGCACATCCTGCGGATCCGCTACAAATTTAATTCCCGATACCAGCGCAGAGAACAGCGCGCTTACCACCATGCCCGCTAATATGATCATAATGAGTGAGGATGAGCCGCGCACCTTGCTGATGCTGTATACAATGCCAACCGCCGCAATTCCGGCAGCCACCGAAACAAACTGCACCGCCACCATATTGAGTCCCAGCAATATTCCCAGGGCCGCCCCAAATGAAGCGCCCGTGGCAACGCCCAGTGTATCGGGCGTTGCCAGGGGGTTTGAAAACAATCCCTGAAACGAAGCGCCGGCCACGCTTAATCCCGCGCCCGCCAGCAGCGCAAGCAGTATGCGCGGCAAGCGTATGTTGAACAGCACGGTACGCATATTTTCCGTCACTTCTATTTGCGGGTACGTTCCGGGAAACACGGTCTGCATAATCTCCGGGAAGCTAAGGCCGTATCTGCCGCAGCCCAAGGCGTAAATACCAAACGCAACAATCGCAACGGCTAACCCCACTCCCCAAAGGTAGTTCCTTCTTTTTGTGTTTCTAAGCTCCATTCGCCGCTCCCATTAGGAAAGCTTGATGTCTCCCGCCGCACTGGACGGGGTATACATTTTGGACACGTCTTCGTCCGTCAGCTCTATTCCAAAAATCTGTTTATAATACTCTTTTACCTTCTGCGTCATATCAACGTCCGCAAACGCGTCCGGATACATTGTTTTTGCCATCCACAAAAGCGTGAGAGGCGTATCCACACCGGGCGTATAGCTGCGGTAGCTGCCCAGCGGCATTTTATACACTTTTTTGTCTTTTACCGCTTTCACCTGGCTCCAGTCGTCCCCGCCAATATTATTTGTGTAAAGGTCCTGGGGCTGGGCGGGCGTAAAGTTTGTAATATAGATCACGTCAGGATTCCATTCGTATACCTGTTCCATGTTGATTTCAACGCTTTGCTCCTTGTCCAGAACGCCCGCAACGTTAATTCCGCCGGAGGCGTCCGCCCAATATTGACCAAAAAAGCGCTTGCCGGAGGTCATCATTGCTTTATCGTCATAGGTGAACAGGAACAGCGCGCGCGTCCGTTTTTCTTCCGGAATATCCTTTACTTTTGCCTGGACAAAATCGTATATCTCGCGGCTGTATTCCGAAACCGCCTGGGACTTATCCTGGTCCGGGAACATCTGGCTCAATATATTAATCCACTCATCATAAGTTTTAATCACATCGTAATCCCACTTTGTCGCGGAGATTCCAACAGCGGGTATACCCGCGTTTTTATACAGATCCTTTTCCGCCTGGCTGCTCGCACTGTAGATCACAACGTCCGGGTTTAGCTTCATCAACTCCTCCATATTGATATCGCTCCCCTGCACAAAACCGGTGGAAGCATTTAATATTTCCGGAAAAACCTTGCTCAAAACGCTGCTTTTAGCCGCGGCCATGGATACGGGATGAATGCCCACCAACTTATCCGCAGAGCCCAGAAACATGGAGAGCGCCGCGGGCATGGGGTAAATAGACGTAACCACCACCCGGTTGATTTCCCTGGGCAAAACCACCTGGGAACCGTTATGGTCCGTTACGGTGATGGTAGCGCTTGTCGTTTCCTGTGGCTCAGGCGCCGAGGCCGATGCCTCTGCGGACGTTGCCGCAGCAGCCTGGGAACCGGAAGCCGCGGCGCTGCTTTCCGCAGGCTGGGCCGTACCGGAGCACCCGGCCAAAACGGATACCATCATGAGCACGCTTAATACTATCGCGACGAATTTTACGTTCCTTCGCAACTTAACCGTATTTTGATTCATTTTTAAACCCTCTTTTCTATAAAAGTATTAAATTTTTTTGATATATATGGAACCTCATATTGCGTGAACAGTTTGCTGGACACCGCATAATGGGCTATATCAACACAGTTTTTTTCTTCTTTGTTCTCCACCAGGTCGCAGATCAGGGGGTCTGCGACGACTGTTTTATACCGCGGATGGTTAACCGCCTCGTAAATACTCTGCTCGCAATCCAGTATAATTTCCGGGTCAACATCCCCGGTTCTTCCAAATGGCGTTTTGATGTCCACATTCGTTTTATTAAAATCGCAAAACAGCGCCTGCTTGACGGATTCGGCAAATACCGCGTCGCCCACAACAAGCGTATCAGCGCGCCCGCAATCGTCCTTAAAGGCGGCATTCACGGTTTTAGACCGGGCATTCTCCAGGCTTTTCAAATACAATCGGCTATTTTTTTCGCCAACCGGCAGCCCGGCTATATAGGGAATATCAAACCGTTCTTCCATATAGCGCGCAATCGCAAGGCCCGCCTGGGATACGGCTATGTTCACGTCCGCACAGGCTGCCTTTTTTACTGCCTCCAGCTTGATCCCCATGGAAAAATTCACGTTGACCTTCCAGCCGTTTTCTGTAAAAAAAGCTTCCATGTCCCGGTTGTTTGCGGCGGAGATATCAAGGGGCGTCGCGCCCAGTATGTTTATGGAGCGGGGTGTTTTAACGCAGTTGTCCGGCGTAAACCTTTTCATCAGCTCCACGCACGCATAAGCAATCCCCTGGTTGTAATAGTCTGTTCCCGTGGTCTTGAACCCCAGCGCCGGTATGCCCGTCATATACTCCAGCTCCGTGCAAAGCCCTTCAAAGTCCGTGCCAATCACCATGGGCACAGGGCTGCCCACCAGGGCGATAAAATCCGGCGGGAGTTCTTTGGCTGCCCGCGCGATTCGTTCCAAAAACACCTGCTCGTTTCCCATGATAACATCCAGTTTCCTCAGGCCGGAGCAATAGACCGCTTTTTGCGATCCGTACCACCGCGGTTCGTCGAATCCGGTATAGTTGCCGGTACATCCGGCGGCGTCGTGTATTGTAAGAAGGGCGTTCAAATCAAACAGAGCGGAGCATACGCCGGAATAATCCGGGGCAAACGGGGGCAGGTACATGCAGAGTTTTTTCATTTATATCACCACCCCATATTCTTCTATCAGTGTTTTCAGGTCCGCTTCCTGCGCGCTTGCCTGCCGGATCATTTCCATCAGCCGGGAAACGCCAAAATATCCAAACATGCCCGCGTCCCCGGAAAGATTCACAATATGCCGGCTGCCTGTGATATAAGCGGCGTCAAACCCTATGGCAACTGCGTCCTCCATACGATTTTTAAACCGGACCATATCCGTATGCTCGGGCTGTATCACACGCGCTCCCGGCGCATGCGCGCGCAACTTTTCAAACGCCTGCCTGTCTATGGGTAGCACGTCCTGTGCCACCACGGCGGCAATATTAAATCCGCTGCGCGCAAGCGCATACGCAAGGCCAAACGGCCTTACCGCCGCTCCTGCGGAAACAACAACAGGCCTTTGCCCCACGGCGTCCAACGCCTCCTGCGCCTCTTCCCCCGCCCGGCGTATAGCACTTAAAAAATTAAACGCATCCGCCCTTTGTTGCCTGACAAATTCAAACAGCCTGGCATACTGTACCGCAATTTCATCCATATCATAAGATACGGGCAAAAACAGAAAGGGAATGCCGTGCTTGCGCTCCATCTTCCGCGCGGCCGCAAGTCCAGCCGGTGAAAGAACCAGGTTCCATCTGCTTTGCGACATCTCCTGAAATCCGTCAAACGTAGTAAAATCGGATATATGCAGCGTTTTTTCCACACCGGCGCTAGCAAGCGCTCCCCACAGCTCGCTCCCTGCGTCCACATTCTGCAGGTTGCCAATCAAATTCAGGTTTGGGCGCCTGATGTCTGATTTCTCCAGAAAACTGAACATGGAGTCCTGTATGGTCACCGGCGGAGGCGAATCGCTCTCCAGGGTGATTGGATTCATGTGTCCCGCCCGGAAGGCAATGTCCGGGTAAGCCTGCTGCAACAGCCGAACCAGTGCGTCCAGATCCGTTCCAATTAAATCGTCCAGGCAGCTTACAATAAGCAAAACCGCTCTGGGCCGGTTTTCCAACCTGCGCAGCATTTCCGCAAATCCTTCCAGTATAATGGAATCATAGCCCTCTATAATATCTTCTTTCGTAATAAACAGATAGGATACCCTGTGCTTATATCCCTTTTGAACAGCACCCAGGGCGCCGTGCCTTCCGCACGCAAAGGGGCACACAAACAGCATGTGGCATTCCGGAACCAAAGACGCAATCCGTACAAGGCCCCAGTCGCCATGGCTGGGCGCTGTGTACCGGAGCGTTTTTTCAAACACACAATCCATCGGCGCACCCGCTTTCTTCTGCGCTGCAGATGTCAATCACTTTTTGGGACAACACAATGTAATCCAGCGCAATGTCCGAATCCGGATAAGCCTCCACCACGGTTTTGTGCTCCTCCTCCGCTTTCTGTACCAGCGGGCTGCGCCGTATCTTCTGCACCACCCGGGTACCCGTTTCCTCGGCCAACCGTTTTACCAAAACCTCCTCGTAATTCACGTTGCGTTCGTTCAGTATAATGCCGGCCAATTGCGCATAATTTCTTCCCCTGTAATTCTCAATCGCCTTGGCGATATTGGCGGCCGCGAAAAGAGCCATTTTCTCCCCGGAGGTTACAATAAACACTTTATCCGCATAACCCTGGCGCATGGGCATGGCGAATCCGCCGCACACCACATCTCCCAGTACGTCGTATAAAACAATGTCGGGCCGGTATATCTCAAACGCGCGGAGTTCTTCCAGTTTATTGAATGTTGATATAATACCCAGCCCCCCGCAGCCAATGCCCGGGGTGGGCCCGCCGGATTCAACGCACAGCACGCCTCCCCATCCGGTGCGCACAATATCGTCCAGCGTGAGCAAATCCTGTCTTTCGCGTATTTGGTTCAACACAGTAGGAATTTCCTGCCTGCCAAGCAAATTCTGCGTGGAATCCGCCTTGGGGTCGCATCCAATCTGCATGACCTTGTATTTTCCGGACAGCGCAGCCGCAAGATTGGATGTGGTTGTCGATTTACCTATGCCGCCCTTTCCATATACAGCTATTTTGATCATGTGTTCTCCTTTTTGCCTGTAATTTATATAAAATAATTATTTTTGGAGGTGGGCCCTTTATTTCAGTTAGTTATCACTAACTGACGGATAAAATAAAGGGCCTTTTTTTAATAGCCCTGGCTTATTCCACATACCGGCAGAATGCCGCGTGTTTTGTGCTCTACACTTTTAGCTCGGCCATTTATATTGCTTTTTTATTTGCAGGTTTTCAATCGATCCATATCGGATAAACGTGTTAGTATATTCTAACTTTTGCCTGCATTTTTTAACTTCAGCGCCATCTTACCATATGTTTTTGATAAAATCTGCTCCATACGGACAACCAAAGCTCCATTCGGGCAAAATACTGTTCAGCATACAATCTTCTGTCTGTCACAAATGATTTACATACTCCATTTAAATTGATATAATGTATTTGGTTAGATTAATCTAACTTTTATTTACAGGAGAATTTTATGCAGACGTTTAAAAAAGAAAATTTTTACGGCATGAATGTTCAAATTGTTGAGCGTACGGAAGACTGCGCCGTCTACCAAATGCACAGCAGCGAGGGCAGCGGCGTTATGACAACCTTCAGTGTATTCCCCGGTATTGAACTGATTTACAACGATTTTCATATGCCCAGTTGTTTTCAGGATGTCCCCCCTGCCTCGGATATCCTGGAGATCAACCACTGCCGGGAAGGCAGATTTGAGTGTGCTTTTGAAAATGGCTCCTGTGTTTATATGGAAGAGGGAGACCTTGCCGTCAATCTGCGCAGCACCCGTGCGGTCACGTCAAATTTCCCGCTTGCGCATTATCACGGTGTTGCGGTAATGATCAGCCTTAATAAAGCCGGAGCAACAGTTTCCTCTGTATTGGAGGATATCTCAATAGACCTGCCCGCGCTGTGCAGAAGGCTGCGCCTGGAACAGCGCTGCTTTATCATGCGCGCCAAAGCAGAGATACAGCATATTTTTTCGGAGCTCTATAACATTCCAAAGGAAGTACAAAAGGGCTATTTTAAGCTGAAGGTTTTGGAAATACTGCTGTTTTTAAGCGCTACCGATGTTTCCGAATGCAACGATGCAAAAAAATATTTCCCAAAAAAGCAGGTTGATACCGTAAAAGAAATCAAAAAGTATATCACAGAAAATATGGACCAGCGGTATACGCTGGAAGAATTATCCCAAAAATTCGGGATTGGCCTTACATTTATGAAGCAATGCTTCAAGGGCGTTTTTGGCGCGTCCATTCTTTCCTATTTAAAAGCCTACCGTATGCAGGCCGCAGCGCTGATGCTGCGGAAAAGCAATGAAAGCATAACCGAAATCGCCGGAAAGGTGGGCTATACCAATGTGAGCAAATTTGCGGCGGCATTCCGTGCGGCAACGGGCATGTGCCCCTATCAATACCGCCGGGCAGATTGCCCAAGCGCAGCATGTATATGCCAATCGGATGAAACAGATTGCATTGCTTGGCCTGTTCAAAGCTAATAATTTTCTATAAAATGCAAAAAACACCAAGGCTGTTCAGCAAAACCTTTGTCATACAATCTTCAGGCGGTTTACATAATCAAATGCTTTCAATTCTTCCAGATAACTGAGAGGCGTTCGTTTGGAAAACTCCTTAAACTCACGGATCATATGGGATTGGTCGCAGTATCCCAGGCGGCATACCAACTCGTCCGCGTCAATATTCGGATTATTCTCAAGATGCGTAATCGCGTTCATGCAGCACTGGAACCGGATGATCCGGCAGAAGTTTTTGGGAGAAATACCCTCCGCTTCTTTAAACACCCTATTGATGTAGCGCACCGAATAGCCCGATTTTTCCGCAAGCTCCGAAATCTTTACATTGCCAAAGTTCTGTATGATTTCTTTTAAAAGATACTGGTTGAGCTTATAATCACAAGAGCCAACGTGCGTTTGCTCCAGCTCCTTCAGATAGAAGTCAAAAAAGGCCCTTACTTGTGTTTCAAAATCAGGGCCCTGCGCAATTAAGCGTGTCAATTTTAAGTTGGAATCTCCGCTGAGCGGCGTTACCTGATTAATAAGCTCCGAAACAGAAGCATCCACAAGCATGGGAGAATTGCCCGGCAGAAACCGGACTCCGAAATACCGAAACCCGGAAATCATGTCAAACGAATGCGGCTCCAGGGGCGAGCCGTATATAGACGCCCCGGCCTGGCCGCCGTTTCCGCTGTAATGAAAAATAATATCCACGCAGCCATCCGGAACAGATGTTTCTATCTGATTAACGCCTTCATCCAGTTGAAAGCTGTAAAAATGCGAAATGCCATAGTTGTTGACTATTTTTTTATAATAGGAAGAAGACAGCTTGACCATAAACGGCTGTTTGGGCGAAAACCCGCTGTTACAAAATACCATGCCACGCGCTCCTTTCCACAACTTTAAGCTTGCATATCAGCTCATTTCAGGCACATCCCACAGGCTGAGCGTAGTGCCTACGCCCATGCGCACGGCATTTTGGTAGAGGGTCTTGCCCCAGGCAACGTCCTCCACAGGCATGCCGCCAACAGAATACAAAACAATTTCGTCATCGCTTATTCTGCCTGCTTTTTTGCCATTGATTATATCACCTAAATCATCTATTTGCAAAGCGTTAATTTTTCCTTCATGCACCAGGTCTGTAAATTTGGTCCCAATGATGGTGATGGGCCCAAACGTGGGATAGGGATACTCCTCCGCCCAGGCGTTGTACAGTTCCATGTTGTCCACCACTTTTTTGCAGCGGTTTGCAATAAAGTCGTCGTCAAAATTCACGGTGGCAGGCAGGCATAACAGCGCGCCCTTTTTAATCCATTCTTCTTTAATAAACGGGTAATCCTGCACCAAAACCGGGCTTGAAGTGGAGACGCATACTATATCGCTGTCCCTCACCGCCGCTTCTATGGAATCCACAACCTCTATATGCCTGATCTGCGGGCATTCCTGTTTTATATACTCCATAAACCTGTTCATAGAGGCTTCCCCCCTGCCCTTCACCTTCACCGTATCCAGCTTGGGGCATTCGCACACAAAAGAATGCAGGGCCGTTTTACCCATTACGCCCGGGCCCACAATGCCCGCTACCTTTGTGTCTTTCCTTGCCAAAAACCTTGCGCCCACGCCAGACATAGCGCCCGTGCGGTAAGAACTGACCAGGTTGGCGGACATCAGCGCCAGGGGCAGGGCCGTTTCCTTGTCGTTCAGCATAAGCATCAGTACAGAGCGAGGCAACCCTCTTTTTTTGTTCTCCACGTTAGAGCCGTACCATTTCATACCGGCAATGTCAAACGCGCCGCCAAGATACGCGGGCATGGCCATAAACCGCCTGTCGCATCCGTTCTTGGGCATGCCCGGGAATTTTGGTTCATCCGGAAAAGAAACCATTGCGCCGTGAGAATTGTGGTTCTGGCCGCTCATCATATAATCGCCCGCGTTGATCAGCTTTACCACTTCTTCCATCGTATCCACGCAGCTTTTCATATCCTTTGCGCCTGCGCGTATCAGATCCTGCTCGTTTAAATAGAGAAAATCACATTTTGTACTGCTCATTGCTTTACCTCAAATATTAAAAAATTCTAAACTGAATCAGTTTTATTTCCAAACCCTTGCCAAAATAGTAACACCAGGCTTTTTATCCGTATAGAAAAAATCGGGCGCTGGTCTATGCCGAAAAACGGTTATAATGCAGCGCGGAAATATCCACCGTGCTCCTGCCCTCCACAATCAGCTTTGCCATCTGGTCGCCTACGGCCGGCGCAATGCCAAACCCGTGGCCCGTAAACATGCACGCCAAATACAGGCCGGGCACTTCTTCCACACCGCCCAATACGGGAACGCCGTCCGCGCTCATATCCAGCCATCCCGCCCAGGTGCGCACAATCTTTGCTTTCTGTAACCGTGGAATGTAGCTTAAAATTTTTCTACAGATAATAGGTCCGGCAAAGCCGGTGGAAGCCTGCTCCCCGCTTTGGGCAAACCCCTCATAGCCAGACGCTGCGCCGATTACAAACGAGCCGTGCTCCGTCTGATGCCCGTAAAAATCTCCCTCCGCGGTTCCGAGCATCTGCCAAAACAGGGGTGGAAACGCCTCTGTCACCAGGGCCTCATGCAACTCTGGCCTCATGGGCAAACGTATACCCACTGTCTTTGCTATTTTCTTGCTCCCCAGGCCAGCGGCCAGCAGAACCGACTGTCCGCTGTAAACACCGTTTTCCGTCACAACCTGCGAAGCCCTTCCTTTTACCTTTTGAATGGCAAGAACATTTGCGCCGGTAACAAACCGCACGCCCAAATCCATTGCCCTTTTATAAAAGCCAAGCGTGGCGGTCAGTGGGTTGGCGTGCCCATCCGTGGGGCACCAGCTTGCGCATAAAACTTCGCCGGAAAGATGCGGGTTAACCTGCCTCGCTTCCTCTCCGGATATCATTTTTACATCCACCCCGCAGCCGGCCGCATTTTCCGCCAGATTATTCAAAATCTCCCGGTGCGCCTCCGTCTTTCCCAGCCGCAGATTACCGTCCCGGTGGTACTCCACATCAACACCCAGCTCCTCCGAGAGGCCTGGCCATAGCCCCTCTATGCCATGCCTGGCAAGGGGGATTTCCCGTTTGTCTCGCCCGCTCTGGCGCACGCCGCCTCCGTTTCTGCTGGAACCGCCGGTTCCAATGGATTCTCCCCTCTCCAGAACGATGCAGGAGCATCCCATTTTTGCCAGGTAATACGCCGCCGCATTGCCAATAATCCCGCCGCCTATAATAATTACTTCCGCACAATTAGACATAAGTTCCACCTATTTTATCTCGTTACCGAATACTTCCGTTTCAATGGGCCGCATGGGCGCTCTTGCAGTCAGCTCCAGCGCGCTTACCTTACTTCCAAGTTCCCTGGCTACAACCGCCGCAACCAGCCTGCCGCAAGTCTGGCCCTGGCACAGGCCCATGCCCACCCGTAAATACCGTTTCACTTCCGCAAGCGTGCGCATGCCGTTGTGCACCGCACGGCGTATATCGCCTTTTGTAATCTCCTCGCATCTGCATATAATCAAATGGTCGTCCGGAGCGGGCGCAAACGGCGCCTTCGCCGCCATTCTTTCAGTCATTGCCATAGCCAGCATCCTTTCCCGGTTTGTAAAAACGCGCTTTCATTGCAAACTTGCGCGGTACTTTGACGGTCAGCAGAATTGTGCGGTCAAACGCGGGCGCGGATTTTACGGAAAGAACCTCAGCCGCGCAGATTGTCGCTCCACTCCGGCTAAGCGCCACGCCCATATCCCCCGCCTGGGGCAAAGGATAAAACTCGTATGGCATGGTAACGGCCGCAAAGCCGTCCTCATATTCTTCATTCACCAAAAAGATGGCTTGCCCCGGGCAATGCGCCACGCACATGCCGCAGCCGCTGCATTTTGCCCCCGGCTCTATGGCCGGCAGCGCCGTAATGTTCTCGCCCACACGTATGCAGTGCTTGGGGCATGCGTCCTGGCAGGGGTTGCACGGTATATTCTGCGTGCATTCAATCACAGGGTGGATGCCCTTCATCCGCTTTACTCCAGGAAAGCCAAGCACCTCTTCGTCCTCCAAATACCCCTTTTTTAAAAGGCTTTTGGATATTTGGTATCCTTCATCCGTCAGTTCAAACGCTTTTCCTTTGTTCCCCGGCGCAAACATGCCCTGGCGAAGCGCGCCCAAAGCGTTCTCAAGCGTATCAACCTGCTTTTGTTTTTCCGCCGCTTCCACATATCCAAGGTATTCCGCCACGCAAATGCCGCTGATGCGCCCCTCTATCATGGCGGAACTGGCTTCCTCAATGCCGGAAACGTCTCCCGCCACAAAAATGCCGGGTATGGACGTCGCCCCATTATCTCCGCACACAGGCACCTGGCCGCCTTTTGCGGGGTCGTCCTTCATCTCGCAGCCAGCCATCTTTAAAAGCTGGGACATAGGGGAAAGCCCCACCGCCAGGCAGATGGTGTCCACGTCAAAATGTTTTTCCGTTCCTGGAACCGGCTTCCAGCCCGCGTCCAGTTCCGCAATCACGGCCCCGGCCACCCGGTTTGTGCCTTCCGCCCGAATAATGGTATGCGATAGGTAGAACGGCACGCCCGTCCTGGCCACCTTGGCCGCGTGCACGCCGTAACCCCCAATCCCCGGCGCCGCGTCCACCATGGCCACAATCTCGCAGCCGCACTGCGCAAGCTGGTAGCTAACCACCAGGCCAACGTTGCCGGTTCCCAGCATCAGAATCCGTTTACCCGGCTGTATACCGTGTATATTGATCATCGTCTGCGCGGCTCCCGCACCAATCACGCCGGGCAGCGTCCAGCCTTCAAAGGGGACTGCGTTCTCAAGCGCCCCCGTGGCTATAACCACAGCGTCGGCTTTAAAATGCTTAACGCCTTCGCCAATCCGAACCACCAGTTCACGGTCCGCATAAAGGCCCACCACCGTTGCGTTCAGCACCACCTGCACGCCCGCTTCTTTTGCATCCTGCAAAAGCTTTTCGCCAATGCGGAAGCCCCGTATTTTCGCCTGGTGTTCCTTTGATCCAAAAAATTTATGTATTTGTTTAAACAGCTGCCCGCCGGGTTTTTCATTTTCGTCAAACACCGCAACTTTGAGGCCCCGCCCGGCCGCTTCAATTGCAGCCGAAAGGCCGGAAGGGCCCGCTCCCACGACGATTAGCTCATATCTTTCCATACTGTTGCTCCAGTTATCATTTAAAATTTGGGCAGCACGCCATACTGCGTCTGAATACGCATGCCTTCCTTAAGAGGCGTAACGCATGTGCGCACATTTGGCTCTCCGTCCACAATCATCACGCAGTCTGTGCACCTGCCTATGGCGCAAAATATGCCCCTTGGCTGGCTCAGCTTCCTTGTATGGCGGTGCACCATGATCCCGGCGGCCTTCAGCGCCACCGCAATCGGCTCGTTTTCATAGCCTTCCAGGGTTTCGCCGTCACAGGTAAACCGCACCTTTCTTCCTTTTTGAATAACGCCCAAAATGGGATGTTCTGTAATTCGATTCATATGTATCCGCTTTCCGCCCGCTAAAGTCCAAACCGTATTTTCGCGCAGAAATATATCAGCTCCGCAGTCCTGTCAATCGGCATGGCGGAACTGTCCACCAGCAGATTACGGTATCGGACAGAGTCAAACCGTTCGCCGGTGTATTTTTTATAAAAAGAGCTTCTGGCCTCGTCTATTTTCTGGATGTATTTCTCCGCGGACTCCTGCGTAAAGCCAAGGTTTTTAAGGCAGTAATTAAACCGCGCGTCCTGTGGGGCATAGATAAATACGTTATATAAGTTCTGGTGCTTCGCCTGGCTCAATATAAAGTCCGAGCACCGCCCCACAATCACGCAGTCTTTTTTTGCTGCAAGATCCACAATTATATTCCTTTGTATCTCAAACAGTTTGGTTTGTTTAATGGCGGCTCCAAAGCCAAGGGGAAACATCATTTTTCCGTATGCCGTAACTTTGTGGTCGTCGTATTCCGATAACGAATACACGGGCTCTCCCATATTCGCCGCCGCCAGTTCGATTATATCCCTGTCGTAATACTCAAAGCCCAGTTTCTCCGCCACCATTTTGGCAATGGGCCGCCCAAGGCTTCCAAATTCCCTTGTAACGGTAATTACATTGGTACTCATAGGTCCCTTTCTCTCCTCCGCCGTATTTTATTGTTGAAGCCGCAGAAGAATCCGCGGCTTCAACAATTTTAAAAGTTTCTTCCTTTATAAATATATCTCTATTCGTTTTTACTCAGGTTCAGCTTGCAGACGCGCTTACGCTCGGGCTGGCCGCGGTGGCTCCGTCCTTGGTATACTGGGGCGAAGTGCAGGTATACGCCTTTGCATCCGCTTCCACCTTGGCTTTATCCCAGCTTGTATCCACAAAATCATTGCTGTAGTATTTGCTGGTGTCAATGGCTGTGCTGATAGCGCCCGCCTTCAGCAGGTTGTCCGCCGCGTTCTGGGCTTTTGTCATATCAAACAGGCCTATTCCCGCTTCAATTGTCTTTTTCTGTTCTTCTTCAGACGTTCCGAATATCTGCATCACGTCGCCCTTGGTTGCGCCCTGCGCGCCCTTCCAGTCAATCTGCAGGTTGGGGCAGGTCAAAAGGGTAATGTCTGCGGCAGCGTCCGGGTTCAGGTAGCAGAAATACATGGCTTTCGTCATGGCGCGCACAAACTTCTTCACCAAATCGGGGTTAGACTGTATCAGCTCGTCGCTGGTTACAAGAGAATTGGATACCTGCGGGCAAATTTTATTGCCGTCCAGGTAGTCAAGGTCGTATCCCTGTCCTACCAACTGGTAGTATTCCGAAAGCCATGTCGCCATCGCCGGAGCTTTCCCGGATTTAACGGCTTCATAGCGGCCGTCGCCATAGCTTACCATATTCACGTCTTCCAGCTTCATCCCAGCTTTGTCCAGCAGCGGGCTCATCAGGGAAGACCATGCTTCGTTATACAGTGCAACATCCTTGCCTTTTAAATCGGCCCAGTCTTTAATGCCCGCGCTCTTATTGAGCGCCACGCCGAATATCTGGACGGAATCATAATTCATAATGGCTTTTACATTGGTAATACCCGCGTCTATGCAGGAATTGTATACGCCGGGCGAGGGATACGCAAACTGCGCGGTTCCGGACGCGACCATTTTTACGTCGTCTGCGCCAAGCTGTTCAACATATTTCACCTTGATGCCTTCTTCTTTGAAGTACCCCAGGTAATCTGCAGCGTAGATTGCAAGGTAGTCATAAGACTGCAGCGCAGTGGGCGACACGAATGTAACTTCGGTAAGCCCGCCCTCGGCAGACGCGCTTCCCGCAGCTTCCGTAGAAGCCGCCGCACTGGATGCCGGAGCCGCGCTTTCCGCAGACGATCCGCTTGCAGGTGCGCTGGAGCATGCCGCCAAGCCGGCCACAAGGGCCGTTGCCAAGGCTACACATACAAAAGCTTTTGCAATTTTGTTCATTTGGTTATCCTCCATTTAAATATTTAATTTAAGGAAAGTTATCCTAAAATTTCGTTAACGTTTTACCATCTTATCTTTTTTTCCAGAAGGGAGATCAGCCCATATAGCAGGATGCCGAACACCGCTATAAAAATAATGCATGCCATGGCGTCCGCCGTTTTGGAAAACTGGATCAGGTAGCTGATGCGGTTTCCAAGCCCTGTATTGCCGCCCACCATTTCCGCGGATACGCCAACGATCATAGACATAATACTGGCAAGCTTGACGCCTGTAAAAATGCCGTGCGCCGCGTCCGGGAATATGCAGTACTTAAATTGCTGCAACTTGTTCGCCTTAAGGGATTGCATCAGCTCCATGCGCGCAGGGTCCACGTTCAGGAATGCCACCACCGCGTTCATATTTACCAGGGGAAATGCCTGTATAATAATGGCCACAATCTTCACTTCCCTGCCCAAGCCCATCGTGAGCATCAGCATGGGCACCAGCGTAATCATGGGTATGCAGCACATGGCCACAATCAGGGGCGTAAGCGCGGAACCCACCATTTTAAACGAAGCGATGAGCACCGCGAGCCCCAGGCCAATCGCCACAGCCGAAACAAAACCTATCAGAATATTTGTATACGTTGTGAATATATGCGGCAGCATGTTGATAAAGCTGGGGCCTATCACAACCGCAATATCGCTTGGCTTGGCGACCATCCATTTGGGTATCCCCTGCGTAACGCAGATAATCTGCCACGCGGCAATCAAAGCCGCTATCAACAGTATTGGAGGCAATGCAATGCTCACGGCATTGGCGGCCTTTAAATTCCTGTTTGTTTTTCCTACAGCCAGCTCAGTCATTTTATTGCTCCTTTACTTGATTTGCGCAAGGTTAATCTTGCCTATCAAATGCTCTATTTCCGCCGTATACCGGGCAAACTTTTCATCCGTTAAAAGCTCCAGGTCGCGCGGTTTATCAAATTCTATTTTTATTTCTGCGGTCACTTTTCCGGGGTGGGAAGACATTACGTAAACCCGCTGGCTCAGAAGCACGGCTTCCTCCACGTTGTGCGTGATAAAAATAATAGTCATCCCGGTATCCTGCCATATTTTCAGCAGCTCAAGATCCAGCGTTTCCCGCGCGTTTTCATCCAGGGCCCCAAACGGCTCGTCCATCATCAATATCTCCGGCTTGTGCACCATGCCCCGTATAACCCCAATGCGCTGGCTCATGCCGCCCGATATCTCGTCCGGATAGGAATTTGCATATTCCGTCATATTTACATACGCAAGAAGCTTTTCCGTGGCCTCTTCATATTCTCTGCCTGTAAGGCCGTACACTTTTAAGGGCAGCATTACGTTTTCCTTTACCGTAAACCAGGGGTACAGGTTTGGTACCTGGAAGATAAACCCCATCTTTTGCACCATTTCCTTGGCAATTGGCTTTGCGTTGTCGTATTCATACCCGTCCACCGTAATTTTTCCGTCGCTGGGCTTAATAATGTCGTCAATCAGGCGGATGATGGTAGATTTGCCGCATCCGCTCGGTCCCACAATGGATACAAACTCTCCCCTGCCAAAATGCATATTGATGTCCTGCAGGGCGAATATGGTATTTCTTTTGGTTTTAAAATTTTTATTGATATGTTCCAATTTTATATGTACGTGTTCCACGGAAAATCCTCCTTTGCCAAACCGTCTTTTATGCGTTTATTTTTTCCAGGTAACAACCCTTGCTTCTATAATAGTTACGGCCATATACAGCACCACGCCAATGATGGCTGAGATCAGAATGGCCGCAAACGCGGTATCGGTTGCCGAAAGCGAAGACGAAATGGCTATGCGGTATCCAAGGCCGCCCTGCCCCACCGATATATCCGCGCTCATGGCGGCAATGGTGCACAGAATGCAGCCAAGCTTAAGCCCCGTAAATATCTGGGGCAGAGCGTTTGGCGCGGTCACCCGGAAGAACGACTCCCATTTGCCACACCCAAGCGCCTTCATTAAGTCCTGTTTGGCCGGGGGCACATGTATGAACCCGGACAGGCTGTTCACGGCAATAACAGGCGTGCACTGCAATATTACAATCAATACCTTAACGGAAGGCGATACGCCAATGAGCAGCTTAAAAATAGGAACCAGCGTCGCCATGGGCGTAACCATCAGTATAATCAGTACCGGCGTTATTGCCCGCACCGCCGTCCTGTTTTGAGAAGAAAAAGCCGCAATGGCAAATCCCAGCGGAACCGCTATCAGGTACCCTGCCATCATAACCTGCAAGGTCGCCAGCATGTCGGGGGCGATAATATCCGCATAATGCGCGCCCAGGGCCCCAAATATCTGCGTGGGTTTGGGGAGAAGCGTAAAGGATATATTAAACGCATTGCACGCCGCCTCCCATATAATAATTAAAATAATAATCACTATAACCGGCGCGAATATATTCACAAGTCTTGTCTTTGTTGTACTCATTCCGTTTTCCCTCCGTCCCTAGCTTAAAGTCCGCACTATATGGTTAAGGCGCGAACGCAGCTTTAAATAGGTGGGATTCAGCCCAATGTCGGTAATCCGCTCTTCAAAGCTCAGCGGCACCTCTATCTCTTCCACAATTTTTGAAGGGGAATTGGACATAATCAATATCCTGCCTCCCAGATACAGCGCCTCGTTCACGCTGTTTGTAATCATCACGCAAGTTTTCTGCGTTTTGTGCCAAATCTTTAAAAGCTCCTCGTTCAGTGCTTTTCTTGTGATGGCGTCAAGCGCCCCAAACGGCTGGTCCAGCATCAGGAATTCGGGGGAAACAACCAGAGCCCGGGCAATTGCCGTGCGCTGACGCATACCGCCGGAAAGCTCTATGGGCAGGCAGTCGCGGTAATCCTGCAATCCCACCAGCGTCAGCATCTCCATTACGCGCTCCTCATCCCTGCCATTCTTAGTCATTCCAAACACTTCCAGGGGCAGGCGCACATTCTGATAAGCTGTTTTCCAATCCAGCAGGTTGTCGTTTTGAAACATAATGCCAAACTTGCGCTGGATGCCCTTTTCAGTGTTTTTGGGCATCGCTCTCCCGTCCAGAATGATTTCGCCCTCGTCGCTATGCTCAATGCCCTCCATAATTTTAATCAACGTGGATTTTCCGCACCCGCTGTTCCCCATGATGCATATAAATTCCTTGGGCTTCAGTTCCAAATCAATCCCGTCCAGCACATGCAGCGCTTCGCCTTTGTTCATGTAAGACTTCTTTATACCGGTAAGTCTGTAGAAATCCGACATTTTTTTCCTCCTTGCTTCAAAACCTTATCAAATCATAAAAGGCAACCGTACGCCGGTTGCCTCTTTGCCAACACATTTTTTATTATTGTAAGCTCTCAAAAGCCCGAATGTATAGAAAAAATCGGCACAACTTTTAAGGTTTTTGAAATTTTTATTATGCATTTTTTCATTTTATCATCTGAATTGTATATTTTCAAATAAATATACCCCTAAATATAAAATTTTTAATTTTTATTTATGCAAAAAGCTTGACAAGCGTCAAATTGGGTTGTAGTATTTGTGACTAAAAAGGTCCTTGTTTTTTTCTGTAATTTTTCACAAAAGGAGTGATCTCATGGCAGCATATATTTTAAAAAGCTCCGCCATTTTTGACGGAATATCCAATGCGCCGGTATCCGGCGGGGTAGTTGTGGACGGCAACCGTATTATGGGCGTGTTTCCGGATTCGGAGCTCGCCTCCCAACAAAACGGCGCGCGCGTTCTGGATTACGGCGACAGGCTGATCCTGCCGGGATTCATTGATTCGCACACGCACACAGGCCTTGCCATGGATTTTGAGGACGAAACCTACTGCATAGACATTGGCGGTGCAAAAACGTTTCCGGAAATAATGAAAATGATGCAGGACTGGGGCGCAAAGCACCCCAAGGCCCCGGTGGTATTCGCCACAAACTACAATTTTTTCAACCTGGAAGACCACTTTATCCCTTCGGCCAGGGCAATGGACGAATACTTTCCGGACCGCCCGGCCCTGATCCTTACCTGGGAAGTGCATACATACTACGCCAACTCAAAAGCCATCCAAATGGCGGGCATTACAAAAGACACGCCAGACCCCAACAACGGCATCGGCAAGGATGAAAATGGCGAACCAAACGGCGTTTTTAACGATACGGCGGCGTTCGCCATGCAGCAGATTGTTGCCCGCCCACTCCCGAAGCGTAAGGGAGCGCTTGCCGTGTTCATGCAAAAACTCAACGCCCACGGCATCACTTCGGTTGCAGACTTGTTTCCATGCGGCACCACCCTGCCCTATCCGCTTTTCAAGGCGATGGAAGACAAGTTGACCATCCGCATACACTTTTACCCGGAGCTTTTATCCTTTCAGCCGGAAGACATTGCGGAATACAAAAAAAATTACAATTCGCCCATGCTTCAGTTCTCCGGGCTTAAAAACCTGATAGACGGTGTGATTTCCGTACACACAGCCTGGATGAAGGCCCCATATACGGACGATCCCTCCACCTCCGGCTTTGCTGCGGTTCCCCCCGGGGAAGTGCGCGCAAAAATGCTGGAAGCTCTGGGAATGGGCGTTAACGTGCGTATTCACGCAATCGGCGACCAGGCCGTACACTATGTGCTGAATGTGTTTGAAGAAGCAGAACAAAAGTTCGGGAGGCTTCCCCGCCGCAATGTGATGGAACACCTGGAATATGTGGACAACGAGGACCTGCCCCGGTTTGCAAAGCTGGGCATTGTCGCAGATATGCAGGGCCGCCATATCACATTCTACGTGGACGAATCGAGGCGCATCACGGGAGGCCGTGAAAACATTGCTTTCCGCTGGAGGGATATCCTGGACAGCGGCGCCATTATGGGTACGGGCACGGATTACCCGGTCATCCATTTCAGTCCCTTTCCGGGTATTTATGCAGCCACAACGCGCAAGCTGGAAAACGGCTGCCCACAGGGCGGATGGACGCCCAAACAGCGCGTTACCCTGCCCGAGATGCTTAAAATCGCAACGTATGGCTCTGCCTGCGCCATTAACAGGGAATCGGACCTGGGTTCGCTTGAGCCGGGCAAACTGGCGGACATCACCGTTCTGGACCGCAACTGGTTCAAAACGCCCGCGGAAGAAATTCTGGAAACCATGCCCGTTATGACCATGGTGGACGGAGAAATCGTTTTTGAAAAATAAAATAAAGCCACGGGCGCAAAAGCGTCCGTGGTTTTTTAGATGTCTTGTTCTCAAAAGCTCACGGCTTTGGGGCGTATTTGTTGCTGCTTTTATAAAAAAAATATAAGGAGAGTGATTGAAAATGAAAAAAGTAACGGTTGCGGTTACGCAGATGGTAAGCCGCAAAGAATCCGCAAAAAGTATCGCGGCTGCGGACGCTCTGGTGCGTCAGGCGGCTCAGGCAGGCGCAAACATTGTTTTAATTCAGGAGTTGTTTGAAACGGATTATTTCTGCCAAAAAATGATTGACCAAAATATTCTTCTGGCCACCACGCTGGAGGAAAATCCGGCAGTGGCGCATTTCAAAAAGCTGGCCGCAGAGCTTGACGTGGTCATTCCCGTCAGTTTTTTTGAAAAAGCGGGGCAGGCGCGCTATAACACTCTTGCCATCATAGACGCGGACGGCAGTTTGCTGGGAACATATCGCAAAAGCCATATCCCGGACGGAGCCGGCTACAGCGAAAAATTCTATTTCAACGTTGGTGATAGCGGATTCAAGGTATGGGAAACCAAGTACGCTAAAATAGGCCTTGGCGTCTGCTGGGACCAGTGGTTCCCTGAGGCCGCCCGGTGCATGGCGCTTCTTGGCGCGGAAATCCTGCTGTACCCCACCGCTATCGGCTCCGAGCCGGACGACGGCGGCCTGGATTCCATGCTGCACTGGCGCACCGCCATGCAGGGTCACGCGGCTGCAAATATAATGCCTGTTTTGGCTTCCAACCGCATTGGCGTGGAGACGTGCCAGGATTATAAAATTACGTTCTATGGCTCGTCCTTTATTGCCGACCAATACGGGCAGATCGTCCGGCAGATGGACCGCATCAGCGAGGGCTTTTCCTGTGCAGAATTCGACCTGGACGAAATAGCTCTCGCCCGTCGTGCCTGGGGCATTTTTCGCGACCGCAGGCCGGACCTGTATCTGCCCCTGCTTACGCTGGACGGTTCCACCCCGTATATTAAAAAATAGCTCTCGCTTTGCGCGGCTCCGCCGTTTTAGCGGTTAACCTGTGTATTCCTCCAAATTACTGCAGGCTGCATAAAACCGGGCGTCTGCTCCGTTTTTTGCGGCCTGCGCCTGCTTTACCAAAGACGCCGCTTATACCGGCAACCATTCCGTAATTTGTATTTCGGTTCTTATTTTTACAATACAAACAGCAGATCTGCTGATACAATCACCCTATAATCAAATTTTAAAAAACGGGAGGTCAAAATGAAGAGAGAAAACTATTCGTCCGGCGCGCCTTTGGAAGACAAGGTCGGGTACAGCCGCATGGTCAAAATCGGCGATTTTGTATTTATTGGAGGCACCACTTCCGTTCAGCCGGACGGCAGCGTGTATGGAGAAAACGATCCCTATGCACAGGCAAAATATATTTTTGAAAAACAAATTCATCTGCTTTTAGCTGCGGGCGCAAAAAAAGAAGAAGTATTCCGTATCAAGGCATACGCAACGGATATGAAGTATGCCGCCGAGGTCAGCCGCGCGTATTCCGAGCTTTTTCACGATATCCGTCCCCTGTTCACCATGGTGGGTACAAACATGCTCAACCGTCCCACACAGTTGGTTGAAATAGAAATGGAAGCGGCAATTGGTTCCGTAACGGTTAAATAAAGGCGCATACTATGAAAAAATATGATCCGTATACAGCAGTTGTGGCAACAATGGAAGAAGCCATAAAAACAGGCGGGATTGACCCTACCTATTTTGAGATTCTCAAAAACCCGCAGCGGGAAACCAAGGTATATCTGCCGGTGGAAATGGACGACGGCTCTATTCAAGTATTTAAAGGGTACCGGGTGCAGCACTCCAATATCAGGGGGCCGTTTAAAGGAGGCATCCGGTATCATCAGGACTGCAACCTAAGCGAAATCAAGGCGCTGGCCGTCTGGATGTCCCTTAAATGCGCCATTGTCAACATCCCCTATGGCGGCGCAAAGGGTGGTATCCGGGTAGATCCCGCAACGCTTACGCAAAACGAATTACGGAAACTCACCCGGCGGTATACCTACGCAATAGAACCCATAATTGGCGCGGATACGGACATTCCCGCGCCCGACGTAAATACAAACACGCAGATCATGGCCTGGATACTGGATACTTACAGCATGCTCAAGGGCAAGCCCTGCCCCGGCGTGGTAACAGGCAAGCCGGTGGAACTGGGAGGCTCTAAAGGCCGTACCTCCGCAACCGGCCGTGGGGTGGTGATCAGCGCCAAACTGATCCTTGCGCAGCAGGGCAAAACGCTGGAGGGCCTGCGGGTCGCCATACAGGGCATGGGCAATGTAGGCGCCAACGCGGCCCGTATTTTTTATAACCAAAAGGCAAAAATCGTCGCCTTAAGCGACGTGTCCGGCGGCGTCTATTGCGCGGAAGGCCTGGACCCATATGAAATTTCCCAGTACATCAGCCAGTGTAACCTGCTGAAGGATTACCGCGCGGAAGGCGTAACGCACCTGACCAACCGGGAACTGTTAACCTGCGACTGCGATATGCTTGTGCCCGCAGCCATGGAGAACCAGATCACAGAAGACATCGCGCCCTTCTTAAAATGCGGCTGCATCGTGGAAGGCGCAAACGGCCCCACCACAAAAGAAGCGGACCGCATCATAGATAAAAAAGGCATCACCCTGGTTCCGGATATTTTTGCAAACAGCGGCGGCGTAATCGTATCTTATTTTGAATGGGTGCAGAATATCCAAACGCTCACCTGGGAACGTGAGCAGGTAAACGAAATGCTGGAGCAAATTATGACCAAGGCGTTTTATGAAATTATGGAACAAACAAAACAATCCGATTGTTCGCTCAGAATGGGCGCATATATCGTTGCGTTAAACAGGCTTTTATATGCCGAAAAAATCAAAGGAATATTTCCTTAATATGAACCTAACGGATTAAAAGTGCGTTTAAATATACAGAAATAACTTCCTTCAATAATTCGGGATTTTTATCGTATTCCGCTCCCGCCACAGGATTATGAAGCATGTAATACCTGAAGACTTCAATTATGTTCTGCATGGCGTCCATGGAAATGTCACTGCGGATTACGCCTTCTTTCTGTCCCTGTTCCAAAAGAGCGGTCACAATTTCAGCTATGCTGCGAAGCTGCATTTCAGTTGATATCACTTCGTTTCTCATATGGTTCGTAATTGATTCTATCATAAAATTCGCGGTGTAGTTCTGCGCGTACCCCGCAATTGTGTAAAATAGCCTTTCAATTTTCTGCTGGATGGGATCATTGCTGCTAACAATAGACGACAGGCTTTCAAAATAATCATCCCACAGCCTGCTAAGCAGCTCATTCTTTAAATTTTCTTTACTTTGAAAAAATTTATATATGGTCACCTGGGAAACGGAAGCCTCGCTTGCAATATCTGCCATACTCACCTTTCCAAAGCCGTACCGCTTAAACAAGGCCAAAGCCGTCTTTAAAATAGCTTCCTTCTTTTCCTGGCGTCTTCTTTCAAATCCGTCCATAAAAACTCCTAAATATGAACTATTTTATTTATTATAGTACATAACTCTTGATCTTTCAATAAATTGATATATACTAATTATGTAATTTATGAAATATAATTATAAATATATTACATATATTTTATTATTTAAAACGACAGGAGATGTTTAGTTATGAAAAAAAGACGAACCAGCCAGATTGTGATCATAGGTACGCTGATACTCGTACCAGCGCTGTATGCTTTTCTTTTTCTGTGGGCCTACTGGAACCCCGCGGGAAATCTATCCGATTTCCCAATCGCCGTAGTTAATTGCGACCAGGGCTATACAATTCATTCGGAATACAGGAATATAGGCGGCGAGCTAGCGGGCAGTCTAAATGACAACAAAGATGTAAATTGGGTATTCACAGACAAGGAGGATGCAGAAAAAGGCCTTCTAAACCAGAAATATTACGCCGAACTGATTATACCGGAGAATTTTACGGAAGAAATAGCCAGCGCGGAGACAGAATCAAAAACGCCTGGCACACTTTATTTTAAATCAAATGATAAAAACGGAATGATGGCCTCCTCATTGGTCTCAAACATATACAACAGCATTCAATCAAACATCAGCAGCACCGTTACGGAAAACATTACGGCAAACCTGATAAAAGAAATTAAAGAAATTCCTTCCGGCATGCAGGAGCTCAGCAGCGCGCTTACTCAACTGGACGAAGCCTCAGGCCAACTTGACCAGGGATCATCCAACCTTGTGGAAGGGCAGAAAGCGTTTAATGAAGGGTTGGGAGATTTAAAAAGCGGCCTTGATCAGACTGATGGCGGCATGGTTACAATCAGCGCTTCCCTCAAGGAACTGGCGGATAAATGCAGTACGTTTGCGGATGCTTTAAGCGGCAATATGGCCAAATCGCAGGAACTTGCAGATTACGCCGGCCAATATAAAAACGGCTTAACCACGTTGAGCGCAAACCTGAACCAGTATTTAAGCACAAGCAACCAGCTTCTGCAAAACAGCAAAAATCTGGTTTCCGGACTGCAGAGCTATTTGCAGGCGCATCCCGAAGCCATGGCGGACCCAAACATGCAGGCTATCGTCTCCGCCATCTCGGCTTCCGGAAACAACACGGTTGATCCGGGGCAGGTTACTTCTTCATTAAGCCAGGCATTAAGCGATATCAATGCAGTATACGATAAAATAAACGGCGGCATAGTAAAAATTAAGGACGGCATGGCAACAGCAGCAGACAGTTCCAGGGCCCTCTCGGATGCCGTCAACAAAATATACGTCGGTTCTTCCTCTCTGGCCAGCGGAATGAACGCTGCAGACAAAGGCGCAAGCAAACTCAGCACAAAATCCGGGGATCTGGTGCAAGGCGAAATCAAAATACGCGACGGTCTTTCACAAATGAATGCAGGCATTACCCAAATCATGCAATCGGTGGATGATTCCACCGCACAATTGACGGACAGTACAAACACCTTGCAAGGGCTGGACGTATTTCTTTCGGAACCGGTAAAGATTGAAGACATTAAAATAACCGAGGCTGAAAATACAGGAACGGCTCTTACACCTTTTATGGTTTCTCTTTGCCTTTATATTGGCGGTTTAATGGTGATGATCACAATCTTTAGTATGAAATCCATAAAATTTAAAGAACTGTATACCCCGGGAAAATGCCGTTTTGACATAGGTCTGTTTCGGTATCAACTGATCGGCGTTGCACAGGCCGTGCTGATAGCATTTACGGTGCAGGGAATACTGGGCCTGAAAGTGCAGAATATTATGCAGTTTTACGGTGTCTGCATTCTGGGTTCGCTCGCGTTCCTTACACTTATCCAAATGCTGTTTATGCTCCTGAAAAGCGGAGGCCAGCTTATTTGCCTTTTGCTTATGATCTGCCAGCTTACCGCAGGCGGTGGTGTGCTGCCGGTGGATATCCTTCCGTCCTTCTACAAATACATTCATCCGTATCTACCCATGACCTATACGGTTAATGCGCTGCGCAACGTTATCCTTGGCATAGACCCAGAGAGCTATCGGATGAGTATTCAGGTAGTTGCGCTGGTTGCCCTGGTTTCTGCCGGGATAGTTGTGCTGTTGTCTTTGCGCGCGTACGGCAAACCGGAGTGTCAAAACCGGAAAGAGGTTATGCATGCATAGCCTGGAGTGAAGCCCTGTATGTCAACCCAAGCCTGTTGCGCAGGCGGCGTTATAGCTTCATAAAAACGGCAACCGCCAGATTGGCTATTACAATATACCGTTTGTTTTCTGAGCAAGGCGAATATCCCTGTCAAAACACGCCTGTTCAGACAAGATCATATAAATAAGGGAGTTCAAAAAATTTACCAGTAAGCATAAAAACCGATCCTAATGAAAGGGGCTCTAAAGCCCCTTTTTTGTTCTTCCCTGGCCGCGGACACGTTATACAGCTCGTTAGAAGTCAGAGCCTTTAGGCGCATACATTTTTCCAATCCCCTGCTCCCTATTAACAAGGCTGTTTACTTTTTGTTCTGAAGATTTTTCCGGTATTGGTTTGGGGTGCAATGCATCTCTTTTTTAAAACATTCATTATAATAACTGCTGCTGCCAAATCCCACCTGCTGGGCAATCTGCGCAATGCCGTAATCTGTGGTGGAAAGAAGTTTTATACTCTGCGCAATGCGGTAGCTGATCAGGTAATGAAAAGGTGTTGTATGCAGTGTGCGATTAAACATGCGGCAGCATTCACCTTTTGAAATATGTGCGGCGTTTGCAATATTATCAAGAGAGATCATGTCCCAGTAATTTCGGTGGATAAAATGCAATACTGCCTTTATGCGCTGCTTTTCCGAAAAAGTAATACTTCCGCTTCCTTCAATCAAAGACCGGTTATTTTGGACAATTAGCAGCCATATTGAGCATAATATCATTTTAATGGAAATCTCATAGCCGTATTGCTGTGCGTCATTCACCTCTGCCAGTTTGCGGAGCATATCACAGACTTCAAGGTGCCAGATTTCATTTGTAAAAGAAATAACCTGCATTTCTGCTGAAAAAAGGATGGGATCAACATAATCCCGGCGGATTATACTGTTGTTTTGGCCAAAAATAAGATTGGGGTGAAAGTTAATGCATATGTAAATACTGTCTGTATCATCAGTTGGCACTGCTTCATGCAGGCAGCCGCTATTAAAAAACATTCCCTGGCCTTCTTTCAAAAGGAATTCCCCTGCCGGTGTGCAAAAAAGTACAGATCCTTTGGTGACCAGTGCAATTTGAATCTCATAATGCCAATGTAAAACTTCATGGCAGTTTTCATAAGAGACATGCTGCTCGTCCATAGATACAGGAAATTCTTCCGTACCGTGCTCCGTCAGTTCCTGCAGTTTATTGTCAACAATAATCGGACGAAATTTCATGGATTACATCCCCTTTAGATCAATATAGCAAAAAAATATGTCCTGCTTTTCTGAGTATTAGCATTAAAAAGCTCTGTTTAATCCTTAAAAACACTCAAATGGCAGGATCCTTTAAATTACATGATTTTGCTTATATTTACGTTTTTTTAAGAATAGCGCAGCCAAGCTAAAAAATCAATAGATTAGCCTTAAAGTCTGTAACAGGTTTGATTATTTTCTATTTTAGTTAATATAACGATATTATAAGCTAAAAAATTAATAGAAGTGTCGCTGCAACAGAACTACAATACTATCAGGCTAGCAGAAAAATGTTAAGTTGCAAATAAACTAGATATGCCCGCGCGAATATGTCCGGCAGATTAAATCATTATTTTAAGGTTTGGAGGCACAGTAAATGTCCGATGTATATAATCCTTATGAAAATATGCTTGAGGTGCTAGACAAGGCAGCAGCATTGCTGAATCTTGAAGAAAAAGAGTATATAGCAGTCAGGTACCCTGAAAGAGAACTTAAAGTTTCTATTCCAGTTAAAATGGATAACGGGAGCATTCAGGTTTTTGAAGGATACAGGGTGCAGCATTCAACTTCAAGGGGACCGTGTAAAGGTGGCGTCCGGTATCATCAGGACGTCAACATTGATGAGGTCAAAGCTCTTGCTGCGTGGATGACCTTGAAATGTGCAGTTGTAAACATACCTTACGGCGGCGGTAAAGGTGGTATAAAAGTGAATCCCTACAATCTCTCAAAAAATGAACTTGAAAGTCTGACGCGCAGATATACGGCAATGATTCTGCCGCTGATCGGGCCGGAAAAAGATATTCCCGCGCCTGATGTCGGCACGAATGCTGAAGTTATGGGCTGGATTATGGATACTTACAGCATGTTTGCAGGTTATACGGTTCCAGAAGTGGTTACCGGTAAACCGATAGAGGTTGGTGGTTCGCTTGGAAGAGGAGAAGCAACCGGAAGAGGAGTTGCGTTTATAACAAGAGAAATACTGCACCGTTCTGGAATGCCCATAATAGACTGCAAAATTGCCGTGCAAGGAATGGGTAATGTTGGAATGACTGTAGCCAGGCTTCTTTACAGGGAAGGCTGCAGAATTCAGGCAGTCAGCGATCTTTCCGGCGGCGTATATGACGAAAACGGATTAAATATTGAAAACATCTGCGATTTTCTTAAAAACAAAAACAGCTTTCTGAAAGATTATGAAGCTCCAGGTGTTTCACATATATCAAACGAAGAACTTCTTTGCGCAGATGTGGACTTGCTTATTCCGGCCGCGCTGGAAAACCAGATTACGGAGGAAATAGCGCCTAAAATAAAAGCTCAGATTATCGTAGAAGGAGCTAACGGCCCCTCAACAGTAGGGGCTGATCAAATACTTGAAAAAGGTGGCAAAACAATCGTGCCGGATATCTTAGCCAACGCAGGCGGAGTTATTGTGTCATACTTTGAATGGGTTCAGAATATCCAGTCTCTTATGTGGGACGAACGTGAAGTAAACTGCGCGCTTGAAAAAATATTGATCCGTGCATTCAATGAAGTGTGGGAAAAAGCCGTCCAAAAAAATACAACAATGCGCATGAGCGCCTATATGGTTGCATTGGAAAGGATCGTCAAGGCTAAAAAAATCCGCGGTGTGTTTCCATAAAAACAGGCTCTTGACTCGCAGGTTCAGGGTTCTGAACAGTCAGGCTCGGTGCGGATATTTTAATCAGAGACACTTTTGCCGCATATCATGAATGCCAGAGAACACAAAAGCTCTTATGGCCGATTTGAACGCTATAGACGAATAGACGGCTTAATAAGAGCTTGAGTCGTTTGATTAGAAATGGAGTTCAAAACACCCCAAAATCGCTGTATTGGATTTGTCCAAGAAAAAAAGCAGCACCTGTTCTAATAAATCCAACTCTGCAACAATTGATCCAAAGGAGTCTTGCGATACTTAAGGTGGCCTTAAAAAGACTTAAGATTGGGCTGGAGTATGAGAATGGATATGAAGGAATACAAAAAATCCAGCCAACTGCAGAAATGGGCTGAAATAGTCAGAGCGTGCCGTAACAGCGGAAAGACTGTATCGGCATGGTGCAACGAAAACGGACTAAACAAAAAGACATACTATTACTGGCATAGAAAGGTCTGTGACGCTGCGCCTGGTCTGAATAAGGTGGCGACACTACCTCGTCCCAGCATAGAGAATCCATGGAAAATTTTGCAGAGATCACGCCGATAATCCAAGCAAGAGCCAGGGAGTCCGGCATCAAAGCGCGAATAGGCAATTCGGAAGTCAAAATACCGCCATACCCCAGTCATCCAGTACCAATTAGGTCTGATTTAACAAGCGATTGCATGATCCTGTTGTATGCCCCGTCTCCGCGGCCGATTTCAAGAACGGTCAAAAGCCGGTCATTAGATGAAAGCGGTTGAAGCTATGTTCCTATCCGGCCGAGTGTCACCGGATTGCGCAACATTACATCTATAGTAATACTTTTAGAACTATACCCGAGGCATGAATTCCAAACTCCCGTTCCAGAGATGCAGTAGGATATGGGCAAGTTCGTGAACCATATCAAAACATGTGCGGACGCTAGACTGACTCTCCTTTGATACTACAATAAAGTATACCTCATCATCGTTAATTATCGTCATCTGACTGAAGGCGTCGAATTTATCCGCGTTCAGGAATGCGCAGGCAATAACGATGTCGTTTTCCCAAGGGTATACTTTAAATCTTGAATCGGTCCCAGACTCAGGCACCAAAATTCCCTGACCTGTCTGCCAATTTGTTCAAAAGCTTCAGCTTAATTTAGATCTTTAAAAAACGATATTTATCTCACTCTGTAATAATCCACAAACCAATCCGCAAATTTCTGCAGCCCTTCCTTGATTGCGGTCCTAGGCTTAAAGCCCACCTCCTGCTCCAGCAGACGTATGGACGCATAAGTTGCCGGCACATCGCCGGGCTTCATGGACTCATATATTTTTTTAAAGCTTACTTTTCTTCCTATTGAAGTGCCCAGACATTTTTCAAGGGTTTGAATAAATACCATGAGCTTTTCCGGGCGGCTGTTTCCTATGTTGAAAATCCGATGGAAATCAGGCTCCGGCGGCGCATGATACATAACTTTCTCAATTCCGTCCACAACATCGTCAATATAGGTAAAATCGCGGTATAGATCGTTTTCAAAATCGCCGTTATTAAATATACGGATTGCTTCGCCTAAAAAATATTTTTTTGCAAAAATAAAATACGCCATATCAGGCCGTCCAAGCGGACCGTATACGGTAAAGAATCGCAGTCCGGTCGACGGTATTCCGTACAGCGTACTGTATGTATAAGCCATCAGTTCATTGGACTTTTTGGTGGCTGCGTAAAAAGATACCGGATGATCCACGTTGTCTGTTTCCTCAAAAGGCACCTTTTGATTGCCTCCATAAACAGAACTGGAGGAGGCATAGACAAGGTGCTCAACCGGATACATCCTGCAAGCCTCAAGAATATGAAAAAAACCAATAATATTGCTTTGCATGTACAAATCCGGATATTCCAGCGAGCACCTAACACCCGCCTGGGCTGCCAAATTTATCACAATATCCGGCTTATTAACGGCAAACAGTTTTATAACCGCTTTTTGTTCGGCCAAATCCCCTTTTACAAACCGGAACCTCTCGAAGGGTTCAAGCAACTTCAGCCGGGCAAGCTTGAGGTTGACATCATAATAGTCGTTCAGATTATCGTAACCGATTACGCTGCAGCCTTGTTCCAATAACTTTTTTGATAAAAAATATCCAATAAAGCCAGCCGCTCCGGTAACCAGACAAGTTTTACCTTCGTCCAAAGATTTACAGCTCATCCTTTACATTCTTCTCCCAATAGAATAGTACTCTACTTTCGATTCTACCATTTCTTGCGGGGTATAAACATTCCTTCCGTCATACACCAAAGGTCTCCTCATCAGTTTTTCGTACGTCTCCGGCCTTATAGCTTTGATCTCTTTCCACTCGGTAAAAATAAAGCAAAGATTGGCTCCTTTCAATGCTTCTTCGGGGTTTTGCACATACCGGATGCTCCCTTTGTTGTGATTGCCTTCCGGGAACCTTTTTGCAAAATTATCTATGCCCACCGGATCATAAGCAACTATATTTGCTCCCTGATCTAACAATAGCGGAATATTATCCAGCGAAGGAGCGTCTCGCAAATCGTCAGTTCCCGGCTTAAACGTTAATCCGAGTACCGCCACTTTTAATCCGTTGAAAGTGAACAGCCTGTTGCAGGCTTTCCTGAACAGCAAAGTCTTCTGCTGGGCGTTTACGTCAATAGCGGCTTTTACCGTGCGAAGCCTATATCCCTGTTGGTGTGCCAAAAAGACAAGCGCTTTGGTATCCTTGGGCAGGCAGGATCCTCCGTATCCAATACCTGCATTTAAAAATTTGCTTCCGATACGGTCGTCATAGCTCATGCCCTTTGCCACTTCATTTATATCCGCTCCAACAAGTTCGCACAGGTTGGCAATATCGTTCATATATGAAATCTTAAGCGCAAGAAAAACGTTTGAAGCATATTTGATCATTTCCGCAGATTTTCTATTTACGGTAACGATCGGCAAATCGAAAGGCTCATATATTTTCTTAAGCATCTCCTCCGCCCATTTGGTATCTGTTCCTATTATGATTCTTGAAGCATGCAAGGTATCGTTGACGGCAGATCCCTGCGCCAAAAACTCCGGATTTGAAACCACCTCAAACTTGACATCGTTAATCAAAAAGTCCTTAATAAACCTTTCCACTTTGTCATTTGTACCTACCGGAACGGTTGACTTTACAACCACAATACAATCTTTTTCTATATTTTCCGCTATCTGCCTTGCAACAATGGCAATATTTGTAAGATCCGCAGAGCCGTCCGGCCTCTCCGGCGTCCCTACCGCTATAAAAATAACATCGGCATTTTTGTAGGCATTGGCATAATCCGTCGAATAATCGATTCTGCCCTCTGCAAAGTCTTTTTGCATGATTTCTTCAAGCTGGTCTTCATAAAAGGGAGGAACACCTTTTTTCAGCATGTTTATTTTATTTTCGTTCACATCCACGCAAGTTACATGGTGGCCTACGTCTGCAAAGCATAAACCCGCAATAAGTCCGACATATCCTGTTCCCGCCACCGCAATTTTAATCATTTTAGTACACACTCCTTTTAAGACGCAGATATAATAAAACCGCAAATGATATTCTTTACTTTATTCCATATTCCCCACAATGCTTTATTCTAGCATTATAAAACGGCAGAGTAAATACCCAGATCAAATTAAGCAACGCATGACAAAGAAATTGAATGCACACAAAAAACAGCCCGGACGGCTGTTTTAACGGCCGCTGCAAAAAGTGCCGGTATTATTTTGTTTTATAAGGCTGATTTCTGTCAATTTCAATATGGCCGGTAGAATAATTTCCTCCGTTTACGGAATAATAAACAGCATTTACGCCTTCCACATTATTCAGGTAAGCGTTCGCAATGCTTTCCAAAACGCCCGACTCGCCCGCGGAGCCCAGATTCAGATCATAAATGCTGTCGGTAAAATCAATGTAAATATTTCCGTCCTTGAAAATGATCGAATTCGTCTTTATGCTGTCCGCCCCGATCACCTTCTGAATATATATGTCATTCACGGCATCCATAGCGGACTCGGCTGAAGTATCCCCGCTCAATTTAACGGTTGCAGTGGCCTGCGCATCCTTGGCTACATCATAATATTCGATTGTAACTTTATTTTTATCCTTGTAAGTCAAAGAATCGCCACTTTCGCTCGGAGACGGCCATGCGTCCGTGGGATATGCGGTAGGGGCTGGCATCGCGGACGGTGCAGACATGGCTTCAGTCTGTGCTGCGCTTTGAACAGCTGAAACCGCGGCCTCGCCGGATACCTGCGGCGCGGAAGACGAGCTTTCCGGTTTGATAAACAAAGAGCATCCGGTTAATAATGCCCCAATCAATATCATTATTATAATAATGAATAATTTTTTCATTTCAATTTCCTTTCACAATAATTGTTTTTATATTAAATACACATATATAAATTATATCATACATTGATTTATATTTTAAGTAATTGACGTTGACATAGTTAAGATCTAATTTTTACTCTGATACTAACCGCTCTACCTAAAAAACCAAATTAATACTTACTCAAACTACAAACTATTACATTATTTACTAATTTTTTTAGATGACGATCCAAAAAAGCCAGATAAATCTTTAATTTGAATAATTTTTTGTTTTATCATACAAAGGACTAACAAACCCCAAACAATTAGGTATGATCCAATCAACAGGAACAGATTGGTAAAAGAAATGTAATTGTATATGAGTATACACCCCAAACCAAAAACAAGCATGATACCCATTGTTTTTACCATTTTATTGTCAAAAATTTTGTATTGACTTAATGCCTTTTTCAGAGTAAAGAATGCCCATATAGCACCACAAATACTGACAGATGATGTTGAAATCGCCGCCCCAATGATTCCATATTGGGGAACCAGAAGGCACAGAAGCGTCATGTCAGCGCCAAGTAGAATCCCTGTGATAATCATGGATTTTTTTTGCTGGTTCATACCATTCAACGACACAGTAAAAACCACAAAAACTGAAAGCATAAAAATACCAAAAACCAGAAGGCTTAACGCCGGAGACACAGCCCCATAGTTTAGGTTGTAAAAATTTGTGAGTAATGTACGTGCAGACGCAGCGATTAATATAACAATTGGCAGGGAACCGATAATAATATAAAATAAATTTTTTGTAAGAACCTGTGCAATTTCTTTAAAATCTCTTTTTTTATAACTTTCCGTAACATAAGGTAAAATAACCAGATAAATAGCAGAAACCAGATAGTACGGTACAAGTGAAAAATTGCACACGGCCGTATAGTACCCCGTTAATTCCTGATTGCCTTTCAGTAATATAAGCATAAACGTATCCAAATTTAAAATAATAGTAACTCCGGCAAACAGCGTAATAAAGTGGAGCGAATTTTTCAAGGCGCGTTTTAACGTCAGATCTTTTGGATGCTCGGGCACTTTTTCTTTTTTAATATTTGCAGCCACAAATATCATTGCTGCAACAGCCGCTGCCAGAGAACCCATAACAAATCCCCAAACGACTCCCAGTGGTTTTGCCGCCTCAAAAACATTTGTCATAGGTACTGCAGAAAGCCTTAAAATAGGGTATATGATCATTACAATTGCTTCGGCCCAGAATAATTTCATGCCGTTGAGCGCCCCCGATAACGCAAAATATAATGCGGTTAAAGGAATCAATACGCTTACAACTTGAAAGTATATTCTAAGGTCTGAGTTTCCAAAAACATTGGCAATCAGGGGAGCAATCAAAAAATTCACTATACTGAGTGCAATCCCAAGCGTCATTTGTATGATCAGGTTTTTACTTAATACAGTCTGCGGCCTGTAGAGTTGAAGAGATAGGCCTTTGGATACTGATTGGCGTATGCCGTTGGTCAAAAACAGATAATAAAAATTAGTCAACGTGATAATCGTTCCTACCACGCCGTATTCAGCAACCGATAATATTTTTCCCAGAAAAAAATGCAGGATATAGGCAGATAAAACAACTGCAATTTTTGATATTGTGTGAAGAATGATTCCTTTTTGCATTAAAAATTACCTGCTTTATATTTTTCTTCGACTTCTAAAATGCGTTGCGCCAATGCCTGCGGAGAACCCTGCTCTACAAAGAAAATCTCGTCGCATTCCTCGTATAATTCGTGGTTGGCTACACATTCACCCAAAATCATGGGCTTTTGCATCGCCCTGTAAATATACGCTTTGCCCGGAATAGTACGTTGGGCCTTTTCAATCTGGGCGTTAAAATGCCCAGCCAGGCACAAGTCGCTTTCCGCTATTTTTTTTGCCAGTTCTTTTTGCGGCAGCCAGTTAAAAAACTCTATGTTGTTTAATGCCGCATACTTTTCTTTTTGCTGGCTGCTGAGCGGGCCTATGAGTACGAATCTGATGTTTTTCTCGTTCTGCAAAAGCCGGGTGCTTTCCAATACAATCTCCACTCCCTGCAGAGGTAAAATGCTGCCAAAATAAAGCACGGTATAGCCTTCACCCTTTTTGTCACCCACAACAAGGGGGTTGTAAATGTTCCTGTCCGCTTCCAAATAAAGCACCACCAGTTTTGAGGGGGTCAGACCGAATTCCCGGCAAAAATAATCACCGTGCGCCAGCGTATCAGCAACAACATAATCCGAGTTTTCAATAGTGGCAGAATCAAGCCGGTGTAAAAATTTCGCAATCAAAGAACCCTTTGAAAATTTCTGCCGGTCACAAACCAGCGTATCGTAAAACGAAATGAAAAAATCAATTACCAGTAGTTTATTTTTGAATTTACGTTTAAAAAACGGCACAATAAATTGCGGCGCAAAGCCAATAAACACGGCATCATATTTTTTTATAGAATGTGTCAGCAGCCACCAAAAAATTTTGAAAAGCCGTGTAAAATAAGAAGTATTGTTATACGCGCAGCACGTTACTTCCGCATTACTATTCAAAATGTTTATTTCCTGCGTGTTTCTTAAATACTCCAGATTTTTTGTAGTGATAAATAATACTTTTTTATTGCCGAACAATTCTGCAAGCCTGTGCTCTGCATTTAAATTATTCAAGTTACCCATTATGATTCGCCTCTTGATTTATTTTACATAAATATTTAAAATATTGATTTCTCTTTAAAAACCGGCTTAGAAAATATACATTGGCGTAGCGGTAAGCAAACAAAACTTTATTTGGTATTTTAGAGAGCATCTTATATAAATATTTATTCTTAATTGTTCTATTGTTATATTCCATAAACCGGTTGCCACTATTGCTTATTTTGCCTGGAATCAAAGCATTCGGGTCTACGTTAAACATTTCTCCCGACAACTTCTGGGCATTTTTCAGTCGGTTTTTTATCGCTATTTTTTTTATATATATTTCTCTCATATGTCCTTTTATCACATCTTCATCATCCATGGGAACAGCAGTTATAAAGTCTGCTGAAATCGCATCGTCAAATAACTTTTGCGCCCGCTCATTCCGCACAATCACAACGGTTTCGCCAAAATATCCTTCCTGGTATTGCGGTTTGCCCCATGGGTCTCCAAACGAAATATCCGCATCTTCGCAAAAATAATCCGAGCACAGCAGGCATCCTTCGTTTGCAAATAAAAAGCTGTTATAAACCGCAGTAAAGAATGAACGGTTTAGAGAATATTTTATTTTTCTACCATCTTTTATGCTCATTATAAAATAACCAGGCCAAACGCCACTACGATATTCCATACGCTCAATATCATTCATTTTGACGCCCGATTTTCGAGTCATAAACTCCAGCAATTTTTCCGTGGTTAGTTTTGAACAGAAAATCCCGAATACAAAAGTATCTTCATTCTGCTTTTTAATAGCCGTGGCCTGGCAGGGCAATGCCGTAGCCGCAAGATTGACAGCTTCGTTGGTAAATCTGGAACACAAAGGAGTACTTATATATTTAGAGCCGGCTGTTAAATGCTCGGGGTCACTAATAACTACAGGCTGTGCTACTCTTGGGTTTTCTGTATAACCTACCGTCAGTAACTCGTTAAAATATCCATGCTGCAAGCCGAATTTTGTTAAAGCGGATATAACCCCGCCGGACGAACCATCTGTGTGAGTTGTTTCCTCAACCGCCTTAGCAAGGTATATGGCGCTTTTATTTCCGAATATGGGGTTTTGTCCCGATGCCGGTATACTGCGCGCACAGCAAGCGTCAATGCATTTTTTACAGTTTATGCAGGTTACCTCCCGCAGTTTGGGCATATATTCCATATACTTGTTTTGCTCATATACAATGGATGCAGTGGGGCAAACAGCCTCGCACATCCCGCAGTTTTTACATAAAAAACGGCTCTTTATAATCTCGTCAAAAAACACAACAGGTTCGGTTTTTTGAAGCGGCTTATTTTCATAAACTTTTTTGGACAGACCAATCGTTCTTTGGGCAAGGCTCAGTATTTTGGGATTCCGTGTTTGCAGAATTTCAAATATTTGCTCTGTATTGGCCGTTACATAATCTACCTTTTCCGAAAGCAATTCCGGCGTTACATTGTAGATATTCAAAACGCATTTCCCCAGCCCGTACAAATCCATCATGCCTACCGCTTTATGTTCGTAGGCAATGCAAACACAAGGTACATTCATCTTGCAGGCAAACACAGCCGAATGATACCGGGTGGCGATCATCAGTTTCATATTGGCGATTTCTTTTTGCTGCTCAACGCCCGATTTCTGCTCCGAAAATATAGTGGCGCGCTCAGGAAATTTAAGCCTTTTTATAAAATTTTGAATAAGTGGCAAATCCGAATGCTTATTATATAACTGCGGAAAAAATTCCACTCCCAGTTCCTTATCTTCGGACATATGCTGGTCCAGCACAGAAATTACCGATTGCTCGTATTTTTCCTGTTCCCGCTCAGGGTCTTCGGCATTTTTAAACGCGTATTTAAGAGGCGTTACGCCAATCATGTTTTTGCGTTCAAACAGTTCTTTTTTATCTTCCTGCAGATCGTGTGCAAAGCATGCGTCAGCTGTCAAAAAAATATTGGACTGGTCATCTAGAAACTCATTTACAAAACGGTAGGAAACATTATCGCGCAATACAATCAGGCTGGCACGATTAAGAATGTACCTTCTAAACGGATTCATTATTTTAATTCGGAAAGGTCCCATAGAAGGCGCGGTAAAAACCAGCTTTTTTTTCATAACCAAAGGTATCATGGCGTAAAAAATATGAATGATTTCATGATTAACATATAAATCTCCAATATAAGGCCCACCGCATGACGAAAAAACCATATCCGCATTTTCATGGAGGCTTAGAATCTGTTTCATACCTTTAGACAATATGGGTTTTATGTTGATATGGATCAATTTAAAAAGGAGCCAAAGCATGAGTTGAAAAACCGTTCCATAGCTATTAAACATTTCCAATTCTTCAACGCCCACATTTTCAGTTAAAAAGCGGTATCCTTTGGTTTGCTTTAAAAGTGTTATTTTGGTTTCGCGACCAAAATACTCGTAAATGGATTTAACCAGTCCCACCACTGCGGACTCATCTCCACGATTATCACAATGTTGATTTGTTAAAACAATATTCATAGATATCTCAACAATATAAAATTATTTTTTATAAAGACTGATACATAGCCATACGCTAATATCAGTTCTAATATCAGTTCTATTATACTACAAATATACTTCTAATTCAATAAACCGTAATCTTCAAGAAAGACTGTTATGTTTTGCTATTAACTCATTTTTTCCATTGTTGCTTTATTTAAAGTGGCCTTAACACCCCCGGTAAAGTATAACCGGAATTCTATCTGCGTCTTTTCGCTTAGGCTGAATTCCAATTGAATATCATGCTGATTTTGTGCAGAATCAAGTTTGGAAATATTGCTGTACGCAACCTGCTCAGTACCGTTGTGCTTAACTATATCCATAAATCCAAGAATATCTGAAACCACGCTAGCGCCATCCTCCAAAGTCAGATTGTAAGTTAAAACATAGTTACCCTTGTCCAAAGTAATATAAGGCTCATCTACCAAAAAGCCCTCAACCCCGGAAGTCTGAATGCCTTCAACGGCAGAATTGTCCTTGGGCGTATTTAAACTGTCCAGCGGTATATCCATGGGCCCCTGCATATCAAAAGACCAGTGTTTCATAATAGAAGAAATCTTATAACCATCAATGCTTATGTTAGAAATTTCAGAATATCCAGGCACATAGGGCTGGTTTCCCATTATATATCGGTAAAACTCAAATACGAAATCAGGGTTTTGTTTCATATCATTCACAAAAACAAGATTTTTCTTTTCATCATCTGTAAGCATGGATGACCCTATCGAGCCATAAACTCTTAATGTTTGATTGGGGTATTTTGACAGAACATATCTAAGGTCTCCCATCGCAGAAGCCCGCCCGTTCCTGTCATACTGATCTGCCACAGGAATTCCTATTGCATTAAACATAGAGATCTCATAAGGATGGTCTATTATAATACGCACCGCTCCAATTGCCAATGCAGCAATTGTAATAATAGGGACAATAAAACGCGTTGTATTACACTTTTTATCCGTCAATTTTTTATGTAATTGCTGTATTCCAAACACCGAAAGTATGCAGAGAGGAACAAACAGCATATACATATGTCTCCAACCAGAGTAAATTTTTACATGAGCGAGCATTTGAAACAAAAAAGGCAGCAAAAACAAACCTAAAAACAGCCATATAAACCGGTTCTTAACGAAGTTTAAAATACGCTGTTTCTGAATAACCGAAACAATCAAAAAGCCTGATGCCGTAAAAAACATAATTAAATAGTAAACCGGTATTGTAATGCCCATAGAAACTGGAAGATAATACCACGGTGCCTGATCCCAATAGATTTGTTGTCCTGCAAAAGGCAATGTATTATCCCAGGCATCATAATCAAGTGCTTTTCCCGTAGTTAAAGAAAAGAAACCAACAGGATCAGACCATGATGCTGGCATAAATAAAAGATAAAAAAGGATAGTGCCCAACAACACTATGATATATGGGGCCAGACGGACAAACCAATTTTTAGATTGGCTTAGCTGAATCTCGGACAAAACCCCCGGGTCCTTAGCTCTCCTTCTAATAATGTCTTCCATCAGCATACAGACAATGGCCGCAAATGGCAGCACAATGCCCAATATCCTTACACCTGAGCAAAGCGCAGCTGTGGCGGCGAACAATATGCAGTAGCTTATTTTTCGCCTGCGCGTCAGCATACGGACCATAAAAAAACAAGCTATAATGAAGAGTGAAACAAACATTAAGTCCTTAATATTTACAAACGAAGACGCGAAAAACTGTGGAAACAAGAATGTCATCGCAGTTCCCACAAGAGCCAGCCATTCATTTTTTAATAAATCCTTGATTAAAAAAAACAATGCAACTAATGCTATAAAAAAGATGATGAAATTATACAAATGTCGCATTAAATAAATATCTCTGGTTGGCATAGTAAAATTAGTTAAATCTTCGGCAAAAACCAACGGGAGTTGTAAAGTGACTCCGTATTGTTTGGAAACATAATTATTAAGATCCGGCAATCCCATTTGTTGAATCTCAACTACAGTTCTTCCTAATAATTTCTGATTCAAATATTGATAATTAACTAGACTGTGAGTGCGCTGTGAGGCCTCATCAGTAAACTCTGGATAATCATCATAAACCAACAGGCCTATTACAAGTATAGCCGCGAAAAAAATTAAGATTGCAGACTGTAATAATATTTTCTTATTCTTCTTATTCATCATTTTTATCCACACTGTTATAAATTCTATTGCAAATAATTTATGTATATAATAATGGAGTTATTTCATAGCAAACGCATCTTTGGCCAGATGCTGAGTTCAAATTATTGTATTCCAATTCCATCACTTGTTTTTTCAATCGTTGCTTTATTCAGACCGACGCGCGCTCCCGGATAAAAGTATAAGCGAAGATGCACTTTGGTTTCCTGGTCTATGGTGAATTTAAATTGAAATTTTTGTTGCTCACCGGTAAAATCAGACTTGGAAATAGGTTCGCTCGCAATCAGCCCGATCCCGTCATTTTTCAGGATATCGGCAAACCCCAGCGGATCCGTATCGCTGTCCTGTATGCTTAAATCATATGTTATCACATAGTTTCCCGGTTGCAGAGTAATATTTGGCTCGTCTACTAAAAAAGGCTCTTTCCCAGTGGTTTGAATACCGCAGGTGGTTGAATCGTCCCCCACTACATTTAAAGTGTCCAGGGGTATTTCTGTTATGGCCTGCATGTCAAAAGACCAATGCTTTAGAATGGAAGCGATTTTGTAACCGTCAATGCTTATTGAATATATTTCCTTGTAACCGGGTATATTTGTCTGATTTCCTATTGTGTAGATATAAAAAGCCATGATAAAATCTGTATTTTCTGTATTTTGCAAAACAAGGATATTTCTTTTTTGTTCATCCGTCAGCATGATTGAACCTTGATTTGAGTTAACGGATAAAACCCGATCTGGATATTTTTGCAGAACATACTCCAGGCACTGCACCCCCGCTATTCGTCCGTTCCTGTAATATTGATCCGCCACTGGTATTCCGATTGCGTTGAACATTGCTAGCTGATATGGATGATCTTTTACAATGCGCACAGCACCAACCGCCAGCGCGGCAATTGTAATGGCCGGCATGATGAAGCGTAGCGCTCTGCCCTTGCTTCCCTTCAACCTTTCATGCGCTTGCTGTATGCCATATACCGCAAGAACGCATAAAGGTACAAACAGCATAAACATATGCCGCCATCCCAAATATATCTTAACATGTGCAAGTATTTGAAACAAAAACGGTGCAAGAAAAAGGCCGAACATCATCCATCTATACCGGTTTTTTATAAAAAGAATAAGCCGTCCTGTTTTAACCAGCGATGATGCTAAAAAACCTATTCCAATAAAAAACATAATTAAATAATATATAGGTATCGTTATCCCCATATATACCGGCAAATAATACCAGGGCATCTGATCCCAAGTAAGATTTTCGCCCGCAAAAGGCGTCGTGCCGTTCCACATGTCATATTCGATTGCTTTTCCGGCCGTCATTGTAAAAAATCCGGCTGGGTCGGCCCATGAAGCCGGCATAAACACGATATAAAATAATACGGTGCCCAGCAATACAATTATATACGGAATCAGCCGCCCTATCCAGTTTTTGCTTTGTACTAAATCAAGCGCGGCTTTAATCTCGGTATTTTTAGATCTCCATTTTATAATATCTTCCGTCAGCATCAAAGCTGTAAGCGCGAGGGGCAGTATAATGCCCAGTATCCGCACACCCGAGCAAAGCGCCGCCGTGGCGGCGAACAATAAGCAATAGATAATCTTCCGTTTTCGCGTCAGCATCCGCACCATGAAAAAACAGGTGATTATAAACAGAGAAACAAACATCAGGTCTTTTATGTTGATATATGCGGAGGCAAAAAACAAAGGAAAAAGATACATCATGGCTGTGCCGGTAAGGGCCAGCCATTCGCTTTTCAGCAAATTTTTGATCATAAAGAAAAATGCTATGAGCGCTATGAAAAAAATAAGAAAGTTGTATAAATGGCGCATGAGATAAATATCTCTTGTCGGCATCGCAAAATCGGTCAGATCCTCAACAAAAACCAGCGGCAGCTGCAAAGCGACCCCATATTGTTTGGATATATAACCGTCAAGATCTGGCAGTCCCATCGCCTGAATTTCCACAACCGTTCTACCGAACAATTTCTGGTTCAAATACTGGTAAGTAACAAGGGTATGTGTGCGTTGCGCCGCATCGTCTCCGAAGTCCGAGTAATCGTCATAAATAAAGAAGCCTATAATCAGAACCACCGCAAAAAAAATTAAAACGGCTGATCTAAGCAATAATTTACTATTCTTTGTATTATTCGTCATTTAACCCACACAATCTTTTTAATTACATTCTTTTTTGCATTAAATCTTTTAATCCGAAAAAACCCAACAAAAAAATATTTTTTTCCTTTATCATAGTCTTTAGCGAAGAAGGAATGGTTGTCCGCCTCCCTATGTTTAAAGAAAAAATTTTTAGTATCTTTTAAATAGTCTGTAATCATCCGTTTTAGGTAATTGTGAAGCCTCTATTTTTTTTCTTTTATATGATACTCCGTATAATTTTTCCTGTAGCTTCTGTCCACAATTAGATCACCAATTAACCCTATGGAAACGAACATGGCGCCTAGAATAACTAGCAATATCCCCAAAGTCAAAAGAGGCCGGGTTCCAATGGCAACGCCGATAAACCACTCAACTACCAGATAAATACATATTGCCAGTCCGATTAAAAACGAAATCAGGCCGAACCGCCCAAAAAAATACATGGGTTTATTGCGGAACTTTAAAAGAAAAATGATCGATATTGAATCAAACATACCTCTTAAATACCGCTCAATGCCGTATTTAGATTTACCAAATTCCCTTTTGCGGTGATTCACCACCACTTCACCAATTTTAAATCCATACCTTGCAGCCAACACAGGTACAAAGCGGTGCAGTTCACCATAAATATCCAGCGAATCTACAACTTCTCTTCGGTAAGCTTTGAATCCACAGTTAAAATCATGAAGTTTTATCCCGGATAAATTTGAAGTAAATTTATTGTACAATTTTGAAGGAAGACGTTTCTCAAGTGGATCCAGTCGGTTGAATTTCCAGCCCGATACCAGATCATACCCTTCGTTTATTTTATCAATAAATTTAGGTATTTCGTCCGGATCGTCCTGAAGGTCGGCATCCATAGTAAAAATAATGTCCCCAATAACATTCCTGAAGCCAGCCTGCAGCGCAGCCGATTTACCAAAGTTGCCACGGAATGCAATTAAATGGGCGTTATTATCTTTTTCGATAATATCCCGGATCACCTGAACGGAATTATCTGTAGATCCATCGTCTATGAATAATATTTCGTATTCAGTTTCATAATATTTTTCTTTTAAAACTTTGACAATCGATTCGTGTAAAATAACTAAGCTTTCTTGTTCGTTGTAAACCGGTATTATGAATGAAAATTTCACTGATTTCTGACCTCTTTTATGAATATTCTATTATTTATACAATAACATATATATATACTAACACCAAATTAAATCTAAATAAAGAAAAAAATATATAAAATTTGCTATTTCTACAAATAAAATGTATGTTATAAAATTGTCAGACGTCTTTTGTACAGTCGCTTTTTTGTAACCGCCGGTATTTCAGTAAAATTATCAAATAGATCAAAACGGCACAAATTGAAATGATACTCCCGGCATATAAATAGGGCGGCACGTAACTCAGCTCTATGCTGTGTTTGCCTTTATCTACGGCTATTCCCATCAAGCCCCTGTCTGCCAGCAGTATATCCGTCTTTATACCGTCCACTTTGGCGCTCCATCCTTTATCAAAAGGGATGGATAAAAACAATATTTTGCTGTCCGTACTTTCAATCTCTCCTGTGATACGGTTTTGAGAAAAAGATGTGATGTTCATCCTGTCTTCTTTTTTATCCTCGGCTGCCTGTTCATACAAGGATTGAGGCAGCGTTTCAACCACAAAACCGTTGATGGTGTAAACACCCGCGCTTGCGAAATTGATCCGCAAAGTATCAATGGATGGGCCTGAAAAGTCATAAGCAGCCTCGCCTTTATTCAGATTAACTAGATACGTTTCTGTAATCTCGCCGTTCTTAATCCAGTCAACCCATCCGTAGGTCTCCTGACTTGAAGACATTTTATAACTTGCCTCGGTCGAAGATGGACTTTCAGCGGTCTCAGCAGATATGGGAATATCAATATAGTGCGCTCCATCCCCTGTCGACTCAAATGTTAATTGATTGTTGTCAAAAGACAGTATCTGAATCCCTTGCGTTGCCAGGTTGTTAAAACTCACTTGTAAGCTGGTTTTTTGGTTTTCCAGGGTACGGACATCAAAATGGCTTAACCCTTTCGGTACGGGTGTGCCGTCTTCCAGCGCAACCGCGTGCAAAAGCGTCAGGTCTCTTACAACGTTTCCGGCGTTTCCAATTTCGCTTACATACACATATTGATCATAGCCCGTTCCCAAGGAAAACGCATTGTCGTTTTCAAAAATATAGTGATCTTCAATTTTTCCAATAGATTTATACCCGGGGAATTCCGGCGACTCCGATTTGGAAAGCATGTATTTAACCCCCAGCAAGCTGTAAAGAGCATACCGGGTATTAAAAGGATATACGTAATTTGATGGATTAACTACCAAACCGGCATTTACAAATCCGAAAAAATCAAGGTTATACTGTGTCTGCAGCGTATAAGATTTGACGCCGTAATATTTTTGATATAATGAAGCGTCAAGAATACTCGCGTCATATTTTTTCTCGTCCGTTTCCATTCTGTAGAAAGCATTGTTTTCTCTTTGATTTAAAAATGCGACCGCTTCATTTGTACTGTCGTTATAAGTTATTTTACCGGTTTCAAAATCATTGGATAAAAATATGCGGTCAACGTTAACAGTATGGTACGAAAAAATACCCGCTTCAACACATACAACCGCAGCCAGCAGCAGCAATACTGTCCGCCTAGCGATTGCGGATCTTTTATACAATATAAGCAACAAAAAACCTGCAAGTATAAACAATCCGCATAAAAGCAATATTACAGGGTCAAAATCAAAGTTTACTAAAGACGGTTCCATTCGGTCTATAAAAACACCTGCAGCACCTATACCACCGATTGCCGTGAAAGTAATAAATAATACGAGCAAGTGAATATTTCTTTTATAAATCATATTTTCAAAAATAACAGCACATGAATACAATACAATAATAATGATGATAAATGATGACAGCTTATATGTATCCCTTAAAAAACCATTTGCTATAAAACGCACATAAGGGAAGATAATGTAACATGCCGCCATGGCAAGCATAACCAAAATAGCGTTTCTTTTGCGTCTTTCTTTTATGAAAAACGCTTGCGGTAACAAAACCATGGATATAGTCCCACAATAAAAAAGCGGATCCTCAAGATAATTTATTATGCCGGTATAATTGTTCCCTGTTCCAAGAGCGTCGATCGATATCCATCTGTAAAATGTTGTAAAAAATTCTTTAAAATTCATAAAACTGAAAGGGGATACGGTTTTTAGCGACTCTGAAACGGAATTGTAGTTCGAAATTCTGGCAGAGCTCAATTGGAACAGAATATTTGGTAAAAATATTACAGCTGCCAGCGCCGCTCCCAACGCAAAAAAACCGATATATTTAAAAATAAACTTTGTAAAATCCCTACGTCTGAACGTATGGATGGACAGATAACGGATCAGCACATATATAAAAAAATAGGCCGTGTATAATGTGCTTTGGAATCCCTTCTGGGATAAAAAAAACACCGCGACAGCAAGCGGAAGCATTCTGAAATCAAAATCCGCCAGACAACGCTCGATTGCATAAAGCACAAACGCAGCCCATACCACTTCGTTCGGGTATGAAACCCATGCTCCCCTGCCGATCATATGACCGCAAAAGGCGTAAAGAGTCGCAACGATAAAGCTGATATTACCGTTTATTTTTGCCTTTTTTAAAAACAGATAAAAAAACAATCCCGCGACAACCGGTTTTGCAGCCTGTAGATATCCAAGCGAATAAGGCAGCGCACTTTTGCCAAGTAATATGGCAATGCTGATGAAAGGATCACCAAACGAAGACATGTACGCATAAACGTTCTGCCCCAAGCCCAAATTAAACGTCCACCAAGGATAGCCGAATGATCTTATATAATCCGCCATATATCCAACCATCGGAAGGGTCTGGTTGTGCAGGTCGCTGCCGATATCCGATTCTGCATAGATATAGAGCTTATGAAACAGTATAAAATCTTTGTATACAAAAAATGATAGGATGGATAAAACAAAAATCAAACACCAAAGCGGATGCCTGCAATAAAAGCGGTACATTCTACCGGAAGAGACACGGATTATCCATTTGTTTTGATTAATTTCCATCATAACAAATCCTCGTTTGCTATATGCCATATCGGCTATTCCTATTTTTTTCATGCAGAGCCTTATTTAGTACGCTATTTAAATTTTTCTGGAAAACATCCATGGAAAAATGCTGCTCGTAAAGTCTTCTGCCGTTTTGCCTAAGTTCAGTCATTTTATCGTGATTATCAATTATATCCATCATTTTTTGGGAAAGAGCCGCATAATCTTCATTTTGAATAACAAACCCGTTTTTTCCATCTTCAATAAAATATGACGTACCGGTCTTGTCCGAACAAATGCATATTTTTGAAAACATTAACGCTTCCGTCAAAACGACCGGCATCGGATCGTCGCGTGACGGTGCAACGACACATAGCGATTCATCATATATTTTGAATAGTTCCTCCCGGGGCAGAGATTGTCTGACGATAGCGTTGTCATTTTCATTACAGAACTGCACCACCATGTTATAGACGTCCTGTTCATTAATTTTGCCGCCGATAAATATAAATTCAGCTTGATTGCGGTAATGTTTGGGCATCGCTTCAATGGCTTTTATAAATAGATCATGCCCTTTTCTTTTTTCAAAACTTCCAACCAGAAGAAATCTAATTTTTTCTTTTTTTTGCAGATCTGCTTGTGTTGACTGGTCTTCGACTCCGTACAAAAAAATATCCGTATCGTATTCGACACCGAATCGTTTCAACATATTCTGGACATATTGGCTGACACACAATACGCGTATATTTTCTCCCACTTTCTTAGGCAATTTAGGCGCTAAAAAGTCCAGGGTCGAATCGCCCTCATGAAGCCACCAAACAATCGGAATATCAACATTGTTATACCGGCTGATAAGGTTATGGCACAGCATTGCGGACATAATTGTCAAATCGAAATTTGTGATAAAACTATCAAAATACCAAAAATTATCCTTAGGTATTTCGGGATCTTCTTTATAGCGGTAATCGCTTAACGCTTTATCAACAATCACAATCAGCCCAGCCTTTAACATATCGGCTTTCAATGGTCCGTCTTCCGGAGAGGCAACTATTACAAAATAACCGTTTTCGTGAAGCAGCTTTGCCATATCAAATAAAACCAGAGGTCCTCCTGTACGCGTCAATTCATGCGATACAAGCAACAAATCTCCTTTATATGTTTTTTGGCCGTCAAAAACAACAGGATAATATACCTTATGCGGCAATTGTTTAAAGCCAAACTCATATTTTTTCATAGAATCTGTAAAATATCTGTCACGTTCAATATATTTTTTATAATGCTTCAAGCAGTATACATCCGCCTTATCCTTTTTCCATTTAATTGCCCAGGTACCGCTTCCCGGATGAATCAGGCAGCTATAGGGCGTATAAACACACCGAAGGCCTTTTTCAATCAAACGAAAACTGATTTCCACATCGGAATGTCCGTTAGGGGTATTGTTTGCGTCAAAACCATCAATGTCTATAAAGATATCTTTTTTTATGGCAAGGCACGCTCCGGATAATATGCTTACTTCCCTAACATGCTGTTGGTTGATATTGTTTCCTGTTAAATCATATATATCCTTCATAAGAAAGGTAGGGCCATTTAAACCATATTCAGGATGGGCGCTGACTGCGCCTGCATATTGAATTTTATTTGCGTCCTCATAAAGCATAAGGGGCGAAACAGCGCCTACATCCGGTAAATACAGAATATCAAGGAGCCGCTCTATCCAGTCTTTTGTATGCGGGTAAGCATCATCATTAAAAAATATCAGTATTTCACCTGCCGCTTTTTTAGCCCCCTCATTGCATTTTTCCGAAAAATTAAACAGCTTGTCATATTTGCATATATGAAGCGAATCGTAATATGGAAAACACTCTTCCAGTTGTTCGGCAAGCAATGAATTCACAACCGGTACAATCTCGTAATTTGTATAGGATGTCCTTATATTGATGAAATCGATTGATTGTTTTAAATTTTCAAATGAATCTGTGGGAATAATAATACTCACCTTTGGCAGATTTTCAAGGACGATTCTAGCATTATTCCCGCCTTCGCGTCTTTGCATCAACGGTTTGAAGCTATTTCTTAAATACCAGTCTCTTGCAGCCATTATATTGGAAGTAATCGCAAAATCTTTCCCATCGGCAGCGGCTGACGTAGCAATAGCTCTCCAGAAATATAAAACCCTTTCTATATGACAGATTTTTTGCGCAAGCTGAGATGCCCGCAGGGCCAAATCATAATCCTGTGAAAAATCGTACTCTGAGCGGAACCCCCCCGCTCTTTTAACCAACTCCGTTTTATATACTGTTAAGTGTGCAGTATACATATAATTTAACAGAAGGGCGGGCGACCAATCGGGTTTAAAGAAAAAGCCAAACAGCTTCTTTTCCGCAGTGGCATTTATTTTGCATTCGTCGGAATAAATATAATCGGCGTCCTTGTTTTCGTTGATCTCTTTTACAAACCAATAGAAAGCATCTGGCGTTATTTCGTCGTCTTGGTCAATCAAAGCGACGTATTCGCCATGCGCCATTTCCAGAGAAATATTGGACGCCGCAGAAATACCCTTATTTTCAGTCATACGAGTGATACGGATTCTATCGTCATTTTCCGTATATTTTTCAATTAAAGAATTTCCTCTTCCATCTTTGGATCCGTCGTCTACCAAACACAATTCCCAGTTTTTATAATATTGATTCTGTATGGAATGAATCGCAATTTCAAGCCAATTCACGGGTGGATTATACAAGGGCATAATAATAGAAATAAGAGGTTTATATGCCAACGCCGAAATATCCGCCAATATTTCTTCTTTGGTAAATTCACACTGCTGTTCATTAAATATCCAGTTACCAATAATATTTTTTTCTGCAATTACCTTATGAACAGAAGTGGCATAAGGGTTCATCAATATTTCAGGCACAATGGGTTTTCCATGCGCTTTATTGACAACAGCATCCTTCAAGCCTTGCCAGCCGTATTGCTTATATACATTTCTTATCGTGCTCAATACGGTCAATTTATTTGATTTTGCCGCCGCCTTAAAAAAATAGCCTGTTTTTTTAAATAAATTCATCAGTCTACTCCTAAAAATATATAATAAAAAATATCAACAAAGCGAATGTTTTATAAATTTTCGCTGTTTTTGTAAGCGTTACAAACTGCTTCAGTAGCCCCTAAAGTCTTTATTTTGCCTTTTTCCAACCACAGAACCCTGTCACATAGCCTTTCTATCTGTTCAATGGAGTGAGAAACAATTATAACGGTCGTTCCCTCATTCATCATTGTATTTATTCTATCCTCGCATTTCTTTTGGAAAAGAAAATCACCAACAGAAAGAATTTCGTCTACGATTAAAATTTCAGGTTTTGTTATGGTTGCAATGGCAAAACCGACACGTGCGACCATTCCAGAAGAATAATTTTTCATCGGAACGTCCACGAATTCCCAGAGTTCTGCAAAATCAACTATTTCGTTAAATTTAGACTGCAAAAATTTTTTCGTATAACCAAGTACCGTACCGTTTAAGAAGATATTCTCCCGGGCGGTCAAGTCCATATCAAAACCCGCACCCAGTTCGATCAGCGGAGCAATTGTGCCGCGCACAACTACATTGCCTTGGTAGGGATTGTAAATACCCGATATCACTTTCAGAAGGGTACTTTTGCCCGACCCGTTCAGACCGATGATACCGAATACTTCCCCTTTCTTTATGGTAAAAGAGACATCCTTTAAGGCAAAAAACTCCTCAAATTTAAGCTGTTTTTTTACTATTTTAATAAAATATTCCTTTAAACTGTCTATTTTTTCCTTAGACAGGTTAAAACGCATTGTAACGTTGCAAATTTCGATTATGTCTTCAGCCATAATATACCTCGACTATAGATATAGCACAAAATTCTTTTGTGTTTTTTTAAAAATCAGTAAGCCAACAACAAGAGATACCAATGCAAATGCTAGACAAATTAAATTATCCTGCACGGTCGGCATTTTACCATACATAAAAACATTCCTGAAGTAATCTATAAAATAGAATAAAGGGTTTGCTTTTATAATCGGCAACAGATAATTCGGTATAATCTTGAGAGGATAAAAAATCGGAGTCAAATACATCCAGGCAATCAGCAATACGGAATACAAATGGTAAATATCGCGAACGAATACGGACAAAGCCGAAAGCGCCATTCCGATCCCAAGCGCGAATACGAACGTATACAGGATAGGAACCAGCGTTAAAAACATTAACGTAGTAGGCTCAACCGGAACAAATATCAATACTAACAAAATTGCAATAAATGAAAACAGAAGATTCACAAACGAGAAAATTGTACGCTGCAACGGAAAGATGTATTTGGGTATATACACTTTTTTCAGCAACGGGGAGTTGGATACAACGGAAGACATAGCCAAGGTTGTAGATTCCGAAAAAAAATTATATATCAACGAACCCGTAAGGTAGTAAATCGGAAAATTAGGGATATCAAAGCGGAAAATAGCGGAAAAAACAATGGTGATAACGATCATCATTAATAACGGATTCAAAACGCTCCACAATACGCCCAATATGGAACGCCTATATTTAACTTTGATGTCTCTGGATATAAGGTTAAATAGTAATGACTTATATTTAAATAGACCGTTTAAGCTGACTAACATTTTTTCTCCTTAACCAAATGTATTTTAATTATTATACAGCTATTTCCCCATTATATCAATACATTCGAATCTGATATAATTCACTTGTTCACACCTTTTATTGTCGCACTGTCCGCATTTTTGGTTGGTTCATGCCAGGTTGCGCCGGTATCTTTTATCTCATTTCTTTTTTATGGAGCTGAAAACATTGAGAAGAAAATTAACGTAATCATTAAAATCAAATTTATCGCGAATTAGTTTCAAACAAGCTTTGGATTTTTTCTTTAGTAAACCCTCATTATACAAATGATCCCTTATGCAACTGCAGAGAGCGGCTGTATCCTCTTTAGGCACCAGCATGCCTGTGTTGCCGGACACAATATCCACATACCCGCCGCAATCCTCAAATGCAATAACGGGTACTCCAGCATCCATGGCTTCTATTACAACGCTGGGGAAAGGGTCTTCCCTGGAAGTAAGAAGATACAGATCTGCCGCTGCGAAATATTTTCCCACATCTTCTACCGCAGGTATAAACACAACTCGCTTTTTCTCTATCAGTCCAGCGTTTTTGCACATTGACAATATTTCCCAAAACAAGGGGGTCTCTAGGTTTCCTACCCACACAAAACAAACGCGCGGGTCCTGAAGCCTTTTTGCGCACTTGGCAAAAAGATCAAACCCTTTGCGCCCGTCAGCAATACCCACGCCCAAGACAATTAGTGCTTCCCTGGCTATTCCAAGTTCGTTTCTTACCTTATCCCGGGCGCTTTGAATGTTTTGTTTATACGGATTGTTTCTGTATAACCCCTGAGGCCGTATCACAGTCTTGTCAAGGTCAAAAGGCAGTACCTTAAGGTCGGACTTCCTTACAAAATCGGAAGGAAAAACAATCTTTTCTGCTTTTTCAACGATCTGCCTAAAACTATCAAGCGCTTCCATTTGCCGTATTATATCCGGCATTTCATGGATTAAAGAAATACAGCAGATACCCTGATCAGCGAGCAAACCCAAAACATCGCCGCTGACCACCGTATTGCATATCGCTATATCCGTGTGCCAGCTTCTTATTTTGGAAACCAGTTGTGAGATGCTTTCAATATCTCTTCCAATTTGAACAATTTCCTTAGTGTACTTTTCAAAGTCGGGAACAAGCTCTCCTCCATGTCTGAGTATCAAATATACGTTATAACCGAAGCTTTCTTTCAGTTGCCTGATTATATGCAATGATAAAAGCTGCGCGCCATGATGAAATGCGTCGTGGGATACAAAGATAATCTTCTTTGCTTCAGATTGTAAACATTCTGCGGTTGCCTGTAAAACGGAATACCCGAACCGGCAATTCGGTTCCAACTGTGTCCCATCCATCCAACCGTTCCAAGAATCTATAAACAGAACTTTCTCCTCATCCGGAAAATGATCCCATGTAAATTGAATAATATCTCTTAACCATTCCATATAAGCTTCTATGGAAAAATTATGATATATGGTTGCCCTGGCTCTATTTTTTGGCGTATCGTCAAAAGGAAGCATGACGGTTTTATACAGTTTGTATGCCGTCTGCGTTAAATAATATTTTTTCTTTGATATATCTGAATAATCGTATATTTTTCCATTAAACTTAGAAAAAAAATGCATGTCATTGTTTGAAAGCGGCTGATATCCTTGTAATTCTATATTAAATCTGGGCGATTCTATATAAGCGTCCGCTACGCCTTCATAAAGATCAGGGGACGTTCTCATAAAAAAGAGGTTGATATTGCCTGCGCCGTTGCTTTGGAAATATTCCCGCCAAATACCGGTTATTTTCTTAATTCCGGGTGCTTTTTCAGGCTTATGTATAACCAGCACAGGCTTCCCATTTAATTTGATATATCGTTCATCCATCAAAGCGGGCAGTATTTTTTTTGCTAGTCCAATAACAGAATCGGTATCGAACGCCTTTTGGGTATAAGCTTTTTTCCCATAATCCAGGCAAATGCAGAATGGCAGATCCAAATCTGGGTTGTTAAGTATGTTTTCAAGCGGTGCACCCCAATCTTCATCAGCATTAAGTGAACTTGAGAATATACAAAAACCGTATATGCCATAATGCCTTGCAAGCTCCATCTGTTTTCGAATGGTTTCGTTCGCAACCGGATCATAAAATCCGAGTTCTCCCGGCAAACGGGGTTGATAATGTCCTGCAAACATAGGCATAGTTTTTGCAATTTTTGTCCAGGCGGGTTCCGGGGTGCCCGGTTTATTAAAAAACAAACCGGACTTATAAAACGCAATGGCCATGGAATTAACCATATTAAAAGTCAAAGGAGCAATAGATTTCCGTACATATTCCCCATTCGATTCTCCCCACCAGTTAATTTGCTGGATCTGCCGGACATACTCTTGCTCCGGTGTTGTTACTTGGTCATCCACTTGTTTCTTTTCGAGGGAGGTTTTTCTTAAATCTCCATACACACTGCGAACGGATGCGTTTAGCCCGCGTTTCAGCTTAGCGAATAACCCCTCGTTAAGCGCCTGCTGCTGCGTTTCTGCTAAATTCCTATAGTCTACAATAAACTGATTGAGTTTATCCCTTTGGCTTAAAAGTTCAATATTGGCATTGACACGCTCTACTCTCGACCTCTCTTCATTATCCAAGAGCTTTTGAAACAATACCCGGGTATCTTTTTCTTTCAAATAAAAGGATATCGTGTTCAGAAAGTCCGTAATCCTTAAATTTTCTATAACTAAAATATTGAATCTAATCTGAATACGGGATATGCTATTTTCTTTTAAGATTATTACAATCTGTTTTTCATCACCAATCAAATAAAAATCCCCTATGACGTCGCCTCTGACATTATAAGGTTCTTTTTCATTCACATCGCATATAACTTTAAGGTTGCCTGCTACAGCCGAAAAGCCCTTCTCTATTCTTAAAAGCAGCTCGACTGTTCCCGGCGGCAAATCTAAAACAATTTCGTTTCTGTCGCTTAATACAAATTCCCGAATAGTATTTCTTATATTTAATTTAGAACAACTTTCTATATATGCCTTTATAGGACCTTTGCTCAAAACTATTGCCTCTGTTTCTATTCTAAAGATATAGCCATACCATTATTTACATAAAAGATAAAAAGCAAACTAGTTGACTATGCCAAGTTCAGACGCGTTCACCATAGGCATCATTGTTGGCTGACTATCAATGTTTTGGGAACTTACGCTTCCTGTAACAATTCCTTTGATTGTAACTGTTTGATTTTTCTTTAGATCCATCTTTTCGTTCGGATCCAAATAGTTGATAAGCGCAAAGCGGCCTTCGCCTACCTCTATATTGAATATAAGGATCCCCTGATTGTTGACCGGTTCTTTATAGACTGTTCCCTCAATCTGAACATTTTTACCAGCATAATTGTCCGGGTTGGCAAATAAGTCTTCCATTTGGCTAGCAATAATAGCGTCTGAAGAGGCTTCCGGCACCACACCCTCAGAAAGATCGCCGCCTGTTTCCGGAAAAACCTGGTCGGCCAGATCCTGTAACTCATTCCTTGATGCTTGCTCCGTAGAGGGTGTTTCAGTTGTTTTATTAAAATAATTTAGGATGAATTGCCCAAAAAAGATATATATAACCAGCAGCGCTATAACTAGCAGTAAAATAATGATAATAATATTTTTTTTATTTTTTTGCTTTTCCATAATTCCACCCTTTTTTAAAAACAGTTTGCCGCCTTTACCCTATAAATTGTTATAGATAAACCGTTCACCTATGCTAAAACCACTGATACAAGACATGTACCTTTACGGAACAATACAGCCAACGGCTATTCACATACAGTATCGTTTAGTTGCGCGCTCAGTGTTGTAGCCAGTTAACTGCTTGGCGCTAGGCTTGGGCTGAGTGTTACACTCGGTTCAGAACTTGGCGTTGCGCTTGGTTCAACGCTGGGCGTCTGGCTGGGCTCCGCACTTGGCGTTGCGCTTGGTTCAACGCTGGGCGTCGCGCTGGGTTCCGGACTTGGAGTCGTGCTGGGTTCCGGACTTGGAGTCGTGCTGGGTTCCGGACTCGGAGTCGTGCTGGGTTCCGGACTTGGAGTCGCGCTGGGTTCAATACTAGGCAGTACCGTCATCATGGTCATTGTACTTTGAATAGTTGAAGGCCTTGTTTTAATCCTTTGGATGATCTGCATGATGCTATTACCGTAAGTGGAACCTGTCGCCCATCTGCCCGACAGCGCCTGTACCGTGGGCGCGCAGCCTCTTGATACATAGCCAAACCTTGGATCCAGAGGCTGTCCGTTAAGGGTTATATTCACAGGCACTGTGGAAGCGGACGCATAAGCCTTCAAGTGCTGTACCTGCGCGATGATGCCTTCTTCTATATTGGCAAACGTGTTGCCCGGGACGCCGCCTCCCGTGGCGCCCAATCCTGCAAAATTAAACTGGCCGATGGAAACATCCCCGCCAAATTGCAGATATCCCGTTTCATGGCACATCTGCGCCCAAGCGACCTCGGGCTTCACGCCTTCTTTTGTGGCAATGTCATAATACATCTGCGCGAGTTGGAAGACATTCGTAACCTGCGTCACGCTTGTAAGGTTCGCGCTGAGCAATGCCGCACTGCGCACCGGCACTCCGGCATAAAACGCCGGGAATGACTTTCCATTTGCGCTGGCATAGCTATTGTAATCGTTGGCCATCTGCGCCACCGTGGCCTCGGGCGAACCCATGATCAGATAGCCGACCGCAATGGGGTCAATTTGTATAGCAGTGCTGCCCATAAATCCAAAATTGCCGTTTATATCCGTGCCATATACATGTATATTATATTTGCCGGTATCATTTTTATGGTTGGCAATGTCTGCCTGCGCAAACCAATTGCCTTTGCCGTCATATGTTCCATTGTACCATTTTAAATCATCCTGGCCGCCGTTTTGACTCCATACCCCAAACTGTACGCTTTTCACACCATTGTCATCCTTGACATTTGCCGCCATCATATCAAATTTAGGTGAATAGGACGGGCTGGAGCTTGTAATCACAGCGGACATCGTGGGCGGCGTGCTATCTACATGATCAAGCACAATGGCAATCGACCCCATGAAATCGAAGTTGCCAAGACCATCCGTCCCATAAGCATGGATCAAATATTTGCCGGTATCGTTCTTATGTTTCGCGGCGTCCATATCCGCTAGCCATATGCCGTCCCCTACCTTCGCGCCCTCATACCACCTAAGGTCGTCCTGTCCGTTCTTTTCGCTCCATACCGCAAACCGTACGCCTGCAACGCCGTTGTCATCCATCACCCCAAACGCCGCGGCCGAGAATTTGGCGGTTTTGGAAGGACTGGTGCTGGTCGCCATGGAACTCAGCTTGGGCGCAGAGGTGTCCGGCTGCAGGGTGAACGTTGTGGATCCTATCTTGCCCGTATTCCCAGCTTTGTCCGTTCCGTATACGTGCACTTGATACAATCCAGTATCCTTAGGATTGGACAGCTTGAAATCCGCCGTCC